>CAVTNW010000044.1:0-58171 GCA_963736075.1 uncultured Alphaproteobacteria bacterium | reverse complement strand
CGACGATCTGGAGCGTCTGGTCGGCCGGGCGCCGCAGCCGGATTACAAAGCCTTGCGCGACTACGAGGCGACCTGGCGCGCCATGGGCGCTTTGCCCTTGGCGCGGTTTCCGTTGGAGGCGGCACCGCCCAGCGAAGTGATCATAGGCGACGCGGTCGCGATGAGTTCCACCGCAGATCGGGTCCACGACTACGCGTTCTGGGAGCGGCAATGGGAGAAGCATGGTGCCGCCGCCAACCTGGTCGCGCTGCGCGCCATCGCGGAAGATGCACCGCGCTACTTCGCGGATCAGGCGCGCGCGCGGATTGCCGAGATCGAGGCCGAGCAGCGCCGGCAGGCGGAGGGGGAGCAGCAGGCGCGAGAGGCTGAGGCGAAGCAAAAGGCGGAGCAGGAGCGTGTCGAGCGTCAGCGGGCAGCGGCTGGGCACGTCGACAGGACCGAAGGTCGCATCAAGGTCGATGCCGGGATCGTGCATGGCGTCTCGGACGGCTGGTTCAAGCCGGGGGCCGGCAAGGTCGAATGGTTCAAGGACATCGACATTGGCCCCGAACTGGTCGTCGTTCCCGCCGCGCGGCCGTTCGCTATCGGCAGGTTCGCTCTGACATTCGAAGAGTGGGATGCCGCACAGGCTCATCCCCGATGGCGGACCTACGCCGGCATTGTGCCGCGCAAGGCCAATGACCGCTCCTGGGGTCGTGGCCGGCAACCGGCCATCGATGTGTCGTGGGACGATGCCAAGGCCTATTGCCGCTGGTTGTCGAAGGTGACCTCGAAGGTCTATCGACTGCCATCCGAGGCCGAATGGGAGCTCTGCTGCAGCGCAGGCACCACGACGGAGTTCTGGTGGGGCGACGAGATCTCGACCGGTCGGGCCAATTACGACGGCAACGATCCGTTCGGCAGCGGCAAGATGGGCGATTATCGAGCGCGCACCGTCGCTGTCGACAGCTTCGAGCCCAATCCATGGGGGCTTTATCAGGTCCATGGCAATGTCTGGGAATGGTGCGAGGATCAGGCCGACGCGTCTTCCCGCGTTGTGCGCGGGGGTTCCTGGAACGGCTATGTCGACGACCTCACCCTGGACAACCGCGACACCATCTCGCCTCTGGAGCGCAACAACGATGTCGGTTTCCGCGTTGCCAGAATGCTCTAACCTCCGGCATTTTCCGAGCTTGCTTTGTCGGGGCGAATTCGGGGACTTCAAGGGCTCGCCGTGCTTTGGTTACTCCGCGCCGGCGGGAATTGATTTGGACCAATAAATAGTCTAAATTTGCATTCAGTGGCTTTAATGCAAAGGTGGGCCAGCCGTGCAGGTGTCCGTCAGTGATGCGAAGGGACAATTGACCGATCTCGTCCGGCGCGCCGAAGCCGGTGAAGAGATCGTGCTGACGCGGCATGGCCATGCCGCCGTTCGCCTTGTTCCCATCAAGGCGTTGCATGATCGGCCATCCCGCCGGGCGCTGCTCGAAGCCGTGCGGGAGTCTGCTGCCGCCAAGGCAACGTCCGGGCCGAGCGCGGACCGGAGCCAGGATTTTCTATACCGTGACGACGGGCTGCCGGGATGATCGCCGTCGATACGTCGGCGCTGATGGCGATCGTGCTGAACGAGGCTGCGGCGGATGCCTGCATCGGGGTGCTGGAAGCCGAACCCGATCTTCTGATCTCGGCGGCCACGGTTGCAGAGGCGCTGATCGTCTCAGCCCGGCGCAATGTCGGCGAGGACATGTCGCGGCTGATCGAGGGCCTGGGCTTCGAAGTCGTCAGCGTGACGGCCGCGTCGGCCCGTCGCGTCGCCAAGGCCTACGAAAGCTGGGGCAAAGGTCTGCACCCGGCGGGGCTGAACTGGGGCGACTGTTTTGCCTATGAGGTGGCGAAGGAGCATGGTTGCCGCCTGCTCTTTGTCGGTGACGATTTTTCGAACACCGATATCGAGCGGGTGATTTGAATTGGTGGGAGTGGCGCCAAGGACGCCTTTGCCTACCCTTCGCCATCGGCGCCATTCCGGGGTGACCCGTACCAAGACCCGGCGATGTTCGATTCCCATCCCTTACGATGGGAACCCGAGGCGGTCGCTCGGATTATTCGTCCCGGCGGCGACACGTGCTCCGCGCGCCTTGCGCATTGGCTCAAAAAGGCATGCGCCAAGCTCGGTGGCGCGATAGATTGAGGCTTGGCAAGCCCGATCCGTAAAATGGCCTGGGACAGCTCCGTGGCGCTTAAAACCCTCACCACCTATCGCAAAAAGCGCGATTTCGACAAGACCAGCGAGCCGCGCGGCGACGCCGCCGTGGCGCCGTCGAAGCGGCGGCGCTTCGTGATCCAGAAGCATGATGCGACGCGGCTGCATTACGACCTGCGGCTGGAGTTCGACGGCGTCTTCAAGTCCTGGGCGGTGACCAAGGGCCCCTCGCTCGATCCGCGCGACAAGCGGCTCGCGGTCGAGGTGGAGGATCACCCGCTCGACTACGGCGATTTCGAAGGCACCATTCCCGAAGGGCGAGTATGGCGGCGGCACCGTGCAGCTCTGGGACCGCGGCTATTGGGAGGCCGACGATCCCGACAAGGGCTTCAAGAAGGGCGATCTGAAATTTACGCTGTACGGGGAAAAGCTCGGCGGCAGCTGGGTGCTGGTGCGGATGCGCGCCGATCGCGACGGCGGCAAGCGGACCAATTGGCTCCTGATCAAGCATCGCGACGAATTCGCGCGGGAAGGCGAGGCCAACAGTCTTCCGGACGACGATCGAAGTGTCGCCTCGGGGCGGACCATGCAACAGATCGCCGCCGGCAAAGGCCGGGGCCCGAAACCCTTCATGCTGGCCAAAGCCAAGCGCGCCAACGCGGATGCCGTCTGGCATTCCAACCGGGGTGATGTGGTCTCCTCCGCCGTGCCCGTGAAAAAGCCCGCAGGCAAGCTTGTCGCCGCGATGCCGGATTTCGTCGCGCCGCAGCTCTGCACCGCGGTCGAGCGACCGCCGGAAGGCGAGGGCTGGTGCCATGAGATCAAATTCGACGGCTACCGCGTGCAGCTGCGCGTCGAGGACGGCGAGGCGACCTTGAGGACCCGCAAAGGGCTGGACTGGACCGCTAAATTCCAGGCCATTGCCAGCGAGGCCAGTCGGCTGCCCGATGGTCTGATCGACGGCGAGATCGTGGCGCTCGACGGCCATGGCGCGCCGGATTTTTCCACGCTGCAGGCGGCGCTGTCCGATGGCAAGACCGACGATCTGGTGTTCTTTGCCTTTGATCTCCTGTTCGCCGAGGGGGCGGATCTGCGCCGGCTGCCGCTCTCCGAGCGCAAGGCGCGGCTGCAGGACCTGTTGTCGCAGGCGCGGCCGGGCCGCAAAGCCAGGCAGATCCGCTATGTCGAGCATTTCGAGAGCGACGGCGATGACGTTCTGCAGTCGGCCCGCCAGTTGTCGCTGGAAGGCATCGTCTCGAAGAAGCTCTCCGCGCCCTATCATTCCGGCCGTACGGAGAGCTGGAAAAAGACAAAAGTCCGCGCCGGCCATGAGGTCGTGCTGGGCGGATGGAAAACCACCGAAGGCAAATTCCGCTCGCTGATGGCCGGCGTCCATCGCGGCGATCATCTGGCCTTTGTCGGCCTGATCGGCACCGGCTTCGGGCAGGACACGGTGCGACGGATCATGCCGGCGCTGAAGGCGGCGGCCTCGGACACGAGCCCGTTCGGCGGCAAGGATGCGCCGCGCAAGGGCCGCGACGTGCACTGGCTGAAGCCGGAGCTGGTGGCCGAAATCGAGTTCGCGGGCTTTACCGATGCCGGCAACATCCGGCAAGCTGCCTTCAAGGGGCTGCGCCAGGACAAGCCGGCCTCCGAGGTGACGGCGGAGAGGCCGGCCATGACCCCGCTTGCAAAACCCTTGCGCGGCACCACCGCGGACAAGCCGGAACGACCCGGCAAGACGCGAACCGCGCCGGCCGCGGGCAAGTCCTCCGAGGTGATGGGCGTCGTGATCTCGAAGCCAGGCAAGGAGCTGTGGCCCGACGGCGGCGATGGCCAGGGGGTGACGAAACTCGAGCTCGCCCGCTATTTCGAGGCGGTGGGCGGCTGGATGATCGGCCATCTCAAGGGACGGCCTTGCTCCATCGTTCGCGCGCCGGATGGCATCGGGGGCCAGACCTTCTTTCAGCGCCACGCGATGCCCGGCACTTCCAAGCTGCTCGAACTGGTCAAGGTGGCCGGCGATCGCAAGGCCTATCTGCAGATCGATCGGGTCGAGGGATTGGCCGCGGTGGCGCAGGCCGGCGGGCTCGAACTGCATCCCTGGAATTGCGCGCCCGGCGCGCCGGAGATACCGGGCCGGCTGGTGTTCGATCTCGATCCCGCGCCCGATGTGGCCTTTGCCGATGTCGTCGAGGCCGCCAAGGACATGCGGCGGCATCTCACCGACCTCGGCATGGAAAGCTTCTGCAAGACCACCGGCGGCAAGGGGCTGCACGTGGTGGCGCCGCTGGCCCACGGCGCCAGGGACCGGGTGACGTGGCCGGAGGCCAAGGCTTTCGCGCAAGCCGTGTGCCAGTGGATGGTCGACGAGGCGCCCGAGCGCTATCTGCTCAACATGTCGAAGAAGCTGCGAGGGGGAAAGATCTTCCTCGACTACCTGCGCAACGACCGCACGGCGACCGCGGTCGCGGTGCTGTCGCCGCGTGCCCGCCCCGGCGCCACGGTCTCGATGCCGCTCACCTGGGCCCAGGTCCGCGGCGATCTCGACCCCCAGCGCTACACGGTCCGCACCGCGCCGGCACTGCTCGCCAAGACCAAGGCCTGGCAGGGCTATGACGACGCGGCAACCTCGATCAAGGCCGCGATCAGGAAGCTCGGCACGCGGCGGTGATCGCGCTGCGCGTTACTTCATTCAGCCTTCCATATCCTTCGGAAGCGCGAAGCGGCCGATGATGATTTCATCCACCTCGATGGTCTCCAGCGTGACTTCCAAGATCACGTTGACGAGGTCACCATCCCTGTCGATTTCATCGAGCACGACTTCAAATAGCCGAGGATGAAGTGGCGGGTTACGGCTTCGCCTCCAACCCGCCCTGCGGCAAGTCATCGGTGTGGAGGAGGCGGTTTAGGGGTCGGCTGTTGCCACCGACGTATCATTCGAGAGCAGGTCCATTGATCTGCCTCAACGGGCCTGAGCGGCCGATTGCGTATGGAGTAAAAATGGAGCGCATCGAGAATCGGACATTCGACGAACTCAGGACCGGAGACACGGCGAGTCTGGTCCGGACGCTCACCTACAAGGACATCGAGGTATTCGCCGTGATGTCGGGCGACGTCAGCCCGGCACATGTCGATGAAGCGGTCGCCAAAAGCGAGACATTCTACCGGCTGGTGGCGCACAGCATGTGGGGCGGATCGCTGATCGCAACCGTGCTTGGAACGGAGTTGCCGGGTCCGGGCACGATCTATGTCGACCAGTCGCTTCGCTTCGTTCGGCCTGTCGGCCTCGGCGACACCATCACCGTGACGGTGAAGGTGCTGCGAAAGATCGATGCGGGCCATCGCGTGGTTCTCGAATGCCGCGTCTCCAATCAGAGGGGTGAGGAGGTCATCACCGGCACCACGGAGGTGATCGCGCCGAGCGAAAAAGTCTCCCGCGAGCGGGTTGCCCTGCCAGGAATCGAGCTGCGCAAGAAGGGACATGGCTACGAGCGCCTGATCGTGATGACAAAAGGCCTGGCGCCGATCCGGACCGCGGTCGTTCACCCCGTCGATACGCCCTCGCTGCTCGGCGCCGTGGAGGCGGCCCGCGCCAGGCTGATCGTGCCGGTGCTGATAGGACCGGAGGCGAGGATCCGTGCCGCGGCGGCGCAGGCCGGGCTCGACCTGTCGCCTTATGAAATCGTTCCGACCGCGCACAGTGACGCCGCGGCGGCGAAAGCCGTCGCCATGGTCCGCGCCGGCAACGTCGAAGCGCTGATGAAGGGCGCGCTGCATACCGATGAACTGATGCGGGCCGTGGTCGATCGGGAGCTCGGCCTGCGCACGGACCGGCGCATCAGCCATGTGTTCGCGATCGATGCACCAAGCTACCGTCGGCCGCTGTTCGTCACCGATGCGGCGATCAATGTCTATCCGAGCCTCGCCGACAAGCGCGACATCATCCAGAATGCGATCGACCTGGTGCACGCGCTCGGCATCCCGGAGCCCCGCGTGGCGATCCTGTCGGCGGTGGAAACCGTCACCGAGAAGATCCGGTCGACGCTCGATGCGGCCGCGCTCTGCAAGATGGCCGACCGCCGCCAGATTACCGGGGGCATCCTGGATGGACCGCTCGCCTTCGACAATGCGGTTTCCTATGAGGCGGCCAGCACCAAGGGGATCGTTTCGCCGGTGGCCGGCCGCGCCGAGATCTTCGTGGTGCCGGATCTCGAGGCCGGCAACATGCTGGCCAAGCAGCTCGAATATCTGGCCGACGCCGAGATTGCCGGCATCGTGCTGGGGGCCAGCGTGCCGATCATTCTGACCAGCCGCGCCGACAAAACCCTGGCCCGGCTCGGTTCCTGCGCCATCGCGCTGCTACTGGCCCGCCACAAGAAGGAGGCACCCCCGTAGCTTCCCCTGCTTGGGCAAGGCAGGGTCAGCTCACCGCGCGTCGCCGAGTGATCCTGGAAATCTCGCCGTCAGCGATATTCCCGTCGATAGGGCAGCCGCCTGCGAGGTGCCGGCGCCAACGACGGATAGGGGGCTTCCGGCTCATATGCGTAGCTCTGCCAACGCGGATAGACGCCGTAGACGCCCGAATATCCGAGCCCCCCGTAATATCCTGGGCCGCCGTAACCTCCGGATGAAGCGTTGCCGGCATAATTCGCATCGCCCTCTCCGGCTTGGGCAAAGGCGAGGGAACTCGGGATGGCGAGAGCAGAGGCCAATACGATGGTCGTGATTTTCATGGTGGAACCCCCTTGTGAATGCACCCACCGGGAAACAACGCTCCAGTGGAGGTTGATGGCTAGGTCGAAATCGCTGCGCGTGGAGAACTCTACCTGGGGTGGACCGGGACCAGTTCACAGGTTCGGCGAGTTGAACTGTTCGTGAAACCACCGGCTATCCGGTGCGCCATTGCCCGGTCCCGGGCAGGCGGATCACGGCTTCGGCTTCAATCTGCCCCTGCCAGCTATCGCCTGCGCCCGTGCGGGCGGCTTGCTCGATCAAGGCCGTGAATTGGCGATAGACGCGAACGCGATCCGGACGAAGCAGCCGGAACTGGCTTGAGCCGAAGGCGGGGCCGGTTTTGGCTGTTTGGCCGGGTGAGCGCAGCGAGGGTGGGCGAAACAGTTTCGCCACCCTATAGAGGGCTGTTTCGATTGTTTCGGTCATTGAAGCCCGACTGTTTCGGTGTTGTTTCGCCTTGTTTCATGGGCTGTTTCGCGTTGTTTCGGTTGTTTCGTTCTGATTGTTTCGGGGTTGTTTCGGCAGGGTCCGAAACAGTGCCGAAACAGTCCCTAAACAGGCCACGACCACTCGCCTTCGCAGCCGATCCGGTGCGCCGCGGCCAGCTCCCGGCGCCAGCGGTTGAACAGGCTGCGGGCGCTCACGGGCTTCCCGGGATCGATCATGCCGAGCAACGCCAGTTCGGCCATCCACGCCTCGCGGCCGGCGGCGCGGCGGCCGCTGGGCAGGGTGACCGTCTGACCGCTGGCGATGGCGTTGTGGAGCCCGTCCAGCGCGCGCGCTGTCTGCGGTGTGATCTTGTCCGGGCGCTTGGCCTGCGTCAGTTCGTGGCTCCAGGTGTCGTTGACCAGCGCGATCTTGACGTCCTGGAAATCGAACCGGGTGGCCGGCGTGCGCTCGCGGGCCTTCCTGAATTTCATCGCAAAGGAGATGTCGGTGTCCTCGCGCTTCACCGCGTCGAGATGCAGAACGGTGTCCATCTGCCATTCCCGGCTCTTGTCGCCATAGGAGCGGCTTTCATCGTGCCCGGTGTGGTGAATCCAGATCTGGCCGATCGCCCGCCTGGTCAGCGACAGCGCCCAGGCAATGGTCTGGCGCCACGGCTCGGCATCCTTCATGTCGCCGGCGGTCAGGCTCATGATGTTGTCCAGGATGATCAGATCGAGCCCGCCCAGCTTGTCGATGAAGGCATCCATCCAGGCCTGCCCGGCCGGCGTGTTGAGCGGCTGGAAGTGCGGGATATCTTCGTGGCTGAGCGCGAAAAACGTCTCAGGCGTGGTGCCGAGACGCTTTTCCTCGTCGAGCACCCGTTCCCTGAGCAGCCGGCGCGACATCTCGCCGTCGACGCACAGCACCCGGGCCGGCCGATGCGCGCCCCAATGCAGAAAATCCCGGCCCGCGGCGGCGCGCTGGCCCAGCGCCAGGCTGAAGTTGGTCTTGCCAAGACCGGTCGCCGCGGTGACGAGCACGCGGCTGGTCGTGCTCAGCCAGTGGCCCATGATCAGATCCGGCGCCGGCAGGTCGCGATCGCGCCACTGGTCGAGGGTCAGCGGCGGCAGCTGGATGTCCGGCCGCGGCCGATGCACCGGCGGCGCTGGCGCGTGCTCGATGCCGCGGGGCGGCTCGAGGCCGCGGTCAAGGTCGGGGGCGAGTCCGGGATCGTCCGGGATGAACCGCTCCAGGGTCGTGACCTCAGCGGCGCGCAGGGTGGGTGCCAGAATGCTCATGATTGCCACGCATCGTTCATGTCGCCGTCAACCTTCGGCGTTGCGATCAGGATGTCGCGGCCGGCCGCGGCCCAGCGGTTGCCGCACGCCCTGATGGCGCGGGCGTTGGCGCCGCCGTCATCCCGCTCGGCCAGGATGGTCAGCGCATCGATGCCCCTCAGCACCGAAAATTGCGCGATCGCGCCGGCCGAGCCCAGCGCCCATACCGGGCGATAGCCCAGCGCCCGGGCCGCCAGCGCCGTCTCGAAGCCTTCGCCGATGTGCAGCCCCTGTTCGACGTCAGCGTCGGCATCGATCTTGATCGCCGCACCGGCGACCGGGCCCAGCATGCGGCGGCCGAGCTTGCCGCCATCCTCGGTCAACAGCGTCCGCTGCACCGCGACCAGAAGGTCGCTCGTGATCGAGCGGAACGCGGTCAGCATCGCCGGCCGGTACTCGATCGTGCCGTCGCCGGCGCGCCACGGGCAGGCTTCGTGGAAACGGGCCACAGAGCCCGCGATGTCCTCGGACAGGGCAAGAGCGCGGCGCTCCAGATAACGCTCCACGGGCGTCCCGCGGGGCGCCACGGCGCTATTCCACAAGGAGATGGCACGCGCGGTGGCATCGGCCGGCGAGCGGGCATTGCGCCGCGGCGGCGGCGTAAGCCCGGGCGGCCTCCCGATGCCCAAGAGGGCCGCGACATGATCGCGACAGGTGCGGAAATCGTCGCCGGCATGGCTGAAGACCATGAAGCCGTCCGGCGCCATGCTCTCGAACTGGACACTCAGCGACCGGTCGCGCGACGAATGGCCGGGCCCCGGGCAGAGCACGGCCGCGCCCACCACCTCGCCGCGCAGCGCCGCGGCCGATTGACGGAGCGCGCTCATGACGCCACCCCGCTCGCGGCCGCGCCGCGCCTTTGCAGGCGCGCCGGATTGGCCGCCTGACCGCTATTGGATTCCATCAGAGCCTCGCATCTTCACGCATCAACCTTCGTTGAAGCGGAGATCTATCAGCCCCGACGACTTCAGGCCGTTGAGCTTCGTACAGGAATCAAGATGGCTCGGATTTCAGGGCCCGGTGCAGCGATCGGAATTCGTCCCAGCAGGTCTTGACCATGCGCTTGGAAATCTGCTTGCCGGTGGCGGCCGTGGTCAACTCCGACACCTCCTGCAAAACCCGGTCTTTCGACCGCTGCGGACGCCGCAACGGCACCGAGAACGTCCGCGAGGCGCCCCGGCCTTTGACGATTTCATCGATCTCCCCCGACACCTCCTCCAGGATCTCGGCCACCGAGAGCACCTCCGCGGCGTAGGATTTGCGGCCTGCTGCCGATCGGCCCCACTGCTCCTGGATCTTCTGCAGCCGACCCTGCTCTTCCCTGATGCCATCGGCCTCAGCGCGCTTGTCGAGCCGTGACTCGGCCGCCTCTCGTGCCAGATCGTCCCATTTCTTTTCGCAGATGCTGCCGACTTCCAATCGCTCCCCAAGGCTCAGCAGCGGTTTTCGTCCGGCATTGGACCGGCGGCCACCATGGGCTTTCCTCGGCTTTGCCATCGGAGCTATCTACCATAACGTCATTCCATGGCGCGCGCATTCGCGCGCGATCGGAGAACGGTGCGGTTCAGACAGGGCGCCCACCAGGGGCGCCCCTACGCCATGTCGATCTCGTGTAGGGGCGGCCCTTGTGGCCGCCCTGCCGCGGCAAACTCCGATCGCGGGATGTGCGGCACGAGGGCACCCACAAGGGGTGCCCCTACGCCATTAGGCTCACACGGTGCGGCTTGCCATCTCGCCGGCGGCGAGTTCGATGATTTCCGCGGTGATCTCCTGCTGCCGCACGATGCGCTGGCCGGCCTGCAAGGTGGCCAACTGGCGCTCGATCTGGCTGTGCGCCAAGGTCATCGCTTCCATGCGCGCCTCGTTCTCCGCCGCGAAGGCATGCAGCGCGGTCTTGCAGAGCTGGGCGTGCACGTAGTCGGCGGTCAAGCGCGATCATCAGCGGCCCGGGCGCCAGATTCAGGATCGGCGCGCCGGCATGGCTCGGACGCGGAAAGCCGGTCAGGTCGAGCGGGAACAAGCGGCGGCGCTCGACCGCGAGGCCATGGGCGGGCTGCCATTGGCTGAACACGACCTCGAGCCGGTCGATCGCGCCGCTGGCAAAGCGGGCATAGAGCGCTTCGGAAATCCGCTCGGCCAGCTTGGGAACGCCGCTGGAATGCGACGGCATGGCGGTGTGCCACGCCACCCTTACGCCGCGCTCGGCGGCGATGGCATGGCCGCGCGTCCCGATCAGGAAGACTTCCGAGGTGGCGCTTTCGGTGTCGACCGCGTCGAGCACGCGCTCGCTGAAGGCTCCAGCAAACCCCTGCTCGGCAGCGAACAGCACCAGGGCCGGCCGCGCCGATCGCGGCGCCGCGGCGGGTTCGTGGCCCGTGGGGATCAGCGGCAGGGTTCGTCCGATGGCGATGGCGATCGTGCCGGCATAGCTGTCGACGGCCACAAGCTCGCCGCGGGCCTGCTGGGCGCGCGCGGCGGCGATGCCGCGCATGGCATTGACGACGGCGCCGAGCTGGCGGATGCCATCGATGCGGGCGTTGATGTCGGAGAGGCGCTCGGTCATGGCCGCGCCGCGACTTCAGGCGAAGCGGAAACCGGTTGCAACGCGCCGAGATGGTTTTGCAAGGCGTTGCGGATGGCCGCCTTTCCAGCCTCGTCGAGGACGCCGGTCTGCTGGATCCGGCCAACGACCTCCGGGACGTCGCGGTCCAGCATGTGCCCAAGCTCGCTGCGGAACATCGCCATGGCCGATAGCGGCAGTCCATCCAAGATACCGGTTTGCACGGCCAGCAAAATAGCGACTTCGTCGGCGAGCCGGAGCGGGGTGTGCTGCGGCTGGTTCAGAATGGCCCGTATTCGCGCGCCACGGGTCAGTTGATGGCGCACCCTGGTGTCCGGCATTCCGCCGAAGCGGGTGAAAGTCTCCAGTTCGAGGAACTGGGCATAATCGAGCCGCAGCACCTGCGCCGCGTCGCGAAGCGCCGGCGCCTGGGTCTTGCCGCCCACCCGGCTGACGCTGGTGCCGACGTCGACGGCCGGCTTCTGGCCCTCATGGAACAGCTTGGCATCGAGCACGATCTGGCCATCGGTGATCGAAATCAGGTTGGTCGGAATGTAGGCGCTGAGGTTTCCGGCGTCGGTCTCGGCGATCGGTAACGCCGTCAGCGAGCCGCCACCTTTGTCCTTTGACAGCTTGGCGGCCCGTTCCAGAAGCCGTGCATGAACATAGAAGATGTCTCCGGGATAGGCTTCGCGGCCCGGCGACTGTCGCGTCAGCAGCGCAATTTCGCGGTGGCTCGCGGCGTGCTTGGTCAGGTCGTCGATCACGATCAGCGCATGCTGGCCGCGATCGCGAAAATATTCCGCCATGGTGAAGCCGGCGAAGGGCGCGATCCACTGCAACCCCGGCGAGCTCGAGGCCTCCGCCACCACGATGATGCAGCGCTCGGGCGCGCCCAGCGTGGTGATGGCCTCGATGGCGCGACGCACGTTCGAGCTCTTCTGGCCGACCGCGACATAGACGCAGATCATGTCGCTGGTCTTCTGATTGATGATGGTGTCGACCGCGATGGTGGTCTTGCCGATGGCGCGGTCGCCGATAACGAGTTCGCGCTGGCCGCGCCCAAGGGCGAACAGGGCATCGACCACCACCAGGCCGGTCTGAACCGGCTCGGTGACCAGCGCGCGATCGATGATCGCGGGGGCCGGGCGCTCGATCGGCTCGATCTCATCGGTCACCACCGGACCCTTGCCGTCGAGCGGACGGCCAAGCGGATCGACGATACGGCCGAGCAGTGCCGCGCCCACCGGCACGCGGACGACGTCGCCGGTGCCGGTGACGGTGTCGCCGGCTTCGATCGCATCGACATCGTCGAACAAGACGCAGCCGACCCGTTGGCGATCGAGCACCTGGGCGAAGCCGAACTGTCCCTTGCTGAAACGCAAGAGCTCATCGAGCCGGATGGTGGGCAGTCCGGATACCAGCGCGATGCCGTCGGCGACTTCTTCCACCCGGCCGATCTGCTCGGTCTGGGGGCCGAGCGGGAGCGCGCCAAGCTTGGCGCGGGCGCGATCGAGCCAGAGATCGGCTGAAACATCAGGGGCGTTTGCCATGGGCAAGGTCCGACAGAATGCGGTTGAGATCGGCGCGCCAGCTGTTGGCAACGACCAAATGCGGGCCGCGCAGTTCAAGGCCGGCGATCAGCGCGGCGTCGACCTGGAAGGTGATCTGCGGACGGCCTCCAAAGGCTTCGCCGATCAATTGCCGGTAACGCTCCTGATCGCTCGGACCGATCGGGGCCGCGCTGACGGCTTCGAGCACTGACGCCGTCGGCCGCGACGGCATGGCGCACATTTTCCGGCAGCCGCCTGAGCTTCCTGAAGCAGCCAGTCGAGAAAGGCAGCGTTGACCGCCGGGCCTTCAAGGCGGGCGAGCAGGCGCTGGGCGATGGCGACCGCGAGCAGGTTGGCCCGTTCGGTCCAGGCCTGTTCGGCGGCGTCGTGCTGCTTGTCGATGGCCGCCCTTGCCGCGGCCTGCAGGGCCGCGGCCTCCTGGGTGGCGGCCGCGAGCATCGCGCGACGCGTCTGTTCCGCGGCGTCGCGCGCGGCGGTCAAGATGGCCTCGCGCTCGCTTGCAAAGCCGGCGCGGGTCCGCTCGATGTCCGCCAGCGCTGCCGCGGCCTGGCTGCGCTTGCCCTCGGCGTCGGCCAGCATCTGTTGCGCCGCGGCGCGGCGTTGCTCGATCATGGCCGAGAGCGGACGCCAGAAGAACCGCTTCAGCAGCCAGATCAGGACGACGACGTTGACGACCTGGATCGCAAGCGTCCACCAGTCGATGGTCATGGCGTCATTTCAGCAGCGGATTGGCGAACAGCAGCAACAGCGCGATCACCAGACAGTAGATGGCCATGGTCTCGATCATCGCCAGCCCGACGAACAGCGTGCGCGAGATGGTGTTGGCGGCTTCGGGCTGGCGGGCGATGGCATCCATCGCGGCAGCCACCGCGCGTCCCTCTCCGAGCGCCGGGCCGATCGCCCCGAATGAAACCGCTAGCGCGGCCGAAATGATGCTGACGAATGCTAACCAGTTCATGGCGGCGTCCCTTGGCTTGTGGTGTTGGCGTGGGGCGATCCCTCGTTCACCGCTCCGGCGATGAACACCATGGCCAGCACCGAGAAGATGTAGGCCTGTACCGCGCCGGTGAGCAGATCCAGCGCCATCAGGGGGATCGGCACCAGCAGGCCCGCGAGCGAGAGCACGATGCCGACGACAAAGACCCCGCTCATCACGTTGCCGAACAGCCGCACCAGCAGCGAGAATGTCCGCGTCAGGCTCTCGATGAAATTCAGCGGGATCATGATCGGGTTCGGCGTGGCGAAGGTCGAGAGATAACCGCGGATGCCGCCGGCGCGAATGCCGAACCAGATCACCGCCACAAACACCAGCAGCGCCAGTGCGGCATCGGTCTCCAGATGCGCCGTCGGCGGTTCGACGCCCGGAACCAGGGAGGACCAGTTTGAAATAAAGATGAAGACGAACAGGGTGCCGATGAAGGCGCGATAGCGGGCGGGTCCGAGCTGCATGGTGTCGCGGATCTGGCTGTCCACCGCATCGACCAGCAGTTCAAAGGCCGCCTGGGTCGTCGAGGGCACCAGTGCGAGCCGGCGGGTGGCGAGCCGGCTGCCGATGGCGAGCACCACGATGATGATCCAGGTCGTCACCACGCCGGATGTGATCGGCACCGGACCGAGATGAAACAGCGCGACGCTATCGAGCGGCGAGGTCATGGCGCGGCCTCCCGGACCCGGCGCAGGATGACGACGCGGGCGGCCAGCACGCCCGTTGCCATCGCCAGCAGCGGCCAGGCCCCTTCCAGGGCGGCCAGCGTCAGCACGGCGCCGATGGCGAGGAAGCGGCCGATCATCGGGAGGATGAGGCGAGCCAGGTTGCCGCGGCCAGCCAGCCGGTTGACGCTCCACCACAGGCTGCGGAAATACAGCATACCGAGCGCGAAGCCGGCGCCGAGATGGGCCGCGACCGCTGCAATGGCGACCCAGGCCGGCATGCCGCTGAACCAGGCCATGGTCATGCGCTTTTCATCCATTTCCAGCCGGACCAGCATCCGAGCGCCAGTCCCAGCATCAGCAGCGGGGCGGTCCAGAACAGTCCGGAGTTGAGCTTGCGATCGAGCCAATGGCCGGCGAACACACCCATCAGCATCGGCACGACGATGATCCAGCCGAGCACGCCGATCTGGGCCAGCCTGCCGGCAATCGAAGGACCGCCCTCGCGCAGCCATCGGTCATGACGCTCGCCGCGCAGCCGAACCTGCTTGACCAGGGCATCGCGCTCGTCAGGCCCGGTCTCGGGAGGCGGGTGCGGGGCTTGGTCGGGGGCGCTCATGAGAACATCCCCAGCCGGCCGCTCTGGTCGGGGCGAAGATGGCGCATGATCTGGCGGATGGCATCGAGCTGCAAGCGAGTGCTCTCGACGTGTTCGCTCCGCTCGGTCTCGATATCGGCGCGGAAGCGCGCCAGAACCGATTGATCCAGGGTCGCCAGATCTTTGCCGGCCACCGCCTCGCGGGTCGCCACAGTAATGTTGCGCCCGCCGTCGACGGTGAGAACACCGCGGCGCACGGCGCAATAATTTCGGATGCCGGTGCTGTTATCCCAGCTCACCACCGAGATGGTGAGGCTGGTGAGGAAATCGGCATGCTGAGGCCAGATCCCGAAACACCCTGTGGTGTCTTCGGCGCGGGCGGCGGCGACGCCCTCTTCATCGATCACGATCGCGAGCGGGGTGACGATGCGCAGCCTCATGGCAGCCCTTCCTTTGTGGCAGCCGCCTGCTCCTTCTGGCGCGCCTCTTCCAGGGTGCCGACCATATAAAGCGAACTCTCGGCCCAATCGTCGGTCTTGCCATCCAGAATGGCCTCGCAGCCGGCCAGGGTGTCGGTGCGGGAGACACTGCGTCCGGGCATGCCGGTAAAGGCCTGCGTGACCGCGAACGGCTGGCTGAGGAACCGCTGCAGCCGCCGCGCCCGCTTGACGATCAGCCGGTCGCCGGCGGCGAGTTCTTCCACCCCGAGCAGCGCGATGATGTCTTGCAGGTCCTTGAAACGGGCCAGCGCCTCGCGCGCGCGCTCGGCGATATGATAGTGCGTCTTCGCCGACGACCAGGGGATCGAGCAGCACCGATGACGAGGCGAGCGGATCGATCGCCGGGTAGAAGGCTTGCGCCGCCAGCCGGCGCGACAACATGATGATGCTGTCGGTATGGCTCGATATGGCGGTGACGGCAGGATCGGTGAAGTCGTCGGCCGGAACATAGACCGCCTGGATCGCGGTGACGGCTGCACCTGCGACCGAGGCGATCCGCTCCTGCAGCGAGGCCACCTCGGTCGCCAGCGTCGGCTGATAGCCGACCCGCGAGGGCAGCCGGCCGAGCAGGCTCGACAGCTCGCTGCCGGCCTGGACGAAGCGGAAGACATTGTCCATCAGCAGCAGCACGTTCTGATGCTTCTGGTCGCGGAAATATTCCGCGATGGTCATCGCCGTCAGCGGAACCCGCCAGCGGGCCCCCGGCGGTTCGTTCATCTGCCCGTAGACCAGGACGGTGCGGGCGAGAACTCCGGACTGCTTCATGTCGGTCAAGAGTTCGTGGCCCTCGCGGGAACGCTCGCCGACGCCGGCAAAGACCGAGATGCCCTGGTATTTCTCGACCATGGCGTGGATCAATTCCATCACCAGCACGGTCTTGCCGACGCCGGCGCCGCCGAACATGGCGGCCTTGCCGCCCTGGGCGAGCGGCGCGAGCAGGTCGATGACCTTGATGCCGGTCTCGAACACCGCGCTGGTCAAGGTCGTTTCGTCGAGCGGCGGGGGCGCATGGTGGATACTGCGATGGGGGATATCGGAGGCGAGCGCAGGCCCATGGTCGCGAACTGTCCCGACGACGTCGAGCAGGCGGCCTAGCACGGCATCCCCAACCGGGACCGAAATCGGGGCACCGGTGGCGCGTACCTTGGTGTTGCGGGCGAGGCCCGCGGTCGACTGCAGCGCAATGCCGCGGACGGTCGTGGGATCGACATGGCTATGCACTTCGAGCACCAGCCGTTCCGGCCGGTCCCATTCGATGATCATGGCGCTGTTGATCGGCGGCAGCAAATCGCGCTCGAAGCCGACATCAACGACGGCGCCTCGAACCGATAGGACTGTTCCCGTCGCCGCAGCAGGCTTCATGGCCGGCCCATGATCAGCGCCATATGAAGCGCCTCGGGACACACCAATATAGGGCTGTGGCCTCGGACTATTGACACGCATCAATGTCCGCGGGGTTGCCCCGCGCGGGTGGATTTGCTTGTCGTACGGTGAATTCGATCGCGCTAACTGGCGCAGGGAAGATGCAGTATCGCAAGTACAGTGTTGTACAAGGGACCACATTGAGCTCTACAGCTCGTCGACGATCCCTCTGCTATCTCCCCCGCGATGATCCCGGCCGCGATCAGAGCCTGCCCATCAATAGCAGGATCAGCAGGATCACGATGATGAGGCCGAGGCCGCCGCCGCCATAATAGCCGGTGCCGTAGAATGGACCGCCGCCTATTCCCGAGAAGCCGCCGAGCAGGGCGATCACGAGAATGATGAGGATAATGGTTCCGATCGACATGGTGCGTTCCCTCCAGCCCGGCAGTCAGCCATCGCTGCCCCTGCTGCGGGGTGAAGAACCCGCCGCGCTCGGGAAAGTTCCATGGTGATCGGCCGATATTCCGGCTCCTTTTTTCTGGGAAGCGGCGCCATTACATCAGTGTATCGATTTCGCTGAGATCAAGAAACATGTCCGCACCTCTGGTCGTCTCCATCCCGCATCATCTGGGCCGCGAGGAGGCGACGCGACGCCTCAAGGCTGGTTTGACCCGCGCCGCCATCGGCATCTCGGTGCTGCACGTCGACGAGGAGCGATGGGAGGAGAACCGCATGTTCTTTCGCGTTCGCGCGCTGGGGCAGGCCGCGTCCGGTCATATCGACATCGAAGACGATCACGTCCGGCTGGAAGTGACGCTGCCATGGCTGCTGCAACGATTTGCCGAGGCCGTCCAGGCCAAGATCCAACAGCGCGGCAAGCTGCTGTTGACCAAGCGCAGCTGAATTGCGGGATGGCGTCAATGGCGTAGGGTGGGCAAAGGCGCGCCTTCGCGCCGTGCCCACCATCTTAGATGCGGCAAGGTGGTGGGCACGCCATCGAACCGCGCGTTGGCGCGGTCCGCCGGCTTTGCCCACCCTACGAAATTAACCCGATCAGGCCTGCTCAAGATGTCGGGCGGGCTTGGTGGCGCCCTCATATCGCGCGGTCAGCACCGCGGCCGGCAGCTGGCTGAACAGAACGGAGAGCGGCAGCTCAGTCGCAGCCACCTCACCTCTGCCTTCCATGCGATAGCCGTTCAGATGCAGCGTCCCGTCAAAATTCTCCGGCCCCGGCCAGGTCCGGCCGCCCTCGGAGAATGCGGCAAACGACTTGGCCACGGCAACGATGGTCGCGCTGCGGCCATGGCGCCGTGCAAAGGCGATGACGTGATCGCGATGCGGACCGGTCACTTGCAGCGGCGTGTAGTCGCCGCGCGTGAACACATCGGCCTGTTCGCCGCGCAGTTTGAGAAGATGCCGGGTCCAGGCCAGTTTCAGATGGCCATCGGGCCAGCTTTGCACGAGGCTTGCCCAATCCGGCCTCTCGGCCGACTTGAGCACGGCGGCGCGTTCGGCGAAATCCACCGGCCGCCGGTTATCCGGATCGACCAGCGCCAGATCCCAGAGCTCCGTTCCCTGATAGAAATCGGGCACGCCCGGCATCGTGGCTTTCAAGGTGAGCTGGCTGAGCGAATTCAACGCCCCCAACATCGCGACACGCTGGGCCAGCATTTGCAGCGCATCCAGAAACTCGGCCGACAGGGCGCGGTCGAGAATCCGAGCGATGAAGGTGTTCAATCCGGCTTCATAGGCCTGGTTGGGATTGAGCCAGCTGGTTTCCTGCTTGCCCTCGCGCGCGGCTTTCAGGGCATAGGCCTGGATCCGCTCCACGAAGCTCTCGTCGATGCCGTCGGTTGGCCACGCTCCGAGCAGCGACTGATAGAGCATGTATTCAAAGGTCGCCGACGGCGCCCGCGCGCCTGCGTCGAGCACGAGATGCGGCGCGTTCAGGATTTTCCAGCGCGCCACGGCGTTGCCCCATTCGCCCGGCAGCTCGGTCAGCGCCATCAGCCGCGCCCGCGCATCCTCGCCGCGTTTGGTGTCGTGGGTCGCGGTCGCCGTCATGCCGTGCGGCCATTCCCGGGCCCGACGCATCATGGCCTGGTGAAAGGCATCGATGGAAAGCGCTGAAGATGCGGGATCGCCGCCGACCTCGTTGAGCGCCAGCAGGCGGTGGTAGCGATAGAAGGTGGTGTCCTCCAGCGACTTGGCCATCACCGGACCGGTCAACTGCTGCACTTTCAACGCAAAACGCCGGACCCGGGGAATACTGTGCGTGGCCCGGCCCGGTTTGATCAGGTCCATGGTCAGGGTGTCGCGCAGGAAATCGAAGATGCCGTCGTCGGCGGCGAACCATTCCGCGCGGGCCGCTTCGATGGTGCTTGAGATCAGCGCGCGGTCGCTTTCGGCCGGCCGCGTCGCGGTCAGATAGGTGCGATAGACCGGAAAATGCAGGATGTAGAGTTCGAGCGCCTGCCGCAGGCTGTCGGCCGAATAGTCGCGGGTGGAATAATGCCCGGCCGCGATCCGTGCCAACAGCCGCCTCAGCACCGTGAACTCGGAGGTCAGCATGGTCTCCAGCACCCTGCGCTTGGCCGCCTTCAGCACCGGCTCAAGCTGCGGCGGCTGATTGCTGATCTGCCGCCATACCTCATCGAGGGCATCGAGGCCATTGCCGTCGATCAGGACCTGGCTGATGGCATTCAGCCACTCATAGCCCGTGGTGCCATGAATGCCGGCAAAGGCCGGCAGCTTTTCACCTTCGCCGAGGATCTTTTCGACGACCATGTAAAACGGCCCGGTGGTCCTGCCCCTGGCGTCGCGGATCAGCCGGCGCAGGCGCTGAAAATATTGCGCGGGATCGCGCAAGCCATCGATGTGATCGAGCCGCAGGCCCTGCAGCCTTCCATCGGCGATCAGTGCTTTGACCAGGCGATGGATGGCCTCGAAGGTGCCGGCATCCTCGACCCGCAATCCGGCCAGCGTATTGACGTCGAAAAAGCGCCGATAGTTGATGTCGCTGGAGGCGAGCCGCCAATGCCCGAGCCGGTAATGCTGGCGTTCCAGCAGGGAATGAAGCGTCTGGGTCTGCGCGAGCCGGTCCGGACCGGCGCGGTAGGCGTCAAGCCCGCGCGCGATCAGTTCGGCACTGCCCTCGATGCCCTTCAGTTCCGCCTTGAAAGCGGGCGCTTCCTTTCGATTGGGATGACGCAATCCGCGATGGCGCGACGCCAGATCGAGGATACGGCTTCCCGCGGCACTGTGTTCGGCTCCGGCCTCCTTGACGATGGTGCGCAGCATTTCGCCGTAGCGCTCGGGCGCGATCGGCAGACGATGCTCGAAATACCACGCCGAAAAACCGCCTTCAGCGCGATCGTAGCGCAGCTCGATCTTGCCTTCTTCCAGCGCTTCGCCATAGGACGAGCCGAGGATCGGCAGCAGCACGCCGCCGCGCGCGCGAAACGGCAACAGCTCCCAGTCGATGTCGAACGACGCCGCGTGCGGCGAGGCCGGCCCCCATTCCAGCACGTCGAGCCACCACGGATTGTCGGCGAAATGCACCCCGCAATGGTTGGGCACGAAATCGAGGATCAGCCCGAGGTCGTGCTGGCGCAGCGCCTGGCTCAGTCGCGCGAAGCCGGCTTCGCCCCCGAGCTCCGGATTGAGCTTGCCGTGATCGATGATGTCGTAGCCGTGGGTACTGCCCCGGCGCGCCTTCAAGAAGGGCGACGCATAGAGATGGCTGATGCCGAGCGCCTTCAGATAGGGGACCACGGCGGTCGCGGCGTCGAAATCAAACTCCGCGGTCAGTTGCAGGCGGTAGGTTGCGATCGGAATTGCGGGCGGCATCAGTGCGCTTCCAGAAAAAACACCACCGACCACGGCGGCATCGGTCCGTCCGACCAGCGGCCCCAGAGGCGGGTGCCGCTCGAAGGAGGCGCAGAGGCCAAGGTGCCGGTCGAGAGATTGGCGATCAGCTTGAGCCTGGCGCCATCGCCGAGGCGCCAGTCGGCCGTCAGCAGGCCATCCTCCGCGCCGTGCGCGCCGCCGAAGGCTGAGCCCGCGAGCCGCGGCACGATCTCCCGCCTGCGGATGGCGAGCAGTTCCTGCACCAGCGCCAGCCGCCGTTGTCCGGCGGCTTCATGGCGCGATTCCCAGTCGAGCACGGCGGACTGAACGGTCGATGGATCGAGCGGATCCGGCACCTCGTCGCCATATCGCGCGTAGGCCCAGGCATATTCCCGGCGCCGCCCCTGGCGCACGGCTTGCGCCAACTCACCCTGAAAACCGCAGAAGAACGGGAAGGGTTTGGTCGAGCCCCATTCTTCGCCCATGAACAGCATCGGGATGGCCGGCGCCAGCAGCGTGATCGACAGCGCGGCTTCGACCACCTCGGGCGTGAGATGGCTTTCGAGCCGGTCGCCGAGGGCGCGGTTGCCGATCTGGTCGTGGTTCTGCAGGAAATTGACGAAGGCGGTCGGGGCAAGCCCGCCGCTCGGTTCGCCGCGCGACTGTCCGCCGCGATGCGCGGAAGGCTCACCCTGATAAGCAAACCCGGACGAAAGCGTGCGGGCGATGTGTTGCAGCGGCGCGCGCTGATAATCGCCATAATAGCCCTGGGTCTCGCCGGTCAACAGCACGTGCCAGGCGTGATGATAATCGTCATTCCACTGCGCGCGGTAGTTGCCGTTCGGCGGGTCCCGTTCGGGATCGAGCACGCTGACGCGGTTGTCGTCGCTCTCAAGCACCAGGTGAATATGACGGCCGGTCTGCCCGGCGAGCTCACCCACGGCAAGGCTGAGATCGCGCAGCATCGAACTTTCGCCGAGCTCGGCGATGGTATGGACGGCGTCAAGCCGGAGCCCGTCGAAGCGATACTCGGCCAGCCAATAGAGCGCATTCTCGATGGCGAAGCGGCGTACCTGCGGCACCCGGTAGTCGATCGCGCTGCCCCAGGGGGTGTGCGCTTCGGTAAAGAAGCTCGGCGCATAGCGGCCGAGGTAATTTCCCTCGGGGCCGAAGTGGTTGTAGACGACGTCGAGGAATACCATCAGTCCGCGCAGATGCGCCTCGTCGATCAGGGTCTTGAGGTCGTCGGGGCGCCCATAGACGCTGTCGGGCGCGTACCACAACACCCCGTCATAGCCCCAGTTGCGCGAGCCGGCGAAATCAGCAATCGGCATCAGTTCCAGCGCGGTGATGCCGGTTTTGACCAGATGATCGAGCTTGCCGATCATGGCGCGGTAGGTGCCTTCGGCGGTGAAGGTGCCGACGTGACTCTCGATCAGGCTGGTTTCCTGCCACGGTCGTCCACGCCAGTCCGAGGCACGCCAGCGGTAACTGGTGTGATCGATGACCTCGCTGGAGCCGGAGACGTCCTCGGGCTGAAAGGCCGACGCCGGGTCGGGCACATCGATCTCGTCATCGATCCGGAATTTATAGCGCGCGCCGGCCCTTGCGCCGGGGATGTCGGCCGAAAACCAGCCATCTTCACCGCGCCGCAGCGGGTAGGATTGTTCCAGCAGCAGATCAACGCGCTTCGCCGCCGGCGCCCAGAGCCGGAAGCACACGCCGTCCGCCGTCAGCCGTGCCCCGAATTGCCGCTTGCTCATGCCAGGCCCGCAAAGGCAAGGACCGAGCGGGGAGGCGCACTGGTCCGACTTTCCGACGGCAAGTCCGCGAACGGATAGTTGGCGTCCGCCGTGTTCAATACAAGTTGCCAGGTCTTGTATTCCACAAGCTTTGGCATCGTGAATTTGATCTCCTCGGGTGCGGCGTTCAGCACGATAAAGATCGGCGAGCCGCCTGGTTCCGAGGGGCCGAGTACGTAGGCGAGAAAGCGGCCTTGCGGGAATTTCCAGTCCGCTTCCGTCATGTCCTCGGCGGCAGGCGTCAGCCACAAGACGCCGTAGGAGCCGTCCGCGCGCCGTCCATCAAGCCAGTTCTGCGAACGAATTTGCGGAAATTGCCGCCGCAGCTCGGTCAGATGACCGATGAAGTCGACGAGGTCATAGCCGTCGCGGCCAAGACCTCCCCAGTCGATCCAGCCGGTTTCGTTATCCTGGCAATAGGCGTTGTTGTTGCCGCCTTGCGAGTTGCCGACCTCATCGCCGGCCAGGATCAACGGCAGGCCTTGCGCCAAAAGCAGCGAGGCCAGCTGGTTCTTGCGCAGCCGATGGCGAAGGGCTGTGATGGCCGGGTCGTCGGTCGGGCCCTCAAGGCCGCAATTATTGCTGTGGTTGTCGCTGGAGCCGTCGCGGTTGTCTTCGCCATTGGCCTCGTTGTGTTTGGTGTTGTAGCTGAACAGATCCATCAGGGTGAAGCCGTCATGCACGGTGACGTGATTGATGCTGGCGCGCGGCCTGCGGCCGTCGTGATTGAAGAGATCCGAGGATCCGGTCATGCGGCGGGAAACTTCGCCGATCAGGCTGCCCTCGCCGCTCCAGTAGCGCCGCATCGCGCTGCGATAGCGGTCGTTCCACTCCGACCATTGCGAGGGAAAGCCGCCGACCCGGTAGCCGCCCATGCCGAGATCCCAGGGCTCGGCGACCAGCTTCACCGACGACAGCACCGGGTCCTGACGGACCGCGGTGAGGAAGCCGGAGTTGCGGTCGAAGCCATTCGGCCCGCGCGCCAGCGTGGTGGCGAGATCGAAGCGGAAGCCGTCGACATGGCAGACCTCGACCCAGTAGCGCAGCGAATCCATCACCATCTGCAGAACCCGCGGGTGGGTGAGGTTGATGGAGCTGCCGCAGCCGGTGAAATCGTCATAGAAGCGCGGATTGTCGGGCTTCAGCCAGTAGTAGGAGGCGTTGTCGATGCCGCGGAACGACAGCGTCGGGCCCATATGGTTGCCCTCGGCGGTGTGGTTGTAGACGACGTCGAGCATCACCTCGATGCCGGCGTCGTGCAGCCGCGCCACCGTGGTGCGGAAGCTGTCGAGCGGGTTGTCCTGCGCGTAGCGCGTCTCCGGCGCAAAGAACGACAGCGTGTTGTAGCCCCAGTAATTGACCAGCCGTTTTTCGACCAGCGTTCGGTCGTCGACGAAACCATGAATCGGCAACAGTTCGATGGTGGTGACGCCGAGCCGCTTGAAGTGTTCGATCATGGCCGGCGAACACAGCCCGCCATAGGTGCCGCGCAGACCGGGCGGCACGTCGTCGCGCTTCTGGGTCAGGCCCTTGACGTGGGCCTCATAGATGATGGTGTCTTCCCAGGGAATGTTGGGGCGCATTTCGCGGCGGCCCCAATTGAAGGTTTCGTCGACGACGACGGCCTTCGGCATGCCGCGGGCGTTGTCGCGGCGGTCGAACGACAGGTCCTCGCGGGCGCTGCCGGCGCGATAGGCAAAATGGGCGTCGCTCCATACCAGCCGCCCGGCCAGCCGCTTGGCATAGGGATCGAGCAACAGCTTGTTGGCGTTGAAGCGGTGACCATGCTCCGGCTCGTAGGGCCCGTGAACGCGATAGCCATAGAGCTGGCCCGGCGATACGTCGTTGAGATAGCCGTGCCAGACATCCTCGGTTCGCTCGGGCAATTCGATGCGTTCGAGTTCACGGCGTCCCTGTCCATCGAACAGGCAAAGCTCGACCTTGTGGGCGTTGGCGGAGAACAAGGCGAAATTGGTGCCCCGGCCGTCCCAGCTTGCACCGAGGCGCGTGAACGTTCCGGCGGACAGACGCATGCGTTAGTTTTCCGGTACCAGAAAGATAGCGGCCAGAGGCGGGATGGTCAGATCGAGGGCGGGCGCGGCACCGTCCGGCGCCACGACTTCGCCGACGTTGCCGACATTGCTGCCGCCGTAATGCGCGGAGTCCGAATTGAGCACCTCGTGCCACTTGCCGCCGAACGGCACCCGGACGCGATAGTTGTAATAGACGTTGGGGGAAAAGTTGACGACGACAAGGCAGCGCGCGCGGGCATCGTTGCCCTTGCGGATCCAGGCGAACACGTTGCCGCCGGCATCGTCGGTCACCACCCATTCAAAACCCGTGGGATCGCAATCCAGCTGGTGCAGCGCCGGCACGGCGCGATAGAGCCGGTTGAGATCGCGGATCAGGCTCTGGATGCCAAGGTGCTGCGGCCGGTCGAGCAGGTGCCAGTCCAGCGAGCGGTCGTGGTTCCATTCGCGCTCCTGGCCGAACTCGCAGCCCATGAACAACAGCTTCTTGCCGGGATGGCCGAACATGAAGGCGTAATAGGCGCGCAGATTGGCGAAGCGCTGCCAGCCGTCGCCGGGCATCCGGCCGATGATCGAGCGTTTGCCGTGCACGACCTCGTCGTGCGACAGCGGCAGGATGAAATTTTCCGAAAACGCATAGTGCAGGCCGAACAGGATGTCGCCGTGGTGATGCCGGCGATGGATCGGATCCTTGCTGATGTAATTCAGCGTGTCATGCATCCAGCCCATGTTCCATTTGTAGCCAAAGCCCAGTCCGCCGAACTCGACCGGCTGTGACACCTGCGGCCATGCCGTCGACTTTTCCGCGGCGGTGGTGGCCTGCGGAAAACGCGCGAATACCTCGGTGTTGAAGCGGCGCAGAAAGGCGATGGCTTCAAGATTTTCGCGGCCGCCATATTGGTTCGGAATCCAGCCGCCGGCGGGCCGGCTATAGTCCAGATACAGCATCGAGGCCACCGCATCGACGCGCAGCCCGTCGACCCCATAACGCTCCAGCCAGAACAGCGCATTGGAGACCAGAAAATTCACCACTTCGGTGCGGCCGTAGTTGTAGATCAGCGTTCCCCAGTCGAGGTGACGGCCTTGCAGCGGATTGGCATGTTCGTACAGCGCGGTGCCGTCGAAAAGGCCAAGCCCATGCGGGTCGTCGGGAAAATGCCCGGGCACCCAGTCCAGCATCACCCCCAGTCCCTCGCGGTGGCAGGCATCGACCAGGGCGCTGAAATCCTCAGGGGGGCCGAACCGCCGGGTCGGCGCATACAGCCCGGTCGGCTGATAACCCCAGGAGCCGTCGAACGGATGCTCGCTGACGGGGAGAAACTCGACATGGGTAAAGCCGAGATCCCTCGCATAACGCGGCAGCTGCTCCGCCAGATCGCGGTAGGTCAGCCATTCATTGTGACCCTGGCGCCGCCAGGAGCCGAGATGGACCTCGTAGATCGAGATCGGCGCGCTGCGTGCGTTGATATCAGCGGGGGCTGCTTGCGGATGCGGCAGCCGGGCCTCGTCGAACACGACGGAGGCGGTGCTCGGGCGCATCTCCGTGGCAAAGGCCAGCGGATCGGACTTCAGCGGCAAGGGTTGGCCCTGTGGGCCGATGATGTCGAATTTATAATGGTCGCCGATGGCGGCGTGCGGCACGAACAGCTCCCAGTATCCGACGCCGCGCACCCGCATCGGATGCCGCCGCGCATCCCAGAAATTGAAATCGCCGACCACGCTGACCCGCCGCGCGTTGGGGGCGAGCACCACGAAGGCCACGCCATCGACGCCGTCCATGGTCATGGGATGCGCGCCAAGCTTGTCGTAAATGCGCTGATGGGTGCCTTCGCCCAGAAGATACAGATCGAAGTCGGTCAGAACCGGCGGAAACCGGTAGGGATCGTCGAGATCGACAACCCGGTCGCCGTAGCGTGCGCGCAGCTGGTAGCGCCGCGAACCGTTTGGCAGCGTGCCAGTGAACAGGCCGGCGTCATGAATTCGCGCCAGTGCGGCGGCATGGCCATGTTCGTCGATCGCCTCGACATCGGATGCTTCCGGCAGGAACGCGCGGACCACGGTCTCGCCGTGCTCGCTGTGAAGTCCGAGATAATGAAAGGGATCGGAATGGCGGCCTTCGACGATGGCCCAGCCCTCCTCGGAAAGAGCCTCCTCGGAAAGTTTGCTCATGAGGCCTCGTTGCTTGGCTGAGACAATATTCGCAGCAGTCCCGACAGCGGCACCCGCAGCCAGTCCGGCCGGTAAGCCAGTTCATACTCGATCTCGCAGAACGCCTTCTCAAGCAAGAAAAAATTCAGCGCCCGCTCGCCGGCCCGCGGATCGGCCGGCCACAGCCGCCGATTGCTGATGATGCTGCGATAGGCGCCGAGAAACGCCGCCACCGAACGATCACGCCATTCCCTGAGAACCGCGGCAAGTTTTCCGTGCTCGTCGGGCGCGCCCCTCAGCGCGCGTTCCAACGCGGCCGCGGCCGAATAGTCGATGGAGCGGAGCAGCCCGGCCACGTCGCGCGCCGCGGGGGCCTTGCGGCGGCGCTCGTCAAGCGGCCGGCGCGGCTCCCCTCCGAAACCGATGATGAATATGTCGTCCTTGACGATCAGGATGCGGCCGAGATCGAGGTCGCCATGGATGCGGATGTTCAGGCTATCGAGATCCGGCGGGAGCAGTTCGTTGAGCCGCTCGCGCAGGTTGGCGTGCTGCGCCAACGCCTGATCGACCAGCAGACGGTCGGCCTCCCTGATGGTTTCGCGCCGTTGCTTCAAGGCTTCGAAGACGCGCTCGGCACGCGCAACCACATCCTCGATCCAGTGCGCCACGTCCTCGGGCTGGGTTGGTTCCGGGGCAAAAGCGGGCTCTTCGTCGCTGCCGGCGAGCGCGGCGTGCAACTCCGCGATGCGTCGTCCGGTTTGCGACAGGTAGCGCAGATAAGGCACCTGCTCCTCGCTTTCGCCAGGACGTTCGCTCCCGGTCAAGAGCCGCTGCTCGTCGACAAAGCGATCAAGATAGGCCGACGTCAAGGTCCATGCATCGCCCTGGTTTTCGATCAGGGCGTGAACCGCTGCGATGGCGCTGCAATGCTCGCCTTCGATCAGTTCGACGCTGCCGAGCAGCGCGGGCGCGTTGGCAAAGCCAGCGACTTCGGTCAGGAACCGGCCGATCTCGATCTCGGGATTGATGCCGGCTTCGAGTTGGCGATACACCTTGACCACGTACTCGTGATCGACCAGCGCCGTGCTATTGGGGAGTTCGGTTTCGATGGCATGGACATGCTCGGGCTGCTCGACCGTCCGGTCCGAGAACCTCGTGGTCGGCCTGAATTCAAGGCGCAGGCCGTTTTCTTCGACCGTCAGGCTCTGGCGGAGGTTACGCAGCATCAGGGCGATGAAGATCTGGTCGGTCGCCACGTCGAGCAGCGTGCCTTCCCGCGCGCCCTGGCGCACGGCGGCGAAGGCACGGGGATTATAATGCTCACGATCGAAGCGCACCCATTCGATCTGCATCGGCAGCACGTAGCGCCTGGTAACACCGCGCTGCGTCGCCTTGAAGAACGCGAGCCAGGGACGGTTATCGCCGATGTCGCAGAACGGAACAGCTGAGATCAGCTTCGGATGAATTGCCTCTGCCGAACGCTCCGGATACCAGCGGGCTCGTGCCAGATATTCCGGCAGGACGTCGCGTTCGAACACGCCGCGGGTACGGGCGAGCGATACCCAGGTCGCGCCCACCGGCACCACCAGGGTCTCGAATTCGGGAACCACGGACGGCGCGGCGCGCTCCGATTTGTCGCGCTCCCGAAGCTGAAACCAATAGAAGCCATAGGGCGCCAGTGTGATCATGTAGGGCAGTTCGCCGATCGCGGGAAAGCGGGTACGGCCGAGCATTTCCAGGGGCACCCGCTCTTTCCACGGTGACAGATCGAGCTCGGTCGCCTGCGCCGAACGCGAGAGGTTGGCGATGCAAAGGATGACCTCATCGCGGTACTGCCTGACATAGGCCAGCACCGCGCGGTTGGTCGGGCGGATGAAGGTCATGCTGCCGCGGCCGAACGCCAGCGTCGACTTGCGCACCGACACCAGGCGTTTGGTGGCGCTCAGCAGTGACGACAGGCTGCGCGACTGCGCCTCGACATTGACCGCCTCATAGCCGTAGACCGGATCCATGATGGTCGGCGCGTAGAGCCGCGCCGGGTCGGCACGGGAGAACCCGCCGTTGCGGTCCGGCGACCATTGCATCGGCGTGCGCACGCCGTTGCGGTCGCCGAGATAGATATTGTCGCCCATGCCGATCTCGTCGCCGTAATAGATGATCGGCGTACCCGGAAACGACAGCAAGAGCGAGTTCATCAATTCGATCTTGCGCCGGTCGTTGTCCATCAGCGGCGCCAGCCGGCGGCGGATGCCGACATTGATGCGCGCCCGTGGATCGTTGGCGTAGGTCGACCACAGATAGTCGCGCTCGACGTCGGTGACCATTTCCAGTGTCAGTTCGTCATGGTTGCGCAGAAACAGCGCCCATTGGCAGTTGGCTGGAATATCCGGCGTCTGGCGCAGGATATCGGTAATCGGAAAGCGATCCTCCTGCGCGATCGCCATGTAGATTTGCGGCATCAGCGGGAAATGATAGGCCATGTGGCATTCATCGCCCTTGCCGAAATATTCCTGAACGTCTTCGGGCCATTGATTGGCTTCCGCCAGCAGCACCTTGCCCTTGGCATAGGCGTCGAGTTCGGCGCGCAGCTTCCTGATGATGGCGTGGGTTTCCGGCAGGTTCTCATTGTTGGTGCCGTCGCGCTCGCACAGGTAGGGTATCGCATCGAGCCGGAAACCGTCGACCCCGGTGTCGAGCCAGCGCTTCATGACCTGAACCAGCGCCCTGACCACGCGCGGATTGTCGAAATTGAGGTCGGGCTGGTGCGAAAAGAAGCGGTGCCAGTAGAATTGGCCGGCCTCAGAGTCCCAGGTCCAGTTCGACTTCTCGGTATCGGTGAAGATGATCCGTGTTCCCGGATATTTCTGGTCGGTGTCGCTCCAGACATACCAGTTGCGTGCGCTGGATTTGGGATCGCTGCGGCGGGCGCGCTTGAACCAGTGGTGCTGATCGGAGGTGTGATTGATCACAAGCTCGGTGATGACCCGAAGCCCGCGCCGCTTGGCTTCGACGATGAAGCGCTTGAAATCCTTCATGGTCCCGAAATCGGGATTGATGCTGCCGTAGTCGGCGATGTCATAGCCGTCATCGCGCCCCGGCGAGGGATAGAATGGCAACAGCCACAGCGCGGTGACGCCGAGATCGGCCAGGTAATCGAGCTTTTCGGTCAGCCCCGCGAAGTCGCCGATGCCGTCATTGTTGCTGTCGGCGAAGGCCTTGACGTGGAGCTGATAGATGATGGCGTCCTTGTACCAAAGATCGTCGCCGTCGAGCGAGGCGACCGGCAATTCCTTGGCATCGATGGATGGCATCAGGTTCATGGCGGCGTTCACGCTAGACAGCGAAAGAGCAAAGCCGGATCATTGGCCGGATCGATCCGCAGGCGAATGCCGCCCCATTGCACGGGGATCCGTTCGCCCGTCAGCAGGTTTTCGACCGAGGCGACGTCGCGGCGATCGCCTGGCATGCCGACCTGGACGTCGACCAGCGGGAGCCAGAATTCGTGCACATCGCGCGACAGCGCGATCGTGACCACCACACTGTTGGTCCGATTGTCCGATTCCTTGAAGAAGCTGATGACGTTGCCGTCATCGAGGGAAATGAAGCGCAGATTATTGGTCTGCTGCAGCGCAGTGTTTTCCCGGCGCGCGCGGTTGAGATCATGGATGTAGGCCTTGATGTTGCCGGGATGGTCCCAGTTCCGCACCTTGATCCCGTCAGCTTCGGCATGAAGATACTCCTCCCTGCCGGGGACCGGCTCGTATTCCCTGAGCTCGAAGCCGTTGTGGATACCATAGCTGCTCGACAGCGTGGCCGCCAGCGCGACGCGTGATTTGAAAGTCCAGGCCTCGCCGCTTTGCAGATGGTAGGGCAGGATCTCGGAAGTATTGACGAAGAAATTGGGACGATGGAACTCGCGCTCCGGATAAGCCGTGAGCTCGTTCAGGTACTGCTCCAATTCCCATTTCTGGGTCCGCCAGGTAAAGTAGGTATAGCATTGCGTGAAGCCGAGCTTGGCAAGGCCCTTCATCACTTTCGGTCGGGCAAAGGCTGCTGCGACAAAGATGATATCGGGATGACGAAGCTGGATGTCATGGATCAGCCACTCCCAGAATCGCAACGGCTTGCTGTGCGGGCTGTCGACCCTGAAAATGCTGACGCCCTGCTCGATCCAGAACAGCACGACGTCGCGCAACGCGTTCCACAGCGAGCCGGCATCCTCGCAAGAAAAATCCGGGGTCACGGCCGCCACCGATCTGCCGGGCGGATTTTCCGCTTGGTTCATCGAGCCGTCGGGCCGGTGCTTGAACCACTGCGGGTGCTGCTTGAGCCAGGGATGATCGGGCGAACATTGAACGGCGAAGTCGAGCGCGACTTCGATGTCGAACTGCCGGCAGGCGGCAGCGAAACTGCGGAAATCCTCCAGCGTGCCCAATTCAGGATGCACCGCATCGTGGCCACCCAGACCTGAGCCGATGGCGTAGGGGTTTCCGGGAACGTGCTTTGCAGCGTCCTTGGCAGGGTCCTTGGCAGGATCCCTTGCAGGGGTGTTGCTGCGTCCAATCGGGTGGATGGGCGTGAGAGAGATCACGTCGAAGCCCATTGCGGCGATGTCGGGCAAGCGCGCGACGCAATCCTGGAAGGTGCCGTGCTGGTTCGGCGTTTGCCCCTGGCTGCGCGGCACCATTTCGTACCATGCCCCGTTGCGCGCTCGCGGCCGGTCCACGGCCAGCGGAAACAGCGGCGATCGGGTCAAATCGGGCCGCAACTGGCTCACGGCCATGGCATCCTTCAACTCCTCGCTCAAGAGCGGCGCGGCTTCGCCGGTCTGGAGAAAGTACTCGCATTGCCGCACGATCACGGTGGCTGCCCATTCCTCGTCGGCCTGCGACTTGGTGAGCATGCCCGCGCCCTCGATCGCGTCCACCGGCAGGGCCGTGTTGTTTTTCTGCTTGCGTTCGAATTCCTGCCGCCAGGTGGCAAATGCGTCGGTCCAGGCCTCGATCGCATAGACATAGCGGCCGGGTTGCTCCGCAAGGAACGATCCGCTCCACCGATCGTTGCTATGGTGGGTCATCGGCGTGCGGTGCCATTCCCGGTCGCGCTCGCGACGCCAATTTAGCGACGCGGCGGTGTTCCCATGGCCATCGCGATAGATGTCCGCCCAGACCTCGATCCGCTCGCCGGCGATGCGCTTCACGGCGAATCGGCCGCCGTCCACCAGCGGATAAATATCTTCAATATGGAAGGCCGCGCCGGAGGCGGCGTTGTCGACCGATTGCGTTGTTTTGTTCACGGTGATGCCATTGACACGGGAACATCGTCCCGCTTCGATGGAGGAAAAGGAGACGTTCCCAGTATATATAGAAAGCCGTTCGTTGTGCATTGGTTCCCGGTGGGCGCCGGAGATGCACTTCCGGTAGGCCCGGCTATACTCCTCCTGGATCAACAAAATTTAGCGACGCTACCACCATCGTCGCTACCCACCGTCACTATCCCACCGTGACCTGCAAACCGCGTGCCGAATGGACCTCATCAAAAAAGCCAAAGAGCTGGAAATTCAGATCGATTTCATCGACGGTCAGGGCCGACGGCGCGTCACGGACGCCGCCGCGCTGAAAATCATCCTCGATGCCTTGCCGGCTCGAATTCCGCACCGGTTTGTCGGCGAGGCGGTGGTAGTCCGGTCCCGGCGGCCGGCGCGAAGCGAACTGAGCATCGCCGTCAAGTTGCCGGTACGCTGGGAGATTGTTGCGCGCGATGGGGTTCTTGGGCAGGCCGTGGCCGAAGATCGGACCATCGCATGGCCGACGGATTTGCCAGTCGGGACGTACCGGCTGCATCTGACGGACGCTTCGGGCTACAGCGAAGAAGTGCCGCTGATTGTCGCGCCGGCGAAGGCTTTTGCCGGCGATTTCGACCGTGGCTGGCTGCTGGCGGTGCAGCTCTACAGCGTCCGTTCGGCGCGCAATTGGGGGATCGGCGATTTTACCGATCTCGAAGGATTGATCGAACTCGCGCACCGCTTTGGGGCTGACGGCGTCGGGCTCAATCCACTGCACGTGTTGTTCGACGACCGGCCGGCCGATTGCAGCCCCTATTCCCCGAACAGCCGACTGTTCCTCAACGCGCTCTATATCGATGTCGAACAGCTTCCTGAATTTCAGGCCGGTGCTGTTGCCCCGGGCAGCCTTGCCCAGCTGCGATCCAGCGGAGTCGTCGATTATGTCACCGCTGCCGGACTGAAATGGCGCGCGCTGCGCATGGCGTTCGACAAGTTCATGGCCGATCCGGCGATCGACCGCTGGCAGGACTTCGAAGCATTTCGCAACGAACGCGCGCCCCTGTTGCCGCGATTTGCCTGTTTCGAGGTGCTGCGGCACAAATTCAACAAGCCCTGGTGGGAATGGCCGGAGCCCTGGCGGCATCCCGATGAGTCAAGATGCGCCGAACTGCGCCAGGGGGAAGATCGCGCCGACATCGAGTTCGTCGAATTCGTGCAATGGATCGCCGACCGGCAGCTGCGGGCGTGCCGGGATCACGCCGGCCGGCTCGGCATGAAGGTCGGCCTCTACCTTGATGTCGCGGTCGGCGTGCAGTCCGATGGCTTCGATGCCTGGAACGAGCAGGTGGCGATTTCCCGGCATCTCGGTGTCGGCGCGCCGCCGGACCCGTTGAATACCGCGGGCCAGAGCTGGGGCCTCGCCGGCTTCAACGCCGCCGGTCTGGAGATCCGCTCGTTCCAACCCTATCGGGAAATGCTTGCGGCCTCGATGCGCTACGCCGGCGCGATCCGGCTCGATCATGTGCTGGGCTTGAAGCGGCTCTATCTGGTGCCGCACGGTTTTGCCCCCGACAACGGCGTCTATGTGAAAATGCCTTTCGAGGCGCTGCTGGCGGCGACCGCGCTGGAAAGCGTGGCGCATCGCTGCGTGGTGATCGGCGAGGATCTCGGCACGGTGCCGGAAGGCTTTCGCGCCGAGATCGCCGATTGGGGTATCTGGTCCTATCAGGTGATGATGTTCGAGCGGGACGACGACGGCCGCTTTCGCGATGTCGACCATTATACGGCCAATGCGCTCGTCACCTTCAATACCCACGACCTCTCGACCTATGCCGGCTGGCGCAGTTTCAGCGACCTCAAGCTGAAACGCTCGCTGGGGATCGATCCCGGCGAAAGCGACGATGCGCGCTGGCATGCGCTGAACATGCTGAGCGAGATGCTGCGGCATCACGCCATCGATCGGGAGGATCTCTATGCGGTCGCGGCCTTCATGTCGAAGACCAGGTCCCGCCTGCTCGCGATCTCGCTGGAGGATCTGCTTGGCGTGACCGAGCAGCCCAATATTCCCGGCACCATCAACGAGCATCCGAACTGGCGGCAGCGGCTGCCGGTGGCACTCGAGGACATCGCCGGTGCCGTAGATGTTGCCGCGCTCAAGGCTGCCACCCTGGGGCGGTCGGGCGCAGCTAGTTGATGCTGGCGACGCTTGATCCGGGATGCAGGACGAGCGCCGGCTGGCTCGCCCAGATGCTCGTAAATGGTGATTCGGCTGCCCGGTACACCGCCATCCCGGATCATGACGCCGCCGCCGCCAGCGATCCGATGCCGCCGCCGACGAGAGCGATGCGTTCAACCTGACGCATTATGCCGGAAAATCATCTCGATCGCGCCGGCAAAGCCCTCGTCCTCGTTCGAGGCCGTGACATGCGTTGCCTGTTGCTTGACGTCGTCGGTGGCGTTGCCCATCGCGATCGACAGGCCGCTTTGCTTGAACATCGCCAGATCGTTCTGCATGTCGCCGATGGTGGCGACCGCATCGGTCGAAATGCCGAGCCGTTTCGCCATCGCCTGCACGAAGGTGCCCTTGTCGCAACCGGGCGGGGTGATGTCGAGATAGTAGCTCTGCGACCGTACCGCGGTCGCCTGGGCGCCCAGCACGTTGCGCATCTCGATTTCGCAAGCCTGCAGCCGCGCGGCATCGGAACTGGAGCCGACGATCTTGCAGGAGGCCGATAGGTAAGGCGAAAAATCCGTCACGATGGTCGGATCGGCACGGATCGCGCGGATCTCGTTGGGCACGTATTCGCCCTTGGCGTTGCGGGTCAGCCACTTGTCGTTGGTGAACAGCCAGATATCGATGCCGAATTCGGTCAGCAGGCGGATACCGCGCTCGACCGCGGACGCCGGGATCAGGTGCTGCTCGATCGGGTTGAGTTGCGAATCGACGATCGAACTGCCGTTGAAGGCTCCGACCGGTAGCTTGATCGAAAGCAGCTCGATCAGGAAGCGCATGCCGATGGTCGGGCGGCTCGATGTGATGGTGAAGCCGATATCGGCCTGGTGCAGCCGCCGGACGGCTGCCTTGGCCGCGTCAGTCAGGGTCTTGTCCTTTGTCACGAGCGTGCCGTCGACGTCGGAAACGACCAGGGAGATACGGGTCATGGGCGGGTCCTGCGGTTGGTGCCATCGTCCGCGGCACCAAGCTTCAATTGGTTGACGATGTCCTCGACGATGTCCTCGACCGAAGCGTCGAGCGCTACGGTGACGGGATTTTCACTGGCGTCGGGCGGCTCGAGCGTCTTGAATTGGCTGGTCAGCAATTCGCTGGGCATGAAATGATGCTTGCGCTGCGCCAGCCGACCCGCGATCAGGGTCTGGCTGCCGTTGAGGAAGATGATGCGTACGTCGGTTCGCCCGTGCACGAGGATGTCACGATAGGCGCGTTTCAACGCGGAGCAGGCGATCACGGCGTGCTGGCCAGCGTTGCAGACCCGGTCGATCTCCTCGGCAATGGCCCGCAGCCAGGGCCAGCGATCGTCGTCGCTCAAGGGATGGCCGGCGCTCATCTTGGCGACATTGGCTTTGGGGTGGAATTTGTCGCCGTCCTCGTAGCGCCAGTTCAAGCGGTCGGCCAGCTTGCTGCCGATGGTGCTCTTGCCGGAGCCCGACACGCCCATCACGATCAGCGCGCGGGGCATGCTGGCAGCATCATCGGCCACTGTCGTCCTCCGGAAGCGCGGCTTGATCGATCAGCCAGATGGTCTCACCGAGCGAACGCGCGCGCGTGGCCGGGAGGGTCTCGCCACCAAGGGCACGCGCCAGGATCGCGCGCTTGCCTGAGCCGGCAACCTCGAACAGCATTTCCCGGCAGGAAGCGAGCGCCGGCAAGGTCAGCGTGACCCGCGGCACAAAGGGCTCGACAGGGGCGGTGGCAACGCCGACGACCCATCGCTCGCTCTCCTCCAGGGCGGCCGAGCCGGGAAACAACGAGGCAGTATGGCCGTCAGGCCCGATTCCCAACAGCACCACATCGAACAGCGGCCGCGCGGGATCGAGCCGGTCGGACCCATAAAATGACTGCAGCTCGCGCTCATAGCGCCGAGCGGCATGGTCGGCATCCGCGCTATCGGTCGCGATCGGGTGGATATTGGCCAGCGGCGCGCAGGTGTCCAGAAAGGTCCGCCGCGCCATGGCCATGTTGTGGCGGGGATCTCCGGCGGGAACAAAGCGCTCGTCGCCGATGAACCAGTGCACGCGATCCCACGGGATCTGGTTTCGCCAGCTATCGGTTGCCAGCAGGGTATAGAGCTGCTTCGGACTAGATCCGCCGGACAGGCAGATGGCCACGCGATCGTGGTTGGCCGCAATCCTCGCCACGAAACGTTCTGCGGCCGATTTCGCCAGCGCGTCGGTATCGCTGACCGCGATCACCTTGGCCTTGAGCTGGTGAGGTCCGGCCATCTGACCTAACCCAGCTTGCGCCAACTGCGGCCGTCGCGCTTGAGCAGTCGCTCCGCGCCATCGGGGCCTTCACTGCCGGCCTGGTATTTCTCGAGCCCCTCGGTGCCCGCCTTCTTCCAGGCATCGAGGAACGGCTGCACGGCCTGCCAGCCGGCTTCCACGCTGTCGGCACGCTGAAACAGGATGTTGTCGCCGATCATGCAGTCATAGAGCAGGGTCTCGTAGCCGGTGGCCGGCTCCGCCTTGAAGTAATCCTTGTAGCGGAATTTCATTTCCACGCCGTCGATCGCGATCGCCGGTCCCGGCACCTTGGTGTTGAACTGCAGCGTGATGCCCTCGGTCGGCTCGATCGAGATCACCAGATAATTCTGCGACAGCCGATCCACCGTGGTGGAGCGGAACATCGAAAACGGCGCCTGCTTGAACTTGATCGCCACCTCGGTGCGCTTGAGGTCAAGCGCCTTGCCGGTGCGCAGATAAAACGGCACGCCGGCCCAGCGCCAGTTATCGATGGTCAGCTTCAGCGCCGCATAGGTCTCGGTGGTGCTGCCAGGCCTGACGTCCTTGGTCGCCAGGTAATCCGAGATCTCGGCGTCACCGATCTTGCCGGCCTGATACTGGCCGCGCACGGAATTCTTCAGCGCCTCGGCCTCGCTCTGGATCTGGATCGCCGCCAGCACTTCGGCCTTTTCCGATCGCACCGCATGGGCGTCGAACCGCGCCGGCGGTTCCATGGTGACCAGCGACAGCAGCTGAAACAGATGGTTCGGCACCATGTCGCGCAAGGCGCCGGTCGCGTCATAGAAGCTGCCGCGGTGACCGACGCCGAGCGTCTCCTCGACCGTTATCTGGATGTGATCGATGTGATTGCGGTTCCAGATTGGTTCGAACATGCCGTTGGCGAAGCGCAGCACCAGGATGTTCTGAACGGTTTCCTTGCCGAGATAATGATCGATCCGGTAGATCTGGTTTTCATCGAGGATCCTGAGCAACTCGCCATTGAGTGCCTTGGCCGAGGCAAGATCGGTGCCGAACGGCTTTTCGACCACCAGCCGACGCCACGGGCCGCCTGGCTCCTGCTTCAACAGGCCGGTGCGGCCAAGTTGCCGGCTGATCGGCGCAAAGCCGGCTGGCGGCGTTGCCAGATAAAACAAACGGTTGCCGCCGGTCGAGCGGTTCGCCTCCAGCCTCTCCAGGCGTTCCCGCATGGCATCGAACGAGGACGGGTCGTTCGGATCGGCTTCGATGCTGGTGACGCATTCGAGCAGATGCTTGGCGATCGCCTCGTCCACGGGGCGGGTGGCGTATTGGTGCAAACCCTTCAGAAGACTGTCGCGCAATGCCTCGTTCGATGTCCCATTGCGGGCGACGCCGACCACGCAGAATTTATCGGGCAACAGGTCGGTGGCCGCTAGATTGTAGAGCGACGGTATCACCAGCCGGTGAGCCAGGTCGCCGGTGACGCCGAAGATCACGAACGAGCAGCCATCGGGCTTCTTTTGCGGGGGCGGGAGGTCGTCGGTCACGAACGGTCAGCCTTCGGCTTGATAAGATCGGGAGAATTCTGCCGCGCGGGTGCCGGATGCTGCTGCGGCTCCTTGTGGCCGCCGAATCCCTCGCGCATCGCGGACAGGATTTTTTCCGCGAAGGTATGTTGCTGGCGCGAGCGAAAACGCGCGTAGAGCGCCGCGGTGAGCACCTCGGCCGGCACCGCCTCGTCGATCGCGGCATTGACGGTCCAGCGGCCCTCGCCGGAATCCTCGACAAATCCCGAATAGCTTTCAAGGCTCGGGTTTCTGGCAAGCGCCGAAGCGGTGAGATCCAAGAGCCAGGAGGGGATCACGCTGCCGCGTCGCCAGACCTCGGCAATATCGGCGATGTCGAGATCGAAGCGGTGCTCGGCGGGTAGCGCATCGATGCCGGCGTTCCTCAGGATGTCAAAGCCTTCGGCATAGGCCTGCATCAGGCCATATTCGATCCCGTTGTGAACCATCTTGACGAAGTGTCCGGCGCCGACCGGACCGGCGTGGATATAGCCCTGCTCGATCCTTGCATCGCGTCCATCGCGTCCGGCGGTGCGCGGGATATCGCCGAGACCCGGCGCCAGCGCAGCGAAGATCGGATCGAGGCGATCCACCACTTCCTTGTCGCCGCCGATCATCATGCAGTAGCCCCGGTCGATGCCCCAGACGCCGCCGGAAGTGCCGACGTCGACATAATGTATGCCGCGCTCCTTCAGAGCCTTGCCGCGGCGCACGTCATCCTGCCAGAAGGTGTTGCCGCCATCGATGATGACGTCGCCGGGCCGCATCAGCTGTGATAGCGAATCGATGGTGGCTTCGGTGATCTTGCCCGCCGGCAGCATCACCCATGCCGTTGCCGGCTTTTCGAGTTTTCTGACGAAATCTTCCAGCGTGCCTGCTCCGGATGCACCGTCCGCGGCGATGGCGGCGACGGCTTTCGGATCCTTGTCATAGACGACCGTGCTGTGACCGTGCTTCATCAGCCGGCGCACGATGTTGCCGCCCATCCGCCCGAGGCCGATCATGCCAAGCTGCATGGTGGATACTCCTAGTTCAACGCCGCGGTAATCGCCGCATCCAGCATCTTCAGACCTGCCTTGAGATCGCCCTTGAGATGGACGCGCAGCGCGCGGCGGCCGCGCTCGGTCAGCACGTCAAAATCGCCGCGCGCCTGGGCTGCCTTGATGACGCCGAAGCTGGCCTTTTGACCGGGTACGGCAAGATCGCTGGCGTCGTCGGCGGTGATCTGCAGGAACACGCCGCTGTTCGGACCGCCCTTGTAAGCCTGTCCGGTGGAATGCAGGAAGCGCGGGCCGAATTCGGCGCAGGTCGCGACATGGCGCTTGGCACGGACCCCCAGCCGCATGTGCTGCAAGGCGTCGATATGTGCCGCGTCGCGTTCGATATAGGCCAGCAGCGCCACATAATCGCTGCTGCCGGCGCGGGCCAGATGGGCCTTCAGCCAGGAGCCGAGATCGCCGTCGGCGCCGGCCTGGCGCAAGGCCGAGGCGTTGGCCTCGTCGGTGAAGAGATCCGCCTGCGCCAAGGAGATCACCGGCTTCTCGGCCGGCAGCGCGCCGGATGTTTCGAACGCCGCGGTCAGCTCCCGGGTCTTGATCTTGGCGGCCTCGACATCGGGCTGGTTGAATGGATTGATGCCGAGCACGGCGCCGGCCACCGCGGTCGCCAGCTCAAACCGGAAAAACTCCTGGCCGATATGGTCGATCGATTTCATGACAATGCGGACCAGGGGATGGCCGGCCTGTTCCAGCGCGGTCAGCTTTTGGTCATGGGCGGCGTCGTCCTCGCCTTCGGTCCTGATGTCGATGAAGAATCGGTCGTTGCCGTAGAGCGCCGCATCGGCAAGCGGTTCGCCTTCGATCGGGATCAGGCCCTTGCCGTCCTTGCCGGTGGATTCGGCGATCAGCTGTTCGGCCCAGGCGCCGAAATCGGCAATCTTTGGCGAGGACAGGATCGTCACCTTGTCGCGGCCTTCGAGGCCCGCCAATCCCATGGCGAGGCCCAATTGCACGCCGGGATTTTCACGCGGCGGCACGTCCGGTCCGCAGGAGCGCATCATGGCCAGGGTGTGTTTGATCAGCGTGCGCACCTCGATGCCGGCGGTCGCAGCCGGCACCAGCCCGAACGGCGACAGCACCGAGTAGCGTCCGCCGATGGTGGGTTCGCCATGGAAGATGCGGGCAAATCCCTGCTTGGTCGCGACCTTCTCCAGCGACGAGCCGGGGTCCGTCACCGCGATGAAGCGATGGCCGGCTTTCTCGGCGCCGATGGTCTCGCTGACACGGGCGAAGAAATAGTCCTTCATCACGTTGGGCTCGGTGGTGCCGCCGGACTTGCTGGAGACGATGAATACCGTCCTGGCGAGGTCGACCGCCGCCTCCATGCTGCGCACCTGCGCCGGATCGGTGGAATCCAGCACATGCAGCTTCGGGAAGCCGGGCTTCCCGGCAAACGTCTGCGCCAGCACTTCCGGCCCGAGGCTCGATCCGCCCATCCCGAGCACGACGGCGTCGGTGAAGCGCTGTCCCTGCACTTTCCGCGCGAAGTCCTCGTAGTCGGCGATGTCCGCTTTGGCAGCGCTGCGCAGCCAGCCCAGCCATTTATCTTCGTCGGTCCCGGTCCATACCGATTTATCGTGCTGCCAGAGCCGGCGGATGCCGGCCGAAGCGCGCCACTCCTCGGTCGCGCGCGCCATCGCGGCGCTGATGTGGCCGCCGAGCGCCAGGCTCTGCCGGTCGATGGCGGTGCCGAGCACGCTCGCGCGTTTGTGCGCGACCGCTCCATAGAGCTTGTCGGCGGCGTCGGCGAATTGCTTGACGCCATCCTTGACCAGATCGGCGGTGATGGCATCGAGCGAGATGCCGGACTTCTCCAGCTCAGCGAGGACCCGGCTGGCATCCTCGATATTTTCCTCAAGGCTGTCGCGCGGTCTGCCGTGATCGCGAAAGGCGTCGAGTGTCGCCGGAGGCACGGTATTGACGGTGTTGGGGCCGATCAGCTCTTCGACGTACAGCACGTCGCTATAGTCCTTGTTCTTGGTGCCGGTCGAGGCCCACAGCAACCGCTGCGGCCTCGCGCCCTTTGCCTTGAGCCTTTCCCAGCGCGCGCCGGAAAACAGCCGCTTGTATTGCTGATAGGCAAGCTTGGCATTGGCGATCGCAACCTTGCCCTTCAGCGCCGACAGCCGTTCCTTTTCGCTGGGATCGTTGGCCCTGGCGATCTTCTCATCGAGCTCTCTGTCGACCGCGCTGTCGATCCGGCTGACGAAGAAACTGGCGACGCTGGCGACGTGGCTGGGATCGCCGCCGGCTGCGACATATTTTTCAAGGCCGCGGAGATAGGCTTCCGCGACCCGTCCATAGACCTTCTGCGAGAACAGCAGCGTAATGTTGATGCTGATCCCCTCGCCGATCAGATGCTCGATCGCGGGCAGGCCTTCCGCCGTCGCCGGCACCTTGACCATCAGATTCCGGCGTTTGACGCTCTTCCAAAGCCGCTCGGCCTCGATAATGGTGGCTTTGGTATCGAGCGCCAGATAGGGCGATACCTCCAGGCTGACAAAGCCGTCCTCCCCCCGGAGGCGATCGTAGACCGGTCGCAGCACATCGGCGGCATGCTGAATGTCCTCGACCGCGAGCTGCTCGAACAATTCGGCGACCGGACGATCGGCCTCTTTCAGCGCCTTGCCGATTGCGCCGTCATATTCGTCCGAACTGTCGATCGCCTTCTCGAAGATCGACGGATTGGACGTCACGCCTTTGACCCCGTCGCGGTCGATCAGCTTTTGCAGGTCGCCGTTGGCGACAAAGCCGCGGGCCAGGAAATCCAGCCAGACGGCTTGTCCGTGATTTTCGAGTGCTTTGACGGGATTCATGATGCCCTGTTCAAGTTCGCGCTGGCCCACTCTCGGATTTCCCGCACCATCCGGCGGGACGCCGAACCTTGTCAACCAATCCGTGCGACCTGCCTGCTCAAGAGTATGTGCTCAGGCTCCCCGCATAACGCCCGGCCGTACACATCGATCCCCGCGGAATTGGTCATCCGGTCAAGCCCGGCGCGATTTTTAAGCAGGCCTAAACGTCCTCCGCTTGCTGATCCGAAAAATCATGCCCCGCCCGGGAACCAATGCCCTGGCAGCGAGTTGCATTGCCCTTAAAAGCTTCCTGCAGGTATCGCTACCCGTTAGGGATGGTGTCGGTCATGAGGCTCGCGTTCTGCTGCGGTCTCGAAAGGCCGATCTGGATGCATCCGAAAGGCGAGTCCGGCGCCGAGCGCTAAAAGCCCAATGGAGCCGGCGAACGGCAGCGTCCAACTTCCGGTACGATCGATCAAGTAGCCAAACAGGATGGGCGAAACGATGCCGGCGACGCCAAAGCCGAAATTCATCATGCCGCTCGCCGATCCGGAATAGTTCGGCGCAATATCCATCGGAATCGCCCAGATCGGCGCCACCACCAGTTCGACGGAAAAGAACGCCGCGGCGAGCGAGAGCGCCGCAACGTTGACGTCCTCAACCAGTATGACCGGAAGCAAGAACAGAAAGCCGCCGAGCATGCCGGTGACGATGACATTGCGCCGCGCCGCGTTGCGGTCTCCGGTACGGCGCAGGACGAGGTCGCTCAGCACGCCACCCAGCGTGTCGCCGACCACTCCGGCCAGGAAGACGCCGGCCGAGTAGAATGCCGATTGCATCAGGTTCTGGTGGTAGTTCTGGTAAAAAAATGACGGTATCCAGCTCAGGAACAGCCATAGCGTCCAGCCATAGCAAAAGTCGACCGCCGTCACCGGCAGCATGCGGCGAAACAGCTTGAACCACGGCACCGCCGCGGTGGCATTGCCGCGGCTGCGTATTGGAAGCACAGCCAATTCCTCCGCGGTCACGGCTGGCGCCGCCGGCACGTCACGAAAATACCATAACCAGACCACGACCCATATCAGGGTCAGAAAACCGAGCGTCACGAATGCGCCGCGCCACGACGCCACCCCGATCAGCACGGCAATGAGGGGTGGCGTCAGCGCGTTTCCGATCCGTGCCGAGGAATGCGTGATGCCCTGGGCGAAACCCCAGCTGCGTTCCGGCACCCATGCGGCCATCGCGCGCGTCGCGGTCGGAAAGGTCGCGCCTTCGCCGATCCCAAGCAACAGCCGGGCTGCGAACAGGCTCGCCAGGCCGCCGACGGCACCGGTCGCGGCGGTCGCCACGCATACGATGAGGCCGCTCACGAACAGCGTCAGACGTGCGCCGAATCTGTCGCCGAAATACCCGCCGATCAGCTGGAACAGCGCATAGGGATAGGCAAAGGCCGAGAAGGCCAGGCCAAGCTGGGTATTGCTCAAGCCGAGCTCGGCCTTGATCAGTGGCGCCGCGGTCGAGATGTTGACCCGATCGACATAGAGGATCAGGTACATCAGGCAGATGATCAGCAGTACGGTGCGGGAGACGCTGAGCCTCGGCATCATACCGGCGCTGCGCGGCCCTTGATCTGGGTTCGGTGCATGATGCGCCGCGCCGAAGCGTTGAAGGGATCGCGGCGATGCATGGTGCAGCGGTTATCCCACAGCACGAGATCGCCGACCCGCCAGACGTGCTCCCAGGCGAATTCCGGGCGCGCGACGAACTCCCAGAGTTCATCGAGCAGCGCCTCGGATTCGCTGAGTTCGAGCCCCGCGAGATAGGCATTGCGACGGCGGCCGAGATACAGCATGCGCCGCCCGGTGTCGGGGTGAGTGCAGACCAGAGGATGCAAGGCGCCGGGCGAGTTTCTGGGATCGTCGGTGGCGGTGACGCCCTGACGCAGGTAACCGCCGCTGTTGTAGGTGCCGTCGTGCTTGATCTTCAGACCGGCAATGCGGCGCTTCAACGCGCCGGGCAGGGCGTCGTAGACCGCGTACATGCTGCAAAACGAGGTGTTGCCGCCTGACGGCGGCACCTCGATCGCGTAAAGCATGCTCGCCATCGGCGGCACGTCGAGATAGGACATATCGGTGTGCCAGACGGCCTCGCCGGCCCCCAGGCTGCCGATCGGTTCGCCGTTCACGAGCACGTTGGAAACGATATATATTTCAGGCAGGCCCTCGACGAAGCGCCGGCCCGTCTCCTGCACCGGCGCCCAGTCGAGGTCGCCGAAACGGCGGCTGAACGCGATGAGGTCCTGATCGCTCAGCGATTGGCCACGCAGCAGGACAACCTGATGGTCGTGCCAGGCGCGCTCGATCGCGGCGAACTGCGATGCGTTGATGTCGCGCAGATCCACCCCGCGCAGTTCGGCGCCCAGTGCCGCGCCGGTCGGAGTCCCCTCGATCGGCGCGCCGCTGATGTCGCGTGTGGCTTCAGTCTTGGCGCTCGAAACCATTAGGCATTCCTCCTGCGGCATGTGCAGTCCGTTGAGCGTGTCGACATGGTGGACCTTGGAAGGGGAGGCTACGGCATGATCAGGCGAATGCAAGCGTGGATTTTGGAGGTGCGATTTTGCACGGCGACAGGCGGTCCGCGCTTTAGCGCAGGCTGGCTTGATCGGGTCGAGCGCGGCGAGGCCTCGCGTGCGTTCTGACCGAACCAGACGCATCGTCGAGCGGTCGTCGTCCGAGGTTTGCGGACAAACTTGCTTCCGGGATCGCCGGGCGAGTTGACCGAGTGGCTAACACAGGCCGCGTGCTCTTGTGGCGGAACGCCTCGCGTCACTTTGGCTTCTCCACATCGAAATGATCGCTTCCGCCGTTTAAACGCTGGAGGATCTGCTGTGCGCAGATGTGCGCAACGCTCTGCCATTGTTCCGGTTGAACAGAATACTGCTGTCCGAGCCATTGCTGACCGGTGGCCACATTCCAGAGCCTGAATTCGACCTTGAGGCGCTGGTCCGGCCGGGAGGCGCGGCCGGTGATGAGCCATTCGGTTGCTGTGCTGCGCCATTTCTCGATGGGTGGCGGCGCATAAGGATTTCGATTGGCTTCATCTGGATGAGACAGATTGGTTTCGATCTGTACCAATCGGCCTGAAGCAATCAAATCCAACGCAATGCCTTGTGCGATGTCGCGCCATACCGCGTCGGTTGACGTCGGACTGTCCGAGGCGGCCGGCACCACGATCGAGAATCCCTTCGGCTCGCCGTCGCCGGTTCCGCCCTCGGCAACCGCATGCCGCAATCGTGCACAGGAAAAGAATCCGCAGGCGATCGCCAAAAAGAGGCGCCGTCCGATGGGCTTCATCCTGGACTTGAAAGCATCTGCCGCGGTCATTTGGCAATCAAGCCTGCATCGGGCCGAAAGTTGGCGCCGGTCGATTATCCTGTCGCCTAACGCAGGCTGGCGTTGATCTTCTCGAGCGCGGCGGAGCCGGGGCAGAGGACGTCAGCCTCCAGCATGTTGAGCGGCTGGTCGACGGTATTGAGATGAGTGTGCAGGTCCTCGGCTTCGGCATCGATGTAGAGCAGGCCGGTGACGATCTGGCCCTGGGCGGCATGCTTTTGCAGGAACGTCATTGCCGCACCCCGATCATGGACATCATAGTCCGCGTCGATCTTGCGCAGCGCCAGTTTCGTGCCGTCGTGTTGCTCGACGATCTGCACCGTGCCCGGCGCGTAATCGACGACGATCGGATCGCGGCCGGTGATGACGTCGAGGCGGTTGACCGCGTCGTTGTGCTCGCGCACGTAGTCGAAACTCCGGGTCGAGCCGGCGTGGTTATTGAAGGCGACGCAGGGACTGATGACGTCGATGAAAGACGCCCCCTTGTGCTGGATCGCCGCCGAGATCAGCGGCACCAGTTGGGTCTTGTCGCCGGAAAAGCTCCGCGCCACGAAGCTCGCACCAAGCTGAAGGGCGATCCCCACCAGATCGATGGCATTGTCGGCATTGATCACGCCCTTCTTGGACTTCGAGCCGCGGTCGGCGGTGGCCGAAAACTGTCCCTTGGTCAGGCCGTAAACGCCATTGTTCTCGACGATATAGGTCATGTTGACGGCGCGCCGGATCGAATGCGCGAACTGGCCAAAGCCGATCGAGGCGGAATTGCCGTCGCCGGAAACGCCGAGGTAGATCAAATCGCGGTTGGCGAGATTGGCGCCGGTCAATACCGACGGCATCCGGCCATGGACCGAATTGAAGCCGTGGGAATTGCCGAGGAAATAATCGGGAGTTTTCGAGGAGCAGCCGATGCCCGAGATCTTGGCGACGCGGTGCGGCTCGATCGACAGTTCAAAACAGGCCTCGATGATCGACGCCGTGATCGAGTTGTGACCGCAGCCGGCGCACAGCGTCGAAACCTTGCCCTCGTAGTCTCGGTGGGTATAGCCGAGATCGTTCCTCGGCAGGCCCGGATGCTGGAATTTCGGTTTCGCGATGTAGGTCATGACTTCACCTTGCGGAGCGGGGTCACCTGGAGCTGATCCTGATGGTCGCCGATGGCACCGGCGATGAAGCGCGCGGTGATCGGCGTGCCGTCATAGTGCCGGATCGGGATCAGGCGGACCGGATCGATGCCATTCTCGTTGACGATCAGCGAGCGCAGCTGCGCATCGCGGTTCTGCTCGACCACGTAGACGAAGTCGTGGTCGGCGAGGAAGCTCGCCACGCTGGAGTGGAAGGGGAAGGCGCGGATCCGCATCCGGTCGAGTTCATGGCCGCGCGATTCCAGGAGCCCGATCGCCTCGTCCATCGCGGGCGCGGTCGAGCCGAAATAGATCACGCCGTATTTGGTCGGCCTGGCGGCGTTGGCCTGCAGCGGCCGCGGCACCATGTCCTGGGCGGTCTCGAACTTGCGCACCAGGCGCTGCATGTTGTCGGCGTAGACGGCACCTTCCTCGGAATAGCGCGCATAGCGGTCGCGCGAAGTGCCGCGGGTAAAGTAGGAGCCCTTGGTCGGATGGGTGCCGGGATAGGTGCGGTAGGGAATGCCATCGCCGTCGACGTCGAGATAACGTCCGAAGTCGCGTCCTTCCTCCAGCATCTCCGCGGTCATGACCTTGCCGCGGTCATATTGCCGGGAGTCATCCCATCGAAGCGGGCGGCAGAGCCGGTGGTTCATGCCGATGTCGAGATCGAGCATGACGAAAATCGTGGTCTGCAGCCGCTCGGCAAGATCGAAAGCCATGGCCGCGAATTCGAACGCCTCCGCGGGGTCTTCCGGGAACAGCAGCACGTGCTTGGTATCGCCATGCGAAGCATAGGCGCAGGCCAGGATGTCGCATTGCTGGGTGCGCGTCGGCATGCCGGTCGAGGGGCCCGCGCGCTGCACGTTCATGATGACGGCCGGAATCTCGGCGAAATAGGACAGGCCGATGAACTCCTGCATCAGCGAGATGCCGGGACCTGAAGTGGCGGTGAAGGCGCGGGCGCCGTTCCAGGAGGCGCCGATCACGATGCCGATCGAGGCAAGCTCGTCCTCGCCCTGGACAATGGCGTATTTCGCCTTGCCGGTTTCCGGATCATGCCGAAGCTTCCTGCAATGGCTGGCGAAGGCGTCCGCGAGCGACGATGACGGCGTGATCGGATACCAGGCGCATACGGTGGCTCCGCCATAGACCGCGCCCAGCGCCGCGGCGCTGTTGCCCTCGATGAAAATCCGGTCGCCGACCCTGTCGGCCTTGCGCACCTTGAGGCCGATCGGACATTTGAGATTCTGCAGCGCCCAGTCGCGGCCGAGATGCAGTGCGTGAACGTTCGACGACAGGAGCTTTTCCTTGGTCCTATACTGCTCGCCGATCAGCTGCTCGATCAGTGTGGGATCCATATCGAGCAGCGCGCACAGCGCGCCAAGATAGATGATGTTCTTGAACAGCTGACGCTGGCGCGGATCCTTGTAGGTCGAGTTGGTGATGGCGGTGAGCGGCACGCCGATCACGGTGATATCGGCGCGGAATTTCGACGACGGCATCGGCTTGGTCGAATCGTAGAACAGGTAACCGCCGGGCTCGATGGAGGCGAGGTCCTTGTCCCAGGTCTGCGGATTCATCGCCACCATCATGTCGACGCCGCCCCGCGCGCCGAGATGGCCGGCTTCGGTCACCCGTACCTCGTACCAGGTCGGCAACCCCTGGATGTTGGAGGGAAAGATGTTGCGTGGGCTGACCGGCACGCCATGGCGCAGGATCGCGCGGGCGAACATCTCGTTGGCGCTCGCCGAACCGGAACCGTTGACGTTGGCGAAGCGGACGACGAAGTCGTTTACGCTGCTGATCGGCGTTTGGACGGACATGAAGTACCTGCGTGGGTCATATCGATGAGATATTTCTGCATGTCCCAGGCGCCGGTGGGACAACGTTCGGCGCACAGGCCGCAATGCAGGCAGACATCCTCGTCCTTGACCATGACGCGGCCGGTCTTGAGGCCGTCGGCGAGATAGAGCGACTGGTCGGGATGCGGCGAGGGTGCCTTGAGCCGTTGCCGCAGATCGGCTTCCTCGCCGTTCTCGGTAAAGGTGATGCAGTCCATCGGGCAGATATCGACACAGGCGTCGCACTCGATGCACAGAGGCGCGGTGAAGACCGTCTGGATGTCGCAGTTCAGGCAGCGCCTGGCCTCACCGAGCGCCAGCTTGACGTCATAGCCAAGTTCGACCTCGGTGCGGATGTCCTTCAGCGCCGCGACCTTGTCGCGGTGCGGGACCTTGTAGCGCTTGTCGCCGGATATGTCGTTGTCGTAGCTCCATTCATGAATGCCCATCTTCTGCGACGAGACGTGTACTTCGGGCAGCGGACGTTCGGTGATGTCCTCGCCGGACAAGAGCTTGTGGATCGACAGCGCGGCGTCGTGGCCATGGGCCACCGCCCAGATGATGTTCTTCGGGCCGAACGCGGCATCGCCACCGAAAAACACCTTCGGGTGGCTCGACGCCATGGTCTTGGCATCGACCTTGGGCATGTTCCATTTGTCGAAGTCGACGCCGCAGTCGCGCTCGATCCAGGGAAAGGCGTTCTCCTGGCCGACCGCGACCAGGACATCGTCGCAGGCGATGGTCTGGTCCGCCTCGCCCGAGGGTACCAGACTGCGCCGGCCCTTGGCATCATATTCGGCCCTGACCTTCTCGAAGATGACGCCGGTAAGCTTGCCCTGGTCGTGCGTGAACGCCTTCGGCACCATGAAATTGAGGATCGGAATGTCCTCGTGGAGGGCGTCCTCCTTCTCCCACGGCGAGGCCTTCATCTCCTCGAAGCCGGAACGGACGATCACCTTGACGTCCTCGCCGCCGAGGCGGCGCGCGGTGCGGCAGCAGTCCATCGCGGTGTTGCCGCCCCCGAGCACGATCACGCGCCGGCCGATGGTGGAGGTGTGGCCGAACGACACGCTGGAGAGCCAGTCGATGCCGATGTGAATATGGCTCGATGCCTCCTTGCGGCCGGGAATGTCGAGCTCGCGGCCGCGCGGCGCGCCGGAGCCGATAAAGATCGCGTCATAGCCCTCTCCGAGCAGCCTCTTGAGGCTCTCGATGCGCTGGCCGCCCTTGAAATCGATGCCAAGGCCCAGGATGTAATCGGTTTCCTCGTCGACCACCGAATCCGGCAGGCGGAATTTCGGAATCTGCGTCCGCATCATGCCGCCCGCTTTCGGGTCGGAATCGAACACCGTACAGAAGTAGCCGAGCGGAGCGAGATCGCGCGCCACGGTGAGGGAGGCGGGGCCGGCGCCGACGATCGCAATGCGCTTGCCATTTTTCGCCGCCAGGCGAGGCATGCGCTGCGTGACGTCATCCTTGAAGTCGGCGGCGACACGCTTGAGCCGGCAGATCGCGACCGGTGTTTCCTCGACACGGCCGCGGCGGCAGGCCGGCTCGCACGGCCGATCGCAGGTGCGCCCGAGAATTCCCGGAAACACGTTCGATCTCCAATTGATCATGTAGGCGTCGGTGTATCGGCCTTCGGCGATCAAGCGGATGTATTCGGGAACCGGAGTATGCGCGGGACATGCCCACTGGCAATCGACCACCTTATGAAAGTAGTCGGGAACCCTGATGTCAGTTGCTTTCATTCCTACCTTGTCCCGCGCTCAACATTGGAACCGCGCGGCCTTACTTTTTATTCGAGTTATTCGAGCGCCTGAGCCAGCGTTCTCTTGGTTGCTAACGGGATCATGGAGGTGTTTTATTAGATCCAATCCGAAGGTTCCACAAAGGTCTTTTTTCCCCAATAGCCAAACTTTCATTTCGCGGCGCGTCATAAAGTTAACGGAATCATTCGCTTATGCGGCACTGCAACAGCCATCATCACCTGAGCTTGTCGGAAATCGGCCCCGTCCGGTGCGTCGATGTCCACGGAGATCGGCAGCATGGCTGTCCGGCCGGCGGCATTGGGGACGGTCCTTATCCGGCAATTTCTGAAGCCAGATCGGCGATCGACTTCATCACGGCGTCCCTGACGCCGGGATCGTAGAGCAGATGGCCGGCGGCGTCGACGACGCGCAATTCGCATCTTCCCCAGGCGGCGGCGAGCGCGTGCGAGGTTGCCGGCGGACAGAGTAGATCGTAGCGGCCCTGCACGATCAGTCCGGGGATCGAAGCGAGCTTTCCCGCTTCGGCCAGAAGCTGGCCTTGCCTGAGAAAGCAGTCGTTCTGGAAAAAATGGGCTTCCATAAAGGGTGTGGTGGGCAGGGGACGCGCAGAGCCCTGTGCATGAGCATCGAGACGCACACGGCTAGGCGTGTGCTCGGAAAGCGTCCGCTCGGTGTCGTGCCAGGCGCGGGCGGCCGGCCCGTGCACCGCCGGATCGGCGTCGAGAATACGCCGCCAATAGGCATCGAGCGGGCGGTCGCGCTCCTCTGGTGGCAGCGCGTTGATGAAATCATCGCTGAGCTCGGGATAAAAACGCGGCAAGGTGTCGAGAAAGGCGCCTTCCAGCTCGGCGCGTGTGCCGAGGAAGGTCGCGCGCAGTGCGATGCCCGTCACCCGATCAGGGTGCGCCTGGGCATAGGCCAACGCCAGGGTGGCGCCCCAGGAGCCGCCGACGATCATCCAGCGCTCGAAGCCAAATTTGCTGCGGATCGCCTCCATGTCCGCGATCAGATGCGGCAGCGTGTTGTGCGCGAGCCCTCCCTTGGGGCGGCTGCGGCCCGCGCCACGCTGGTCGAACAACACGGCATGGAAACGTTCCGGATCGAACAACCGCCGGTGATCGGGCTGGCAGCCGCTGCCGGGCCCGCCGTGCAGATAGACCGCGGGCATCCCATCGGCGCGACCCACGCTTTCGACATAGATCTCATGGCCGTCGCCGACGGGCATCAGGTCCGAAGTCAGCGGCGCGAACGGATCGGCGCGCAGCGCAACGGCTTTGGCGGCGTCGGCATCAGGCGCCATGGTCGCCGCCTGTCTCCGCCTGACCTCCGGCAAAGTTGCGATAGAGGAAGCGGGTTTGATCGGCTGCGGCCTCTGTTTCCGCCAGTTTGAAGATTTGTTCGTGAAAGGGCGACAGCGTGCAGGCCGGATCGGTATTGCCGGCATCGCCGGTCAGGGCAAAGGCCTGGCAGCGGCAGCCGCCGAAATCGATTTCCTTGAATTCGCAGCTCTGGCACGGCTCCGGCATCCAGCCGGTGCCGCGATAGCGGTTGAAGGCTTCCGAATTCTGCCAGATCCAGGCGATCGAATGATTGGACCGCACCGACAGGAATTGCAGCCCGGTGATGCTTTCGGCGGCGTGGCAGGGCAGGACCTTGCCGGCGGGCGAAATATTGAAGAACTGCCGCCCCCAGCCGCCCATGCATTTCTTCGGCCGTAGCGCGTAATAATCCGGCACCACATAGTCGATGGCGAGCGTGCCCTTCAGCCGCGCCTGGGCTTCATCGACGATGCGGCTGGTTTCTTCGAGCTGCGCCAGGGTGGGCATCAGCGCCGCGCGGTTTTTCAACGCCCAGCCGTAATACTGCACATTGGCCACCTCCAGACGATCGGCGTCGAGATCGACCGCCATCTGAATGATGTCGGGCAGCTGGAACAGGTTTTGCCGGTGCATCACCGCATTGACGGTCAATGGCAGGTCCAACTCCCGCGTCCATTTCGCGACTTCGATCTTCTTCCGATGGGCGCCTTGGAAGCCTGCGACGCGGTCAGCGACCAGAGGCTCTTTGCCCTGGAAACTGATCTGGACGTGACAGAGCCCGGCGTCGTTGAGCGAAGCGAGCTTTTCGCGTGTCAGCAGCACCGCCGAGGTGATGAGGTTGGAGTACAGCCCGACATCGCTGGCGTGCTGCACCAGTTCGACCAGGTCCTTGCGCGCCGTGGGCTCGCCGCCGGAGAAATGGATCTGCAGCACGCCGATGTCGGCCAATTCAGTCAGGACTTTCTTCCATTCCGCGGTCGTCAGTTCGGCGCTCCCGCGCTCCAGTTCCACCGGATTGGAACAATAAGGGCACTGCAGCGGGCATCGATGCGTCAGTTCGGCGAGCACGGCGAGCGGAATGCCAAAGGTCTCGGCGACCGACCCGCGCCGTTCCAGCACCGCGAGCCCGTCGGCGGGGTCGCGCAGCGCGGCGGCGGTGTCGTCCTGGACGTCATTCATGTTGTCTTCTCGCGCGCTTCGGTCAGAAAGCCCTTATCGGCCAGGTCCTGCAGCATGGCGATGACGTCGGTTAAGATCGCCTCGCGTGGGGCGGCATATTTTTCGGCGAGGTGGTCGACGACGGCTGCGACATGACGGGCCCCGTCGCAGAGTTGCAGCACTTCCACCGCGGTATCGTCCGGCGCCAGCACGCGTTCCGGCGCCAAAATGACCCAGCGCTGCCGGGTTTCGTCGAACTTCAGCCGGGCGTGCCGCGGCAGAACCGGCCGGCTCGCTTCGCTGACACTGATGTTGCGGCTGCGCTCCGCCATCGCTTCGCCTCCGGCTGGTTATCCTCGCCTTACTGCTTGTCACCGGGAATAAACGCCCCCGGCGGCACATGGCCCTCGACATAGGCATGATAGAGCGCATCGAGCTGAACCCATAGCACATTGGTCTTGAATAGCAGCGCATTACAGACCGCCGCGCGCTCGGCAGGCGTGCCGGCGTGGGACTTGACATAATCGAGGGCGAAGTTGGCATCGCGCGGAGCCTGCGTCAGCCGCCGGCTGAAATAGCTCATGATGTCGGGATTGACGAAATCGTAATGGGCCAGCATTCCCGAAATGCGTTCCTCGTGCAGGTTGGGCGCGAACAGTTCGGTCAGCGAAGAGGCGATGGCTTCCAGCGGACTCTTGTCGCGGACGAAGTGGACATAGGCTTCCACTGCAAAACGCGTCGCCGGCAGGATGCCTTCGGTCGATTCCACATAGGCGTTGTCGAGCCCAAGTCCTTCGGTCAGCTTCAGCCAGCGCTCGATGCCGCCTTCGCTGCCGACGTCGCCGTCATGATCCTCGATGCGATGCCGCCATTCGAGTCGGGTGGCGCGATCGCGGAACCGCGATATCACCACGGCGTCCTTGAGCGGGATCGTGCTCTGATAATAGTAGCGGTTGAGTGCCCAGGCCTGGACCTGGCCCTTGTTCAGCTTGCCGCCGTGCAACAGCCGATGAAAGGGATGCAGGTTGTGATAGCGCGCGGCCCCGATCTGGCGCAGCGCCGCTTCGAGTTCCTCGGCGCTGTTCAGTGACGTGCCGGGCGGAAGCGAGAAGGCGCTCATCCCGCTCAAGCCCGTTCCTTTCAAGGTCATTTCGTTCACAGCGTGATCTCCGTTCCGTCGGCAGGAAGCTGCCATCCCGCGCGTTCGGCGGTCTTGCGTTCGGGCGAGGCGTGCAGCAGGGCCGGATTGGAATTATTGATATGTAGAAATACTTTGCGCCCGATATCGAGCCCCGCCAGGGCTTCGATCGCGCCGCCCGCGCCTGACATCGCGATATGCCCCATGCTTTGCCCGGTCTTGGTGCCGAGGCCGGCCACGATCAGTTCGTCGTCGCGCCACACCGTGCCATCGAAGAAGACCAGGGGCGCGCCGGCAAGCCGCGACCTGAGATCGTCGGTGACATGGGCGCAGGCGGCCAGAAAATAGAAATAGCGGCCGGTGGCCTTGTCGGCGATACGCAATCCGAGCGTGTCGCCGGCACCGTCAGGTTTGGCGGGGTGAACCTTGCCCTCGAGATACCAGGCGCTTTTGCCGGGAACGGCGAACGGCAGGACCTCGATGCCGGATGGCGATCCCGACGGCAGTGCCGGCTCGAACGCCTGGTCCAGCTGGATGGCGCGGCGCGGCACCCTGTCCTCGCTCAATACGTTGAAGATGCTGTTCGACTTGAGAATTTCCAGCACCTTGGAGTGGCCATAGAGGGTGAAGGCCGAGCCCTCGCGCATCGATAAGAGGCCCGCGACCGCATCGATTTCGCCATTGGTCAAGATCACGCCCGCGATCGGCGTGTGGCGCAGCTGTCCCGGCCTGGGATGAAGCTGCGGCGTATTGATCAGCTGCTGGCGCAAATCGGGAGAGGCATTGATCAGATACCAGTGATCGCCGTCGGCGCTGACCGCGATCGAAGCCTGGGTACTCTGCAACTGCGGATGTTCGGTTCGCGCCGCCCAACAGACCTCACAGCCGCAATTCCATTGCGGCACGCCGCCGCCTGCTGCGGCGCCCAGGACGACGACGCGAAGCATGGACCGTCTCCTGGTATTCTAACCTCTTGAGAATTAGCGCGTTTTCATTTGAAACGCTTCGTAGGTGGACACCGGCATGACCATGGATCCAGGATCACAACGATCCCAAAACCTGGGGGTGTTCATGCCAAGCCGTCCACCTGCGCTGAACGTGAAGCTGCACAACCCCCGTTATTTGCGAGCGGCGCAGGCATACATGTTGATTTCCATGCCGACCGGCACTTCGACGATCTTGGGTGTCTTCCAGGCCATTTTGGCTCTCCTTCTAAATCGGGACGCATTCCCGCCCGTGAACAAAGTAATGCTTATCAAAAAGTACGCCAGTGAAATCTTTGGCAAGGGCCTTCCGTTTTATGTTGCAATGCAATAGCGCGTGAGGGAAATCACGGATTTGTGCGGCCCCATGTCCAGCGAATTCCGGTCTAAAGGCACCAATTAACCGGCATCCATTATCTGGATTCCAGTCCCGGTTCGGTGCGTTCGAGCCGATCTGGAAATGGCCGCAAGTAGGGTTCGTTATTGGGCGCCCTGAACCGAAGTGGATGTTGTCCATGCCTCGTTATTTCTTCAACACCCGCATCGGCGATGAACTGATCCGCGATCCCGAAGGCGAGGAGTTGCGTAATCCTGATCGGGCTTGGAGGGTGGCGCGCGCCATGATCCGGGAGCTGTTCAAGACCGAAGGTGCCGAGGGTGGGCTGCTGCATGCGATCCTGGAAGTGACCGACGACGAAGGCGATATCGTGCTGGAGTTTCCCTTTGCCGAAGCGCTGCTCGACGCCGCCGACGAACCGGTGACAAAACACTGAACGCGAAGGCGACGCTCATTTTCCGATTGCATCGCGACCGGTAAATATCGGAAAGTTGCCACTCAGGAAAGCCAACGGCGCCCGCATGTTCGGGCGCATGTCCACAATCAAGGCTTTCGCACCTGGGGAGGATTCCATGACGATGAGCCTATTGCCGCGCAGCCTGTTGCTTGCCGGTGCCTTTCTTAGCCTGGTTGCGCTCGATGCCGCTGCGCAGCAGGCGCTGCCACCGGGTTCGCCCCTGTTGGGGCGTCCCGCCGACAACGAAGCCGCGGCGAAGCTTGCGCCGGTCGCGGCGCCTCCGCTTCCGGCCGCGCCGGACAAATTGCCGACGGCCAAACTCAAGCTCCCGCCCGGCTTCAACATCGAGGTCTACGCATCGGGCATGGCGAATGCCCGTTCGCTGGCGCTTGGCGACAAGGGTACGGTGTTCGTCGGCAGCCGCCTCGTCGACAAGGTCTATGCCATCGTCAACAGCGACGGCAAGCGCACGGTCAAGGTGATCGCCTCGGGGCTTTACCGGCCGAACGGCGTCGCCTTCAAGAACGGCACGCTCTATATCGCCGAACTCTCCAGGATCTCCAAGATCGATAATATCGAGGACAATCTGGACAATCCGCCGAAGCCTACCGTGATCTACGACAACCTGCCCAAGGACGAGGCCCACGGCTGGAAGTTCATCGCCATCGGGCCCGACAACAAGCTCTATGTACCGGTCGGGCAGCCCGGCAACAACGTCCTGCATGACGATGCCCACGGCCAGATCAGGCGGATCAATCTCGACGGGTCCGGCGCTGAAGTGGTCGCGTTCGGCGTTCGTAACTCCGTCGGCTTCGACTGGAACCCGGAAACCAAGCAGCTCTACTTCACCGACAACGGCCGCGACTGGATGTCGGAAGACGTGCCGCAGGACAAGCTCAATCGCCTCACCAAGGTGGGCCAGGATTTCGGCGTACCTTACTGCTACCAGGGCAACATTCCCGACCCAGAATTCGGCTGGGGGCATTCCTGCAGCGAGTTCGTCCCGCCGGTCGGCCTGATGGGCCCGCATGTGGCCGCGCTCGGCATGCGGTTCTACACCGGCAACATGTTCCCGAAGAGCTACAAGGACGCCATCATCATTGCCCGGCATGGATCGTGGAACCGATCCAACAAGGCTGGCGGTGACGTCGTCGTCGCCAGGCTGAACAAGGACGGCACGCTCAACTCCCTCGAGCCGCTTGTCTCTGGCTTTCTGGAAAACAACAATTACCTCGGCCGGCCGGTCGACGTGCTGCAGCTGAAGGATGGTTCGGTTCTGGTGTCCGACGACTGGAACGGCGCCGTCTACCGCGTCAGCTACGGCAAGGCGAAGGTAGCGTCGAAGTAACGGGAAGCCTGCGTAGGTTGGGCAACGGCGCCCTTGCGCCGTGCCCACCATTCGGAGGCGAAAAGATGGTGGGCACGCCATCGGACCGCGCGTTCGCGCGGCCCGTTGGCTTTGCCCACCCTACGTTCGAACTCACCAACGTAGTCGCTTCGCGACTTGCGACGACGTAAAGAGTAACATCCACCGATGCGTAAAATAGTAATAGCTGCCCTAGCATGCGTGCTGATGGCATCGTCGGCAATTGCGGAAACGATCGAGCAGCGGGCCGCACCCTGTTTTGGCTGTCACGGCGAACACGGACAATCCCTGATCGACTATACGCCCTCGCTCGGCGGCCAGCAGGCGCCTTACCTCTTGATCCAGCTTTTCATGTTTCGCGAGAAATTGCGTGTGTTCGAGCCGATGAACGACATGGCGAAGGCGCTCAGCGACGACGATCTCAGGGCCTTCTCGGACTTCATCGCCAAATTGCCGAAGCCGGCGCCGCCGGCCGACGCCGGCGATCCCGCGCGGCTGCAGCGCGCCGCGGCGCTGGCCAAGCAGTATCACTGCAATGCCTGCCACAATTCCGATTTTTCCGGACGCGACAATGTCCCCCGCATCGCCGACCAGCGCGAGGATTATCTGCAAAAGACCCTGCGTGAGTACAAGGACAACAGTCGCCACGGCTACGACGCCACAATGGCCGAGGCGCTGGCGCCGGTGACGCCGGAGCAGATCGCCGATCTCGCGTATTATATCGCCCGGCTGCGGTAGAGCCTGACCAGCGCCGTGCATCGCCGCAATTCGATGCGACTACCAAGGCCGCGGGAATTAGTTGCCGGCTTTGGTTTCGGGTTCAGTCAGCGCGACGGATGCCTCCGTGGTCAGCAACAGGAAGGTAAACGTCTCCTCAAGATAAAGCCGGACCGTCTTTTCATCGTGGCTCAAATAGCCGATCGACGCGTCCTCGCCGAGGTACAAGCCGAAATCACCGCCCCGGGTCGTGAGCACGAATGCGCCGGAAATTGCTGGCGCCCAGATGATCTGTCCATCCACGAGGCGCTTGATGTGCTCCAGGACCGGATAGCCGTGGTCGCTGGTCTCGCTCAACCCGGTATACGAATTGGCACTGAGCAACACCGAATAAGGACCATTGACACCGACGAGCCGCAACTGACTCAGCGCCTGGGCGATGGCCTCCGGGTAGGCGCGTATGTCGGGTGGAAGCGGCGTTACCGGATTGCTGGTTCCCTGGCGGATGCCGCCGATGCCTGCGGCGGCATAGCCTTCGAAGATCGCCCGGTCTTCTGCAAAGGCCAAACGCTGTGCCGCCTCCTTCACGGGCTGCCAATCCGAATCGTTGGCGCCACGCTCCACGTCGTCGATCTGTTGGCGATCGAGTTCGAAGGGAACGCGGAGT
>CAVTNW010000043.1:0-596975 GCA_963736075.1 uncultured Alphaproteobacteria bacterium | reverse complement strand
GCGTGTTTTCATCTTGTGCTCCTGTTGTCCTCTTCAACACCGCAAAACATCTTTTCACCCGCGCTGGGCTCATTCGCCACTTTCCCAGCCATCATTCGATCCCCGTGCAACTGGCCTCGGCCTTTTTGGCGGCCTCCGGCTTGTCTTCGTGATTGGGTGGACGGCCGCCCGGGATGGCGCCATTGGCGCGGGCGCGCAGATAGACGTAGATGTCGTCGATGAAACACATCACGTTGACGTTCGAGGCAAAGCTCGGCATCACCTTGTCGTTGGCGGCATCGACCTCTTTGCGGCCGTTGGTGACGACATTGACGAAGTCGGCATAGCTGAGCGTCTTCAATGACTGGGCCAGCGCCGGCGCGTAGCTCGATCCCTCGCCATTGGGGCCGTGACAGACATGGCAGTCGGAGTGGTAGCGCCGGAAGCCGGAATAGGTGTACCAGTCGACCGTGCCGTCCGGGCTGATATTGTAGGTCGGGTTGCCGTCCTTGTCGGCATACTTGCCGTTGTCCGATGACGCGACCTTCGGATCGCCCGATCCATCCGCGCGCGCGGCTGTGCCGGCTAAAGCGCACGCCAGGACGACGAACGCCATTTTCCAATGACTGCTACTCACCTACGCCGTCCTCGCGCGTTTTGACGTTCTGGAAATAAGACGTTCTTTGAATAAAAAACGGCGCGCAGCCAGAATGCCGCGCGCCGATCTGTGGTCATCTCACCGTGACGTCGCGCCTATTCGCTGGGTAGCGCGAATACGGTCAGGGTGCCGCCGAGCGAGGTATACTGCGCCAGACCGGCATAGCCACCGACCGCGCCGAGGCCCGCGGTATCGACCGTCTTGTCCTTGGTCGGCAGCTTGCCCTGATCGACCGCGCCATGCCAGGCGGCGGCGTTTTCCGGCTGCAGCAGACCAGCGGCCAGACCAATGCCGGCCCAGCCACCGACACCCGACAGCACGGCCACATATTGCTTGCCGCCGTGTTCGTAGGTCATGACGTTGCCGATGATGCCAGACGGGGTCTTGAACTTGTAGAGCTCCTTGCCCGACTTGGCATCGACCGCCTTCAGATAGCCTTCCAGCGTGCCGTAGAACACGACGTTGCCGGCCGTTGCCAGGGCGCCGCCCCAGGCCGAGAACTGCTCCTTGTCCGACCACACGATCTTGCCGGTCTTGCCGTCCCAGGCGATGAAATTGCCCATGTTGGTATCGCCCTTGGGCGGATACATCGCAACCGCAGCACCGACATAAGCCTGGCCTGCGGTGTAGGACACCTTGTAGGGCTCGTAGTCCATGCAGACATGGTTGGTCGGCACATAGAACAGCTGCGTCTCCGGGCTGTAGGCCGCCGGCTGCTCGTCCTTGGTGCCGAGCGCCGCCGGGCAGATGCCCTTCGAGTTGTGGTCTTCGCCGCCATGCTGGGTCGAGAAGGCGTCGACCACCAACGGACGGCCATAGGTCTTGGACGACTTGTCCATGTCGACCTTGGTGGCCCAGTTCACCACCGGATCGTACTTCTCCGCGACCAATAATTCGCCGTCGGTGCGATCGAGCGTGTAGCCGAAGCCGTTGCGGTCGAAGTGGGTCAGAAGCTTGCGCGGCTTGCCGCCGACGGTCTGATCGGTCAGGATCATTTCATTGACGCCGTCGAAGTCCCACTCGTCATGCGGCGTCATCTGGTAGATCCATCGGACCTTGCCGGTGTCCAGATCGCGCGCCCAGATCGACATCGACCAGCGGTTATCACCGGGGCGTTGCACCGGATTCCAGGTCGAGGGATTGCCCGAACCGTAATAGACCAGGTTCAATTGGGGATCGTAGGAATACCAGCCCCAGGTGGCGCCGCCGCCGATCTTCCATTGATCGCCTTGCCAGGTCGAGGTCGAGGAATCGGGCCCGACCGGCTTGCCGAGCGCGGTGGTCTTTTCCGGATCGATCAGGGTGTCGGAGTCCGGACCCTCGGAATAGCCGCGCCAGGCCAGCGAACCGTCCTTGATGTTGTAGGCCGAGACCCAGCCGCGAACCCCGAATTCGCCGCCGGAGACGCCGACCAGCACCTTGTCCTTGAACACGAACGGCGCATCGGTGCCGGACTGGCCCTTGCCCGCCTGGCCATCCATCACCGACCAGATCTTGGCTCCGGTCTTGGCGTCGAGCGCCACCAGCGTGGTATCGGCCTGATGCAGGAAGACCTTGCCGTCCGCATAGGCGACGCCGCGATTGACGGTGTCGCAGCACATGATCGGGATCACGTTGGGATCCTGCCGCGGCTCGTATTTCCACAGGATCTTGCCCTCATGATTGAGGTCGAGCGCATAGACCGTGTTAGGGAACGGGGTGTGCACATACATCACGTCGCCCACGACCAGCGGGCCGCCCTCGTGGCCGCGCAGCACGCCGGTGGAGAATGTCCAGGCCACCTGCAGCTTCTTGACGTTGGAGGCGTTGATCTGGCTCAGCTTGGAATAGCGCGTATTGGCGTCGTTGCCGGCCTGCATCACCCACTGCTTGGGATCGCTCGCCGCCTTGTCCAGCGCCTCGTCAGCGCGGACCGGAAAACCCTGGATGGCCAACAGGCCAAAGATCGACGTGGTAACGACCAGAAACTTCTTCATTCGCTTCCTCCCAGTTGTGAGCGCAAGGGGTTCCGTATAAACGGTCCACTTTTCAACTTATCTCTGTCAGTATCCCTACCCGGTTCGGAAACAGGAAACTTGCCCAAGAGGGAAGCGCGTTTGCGCGAAAGCGAAAAACCGCGAACTTTTTGGCCAGCGCCGATGATTTTTGTTGGCGGCGCGCCTCCCCACCAAAGCTCCTGCCGTTTTGCACTGCACCGGCCCTGGCGCGCCCCATCGGTTGAGGTTTCGCTTGACGGCGCTGAAAGTAAGTCGGAGGATTATCAAAGGGGTGTCAGGAGGCGTGCTGCTCACCCCCCCATGATCGCCTCAAATTGAGTCAAAGTTGCTCCATCATGAGTGTTGCTCCATCATGAGTCGGGGCGTATCGCGGCAGGCGGTCATGTCTCTGATCTCGAATGGGTGGCTGGATAATGTCCGACACGGTCCGCTCACTTAATACCTCCGGATTGACGCCGACGAAGCAGATTCAATGTTGGTCAGATGCACTGACCGATCTTTGCGGCCGCTTCGACATCGATTCCCTTGATGCCTCGTCATTCGAAGGCCGGATCAACACCACAACGGTTTCGAAGCTGAAGCTCTGCCAGATCGAGGCGAGCCAGCATCGGCTTGCGCATACCGCCTCGCGCGCCAAACTCGGCACCCATCCCTACGTCAAGATCCTGTTTCAGACGCACGGGATTTCGCATTTCGAGCAGGCCGGGCGCCGCATCGATCTGATGCCCGGCGACTGTCTCGCCTACGACGTATCCTGTCCGCACACGATTCTGAGCCCGACGCTGACGCGACACGAGGTCGTTATCGTGCCGAAGGAACTGCTGCTGGAACGCGGTTTCCGCTTGGCGAAGATGTCGCCGTGTAAACTCTCGGCGCGCACCGGCACCGGCAGGATCGCCTACAACTTCGTCCATGCCGCCTTCGACGAGGCGACCAGGCTGTCACCGAACACCGCGATCGGGGTGGCCGATTCGCTGATCGACCTCTTGCTGTTGCCGCTCCGCGAGCCCGACGCGATGTTCGATCGGGTCGGGCCCGCGGCGATGTATGTTCGGGCCCAGTTCTTCATTCGCGAACATCTGCGCGACCCCGATCTATCCATCGACCAGATCTCGGCGGCGCTGAACTGCACCAAGCGCTATCTGCATATGCTGTTCAGCGAACGGGGCACCACCATCAGCGATTATATCCGACACGCCAGGTTGCAGCATTGCCGCCAGGAGCTGGAAACCCAAAACGGGAAAACCGTCACGGACGTCGCATTTTCGTGGGGCTTTTCGAGCTCATCGCACTTCAGCCGCGTGTTCCGGAAGCATTTCGGAGTCGTTCCGTCGGCGATCCACAAGGCGCAGCACGGTGAACTGTCTCTCGACTTTCCGTGCGAATAGAACGCCGGCTTCGACGCGAAATCGTTGGCAGAGCGCCCGCCCCGGCTCGACGCAGCAATGGCCTAATCGAGCCGGGCCGAGGCTTTTTATTATTTGCGCGCTGCGCAGGCGTACATGTTGATTTCCATGCCCACCGACACTTCAACAATTTTAGGGGTCTTCCAGGTCATTCCATCCTCCCGACAGGTTCGACGCGAATTCCGCGCCGCGGCTGAACCTAGGACCCCGCCCGACATCGCGCAAGCCGTGCAGATCAATGGCGGACCGCATCTGGATCCGCGCCGAGCCGCGATATTTCGCTCCTGGACCAAGCGATTTCTCTCTTGGACAATTTCGGCAGAGGATGACCGGATTGGCGCGCCTTTCAACGAACGAGCAAACATGTCGATGGAGTAGGGATGACTCGGTACCGACCACGACCATCACGCCTGATAGGCGGGTTCCTTGTCGGCGACGTCAGCATCTCCGGCGCCGCGCCTCCCTTCGGCTCCTGTCGCGAGCGCGATGAACGCGCGCACCGGTTGCGGAACAAAGGCCTGTGACGGGTATACAAAATTGATGTCACGGCAAGGGAAGACATAGTCGGGCAGGACGCGCACCAACGGAAACGCGACCGGGATCGTGCTTTCAGCGACGTGTTGCGGCAGGAAACCCAGGCCATAGCCGCAAATAATCAGGCTCCGCAGGTTCTCCATATCGTCGCTCGCCAACCGCCAATTCGGCCTGAGCTCAACCGGATCCCCCGCAGATGAACGCACCACCAACGTCTCGGGCATCGGCGCGAAGCGAACGAAGTCGTGGTCACGGAGTTCAGCCGCGCGCTTTGGCGTACCCTTGCGCGCCAGATAGGCGGCAGACGCCCACAACCCTCCCACCACCGTGCGGAACTTCCTGGTGATCATCCTCGAATCATCCAATAGGCCGACGCGCACCGCGAGATCGACGCGCTCGCTGACAAAGCGAAATCTCACTTGGAGGAGTCGAGCAAGTTTTTGGTCGATAGGCTGGTGCCGAAACCGGAAGCGCTTCAATTCGCGTCATCAGGGGGATGTAAACCGTACACAATATGTTGCTGATAATCCACTTTTCGCCTTAGATGTTACCAGGCGGCGGCTGCACGAGAGCGATATCGCCACAGATTTCGGCAGCTCATCGCCTTGCGCGTCGGCGTCGGAAGCGCGTAGCGTACTCGCAGATGGACGCGCCGGCTAACTGCCGACGAGACCGCGCAAAAGCAGTCCCACCAAAATTTCGGCGACGCCCACTCAGAGGTTTCAATCGGTGCTCGGATCGACCTCGGCGATGCGGCCAGCCGGCTCGCTGCCGCGGCCCGCGCCACCTGTTCGCCGCCTTTGGTCAGAACATGATCATCCTTCGGTCCGAAACGACGCTTGTTTAAGTCAAGTTTGGCCGTGCTCAATTGTTCGCGCGGCGCATCAAACGGCTCACCGCTCAACAAACCGGCGAAGCCCGGTGTATCGGTGAAGAAGCTCTTCCCTTTCAATATCCTCGTCATCCTGTGGATGCGCCAGTCAGGAAACGAGCGATTAAATCGAGGAGGCGACCCCCATGGCGACATCCGCACTGCTTCAGCGAACTTCGGCGCTCCAACAATCGACCGACCTGGTGCAGGCCGGCATGGTCTTCAACGATGCGGTGCGTGAGTCGCTGGGACTGTTCAGCCAGTCAGGCAGCGGCAACCTGACTCCGTCGCTGACCAACTACATGAGCGACATCAAGGCGATTCAGAGCGACGTCGCCGCGATGCTCGCCGCGCCCGGCAATGTGACGGTCGGCGGCCATGCCTTTGCGCTGAACAGCACCGACACCGCGGTCTTGAGCAATGTCGAGCAGCAGCTCGCCTCGTTGGCAACTGCGGCGCCGATGGTTACCAGCCCGGCGACGCAGTCGGCCGCCCAGGCGACGCTCAACACCGCGCAGAACAACATCCTGCAGGACATCAACGGCGATCAACATCTCGCCAGCGCGCTGGCCGGCGACTCCTTCACCGCCACGACCGGCGCCCACGACGTGGCTTTCCAGAGCCTGCCGACAGGCAACGGCACGTCGTCGGCGGCGCTTGCCGCGGCGAATTCCGGCAACAGCCTGGCCGCGGTCGGCGCGGTCTTCAATGCGGCGACCGACCTGGCCCTCGGCGGCATTCACGGCGAAACCCTGGGCCAGATCGAAAACGACTTCAACGCGGTTGAGCAGGGTCTGTGCAATATCCTGAACAACCCGACCTCGCTCGCCGCAATCGAAAAGGGCGAAACCGCCAACGCCGCGGCGCTGACCACTCTTCACCTGCAGACGGTGGCGGATCAGGTCGAACTGCAGCTCGGCCAATATTCCGGATCGGCCGCCGGCCAGGAAACGCAGGGCCTGATCGGTACGCCCGCCAACCTTGAAGCCATCATCAACACCATCCAGAGCGACGCCGCCCTCAACGTCGCGGCGGGCGGCAACGGCACGCCCGGTCATGCCGGAGGCTTCGCCGAACTGCCGGGCGCCCTGGCCGGGACCGTCACGCCGTTTCAGGACAATCAGGCGCAGACCAATTTCTGGGCCGCGTTCATCGCCGAGGCCAACACCATCAACGCGCAATTGACGGCGATAGCCGAAGGCAAGGAAACCGCCAGCCAGAATTTGATCTGCCAGATCCAGAACTACGAGAATTTCGCTTCCACGTTCGCCAACGACCAGGGCGGGACCTTCCAGGGGCTGTTCGACAGCGAGTTGCAGAACGGCACGGTGCAGGTCGACAGCACCGCCGCCTGCCAGGGGCTCACCAACATCCTCAACGGCGACAAGGGCGCGGCACTGGCGGCCGACGAGGCGATGATCAAGGCCGCGGGCACGGATTTCTCCGCCGATGCCAATACCCTCGCCCAAGAAAACACGCCCACCGGCGGCGGCCACTTTGTCGGCGCTGCGGTCACGGTCGCGACGGCGACATCGACCAATGGATTGGCGCACGGCAATATCCCGGTGACGGGCAACCCGAACTTCGCCAACGGAACCGGCGGCGCGACTACCACGACCACCACGATTACGGGTACCACGACCACCGGCAGCGGCACGACTACCACGGGCACGGGGACCACGACAACAGGCACCGGCACCACAACAACCGGCACCGGCACGACAACAACGGGTACCGGCACCACGACGACGGGCACCGGCACCCACACTGGCACGACCACAACAACCGGCACGACGACGACCGCGACCGGAACGTCCGCATTGATCCAGCGGACTTCAGCGCTCCATCAATCGACCGACCTGGTGCAGGCCGGCGTGGTCTTCAACGATGCGGTGCGTGAATCGCTGGGCCTGTTCAGCCAGTCGGGCAGCGGCAACCTGACGCCGTCGCTGACCAACTACATGAGCGACATCAAGGCGGTTCAGAGCGACATCACCGCGATGCTCGCCGCGCCCGGCAGCGTCACCGTCGGCGGTCATGCCTTTGCGCTGAGTACCACCGACACCGCGGTCTTGAGCAATGTCGAGCAGCAGCTCGCCTCGATCGCGACTGCGGCGCCGATGGTTACCACCCCGTCGACGCAGTCGGCCGCCCAGCAGACGCTCAACACCGCGCAGAACAGCATCCTGCAGGACATCAACGGCGATCAGCATCTCGCCAGCGCGCTGGCCGGTGTCTCCTTCACGGCCACGACCGGCGCCCATGACGTGGCTTTCCAGAGCCTGCCGACAGGCAACGGCACTTCGGCCGCTCTCGCCGCGGCAAGCTCCGGCAACAGCCTGGCCGCGGTCGGCGCGGTCTTCAATGCGGCGACCGATCTCGCCCTCGGCGGCATTCACGGCCAAATCCAGGGGCAGCTCCAAAACGACTTCAACGCGGTGGAGCAGGGTCTGAACAACATCCTGAACAACCCGACCGAGCTCGCCGCAATCGAAAAGGGCGAAACCGCCAACGCCGCGGCGCTGACCACCCTTCACCTGCAGGCAGTGGCCGGTCAGGTTCAACTGCAGCTCGGCCAATATACCGGATCGGCCGCCGGCCAGGAAACGCAAGGCCTGATCGGCACGCCCGCCAACCTTGAAGCCATCATCAGCACCATCCAGAGCGACGCCGCCCTCAACGTCGCGGCGGGCGGCAACGGCACGCCGGGCCACACCGGAGGCTTCTCTGAACTGCCAGGCGCCCTGGTGGGCACCGTCACGCCGTTCCAGGACAACCAGGCGCAGACCAATTTCTGGGCCGCGTTCATCGCCGAGGCCAACACCATCCATGCGCAATTGACGGCCGTTGCCAACGGCCAGGAAGCCGCCAGCCAGAATCTGATCAATCAGATCCAGAACTACGAGAACTTCGGTTTCACGTTTGCCTGTGACCAGGGCGGGACCTTCCAGGGGCTGTTCGACAGCGAGTTGCAGAACGGCACGCTGCAGGTCGATAGCACCGCCGCCTGCCAGGGGCTCACCAATATCCTCAACGGCGACAAAGGCGCGGCACTCGCAGCCGACCAGGCGATGATCAATGCCGCAGGTGCAGATTTCTCCGCCGACGCCAATACCCTCGCCCAGGAAAACACGCCGACCGGCGGCGGCCACTTTGTCGGCTCCGCGGTCACCGTGGCGACGGCGACATCGACCAATGGATTGGCCCACGGCAACATCCCGGTGACGGGCAACCCGAACTTCGCCAACGGAACCGGCGGCGCAACGACCACGACCACGACCACCACGACCACGGGCACGACGACCACGGGCGCCGGCACGACAACGGGCACCGGCGCCGGCACCACGACCACGGGCACCGCAACCACCGGCGCGGCCGGCAGCGGCAACCATACCGGCACGACCACAACCACGGGCACCACCACCACCGGCGCGGCCGGCAGTGGCAATCACACCGGCACGAATACAACCACGGGCACCACGACCACCGGCGCGGCCGGCAGCGGCAATCACACCGGCACGACCACAACCATGGGCACCACGACCACCGGCGCGACCGGCAGCGGCAATCACACCGGCACGACCGCGACCACGGGCACCACCACCACCGGCGCGGCCGGCAGCGGCAATCACACCGGCGGTACGGCGACCACGGGCACGACGCTTGCCACCGAAGCGACCAACTTCGTGACCGACCTGACCAACTTCGCCCAAGGACACGGCAGCGTTACGACGGTCGTTGCCGACCTGGAGACGTTGCTGCAAACAGCTGGAATCGGGAACGGCGCGGCCGCATTGGATGCCGTCGCGACCACGGCCATGGTTCACATGCACATTTAGCCGGACCTCGCTCACCAGCCCGGGGCAGCGCGCTGCCCGGGCCGGTTTGCCGGCTCAAAAAAAGATCGACCCGCGCCACGGCGCCCGTTTGCGCCTGCATATGATGCAGGCGCAAACGCGGCGACGCCATGGTTTGCCTTCAGCCAGGGTCCGCCGCGATTTCGGCCATGAGGAAATCAATCTCGATGATCGTGCACGCCCGCAACGTGCCGAGGGCCTAAGGGGCATCGCAGAATACAGCATACGCCGGCTCAAACCGCGACGCCGTCTTGGCCGAAAAGCGGGCAAGGCCAGCTGTTGCTGAGAATCCTCAGTTCGCCCCAAATATTAACAAGCGGACGCTGCGCGAGCGCCGTCCCGCCGCAATTGCGTCACCAATGCCACCCGTCTGCCACGGTCGCGAAAACAAGGCTAAAGCGAATTGCCGCGAGTGCTTGCTAACTCCACGCAGTGCCACGCTTAAGTAGCCTTTTCGAGCGGTCTGCGACGCGCTCTCGGTGATTTCACGTCTTGCACCTACTCAACCGAAGCAGCACTGCGATCGCCACCACCTTGCCCAGCTTCAGTTACCCGATCGTCGTGTTTGGACAGGAGTCGAACACAGTTCTGTCCAATGTGAAGCTTGTTTGGGTCAAGTTTGGCCGTGATCAATCCTTCACGCGGCATATCACGGGTCTCGCCAGCTCACCGAGCCGGAGACGACCGTAAAATCGAGGGCACCCAAGAAATGGCAACCACCACATTCAACAAGACCGCGCTGGCGAATGGAACATCGACCCTGACCCAGCGGACTGCCGCGCTCAATCAATCGACGGACCTGGTGCAGGCAGGCGTCGTATTTAATGATGCGACGCGGCTTCTGACCGGTGGCTTGTTTGCCGAGCCCTTCGACAACAACAATCAGGAAGCCTATCTGGGGCTGTATACGACCGATATTCATGCCGTGCAGGACGACATCGCCGCGATGCTCGCCGCTCCCGGTCAGGTGACACTCGGCGGCGGAGCCTTTAAGCTCAACGCCACCGACACCGCGGTTTTGAGCGAGGTCAAAAGCCAGCTCAGCACGCTGCTCAAGGCGGCGCCACAGACTACGAATGCAGCGACAGCGGCGGCGGCGGTCCAGACCCTTCATGCGGTGCAAGGCGAGATTCTGGCGGAGATCGGCAACGATCCGCATCTCACCGCGGCGCTTAACAACGTTCAGTATGCGAGCGGCACGGGGGCGCTCAACCACGGCTTCCAGCAGCTTCCGGGCGGCGCCGACGACCCAGCATCGCTGGCGGCCGCCACCGGCGGCACCAGCCTCGCCGCGGTCGGAGCGGTGTTCAATGCCGCGACCAATCTGGCCGACGGTGGCCTGACGCCTGCCAATATCACCGAGTTCAACAATGACATGATGGCGGTCGCGCAGGGGGTGACCGGCATCCTCGGTAGCGCCACCAAGCTTGCCAAGATCGAAAGCGGCGAGACCATTACGGCACAATCGCTCACCTCCATTCATCTGCAGACGGTCCTCAACGAGGTCGATCTGCAGATCAACAAGGTCGATGGTGAGATTGCATCCAATCCCAACATCGCGGCGCGTACCACCAACGATAACCTGCTCGACATTATCGACATCGTGCAGAATGACACCGCCCTGAACAAGGCCGCGGGCGGCACCGGAGCCCCCGCCAGCATCGGCGGCCTTGCTGAAGACCCGGCATATCTCAACGGCGCGGGCGGCGTGAACGGCAAGGGTGGTACCATTACGCAATACCAGGATAACCAGGCCCAGACCAATTTCTGGGCCGCGTTCCTGGCCGAAGCCAACACCATCCAGGCGCAGTTGAATGCGGTCGCGACCGGCAAGGAGGCCGCGAGCCAGGCCCTGATCACGCAGATCCTGAACTACAACGCGTTCGGCGCCAATTTCGATGCCTCGCAAGGCGGCATCTTCGGCGCCCGGTTCGACAACGAATTGCTCAGCGGCACCCTGCTGGCCGATACCGGCAATGCGCTGGCGGGCCTCACCGCGATCAAGAACGGCGCCACCGGCGTCGCGCTCGCGGTCGCCAAAGCTCAGATCACGGCCGCCGGCATCGGCTTCCATGCCGACGCCGCGGACGTTTCGGGCAACAATATTCCCGTTGGCGGCGGCTCCTATGTCGGCACGGCGACGACGGTAGCGACGGCAACCACGGTCCACGGTTTGGCAATGGGAACCATTCCGGTGACCGGGACCCCGAATTTGGTCAATGGCACCGGCGGTACCTCGACCACGACAACGACAACGACAGGCACGGGCGGGACTACGACAACGACCGGAACCACGACGGGTACGACTGGCACCGGCACAACGGGCGCGTTGATGCAGCGCACCGCGGCGCTGCATCAATCGACCGACCTGGTGCAGGCCGGCGCGGTCTTCAACGATGCGGTCCGGGAGTCGCTCGGTCTGTTCACCCAGTCGGGCAGCGGCAACCAGACGCCGTCCCTGACCAACTACGTGAGCGACATTCAAGCGGTCAAGAACGATATCGCAGCGATGCTCGCCGCGCCGGGCAACGTGACGATCGGCGGCAAGGCGTTCGCCCTCAATGCCACCGACACGGCGGTATTGACTGAGGTCGAGGGTCAGCTCGCCACCTTGCAAAATGCCGCGCCGATGATCACCAATCCAGCGACGCAATCGGCCGCGCAGGCGACGCTGAACAGTGCGCAAAACAGCATCCTGCAGGAAATCAATGGCGACGCGCATCTCGCCAACGCCCTCGGCAACTTCCCCTTCGTGACCCCGACGGGCGCCAAGGATGTCGCCTTCCAGAGTCTTCCGGTGGGCGCCGACACCCCGGCCGCGCTCGCCGCGGCTGACGGCGGGCACCGCCGCGATCGGCACGGTGTTCAATGCGTTGGTCGATCGCGCGCTCGGCGGCATTCACGGCGAAACCATCGGGCAGATCGAGAACGACCTCAACGCGGTGTCGCAAGGGATCAGCAAGCTCCTGAACAATCCGGCTACGCTGGCGCAAATCGAGAAAGGCGAGACCGCCACGGCCGCGGCGCTGACCATCATTCATGCGCAGACGGTGCTCAACCAAGTCAATTTCGAGATCGGCCAATATGCCGGAATGGCCGCCGGCCAGCAGACCCAAGGCGTGGTCGGCACCGCGGCCAATCTGGAAGCCATCATCGACATCGTCCAGAACGACCCCGCGCTCAACCGGGCGGCGGGCGGCAACGGCACCCCGGGGCATAGCGGTGGCTTCGCCGAACTGCCGGGCGGATTGGCCGGCACCGTCACGCCGTTCCAGGACAATCAGCCGCAGACCAATTTCTGGGCCACGTTCGTGGCCGAGGCCAACACCATCAATGCGCAGCTCACGGCGATCACCGATGGCAAGGAAGCCGTAAACCCGAATCTGATCTGTCAGATCCAGAACTACGAGGCGTTCGGCTCCAATTTTGCAGAAGCACAAGGCGCCGTATTCCAGGGCCGGTTCGATAGCGAACTGGTGAGCGGCACGCTGCAGGCCGACGCCACCGCAGCCTGCGTGGGCCTGACCAATATCATGAACGGCGACAAAGGCGCAGCACTCGCTGCGGACCAGGCCATGATCAAGGCCGCGGGCATCGACTTTGCCTCCGATGCCAGTCAGCTCGTTGCCCATAACACGCCCGCCGGCGGCGGTTCTTATGTCGGCAGCGCGGTCACCGTGGCGACGGCGACTTCGATCAATGGTCTCGCCCACGGCACCATCCCTGTGACCTGCAATCCGAACATCGCCAACGGCACCGGCGGTGCGGCAACCACGGGCACGACGACCACGACCACGGGCGGCCACAGCGCGCCGGTTACCGACCTGGAAACGTCGCACCAAACGGTTGGAATCGGTCACGGCGCGGCCGCCTTGCACGCCGCCGCGACCGCGGCCATGGCTCACATGCACATGTAGCGCCGAACTCGCCAACTGGCCGGGGCAGCGCGCGGCCCCGGCCTCTTCGTTATCGCGATATTCGACCTGGATTTGGCAATCCCGCGCAACCACTTGTCATCGCGCCCTCGCGCGGCTGCAGAGGATGCATGCAAATCCCGGTGGCGGCCGCCGCAATCCTCGCGATTTTCTCGATGTCGGCTGGTCATCCGATCGCATCTGGGACGCACGGTCGATCGTCTGGCGCGTAGCGTCGCTGCCGCCGGCGCGATGTGTTGCTGAAAATCCACTGTTCGCCTTAGATATTACCAGGCGGCAGCCCCGCGACTGCGATGCCGCCGCAAATTTCGGCAGTTGGTCGCTTGCTGCGCCGGCGCCGCTCGCATGCAACGAGCTGATGGTCGAGCGCGCAGGCTAACTAACTACCACACCAAGCAAAAGCCCTCTCGCCGCGAGAATTCCCGCACGCATGCAGAGGTTTCATCCGACGACCCGGATCGACCGCGGCGACGCTGCTCTGCCGCAGCCGGCGCCATCTCGGCGCCTCGTTTGGTCAGAACATAATCACAGTTCGGTCCGAAACGACGCATGTTTAGGTCAAGTTTGGCCGCGATCTATCGGTTGCGCGGCGCATGACACTGCTCACCAGCTCACCGAGCCGACGAATGTCGGCGAAGGAGCCTTCAGTTTTGAACATCATCGTCATCCTGCACGACGCGCCAGGTAGGAGACCAGCGATGAAATTCGGGGAGACAAACTAATGGCAACTACCTTGTTCAACAAGACGGCGCTGGCGAACGGCACGTCGAACTTGATCGTGCGCTCGGACGCGCTTAATCAATCGACAGATCTGGTCCAGGCCGGTGTTGTCTTCAACGATGCCGTCCGGTTGACGACAGGTCTGTTCAGCCTGTCAGGCAGCGGCAACCAGAATCCCTTCCTCGGCAGCTACACGACCGATCTCCATGCGGTGCAGAGCGACATCACCGCGATGCTTGCCACGCCCGGCAACGTGACGCTCGGCGGCCAAGCCTTTGTCCTGAATACCACGGACACGGCGGTTTTGAACGAAGTCAATGCTCAGCTGACCACACTGTTGGCTGCTGCGCCAGGGACCGCCAATACGGGGACGGCGGTGGCTGCGGACCAGACCATCCACGCGGTGCAATCCGAAATCCTTCAGGAAATCAACAACGACCCGCATCTCGCAGCCGGCCTCAATGGCGTCCAGTTCATGGCTACCACCGGCGCCAACGACGTCGGGTTCCAGAACCAGCCGGCCGGTGCCGACGACGCGGGCTCCGTGGCCGCGGCGACGGCGGGAAGCAGCCTGCACGCGGTCGGTGTGGTCTTCAATGCGGCCACCGATGCCGCATCCGGCGGCATCACCGCAGGCAATATCGGTGAGGTCACGACCGACCTCAACGCGGTCATATCGGGTGTCACCAACATCCTGAACAATGCGACCCAGCTGAAAGCTATCGAATCCGGCGAAACCGCCAGTGCCGCGGCGTTGACCACCATCCACCTGCAGACGGTGCTGAATGAGACCGTCCTACAGGTCAACAAGTTCGACGGCATGGAGACGGCCGCCTCGAATGAAGGCCTGCGCGGCACAGCGGACAATCTGCTCGACATCATCGATATCGTCCAGAATGACACCGCCCTGAACAAGGCGGCGGGCGGCAACGGCGCTGCCGGACATACCGGCGGCTTCGCGGAAGATCCGGGCGGTCTGACCGGCACCGTCACGCATTTCCAGGACAATCAGGCGCAGACCAATTTCTGGGCCGCGTTCCTGTCCGAGGCCAATACCATCAATGCGCAGCTGGTGGCGATCGCCAATGGTCAGGCGACCGCTAGCCAGGCGCTGGTCACGCAGATCGAGAACTACCAGCATTTCGGCGCCGCGTTCGATGCCGCGCAAGGCCAGATCTTCGAGGCCCGATTCGACAACGAACTCTTGAGCGGCACGCTGGAGGCCGACACCACCAACGCGGTCGCTGGGCTCACGAGCCTCCTGAACGCGACGAGCGCCACAGCGACCGCCGCAGCCAAAGCGCAGATCCTTGCCGCCGGACACGGCTTTGTCGCCGACGCCAACGACGTCAGCGGCAACAACAATCCACTCGGTGGCGGTATGTATGTCGGCACCGCGACGACCATCGCGACAGCAACCTCGGTCCACGGCCTGGCGATGGGCACCATTCCGGTGACAGCGAACCCGAACATCGCCAATGGCACCGGCGGGACCGCGACCACGGCCACCACGACGACGGGCACCACGACGACGGGTGCTGCTGGCGGTACAACGACGGGTACCGGCACCACTGGCACCGGAACGACAGGTACCGGCACAACGGGTACTGGTACGACGGGTACCGGCACCACTGGCACCGGCACCACCGGAACGAGCACAGGGAGTACGTGTGCCGGCTCGTCGACCCACGAGGATCATCATCATCATGATCATCACGACGCGGCCGCCGGTCCTGCTCCGGGTCCTGCCCCGATGGAACAGTTCCATATGCTTGCGAACATGCATCACTAGAGCCTGATGACGCTAGTTGGCCGGGGCAAATTTTTGCCCCGGCCTTCGCATTTGTCGACGCTCGCCGAAACGCCGCGGCGAGCCGAATAAACGCGCAAGTTGAATTCGTGCAACCGGTCCAGAAGACGGCACACCCATGAACGAATCAGCTATCGCCGAGCGTCCGCGGATGGCTTCGGCCGTGCCCATTGATGGTGGATACGCCTTGCATACGGCCGAACAGGCCTATCGGCGGGTTCTCACCACCAAGCCCGACCACTTCCGTGCCATCTGTGGACTGGCCGCGGTTCGGGCCCAGCTTGGCGCGCTGGACGAGGCTCGCGAGCTGATTGGTCAAGCCGTCGAAATCGCGAAACCGTCGGCCGACGACCATGTCGTGCTCGGAACGAGCTTCATTCGCATCAAGGATCTCGAAAGCGCCCGCCGACAGTTCGAGATGGCTGTCGCGCTCGACGAGCGGAATACGGAGGCCCGATTTCATCTGGCCAATGTCCTCTGCGGCCGTGGCAATGTCGCCGATGCGGTGATCCAGTATGAAAGAGTACTGGCGATCAATCCGGACAACGCGGAAGCCCAGCAAAATCTCGGGCTGGCGCTACAGGGGCTCGGTCGATTCGAAGACGCCCTGGCCCACCACCGGGCGGCGCTCGCGATCGCGCCGAAATCAGCCGCCATCCTGGTCAGCCTGGGCGATGCCTGTCGGCATCTTGGCCGATATGACGACGCTGTCGTGCGGTATGCGCAGGCGCTTGCGATCAATCCCGCTCTGACGGACGCCCACATCAACCTCGGCGGCTGCTTCCACGCAACGGGCCGTCGCGAGCCGGCGATCCGCAGCTACCAGCGGGCGCTGACGATCAATCCCGGACTGGCGAGTGCCCATTACAATCTCGGCAACCTTTACGCCGAGCTCGATAATCTGGACGCGGCGATCGCCCATTACGAGCGTTCCATCTCCCTGCTTCCAACCTCGGCCGAGGCGCACAACAACCTTGCCAACGTGCTGCTGAAGCGGGGCCGCCTCAAGGAGGCGATCGACCACTACAAGCATGCGGTACGCCTGCGGCCGACCTACGCCTCCGCGCAGCGTAGTCTGGGTGATGTCCTGCAGGCTGACGGCCGCATCGACGAGGCGATTGCCTGCTTTCGGGCTGCGCTGACGATTGAGCCCGCCGACGCCACGACGCTCAATCGTCTGGCTTCGGCGCTGCTGGTCGCCGGGCATCTTGACGAAGCATCGGGGGCTTATGAGAGGGCGATCGACCTGGCGCCTGACAACATCGGACTTCAGCACAACTACGCCGCGGTCAAGCCCTTTAGCCCCGGCGATCGGCGCCTCGCCCGGCTGGAGGACCTTCACGCCCGCGAGGATGCACTTTCCGAAGACGAGCGCATCGTTTTGCACTTCACGCTCGGCAAGGCTTATGCGGACCTCAGGGATGCCGACCGTTCGTTTCGTCATCTGGAGGCCGGTAATCGTCTCAAGCGGCGCCATGTCAGCTATGACGAACGCCAGACCTTGACGCAGATGCAGCGTATTCGCGATGCATTTACCAAGGATCTCTTGAATACGAAGTCCCATGCCGGACACGATTCGCAGAGTCCGGTCTTTGTCATCGGCATGCCGCGTTCGGGCACGAGCCTTGTCGAACAAATCCTGGCCAGTCACCCGCGCATCGCCGGAGCCGGCGAGGTCGACCATTTTGCGACCGCCACATCGGATGTGGCGCGGCGCCATGCGGGCACCTACCCGGACATGCTCCCCAGGATGGCGGATGAGGAATTCCGGGAACTCGGTAGGAGCTATGTCGAACGTCTGACCAGCGCCGGGGGAGCGAAAGATCGTATCGTCGACAAGCTGCCGGCCAATTTCCTGTTCGCGGGCCTGATCCACCTGGCGCTGCCGCGCGCCCGGATCATCCATGTCAGGCGCAGTGCCATCGATACCTGCGTATCCTGCTATTCGCTGTTGTTCGCGGAAGACCAGCCATACGCCTATGATCTGGCCGAGCTAGGGCGCTACTACCGGGCTTACGACGCGCTGATGGGCCATTGGCGGTCCGTTCTGCCGCCAGGGCGAATGCTCGAAGTCCGCTACGAAGACCTCGTCGAAGACCTGGAAGTCCAGGCGCGGCGGCTTGTGGCGCATTGCGGCGTGGAATGGGACCCGCGCTGCCTCGCCTTTCACGAAACCAAGCGTCCGGTCAATACCGCAAGCGTGGTCCAGGTGAGGAAGTCGATCTACACCAGTTCGGTCGGGCGATCGCGCTTTTATGGGACAAAGCTCAAGCCACTGGTCGAGACGCTCGAGATCGAGGGCTTTGCGGTCAACAAGGGCGCGCGGGGCACAAGCGCCGGGCGTCATAAGCGGCGCTCGCACCAGGGTGGAAGATCAGAAAGCCGTACGAACCTGCCGGCGCCGGAAAGTCGGGAGGCTCATGAAGGCAAGCCCGAACGATGGACCGAACTTGCATTCCAGGTGGCTCGAAAATTACAGGAACGCGGCGAGCTCGCCGATGCGGAAAAGCTTTACAAAGCCGTGCTCGGATCGCGACCGGACCACTACGGTTCGCTCTTGGCTTTGGGCCTGATTTGCGCCTCTACCAACCGCCTCGATCATGCCAAGCGCGTCCTGCGGCAAGCGATCCGCGTGAATGCGGATGGGGCTGAAGCTCATGGCAGCCTGGGCGCCGTCCACAACAGCGTCGGTGAGTTCACCGCGGCGGCGGCCTGCTACGACAAGGCTCTGGCGCTGGCGCCTGATCATCCCGGCATCCACTACGGGTATGCCATGCTGCTGCAGTCGCTCGCCAGAAATGCGGAGGCCATCGAACATATCCGGCGCGCGGTTGCAGGAAGGCCCGATCATCTCAATGGCCATTTCGCGCTGGGAAATCTGCTTTACGCGGATGGAAAAAATGCAGAGGCGATCGACTGCTATCTCAAGATCTTGCAATTCAGCCCGCGCCATGCCGAAACCCACAATAATCTGGCCAACGTCTACCAGAAGCTGGGCCAGATGGAGCTTGCGGTCGCTCACTATAAGACGGCGATCGAAATCAACCCATCCTATGCCGACGCCCATGGCAATCTCGGCAATGCCTACCTTGTGCTCGATCATCTCGAAGAGTTGATCGAGCAGAACCGGCGCGCGCTGGCGCTGAAGCCGCTGAGGTTTGGCTCCCACAACAATCAGGGGGTGGCCTACCAGGCGTTGGGACAGTTCGAGGAGGCCACGCGCGCCTATGAGCGCGCCCTCGAACTGGCACCGAAAGACGCGTCCGTCCACCTCAACCTGGCAAATATGGGGCGGTTCAAGCCAGGCGATCGCCGTCTGCCGAGACTGCAGAAGCTGCTGAGCGAGGTCGAGTCGCTGGACATCGAGAACCAGATTGCCGCGCATTTCGCGATGGGCAAAGCCCGCAGCGATCTCGGTCAATACCCGGATGCCTTCCGGCATTTGTTGAAAGCCAATGCCCTGAAACGGCGCACCTTCGAGTATGACGAGCCGCAGCGGCTGGCGATGTTCGAAAATATGAAAAAAACATTCTCGTCGGATTTCATGAAGGCCCGATCGGACGGCGGCGACAAATCGTGGTCGCCGATCTTTGTTGTCGGCATGCCGCGCTCCGGGACGACCCTGATGGAGCAGGTGCTGGCCAGCCATTCGAAAGTGTTCGGAGCCGGCGAACTGGAGGCCTTCAAGGAAGTGATCAAGGAGTGTGTCGACAGCCACGGCATCCCCGGGTTCTATCCGGCGCTAGTCGAGTCCCTGTCACCGGATCATATTCGCCAGCTCGGCGAGGCCTACACCGCGAAGGTGCGCCCCCGGGCGCCCGACGCCGAGCGGATCGTCGACAAGATGCCGCTCAACTTCTGCTTTGTCGGGCTGATTCACCTGGCGCTGCCGAACGCCCGCTTCATCAACGTGCGCCGCGACCCGCTCGATACCTGCGTATCCTGTTTCTCGCTGCTGTTTTCGGGAACCCAGCCCTTTGCCTACGATCTCGGCGAGCTCGGCCGCTATTTTCGCGGCTACGAGAAGGTGATGGAACACTGGCACCAGGTGCTGCCGCCGGACGTCCTGATCGATGTGAGGTACGAAGATCTCGTCGATGACCTCGAGGGTACCGCACGACGCGCGCTCGGCCATTGCGGTCTCGATTGGGAGGAGGCCTGCCGCGATTTCCACGATACCAAGCGAGCCGTGCGAACCGCCAGCCAGATGCAGGTGCGCGAGCCGGTCTACCGGCGCTCGATCGGCAGCTGGCGCCGCTACGCGGAGTTCCTCGATCCGCTCGCGCAAGCGCTCGGGTTGGACCTCCCTGCCCTGCTGGCAAAGAAGTAAATCACGGTGGCTGTAGGGTGGGCAAAACCATCGGGCCGCGAGAACGCGCGGCCCGATGGCGTGCCCACCATCTTTTCACCACCGAAATGGTGGGCACGGCGCAAGGGCGCCTTTGCCCACCCTGCACGCCCACCACGTCATTGCGAGGAGCCCTTGCGACGAAGCAATCCAGCTTTTTTTGGCTGCGGCAAAGCTGGATTGCTTCGCTGCGCTCGCAATGACGGAGAGAGGACTTCTGTACGTCGATGAAGGTTGCGGCATCCCTCGGCAGTCCCGCCAGTGCGGCAGCCGCCGGATCCGCCAACGCGCGTCCCAGAAAGCGCGTCTATCCGGACCCCGCGCCTGTGCCGACGCAAGAAGGCCCGAACGGCATTCGATTTGATTTCAATGACGGTTTCAGGGTGACGGTGCCTGACAATGGCCGCCCCTGGAAAGTCAGATTGAACGATCTGGACAAGGGCACCATCGAGTTCGAGGCCGAGCTGCGCGCCGGCGGCATCAGGAGCAAGAAGCGCTACTATGCGCGTTATCGCGTCGAGGTCTGGCAGCCCGGCCAAAGCATCTTCGTGCATGACTACTCAGCTCATGACCGCGAGGTGCTGGTGCAAATTCCCGTGGGAACGCTGGGCGATCCGATCGGATGGCTGCCCTACGCGGTGAAATTCAGGGACCGCCATGGCTGCAAGCTCAGCTGCGCCCTGGGCGAGAACCTGATCGCGATCTTCCGCGATGCCTACCCCGACATCACCTTTCTCAGGCATGAAGAGGTCAGGGGCGAGCGCTACTACGCCAGCTACTGCCTCGGGCTGTTCTTTGACGACAAGGACCAGATTGCGCAACCGCGGGATTTTCGTCAGGTCGGGCTGCATCGCACCGCCGGCTATATTCTCGGCGTCGATCCAACCGAAACAAAGCCTCGGCTTGCCATCGAGAATGATACGCGGCCGATCGCCGAGCCCTATGTCTGCATCTCCGTGCAGAGCACGACTCAGGCCAAATACTGGAATAACCCCGAGGGTTGGAGCGCCGTCGTCGTCTTCCTCAAAGAGGCTGGCTACCGGGTCGTGTGCATCGACCAGAAAGCGGTTCATGGCCAAGGCGAGGTCTGGAATCGCATGCCGCACGGGGTCGAAGACGAGACCGGCGACAAGCCGCTTGCAGAACGTATCCGCTATCTCCGGCATGCCGCCTTCTTCGTCGGGCTGTCGAGCGGGCTGGCATGGCTGGCCTGGGCCGCCGATATCCCCGTGGTGATGATTTCGGGCTTTACGCATCCGATCAACGAATTCCACACGCCCTACCGCGTCATCAATTTCAACACCTGCAACAGCTGCTGGAACGATTCCAGGATCAGGTTTGATCACTATGACTTTCTCTATTGTCCCCGCCACAAGAACACACCGCGCCAGTTCGAATGCACCCGCCTGATCACGGCCGACCAGGTCAAGGCCGTAATCCGCGGCATCCCCGGATTTGGCCGCAACCTGCCACGCAACGCCGAGGCGACCGAGAGCAATGGCAGGCCGTTCGCGACCGACCCAGACCAGCTCGGGGCGCTGATCGACCGCGCCAATCAGCTGCACGTGCTCGACCGGCTCGAGGAGGCCCTCGCGGGCTACGAGGAGGCCATCGCCCTCGCCCCCGGTCATGCCGAGGCGCTCTACAACCGCGGCGTCACGCTGTACCGCCTGAAGCGATTCGCAGGCGCCCTGGCGAGCTACGACGCAGCGCTCGCGATCCGGCCGCAATGGCCGGAGGCGTGGGTCAATCGCGGTGTCGCGCTGCAGGATTTGAATCGCTTCGAGGAGGCGTTGGCGAGCTACGATCAGGCCTTCGCAGTTGATCCGAAACATGCCGACGCGCTCAACAATCGCGCGATGCTGCTGCTCGACCTGGCCCGCTATGAGCAGGCGATCGAGGCCTTCGAGCGCTTGTTGCGCATCGTCCCCGAGTTCAGGTTTATCAGGGGCCTGCTTCTGCATACGAGGATGCAGATCTGCGACTGGCGCTCGTTCGCCGACGAACTCGATCACCTGAAGCGCCATGTGCGCGGCGGAGCATGCGCTTCCAGCCCGTTTGCCCTGCTCAGTCTGTTGCCAGATGCGGGCGATCAGCTGGCCTGCGCCCGGACCTGGACGCGGGAAAGATTTCCCGCATCGCCGCAGCCGGTTTTCAACGGCGAGCGCTATGGCCATGACCGGATCCGGGTCGCCTACCTGTCGGCGGATTTTCACGAGCGCCCCATGGCGCATCTGATGGCCGGCGTGTTCGAACACCATGATCGGTCGCGGTTCGAGACCATCGCGCTCTCGTTTGGACCGGACATGCCAAGTGAGATGCGCACACGCCTCGAGACTGCATTCGGGCGTTTCATCGACGTCCGGCACGAGAGCGACCGCCGGGTCGCCACCCGGCTGCGCGAGCTCGAGGTCGACATCGTGGTGGACCTGATGGGCTTCACGCAGGGTGCGCGGTCGGGGATCCTCGCGCTGCGCCCGGCTCCCCTTCAGGTCAATTATCTCGGCTATCCAGCCACCATGGGCGCGAGCTACATGGACTATATCATTGCCGACAGGTTCGTCATTCCGCAGCGATCCCAGAACTTCTATGCGGAGCAGGCGGTTTATCTCCCCGATACGTTCCAGGCCAACGACAGCCTGCGACGTATCGACGAGGCGACGACGGCCCGTGCCGCGGCGGCCCTGCCGGAGAACGGGTTCGTGTTCTGTGCGTTCAACGGCAGCCACAAGATCACACCGGCCATGTTCGACATCTGGATGCGGCTGCTGCGCGCGGTCGAAGGCAGCGTGCTGTGGCTGGTCGGCTCAAACGCTGCGGTCGAACGTCATCTGCGACAAGAGGCCGAACACAGAAGCATCGGACCGGGCCGGCTGGTGTTCGCCCCGAAGGTTCCGTATGCGCGGCATCTGGCGAGGTACCGGCTGGCCGATCTGTTCCTGGACACATCGCCGTTCAATGCCGGCACCACGGCGAGTGATGCGCTCTGGGCCGGACTGCCGCTGCTGACGGTCTGCGGGGAGGCCTTTGCGAGCCGAATGGCCGGCAGCCTGCTGCACGCGGCGGGGCTGCCGGAACTCGTGACCCATTCGCTGGCGGACTACGAAGCCGCGGCGTTGCACTTGGCACGCGACCCGAGGTCGCTCGCGGCCTTAAGGACAAGGCTCGCACAAAGCCGCGCGACCTGCCCGCTGTTCGACACCGAAAAATTCACCCGTCACCTGGAGACCGCCTACATCATGATGTGGCAGCGTCACCAGCGGGGCGAACCGCCCGCGAGTTTTGACGTGGCGCCAGGCGTTGAGCGCCGGCCGGCTGCCTTGAAAGCGTTGCCAGATCAATGTTAGCTCAGCTAAGCAAAATCAACGTTTCCAAGGTTCTGATCCTATCGGCATACTCCCCGGTCCTCATCCTGAGGAGCATCGCGCAAGCGATGCGTCTCGAAGGATGGCCGCAAAGGCGGTGCAAGCGGCCATCCTTTGAGACGCGAGCCTTTGGCTCGCTCCTCGGGATGAGGTCAGAGCAAGCCGCGATATCAAAAACTTCACCGAATCGCCCAGCTAGTTCGCCTCGGCAAGATCCAACAGGTAGCGCGCGTAGTCGCTCTTCCCGAGCGCAACGCCCAGTCGTTCGAGTTGATCGCGGTCGATAAATCCCTGGTTGAAGGCGACCTCCTCCGGACAGGAGATCCGGAAGCCTTGGCGTCTCTGCAGCGTGCCGACGAAATCGGCTGCCTCGAGCAGACTGTCGGGGGTTCCGGTATCCAGCCATGCAAATCCTCGCCCCATGAGTTCAACCGTCATCCGCCCACGTTCCAGATAGACACGGTTGAGATCGGTAATTTCGAGTTCGCCCCGCGCCGACGGCCTGATATCCGAAGCAATATCGACTACGTGCCGATCATAGAAGTAGAGGCCGGTCACGACAAAATTCGACTTCGGCCGGAGCGGCTTTTCCTCGATCGAAGTCGCGTTGCCGTTGTTGTCGAAACCGACCACGCCGTAGCGTTCGGGGTCGGCAACACGGTAGGCGAAAATGGTCGCCCCTTCGGTCCGCCTGACCGCCTTGTTGAGCAGGACTGGCAGTCCGTGGCCGTAAAAGATGTTATCGCCAAGAATAAGAGCTGATGGACCACCCTGCACGAATGGTGCGCCGATAACGAAGGCCTGGGCAAGGCCCTCAGGCCTGGGTTGAACGGCGTAGGACAGCGAGATTCCCCAACGATAGCCATCGCCCAGCAGCGCCTGAAACAAGGGCAGATCCTGGGGCGTTGAAATGACCAGAATGTCCCGGATGCCGGCCAGCATCAGGGTGGTCAGGGGATAATAGATCATCGGCTTGTCGTAGACCGGCAGCAACTGCTTGGACGTTGCCCACGTCATCGGATAGAGCCGCGTACCGCTGCCGCCGGCAAGAATGATGCCTTTCAAACTAATTTCTCCTATTCAAACTTTGAAACTCAGATCAAGGCAATCCGCGAGGGAGTATCGCAATGGAGGCAGGCGGACATCGAAGAGGGACGCCAGTCTTGCGGTCGAAAGCCGCGAATTGGCCGGCCTCGCCGCCGCGCGTCGGGTAGTCGGACGAGGAGATCGGGCTGACGGAAACGGAACGCCCGCCTCGCAACGCCGCGCCACGGACAATGTCGTTGGCAAACGCGCACCAGGTACGGGCGTCGGGGCCGGCCAGATGGGTGACACCGGCAAATTCGGCTCGCCACCCCTGCCCCATCACCTGCTTCGCGATCGTGATGACCGCGGTGGCAATGTCGGGCGCATAGGTCGGGCATCCCGTTTGATCGTCGACCACCCGCAGCCTGTCGCGCTCCGCTGCCAGGCGAAGCATGGTGCGGACAAAGTTGGTTCCAAACGGCGCGTAAACCCATGACGTTCTCAGCACGATATGCCGTGGGTTCGCGGCGGCCACCGCCAATTCGCCTTCGCGCTTGGATTTTCCATAAACGCTGCGAGGATTGACCCGGTCGGTTTCGACATAGTCGCCATCCTTGGTACCGTCGAAAACATAGTCGGTTGAAAAATGGATGACCGGCACGCCCAGAGCCGCCGCTGCCGCAGCAACTGCGCGGGCGCCATCCCGGTTGAGGGCGAAGGCACAATCGGGCTCGGATTCGGCCTTGTCGACGGCCGTGTAGGCCGCGGGATTGATGACGATATCGGGACGAAATTCGTGCAACGCCCGCGCAATCGAGGCGGGGCGGAGCAGATCGACCTCGGGCCTTTCACCGCAGCGGAGAACAACATCCCGCCGCTGCGCGGCGGCTTCCCGCAATGAGCGCGCAACCTGCCCTCTAGCACCGATGACGTAAATCCGCATCGCTCCCTCAGGCTTTCACAAGTCCAAGGCGCTCGCCGCGGTAGACCTTTTCACGCAATGGCCTCCACCAATCGCCGCGATCGAGGTACCATCGAATGGTCTTTTCGATTCCAGTCTCGAATGTCTCGCGCGCACGCCAGCCGAGATCTCTCTCCAGCTTGGTGGCGTCGATGGCGTAGCGCCGGTCGTGCCCCGGACGATCGTTGACGAACGAAATGAGCTCGCGGCGGGATTTTTCGGCCGGACGAAGTCGATCCATCCATGCACAGATCTGCTTGACCACGTCGATGTTGGCGCGCTCGTTGCGGCCGCCGACATTGTAGGTTTGGCCGGGCTGCCCCTTGGCCAGAATCACGCCGAGCGCACGGGCGTGATCCTCGACATACAGCCAATCGCGGATATGGCCGCCGTCGCCATACACCGGCAGCGGCTTTTGCTCCAACGCATTGAGAATCGTCAGCGGAATCAGTTTTTCGGGAAAATGGTAAGGCCCATAATTATTCGAGCAGTTCGAGACGATCACCGGCAGCCCGTAGGTCCTTTGCCAGGCTTTTGCCAGATGATCCGACGCCGCTTTGGTGGCCGAATAGGGCGAACTGGGATCGTAGCGAGTCGTCTCGGTAAAGAGAGCGTCTTCGCCGAGCGAGCCATAGACTTCGTCGGTGGAGACGTGCACGAAACGGAAATCGGCCGCCGCCTCGCGGGCCGACGCCAGATATTGGCGCGCTGCCTCGAGCAGCGTGAAGGTGCCGAGAACATTGGTTTTCACGAATACATCGGCGCCGGAGATCGATCGATCGACATGGCTCTCGGCGGCAAGATGAACGACAGCGTCCGGCTGGTATCTGGAGAAAATCCGGTTTATCGCCTCGGCATCGCAAATGTCCTGCTTCTCGAAGGCGTAATGCGGACTGGACGCGACGGTCGCCAACGATGCCAGGTTGCCCGCATAAGTCAATTTGTCGACGACCACAACGTCATGACCGAGATCGCGGATGAAGTGACGGCACACTGCCGAGCCAATGAAACCAGCGCCACCCGTCACGAGGATCCGCATGCTAGTCCCACGCCTGAGCGATTTGAAAAGCGGCAGCCGCATCCTCAAGCCGGGGGTGCTTCCTGTCCTTGTCCGACAGAACGGCGTCACGCGCTGAAATCCGCCAGTCGATGCCTAGCGCGGGATCGTCCCAGGCGATCCCGCGCTCACAGTCCGGCGCGTAATAATCGGTGACCTTGTAGAGGACCTCGCACTCGTCCTCCAACGTCACATAACCATGAGCGAAACCGGGCGGCACCCAAACTTGTCGCCAGTTCGAAGCCGACAGCTCGACGGCGACATGACGGCCGTAGGTCGGTGACGAAGGCCGGATATCCACGGCGACATCGAGGATCGCCCCTCTTGTGCATCTCACCTGCTTGCCCTGCGCGCGCGGTGGGATCTGGAAGTGCAAGCCGCGCACTACTCCTTTTCGCATCGAATAGGCGTGATTGTCCTGAACGAAGGGCGAGTCCACACCCTGGCCCACCAACACATCCGCGCGAAAGGTCTCCGAAACGAAGCCGCGCGGATCGACAAACCTCGTCGGCGTCATCAGTAGAATGTCCGCGATTGCGAGCCGTTCAATCTTCATGACTGCCCAGGTAAGGTCTCTGGCGACAACGGCTCGACCGCGAAGCCCGCGGGCGGCAGGCCGCGCTCTGCGCGCTGCCACATCGTGAGGTACGCAGCCTCGAGATGGCGAGTGAAGCGGTCGGTGTCGAACAGCGGACAAATCGCCTGGTTGCGGGCGAGCTTGGCCCTGATGGCGGCGAGCCGCTGCGGGTCCCGCGCCAGTGCAAGCGCCAGAGCTTCGTAATCTTCCAGCGAGTGGGTGACGAGTTCGGACAGTCCGGCCGCCTGCAGCACGCTGCCGGCCATCCGGGCGGCGAATGCCTCGCCCGCGACGCTGACGAGCGGCAGTCCAGCGAACAGCGCGTCGCTCGCCGTCGCCCCTCCGTTGAAGGGCAGCGTATCCAGGAACAGGTCGGCCAGCCGGTACTCAGCCAAATACTGCGCATAGGGCAGGCGAGGCGCGAAGATCAGCCGGTCCGGCGCAACCCCGCGCCTGCCGGCCTCCTGCCGCAGGTTTCGCGCGACGGTATCGTTGGCTGCGAACAGCCAGAGCACGCTGCCGTCGACCGCGCGCAACAGTCGCATCCAGACGTCGAATACCGCCGGCGTGAACTTGTAGTTCTTGTTGAACGAGCAGAACACGAAGCCATCGTCCGGCAGCCCGGCGGTGGTGCGGGATGGCGTTTCGGCGATCGGACGAGCCCGATCGTTGCCCTGGAACGTATCGGGCAGGTAGACGACCTGTTCCGAATAGAACGTCTGCGAAGCTGCCGGGATCACGAACCGATCGGCCAGGATGTAGTCGACATAGTCCGCGCCCGTCGTCCCGGGAAAACCGAGATAGTTGACCTGTACCGGCGCCGGACGCTGGGCAAAGATCCGGGGCCGCGCATCGAGGGTGTGCCCCATGAGGTCGACCGCGATGTCGATCTCGCGGTCGCGCAATTGTTGCGCCACATCGCGGTCACTCAAGGCGCGGACATCGAGCATGTGGTCGAACGCCGCGCTCAACCGCGACCGCATCGCGCCCGGCCGTTCGGGGCCGAAGGAGATCGCAAAAGTTTCGAACCTGGCGCGGTCGTGGCGTTCGAACACGCCGGCCATCAGATAGGTCATCGGGTGGTCGCGAAAGTCGGCGGACAGATACGCGATGCGGATTCGTTCGTGGCGGTAGCGTTCGCCGCTCCAGATCGGTGCCACCGCGGCGGCGCAGGTGTCGCGCACCCACGCGCGGGCGCCGGCAAGCTGGTCTGCGGCCGCTGCCGCAGCCGCCAATAGCGTGAACGGACCGCTGGCGCAGATTCCGGCCCGCACGTCGCGTAGCACGCGTGCCAAATCATCGCTGAACGTGCGCCAGTCGCAACACTGCATTCGGGCGTGCAGCAGAAGGCCGGGAAGCTGGCTGAAGGCCGCATCGCTTGTCAGCGCGCCCTCGAAATCCGCGATGGCGTCCTCGTAGCGGCCGAGCTTGAACAGCACGACGCCGCGGTTGTACCGCAGCGCGTGGCGATGGTTGGCCGCCCCCTCCTCATGATCTGGCGCGATGCCGAGCGCCCGGTCAAAGCTGTCGAGCGCTTCGGCGAAGCGTCGCAGGGCGCACAAAGCGAGAGCGCGGTTGTTCAGCGCTTCGACGTAATTGGGTCTGATGGCAAGGGCCCGCTCGCAGCTCGCCAGCGCCGCTTCGGGACGGTGCAACTCGCGCAACGCGGTGGCGCGGTTGCTCAGGGCGTCGGCGAGATCCGGATGCAGGGCGAGCACCCGGTCGAAGCTCGTCAGCGCCTCTTCGAAGCGCCTGAGGTCCTGCAGGATGACGCCGCGATTGTTGTGCGCTACCGCGAGGTCGGGTTTGATCGCCAGCGCGCGGTCGATGCTCGCCAGCGCCTCCTCGAAACGCCGCAGGCGGCGCAACGCGAGGCCTCGCGCATTGAGCGTTTCGGCATCGTCGGGCGCGATCTCGATCGTCCGGTCATAGCTCGCGATGGCCTCTGCAAGCCGATCGAGATGGCAAAGCACGTGGCCACGGCGACACAGCGCCACGGCATGGTCGGGCTTGATGGCGAGGGCCTTATTGTAACTTGCCAGGGCCTCTTCGCCGCGTCCGATATCGTGCAGGATAGTGCCGCGGTTGATATGGGCAGCGAACAGTTCGGGCGACACCGCGAGCGCCCGGTCATAGCTTGCCAGCGCCTCCGCAAAACGCTTCGCGCCCTGCAGCACGACCCCCCGGTTGTAGAGCGCCGCGGCATGCTCGGGCCTGATCGCCAGCGCCCGATCATAGGTCGCAAGCGCGGCGTCCGGCTGCCGGCGCCGATATTGCACATTCGCAAGCAGGTAAAGGGCGTCGAAATCGCCGGGACTGACATCCACGATGGTCTTGCAAAGCCGCTCGGCGTCAGCGAACTGCCCGGCCCGGTAACGCGCCATGGCACTCTGAAACGAGTTGCTTCTGGCCGGGATGAATTGGTGCATCGATCTTGACGTCGCGGAAAAGCCGGTCTCGGCCGCTGGCTGAATCGGCCGTAGAAGAACAGGCTGATCTCGAACGATGGCCCGACCGTGACCACTCTGTGGCCGTGGTGGCACCGCCGCGTGGCAGGGCCACCAGCAAGTCGAAATAAATAACAGGCTTTCATGCGCAGTGGGTCGGCCTCGCCGATGGAGAATTCAGGATGACGTCATAACCTCACTCGGTCCCCCGGCCGATTACAAAACCGATAGCCCGACGGGTTGGAAAGGGTGTTTCTGGTTTGTCAATATGCAATTGCAAAAATATTGATGTTCACTTTATGTTCGAAACAATCTAGAACCTATTTGTCTCATCCCACTAAGAAGGGCGTATCGCGATCGTCAGGAAACGCGGGATGAGATGCGGTGGACGCGGCAGCGTCAGGCAGGCGACGGTTCGCAGGGCGGATTGATCTTCGTGAGCGAATACCTCGCAGGCTAGACGACGGCGCTGAAGCGTACGGGGAAGGCGTGTGGTCCTGGCACCCAAGGCTGGTGTCAAGTCTTCGGAGGATGCGTTCGGCTCAACCGGGTCTGAACACACCGTTAATCCGAAGGCGACGGTGGCAATAGAGCTTATCTCGCCGAGGAGAGCACGTTGATAAACCGTAAAACCATTGCGTGGGGAATGCCGGATGATCCGGTGCCTCGCACTACCTCGTGTGCGTACGGCCGTTTTCTTGCACACGAGCCGCGAGTGCCTCTGGGCATCGCGGCATTCCCCGCGCCCTCTTCGGGCGTAACGTTCTGCAACCCCTCGGGCGTCCGCGCCGCGAGGCTTAAATGCATGTTTGAAGCCTATTTATCGCTCCAAACCAAGGGGCGCTCTTGGCATTGGTCTTGCTGTTCAGCTTGAGAGCCCGTGGCAAGCGTACTCCGGCCCTCATTGTGTCGGAGTTGCATCACGGTTTGCGCGGAAGCCGACAATCAGGTCGATCAGCAGAGCAGGTCATGACGGACATAGCGGAACTGCAAAGGAGAAAGATACCGCTCAATCTCGCGATCGTGCACGCGGATCCCGACGCTTTCATCGCCAATTTGACGGGCTGGCTGGAAATTACCGCCTTCATCAGGGCGCTGCGGGCCGGCGAAGCAGCGGTCCCTGTCGACGGGCAGACGCCGAAGCTGTCGCCGCAGCAGTTGCGAACAGGCGGCGTTCATGAGGTCGGCAACGATGCGATCTTTGCCTTCTGCATGACGGCGGCGATGAAGGCGGACAAGGCCGCGGTCGACAAGGTGGAAGCCGGCCTGGTGCAGAGCATGGGCAAGGAATTCCCGGGATCATTCGGCCTGTGGCACTTTCGCGCCGAGATCGATGCGCCGGTCACGCTGGAAGACTTCGTCGGACAGGCCGGAAAGAAGATGCTGTCGGCCGACATTGCGCCGCCGCCGCTGCGGGCCAAGGAAAACTGGAACACCGGGCTGCGCTTCTTCGAGAAGGCGCGCAAATCCAATTTCATCCACGAGATCATGTATCCGCTGGCCAACTGGACCCGGGCGCGCTGGACCGAGACGCTGGAGAAGGGCGTCGCCTTCCTGCAGCATATCGAAGACAATGTTCCGGTCTTGCGCGGGGTTCTCGATGACCCCCGCAATGACCAGCCCTTCATCGCCAACGCGCTGCTCCAACTGGCGCCTGCGGTGGATACGGAATTGACCGAGGAATACCAGGGATTCCTGCGATCTCTGGCACGCCGGTGACCGAATCTCTGCAAGCCGCCGTTCTGCCGGACCGCGGCGTCGTATTCATCGGCGGCCCGGACCGGATCAAGTTCCTGCAGGGGCTGACGACCAACGATATCCGGCGACTTGCGCCGGAACGGGCGCTCTATGCCGGCTTTCTCACCGGCCAGGGCAAGCTGCTTTATGACGCCTTCCTGATCGAGGACGGCGATCGCGTGCTGATCGACATCGCCGGCCATCTGGTCGAGGAATTCGTGCAACGCCTGACCGGTTTCAAGTTCCGCGCCAAGGTGGAGATCGGCGAGACGTCGCCCGTCTATGCCGTGGCGGCGGCGTGGGGAGAAGCCGCCGCCGCGCGACTGGAGCTCGACCCTGTCGAAGGCGTGATGGGCCATCGCGCGCTCGCAGAGCCTCATCACGCCTTTGTCGATCCTCGCATCGCGGCTCTGGGCGTGCGTATTGTATATCCGGCTGACACGCCCATCGAGGCGGCGCTGGAGCGGCTTGGCTTCGCTCGCGCCGCGGCCGCGGACTATGCCGTTCACAGGCTGGCACTCGGCGTTGCCGATACCGCCGAGATCGAAGGCGAGATCTGTTATCCGCTCGAAGCCAATTTCGAAATGCTTCACGGAGTCGATTTCAAGAAAGGCTGTTACGTCGGGCAGGAACTGACTGCGCGGATGAAGCTCAAGAGCGAATTGCGCAAACGGATTCTGCCGGTCAGCGCCGCCACCGCCGTGCCCGAACCCGGGACACACATCACGGCGGATGGAACCAGACTTGGGGTGGTGATGGCGGCGTTCGGCGCGCAGGGCCTTGCCTTGCTCCGTCTCGATCATCTGGCCCATGCGAAAGAAGGTGCCATCCGGGCCGAGGGCGTGCCGCTTCAAATCCACTGGCCGAGCTTTCTGCCGCGCGTCGCGTGACCGCTTTCAGACAGGACAATCCCGTGCAAACCCAGGCTGCAGCGACAGAGGCTCTGGATGCCACCGAGGTGGCCCTCGCCTATCATGCCCGCACCAAGCACAGCCTGAAGCAATACGCCGCCGGCCCCGAGACGCTCGACTGGGACGCGCAGCCCAATCCCTTCAGGGAATTCGCTGGCTCCCCGCGAATTCCGCTGCCGCTGACCGCCGATCATTTTAGCACGACCTTTGCGCAGCTCTCTGAGCCGTCCGGCGTTGCAACTCCGCTCGCGATCGCATCGGTCGCCACGCTGCTGGAGCTCTCGATGGGGCTGTCGGCGTGGAAGGAGCATGGACCGGACCGCTGGGCGCTGCGCTGCAATCCATCGAGCGGCAACCTGCATCCCACGGAAGCCTATGTGATCACCGCCAACGTGCCCGGTCTCGATGACGGGCTCTATCACTATGTCAGCCGTGACCACGTGCTGGAGCAGCGCTGCCGACGGGCCGCACGATCGGCCGCGCAGGCGCGGCTGTGGATCGGTTTTTCCTCGGTGCACTGGCGCGAAGCCTGGAAATATGGCGAGCGCGCCTTCCGCTATTGCCAGCTCGATATCGGCCATGCGCTGGGCGCCGTTCGCTATGCCGCGGGCGTGCTCGGATGGCGCGCCGAGGTTATCGACGGTGTCGACGACGCGGCAATATCGGCACGGACCGGTCTTTGATCGATCCGCCGACTTTTTCGGCGTGGAACGGGAAGACGCCGATCTCCTGATCGCCGTCGATTGCCTTTCCTCCACGGCGTCCGGATATACAGCGGAAGCTCCCCCACTCTTCGATCAAGCAGCCGACCACTGGGCCGGAAGAGCGAACCGGCTCGATCCGCATCCACTCTATCGATGGCCGATCATCTCAGACGTCAGCGCGGCAACCCATGGCTGCGCGACTGCAAAGCCAGGCGCGCCGTCGCGGTATCCGGCGTTGTCCGAGCCGTCGGCGGCGCGCGCCGCCGATATCATCCTCGGCCGCCGTAGCGCGCAACGTTTCGACGCCAAGTATGCGATGAGCCTCGATCGCTTCTATCATCTGCTGGATAGCCTGCTGCCGCGGCCGATCGCTCCCTGGGATGTCCTGCGCCCGGCGCCGCGCCTGCATCCCGTTCTGTTCGTGCACCGGGTCGAGGGGCTCGCGCCCGGCGTCTATGCCTTGCCCCGCCATCCCGAGGCGGCGGATGCCCTGCGCCTGGCGTTGCGCGCCGATTTCGAATGGCAGAGGCTGGAAAACGCGCCGGCTCACCTACCCTTCTTCAGGCTGCTACCGACCGACTGCCGCGGGCTCGCCCGGACCGCGAGCTGTCATCAGGCGATCGCGAGCGACGGCTGTTTCTCGCTTGCCATGCTCGCCGAGTTCGAACCCATTGTCAGGGCGAACGCCTGGCGCTACCGGCAGCTGCATTGGGAAGCCGGACTGTTGGGACAGGTCCTCTACCTTCAGGCCGAGGCTGCCGGTCTGCGGGGAACCGGGATCGGCTGCTATTTCGATGACGCCGTCCACGACATGCTCGGCATCGCGACCACGCAATTCCAGGCGCTCTATCATTTCACCGTCGGGCGTGCCTTGACCGACGATCGCATCACGACCTTGCCAGCCTATCCGGGCCGGCAACGCAACGAGCTTCGGCAGGCCGCGACGTCAGGCAACGCATAGCCTCGATGGCGGCTTCGAGGCCTGGAGCAAGCGGCCGCGCGCCGTTGAAGCGACATCGCCGGACGACGAGTTGAACAAGCCCTGAAGGATCGCCCATGGCTGCGATGAAACTCTATATGACCCCGGGATCGTGCTCGACCGGAATCCACATCATCCTCGAAGAGCTGGAAGAAACGTTCGAAGCCTTCATCATCAACCTGCCGGCCGGCGATCATTTCAAGCCGGACTATGTCACCGTCAATCCGAAATCGACCATTCCGGCGCTGGTGCGCCATGACGGCACCGTACTCACCGAAGTGCCGGCTATCGCCTTCTGGCTGGCGCGGACCCATCCGAGGGCCAAACTATGGCCTGATGATGCGGAGGCCGAATGTCGCATGATCGAGGCCATGGCGCATATTGTCGGTACCATCCATGGTCAGGGTTTTGCGCGCATCTTCACCACCGCCGGCTTCACCCGCAATCTCGCCGATCACGACGCGGTGCGCGAACTCGGCCGCGACATCGTGGTCCAGGGATTTGCCATCCTGAATGACGCGCTCGGCGCCAAGCCTTATCTTTCGGGCAGCTTCTCGGTCGCCGATCCCATCCTGTTCTACGTGGAATTCTGGGCTGACAAGACCGGCATTGCACTGCCCGACAATCTTGCCGCGCACTATCGCCGGATGCTGGCGCGCCCCGCCGTCCAGCAGGTGCTGCGCGAGGAAGGCTATAATCCCGCCACGCTGGGCACCCTCTGCGGTAGCCGCGCCGACACTGCCGCGTCCCGTCACTTCGCCGCCGAGGCCAGCGGCTGGCCATGATCGCCGAGATCGATGCCGCGAAAGATGGCGCAGCGTCTGAACACATCAAGCGCCGGCTGCACCTTTTTGTGCTGGCAGTATTTCGCGACCAATTTTGAAAGTCCCTTGATGTCGCGCCCCGTCGCCGCAGGAAAGGCCTCGACCAGCAGGTCGACGAGTGCTGCATCAACCGTGAGCCCGAACTGCTCGATCATGACTTGCCAGATCCGGCGCCGCGCCACGCCATCCGGCGGAAAGAACTTGATCAAGGCGATGCAGCGTGACACGATCGCCTCGTCGATATCGTCGATGCGGTTCGTGGTCAGGAACAACAGGCCGTTGAAATATTCCAGTACCCGCAGGAAGACCCCCACCACCGCGTTCATCGTCATATCGTCCTCGCGGCGCTTGATGTAGACGTCGGCCTCGTCGATCAGCATCACCGCGCCCCAGCGCTGCGCCCGGGTCAGCGCATCCTTGAGCGCGCTTTCCATGGCGGCGACATTGAGTCCGAGCTGGCCCGAATGCACGCGGTAGAGCGGCCGGCCGATGATCTCGGCATAGACCTCCGCCGTCAGCGTCTTGCCGACCCCCGGCGGACCGGCGCAGAGCACGGTCGTTCCGCCGGATTTTCCGGCCACGATGTCGTCCATCAGGACATCCATCTCGGCGGTCAGGATATCGATGAGATCGGTCTGCTCCTCGGGCAGGATCAGCTTCCGCTTGAGGTCCGGCTGATAGGCGTAAGGGCTCATGTCGTCGACGTGGACCCACAGATAGTGATGCAGATCGAGGTGAAACATCAGCATGAAGGGATGAACGGGAATCCGGCAGAACAAGCCCTTCGGGATGGCCGCCTTGGACTCCCCGACCTCGTCCTCGGCATTATAAAGGTTGCTCTTGGCGGCCTTGCGCAGATACTGGCCGAGGATGTCGCCCGTGACCTCCAGCGTCGGGTCGCGCGCGGCCAGGAGGCTCTCATCATTGACCAGGCGAGCCTCGCCACCCCCCGAGGAGAGCACAACGACGTCCTTGCGCGACCAGTCGGTGTTGCGATGCGAGGCGTTCGGATCCTCCGAATAGAATCCGGTTCCTCGGCCGGAAAACTGCGCGCCATAGCGGCCGCGCCAGGCGAAATAGCGCTCGGCGGTCTCGTCATAGGCGTCGACCAGCTCGGGCGTCTCCTTCAGGAAGCCCTTGGCCGCAAAGATTTCGGCCACCGTCTTGCCGACGATGTCGCCGGCTGAAATTCTCAGCGTCGAAGTCGCCAAGGTCCCCTTGGCATTGGCCTTCAACTCGATGAACACGCGCCCCGCCTCGTCGTTCGAGGGCGGCGTGTAGTCGAGCCGCGTCACCACATAGGGCAGCGGCCGGCTCCCCGCGCTGGTCGTGAACATCCAGCCGCGGATCGCGTTCGCTGTCAAATAGCGGGCGACGGCCGGCAGCAGCGCTTCCAGATCGCCTGCTTCAAACCTCGCGCTGCTATCGGCAAGAGCCCGCTGCAGCGTGGCGATGTGAGCCAGGCGGGTGTGCATGCCCGGGCCCGCCTGCCGGTAGAGCTGCTGCAGAAAGTCGAGCTCCGCGGTCGAGAGCCGGTTGAATGCCACCTCGACGATGTCGCCGAAGCGCAGCTGTTCCCTAAGCGGAGCCAGGGTCGGGAAAGCCCCGGCCATCGCCTCGATATAGGGGCGCTCGATCCGCAGCTTCATACCCGCGCACCGGTTTCACGGGACGCTCGGAGCATCCGATTGCACCATCCGCCCCCGACAACGGCCATCTCCAGCATCGTTCGAACCTTCGCTGTGTTTCAATCCCAGGGGGCCTTGCAAGAATCGCGCAAGGACCTTGGCTGCCGGAACTCCGGATGGGAGCACCGGAGTGCAAATTTGGCAGGCATCGATGAACAGGCAGAATCGCACTTGATTTCCTTGAGCCGTTGGCTCACCCGGAAGGACATGACCGACGCCAGCACCATCATCGCCGCCAACGCCGCCTTCTACGCCGCCTTCGCCGCGGGGATGTCGCGGTACTCACCCGCCTCTGGGCGGATGATGACGACATCTCCTGTATCCACCCCGGCTGGCCGGCGCTGATCGGGCGAGCCGCCGTCATCGGAAGCTGGCAGAACATCCTTGAAAACGCCGGCCGACCGCATATTGCCTGCGCCGAACCTCATGCCATCATCAACGGCGACAGCGGGCGCGTGCTCTGCATCGAGATCGTCGATGGGGCGGCGCTCGCCGCCACCAACCATTTCAGACGCATCGGCGGCGCCTGGCGCATGGTTCATCACCAGTCGAGCCCGATCGCGCAGATCGTCACGCAGGCCAACGATAACACTCCCAGCCACCGCGTCCATTAGCGCATTCTCCGCAAAGGCGGAGACCGGCTTTCTCCGAGGAAAATGCGACAATAAAAGCGCGCGCCGGGCGGAGTCGGACTGGCACAAAACTTGATATTATCGGGCCTGGCCCGGATGTGGGGATTGCTCGATGACATTGTCGGATTCCGCCCTTTGTCAGGTGGATAGAGGCCGAGCGCTGAAGGCCGCCTCGGATTAACGATGGACCCGCATTCTCAAGTGACCGCCGTGCATGCTGTTCCGGCAACCTGGCTCGATTGCGGTTTCGGCTGCCGGTGCTGCGGCAGTACCGCGACGATGTTGCACCGCCGGCCTTCGCCTGCATCGAGCAGCGACTGTTGCGCACGCCGCCGCGCTTCAGCCGCCACGGGCTGTCCTTTGCAAATACATTCCTGCCCGAAGTCATGGCCTGGCTCGGCGAAAATATCGGTCGCCCATCGCTGCGCGACGAGACCGGACGGCCCCATCGCAATCCACACTGGCCAGTCATCCGATGGCAGAGCGAGGACCGCTGTGGCCGGCGGCACACACATGACCGAGTGGTTTGCCGACATCAGCTTTCAGGACAGCATTTCGTGGACGGCTTTTCAGCAGCGCTGGCACGCGCAGCTGGCGGGTGGGATCGAGAACGAGGTGACTGACCGGCTCGGCCGTGCTTTGCCCGAAGCTACAGCGGATCGTTGAACAGGCATCGTCTGGCGAACCGGCCATCGGGCATTCGGCTGTCATGCCCACGTTGAGAAAGGAAATACCATGAGCAAACCAATCGCCTCCCCGGCCACCGGTCCGCTGCTGCCGCGCGCGCAGGACAGCGAACCCGAGCTTCGCGGTTTCCGCTTCGCGTCGACGCCGCTTCCGCATGCACCCGGCGTCTTTGCGCTCACGCGCCGGATCGGCGATCTCAACTATCCCGTTGTGATCGCCGAGGCCGCAGACATGGCAGCGGCGGCCGGCGCTTTCGCGGCGCGCGAGCCCGCGGCGATGCAAGTCATTGATGGACATCTATGGATGGGCCGGGCCCAGGCGCGACAGCGACTCCAGATCGTACGCGACCTGGTCGGCGCCTATAATCCGCCACTCAACCCCGACCATCGCACGCGGCACGCTCCGCCGGAGCTCGCCGCGCTCGTCCCTGATCGCGCCGTTCATGATCCGTCGCTGGCGCGATCGACCGATCTCGCCGCGGACCTCTCCCTCACGGAAGCCGACCTCGACCGCCTCGTCCGCCACTTCTACGAACGCGCGATCGAAGATGACCTGATCGGACCCGTGTTCCGTCGCGCCGTCGCCGATTGGGAGCATCACTTCGAAACCATCCGGGACTTCTGGTCAAAGACGCTGCGCGGCTCCTGCCGCTATGGCGGCAATCCGTTCTCGGCGCATATCCGCCTTGATCTTCGGCCGGAGTTCTTCGATCGCTGGCTCGAACTGTTCCGCCTGACCGCGCGGGAAGAGCTGCCCCCAGCCGCCTCCGACCGCGCCATCGCCAAGGTCGAGCACATGAGCAGCTGCTTTCAGGCCGGCCTGTTTCTGCCGTCGGTCTGACATTTAAGCTTCCAGGCGGCATCGCGCGAGCAAGTTCGCTCCACGACAGGCCGGCCGTTGACAGCTGCCGGCAAAGACCTAGGTTGTCCCCCAACTTCGATGCGCACCAGCGCGACTGGGGCACGACCGGAAGGAAATGCCCGCCATGGCTTCGTCGTCCGCGATACCGCGCCGTCGGCTCGGGCGCACCGGTCTTGAGGTCTCGACCTTGGGTTTCGGGGCGGCGCCGCTTGGCGATCTCTATTCCCTGCTGGATGACGGCGCGGCGATTGGCGCGGTCGAACGGGCGCTCGCGCTCGGCATCAATCTTCTGGACACCTCGCCGCTCTATGGCCACGGTCTGTCCGAACATCGCTGCGGAACGGCGATCCGGCGGGTGCCCCGCGAGGCGATGGTGGTCTGCACCAAGGTGGGCCGCTGGATGGATCCCTTCCAGGGGCGCGGCAATGGATCGGGCTTTGTCGGCGGACAGCCGCACCGCGCGGTGATCGATTATTCCTATGACGGAACGATGCGGTCGGTGGAGCAGTCGCTGTTGCGGCTCGGCACCGATCGGCTGGATCTCTTGCTGATTCATGACGTCGATGTCTGGACCCACGGCCGAGAAGCCATCGAGGACCGCTTTCGCGAGGCGATGGCGGGCGCCTATCCGGCGCTCGAGCGCCTGCGCAGCGAGAAGGTGGTTGCAGGCATCGGCGTCGGCGTCAACGAAGCCGAGATGTGCGTGCGGTTTGCCGAAGCCGGATCGTTTGACGTCATGCTCCTGGCCGGGCGTTATTCCCTGCTGGAGCAGCCGGCGCTTTCGCATTTCCTGCCCTTGGCGCGGCGCCAGGGCATCGGTGTGTTGCTGGGTGGCGTGTTCAATTCCGGCATTCTGGCGACCGGCGCGGTGACTGGCGCCAAATACAATTACCAGGACGCGCCGGCGGAGATCCTGACCAAGGTCAAGCAGATCGAACGCGTCTGCGCCGCCCACGGCGTCGCTCTGCCGTCGGCGGCGCTGCATTTCGCGCTCGGTCATCCTGCGGTCGCCAGCGTGGTGCTGGGAGCCGTGAGCGCCCAGGAGGTTGAGCGCAATGTGGCGGGCTTCGCAAGCCCCGTCCCATCGGCGCTGTGGAGCGATCTGAAGTCCGAGCATCTCCTGGATGCCGACGCCCCGGTGCCTGGGCCACCGTGACGCGGATCGACGCCCATCACCATCTGTGGACGCTCGGCCGGGGCGATTACGGCTGGCTGACGGCGGATCTCCAACCGATCTACCGGGATTTCACGCTTGATGACCTGATGCCGCAACTTTCGGCTGGCGGCATCGAGGGCACGATTCTGGTGCAGGCGGCGCCGACCGAAGCGGAAACGATGTTTCTCCTGGAAATCGCGGCCGCGGCCGATGTGGTGCGCGGCGTTGTCGGCTGGACCGATTTCGACGCGGCGGATCGCCAGGCGCGTATCGAGGCCCTGGCGAGGCAACCGTTGCTGGTAGGGCTGCGGCCGATGGTGCAGGACATCGCCGATGACGACTGGCTGCTGCGCCCGGCGCTGGCGCCCGTTCTGACGGCCATGGCCCAGCACGGACTGGTGTTCGACGCGCTGGTGGTGCCGCGCCATTTGCCCCGGTTGCTGCAGGTGGTCGATCGTCATCCCGATCTGACATTTGTGCTCGACCATTGCGGCAAGCCGGCGCTGGCATCAGGCGAGCTCGAGGCCTGGAAAGGCGCCATCGCGCAGCTGGCCGAGCGCGGCAACATCGTCTGCAAATTTTCTGGACTGGTCACCGAAGCCCGGCCTGACTGGCAATTAGCGGATTTGCGCGGGGCGGTTGACCATGTCCTCGCCTGCTTCGGGCCGTGGCGCCTGTTGTGGGGCAGCGACTGGCCGGTGGTCAACCTGGCGGGCGGTTACGCCAAGTGGCTTGTCGCCGCCGAAAGCCTGCTGGCCGATCTGTCGCCGGACGAGCGGGCGAGCGCATTCGGCGGCGCCGCTGCTCGCATCTATCTTGCAAACCGAGGACGGCGCACATGCTGATGACCATCGACCCCGTACTCTCGGCCGATCTGCTCTGGGTGCTGGCGGCCATGGGTCCTGGCGGCTGCTTTCTGTTGCGCAAGGGCGTGATCGCCGGTCCCGCCCCCACGGCGTCCTGAGCGCGCCCTGCCCCAACGACGAAGGACCATTCTACATGCCCATGACCACCGATGCCGCCTTCATCCTGCCCGATGATTTCGCCGATGCCGCGCTGATGGGACGGATCTTTCGCCCCGATCTCGCTTGCCCTTCGGTGGCGGCCATCCGCCCCGAAGGCGTATTCGACATCAGCGAGCATTTCCCAACCGCCAGTCAGCTCGCCGCAACCGCCGATCCCGCCACCGCGCTTCGCGCCACGCCGGGAAAACGCGTCGGGACGTTGCATGATCTGTTGGCCAATACGCCCTTCGAGACCCGCGACCCGTCCCGCCCCTGGCTGCTGGCGCCGATTGACCTGCAGGTGATCAAGGCGGCCGGCGTCACCTTCGCGGTGTCGATGCTGGAGCGGGTGATCGAGGAGCGCGCGCGGGGCAATCCGGATTCGGCGGAGGCCATCCGGGCCGAGGTGACACGGGTGGTCGGCGACGACCTGTCGCGGTTGAGGCCGGGCTCTGCCGAAGCGGCGCATGTCAAGGACGTGCTGATCGCCCAGAATGCCTGGAGCCAATATCTCGAAGTGGGCATCGGACCTGACGCCGAAGTGTTCACCAAGGCTCCGGTGCTGTCGGCGGTAGGCACCTGCATGGATGCCGGGCTGCATCCGAAATCGGTGTGGAACAATCCGGAGCCGGAAGTGGTGCTGGTGGTGACACCAGACGGCCGCATCGCCGGCGCCAGCCTCGGCAACGATGTCAATCTGCGCGATTTCGAAGGACGCTCGGCGCTTCTATTATCCAAGGCCAAGGACAACAACGCGTCCTGCGCGATCGGGCCTTTCGTACGTTTTTTCGATACCTGCTTCACGCTCGATGACATCAGGGCGATGGAGATCACGCTGGAAGTCAGGGGACCGGAGGGTTTTGTCTTGCATGGCGGCTCCTCGCTGCGGAAGATCAGCCGCGACCCGGCGGACCTTGTCCTGCAGACCATCAATGAGAACCACAGATATCCCGATGGTTTTGTGCTGTTCCTCGGGACCGCCTTTGCGCCGATCCAGGATCGTTCGGCAAAGGGACAAGGATTCACCCACGTCGAAGGCGACCTCGTCACCATCGCCACGCCCAAGCTCGGCCGGCTGACCAATCGCATGCGCAAATGCGGCGACTGCGAGCCCTGGGAGTTTGGTCTCACCGCCCTGATCGCCGCATTGATGCGAAGGGCGAAGGCCGCATAAGAAACGCTTCCGCTTCCACGGGAGGAATTCGACACGGTTGGCATGCACGCCAAGCATCCGACAGGAATTATCCTGATTCACAAGACCAGCGCGGTCCGAAGCATCCGCGCGAGATCGGAGCTGAGGTAGGGCTTCGGCAGCAGCAGCACGTCTGCGTCCAGCCGGCCATGATGGACAATGGCGTTTTCGCTATAGCCTGACGTATAGAGGACCTTGAGTTTCGGGCGTCGCGCCATCGCCTCGGTCGCGAGCTGGCGGCCGTTCATGCCGCCGGGGAGTATGACGTCGGTGAACAGCAGATCGATGCGTTCAGGACCGTCGATCATCGCCAGCGCCTCAGACGAATTGCTGGCGGCCAGCGTGGTGTAACCGAGATTCCTGATCTGCGTCACGACATAATCGCGGACCAGCGGATCGTCCTCGACAATCAGGATGGAGCTGTCGCCGCGTTCGAGCCCGGAGCTGCCACCGTCGGCGACCGGTGCTTCGACGACGCCCTCGGCCTGCGGCAGATAAAGCTCGACGGTGGTGCCGTGGCCTTCTTCGCTGCAGATCTTGACATGTCCATTCGACTGTTTGACGAAGCCGTAGACCATGCTGAGACCGAGCCCCGATCCTCTTCCGACGTCCTTGGTGGTGAAGAACGGCTCAAACACCTTTTCAAGCAGGCCGGCGGGGATACCCACTCCGGCGTCGCTGACCGCGACCATCACGTAATTGCCCGGTCTGACCTCGCTGTTCATGCCGGCGTAATTCCCGTCAAGCACGACATTCTTGGTCTGCAACGTCAGCTTGCCGCCGTTCGGCATCGCGTCCCTCGCATTCAAGGCGAGGTTCAGGATCGCGGTCGAGAGCTGGCTGGGATCCATCAGGGCCGGCGCGCAATCGGGCGCCAGCATCGATTCAATTTTGATCTGCTCGCCCAGCGTCGATCGCAGCAACCGCTCCGCGTCGACGACCAGCGCGTTGACGTCAACGTTGCGGGGCTGCAGCGGCTGACGACGGGCGAAGGCCAACAGATGCTGCGTGAGCTCGGCGCCCCGCATCGCGGCGGCGCCGATCATGTCGGCGATCGAGACGAGGTCCGGACGGTCCTTGACCGCGTCGGCGAGGATTTCGATGGTGCCGATGATCACGGTCAGAATGTTGTTGAAGTCGTGCGCGACGCCGCCGGTGAGCTGGCCGACGGCTTCCATTTTCTGGGCCTGACGGACCTGGGATTCGGTGGCCTCGATCTCCTGAAACCGTCGCACCATGGCCTCGGCGCTGCGGCGCTGCCGGGTTTCCTCCGCGAGTTCCGCATAGGCTTGCGCAAGTTGAGCGCGTCCCGGCAGCACCAGAAATCGGGGCAGCACCACCACCAGCAGGCCCGTACCAATGGCGACCGACATCACGGCCACGACGGCCTTGACCGCGGCATCGATCTCGTAGGCCGGCATCCACAAGGTCAACACCGAAAGCAGGCGGCTCACCCCGCAAAGCGTGCTGAAGACCCCGAATGACCACCAGGTCCAGCGAAACTGGAAATCGCGGCGGCGCCATACCGAGTACATCACGAAGAACGCGGTAGCGAAGAAGCCGCCTGCGATCAGGGTATCGGAAATGGCATTGAGCCAGATCAATTCCGGCTTCCACAGCAGGCACGCGCCGTGGGGAAGGAACGTCGACATGTCCAGAATTTCTCCAAAATTCACACGGGCCGTCCCGCGATCCGACCCGTCCGTCAGCAGGACGATGCAAATCATTCAGGTTTCCACCCAACGCGCAAGCGCGGCGCCGCCGGCGAGCCTTGCTGCCCTCATGTCTTTGGCGATAAGAGCGGGGCCCGCCGCGCCCAGAGATAGTACGGGGCATATCGCGCATCTTCGGCTAAGCGCTCGCGGCGCGTCCGCGGAAGTCGGCGCACGACCACGGACCTTATCGTCGCCCAATCTGATCCGAGTGAGCCGATGTCATCCCTAAGGACCGCGATTTTCTTCGGCAATGACGAAGGCCCAAATCGGCATTACATATTCACAGGCAGCGCCGGCAGCTGATTGATCCGTGAACCCGGAGGCTCTGATGTCGTGGCAACATATTCGCATATCCCGCTTCGGTGGCCCCGAGGTCCTGGAACTGGCAGAAGAGGCTGTCATCCCCGAGCCGGGCCCTGGCGAGGTGCGCATCAAGGTTCTCGCGGCCGGGACCGGTTTCACCGACAGTTTCATCCGGCGCGGCCGCTACCCCGACTTCAAAGGGCCGCTGCCATTTACACCGGGCTATGAGCTGGTGGGTGCGGTCGAGAAAGCCGGCTCTGGGGTGGTCTCGCCGCGCGAGGGGCAAATGGTTGCCGATCTCTGCGTGATCGGCGGTTACGCGCAGTATGCCATTCGTCCCGCGCGTTTCCTGGTCCCTGTTCCAGATGGGCTCGATGCGGCAGAGGCCGTTTGCATCCCTCTCGCCTATCTCACGGCCTTCCAGATGCTCACGCGCCTTCGTCGCTTTGTTCCCGGCGAGACAATCCTCGTGATCGGCGCCTCAGGTACGGTCGGTACGGCGCTGCTCGATCTGGCCCGCCATCTTGGCCTCAAGGCCATCGGTACCTGCTCGGCGGCCAACCTCGCCGCCGTCGAGCAATTTGGTGCCAAGGCCATCGACTACCGCACGGGGGATTTCGTGGCTTCGGTGCGCCGACTGACGGCGGGAAGAGTTGGCGGCGCAGGCGTCGATGCGGCATTCGACGCGATCGGCGGATCCCATTTCGCCCGGTCGTTTGCCTGCCTAGCGCCAGCGGGTACACTTATCGGCTACGGCGCCCAGACCATGGCCGTCGGGCGCGAAAGCCTGATCGCCGCAGGGCTGGGGCTGGCGCGGTTGAAGCTATGGAACGCATTGAACTTTCTGTTCCAGGGCCGACGGGCGCTGTGGTACAGCATCACCGATCGCCGGATATCGCACCCCGAAGAATTCAGGGCTGACATGGCTGCTTTGTTCGAGTTGCTCGTTAGCCGTGCCATACATCCGATCGTTATCGCTCGCGACCCCCTCTCGGCTGCGCAACAGGTCCACGCCCGGATCGATGCCGGAGGACTCGGCGGCAAGATCGTGCTGCTGCCCTGGCTGGGGTCGCAGCCGGCGGCGTGAGCATCGACGCCCGTCTGGTCACTTTCTTCGGCCGGGATGACAATCAGGCCGTGTTGTCGCAACGAGCGCCTTTGGTTGTCCACGCTTCGCACCTGATATGACCTGTCCAAATGTCGCGATGAAATGTCGATGGTTCGAAGCTTCGCGCCCTTGCATCACCATCCCAGCCGGGAGAGAATAACGCGCAAGGCTGACAACGATCAGCTTAAGATTGCCGAATTGGCGGTTGTGCGCTGCAAAACTGTCGACGTAGATCGGCTTTACGGGGAGGAAGACCATGAAATCCAATGTGATGGTAAGCTGTGCCTATGTTGCGATGGCATTGACTTCAGGTGCGATCGGTTCAGCCGCCACTGCCGCCGGTCCGCAAATCGTCCAGGGGCCGTCAGCCGATCCCGCCTGCTATGCGCCATGGTCGGCAGACACGAAATTCTTCAAGTTTCCTGCCAAGCCAGGTCCTTATCGAATCGCGCTGGCAAATGGCTACATCGCCAACACCTGGCGCATTCAGATGATCCAGACCGCCAAGGCCTATGCGGCGCAGCCCGAGGTCGCGGCCAAGATCAAGGAATTCAAGGTCGTATCCACGGGCGAAGACGTCGCCGCGCAGATCTCCGCCATCAATAACTTCATCGATTCCGGGTTTGACGCCATCGTCGTCAATGCCCAGAACCCGAAGGCTTTCGCGCCGGTCATCAAGCGGGCCAAGGATGCCGGCGTCGTGCTGGTCGCCTTCGACAACATCCTTGACACCCAGGACGCCATCAATGTCGACGTCGATCAGAAAGGTCTCGGGGTGCTGTGGGCGAACTGGCTGATCAAGCATATTCCCGATGGCGGCAAGATCCTCGAAGTCCGCGGCGTGGCCGGCACGTCGGTCGATACCGACCGTCACAACGGCATCCATGAGACACTCGATGCCTCCGGAAAGAAATGGAATGTCGTGGAGGTGGTCGGCAAGTGGGACGATGCGACGGCGCAGAAGGCTACCGCCGACGCGATCGCGGTGCAGAGGCGGTTTGACGGCGTCACCGCGCAAGGCGGCGACACCGGCGTGGTGCAGGCTATGATCGACGCCGGGCATCCCTTCGTGCCGTTCGGCGGCGAAACCGAGAACGGCTTCCGCAAGTTTTGCGCCGCCAATGCCGGCAAGGGCCTGAAGTGCTCATCGGCCGGGACCGGTCCCGCGCAGGTCGCAGTCGCCATCAAGACCGCGATCGAGGCGCTGCAGGGCAAGGTGATCCCGCAGTCGGTCAAACTTCCGCTCGCGGTCGCCGAGGATCCCAACTTCAGGGATGGCCAGGATTACTATTCGAACCAGTCCGACAATTTCTTCGTCGGCAACTCCTTCCCGACCTGCGGTATCAATTTTTCGGCGCAGGAAATCATGGGGCAATCCAAGGCCAACCAATAGGGTTTACGTCCTGCTCGATCGCCGCGGGGCGCCTGCCCCGTGGCGCCTGCTTGGGGAATCACGCGATGGAAGGCCTTGTCCCGCTGTTCCGCATGGAGGGCGTTTCCAAGCGCTACGGCGGCGTTCGGGCGTTGCAGAATGCCGATCTCGAGGTCAAGGCCGGGCGCGTTCATGCCATCCTGGGCGAGAATGGCGCCGGCAAATCCACCCTTATCAAGATCATGTCAGGCGTCGTCGCACCCGATGAGGGACGCATGCTGCTCGATGGGCGCGAGGTGACCTTCCCCAACCCGGCCGCGGCCAACGCCGCCGGCATTGTCTGCATTTTCCAGGAGCTCTCGCTGATCCCCGACCTTTCGGTCGCCGACAATATCGTCGCCTCCAACCCGCCGGGCCGGTTCGGCCTGATCGACCGCAGGGCACAGCGCAGGATCGCGGAGGCGGCGCTGGCGCGCGCCGGCGGCGAAGACATCCACCCCTTGGCGCTGGTCAAGGACCTGCCGTTGTCGCGCCGGCAAATGATCGAAATCGCGCGGGCGTTGACCCGCACGCCACGGGTGTTGATTCTCGACGAGGCGACATCGGCTCTCGCCGCGGCCGATGTGACGCGGGTCTTCGATGTTCTGAAACGGCTGAAGGCCGAGGGCATCGCGCTGCTTTATATCTCGCATCGGATGCACGAGATCGCCGAACTGGCGGATGACTGCTCGGTATTCCGCAACGGCAGAAGGATCGCAACCTACAAGGCTGGCACCAAAAGCGACAACGAGGTCGTCGAAATGATGATCGGCCGCGAATACAGTCATGCCTTCCCGCCCAAGCCAGCGGCCTCGGCGACGACGGCACCGCCCGTGATCGAGGTGCGCAATCTCAGCTGGACGCCGCGGCTGAACAATATCTCCTTCAGCGTCCGGGCCGGCGAGGTCTTAGGTCTCGGCGGCCTCGACGGACAGGGACAGCGCGAATTGTTGCTGGCGCTGTTCGGCGTGTTGCGCGGGATCAGCGGGCAGATCCTGATCGACGGCAAGCCCGTAAGTATCGCCTCCCCGCGCGCGGCCAAGGCGCCAGCCATCGGCATGGCGCTGATTCCGGAAGACCGCAAGACCGAGGGGCTGATGCTGCAGATGTCGGTGAGCGACAATCTGTCGTTCGCGACGTTGTCGGAACTGGCGACACGCCGGCATCATCGACCGCGACGCGGAGCGCAATGCCGTCGAAGAGATGATCGCGCTGCTTGGCGTCAAGACCGACGGCGTTTCCGCTCCGGCAGGCTCGCTGTCCGGCGGCAATCAACAGAAGCTGGTGATCGCCAAGTGGCTGATGCGCAAGCCCCGCATCATCCTGCTCAACGACCCGACCCGCGGCATCGATGTCGGCACCAAGCAGGAATTCTACCAGCTGCTGCGCAAGCTCGCCGACGCCGGGACCGCGATCGTGCTTTATTCGACGGATTATGATGAACTGATCGGCTGTTGCGACACGGTGCTGGTGCTTTACGACGGAACAGTGAAGCGATCGCTTCGAGGTGCTGAGATTACCGAGCGCGCCTTGGTCAGTCTGGCCCTCAACATCGATAGCGTCGCCGGTGCGGCGCCGCGACCGGGCGCGGCAGGCGCATGAAGGACTGGCGCTTCCATCTGGCCGAACAGCGCGGCACGCTGATGGCGCTTGCGATCTTTGTCGCCATGTTCAGCCTTTATGTCGCCAATCACCCCGCGGGATTGAGCGCCAATGTGGTGCAGACGGCTGCCAACAAGGGCGTGCTTCTGGCGCTGGTCGCGATGGCCCAGACCCTCGTCGTGCTCACGTCGGGGATTGACCTGTCGGTCGGCATGATCTTCATCCTTTGCAACTGCGTGGCTTCGTATGTCGTATCGGGCTCCGCCGTCGCGACGGCGATCGGGATGACCGCCGTGATCGCGGTGGGGGCTTTGTGCGGCGCGATCAATGCTGTGATCGTCATTTTCGGCAGGCTGCAGCCGATCGTCACGACCATTGCCACCGGCGCAATCTACTTCGGCATCGCGCTCTGGATCAGGCCGTTTCCTGGCAGCTCGGCGGAATTCAATTCTGTCCTCGCCGACGCGCTGACGGGAAAAATCTTCGATCTCGTTCCGGCGAGTATTGTCGTGCTGCTTGGCGTCGTTGTTCTGGTCTGGCTGCCATTTCAGGGATCGGTGCTCGGACGCGCGGTCTATGCCGTCGGCTCCTCCGAACAGGCCGCCTATATGTCGGGAATGCCGATCCGTCGCGCCAAGTTCGCCGCCTATGTGCTCGGCGGCATGCTGGCAGCGAGCGGCGGTCTCTTCCTGACTTTTTTTACCTATTCGGGCGAAGCCTCGGTCGCCAATGGCAATACCTACACGCTGTATTCGATCGCCGCGGTAGTGCTGGGCGGGGTATCGCTGTTCGGCGGCCGCGGCAGCGCCATCGGCGCCATTTTTGGAGCGCTGGCCTTCCGCGCTATCGGCGATCTCCTGTTTGTCTTCAACGTCGATCCCCTATGGCAGCCCTTGTTTCAGGGGCTGGTGCTTCTGGTCGCGGTCTCCATTGGTTCGGCGCGGCTGTTCCAGGTCCGAAACCGTCTGGAGCTGTTCGGGTGAAAGTCGAGACCATGAAAGCCAGGACCGATACCGATCACCGCCATCGCGGCTGGCGTCAGCGCCTCGACGTCCCCGTGGTCACGGCTTTCGGATGCATCGTACTGTTGCTGCTGTTCGGCAGCTTGTATTCGTCGAACTTTCTGTCCCCGGAATATCTCCTGCAGCAACTCAAGGTCGGCGCCTTCCTCGGCATCGTCGCGACCGGAATGATGCTGGTCATTCTGCTCGGCCAGATCGATCTTTCCGTACCGTGGACGGTGACGCTGGGAGCCATGATGGCGTCGGCGGCGGCGGCGCATGGGCAGGTCGGCGATGTCCTCGCGATCCCCGTCGGGGTATTTTGTGGCCTGCTGATCGGAATTGTGAATGGAGTGGGCGTGGCCTATCTTCGCATTCCCTCCATGATCATCACGCTCGCGGTCAATGCCGTGGCGCAGGGTTTGATGGTGGCCTACACCGGCGGCTTTGCTCCCGGCGACAGCGCATCCCCGGCGATGCGCTACCTTGCCGCCGGAACCCTTGTCGGCGTCCCCAATGCCGCGATCATGTGGCTGATCACCGGCGGCCTGGCGGTATTCCTGCTCCGGCGCACGACGTTCGGCCGCGCGGTCTATGGCATCGGCAACAACGAAACCGCGGCCTACCTCTCCGGCGTGCCGACGCAGCGTGTCGTCATGTCCGCCTTTGCGCTGTGCGGTGCGCTGGCGGCATTCGGCGGCGTACTGCTGGCGGGCTATGCCGGCAAGGCCGCACAATCGATGGGGGACGCCTATCTGCTGCCCTCGATTGCCGCTGTCGTGCTCGGCGGCACCTCGATCCTTGGCGGGCGCGGCAGCTACCTTGGTACGACCGCGGGCGTCATTCTCATCACGTTGCTGCAGTCGATCCTTTCGGTGATGCAGATTGCCGAGTTCGGACGCCAGATCATCTACGGCGTCATCATTGTCATCATGCTTCTGCTCTATGGCCGCGAAGGAACAGTGCGATGACGCCGAAGCACGGCGGGCGCATCGGCATTTCATCCTTGCCTGTCGATCGCAATCGAACTCACCGCGCCTGCCAGCTTGTCGAATGCATGACGCGACGATATCGTTCGGCGATGCTGACTGCTCTCATTACGTCGCCGTCATTACCACCGCGGGGCTACTTGTTAAGATCGACCGGGGCCGGCTTGCTCACGAGGCCTCCGAGCTCCTGAAATTGCGCATTCATTTTCTCCATCTGCTCCTTCAGGTGGCTCTGATAAATAGAACCTATTTCCTGCGGGTCCTTGGCCTGCAGCAGACGCTGCGCAAGCTCGAAGCCCGAATTCACATTCGCTTCCGCGAATGCCACGGCTTTCTCGTTCATTTCCAAGGCGGTCGAATATGAGGCTCGCACGCTGGAGTCGGTCTTCTCGCGCAGCGTTTGCAACTCGGACATATATTTGGATATGGCGTCCCTCGCCTTATCGAGCGTGGTCTGGGCGATTTCGCGCATCTTTTCCGATTGCTCGTTGAATTGGTCACTCATCGCGTTCCTCCTCCTGATGTCGCCGCAGTTACGCGGTCGTCGTTCTCTGGCAAATGCCAGCTCCCATGGCTCACATCGCCGGTTCGGCGACCGTCTTCAACTTCTCGCGCAGTTCATCGATCAGCACGCGGGTATTTTCGGTGTAATCGATGGGAACCACGACCAGATGCACCCCGCCGCCCTTGAACGCCCGTTCCAGCGTCGGTATCAGGTCGCCGGTGCTTTCGACCCGTGAGCCTTTGGCCCCATAGCTCTCGGCATATTTGACGAAATCCGGATTTCCGAACGTCAGGCCAAAATCCGGAAAATGATCCACGGCCTGTTTCCAGCGGATCATGCCGTAGGCCGAATCCTCCAGGATCAGCACCACGAGATTGAGCTTGAGGCGAACCGCGGTTTCCATTTCCTGCGAGTTCATCATGAAACCGCCGTCCCCACACACCGCCAACACCCGCCGATCCGGAAAAAGCATCGCCGCCATCATCGCCGACGGCAGGCCGGCCCCCATGGTCGCCAGCGCGTTATCGAGCAGCAGCGTATTGGCGACGTAAGTTCGATAGTTTCGCGCGAACCAGATCTTGTACATCCCGTTGTCCAAGGCGACGATGCCGTCTTCGGGGATGACCTTTCGTACGTCATGGACGATGCGCTGCGGGGTGGGCGGCCAGCGATCCTCGGTAGCGCGATCGCCGATACGGCTCAAAATAGCTTCGCGAAGGCTCAGCAAGGCTCCGGCATGATGCAGCCGCCCTTCGATGCGGTCGGCCAACAATTCAAGGCTCGGCCCGACATCTCCGACTACCTCGCATTGCGGAAAGTAGACCAGCTCGACATTGGCCGGCGTATAGCTGACGTGGATCACCTGGGGGCCGTTCGGGCCCATGATGAAAGGAGGTTTCTCGACAGTGTCATGGCCAATGGCAATGATCAGGTCGGCGCGGTCGACCGCTTCATGCACATAGTCGCGCTCGCTGAGCGCCGCGGTTCCCATATACAGATTGCTGCCACCGGCAACGGTCCCCTTGCCCATCTGGGTGTTGAAATACGGAATCTTGGTACGACGCACAAAGCCGCCGATACCTGCCGTGCTGCGCGGACGCGATGCCGCGGCGCCAAGCATGATCAGCGGCCGCTTGGCGTTCAGGATCATCTCGGCGGCGCGGTCGAGCGCCGCGCGATGCGCAATCGGAATTTCGATCGGATGTCGGGCAACCATCGCGATTTCCTCCGATTGCTCTGCTGCCACATCCTCGGGCAATTCCAGGAGAACCGGGCCCGGCCGCTCCTCCATGGCGATGCGAAAGGCGTCGCGCACCAGGGTTGGAATGCTGCTGGCGTTGACGATCTGGCGCGAGAGTTTGGTGATGGGCCTGAAGGCCGTGACGACATCGACGATCTGGAACCGGGCCTGCCGGCTGCTCATGATGCCCTTCTGCCCGGTCAGCATCACCATCGGCATCGCACCGAGAAAGGCGTAGGCTGCGCCCGTTGTCAGGTTCAACGCACCCGGACCAAGCGTGGTGATGCAGACGCCCGGTTTGCCCGTCAGCCGGCCATAGGTCGCCGCCATGAAAGCCGCGCCCTGCTCGTGGCGGGTCAGGATCAACTTGATCGAGGAGGTGCGCAGGCTCTCCACGACATCGAGGTTCTCTTCGCCGGGAACTCCGAAGATTCGATCGACGCCCTCATTTTCAAGAGCTGCAACCAGTAAGTCTGATCCCTTCGGCATCTTACTCTCCTGATCTCGGGTTTGAACGGCCATAACACCACTCTGTCGCGCACTTGTCGACTTAAGCCATCAGGCCTCGCGTCACCCCGCCGCGAACTCACGACGGCAGCGCGGGAAACAAGTTCATGACCAGCACCATGCCGAGGCCGACCAGAGCGACAATCGATTGAATGACCGAAATGGTCTTGGTGGCCTCGCCCATTGTCATTCCAAAGGATTCCTTCACCAGCCAGAATCCGGCGTGATTGGCGTAGTTGAAGAACAGCGAACCCGACCCGATCGCAAGGGCAAGCAGCGGCACGTTGAGCGCGGGATCGGAGGTTGCCAGCGGCGCCAGCAGCCCAGCCGCGCCGACAATTCCGACGGTTGCCGATCCCGTGGAGACCGATAGCAGCATGGCAATCAGCCATCCGAGCAACAGCGGCGGCAACGAGAAATGCTGCGTGAGATGCACGATGGCATCGCCAACCCTGGCCTTCACCAGAATCTCTTGAAACGCGCCGCCCCCGGCAATGATCAACAAGATGCCGGCAATCGGCTTGAGGCTGGCGCCGAGTGCATCGCGCAGCTTTTCGGTGCTGCCGCCGCGCAAATAGACCAGGGCGATCGACGCGAACAGGACGCCGGCGAGCATGGCAATCAGGGGATCTCCCAGGAACGCGGTCACCTTCGCACCCCAGGAGCCTTTGGGCAGAAGCGTCTCGCCGAGGGTATTGGCCAACATCAGGATCGCCGGCATCAATACAGCGAGAATACCGATCCCGACTGGAGCTTTTGGCGCCAGTGCCGGCATTTCGGCGCCTGCGACGGTTCGCGTGCCGGATGCGGTAAACTGGTCGAGCAGCGCCTGGTCCGGGCGCACCGTCATGCCCGGCGCAATGAGCCGCGCATAGAGCGGACCGGCCAGGATGACCGCGGGGATCGCCGAAATGAATCCGTAGATCATGGTCGGTCCGACACTTGTCTTCAACGTGGCGATCGCCGTCAGCGGACCCGGATGTGGCGGCACCATGCCGTGCAATGATGCAAGAGCGGCGATGACCGGCGTTCCCAGAAGCACGTATGACGAGCCTTTGAAAGTGCCTTTACTCTCCAGCTTGCGGGCAACGCTGAAGATCAGCGGCAGCAGGACAACGAGGCCGACTTCGAAAAACATCGGAATGCCGACGACGAAGGCCGCGCAAGCCATCGCCCAGGGCAACATACGGTCGGACGACCGGCTGAGGATTGCGTCCGCGATCGTTTCCGTGACCCCCGAATCGGCCAGTATCTTGCCGAGCATGGCGCCGAGCGCGATCACGATCCCCACGACACCGAGGGTGTGGCCCGCACCGGCCACGGTGGCTCCGGCAATCGAAGCGATATCCATCCCGGCAACGATACCGACGGCGAGAGAAACCACCAGCAGCGCAATCAACGGATGCATTCGGACGCGGGTGACGATCAGCGCCACCAGCAAAATCACTCCGCCGAGCGCGGTCAGCAGCAGTTGGATGTCGGCCTCGGACAAATGCTTCACTCCCCTCTCTTCAATTCGCGGCCAATGTCTATCGGTTCGGCCGGCGGCGGATAATGCTTTGCATGAAGTCGTGGTGGAAGCCTTGTCGCGTGGTAACGGAAAACTTCGCCCCAAGCCAAGAGACCTTGGCCTTGGCGAGGCAAAAGCGCGATTTCAGCCCGAAGTCAGTGAGTTAGGCTTCGCGATGGCAACACCCGCGCGAGATCCGAGCCACTTCGCGACGACGATCTGCGGGTCTCAAGCCAAGCCCGGTTCCGCGGCAGGACGTCTATTCGCAAGCCTCCCAATATCCGCCACGGATTGCAATGACGAACAAGACGACTAAGCGAAGGCGGCCTCGCGGCACTTGCTGATTTCGCCGCGCAGCCAGCGGTACCAGTCTTCCAGACCCGCCCCGCTGCGCGCCGAGACCTGGAACTCCCTGATGTCCGGATTGACCTCGCGCGCGTTGGCGACCGCGCGGGACACGTCGAAATCGACGTAGGGCAAAAGATCGATCTTGTTGAGGATCATGATCTCGGCAGCGCGGAACATGTGAGGATATTTCAGCGGCTTGTCCTCCCCCTCGGTGACCGATAGAATCACCACCTTGGCACGCTCGCCAAGGTCGAACATCGCCGGGCACACCAGATTGCCGACGTTTTCGATCATGACGAGAGAGCCCACGGCCGGCTTCAATTCGGCCAGGCCCCGCGCCACCATATCGGCTTCAAGATGGCACCCGGTGCCAGTGTTGACCTGCACAGCGGGCGCGCCCGCGGCACGGATCCGCTCGCCGTCATTGGCGGTGGCCTGATCGCCTTCGATCACATAAAGCTTCAACTCGGCCTTGAGATCGCCAATGGTGCGCTCCAACAACGTGGTCTTACCGGAACCGGGCGAACTGACCAGGTTGAGCGCCAGGATCTCCCGCCCGGAAAACCAGGCCCGGTTCTTCGCTGCCAGCGCATCGTTCTTGGCCAGGATGCGGGTTTCGAGTTCAACCACGCCGTCGGCTGTGCCCGCCGGGTGGCCGTGGCTATGGTCGTGGTGCGCGTCATCATGGGAGTGATCGTGACGATGCCTGGTCCCATCAGCATGCACGTGCTCGTGGAAGTGATCGTGATGATGCGCAGGTCCGTGACTGTGGCTGACGGCATGCGCATGGGCGTGCGAATGGCCGTTTTGATGCTGATGGCCATGATCGCGGCCGTGACTGGCACCCTCGGCGTGGGCGCCATCGTGGTCGTGGGAATGGCCACCCATGGCGGCTTCCTTTCCGGTCTGAAGATTGAGGATCGTGGCGCCTGACTTGTCTCCGCATCCGCAATGGCCGCACATCAGGCAATCTCCGTTTCAAGTTCCATGCTCTTGATATTCAGTTCCTCGCCTTGCAATCGCCTGCAGCGGCGGGATCCGCAGCCGCAGGGCGTAAACAGCGTATCCGTGACGAATTCCGCGCCGCAATCATCGCAGCGCGCGCGCCCCTCGATCTGCCTGATCTCCAGCCGCGCGCCCTGCAAAACCGTCCCCTCGGCGGCGGCGGCAAAACAGAAAAGGATGGCTTCCGTCATCACCCCGGACAGCTTTCCGACATCGAGCGTCACCCGACGGACCCGGCGTCCTTGCGCGGCATCGCCGACGATGGCGACGATGTTGCGGGCAATGCCGAGCTCGTGCATCGCGTTTCTCTCAACAGATCCGCGGCAGCTGCTCGCCGACCAGCATGTCGACGATCCGACGCCCGCCGAAGACGGTCCGCATCGTCACGCGCCCGCTCTCGCCCTGATGGACCCGCCCGATGATGGTTGCCCCCGCGCCGAGCGGATGCCCGCGCATCGCGGCTAACGCGGCGTCAGCCTGTTCGGGAGGTGCCACCACCACGATCTTGCCCTCATTGGCAAGATAGAGCGGGTCGAGCCCGAGAATCTCGCAGAATGCCTTGACCTGTTCGCGGATCGGTGTGGCGGCTTCGTCGATCTCGATCGAGACCTGCGATGCCTCGGCAATCTCGTTGAGCACCGTGGCAAGGCCGCCGCGGGTCGCGTCGCGCACGAAGCGTACCCCGGGCGCTGACGTCAGCAGCGCCTCGATCAAGCCGTGGAGGCAGGCGCAATCGCTTTCAATCATGGTATCGAGTGCCATATCGCCCCGTGCACACAGGATGGCTGCCCCGTGATCGCCGAGCAGGCCGTTGACCAGCACCACGTCTCCCGGCCGCGCGGTATCGACGCCGAGTGACAGCCCTTGACGAATGACGCCAACGCCTGACGTGGTGATAAACAGCTTGTCGCAGGCGCCGCGCTGCACCACCTTGGTGTCGCCGGTGACGATTTGAACGCCGGCATCGGCGGCGGTTTTGGCCATTGAGCGCGCCACCCGGCGCAACACATCGACGCTCATGCCCTCCTCGACGATGACGGCACAGGACAGATAAAGCGGCACGGCGCCGCCGACCGCGAGGTCATTGACGGTGCCGCAAACGGCCAGTTCGCCGATATCACCCCCCGGGAAGAACAGCGGATCGACCACGAAGGAGTTGGTTGTAAACGCCAGCCTGTCGCCACGGGACACCAGTTCCGCAAGGTCAAACCGCGCCTGATCCTCCAGCGAAGCCGGGGCATGATGCTCGAACGCGGTCACGAACACATCGTCGATCAGGTCCTTCATCGCCTTGCCGCCGCCGCCATGGGCGAGCGTCACGGTGTCGACGCTGAGCTTGCCGAGCCGCCGGGCACGGATAAAGGGTGCGACGTTCATACCGCCTCCTTGTAACGCTTGACGCCGCCATATTGATAATAAGCCGCGCAGGCGCCTTCGGAGGACACCATCAGCGCACCAAGCGGCGTTTCCGGCGTACAAGCCGAACCAAACACCTTGCACTGCCAGGGTTTGATGACGCCCTTCAGAACCTCGCCGCACTGACAGGATTTTGGATCGGCGATCTTCAGGTTCGGGATCACGAACTTCCGTTCGGCGTCGAACTGCTTATATTCGCCGCGCAGCCTGACGCCGGAGTGATCGATCGAGCCGAGACCGCGCCACTCGAAGAATTCGCGCAGCTCGTAGACCCGCGACACCGCCCGCAGCGCGGCGGCATTGCCATCCTGCGGGACGACCCGGGCATACTGATTCTCGATCTCGGCACGCCCCTCCTTGATCTGCTTCAGCACCATCCAGATCGATTGCAGGATATCGAGCGGTTCGAAGCCGGCGACCACCATGGGTTTATTGTAGAAATTCGCAATGAACTCATAAGGCGCTGTCCCGATCACCATCGAGACATGGCCAGGGCCGAGAAAGCCATCGAGCTGCAGGTCCGGACTATCGAGGATGGCTTTGATGGTCGGCACGATGGTGATGTGATTGCAGAATACCGAGAAGTTTTGAATGCCTTCGGCTTCCGCCTGCAGGATGGTCAGCGCGGTTGACGGCATCGTGGTCTCGAAGCCAAGACCAAAGAACACCACCTCGCGATGGCCATTGTTTCGCGCCAGGGCCAGCGCATCCATCGGCGAATACACCATCCGCACGTCGGCACCCTCGGCCCTGGCCTGCAGCAGGCTTTTCTTTGAACCGGGCACCCGCATGGCGTCGCCGAAGGTAGCAAAAATCACATTGGCATTCTCGGCGATCGACACGCAATCGTCGACACGCCCCATCGGCAGCACGCAGACCGGGCAGCCCGGGCCATGGATCAATTCGATCTCCTTGGGCAGCATGCCTTCAAGGCCGTAGCGAAATATCGAATGAGTATGGCCGCCACAGACTTCCATGAGATAGAGCGGCCGGTCCGCAGGAAGCGTCATGGTCGAAACCAGCGCCTCGATCTCCTTGATCAGAATGCCCGCTTTCTGCCGATCTCGAAATTCGTCAAGATATTTCATACCGCGGCTCCCTTTGTCGTTGCCAATCCACGATCGTCGGGCAACAGGGTGTGAACGAGGTCCCTGCGTAATGGAAAAAGTGCAATGAGGTCATTATGGCCTGACATCACGCGCCTCCCTATTCGGCGGCCGACAACCGCATCGCTTCCATTTCGGCCTGGGCTTCGCCGAGTTCAGTGAGAATTTGCAAGGTCAGAGCCGCTTCATGCTCGTCGATGCGGCTCATGGCGAAACCGACATGCACCAGCACCCAGTCACCGACGCAGGAATCGACCGGGTGCTCGTCATCGACGATGCAGGCGATGTTGATCTGGCGCTTGACTCCGCCGATATCGACGGTCGCAAGCTTCCTGGTGACGTCGTCGATCGTTACGATCCGTCCGGGAATGCCGAGACACATGGCACGTTTCCTTCCATCTGAGTGGAACAAATGAGGTGCGCGGCACCGATCGCCGCCTGCCCGAGCGCGAGGCCACCATCATTGGCCGGAATCAGCGCATGCGACAACACGACGAAGTCTTCGCTTTCGAGACGGCGGGTTACCTCTTCGAACAAGATGCGGTTCTGAAAGCAACCCCCGGACAGCGCCACAGTGGTGAAGCGGCGCGGCCCGCCCTGGTCCTCGCCGCCGGCCAGTTTCCTGGTCATGGCGGCGATCGCCTTTGCCAGCCCCTTATGAAAACGCGCCGCCATGACCGGCGCCGGCGTCTTCAAAATGAGATCGCCGAGCACCGCGCTCCACATCGCCAGCGGCTCGATGTAGGGCAACCCAGAGCCACGCAGATTGGGGACGCCGAGTGGATAGCCGAACGCATCATCCTCGCTGCGCAGAGTCTCTTGATCGACGATGGCTTCGAGCCGAACTGCCGCTTCGCCTTCATAGGCCTGCCGCTCCCGGCAAACATCCAGCGCCGCTGCCACCGCGTCGAACAGCCGGCCGCAGGACGAGGCCGGCGGCGCATTGATACCATTCCTGATCATGCTGTCGAGGGTAGCCCGCGGTTTGCCCGCAAGATAGGCGTGCAACTCAAGTTGCTCGAAATTCATCGCAAATTCGAGCCATTTCATTTCCGCCATCAGATGGGCATAAAGATTACGCCACGGCTCGCGCGCCGCCTGCGCGCCGCCGGGCATGGCGACCGGCTTGAATGTTCCCAGACGCCGGTAATGCCGGTAGTCCGCAAGCAGGAACTCGCCGCCCCACAGCGTGTCGTCGCCGCCCCATCCCAGGCCATCGAGCGCGATGCCGAGTACCGCGGGGGCACCGAGCGCATAACCGTTCTCGGCCATGCACGAGGCGATGTGCGCATGATGATGCTGGACTCCGATCAAGGGCAGCGCGTCGGCGCCGGCGCACTCGCGGGCCAGTTTCGACGAGATGTATTCCGGGTGCAGGTCCGCAACCATCGCCACCGGGGCGTGATCGAACATTTTGGCATAGAGCGCAAGATTCTTGCGGTAATCGTCGAATGTCCTGATGTCCTCGAGATCGCCCTGATGCTGCGACAGGATGGCGGCGCCATCCTTGAGGAGACAGAACGTCGACTTCAATTCGCCACCCGTCGCCAGCAGGTCGGGCGCGTCCTCAAATCCTTTCGGCAGCCTGATGGACTCGGGCGCATACCCTCGCGCCCGGCGCATGACCCGCGCCCGGCCGGCCACGATGCGCGCCACCGAATCGTCGATGCGGTTGGCGATCTCGCGGTTGTGCGTCAGCGCATAGGTTGCCATCCCGCCCAGACGTTCGCCGAGCTCGGCATCGGAAATCACCTGCGGCTCGTCGGACAGGTTACCGCTGGTCATCACCACGGGACGATCCATGCGCCGCAGCATCAGCTGATGCATCGGCGTCGTCGGCAGCATGAAACCCAGCGTCGTCAGGTCCGGCGCTATCGCGGCTGGTAATTTCTCGACGCCGTCGGCCTGCAGCAGCACGATCGGCGCCGCTGGCCCCTTCAGCAACATCTCTTCCTCGGAACTGATGCGGCAGTAGCGCCTGATGACGTCAAGGTCTCGCGCCATCAGCGCAAACGGTTTGGCGTCGCGCCTTTTCAACTGCCGCAACCTTTCAACCACTTCGGCCTTGGTGGCGTCGCAAGCCAGCTGATAGCCCCCGATCCCCTTGACCGCGATGATCTCGCCGTTCTTCATCAATCCGCCGGCCGCATCGACGTCGTCCAACATCGAAAACTGATCGAAGCTGAATGGGCGCCCGTCCAGGCGCTTAAGCTTCACTTGCGGACCGCAGACATGGCAGGCGATGGCTTCGGCGTGGAACCGGCGGTCAGCCGGATTATCGTACTCGGCACGACATGCCCCGCACATGGCAAATGCCGCCATGGTGGTGTTGGCACGGTCGTAGGGAATGCCGTCGACGATGCTGAGCCGCGGTCCGCAATGGGTACAGTTGGCCAGCGGATAACGATAGCGCCGCTCGAAGGGATTGACGACCTCGGTCGCGCAATCCGGACAAATCCCGGCATCCGGCGCCACCTGGGTGTGGGCATCACCACCGATGCTATCGGCGATGGCAAACCCGCTTGCGAACGTGACAAAACAGGGCCGCATCTCGACCGCGTCGATGCGGGCCAGCGGCGGCGGCTCCCGTTCAATCCGTTCGACCAGCGCGGTGATTGCGGCCGCCGTACCGAACGCGCGGATCAGCACGCCGCTGGAATCATTGAGTACTTCGCCGGACAGGCCGAGTTCGCGCGCATAACGCCAGACTGTCGGGCGGAAGCCGACGCCTTGCACCCGCCCGCGCACCCGGATTTCGGTCGACACCCGGTCGTTAGCCAGCGCCATGGTATGCTGCAAATTCAGGGCGCGACCTCCCATAGCAGAACGCGATTGTTGCCGGCGTCGGCGACGACCAGCAGATGGCCGCAGGCCGCAGCTTGTTTTGCGGCAAAGAATTCCGCGAGTGCGGGAATATCATCCGGCCGGTCGCGCAGCGCCGGCACCTCCAGCTCAAACCCCTTGAGACGAAAATAAAGGTTCTGCCAGAACGTTCCAGCCGCGATTAACGCGCGCAGCGGTCGGTTCGACGCCGCAACGATGCGCACGTTGCTGGTCTCGATCTTGTCCGAGGCGAGCGGCTTGACCTCGCCATCCTGGAGAAATCGAAGCGGGCTTACCTGGAAAGACGGCGACTCCTCGCAGATTTCATCGAGAAACACAGTTCCGCCGTCATCCGCGCGGAACAGGCCGAGACTCAGAAAAGGCCCCCGTATAGGGGCCGCGCTTGTGGGCGAACAATTCGGATTGCAGCAATTCATTCGACATCCCCCCACAGTTCTGTAGCATCAACGGGCTGGCGTGTCGGGTCGAATTGGAATGGATCGCACGCGCAAGCAGCTCCTTGCCGGTGCCAGTCTCACCTTGAATCAGGATCGGCAGCTCGGTCCGGGCCGCTTTGCGCGCCAGGTCGCACAGATCCGACATCTTTTCGCTGACATAGATCAATTTTTCAAACCGCTGGCTTTCGGCGTGCATAGGCACGCCCTGCCGCGCATGGCGTTCCAGGGAGTCGGCAGAGACCTTGAATTCACGCGACAGCATGCGATGGCGCCGCGCCAATTCGCGGGATGCCAGCCCCCGCTCAATCACCAATCCGATCTGCTTGGCGTCAAGCGGCTTACGAACGAATTGATAGATCGCCGCCGGCGAAATAGCTTGCTTGGTCAGAACCGTCTGGGCTTCGAGCGCAAGAACACGGATGATGTCGGGATGAGAAATGCGCAGGCCGGCGAGAAACTCAAGCCCCTCGCCGCTGGCCCCATGCTCGGCCAGAACGATATCGATGTGGGCATCGGATAATGCAGTGGCGGCATCCGCAGGCGAGCGCGCGCTCAGCACACGATAATCATACTCATCGCACAACACTGCGGCGGCGGCAGTCCATTGGGGCCCGCCGCGGGTGACGATGAGGACCGTTCCGAGCGTTTCCATGAAACATTCTTATCTAACTGGCACTTTCTAGCAGTATCCCATCGAACCATCAATCGCTTTGTACTCACCACTACAGCTCCGCCGAGCTCGGGAGGACCCAGCTCAAACTCCGGTTTAGGCATTGCGCGTTTCATGCGCTTGTCAGCACGGTAGAATTGTTGCAAGATATAGTGGGCACGATGAAAAGGTTGAGAATGCAGCGCATTACGATCACGCTTGACGATGACTTGATGGACGAACTGGACCAGATGATCGTCGCGCACGGTTATCAGAACCGGTCAGAGGCTATTCGCGACTTCACCCGCGCCGGCATGCAGCAGGTCGCGCAAAAGGGTGGAAAATCCGGCAGATGCGTCGCCGCTTTGGTCTATGTCTACGACCACGCGGCGCGCGATTTATCGCGACGCCTGGTGGAGAATTATCATGGCCATCACGATCTCTCGATGGCGACGCTTCATGTCCATCTCGACGATGCCAACTGCATGGAAGTGACGGCGCTGAAAGGAACCGGAGCCGAGGTCCAACATTTCGCCGACCACATCATTGCCGAGCGCGGCGTGCGATATGGCCGTCTGGTGATGATTCCGACCGAGATCGGAAAGAAACCGGGGGGCGCGCGCAAGCGGGCCGGTCATCGGCACGTGTGAAGCCTGCCACATCATGCCTACTTCAAGACTTTCCGATCGGGCGCGTCCGGCAGTTCCATATCCAGCAGGGCCGAGCTAGCGCTTTGCCATGAGCGTCGAGCGCCAGTGATCGCGTGACGCCGCCGCCAAGGGCATTGTTCAGAACGAAATTCAGCGCGCCGATCATTGGCAGTTCGTAACGCGTCACATCGCCCGTTGCGATGGCAGCGAAATGCGCCTTGACGCGTTCGGCGGTGACGTGCTCGCGCGAGAAGCTGTAATGCGCCTTGTCAAAGGCGATCAGGGAGATGTTCGAGGTGTTGCCCTTGTCACCGGTTCGAGAATGAGCGACATCGCGCAGTTTCATGACCGGGGCTCATGATTCGAAAAGCTGAATGGTGAAAGCACCGCCGCCGCCTGCGGGGCCATTGGTGTAGATAGTTCCCACCTCGTTTCCGATCCGCGCCGCATCGGCGAGATTTTCGGTGCGACCGGCGACGCGAACGCGGAGCTCGCAGGTCTGCCGCCGTGGGACAATTCGGCACCATGCAGCGAGTTCACGCCAACGGCGCTCGCTGCTCTGGCGCCCCTAATGTTCAGGATGGCAGATCCGCCGCCTTGACCTGGATCCTGTCGGCGCGAAGCGACCACTCCCGAAGGGCCCCCGCCTTGCAGAACATTCGTTTGGCAATCTCCCCGGCCTGGTTTTCGTTTGGTGCGTCAACCTCGAGCGAACTTTGACAAATTTCTGCCTCCCGGCCATTTTCGCCGAGCACGTTCTTCATGAAGCGAACGACAAATAGTGACATGGAACCTCCCGCAGCGGCTGCGACGCCAGAGCTGGATGCATATGACTTGATCGCGGTAAGCCCGTTTTGATCGATATCAACAAGGTTTTGAGCCGCCCTTGGACTTACTCAGGTCGTGGCTGGCCACACCCTATGCGCCCGCGGCCGGCAGGCTGGCCGCGGCTATGGCGACGACCTGGGCAATGCGGCGTCCAATCCGGGACGGCCCGAGGCGCAGTAACGAACGCAGCTTCCGCATGGGGCAGACCCCTTCCGCGCCGGCGGGACAGGCCCCGCCAACAAGCGCAAGCTATAGGTGATACCAGCCGCGGGAGGTGTCGAGGGGACGGCGGAAATAGCGACTCCGGCGTCGTCCGAGAGCCGATCCTTAGCAGATTTATTCCCTCGGTCGCGCCTGCGGCAGTCGTAATCTTCTAAGCGATATTGATCCCTGCCGACCGATCCAAGCTGCGAGCTAACAGTCAAGCCGGCGCGAATCCGAAGGTCCGCTCGAAACGCCCGACATAGATCGGCCAGACCTCTGGATTGACGATGCGCGGCGGCCGCTTGCCGTCGAGCGCATCGAGCATTTGTTCGGCGGCGATCCGCCCCATGTTCTCGCGTGCCTCCTTTGTCACGCCCGCGGTATGCGGGCTCGCCAGCACGTTGTCGAACTGCAGCAGCGGATGGTCCGGCGGCGGCGGTTCCTTGGACCAGACGTCGAGGCCGGCGCCAGCAATGCGGTCGTTGCGCAGCGCCTCGACCAGCGCCGCCTCATCGTGGATAAAGCCGCGTGCCGTGGTGATGAAGTAGGCATGCGGCTGCATCAGCGAAAATTCCCGCGCCCCGATCATGCCGCGGCTTGCCTTGTTCAGCGGGCAAGAGATCGACACATAGTCCGAGCGGCGCAGCAGCTCATCCAGCGTGACCTTTTCGCCGCCGCGCTCCGCCATCTCGGTCGCCGATAGATAGGGGTCGTAGGCCAGAACGTTCATCGCTAGCAGGCCGCGGCAGAGAGCTGCGATGCGGCGGCCGACATTGCCAAGCCCGACGATGCCGATGGTCTTGCCTTGCACCTCCGTCCCGATCAGCGTGTTGCGGTTCACGTTGGCCTCGCGTCGCAGCGCGCGGTCGGCCTGGATGATGCGTTTCGACAAAGCGAGCAGCATCCCCAGCGCATGCTCGGCCACCGAGTGGGCATTGCCGCCGGACTGGTTAACCACCAGAACGCCGGCTGCGGTGCAGGCCTCGACATCGACGGGATCGAAACCGGCGCCATTGCTCGAGACGATCAGAAGGTTGGGCGCGCGGGCCAACAGGTCGGCATCGACATGGAAATGCCTGGCGAGTTCGTCGCGCGCCGCGCCGATTTGATAGGCATGCGCTGCCGCCAGGATCGGGCTCACGATGTCGTCGGGGCTTTCGTTTTCGAGCCGGTCGAGCCGAACGTCGGGCCGCGCCCGCAGGATGTCGGCATAGATCTCGTTCGCCAGGTATTTGACGTAAAACACGCGCTTGTTGTTGACGGACATGGTGGTCGTGCTTTCAGTTCAGGGGCATGGCCGGCGGGCGCGGAATCATCTGGATCATTCGGCTTTCATGCCGGCGGCCTTGATGATCGGCCCCCATTTGTCGTAGTCGGCATGAATCTTCTGATCGAATTGCTGCGGCGAGCTGCCGATCGGCGACGCACCGAGCTTGGCCAGACGTTGCTTGACCTCTTCGGTATTCAAGGCCGCGACGAAATCATGCGAGAGCTTGGCGACCAGGTCTGGCGACAGGCCGGCCGGCCCGAGCAGGCCCCACCATACCCCGGTGTCGTAACCCGGCACGGTCTCGGCCATGCTCGACACGTCAGGCAGAAAGGGCGCCCGCGCAGCCGTCGTCACCGCGAGCGCGCGCAGTGTGCCGGCCGCAAGCTGGCCGACCGATTCGGGTCCGTTGTTGAACGACATCGAAATTTGGCCACCCAGGAGATCGTTGATGGCCGGAGCGCCGCCCTTGTAGGAAATGGGATTGATATCAATTCCAGCGAGACTTTTCAGGAGCTCGCCGGCCAGATGGGTCGACGTTCCGTTGCCGGCATGGCCGAAGGAGAGGCTTCCCGGCCTGGCGCGCGCCTGCGCGATGAGATCGCTTAAGCTCTTGAACGGAGAGTCGGCTTTCACCAAGAGGATGTTGGGAGAAGATGCCAACAGCGAAATCGGCGTAAAATCCTTGAAGGTGTCGTAGGGCAGCTTCGGGTACAGGAACGGATTGGTGGCGTGGCCGCTGGCCACGATGATCAAGGTGTATCCGTCAGGCTTCGCCGTTGCCAGCGCCTGTGACGCGACCACGCCGCCAGCGCCCGGCCGGTTTTCGACAACAATGCTTTGCCCCCATTGCCTGGAGACCACATCGCCCAGGGTGCGGGCGAGGACGTCGACGCCGCCACCGGCGGCATAGGGCACAAAAATATGCACGGGCATGGATGGATACGGCGCCTGCGCGGACGCTGGGCCGCCCGCGGCGATCACCAGAGCTGCCGCGGCCCCCTTTCTGAACCAACGGTTCATGGCCTCTCCCCGATATTGTTGTCGTTCCATTCTTGGCACGGCAGCCGACCGGCCGTCTCGCCGCCCCGCGCAGATCACGGATACGATCGCGACATGTTGACAATCCCGTCGATCGCGTCAAGTTTCGGCGCCTCGCGATCCCAGCCAACGAGAAACCGTCGCGTAGCTCTGGAGAATTCGATGGTCGCTGCCGAGGGGCAAATCTCCCCGCAAGCCTTGGACAAGAAGCCCCCGGATAAAGAGCCCAGGGATGACAACCCCTGGCATGAGGTGGTACGGCAAACGCTGAAGCGGAACGACATCCGCCTGGTGCCCTATGTGCCCGACCGCGTCCTGACGACGCTAATCCGGAGCCTTCACGCCGATCCATTCTTCACGATATTTCCTACCGCGCGCGAAGAGGAAGCGGTCGGCATCATCTCCGGCGCGTGGATGGGCGGCATGCGCGGCGCGGTGCTGATGCAGACATCGGGCTTCGCGACGCTCGCCAACGTGCTGGCCTCGCTGGCGGTGCCTTACCAGATACCCTTGATCATGTTCGTGTCCGAGCGCGGAACGCTCGGCGAATTCAATTTCGGACAATCGCTGGTGTGCCGCACCATGCGCCCCGTGCTCGACGCGCTGGCGATGGAGCACCACACGGCGACCCGGCTCGACGAGTTCGAGTTCATCGTCGATCGATCCATCAAGCAGGCCATCGCCACCCAGGCGCCGGTGGCAATCATCCTGTCGCCGCTGTTGACCGGCGGCAAGGTATTCGAGAAATGAACCATCCGATGAGCATGGCGACCGACACCCCTGCCCGCAACACCAAGCTGATGAACCGGTTCGATCTCACCTCGCGCCTGCTTGCGAAGCTGAGCCACGACGAAGCCGTGATCGGCGGCATCGGCAACACCAATTTCGACCTCTGGGCCGCCGGCCACCGCCCGCAGAATTTCTACATGCTGGGCAGCATGGGCCTTTCTTTCCCGATCGCGCTTGGCGTCGCGCTGGCGCAACCCAAGCGCGGCGTTTTTGCGCTCGAGGGAGATGGCTCGCTCTTGATGCAAATGGGCTGCCTGACGACCATTGCCACGCTCAAGCCATCAAACCTCCACATGATCGTGATGGATAACGGCATCTATCAGATCACCGGCGCGCAACCGACCCCCGCCGCCGGCGTGTCGGATATGGTCGCGATCGCCATCGGCTGCGGACTGTCCAATAGTGCCTGGGCGGCCGACGAAGACGATTTTGAGCGGCTGGTCGAGAAGTCGCTGTCGACCTCCGGCCCGACCCTGATCGGGGTCCGCATCGACGACAAACCCGGGATCGGGACAACCCGCAGGGATCCCGTGCAGATCCGGGAACGTTTCATGCTCGGCCTCGGCGTTCGCGAAGCGCTATAAGCCGCGCGTGCCCCGGCGGGCTGCGAATCGCCTGTTAACCACATCGCCATCACAAGCGATCGTGACGAGGATGCCAACGGTGAATCCTGTTATCTCAGCGCGATGATCATCATCCTCAGAATATTCGCCTGGCTTCTGGCCGCCGCCGTGACCTTCGCAACCCTGGGCCCGCCGCGCTATCGGCCGCACTCCAATCTGGGTCAGGACGGCGAGCATGCGCTCGCATTCATTCTGGTCGGGCTGGCATTTGGCCTCGCCTATCCCAAGCACCGGCTGATCACTTCGGCGACCGCGGTGGTCGCCATTGGACTGATCGAACTTCTGCAACTCTGGGTACCCGGAAGGCATGCGAGGCTCGAGGATTTCCTGGTCGATGCGCTGACCGCCTGTCTCGGCCTCGCCGTCATCGCGGTGCTGGATTGGGCCAAGCACCGGCTGGGCTTGCGCGCGAAGACGACGTGATTGCCGGCGTCATTCCAGAGCGCCCTGTGGTTCCGTAGGGTGGGCAAACCAAAGCCAGCGAGGCGCGCAAACGCGCGCTCCATGGCGTGCCCGCCATCTTTTCGTTTTCCGACGGTGGGCACGGCGCAAAGGGTGCCTTTTCCCTCCCTCCGCCACTGGAGCCGGCCAGTTCACAAAGCCGCCAGATCCTTGGTGATACGGAACACTCGCAGGTCCTGCTGAACGCCCTTTAGCTTGAAGACCCCTGACAAGACCTCACGGGAAGCGAGCAACGCCTGCACGCCTTCAGCCGAATAGACATCCTCCGAAACAAAAATCTCTTCCGCATCCGCGAGGTGCTGCACGCGGGCCGCGATGTTGACCGTCTGGCCGAAATAATCCAGCCGTTCGTTCAAGGTTACCGCGATCGCCGCGCCTTTATGGATCCCGATTTTGAGAATGAGAGCACGGTCGGCCTGCTTGCTGTTGAAAGCATCGATCTCATTTCGCATCGAGAGCGCCGCGGCGACCGCATCGGCAGGTTCCAGGAACGTGGCCATGACGGCATCGCCAATGGTCTTGATGATCGCACCATGGTGGCGAACCACGACGTCCTGCAGCAGATCGAAATGCCGCTGGACCAGGGCGAAGGCATTGAGGTCGCCGATGCGGTCATAGAGCGCGGTTGAGCCCTTGAGATCGGTGAACAGAAACGTGATATCCTTGATCCCCAGTCCCTCCCGCGCCTTGATGACCTCGGAGCGGAACAGATCGCGAAAGGCCTGCGTGGTCAAAAGACGCTTGCCGTTGAGAAACGGGACAAAATGCACGGGGGCGCCGCCCATGGTGAAGCCGGCTGGCCGCACGGCGATGGCAAACATGCCGCGCTCCGAGGTCTTGTTCTCGAGCTTGAAGACAATCTTGCCGGGCGCCATCTCATAGATGTCGCGGGCGTCCACCTTATCGCCATAGGCGACCGGCAGGACCTGCGGCTCGGACGCCGGCGCGCCGGCGATCTTGACCATGACGGCCGCTCTCCCGAGCGGACAGGTGCCAACGACCGCGCCTTCATGGGCCTCGATTTCGATTGACGTGGTCTCGCCCGGCGGCAGATAGGTTACCGACCGCGCCATCGCCGCCTTGGCATCCACCAGCGGCCGGCCATCGGGCAACAGGCCTTCGGCGGTGTTTTGGACCTTGAAAAACCGATCCCATGCCGAGAGCTGGTCGGGATCATGAAACTTTATCTTGCGGATATTCGGACTGACTGTGAACGCGACTGCGATATATTCATCGAGCGCCGCGTCATATCCGACCTGGCAGAACGCGCAGTGATAGTGATTGTGAAGGCTCTTCAAGCTGCGGAAGCTCTCGACCACGCAGCAACATTTCGGACAGTAGAGCGACCAATCCATCGAGAAAAGCCCAAGCGCCGTGGCATGGAGAAACAGGTCGATGATTTCGTTCTCGGCCAGATGGCGCTCCCCGGCAAAGCTGAAGGCGTTGATCCGGAATAAAGCCAAGTCGTCCGCGGTCCGAATGTGACTCTCGAGCTTTGATATCAGCCGCGGACTCCACGCCCGGGCTTCTTCGAGCGCGGCCAGCCGTTCGTCCAACAAGGGCTCGTTGACAGCGCTGACCATGTTCCGGTGTCTCCCCTATGACGACGCCGCACTGACAGTTCGGGCCACCACGCAATCGCGAGGTGAGCATATCCAGATCGACGTCCGCGGTCACTTTGTTGCGGCGGCTAACTCCGAGATTCCAGCACGCTGTGGCTTTGGAGGGCGAGATTATTCGACGGTGAGTTTGACGTCGATGTTGTTGCGGGTCGCGTTGGAATACGGGCACACCTGATGGGCCTTGGCGACCAGCGCCTCGGCCTCACCCCGCGGAACGCCCGGCAAGCCGATCGACAGGGCGATGGTCAGGCCGAAGCCCCCTTCCTCCCTCGGTCCAATGCCGACTGTGGCGGTCACCGTCGCGTCGCTTGGCACCTTCGGGCCGCCTTGCGAGGCGACGAACTTCATGGCGCCGAGGAAGCAGGCCGCATAGCCGGCGGCGAACAGCTTTTCGGGATTGGCGCCGGGGCCGCCGGGGCCGCCCAGCTCTTTCGGCGTTGTCAGGCTCACTTCAAACGTGCCGTCCAGGGTAGCGGAATGGCCGTCGCGGCCGCCAGTGGCGCGGGCGGCGGTCTGGTAGAGAACTTTCACGGACATGGATACTCCTTATCAATCTTGTTGGATGGAACGATTACTCGGCAGACGCCGTTGCGGCCCGCTTCGCTTTGGTGGACGCACTCTGCGCGGCCTTTTCGATCAGAGCCGCAACGATCTTGGGATGCGAAAGGAACACAGCGTGGCTGGACGCGACCTCGGAGATCTCGGCCGGCGTGCGCTCGGCCATCTGACGTTGCTGCATTGGCGGGATCATCTTGTCCTCGGTGGTGAGAAGATACCAGGTCGGCTTGTCCTGCCAAGCCGGATGCGAGATTTTGCCGTCGAGCGCTGCAAGTCCCAACGGAGTTTGGGAGGCGGCCATGAATTCCGCTTCTTCAGCCCGGAGGTCGGCGGCAAAGGCGGCCGGGAATTTCGCCTTGTCGAGAAGCACCGAGTCATTCTCAGGCGGCAGGATGGGCGGCGATGCAGCACCGGCGGGCGCGCGGGCGACCAACGAGCCGAGGGATTCGCCTGCCGCCGGCACATAGGCCGCGACATAGACCAGACCAGCGACTTTGTGATCATTGCCAGCTTCGGTGATGACCACTCCTCCATAGGAGTGCCCCACCAGAATGACGTCGCCCTTTGCATCCGCGATCGCCCGCTTGGCTGCGGAGACGTCTCCGTCGAGCGTAGCCGTGCTGTTTTGGACGATCGTAACGTCATAACCGTCCTTTTTCAGAATGTCGTAGACGGCCTTCCAGCCTGAACCATCCACGAAGGCCCCGTGGACCAGCACGACGCTATCGATAGGGCTGGCAGCTTGGGCGGTAAGATGCGCGGACATGGGGGGATTCCTTATCAATCATGTTGGATGGAAGGGTTACTGGGCCGACGCTTTTGCCGCCCGTTCAATCAAACGCGCGACCTCATTCGGCTTGGAAATGTACACCGCGTGGCTGGCGGGAACCTCGATCGTCTCGCTGCCGGCCCGCTTGGCCATGGTGCGCTCGAGATCGGGATTGATGTTGTGGTCGTGGGTGGAGACCAGCGCCCAGCTCTTCTTCTGGTGCCAGGCGGCCGCCGTCACCGGCGCGCCGCCACCGGCCTTGGCCAGCATCGCCTGGGAATGGGCCATGAAGTTCGCCTGGGCAGGCGACACGTCGGCAGCGAAATCGGCGGGGAAGGCGGCCGGCTCGATGTACAGGAAATCGTCCTTGGTGGCGCGCATGTCGTTATTGGCGGCGGGGGCCGACGACAGCAGGCTGACAGCACTCTCGCCCTGGTCGGGGATGAAAGCGGCGATGTAGACCAGGCCGACGACATTCGGCGCATTGCCCGCCTCGGTGATGACTACCCCACCATAGCTGTGGCCGACCAGCAACGAGGGGCCCTGTTGCAGATCCAGCACCCGCCTGGTCGCCGCGACGTCGTCGGCGAGTGATGTCAGCGGCTCCTGCACCACGCTGACCGTATAGCCATCTTTGCCGAGAATATCGGCGACCGGCTTCCAGCCGGATCCGTCGGCGAAGGCGCCATGGACGAGGACGATGTTCTTGACCGGCTCGGCCCACGCCGGGGCGATGGCAGCTGACAAAAGCGCAACTACCGCGGCCGCAGCGGCAACGGGTTTATTTCGCATGATGCTCTCCTCGATTGTCATACCATTGTCATACCGGTTCAACCGGCAGGTTGAATAAAGCGTCGGCTTGACAAATAGTCAACCTTCAGGTGGAATATTTTCAGCATGGAGAATCGAGAACGGAGAAGCGAGAATTGAGCGGGCAAGCAGATCGCCGTGATTGAGAGCGAAGCCCGGAAGGAAGCCGCTTCGCGCGCCGCGCGCCTCGACGCGGTATTCGCCGCGCTGGCCGATCCGACGCGGCGGGCGATCATCGAACGGCTCTCGCGCAGCGAGGCGCGCGTGACCGAGGTCGCACAACCCTTTCCTATGTCTTTGAACGCCGTGTCGAAACACATCCGCGTGCTGGAAGCGAGCGGTGTGGTCGAGCGGCACAGGAGAGGACGCGACCACATTCTCTCCGTCAATACCCATTCGCTGGACGAGGTCGATTTCTGGATCGGGCGGACGCGCCGCTACTGGGAGGAGCGGCTGGACGCCATGGAGCGTCTGCTGCGCGAGCTCAAGAAAGACCACAAGTTGAGGCCAAAGGATCGCAAGCATGGTTCGCGATGACATGACGGCTCCGATCGTGCAGGTACGCCGGCGCGTGAGGGCCGGCGCGGAGCAGATCTTCGACCTGTGGACAAAGCCCGATTTGATGGTTCGGTGGATGAGCCCCTATCCGGGCGTGGTCGATTGCAAGGCGAGCTGCGACCTTCGCCCTGGCGGAGCCTTCAGCCTTGTCATGTCGTCGGCGGAATCAAGCCGCGAAGTATCCGGCACCTATCTGCACGTCGACCGGCCGCGCAAGCTTGTGTTCACGTGGATCGGCCCGCTAACGAACCATATGAATACATTGGTCACCGTCGAACTCAATCCGCTCGGCGATGAAACCGACCTCGTGCTGACCCACGAGCGTCTACCGACGACGGCTATTTGTGAAGGTCATACCAGGGGCTGGGGAAATATCCTGGACCATCTGGCAGCCGTGGTTGCAAAAGACGGTTAGGTCCGCCAACGCCCGCTGCCGCAGGATCGGACCCACATCCTCGAACGTCTCGCCGGCCTTCCCGAGCCGGCGCCGGATGAGACGGCGCGCATCGATCTTGCCGCTTTTTCGGCCACGCTTCACGCGGTGAATTGATCTGACGTGAGCGGAACAAAAACTCGACTGTCGAGCTTTTTTTCAAAGACATTCAGAGGGAGTCTTCCGATGCCGTATACAAGACCTTATAGGCGCTTCTATCTCACGCCCCCGGCAGTCCCGACATTTGTGATTTCTGTTTTACTAGCCGTCGTGGCCGCGCTTGCGGCCTATGGCCATCTTTCGCTGCTGCGTGGCGTTAGCGCCTTCACATTTCTGCTCATTGCCTATGTCGTTCTGTTGATCGGCAACTTGTTGCGCGGCGTTTGAGCTCATGATCCCCTCGCCTCACAGCAATCCTGCCCCCCGCGCCCATTTGTACTTCGCCCCCAGCACCGCGACCGGGATCTCGGTCGAATAGGCGTAGGCGACGATGCCGTTCTGGTAGAGATAGTCGGCGGCTTCCTCGACTTCGATGTCGCCGGCGAGCGAGGCCACGATCGGCTTCTCGATGCCCTTGGCTTTCATCGCGTTCTTGACCTCGACCATATTCCTGGCAAAGACCATCGGCGGCGTCACAATGGTGTGCCAGTAGCCCAGGATCAGGGCGTGGATGCGCGGGTCTTCGAGCCCGAGTTTTACCGTGTTGACGTAGGTGATCGGCGGCTCACCACCGGTGATATCGACCGGATTTCCGGCGGCTCCGAACGGCGGGATGAATTTTCGAAATGCTGCGTCGAGATCGGGAGGGATCGTCATCAAGGAGAGCTTGTTGTCGATGCAGGCGTCCGACAGCAGTACGCCCGAGCCGCCGGCACCCGTAATGATGACGACGTTCTCCCCCTTCGGCGTCGGCAGCACCGGGATGCCGCGGGCGAATTCCAGCATGTCGCGCAGCGAGCGGGCGCGGATCACGCCCGACTGGTTGAAGACGTCCTCGTAGATTTTGTCGTTACCCGCCAAAGCGCCGGTGTGAGAGCTTGCCGCCTTGGCGCCCGCCGAGGTGCGTCCGGCCTTCAGCACCACGATTGGCTTCTTCTTCGACACCCGTTTGGCGACTTCCGCGAACGCCCGGCCATCCTTCAGGTCCTCGCAATGCTGGGCGATGATTTGGGTGTTGTCGTCCTGCTCGAAAAACGTCAGCAGATCGTCCTCGTCGATATCGGACTTGTTGCCGAGGCCGACGATCGCGGAAACGCCCATCTTCGCCGAGCGCGAGAAGCCGATGATCGCCATGCCGATGCCGCCGGACTGCGACGACAGCGCCGCCTTGCCCTTGACGTCGTAAGCGGTGCAGAACGTCGCGCACAGGTTGGCGTGAGTATAATAAAAGCCGTAGATATTCGGCCCCATCAGGCGGATGCCGTATTTTTGTCCGATCGCCTGGATTTCCTCTTGGCCTTTGACGTTGCCGGTTTCGGCATAGCCCGAGGGAATCAGGATCGCACCGACGACTTTCTTTTCGCCGCATTCGATCAGAGCGCCGGCCACGAGGCTCGCCGGTATCGCGAACACCGCGATATCGACCTCGCCAGGAATATCCTTGACCGACTTGTAGACCTTCTTACCCATAATCTCCTGAGCCTTGGGATGGATCGGGTAGATCTCGCCCTGGTAGCCGCCATTGATGAGATTTTTCATCACGGAGTTGCCGATCTTGCCGTTTTCGGCGGACGCGCCGATCACCGCGACCGACTTCGGCTTCATGATCCGATTCATCTGGCGCACGATGTCATCATGGTTGGGGCGCGGCCGCGGCGGCTTCGGCGCGAAATCGACCACGATGCGGACGTCGGCGGCAACCGCGCCGTCCTTGGTCGCAAATACCGGATTGAGGTCCATCTCGGCAATTTCGGGGAAATCGGTGATCAGGCGCGAGACCTTGACGATGATGTCGGCGATGGCGTCGCGGTTGGCCGGATCGCTGCCGCGCACGCCCTTGAGCATCTCATGGGCCTGAATGCCGTCCAGCATCGAGAGCGCATCCTCTTTGGTCGCGGGCGCCAGCCGAAAGGTGATGTCCTTCAAGACCTCGACCAGCACGCCGCCGAGGCCGAAGGCCACCAGCTTGCCGAACGATCCGTCGGTAACCGCGCCGACGATGACTTCCTGCCCGCCAATCAACATCTGCTGGATTTGAACGCCTTCGATCTTGGCGTCGGATTTGTACTTGCTGGCGTTGGCCAGAATGGTTTCATAGTTCTTGGCGACGTCGGCGGCATTCTTCACCCCCACCAGCACACCGCCGGCTTCGGTCTTGTGCAGGATGTCCGGCGACACGATCTTCATGACCACTGGAAAGCCGATCCCGGCCGCGATATCGGATGCTTCGCTCGCGGAGTGGGCCACCCCTTCCCTGGGAACGGGGATACCGTAGGCGTCGCACACCAGCTTGCCTTCCGGCGCGGTCAGACTTGTGCGCTGATCCGCTTTCGCGGCATCGAGAATTTTGCGGACGGCTTCCTTGGCATTCGACATTGGCTTTCTCCCTGGCGTCTGGTTCTATTCGCTCGCACCGCGTGCGGGTTTCACGACCTGATTTGTCGCAAACGCCCGATCAGCGTTTCCCTGTGATGAAAGACGCCTACCCGCGTTCTCCCGGAATCTCTTCGGCGCCTTGATCGGTTCGATTTTGGCATTTGGTATGCCAAGGATGAAGTTGTCAAGGCACGGTCTCTCGACGTAACTGCTTAGAATATGGATAACTTGACATTCTGGCATTTGGCATGCCAAAAATATAGAGCAATTTGATAACAGACTTTCGCCTTGGAGGAGACCCACGTGCCCGCACGCAAACCAGTCAAGGCGCATTCCAGCGTGGCCGAGGCAGAAATCGAAATCGTCCGCCTTGCCCCGGAGACCAGCTTCAAGAACAAAGCCTACGAGGCCTTGAAGGAAGCGATCCTGAAAATGGACATCTATGCGACGCCCGAACCGGTGATGCTCGACGAGCGTGCCCTGTCGGAACGCCTCGGCGTCAGCCGCACCCCGATTCGCGAAGCGATCGCAATGCTGGAGCAGGATGGTTTCGTCAAGACCGTGCCGCGTCGTGGCATCGTTGTCGTGCGCCGTACCAAGAGCGAGATTGTCGACATGATCCGGGCCTGGGCTGCGCTCGAGAGCATGGCGGCACGGCTGATCACGACCACCGCGCACAAGAAGGATATTTCCGCGCTGCGTGATTTTTTCAAGGATTTCAGCAGCGATCGGCTGCCACAGGACCACATCGAGGAATATTCCAGGGCCAACATCGCCTTTCACCAGGCGCTGATCTCGCTCAGCGAGTTGCCGGTGCTGGTTGAGATGACCAACGATATCCTGCTGCACGTCCGCGGCTACCGGCAACTCACCATCGGGCGCGTGGAGCGCACGGCGGCATCCTTACCCGAGCACTTGGCGATCATCGAAGCCCTCGAAGCACGCGATACCGAGCTTGCGGAAAAGCGCGCGCGCGATCACACGCTCGGCCTGGCGGCATATGTCGAAGCCCACGGCACGGAACTGTTTTAAGCAACTTGTCGGTTGCGCCGGGACCTTCAGAACAGGACGAACGCGTCCGATAGAAAACGATCAGAGAGACTTAAGCCGATGCTGAAAACCGCGGCCATCGATGCCAATACCGCCGAACACCAGCCGGAGCTGACGGACGGTTTTCATCTCGTCATCGATGCGCTGAAGCTCAACGGCATCAACACCATCTACGGGGTGCCGGGTATCCCGATCACCGACCTCGGCCGCATGGCACAGGCCGCGGGCATCCGTGTCATCTCGTTCCGTCACGAACAGAACGCCGGCAACGCCGCTGCGATCGCAGGGTTCTTGACCAAATCACCCGGCGTCTGCCTCACGGTATCGGCGCCGGGCTTTCTCAACGGGTTGACCGCGCTGGCCAACGCCACCACCAACTGTTTTCCGATGATCCTGATCTCGGGCTCTTCCGAGCGTGAGATCGTCGACCTGCAGCAGGGCGATTATGAAGAGATGGATCAGCTCGCGATCGCCAAGCCGCTATGCAAGGCCGCTTTCCGTGTCCTTCACGCCGCCGATATCGGCATCGGATTGGCGCGTGCAATCCGTGCCGCGGTCTCGGGGCGTCCCGGCGGCGTCTATCTCGATCTGCCGGCCAAGCTGTTCTCGCAGGTGATGGACGCCGCTGATGGCGCGAGGTCGCTGGTCAAGGTGATCGATCCGGCTCCGGCACAGATCCCCGCCCCGGACGCGGTCAGGCGTGCGCTCGACATCCTGAAGGGCGCAAAACGCCCGCTGATCATCCTCGGCAAGGGCGCGGCCTATGCTCAGGCTGACGATGCCATCCGCGCGCTGATCGAGAAAAGCGGCATCCCGTTCCTGCCGATGAGCATGGCCAAGGGACTTTTGCCCGATACCCATCCGCAATGCGCGGGCGCCGCGCGCTCCACGGTGCTGAAGGAAGCCGACGTCGTGATGTTGATCGGGGCGCGCCTCAATTGGCTGTTGTCGCACGGCAAGGGCAAGAGCTGGGGCGAGGCACCGAAGCAATTCATCCAGATCGACATTGAGCCCAGGGAGATGGATAGCAACATCGAGATCGCGGCTCCCGTGGTTGGCGACATCGGCTCCTGCGTCACCGCGCTTCTCGCCGGCATCGACGGCCGGTGGCCGGACGCGCCGGCCGACTGGGTCGCTGCCGTCAAGATCAAGAAGGACGAAAACATCGCCAAGATGGCGCCGCGGCTGATGAACAATACCTCGCCGATGGATTACCACGGCGCGCTCGGTGTCCTGCGGAGCGTCGTGAAGGAGCGACCGGACGCCATCCTGGTCAACGAAGGCGCCAACACGCTCGATCTGGCGCGCGGCGTCATCGATATGTATCAGCCGCGCAAGCGTCTGGATGTCGGCACCTGGGGGGTGATGGGGATCGGAATGGGCTACGCCATCGCCGCCGCGATCGAGACCGATAAACCGGTGCTCGCAGTCGAAGGCGACAGCGCGTTCGGTTTCTCCGGCATGGAGGTCGAGACGATCTGCCGGTACAATCTCCCGGTCTGCGTCGTCATCTTCAACAACAACGGCATCTACCGTGGCACCGACGTCAATCCGACGGGAGGCACCGATGTGGCGACCACCGTCTTCGTCAAAGATTCGCGCTACGACAAGATGATGGAGGCATTTGGCGGCGTCGGCGTCCATGTGACGACGCCGGACGAACTGAAGCGCGCCGTCGATGCGGCGATGGACTCCGGCCGACCAACACTCATCAACGCGGCCATCGACCCGGCGGCGGGCAGCGAGAGCGGCAGAATCGGCAACCTCAACCCGCAAAGCAAGCTTCGCAAGAAATAGGCCAGCCACGTCCGGGTGGGGTCGGCGACCCCTGTCCCATCCGCCTTACTTCCTGCCTTCAGCAGGATCAGATACCGTACGGAGCAACATGATGACAAAAGCGCTGAAGGGCGTTCGAATTCTCGATTTCACCCACGTCCAGTCCGGACCGACCTGCACGCAATTGCTGGCGTGGTTCGGCGCCGACGTGATCAAGGTCGAGCGCCCTGGCGTCGGCGATATTACCCGCGCTCAGTTGCAGGATATTCCCAATGTCGACAGCCTGTATTTCACCATGCTCAACCACAACAAGCGCTCGATCACGCTCGACACCAAGAACCCGAAGGGCAAGGAAGTCCTCACCGCGCTGATCAAAAATTGCGACGTGCTGGTGGAAAATTTTGGACCCGGCGTGCTCGATCGGATGGGATTTCCCTGGGAGACAATTCACGGCCTCAACCCGAAAATGATCGTGGCCTCGATCAAGGGCTTCGGCCCCGGCCCGTATGAAGACTGCAAGGTGTATGAAAACGTCGCGCAATGCACCGGTGGCGCGGCATCGACCACGGGCTTTCGCGACGGTCTGCCGCTGGTCACCGGGGCGCAGATCGGCGACAGCGGCACCGGCCTGCATCTGGCGCTCGGCATCGTCACCGCGCTATATCAGCGAACCGTCACCGGCCAGGGCCAGAGGGTGACTGCTGCGATGCAGGACGGCGTCTTGAATCTCGCGCGCGTCAAACTGCGCGATCAGCAGCGCCTCGCGCATGGTCCGCTCAAGGAGTACAGCCAATACGGCGAGGGGATTCCGTTCGGCGAAGCGGTGCCGCGCGCCGGCAACGATTCCGGCGGCGGTCAGCCGGGCCGCATCTTGAAGTGCAAGGGCTGGGAGACCGATCCCAACGCCTACATCTACTTCATTACGCAGGCGCCGGTTTGGGAGAAAATCTGCAATGTGATCGGCGAGCCCGGCTGGAAGACCCATCCCGATTATGCCAAGCCGCCGGCCCGGCTGACGCGCCTCAATGAAATCTTCGCCCGCATCGAACAATGGACCATGACCAAGACCAAGTTCGAGGCGATGGAAATTCTCAACAAGGATGACATTCCCTGCGGTCCGATCCTGTCGATGAAGGAACTGGCCGAGGATCCCTCGCTGCGCGCCACCGGCACCGTGGTCGAAGTCGATCATCCCAAGCGCGGCAAATACCTTTCGGTCGGCAACCCCATCAAGCTGTCGGATAGCCCGAGCGAAGTGACGCGTTCACCGCTGCTCGGTGAACATACCGACGAGATTCTGCGGCAGATTCTTGGCTTCTCCGACCAACAGGTGGCGGAGATTCGCGCCTCCGGCACGCTCGACCCGCCGCGCAAGGCCGCCGCCGAGTAGCGTCGTTTGCTTGGGGACGTTGGGCAACGGGCCTGTCACCGGCGATTGCGCGGTTGGTGGCTCCGCGATCAACGGCAAAGCGAGCACGCTACTTGCGGAGGCAACCTTCTGGCGCGTGCGACAAAGTGAGCACGTAGCACGTGTCTGGCGAACCTCGCATTTTGGCCTATTTAGATACCAGGATGGTTGACCTGGGACGTGCTCATTCCCGCCCGCCGACATACCGACGCCGGAGGTAGAATTCGACCTTGCGCGTTGGAATATAATATACCAGAATTTGGACACGCAGCGCTTGGCGGTCTTAGCCGCCCATTAAGAAAAAGCGCGCATTGGGAGACAATAATGATCGCCAACAGGTCAAATCCTGCACCGTCCAACAGCTATCGCTGGATGCAACTCATCATTGGCGTCGTCTGCATGGCGATGATTGCCAACCTGCAGTACGGATGGACTTATTTTGTCAGCCCGATGGCCAAGGCGAATTCTTGGGACGTCGCCGGAATCCAGGTCGCATTCAGCATTTTTGTCGCGCTGGAAACCTGGCTCACCCCACTTGAAGGATGGATCGTGGACTCCCTTGGTCCACAGCGCGGTCCCAAGTTGATGGTCGCGGCGGGTGGCATTTTTGTCGCGATCGGCTGGATCATCAACGCCAAGGCCACCTCACTGGAAATGCTTTATCTCGGCGCCGTCGTGTCGGGCGTCGGTGCCGGCGGCATCTACGCCACATGCGTCGGCAACGCGGTCAAATGGTTTCCCGATCGTCGCGGTCTCGCCGTCGGATTGACCGCGGCCGGGTTTGGCGCGGGTGCGGCCGTTACCGTGATCCCGATTTAAATAATGATTAGCTCGATCGGATATGCGGACACCTTCTTCTGGTTTGCGTTGCTTCAAGGCGGAATTATCTTCGTGCTGGCATGGTTGCTCCGTTCGCCACAGTCGGGCGAAGTTCCGAGCGGAGTTGCCGTCAAAGTTCTGCAGTCGAAGACCTCTAGCACCCCGGCGCAGATGCTGTCTTCGCCGGTTTTCTGGCTGCTGTACCTCATGTTCGTGCTGGTGTCTGCGAGCGGATTGATGGTCACAGCCCAGATCGCTTTGATTGCCAAGGATTATGGCGTGGCGCAGTCGGTGATCCTGTTCGGCGCCACCACGCTGATCGTATCGGGTGTCATCGACAATCTTGCAAATGGCGGCGCCCGGCCGTTCTTCGGATGGGTTTCGGATCATATCGGGCGCGAATATACCATGGCGATCGCCTTCGCTTCAGGCGGCCTGGCCTACTGGCTGTTGGGAGCGGCGGGCACAACGCCTTGGACCTTCGTGATCTCAGCGGCATTGATCTTCTTCACCTGGGGCGAGATTTTCAGCCTCTTTCCCTCGACCTGCACGGACATGTTCGGTCCAAAATATGCGACCACGAACGCCAGCCTGCTCTATACCGCCAAGGGACTGTCCGCGCTCGCCGTGCCGCTGGCCAATATTCTGAAGGATTACACCGGCAACTGGCATGCCGTATTCGCCGTTGCCGCGGTCATGAACTTTGGCGTCGTGGCACTGGCTTTGTTCGTGGTGCGGCCGATGCGGATTTCGATCAATGCTTCGGGAAAAAACCCGGTTGGACAACCAGCGGAATGAGTTCGTCTTCTTCACTCAAATGGCTGGATTTGGCAGGGCAACCGCTACTATACTCTGGGTTGAAAGACCCGCTCACCAGTATGGCGCAAAATGAAACTGCGGTATTCGACCTGCATCGTGATCCTGGCGCTATCGGCGAGCGGGCTGGTCTCGGCCTCGGTTGCCGCCCCGGATCCGATCGATACCGATCTTAAGGCCGACGCACGCGCGGCTGATGTCCCGCTCGCGACCTGGACTCCGGTGGATCGCTCCGGCCCCGCGCAGCCCGCTCTGAAGCAAGCGGTGCAACCAAGGCAGCGAACGCCGGATGCCAATCCCTTATGGGCGGTCCCCCTCAGCGTGTTGTCGAGCACCCGTGAGCGGCCGATTTTCTCGTCGTCTCGGCGTCCGCCGGCCTCTGCAGTGGCAACTGCCGCCGCTCCGACAACTGCCACGGCGCCGAAACCGAGAGATCCGGACCGTCCGCCGCTCTTTTTGGTCGGCACCATCGCAAACGGTGATGAACGGTTCGGGATCTTCCTGAACCAATCCACCGCGGCGGCACTTCGGCTCAAGCTCGGTGAGGATTTTCAGGGCTGGAAACTTAGTTCAGTGCAGGGCCGGGAGGCAACCCTGGAGAAAAACCAGGAGGTCGTCGTGCTGATGCTGCCGCAGCCCGGCACGGCGCTGCCGGCGGCGCTATCGCGCCTGAACCTCGTACCGCCGCCCCCCGTTCCAGGACAGCCGCAACCGCGGCGACGACCCAATCGCCAAATGTGAGATTGCGGTCCAGCCCCTTTCTTCAACACGGCGACGAATTGACATTTGGCATAATGTATACCAAAATAAACGAGTAAAGAGGCGCTCTACAGTTGTCCAGGGAAGGTTGCGATGCAAGTCGGAGACATCCTGCGCAAGAAAACCGCTCGCGTGACGACGGTTCGAATGAATGAAACCGTCGGTATTGCCGCCCAGTTGATGCGCGCCAACAACATCAGCGCGCTGGTGGTCAAGGACGTCGTCCATACCGAAGGCAATACGGTGGTGGGGATGTTTAGCGAGCGCGACGTTGTCCGTGCCGTCGCCGAGCATGGCGCGGCCGGCGTCAGCCTCAGGGTTGCGCAGTTGATCTCGGTGCAGCAGCTGGTGTCCTGCAGTTCGACCGACACGCTCGAGCATGCGAGGCATCTGATGAACCAGCACCACATCCGCCACCTGCCGGTGATCGACGATTACGGCCTGATCGGCGTGATCAGCATTCGCGACATCTCGATCGCATTTGACGAAGCGACGACGGCGGCGGCCCGATCGGTCCCCGCTTGAGACTCCTGTGGAAGCATCCCGCGCTCCCTCTCTCCATGAGCACGCTGTCAGCTCGTAGGGGGGTTTGAGGCAAAGTAACCCGCCTCCTTCGCGGCACAAGCGGCGGCTTACGCCTGTGGCTTCCATTTACCCCACGGGCTCTTTGATCTCAGCGCGTGCCTGTTGCCATCTTGGACTGGATTGAACTCGGACCAGACCACATTGCCGGGCTCGCGACCGCCGAGAATGGAAAGCAGGAGCGCGGTCTGTTCGCCGATGTTTTCGAAGGATCTCATAACGCCTGGCGGGCAGCAAATCCCGTCGAGATAATCGAGTTCGACACTCTCCTCGCCGCCTGTACCCCAGGCTACGCGCCACTTGCCGGTCAGGCAAATGAACGTTTCTTCGGTATCGTGCGAGTGCAGCGCCGCGCCGTTGCCCGGTTCAGCCTTGATGTAGTCGATATGGTAATTCTCCGCCTTCTCTACCTGGTGCCTGAGATCTTCTTCGGCTGTCCCGCGCCCCAGCGCTCCCATTAACGTCCGATTGTGACCGGGCATTACCGCGTCGATGAAGGCGCTCGCGTTGGACGGCAGTTCATTGAAGCGGAATACCCTGCTTAACATTTCCTCCCGAGAGACCGGCTGCGAGGCTCCGAACCAGGCTCCAATCCTGCTGTCAAAGTTTACCGAAGCCTCCTTGCGGATGCCCTTGATTTGCATGTTCGCCTCCTTTTGCTTGATAGGTTTGACTGGTCATTTGGTTGGCTAACCTTTGACCGCGCCGTCTGTGAGTCCCATGATGATCTGCCGAGCAGCGACAAAGGTGAAAACAAGCGGCGGTAGAGCCACGAGCATTCCGGCAGCCATCAACTGACCCCAGTCGATTCCGACATCGGTGATGAAGAGATACACGCCGTAAGGCAACGTGCGGCTGGTCCGATTGGTGAGAATCGAAGCCAGAACCAACTCGTTCCAGGCGATCCTGAAGGTAAAGATGGCCGCGGCAGCGAGCCCCGGCTTCAACAAGGGAACAATCAGCGTGAAGAACAGCCGGAACGGTCCGCACCCATCGACGGTCGCCGCCTCCTCCAACTCCGTGGGCACCTGCTCGATGAAGCCGTAGAGCAACCAGATCGTAAAGGGCAGATTGAGCGCGACATAGCTGATGGTGAGGCCGGCGAGCCCATCGAGATGCAGCGGCGTAAGGATGAAATAGGCCGGGATGGCCAGCACCGCGGGTGGAATGGTGCGCACCAATAGCGTGCTGATCGCAATCGGCGAGCGCCCGGAAAACGTGAACCTCGATATCGCATAGGCGCACATCGTGCCGAAGACGAGCGTCACAACGGTCGCGATCACGCTGACGACGATACTGTTGCCGAGATAGCCCAGAAAGCGGCCCTCAAGCACCTGACGGTAATTCTCGAATGTCGGGAGCATCAAGAAGGAGAAGCCGCCGCTGAAAATCTGTCGCTGGGTTTTCAGGGAGGTCGACAGCATGACCAGAATGGGCAGCACCGACAACGCGGCAAGCAGCGCGACAGCTCCGATCCGGAAGCTGTCGCCGGCCTGCTCCTCCCTGGCAAAGGCCTCCGGCCCCATCATCGCCCCCTTTGGCGCAGCGGATTGCTCCACGCCAGGAGCAGGACACTGAGGGCGGTGGTGACGACCAGCAGGCAGACGGACAAGGCCGCCGAATGCCCCATGCGCTGCGTGACAAACGCGGATTTATAGATATGCAGGGAGAACAGTTCGGTGGAAAGGCCCGGACCGCCGTTGGTCATGGCATAGACGACCTCCAGCCCGCGCAAGGCATCGATCAGGCGCATCAAAATGGTGATCATCAGGATCGGAGCGAGCAGCGGAATCTTGACATAACGAATGATCTGAAAGGCCGAGGCGCCGTCCATCCTGGCGGCTTCGACGCAGGACTGGTCGAGCCCTTGCAGCCCGGCCAGCGCGAGAATGAACACGAAGGGCGTGAATTGCCAGACGTCGGTGACGCAGATGGCGAAGAAGGCGAGGCCCGACTCTGCCAGCCAGGCCGGCTGCAGGCCGAAGCCCGCCAGCACGCTGTTGATCGGCCCGACATTGACGTCGAACATGTAGCGCCAGATCAGTCCGACGCAGATCGGCGCGATCATCATCGGCAATACCAGCAGCGTGCGGAACACCCTCATTCCCCGCAGCGGCTTTTCCAGGATGAGCGCAAGGCCTGTGCCTACCGCCATTTCAACGACGACAACGACAACCGAAAATTCAAGCGTGACGGCCATCGACTTCAGATTGGATGAATCCGATAGCGCCTCGGCGAAGATGGCAAGCCCTCGGAAGGCCTGCGGGGTGATTTGTTCGCCGAGCCGGACTTCGTAGAAGGAAAGCCGCAGGGCATCGACCACAGGATAAAGCAGGCCGAACAGCATGACCAGAACGGCCGGAGCGGCGAAGACATAGGGCGTCAATCGCCGACTGACCCCCAACTGGTTTTGCATTTTGAATGATCCGAGCGCTCTACGTCTTGTAATAGCCGGCGCGCGCTAGGATGGTCTTGATCTCCGCCGCGGCGCTATCCATGGCAGGCTTGATCGGCGTCTTGCCGGTGATGATCTCAGACAGCCGGATACCCAGCACCTTCTCGGAAATCTCGGTCCATTCGTTGATGATCGGACGCCAGTCGGGATTCGCGATCTTGAGACAGTCGCGGTAGATATCGACCGGATAGATCTTCTGGACGTCGGGATGGTCGAGCGTCGACCAGCGGGTCGGCTGCCCGCCCTGGGCCGTCACCTTGACGTCCTGTTGAGCCGCCGTCATCCACTGGATGAAGGCAAAGGCCGCTTCGCGGTTGGCGGAATTCTTGGGGATTGCGAGGCCAAAGCCTCCGAGTTCGCCGGAATATCTGCTGGCTCTGGGGTGAACGACGTAGCCCACCGTCTCCGTGACCTTGGATTTCGACGGGTCTCGCGCCGGACCGAAGATGGAAATGCTGTCGCAATACATCGCCGACTGTCCCTGCAGGAAGGAATTGATGCTCTGCCCGAAGTCGAAGGCCGCGCCGCCGGCCGGACCCGTGTCGATGAATTCCTTGTAGACTTCGGTCGCCTTGATGGCGGAGGGACCCGAGACACGGGGCTCGAACTTGTCATCGATGACGAGGCCGTCATACGGCGTCAGATGCAACAGCCAGCCCGCGGTGACCTGATGACCGGCCTGCGCCCGTTGCGTCAGCCCGCCCATTCCCGGCTCCTTGTCCTTCACCATGCGCGCGGCGGCCAGCATCTCGTCATAGGTTTTCGGCGGTGCGAGATCATGCTTGGCGAAGATGTCCTTGCGGTAGGCCAGCACGCTGCACTCGGCGCCATAGGGGATGCCGTAGAGCTTCGCACCCGGTCCAGGCAGGTACCCGCGGGGGCCACCGACCAGGCCGAGCCCTTCATAATAGGCCGTGATGATGTCGTCCTGGTTGTAATCCTTCATCCGCAGGCTGTCGTCGGCGAACAAAGGCGCAAGCTCCGTCAGGAAGTTGCGCTGCACATATTCGGTCTTCCACATGATGACATAGACGATGACATCGTAGTCGCCTTGCGGCTTCGACATCTGCAGCACCTGGGCGTCCTTCATCCGCAGATACTGCATCGGGTCGAGCTCGACCTTGATGCCGGTGGCCGCGGTGAATTCGGGGATCAGCTTCTTGGCAATGTCATAGTGCGGATGCGACGGCCAGTTGATGACGATGGTCTGGCCCTTCAGCGTCGACCAGTCGGTGCCGGCCGCCCGCGCCGCGTAGGGCAGCGGGAATGCGCTACCAAGCGCTGACCCGACCGCGGCTTTAAGGGCTGTGCGACGCGAAATCCCCATCGTTTCCTCCTGATCACCCAGGTTCATCCCGGACGAAGATGGTAGTGTTTGGTCCTGCGCGGGCGGCAGCTACGGCGTCCACGGTCAACTCTTCCCAGAAGGATACTGTCAATAAACTGAAGCTTGGTCCAGTTCTGACCCCGCCTGTTTCGGCGGCAGCAGCCAGATCCGTCCTCGTGAACAGGCGACATAATCAGGACGCCTGGCCGCAGGGCTCAGCGATGGACAATCGCCACCCGGGGCGGCATGCTGCCCCTCGAAAATCGGCCGAAAATTTGAACACGGCGCGGGTTGCCCGCGCCGGGGAAACGATCAGGGATCAACGATGATAAGGACTCGATTTACCGAACTCGTGGGCGTCCAACACCCGATCGTGCAGGGCGGCATGCAGTGGGTCGGGCGCGCCGAACTGGTGGCGGCCGTCGCCAATGCCGGCGCGCTCGGCTTCATCACCGCGCTGACGCAGCCGACGCCGGAGGATCTGACCCGGGAGATCGCGCGCTGCCGTGGGCTGACCGACAAACCGTTCGGCGTCAACCTGACCATCCTTCCCTCGATCAAGCCACCGCCTTACGCGGAATATCGTCGGGCCATTATCGAGAGCGGCATCAAAATCGTCGAAACCGCCGGCAACAAGCCGCAGGAGCACGTCACCGAATTCAAACAGCATGGTGTCGTGGTCGTGCACAAATGCACCAGCGTCCGCCATGCGCTGTCGGCGGAGCGCATGGGGGTAGATGCGATCTCGATCGACGGTTTCGAGTGCGCGGGCCATCCCGGCGAGGACGACACCCCCGGACTGATCCTGATTCCGGTAGCGGCCGACAAGGTCAAAATCCCAATGATCGCCTCGGGCGGATTCGGCGATGGCCGCGGTCTGGTGGCGGCGCTTGCCCTGGGCGCCGAGGGCATTAACATGGGCACGCGCTTCATGTGCACCAAGGAGAGCCCGATCCACCAGCTGATCAAGGAAAAAATCGTCGCCAACGACGAGCGCGAGACGGAGCTTATTTTCCGCACCATGCGCAACACCTCGCGAGTCGCCAAAAACGCCGTCAGCCAGCAGGTCGTGGCGCTGGAGAAGCAAGGCGCGACCTTCGAGCAGGTCCGCGAGCTCGTCGCCGGCGCACGCGGCAAGATGGTCTATGCCACCGGCGACGCCGACGAAGGCATCTGGTCCGCCGGCCAGGTGCAGGGACTGATCCACGATATCCCGAGTTGTGCCGAGCTTGTGGCGCGCATCATGCGCGAGGCGGAAACCATCATCAAAGCCCGGCTCGAAGGCATGTTGTCCGAGCGTCGTCAGGCGGCGGAATAGGCGCTTACGTCTTCGCTCGTAACAGGAATGATCCCATGAAAGCTTACGTCTACGGCACCAAAGGCGCTGACATCGCCGAGGTTGCCAAACCCGCGCCGCAAGGCACCCAAGTGCTGGTTCGTGTGCGGGCCTGCGGCCTCAACCGCGCCGATCTCGGCATGACCAAGGGCCATGCCCATGGCAGCGCCGGCGGCGTCGGCACGGTGCTTGGAATGGAATGGGCGGGCGAGGTCGCCGAACTCGGGCCCGCGGCCGAGGGCGTGGCGATCGGCGACCGGGTGATGGGATCCGGCGCCGCCGCGTTCGCGGAATATACGCTGGCCGACCATGGCCGGCTGTTTCGCACGCCCTCCAACATGAACTTCGAGGAGGCGGCCACCCTGCCCGTCGCGCTCGCCACCATGCACAATGCGGTGGTGACCAATGGTGCCTTGCAGGCCGGCCAGTCGGTTTTGATTCAAGGCGCCAGTTCCGGCGTTGGCCTGATGGGGCTTCAGATCGCGAAACTCAAAGGCGCCCGGCTGGTGATCGGATCTTCGACCGACGCCGGCCGGCGTGCGCGGCTGAAGGAGTTCGGAGCAGATCTTGCGGTCGATTCCAGCGACCCCACCTGGGTCAAGCAGGTGCTCGATGCCACCGGCGGCGAAGGCGTCGACCTGATCGTCGATCAGGTCTCCGGCAAGGTCGCAAGCCAGAACCTGGCGGCCACCAGGGTCATGGGCCGTATCGTCAATGTCGGCCGGCTCGGTGGCACCCACGCCGATTTCAACTTTGATCTGCATGCCGCCCGCCGCATCCACTATATTGGCGTCACCTTCCGCACCCGCACCATCGAGGAAATCCGGGAAATCTTCGACGAGGTGCGCCGCGATATCTGGCCGGCCGTGGAAGCGCGACAGCTGCAGCTGCCGATCGACAAGGTCTTTGCATTCGACGATATCGGCAAAGCCTTCGAGCACATGGAAGCCAACCGGCATCTCGGCAAGATCGTCGTAACGCTCTGACGGCGTTAACGCATCCGATCCGTGCTTTAATGTTACGCGGTCGGCTGCTAAACCCCCGCGCATGAGGCATCCAGATCTACACGTAAAATCCCGGGTCGCGGCGATCTCGGTTTTTGCCAGCATCGGCATGGCGCTCGTCAAATTCGTGGTCGGTGTCGCGATCGGCAGCCTGGCTTTGATCTCCGAAGCCCTGCACTCTTCGGTCGACGTGGTCGCAACGGTGATCACCTGGATGGTGGTTCAGATCTCGGACCGCCCCGCCGACAAAGAACATCATTATGGTCACGGCAAGCTCGAGAGCGTCTCCGCGCTGGGCGTGATCGCGATGCTGTATGTGCTCGCCGGCGGCATTCTGGTCGAATCCTACAGCCGTCTGCGCGAAGGCGCCCCGCCGCCGACGATTTCGGCGATCCCCTTCATCGTGCTGTTGGTCGACATCGCAGTGAATTTCTGGCGCGCGCGCGCGCTGGATCGCACCGCGCGGGACACCAGGAGCCAGGCGCTGGCCGCCGATGCCCTGCATTTCGCCTCCGACGTCCTTGGTTCGGTCGCCGTCATCGTCGGGCTGGCGCTGACGGGACTTGGCTACGCCTGGGGCGACTCCGCCGCTGCGGTCGGGGTCGCCGTGATGATCGCGCTCTTGGGCCTGAGGATGGCGCGCTCTACCGTCGAAACCCTGCTCGACCGCGCACCGGAGGGCGCGGCAGAAAAGGCCGCGGCGGCCATCAGGGCGGTACAGGGCGTGGTCGATGTCGAACGCTTAAGGGTGCGGATGGTCGGATCGACGCACTTCATCGATGCCATCGTGCAGGTACCCCGCACCTATCCGATCGACCGCGTCGAGCAGATCAAGCGGAAGGCGCAAGCCGCGGTTGCGGGCGCGCTCGACGATGCCGACCTGACCTTCACGGCCGTACCGGTCGCGCGCAACAATGAAAGCATACGGGAGCGCATCAATGTGATCGCCCGCAATTCCGGTCTCGCCGTCCACCACGTCACGGTACATGATCTCGGCGGTAAGCTCACAGTCAGCATCGACCTCGAAGTCGACGGCGATATGTCGCTGACGGCAGCCCACGATATTGCCCAGGAGCTCGAGCGCAACATTCGCGAGGAATTCGGCGAGGACGTCGAAGTCGATACCCACATCGAGCCCCTAGAACCGGAACTACCGCTCGGCAGCGACGCCGCGCCCGAGCGCGTCGAAGCTATCAAGACCGCACTGTCGCGCTTTGCCGCCGATGGCGCGATCCACGACATCCACAGCGTGCGGGTGCGTGACACCGACGCCGGCGAAATCGTGAACTTCCACTGCCGCGCCTCGCCTGCGATGAGCGTGCTCAGGGTTCATGAAAGCGTCGATGAGATCGAGCGCGCCTTGCGCCGCGCCTTTCCAACCGTGAAGCGCGTGATCAGTCACGCCGAGCCACCGGACGCTTAGTCAAACACAGATAGCGGTAACCGAGACGCGGCACGCGTTCCCGTTTCGGACTCAGCGAGCCGGTAGATTTCCGGGCATTTTCGTCAGCGATTCAACGTTGGAGAAGAATTATTTCCATTAAGGAATCGTTGACTCTCGACAGTCCGCCAAAACTGGATTCAAATCACTTTGATTCGGGAGAGGCTGGGGTCTTTTCGATCGGTTGCAACGATTTTTTCTAGGGGGCCATAGGCATGGCGCGCGTGCACGCGGCGAGCGCCTGCGTCCAATCCGATTCGATCAAGGGATTGGCGCAGTCGATTGCGAAACCGGCCTACCATCGGCTATTGATAGCGGAGCCTGCGCTTCGCCGCGCCGTACCCACCCTGATCATCGCCTTCCTGATCACCATTTGCCTTGGCGCGTTCGTGCAGGTACTCGAGCAGAACCGGCAAAAGCGCACCTCCCTCAGGCGCGACCTAGCGGCGCTCGGCGACGTGCTTGTTGACCGGATCGACCGCATCGCCTCAGTGCGGGAAGATCGCGCCGCATTCGAGCGCCTGCAACTCCTGCTGCCCGACTTGATTCCGGCCTGGGGCGCCGCGGCCGGCCGGCACGTCATCGTCACCGGCGCCAACATGCGCATTCTCGCCCGCACCCCGATCGAGGGAGGCCTCGCCGAGGCCGACCGGGTGCTGGACGTCGTCCATGCGGCGCTGCCCCTGGCCCCGGGAACGCAGGCCGGCGCCACCGACATCACCCTGCCGAGCGGCCGTGCGGCGTTGGCGATCCGGCATGCCATCGGGTCGCTGCCGGGCCATGTCATCATTATCCAGGAAAAGGTCGACTCGCTTTGGGGGTCGGACGCCGCGCTGTCGGTGACGCTTTCCGCCACCACCGGCTTTGTCGTGCTGATTCTTGGCTTTGCGTTCCACTGGCAATCGACCCGCGCGCGCGAAGGGGACCTCATCAACGACGCCGTTCGCAGCCGCATCGATACCGCGCTCAATCGCGGCCGTTGCGGTTTGTGGGATTGGGACCTTTCGCGCGGCAGGATATTCTGGTCGCACTCGATGTTCACGATGCTTGGCCTCGACACCCGCAGCGACCTCTTGACCTTTGGCGAAGTCAACGCGCTGGTGAAATCCGACGACATCGACCTGTTCTCGATTGCCGATCAGCTCATTTCCTCCAAGATCGATCACATCGACCAGACCTTCCGCATGCAGCACGCCGACGGCCACTGGATCTGGCTGCGCGTGCGCTGCGAACTCAGCCAGGGCGCCGGTGATCCCGGCATGCACCTGATCGGCATCGCCGTAGATATCACCGAGCAGAAGAGCCTCGCCGAGAAGACGGTGGAGGCCGACCTGAGGCTGCGCGACGCGATCGAGACCATTCCTGAAGCGTTTGTGTTGTGGGACGCGTGGGACCGCCTGATACTTTGCAACTCGCACTTTCAGCGCCTGCACAAGCTGCCGGATTCGGCGGTCACCCCCGGAACATCCTATGAAACCATCATCGAAGTCGGCAGCATGCCGGAGATTCGCAGCCGGCTGCACGACACCATCGCGCGGGAGCCTGGCGCACGCACCTTCGAGGCGCAACTCGAAGACGGCAAATGGCTGCATATCAGCGAACGCCGCACCAAAGACGGCGGCTATGTCTCGGTCGGTACCGATATCACGCGCATCAAGGAGCACGAACAGAAGCTGGTCGACAACGATCTGCGCCTGCGCGCCACGGTGATTGATCTTAAACGTTCGCAGACCGAACTGGAGCGACAGGCCATCGAGCTCGCCGATCTTGCCGAGAAATACTCGGAGGAAAAAAACCGGGCCGAGGAAGCCAACCAGACTAAATCCAAATTCCTCGCCAATATGAGCCACGAACTGCGTACCCCGCTCAATGCCATCATCGGCTTCTCCGAGATCATGGAAAGCCAGATGTTCGGAAAGCTCGGTTCGGAAAAATATCAGGAATACTGTCACGACATACTCACCAGCGGCCATTATCTGCTCGAAGTCATCAACGACATCCTCGACATGTCGAAGATCGAAGCCGGCCGGATGAAGCTCGACATGGAGGTCATCGACCTGTCGAAGACACTGGCGGAGTCGCTCAAGGTGGTGTCCGGGCGCGCCGATGACAAGAAGCTGTTGCTCAACGCCGACATCGAAGGAACCATCTCGGTGGTGGCGGATCGCCGGGCAATCAAGCAGATTATCGTCAATCTTCTTTCCAACTCGGTCAAGTTCACGCCTGATGGCGGCAAGGTGGTGGTACGGAGCCGCCTGAGCGGCGATTCCATCAGGCTGACGATCGCCGATACCGGCATCGGGATCGCGCCGCATTCGCTGTCGCGGCTCGGCCGGCCGTTCGAGCAGGTCGAGAGCCAGCTTACCAAGACCTATCACGGCTCGGGGCTTGGTCTGGCGATCGCGCGATCACTGACCCATCTTCATGGTGGATCGATGCGGCTGCGTTCGAAACTCGGCGCCGGCACCGTCGTCTGCGTATCGCTGCCGCGCGATGCGCGCAAGGCCAAGGCAAGAATGTCCGCAGCGGCCTGAACGAGCTGACCTGGTCGCAACCGCCGAAGGTGTCGCGGCAGGGATTACGTTGCAGCCTTCCGGCCGCCGTCCTCAGCTCCGTCCCCCGAGCAGATCGCGAAACACCCGCCGCACGTCGCTCTGGGTCTCCTTGACCCGCGCCTCGAGCGAGGAAAAATCAGGTGCGTCGCCGGCCCGCGCCAGCGCCCGCAACAGATCTTGCCCCGCGGTACCCGGATTGAATCGTTCGCTGACGCAGAGCCGCAGGATTTGCGTGAGGTCATGATAGAGCCGGGCCGCCGGGCGCAGGATCTCAACCTCCGGTTGTGCCAACACGCCGAGCCGGGCGGCATTATCGAGCACATGCAGCGTCGAGACATCGAGAATATCCGGCTTGGCCTCGGCATGAACAAGCTGGAGGTATTGGGCAATGAAGTCGATATCGATCATACCGCCCGCGGCATATTTCAGGTCCCAGATGTCGTTTTCGCCCTTCTCCAGCGCAATGGCCCGTCGCATCTCCGCCACGTCATTGGCGATGACGGCGACGTCGCGTGGCCGCGTCAGCACCTCGCGAATGATCGTTTCGATTCGTTCCGCAAACGCGGGCGATGCCGAAATCACCCGCGCGCGGGTCAGCGCCATGTGCTCCCAGGTCCAGGCCTCCCGATCCTGGTAGTCGGCAAACGACGTGATGTGAGAGGCCATCGGGCCGGCCCGGCCGGAAGGGCGCAGCCGCATGTCAATTGCGTAAAGCACACCAAAATTGGTCCGCGTCGTAAAAGCGCTGATCAGCCGTTGGGTGAAGCGCGCGAAATAATGCGCGCCATGCAGCGGACGCGTGCCGTCGGAATCCGGGTCCGCGGCATCGAAATCATAAAGCAGAATGAGATCGAGATCCGACGATGCGGTCATCTCGCGGCCGCCAAGTCTGCCCATCGCCAGGATCGCGGTCTGCTGCCCGGCGATCCGACCGTGCTGAGCCGCGAACCGATCGGTGACCAGGCCATGCACGGTATGCACGATACCCTCGGCAACATCGGCGAATGCGACGCTGGCTTGTTGCGCCGACACCGTGCCGGACAGGATGCGGGCGCCGATCAGGAACAGGCTTTCCTGGCCGAACAAGCGCAATCGATCGAGAAACTCTTCGTAAGAAATCGCATCGGCAAGCGTCGCGGCGAGCCGCGCGGACAACTCGCGCCGATCCGGCATCGCGCCGAAGAAGCGCGGATCGATCAACCCATCCATCAGCTGCGGCTGCCGCGCCAGCATGTCGCCGAGCCGCGGCGCGGCGCCGAGAATGAGCGCCACCAGGGCGACCAGATCACGATTCTGGCTGAGCAGCGTAACCAGCCGGCCACCGCGCTGCAGCGCCTGCAGGAAGCGATCGAACGCCGTCACCGCGCCGTCCGGCTCCTCGGCATTCGCCAGGCCGTTGATCAGCGCGGGCACAAACTCGACAAACGCGCAGCGCGTCGCTTCCATCCTGAGAGCGCGGTAGTCGCCGGCCATCCACTGCTGCACGGTCTGCGCCACCATTATCGGCTTCTTGAAGCCGAGCGATGCCAAATGTTCGAGCAGGCGAGGCTCCTCCGGACCGGCGCTGTAATCGACATCAGGCAGTTTCGCGGTCCCGGTCGGATCGCCTTCGAACAACTTTGCGTAGTGCCCCTGTACGACATTGAGATGGCCGAGCAAATCGACGGCGAACGCCGCACGGCTGTCATATCCGAAGAAGCGGGCGAACCGCTCCATGGCTTCCACCTCCTCCGGCAGGCTGTGGGTCTGCTCGTCCGCCACCATCTGCAAGCGATGCTCGACCCGCCGCAGGAACTCATAGGCCGCACTCAGCTCGTCGCGGGCCTGGTAGGTGATCCAGTCGCTCGACGCCAGCACGTTGAGCGCTTCAAGCGTCGGCCGCACCCTCAATTCGGGATGCCGGCCGCCGGCGATCAATTGCTGGGTCTGGGCGAAAAATTCGATTTCGCGGATCCCCCCCCGCCCGACCTTGACATTGTGACCTTCGACCGCGATCGCGCTTTGCCCGCGATAAGTCTGCATCTGCCGTTTCATGTCATGCACGTCGGCGAGCGCCGCGAAATCCAGATGCTTGCGCCAGACAAAGGGCGCAATTTCCCCCATCAGTGTTTCCGCGGCCCTGAGGTCGCCGGCGCAGGGCCGGGCCTTGATCATGGCCGCGCGTTCCCAGGTCCGCCCTTCCCGTTCGTAATAGTTCAGCGCGGCTTCGGTCGAGATGGCGACCTGGGTCGAAGCCGGGTCTGGCCGCAGCCGCAGGTCGACGCGGAACACGTAACCGTCGCCGGTGCGCTGTTGCAGAAGACGCGCCATGGCCTGCGTGACGCGGACAAAAAACGGCTGTGGTTCAATACCCGGCGCCAGCGTCGACGCCTTTGGATCGAAAAATACGATCAGGTCGACGTCGCTGGAATAATTCAGCTCGCCGGCACCCATCTTGCCCATCGCCAAAACGATCAGACCACTGTTTTCCTCGGGACAGTCGGGGTCCGGCGGAAACAGCCGGCCTCGCGCGACTTGCTGGCGCAGCACATGGCGCAACGCCGCTTGCACCGAGGCGATCGCCAGTTCGGTCAGCGCCGCCGTCACCCGCATGACCGGCCAGACGCCCCCGATGTCGCACAGCGCGATCAGCAGCGCGGCTTCCTCCTTCATGCGGCGAAGCAATTGCATCACATCGGCTTCGCCCGACGCGGCCAAGGCGTCGCGGCACGTGCTCTCGATGAGCTCGGCCAGATGCCGTTCCGGTTCGCACCTCAGCAATCGGATCGTGCGCGCGCCGCTGGCGCAAACGAGACCGAAAAGATAGGGCGAGGCTTCCGCAAGGCTCAACAGGACGGTTCTGGCGCAAGGATGCCGATTGATGATAGCATCGATCTCAGCCGCATACTCTGCTGCGAGATCGGTCAGCCAGTCGGCCAAGCGTTGTTCGGCTTTATCGGGAGCGGACACATGCGGTCCGTCCGCAAAGCGCGCGGCCAGACGATGTCGGTCCGCGTCGCCGTTCGCGGATGAGGTCATGCCACCTTCTGTGGCACATCAGATGTTTGAGCCGCAAGCCTGTCGCTGCCGACGGTCCGTGCCGGTATCGCCAGGATCGCCGACAGACCGGGGTTGGCATCGGTCAGCCTGAGTTCACCGCCGTGCAGCGTGGCCACCGCCGACGCCAGACTCAATCCAAGACCCGAACCGGGCTGAGTACGGCTTGCCTCAAGCCGCACGAATCGCTCCACCGCGTGTTTGCGATCCGGCTCCGGGATTCCCGGCCCGTGGTCGGTGACGCTGAGCAGCACCCGGTCGCCGTCGCGCCGGGCCTCGATCAAGATCTCTTTGCTGTCGGCAGCGGCGACGGCATCGGCGCCCAACGGCTGAGGCGCGGCGGCGGGCTTGCCATACTTGATCGCATTCTCGACCAGGTTGGCCAGCGCCTGGCTTATCAGTTCGCGGTTGCCATGGAGCGGCGCCGACACCGTCCTGACATGCAAGGACATGCCGCCGTCTTCGGCGAGCGGTTCGTAGAGCTCCTGGATGCCGTTGGCGACCTCGGCGGCGTCAAAATCATCCATGTCGCCGCGCGCCTGCCCCGACTCGGCGCGCGCGATCATCAAGAGCGCGTTGAAAGTCCGTATCAAGCCGTCGGATTCCTCGATGGTCCGTTCCAGTGCGCTACGGTACTCGGACTCACTGGCGGACTTGGCCAGCGCCTCTTCGGCACGATTGCGCAATCGTGTCAGCGGCGTCTTCAGATCGTGAGCGATGTTGTCGGACACTTCCTTAAGCCCCATCATCAGGGCTTCGATCCTCTCCAGCATGGCGTTCAGATTTTCGGCAAGACGGTCGAGTTCATCGCCGCTGCGTCCAACCGGCAGCCGACCGCTGAGATCGCCCGACATGATGAGCTGGGTCGTCCCGGTCATGGCGTCGATACGCCGCAACACCCGCCGTGCCACGAATATGCCGCCGCCAAGACCAAGCACGACGACGATCAGCACCGACCATTGCGCCGCCTGCGCGATGATGCCGAACATCCTCCGGCGCTCTTCGAGATCGCGTCCGATCAATAAACGGAACCCGCCGCTCAGTTCAGTGACGCGCACCAGCGCACGATGCACCGCGCTATCCTGCTCGTCGAGCCTACGATAGGCGGTCTCGGACCAGCCCGTGGTCGCCATCACACCAGGTGCCAGCGAGCCGACATTGCCGGCGATGGCCTGTCCGGCCGGCGTGGTCACGAGATAAAGATTGGCGCCGGGCCGCAACGCCCGGTTTTCAATGGTGAAGACCAGACCGCGCAGGCCTCGCCTTCCAAAAACATCGCTGATCTCGCCGGTTTCCGCGCCCACCGTCGAGGTGATCTGCTCGGTGATCAGTCGCCGCGTATTCCAGGCAAAATAACCCAGCAGCGAAGCAGCAAACAACGCGAACAAAAACAAATAGACCAGCGTCAAGCGGAACGCCGTGGTTCGGATCAGCTTACCGAATGCCGTCACGGATCATGTATCCCGCACCGCGTATCGTATGAAGCAGCGGCCGCTCGAAGCCCTTGTCGATCTTAGAACGCAACCGCGAAATGTGCACGTCGATGACGTTGGTCTGCGGATCGAAATGATAGTCCCAGACGTTTTCCAGAAGCATGGTGCGCGTTACCACCTGGCCGGCGTGCTTCATCAAATATTCCAGGAGCCGAAACTCGCGGGGTTGCAGCGTCAACTCGTCCTTGCCGCGGGCCACGCGATGCGAGAGACGATCGAGTTCGAGATCGCCGACCCGGTAGCTGGTTTCCTCCGCGGGGCCGCCGCGGCGACGCGACAATACCTCGACCCGGGCCAGCAGTTCGGCAAATGAATACGGCTTGGGCAGGTAGTCATCGCCGCCGGCGCGCAAGCCCTTGATGCGGTCGTCGACCTGTCCGAGCGCCGATAAGATCAAGACCGGCGTACGATTGCCCTTTTCGCGGAGCACGCCGATCAACGACAGGCCGTCGCGTTTCGGCAGCATCCGGTCGATCACCAGCACGTCATAGTCGCCTGAATCGGCCATCGCCAGCCCTTCCTCGCCATCGCTGGCAAGGTCGGCGACGTAGCCGACTTCACGAAACGCCTTCACCAAGTAATCGGCGGATTCGCGGTCGTCTTCGATAATCAAGAGGCGCATTTGCGGGTCGGTCGCGATCAAGTGGGAGAGCCTCCTAACAGCATGGCGCGGCCGGTAACCTCATGCAAGGTGGCCTGCCGCCTCTGCCTTGCGCAAAAAAGCGGGCGGTGAAGCTGGGGGAACCTCACCGCCCTTTGAACCTTCCGACGGAGGGGGGCGTATTCCGCCGAAAGGAACCTTAAGGGAGCGGGCTTTTGACCCGCCCCCCGGAGAGGGCCGCCGGCGGGGGCGACAATGCCGGCGACACCCTCCATCTCGTAATGTGCTCAGCCCTTCGCCAGCGGTACAGCTACGAAGTGCAACGTACCGCCGCTCTTGACGCGCATCAGTACGCTGTTCTTGTTGTCGGAGGCCGCGGCTTTGATCGCCTCGCGCACGTCGCCGGCGCTGGTAACACTCTTTCCCCCCACTTCGAGGATAACATCGCCTTCCTTGAAGCGTTCCGCTGCCACGCTCTTTGGATCAACTTCGGTTACCACGACGCCGTCCTTGCCAGCACCGGCGACGCTGTCGGCGGGCGCGACCGTCAGGCCGAGCTTCGGCACTTCAGTACCGCGCGCGCTGCCCTTATCGCTGTCGTCGTCGGTATCGGCCTTGGCTTCCATCGAATTCGGCAGCTGGCCAAGGGTGAGGTTGATGACCTTGTCCTGACCCTTGTGCAGGACGTTGAGCTTAACCGAATTGCCAGGTGCGATGCCGCCGATGGTGCGGGCGAGCTCGCGGGCATCCTTGACGGTCTCACCATTCACCGCGGTGATCACATCGCCCAACTCGATGCCGGCCTTGGCCGCCGGTCCGTTGGCCTGGGGTTCAGCAACCAGCGCACCTTCCGCCTTTTTCAGCCCGAGGCTGTCGGCGATATCTGGCGTCACCGGTTGAATCTGGACGCCGATCCAGCCGCGGCTGACCGAGCCCTTGTCCTTGAGCTGGGCAATCACATTCTTCACGGTCGATGCCGGGATCGAGAATGCGATGCCGACGCTGCCGCCCGAGGGCGAATAGATCGCGGTATTCACTCCGATCACCTCGCCGTCGGTGTTGAAGGCTGGCCCACCCGAATTACCCTTGTTCACAGGCGCATCGATCTGGATGAAATCGTCATAGGGGCCGTTGCCGATGTCGCGTCCGCTGGCCGAGACAATACCGGCAGTAACCGTACCGCCCAGGCCAAAGGGATTGCCGACCGCGAGCACCCAATCGCCGATCCTGGGCTTGCCGTCGGAAAGCTTGGCGAACGGGAAATTTGAACCGCCCTCAACCTTGATCAATGCCAGATCGGTCCGGGCATCGGTTCCGATCACCTTCGCCTTGTAGATCTTGCCGTCGTCGGCTGTGACTTCAACCTTGTCGGCGCCGTCAACCACGTGATTGTTGGTAACCGCATAGCCGTCGGCGGAAATGAAGAAGCCGGAGCCTTGGCCGGTCACCGCGCCGCGCCCGCGGGGCGATCCGCGCAAGCCGGGCGGCAAACCATCCGGTCCGCCAAAGCGGCGGAAGAAACGCTCCATCGGCGAGCCCGGCTGGAACGGCGTGTCGTCGTTGTCACCGCTGTCGTCCTTGGCAAGCTTCTGGTTGATGTTGACCTTGACCGAAATCACCGAAGGTTTGACGCGTTCGACGATATCGGCGAAGCCGACGGGCTTCTCGACCTTGCGGACCTCGGTGTTGACCTGCGCATGAGCGGCGCTGCTGAAAATGTCAACCGGGCCATGAGATGGTCCGAAACCATAGACAGCGACACCAAGACCGGCCACCACCGAAGCCATCAGCGCGAATTTGCGCGCCGAAAACAGCGAACGGCGGGGCGCACGGTAGGATGGGAGGGACGATAAATCGGTCGGACGGTCGTTCATGCATTGATCTCCAGGGCCTGAAATCGGTGATGCCAGCGGTGGGCACCTGACTGATCCACAAGATGGGGATTTCCGCGTTACAGCGCGCTGTCGAGGGAATTAAACTTTTGTAATGAAGGGGCTGGCGAATGCGGCAGTTTATCGCAGGGGGCGCCGCTGCGTCCGCTCCGGGTACGTCGATCTCGATCGGACCGCTTCGCCCTCAGGCTGCCTTCACGCTCATGATGAAGCCGTCGACTTCCCGTTTCAGGGTTTCGGCCTGCTGCGAAAGGTCGACGGCCGCATCCCGGGCATCGCTCGCCAGTCGCCCCGTTTCGGACGAAGTGGAAGTGATCTGGACGATATGATTTGAGACGTCCAATGTTCCCCGCGCTGCGACCTGCACGCTGCTAGAAATGTCCTGTGTGGCGCTGCGTTGTTGCGCGGTATCGATTTCAATGCCGGACATGATCGCGCTGATTTCTTCGATGGTGTTCGAGATGTCGCCCATCGCCTCCCGGGTATTGCCCGTGATGCCCTGAATGCTTGCGACGTGGGTGGAGATTTCTTCGGTGGCTTTGCTGGTCTGGTGCGCCAGATTCTTGACCTCTGAGGCCACCACCGCGAAGCCTTTGCCGGCCTCGCCAGCCCGCGCCGCTTCGATGGTGGCGTTGAGCGCAAGCAGATTCGTCTGTGACGCAATAGCCTGCACCAGTTGCACGACGGCACCGATCTTCTCGGCAGCCTCCGACAGCGCTTGAATCGTGTCGTGGCTCTTCCGGGCCTTCGCGGCCGCTCCTTCGGCACGTTGCGTGGCATCGGTAACGCGCCGGCTGATGGTGCCGATGGATGTTGTCATCTCCTCTGCCGAGCCGGCCACGGTCTGAACGCTGGTGCTGGCTTGGCTGGCCGCGCTGGCCACGGCATTGGCCTTGGCGTTGGTATCGTTGGCGGCTTGCGAAAGGGTTTCCGCATTGCTCTTCAGGCGGACCGCGGATGACGCGACGCTGCCGACAATACCGGCTACAAGGCCATCGAAACTTCGAATCTTCTCATCGAGATAGCGCGAGCGCTGGGCCTGATGCTGCGCTTCCTGCAATTTCTGATCGGTCAGGCGCAGGCGCTCGATCCCCGTTGTCTTAAAGACTTCCAGCGCGCCGGCGAGCAGGCCGATTTCGTTTGCGTTCCCCAATCCCGGGATGGCGGTTTGGTAGTTCTGGTCGGCGACCTCGCGCATCGCCTGCACGATAGCAACAAGTGGCCCCAGGATGCCGTTGCGGACGGCAAAATAAGTCATGAGGCAAACGATGGATGCAACAACCGTAATTGCGACGCACGCCATCAGAAAATAAGAAAATGCCGTCTGTGCTTCATGATAGATTTGCAGCGCATGTTCATGACTTGGGCCGCTCAGCGCGCCGAAGTCAGAAGACAGACTCGTGATTTCGTTGTTCAGATAAAGCACGGCGACAAATCCCGTGCCTCCGCCGAGCGCCAGCAGCAGCAGCAAGGCCGCCACCACGGCTCCGACGAGAAAGCGGATGGTCAAATGGCTGTCGCAGAACATGGGGGCACTCAGGCTGCAAGGGAAGCGGCAATTGAGCCTGAAGAAAAAACGTCAAAATTGCATGAACCCGACATGCCAGCGGCTTCGCCGCAAGCTTGCAACTCGTTCGCATCGGCCGCCAAGGAGCCCCGTAACTATACGGGCCTAGCCCGGTCTGTCCGCAGGCGCATCGGCCGACATAAGGGCCGCCAAGCGGGCTTCCTCGTCCGCCGTGAGGGTCGTTGCCACCCCCGCTCCGGCGGCGGCCGCCAAGCCGCGCCGCCGGCTGTTTATCCAAAGCGTCAGGCCGCCGCCGGCCAGCACCAAAGGCGGCAATAGCCATAGCAACACGGTTTGAAGTTCGAATCGCGGCTTCAAGAGCACGAATTCTCCGTAGCGCGCGACCAGAAAGTCGATCACCTGAGAGTCGCTGTCGCCGGCCGCGATCCGCTCACGCACCAAGAGCCGTAAATCGCGGGCCAAGGGCGCTTCGGAGTTGTCGATCGACTGGTTCTGGCACACCATGCAGCGCAGTTCCTGCGACAGATTGCGTGCGCGGGATTCCTTCACAGGATCCGCCATGATCTCGTCAGGCTGCACGGCAAGGGCGCCCGATGCAGCAAAGGTTGCCACCGCCACAGCGAAGGAAACAGCAATCAGCTTCCGCACTCTATCTTTTCCTCATCGCAAGAAGCTACTCCGCAGCCTGCAATGCGCGCGGAACCTTGGCCGGCCGCGGCGCACCGACGCGCAGCCGCCGGTCGGACAGCGAAAGCATACCGCCGAATGCCATCAACACCGGGCCGAACCAGATCAGCAGCACCAGCGGCTTGTAATAGATCCGCACCGCGATCGCGCCGTCGGCAGCGGTGTCGCCAAGCGAGATATAGAGCTGGCTGGCGCCCCGCGACAGCAACGCGGCTTCGGTGGTCGAAGAGGCGCGAGCCGGGTAATTGCGTTTCGATGGTGTCATGACGTCGAGTAACCGACCGTCGAGCCTGACCGCAAAACGTGCCAACATCTCGCTATAATTCGGCCCTTGCCGTTGCGTCAGACCCTCGAGGGTCAGTTCGTAACCGGCAACCTTGGCGGTCGCATCAGCCTTCATCGATCCAATATATTCGCTGTTCCACGTGGTCTCGCAGACGATGCCGATAAGGGCGACGCCGACGCCCGCATGCGCGAACATCGTTCCCCAGTTCGAACGCGGCAAGCCGCGGGCGCGATGCATCGCGCTCCTGAAGGGCACACGCATCAGGCCGGTGCGCTCAATGAGGTCGGTCAGTGCCCCGGCGATGACGAAAACGCCGAGCCCGATCGCGAGCGGAGCGAGGGCGCTGCCGCCGCGGGCCCAGGCCCACACTACCGCGATCGCGACCAGCGCCAGCGCGCCGGCAGCCATCAGGCGTTGCGCTGCACCGAGCAGATCACCGCGCTTCCATGCCAGCAATGGCCCGAACGGGACTGCGATCATCAACGGCAGAAATAACGGGCCGAAGGTGAGGTTGAAAAATGGTGCGCCGACCGAGATCTTGTCGCCGGTCAGCACTTCCAGCGCCAGCGGGTACAGCGTTCCGACGAACACCGTCGCGCAAGCCGTTGTAAGGAAGAGATTGTTGAGTACCAGGGCACCTTCGCGCGAGATCGGCGCAAACAGACCGCCCTGCTTCAGTGTTGAGGCGCGCAAGGCGTAAAGCGAAAGCCCACCACCGATGAAGATACAGAGAATCAAGAGGATGAATACGCCACGTGTCGGATCGGTGGCGAACGCGTGCACTGACGTCAGTACGCCCGAGCGCACCAGGAAGGTGCCAAGCAGCGACAACGAGAAAGTCAGGATCGAAAGCAGGATGGTCCAGACCTTGAGCGCGTTACGCTTCTCCATCACCAGCGCGGAATGGAGCAGCGCGGTGCCCGCAAGCCAGGGCATCAATGAGGCGTTCTCGACCGGATCCCAGAACCACCAGCCACCCCAGCCGAGTTCGTAATAAGCCCAATAAGAGCCCATCGCGATACCGAGCGTGAGGAATATCCACGCCACCAGCGTCCAGGGCCGCACCCAACGTGCCCACGCGGCGTCGATCCGGCCCTCGATCAGGGCTGCCACGGCAAAGGAAAAAGAAATGGAGAATCCGACATAGCCGAGATAGAGCATCGGCGGATGCACCGCGAGACCGATGTCCTGGAGCACCGGATTGAGATCGCGGCCCTCGATCGGCGGATTGGCGATGCGCAGGAAGGGGTTCGAGGTGATCAGGATGAAAAGATAGAATGCACTGGCGATCCAGGCCTGCACCGCCAATACATGGGCGCGCAGCGACAGCGGCAGGTTATTGCCGAATGCCGCAACCATGGCGCCAAACAGGGCCAGGATCGAAACCCACAGCAACATTGAGCCTTCGTGATTGCCCCACACGCCGGTGATCTTATAGAGCAACGGCTTCAGCGAATGCGAATTCTCGTAGACATTCACGACGGAGAAATCCGACGTCACGTGCAGGGTGACGAGTGCTGCGAACGACAAGGCCACGAACAGCAACTGGGCCAGCGCGCTCGACCGTGCGATGTTCATCAGGGCGGGATCGCGCCAGCGCGCGCCCAGTATAGGCAGCGTGGACTGGATCAGGGCCAAGGCCAGCGCCAGCACCAGTGCATAATGTCCGGCTTCCGCGATCATTGCGAAACTCCCTGCCCGTCCTGTACCGCGTGCACCGCCGCCTGCGCTCCCGCACGATCCGCGGGCTTCTTGCTGTAGTCGTCTTTCCAATGCCCCTGTTTCTTGAGTGCATCGGCGACCTCCTTGGGCATATAGGTCTCGTCGTGCTTGGCGAGCACGGTGTCGGCCTCGAACACGCCGGATGGGTCGAGTGCGCCCTCTGCGACCACTCCCTGCCCTTCGCGAAACAGGTCGGGAAGAATCCCTCTATAGGCAACCGGCAACTTGGCGCTGCCGTCAGCCACTTCAAACCTGACCGCAAGGTTGTCGCCGCGCACCAGCGAACCCGGCTCGACCATGCCACCAAGCCTGAATCGTTTACCCGGCGGAATATGAACCTCCGCCACCATCGCCGGCGTCGAGAAAAATACGATCGAATCGCGCAGCGCATTCAAGATCAGCGCGACGGCGACCGCCAGCACCGCGAGCGCGCCGCCGATGAGTGATAAACGTCGCTTCTTGCGCGTCATGCCAGGCCTCTCATCATCCCCATGATGTCGTCCGCACCATGCGACCTAAATCTCTCCATGATATAGTCCGAAAACCGCTTCGCGCCTTTCGGCATCATGCCTAGCCATCGAGGCCCAGATTTTTCAGGCCCTCGTTCAGTTGCCGCAACCGCTCCGTGTCCCCGGCAACCGCCTGACGGGCGTCGGTCAGCGCACCCATGGCCTTGTCTCGGTCACCCAACACCATATAGGCCTTTACCAGTCGCAGCCATCCCTCCACATCGTCGCCGTTTTGCTTCAATCGGCTGGCGAGGCGGTCGACCATGCCACGGATCATCGCGTTGCGGTCGGTCTTGTTCATATCGTTCGCGGCAGCCACCTGCTCGGCCGACGGCGCGGGGGCTTTGGTGGCCCCGGCTCTGTCCAGCGCAGCCTGGACCAGCGGACGCCAAGGCGCGTCCGCCGGAGCCTTGGCCAGCATCGTCCGCCAGATCGACGCCGCCTCGGCGAGATGGCCGTCCTGCTGGGCTGCGAGCCCAAGGAAATAGTTTGCCTTGGCCTGGTCCGCATCCAGGGCGACGGCGCGTTCGAATTCCGCCTTGGCCTCCGAGGTGACGACGCCACCCGCGGCCGCAGCGATGGCTTCGCCGAGATCGGCGCGGCGCTCGGAACTCTCGCCGCCATAGGTGATCGAATTGCGGTAAGCCCGGACCGCATCGTCATAGCGGCCGAGCCTTGCCAGCGCCGGCGCCAGCACGGTCCAGCCGCGGCCGTCGGTCGGATGTTGTTCCAGGTGCCGCTCGACTTGCGCCACCAGATTATCGAACGGCTGGTTGACGTCGGGCGCGCGGGCGCGCTGTGCCAGCGGAAAATCACCGAGTCGCGGCGAGCCGAGCGGAAGATAGATCGCAATCGCCACGATCGGCAATCCCAATAGCGCTGCAACGGCCGCCAAACGCCGCAATCCGGTGTTCGATGCCGTCGCCGGATCGCGCTGACTGTCCGCGGCCGCCAGTAGCCGACGGCCGATTTCAGTACGCGCGGCCTCTGCTTCTGGAGCCGCGATCAATCCCGTGGCAAGGTCGCGATCGACTTCAGCCAGTTGATCCCGGTAGACCAAGGTCTCGCTGCCGCTGAGGTGGGGCCGGCCGGCACGGCCCAGCGGCCACAGCACCGCGAAGATTGCCGCCGCCGTCATCAGCGCGAACAGGAACCACAATGTCATTTAGCCGGTTCCAATGAACAGGCGCCCCATCACGACGCCGATACGCCGCTTTACACCACTGGTGGCAAACCGGGCAATTACCAAATTTCAATTTAGCGTGGTGACAAAAAGTGCTTAAAAATCCGATAGTTAATAAGGCGCGGACTGGCCTCGACAAGGCCTTGTTTTGCCCCTGTTTACATGACGGTTTGGCAGATACGCCGCCGGGCGCCGTGGTTTCGAGGATGCGGTTGGATGGGGCTATGGCAGGCGACTGGTCGCATCGGGGAGCGCGACGTTCGCCGGGAAGATCGTATCTCGCCTCTCAACCTGCGCGCGAAGACTTGCGCTCGCCGGTCATGGCATTGTCAGCCGCCCTGCTCATCAATGACGCATAGTCGGGACCGAACAATACCTCACAGAAGCGGATCGCGGCGGCGACCTGCATTTGTCGGTAGGCTCGGGCCCTGGCGTCGCCGCCGCGCAGCGATTGCACCAGAGCCTCGGTCGAATGCTCGACACTTTGCTGCAGTTCCGAATAAGTCCGCAGCGTCACTTCGTTGATCGCAAGTTCGCTGGCATAGGTCCGGCACACCGCGACAAAATCGATCAAGGCCGCGGTCTCGTCGACTTCCCCGCTATCGATGCTGGCGCCAGCCGGGATTTCCTTGTCCGGGCGCTGGCGCAACAGGCGCCGCACACGCCCCGGCACGCTGTCGATTTCCGATTGCAGGGCGTTGGAAATATCGGCCCGGATTGCCGCCAGTTGCCTGCCCCACGCCGAATTGTTGCGCAGGTCCAGCTCGGTCCGCAAGCCGCGCACTCCGTCGTGAAGATTTTTGAGATGCTCAGGGACGTTTTCGAAATGACCGCGCTTGATATCCGACCGCAGGCTGGCCGCCAGGATCGACAGATCATGCAGCGTCATCGTGACGGCAACCCCATAGGAAGTGGCGGCAACGCGGATTTCATCGTCGGACCCCGCCATCTTGAGGGCGAGGCGGATAATCTGCCACGGTGCGCTCAACCGCTGCATCACAAGCGAAAGCGCGAACGGCAGCATCATTGGCGTTTGCAGCAAAGGAACGGCAAGCGCACTGCTCACCGTCGCAATCTGCGAATCTGCAAAAATATGCAGATAGCTCGGAAGCTTGGAATTGAGCGCATCCAGCGTTTCGCGAGCCTGCAAAACCGAACCGATCGGAAGCAGATCCTCGATCACCTCGGGTGGACCGACGCGGGCCAGCCCGCGCTGCTTGTCGCCGCCGGATCCCGGCGAGGCGATCCGGAATATCGCTTCAGAGGCCGCCAGTTGCAGCTTACGGACTTCCAATTCCAGTTCGGATGCCGTTGTGGTGTCGCGCGCACGCCGCAGCCCAGCCTGGAACTCGCGCGTCTGGTCCGGAGCGCCGTCGCGGAGCAGCCATTGCCACACCGGCAGCAGCGACGAGCGACGAACCTGCCCGGGGCGGACCGGAAGCTTACCCTCGATCAGAAATGGCTCTAGCGGACGGAACAGCAATCGCGCCGCATCTTCGTTGCGCGGCTGCGGCTCTTCGTCGGTTCTGCGCACGAGCTTGCGAAGCTGTTCCAGCACCACGCTGGCAAGCGTGGTGTCCTGGCCACGTTCAATGGCGCGTTCGAACTCCCGCATCAGCAGCGCCTGCGACTGGGGCGGAAGCTGCCCGAGATAATCCTTCAGCCGCTCGATCGATTTCTGGCTCATCCGCCCGGCATGCAAATGTGTGTCGCACGGACGGCAAGACGCGTCCGCTGGTCAAGATGATATATGCCCCTGCGTTAAGAAGCCCTTTAGGAATGCCAAAATTGCGGGGGCTTCAACCGGCGCCGGTCCAGACCGCGCCCGGGCCTCACGCCCCCGGCAGCACCAGCTCCGCCCGCAGCCCCCCGATTGGTGCGGCGCCGAGCGACAGGCTGCCACCATACAAGGCCGCGAGATCGATAACGATCGATAGCCCCAGCCCGGAACCCGGCTTGGACTCATCCAGCCGCTGGCCGCGGCGGGAGACCTGCGCGCGCTCTGCCGCCGATAGGCCGCGCCCGTCGTCGTCGACGATGATTCGCAGCATCGATCCACCTCCGGGCTCGTGGGGCGGTTCCGCCAGAACTTCAATAGACACCCGCGACCCCGCCCATTTGCAGGCATTGTCGACGAGATTGCCGGCCATCTCCTCCAGATCCTGCCGCTCGCCGCGAAATTTCGCCCGCGGGTCGGCGTCGACTAGGATAGAGATGTCGCGACCGCGATGGATCTTCTCCATGGTCCGTCGCAGGGCCTCTATCGCAGGCGCGACCTCGGTAACCGTACCAACGATGGTAGGACGGGCGGCGATCCGGGCGCGCTCCAGATGGTGTGCGAGCTGGTCGCGCATCACATCGGCCTGCTCCAGCACCTTCACTGCGAATGGGTCGGCGGCATGCGCGGAAGCTTCGTTGACGATCACGGACAGCGGCGTCTTGATGGCGTGCGCGAGATTGCCGACATGGGTGCGCGCGCGCTCGACGATTTCGCGATTGGCCTCGATCAGCGCGTTGGTCTCGCGCGCCAGCGGCGCGATTTCGACTGGAAATTCGCCCACGAGCCGCTCGGCGCGACCGGAGCGAATGTCGGCGATCGAATCTGAGATGCGCTTCAGCGGCGCCAGACCGAAGCGGACCTGGAAGATCGTGGTCAGCACCAAAACGATCGAAAGCGCCGCGAAGGTGCCCACCAGGTAATAATCGAAGCTGCGGGTTTCGTCGAAGATCTCGCTGGCATCGCCGGCCACACTGACCAGAAATTTGCCGTCGGCGCCGAGATCGACCGGCCGCTCCACCATTCGCAACCTCTGGCCTTCGGGACCGTCGACATAGCCGACGCGAATGCCCGCCGCGGTCAAATCCACTCCCTGATCCTCTAGCTTGGGAAGTTTCTTGTCCCATAACGAGCGGGAAGCGCGCACATCGGGCTTATCGGAGTTGGTGCGGGTGATCTGCCAATACCATCCCGAAAGCGGCAATTCGAATAACGGCTCGCCCAACGACTGGAACTGATGGTCGGGCGGTTCGTCGGGCGTTGCAACTTCCGCGATCAGCGTCCGGAGATACAGGTTGAGACGGCGGTCAAAGGCGCGCTCCGTTGCGTCGCGATAGACCGACGACAGCACGATGCCGGTGATGGCCAGGATCACCACCACCCATGCGGTCGCCGACAGGAACAGCCGGGTGGCAAGCGAGCTGGCGCGCATCACCGCATGATTCCAAAGCGCATGATCCCGGCCCACGACCCGAAGAGGGGATGGCGTTTTTCACACAAGTTCATGCTCGAACAAAGCCTAAGAGCGCCCGACGATCAATAGGTTGATCAAATACCTGGCGATGGCGGCGTCAGCAGATAGCCAAGTCCGCGGACGGTCTGGATGATATCGACTTCCAGCTTCTTGCGGATACGTCCGACGAACACTTCGATGGTATTGGAGTCGCGGTCGAAGTCCTGGTCGTAAAGATGCTCGACGAGTTCGGTGCGCGACACTACTCGGCCGGCATGGTGCATGAGATAGGCCAGCAGCCGGTATTCGTGCGACGTCATCTTGATCGGATTGCCGGATACGCTGACCCGGCCGGTGCGCGTATCCAGCGAGACCGGCCCACAGGTCAGTTCCGACTGGGCATGGCCGGCGGAGCGGCGCAGCAACGCGCGAATCCGGGCAAGCACTTCCTCGAGGTGGAAGGGTTTCGCGACATAGTCGTCAGCGCCGGCATCGAAACCCTGCACCTTGTCGCTCCAGCGGTCGCGCGCGGTGAGGATCAGGACCGGCATCGCGCGCCCGTTGCGGCGCCAAGCCTCCAACACCGAGATGCCATCCATTTTAGGCAGACCGATGTCGAGAACGACCGCATCATACGGCTCATTCTCTCCGAGATAATGCCCCTCTTCGCCATCATAGGCGCGGTCGACCACGTAGCCGGCGTCGGTCAGCGCGGTAGTGAGCTGACGGTTCAGATCGGGATCGTCTTCGACGACGAGCAGGCGCAAGTTGATCTCCAAATTCGAACTGCACGAAATCCGCCGTCAATTGAGCCCGGCCGGCGTGAACGGCCTATGAACAGGGCGATCCCGCGGGTTACTTTTTCTTAACATCCACCATGTGCGACGACCGCAGCGTCTTTGCCGTCGGCGCGACCGCGCCGCGCCGGCTTATCCTCAACGCCCAACATGCCCGCACGGCCGCCGCAGGCAATCCCTGGATGCGCGCATCTAGTGCCCAGCCGAGGGTCCTTTGACCACGATCAGATCGACGGGACCGCCTGGACTATCATCATCGAATACCCCGATCGACAGCCGTCCGGTCCGCCATGCGAGCGTGTCCAGGTTGGTGCGACCTTGATAGAGCAGCGGCCCCTCCGGGGCATTATCATGGCCGTGAACCACGTGGCGGTTGCCGAAACCATCGGAAAACCCCTTCGGATAGCGCTTGGTCAGAAGCGTCACCTCGCTCTGCCGGTCGAGCGCGACGGCGGGGTCCAAACCGGCGTGAACGTAAACACGGTGGGCGTCGACATACATCGGCCGCAGTCCATCGAGCCATGCGCGGTGGGCCTGCGGCACTGCGGCCGGATCGCCTCCATAGGAGCAAAGTGCCGCGTCACCGCCTTTGTCCATCCACGCCGCCATCTTCGAGGGATCTCGCAACGCCTGCGCCATCAAGGCATCATGGTTCCCCTTCAGCTCAACCAGCTTCCAGCCATCGCCGACGCCCGCCAGGAGCCGCTCAATGACCTGTCGGCTGTGCGGACCCTTGTCGACATAGTCGCCGAGCGTAACGATTATGCCGGCAGCGCCCCCCGCGTGCGAGGTTATGGCAACCAGACCCTTGCTGAGCAGGTCGGATCTGCCGTGAATGTCCGGGATGACGTAAGTGAGACTCATGTGCTGTCATATTTCCGACGCGTCAAACCGCGGTGGGAGCCATCCATTCCTGGAATGACCCGGCGCCGCGACGAGCACAATGATCAAGATTTCCAAGCTAACCGGTCAAGGCAGCCCGGCTCAAACTATATCGGCTGGTGGTCTTGAAATCCGCCCAACGCCGCAGCCCTCAGGGACTTGAACCGGGCGATGGTGATGGCAAGTTCCCGCAGCCGTCGTTGTCCGTTTGCAATTTCGATGCCGAACAGGTCTTGCTGGCGACTATCGAGCGCTTCCCGCTCCAGATATTCGTCGGTGCCATTTCCCAGGGTCAGGGCCGCGCGCGCCAGCACGTCCTCCACCCGGTGGACAAGGCCGGCCTGTTCCTGTTCTGCCGCACCCAACTGGCTTTCAATCGCCTCCAAAATGGAGTTCATCCGCAAGCGGTCGGTTTCAGCATCTCGATCGGCGGAGCGCGCCTTAAAGACCTGATCGCCGAGGTGCCTCCTAAGGTAGCCCGCAGGAGCCCGCAAGAAACGCATCTGATTATGCCCGGTCGAAAGCGCAGCCATGAAGTTCAACGTCGTTCAAGACACTCGATCTCGGTTAATAATTCTTCAACCGGGCCGAAACTTCATCAGCTTCCCGCTCTGGAATTGCGCCAGTTGGAACCTTTCTATCTGCGATCGTCGGTTCCGCGCCTCAGACGCGAAAAAACACAAACCACACGACGCCGAGAAGCAGCATCGCCAGACCGGTTGAGACCGCGAGCAACGCCAGCACCGACGGTCCGGGCTCCGCCTGCCGTGCTTCGGTCGGAGTTTCGATAATCTGATCGCGCCGTCTCGTTGCCATGGTGACCTCGATTCCGTGATGTCGCGCAGAGCGCCTGCCGATCCCAGGGCTCTCATTCCGGATCAATGCGCCATATCAAATGGTGTTCCGGGCATCGCTCGCGGCGCTATCAAGTCGGCTCGGCCGACAAAGCCGATTTTGGTTTGCGCCGCAGCAGCCAAGTCACGGTTAACGCCGTTTAAGAGAATCCTTGTCACTCGCTTGAAAGCCTGCCCCCAGGTGATATCGTTGGTCCCGCCCCGTTGCGTCTCCGGAGTATGCCATGGCCCCCCGCGCCAACTGGAAGGGCTTCTTGCGCCTTTCGCTTGTGACTTGTCCGGTCGCCCTCTACCCGGCGACCTCGGATACCGAAAAGGTCAGCTTCAACCAGATCAACCGCAAGACCGGCCATCGCATCAAATATGCCAGGGTCGATGCCGATACCGGCGAGGAAGTCGCCTCCGAAGATATCGTCAAGGGCTACAAGGTCGATACCGACACCTACATTGAGGTGTCGAAAGACGAACTCGACGACATCGCCCTGGAGTCGACCCACACCATCGAGATCGACGAGTTCGTGCCCAAAACCGAAATCGACAGCCGCTATCTGATCCGTCCCTATTACCTTGTGCCCGACGGCAAGGTCGGCCACGATGCCTTCGCGGTGATCCGCGAAACCGTCCGCAGCATGAACAAGGTCGCAATCGGCCGCGTGGTGCTGACCAACCGGGAACACATCATCGCGCTGGAGCCGCTCGGCAAGGGCTTGATGGGAACGCTATTGCGCTACCCCTACGAGGTACGCGGCGAGCAGGATTATTTCAACGACATCCAGGACGTGAAAGTCACCAAGGACATGCTCGATCTCGCCAGGCACATTGTCGAGAAGAAATCGGGCGAGTTCGAACCCGACAAGTTCGAGGACCACTACGAATCCGCCCTGATCGATCTCATCAACAAGAAACGCAGTGGCGTAAGCATCGCGGCAAAAGCGGCGCCGAAATCGAGTGGCAACGTCATCAATCTGATGGACGCGCTGAAACGCAGCCTCGCTAGCGAGAAAGAGCCCGCGGCTCCGGCAAAATCCAAAGGCAAAAAGCCGCGCAAGGCCGTCGCCGGCCAGCGCGAGATGCTGCTGCCGATCAGCGGCAAGCGCGCCAAGGAAGAACCGCGGGTACAGCAGCCGAAGCAAGAGGCAAAGAAAGCCGAGAAGCCGGTGCGCGGGCCCACCCGCTCCAAGAAAGCCGGATAGTGCGACGGCTTCCGCGAGGTGATTGATCGGCCCGGCGAGGTCAGCTGAGCGTCGCCCCTGCTATTTCAGCGACGTGTTCACCGAGGTAAATTTAGCGTTAAGGGTGGTGCCTATGCTATTGATGGCGGTGATGATCACGATGCTGAGGCCGGCCGCGATCAAGCAATATTCGATCGCGGTCGCGCCGGATTGATCGCGCAGGAATCTCGAAACCCGCTGCAGCATGCTAAACTCCCGTGTCGAGACGGCGCGGGCATCCTGCCGCGCCAATACTGGTTGCCATCTAGGATTGGACCGGTCCGCAAAAGCCGCCATTTATGCCAAAGGACTTGTTAAGCTAGCTGGCTTGCCAAATGAAAAAGCAAGCGACTCCAATATCGTTTTTGAGGCTCTTTGTCGGATTTCTTCCGACGGCATTTACCGTCGCTCGCCTCAGTATTAGTACCAGGGCAAACGTTTACTTCTGGTTTCTCGGGCTGGCCTCACATGGGGGGCCTGATGGCCATGCCCGGAGTACGACGTCATGTCAGCGCAGCAGCGGGAGTTGGGGAAGAACTATATCGGTATTCTCTGCGAAGCGGCAGTAGAGCCGCGTATCCCGGAGTTACCGAAATCTGACCGGCTCCTGAAGGACTATTTAATCGATCTGATCGCCGCCGCGCTGAGGCGGCGGTCGAGCTAAGCCTCCTGTATCGTCCTGTCCGGAGCCGGAATGTCCTAAATCAGCAACGTTGAGGCCATCCGACCGCGATGCAAAGCGAGATGGCAGAACTTCCGCGAATAGCGGCGCAGCCGCTTTACCGATCGGCCGTTTCCTGTTCCAACTAGCCCTGTCAGGCCGAGTCCAACATCGGTCATTTTTTCAGGGAGGGGTCGACATGAAACTCGGCACCGCGATCGCGGAAATCATGAAGCGCGAGGGGATAGCGATTCTCTGCGGCTATCCGGTCAATCATCTCATTGAGTATGCCGCCAATGCCGATATTCGCCCGGTCATGGTGCGGCAGGAGCGCATCGGGCTGCATATGGCGGATGCGATCTCCCGGGTCACTTCCGGACGCACCATCGGTGCTTTCTGCATGCAACATGGCCCCGGTGCCGAAAACGCCATGGGAGGTGTTGCACAATGTTATGGCGAATCCGTACCGGTGCTGGTGCTGCCGATGGGCTACGCGCGGCGGCTCGCCAACATCGAGCCGAACTTCAATTCCAGCCAGGTGATGCGACCCTTTGCCAAGTCAGCCGAGCCGATCAATATCGCGTCCGAAGTCTGTAACATTTTTCGCCGCGCCTTTACGAAACTGAAAAATGGCCGCGGCGGCCCGGTCATCGTGGAAATTCCGGCCGACATGTGGAATGAGGAAGTGCCGGAGCCGCTGAACTATACACCGGTACTGCGCACCCGCTATGGCGCCGACCCCCGGCATATCAGGGAAGCGGCGGCACTGCTGATTAAGGCCAGGCGGCCCGTAATCTATGCCGGCCAGGGCGTGCATTATGCCCAGGCGTGGCCGCAGCTGCGGCGGCTGGCCGAGCGGCTCGCCATCCCGGTCACCACAAGCCTGGGGGGTAAATCGGCGTTTCCGGAGACCCACCCGCTATCGCTAGGCTCGGGTGGCCTCGCCATGCCCGGCACGGTGCCGAAATTCCTTGCCGAGGCCGATCTGATTTTCGGGATCGGCTGCTCGTTCACCGAAACATCGTTCGGCGTCGCGATGCCCAAGGGCCGCACCATCATTCATTCGACGCTGGACCCCGCCCATCTCAATAAGGATGTCGAGGTCAGCGTCGGATTGGTCGGCGATGCCGGCCTGGTGCTCGATGCACTGCTGGAAGAGATCGACAACAGCGTGAGCTCTGACCGCGATGCGAGCGATGTAACCGCCGCTATCGCCGCGTCGCACCGGGAGTGGCTGTCGAAATGGATGCCGAAGCTGGTCAGCAACGACACGCCCTTGAATCCCTATCGCGTGCTGTGGGATCTGCAGCACACCGTCGACCTCGCCAACACCATCATCACCCATGATGCCGGTAGCCCTCGCGACCAGCTGTCGCCGTTCTGGAAGCCGGTCGAGCCGCTGTCCTATATCGGCTGGGGCAAGACCACCCAGCTTGGCTATGGCCTCGGCCTTGCCATGGGTGCCAAACTGGCAAAACCTGAAAAACTCTGCATCAATGTCTGGGGCGACGCGGCGATCGGCTTTACGGGCATGGATTTCGAGACCGCGGTGCGAGAACGGATCCCGATCATGTCCATTCTTCTGAACAATTTCAGCATGGCGATCGAATTGAAGGTAATGCCGATCTCGACGGAAAAATACCGCTCCACCGACATTTCCGGCGACTACGCCGCGATGGCACGGGCCTTCGGCGGCTACGGCGAGCGGGTGACGCAGCCGGAAGACATCATCCCCGCGATCAGGCGCGGCATCGCGAAAACCATGGAGGGCATCCCGGTGCTGCTGGAGTTCATCACCTCCAAGGAGACCGAGGTCTCACGTGCCGGCACTTGAACGTTTCAGACCGGGCAGACCGCGCGACCTCACGGTTTGAAAAACGCCGGATCGTTCAGCGCCTTGATCATGGTGTCGACCATGTCGGCGGCATCGTGGTCTTCGCGCTCTTCCAGAAGCTCCCACATCTTGCGCAAATTGGCACGCATTGGGGCCTTCAGCGAGGGATCGCGTTCGATCAGAGTCCGCGCGATGCAGAAGGCTATGGCTTCCGTGCCCATCCGTGTCTGCTCAATTGAGGGTTTGCTCATGCTCAGGCTCCTGGTCGATTGCATCGAATGATTATTCGGCGCCGCTGTTAGACCAAATGTTCGGGCGGTGATAGCCACCGGCCGAGGCACGGTCTGCAAATCGAAAAGACACAAGCCCTACTCGGTCGCCTCGACCGGCTTGGGCGGACCGGACAGCGGTCTCTCTTCCATCACCACCATGCACAGGGATGCCAAAGCAAGCATCGTCGCGGCGGCGGCGAACACATAACGGAATGCCATGACCATATCGGCGGCCGCGATCGCACCCGCCGGTCCACGATGCTCTCCGCCCAGCGAGATATTGGCGCCCAGCGCCATCAGCAGGATCGCCGTGAAAGCTGCGACCGTGAACGACGCCATCAGCGCGCGGAAGAAATTCATCGCCCCGGTGGCCGTGCCGACCTGCGCGCGTGCGACCGAGTTCTGGATCGAGACCACGCTGACCGGAAATGTCGTCCCGAGCCCAAGCGCGAACAGCGATAGCAGTACCAGCAGCGCCCAGAGCGGCAGCAGCGTGAATAGCGTCATTGCCAGTGCCGCCAGCGCCGCGCAAGCGGTGCCTGTGGTCGCGACCCACTTGTAGTGCCGGGCTCGCGCCATGGTGCGGCCGGCGATGGCGGCGCCGATCGTTGTAACAGCGGCCAGCGGAATCAGGGCCAGCCCGCTTTCGCTGGCGCTGAGGCGATAGACAACCTCGTAGTACAGCGGCAGATTGACGATCAGTCCGATCATCGCGCCCATCGCACAACCGCCGGCAACCGTCGCATAAGGCACGACCGTTCCCCCCAAAAGCGGGAGCGGCAGGAACGGCTCTTCCGCAAAGCGGGCATGCCACACGAAAGCGCAGGCGAGCAGGACGGCCGCGGCGATCATCGCCGTGATCGTGGGCGACAGCCAGAGATAGCGGTTGCCTCCCCACGTCAGCACCAGCATGAAGATGACGGCGGAGGCCATCAGCAGCGTGCCGCCGAGCCAGTCGACCCTGCGTCTTCTGTGAAACGCCGGGATCTTGCCCATCTTGGGCACCAGCAGCGCCAGCGATGCAAGCCCGAGCGGCAGGTTGATCCAGAAGATCATCGACCAGTGCAAATGCTCAGCAAAAATGCCGCCGAGGATCGGGCCGCCGATCCCCGCCGCGGTCCATACGCCGCTGAAATAAGCCTGGTACTTGCCGCGCTCGCGCGGCGTGACGATGTCTGATATTATGGTTTGCACGATCGGTAGAATGCCGCCACCGCCGAGGCCTTGCAGGCCGCGCCCCATGATCAGGACCGTCATGTTCGGTGCCAGCGCACACACCAACGAACCCGCGATGAACAGGCTAAGGGCGGAGATGATCGTGGCGCGACGCCCATAGATGTCGCTGAGCGAGCCGAAGACCGGCGCCACGGCGGTCGAAGCCAGAAGATAGGCGGTGACAACCCACGACAGGCTGGAGACATTGCGGAATTGTTGACCAATGGTCGGCAGCGCGGTGGCGACGATGGTCTGGTCGAGGGCGGCCAGGAACATTGTCAACATCAGGCTCATCAGGAGGGTGCGAACCTCGCGCTCGGTCAGCGGCGCACGCGGCGCAATCGGCGGCGCATCTGCTACGTCGATAACCTCAGCCGGCAGACCCGGCAGCTCGGCGGCGATCGTTTTGGGCAATGTCTGTTGCTCGGCCGGTTGACGGCTGTGCCGTTCGAACTTGTTCATCGGGATGTATCGAGTGTTAGCGCGACGCCAGACTGCAAAGAATGGCTGATTGAACATTCAGTGTATAAACCAAAATGCCAGCCTTGGCGGCAAGTTGCACGCATGGGTGCCTCCCATGTAGCCATCATCGCGATCGCGTGATCAGCTTTGCGGCCTCTTTTTGAGGCGCGCCCGCTTCGGCAACAGCGCCGGCCACTGCACGATGTGATCTTCTAGGTCGGCATCCGCGATCTCGTTCTCGGTTCCCTGCACCCGCCCGCGAACCGAGACGCCAGCTTCGTGAACCGTATTCGGATTCCCCGAAATCAAGGGATGCCACCAATAAAGGTCGCGGCCCTCGGCCACGAGCTTGTAGGCGCAACTCGGCGGCAGCCAGTTCAGGGTGCGCACGTTGTCCGGCGTCAGCCGGACGCAGTCCGAAACCTTTTCGGTCCGATTTGAATAGTCCTTGCAGGCGCACAGACCGGCGTCCAGGAGCTTGCAGGAAATGTGGGTGAAATAGATCTTGCCGGTATCCTCGTCCTCAAGCTTTTCCAGACAGCAGCGTGCGCAGCCGTCGCAAAGGCTTTCCCATTCGACTTCGGACATCTCCTCCAAAGTCTTGGTTTTCCAGAAGAATCCCTCCTGGGGCGAGGACGGCTTGGGCTGCGCGGGCATGGGTTCCTAACACAATTCCGAGGCGGCGGAGGCTTAGAGCCCTTTTTGGGGCCTCAGCGGCCTCGCCGCAAGTGGCGCCCATAAAAGCCGGTACGGCATTAGGCCTGCTGTTCAAAATCCTAGCAGCACCATTGGTTTGTGGTCTCCGCTCAGTTAGAACTCGGGCCAGAGTCCCCAATGGCGCAAAAGCGCCTTGGGTTTGCCGCAACATTCCCGCAAGACGTCTCGATCGTGCCCAGCCGGGCCGCTCGAGCGCTTACGAACTGACCAAAGGCTCCGGTGCGCCAGATCGTACCACCGCAATGGAAGACTGAAAATCCGGCACTGGATGCTGGATTTCGATGCGCGCATCGATTCGACCTTGTTCTCGACCGGGGTCGGCGCGCGTGAACTGTACGAGCGGTTCTCGACCTTCATGGATCGTTTCTATGTCGGGGGCTGGAAGCGCTGGGTCATTATCGAACCGCTGGCGGAGGCCGCCACCATCGGGCTCGCCGGCCTGGTCCTGCTGCTGGCGCTCGCCGTGCCGGCCTTCCGCCAGACCGCCGACGACGACTGGCTCAAGAAATCCGATCTCGCGGTGACGTTCCTCGACCGCTACGGCAATCCGATCGGAAGCCGCGGCATCAAGCACAATGATTCCATACCGCTGGAGGATTTTCCGGACAATCTGATCAAGGCGACGCTGGCCACCGAAGACCGCCGTTTCTACGATCATTTCGGCATCGACGTCGCCGGTACCTTTCGCGCGCTGATCACCAACGCGGAGGCTGGCGGCGTAAGACAGGGCGGTTCGTCGATCACCCAACAGCTGGCAAAAAACCTGTTTCTAAGCAATGAACGCACCATTGAGCGCAAGATCAACGAGGCATTTCTTGCGATCTGGCTGGAGACCCGGCTCTCCAAGAACGAAATCCTGAAACTTTATCTCGACCGCGCCTACATGGGCGGCGGAACCTTCGGCGTCGATGGCGCCGCGCATTTCTATTTCAACAAGTCGGTCCGGGACGTCAATCTCGCGGAGGCCGCAATGCTGGCCGGGCTGTTCAAGGCGCCCACCAAATACGCGCCGCACATCAACCTGCCGGCGGCGCGCGCCCGCGCCAACGTGGTGCTGGACAATCTGGTCGACGCCGGCTTCATGACCGAAGGCCAGGTGTTTGGCGCGCGGCGAAATCCGGCCACGGCGGTCGACCGCCGCGACGAAAATTCACCGAACTATTATCTGGACTGGGCGTTCGACGAGATGCGCCGGCTGGTCGATACCTTTCCGAAATCCTACAATGAACGCGTTTTCGTGGTCCGCACCGCGATCGACATGAACGTGCAGCGGGCCGCCGAAGAAGCCATCGAAAACCAGCTGCGCCAGTTTGGCCGCGACTACCACGCCACCCAAGCCGCTACCGTGGTCGCCGATCTTGACGGCGGCGTCCGTGCGATGGTCGGCGGCCGCGACTACGGCGCCAGCCAATTCAACCGCGCCACCGACGCCTATCGACAGCCCGGCTCATCGTTCAAGCCTTACGTTTATACCACCGCCCTGATGAACGGCTTCACGCCTAATTCGATCGTGGTCGACGGCCCGGTCTGTATCGGCAACTGGTGTCCGCAGAATTACGGCCACTCTTATTCCGGTGCGGTCACGCTGACCCAGGCGATCACCCGCTCGATCAACGTCGTGCCGGTCAAGCTGTCAATTGCTCTTGGCGGTAAATCGCCCAATCCGGCCAAAGTTGGTCGCGCCAAGATCGTGGAGGTCGCCCGCCGCTTCGGCATCACGGCGCCGCTGCCGGACACGCCATCGCTGCCGATCGGCGCCGACGAAGTCACCGTGCTCGAGCATGCCGTGGCCTATGCGACCTTCCCCAACAAGGGCAAATCGGTCACACCTCATGCGGTGCTTGAAGTTCGCACAGGCGCCGGTGATCTGGTCTGGCGCTTCGACCGCGATGGCAAGAAGCCCGTGCAGGCCATACCGGCATCGGTCGCTTCTGATATGGCGGGCATGATGAGCCATGTCGTCAGCGAAGGTACCGCTCGGCGTGCCGCGCTTGACGGTATTCCGACCGCCGGCAAGACCGGCACAACCAACGCCTACCGCGACGCCTGGTTCGTTGGATATACCGGCAATTTCACCTGTGCGGTGTGGTACGGCAATGACGACTATTCGCCAACCAACCGCATGACCGGTGGCTCGCTGCCGGCGCAGACTTGGCACGAAATCATGCTGGCGGCGCATCAAGGCGTGGAGATCAAGGAACTCCCGGGTGTCGGGGCCGGCACGAAATTGCCTGCTGCCGCCCCGACGGTCGCAGCCAACGGTGCTGCGAAGCCGCCGGATATCAAGCCGGGGCCGCCGCCAATCCTCACCCGGCGCGGCGCCGATATCCTGGTACAGGTGGAAAAGATGCTCGACGACGCCGCCAAAACCGGGGGCGATCCGACAAAACCCGTGAAGCCGTTGTCGTCCAGCTCGGCTGCGTTCCCGGACAGTTTCGCAGCGGCAACGCCCGACGGTGCGGTGATAGCGGAGCCACGCAAGAACTAGTGCGGTGGGCTTGAAGTTCCGCCGCGAGTGATGTTGGGAACCTCAATATTCAAAAACGTACCGAAAACAATCGAGTTGCCAGCGTTCCTTTGATTTCAACTGCAGAGGGCGGCGGTGACATTCGTCAACTCCGGAACCGGAGCGTTGGCCCGTGCGGCTGATCTTCATCACCTTGCTGGCGCTGCTGCTAGCCACCGCCGTCGGCCTTGGCGCGACCTGGATCACGGCGACGCGCGGCACCGATCTCGGCACCCTGACGATCGGGGCCTGGACTGCCCGGCCCAAGACCGGCACCTCCGATGTCGACCCATATTCGCGCGCCTCAATTGCGCGCAGCGGCGAACTCCCGGTCGGCACCGGCGATGGCGTGGCCTTCTCGGCCACAACCGACGACCGCAAGCGGCCGCTCGACGGACGCTGCGATGTGGTTGTGAGCGGCGTTACACCGGCGGCACGATTCTGGACCTTGACGCTTTACGACCAGAAGGGGCACCTGGTTGCGAATTCTCTGCAACGCTATGGCTTCACCAGCCACGAGATCGTCCGGGGCGCGGACGGCGCTTTTGAAATACGGGTGGCGTCGCGCGCGCGCGCCGGAAACTGGCTACCGACCGCGGGAATCGAGCGTTATGCACTGATGTTTCGCCTCTACGACACCCCGGTGGGCGTCGCGACACGTACCCAGCGCGATGCGCCGATGCCTTCCATTGTGACGGTGGGGTGCCCATGATCCGCTTGCTTTTTACGATCATCGCGGGCGTGCTACTGGGCGGCGTCGTGCACCTGGTCAGCGTTCTGGCGCTGCCGCGGATTGCGACCAATGACGCCTATTCGCGGCTGACGCCAATGACCAAGCTGAATGCGGTTACACCGTTACCGCTGGCGAGTCCGGACAACGCGACGATGCCGTTCATGGACCCGGCATTCGCGCAGGCGATCTGCCGCTACGATCTCTCCGACGGGCCGATCAAATTGGCGGTTCCCGTCAGCCAAGCCTATACCTCGGTGTCATTCTACACCCGCAACGACGTCGCCTATTATGCCATCAATGACCGTTCCGCCGGACGCAAGGTGATCGAACTCGATCTGATGACCGAAGCCCAACACGCGGCACTGCCAGAAGACGAGGACGTGACGGCCGCCGACCGACTGATCATCGACTCGCCAACTGCCACTGGCCTGATCCTGATGAAGGCGCTGGCGCCCGAGCCGGGTCTGATGCCTCAGGCCCAGGCATCGCTCGCCGCCGCGAGTTGCAAAGTGCAGGCTGACATACCGGCGAAACAGGCGGAAGCGCCGTTGGGCAAGCGCTGATCGCGTTCGCGCCTTGGGGGGACTGCGGTGAACAATGGTGGCTGGTCAGTGAGGCGGTTGGGCTTTATTCCGCGTATTGAATCATTGCGTGGCATCGCTGCGCTCGCCGTGGTGGGCTATCACGTTCACGGCCAGATATCGGCGATGCCGTCCTTGGGCTGGCTCGACGGGCTCTCGTACCGATTGCTGGGTGGTGTTTTCAACGGGACCGGCGCTGTCGTCATTTTTTTCGTCTTGAGCGGGTTTGTTCTTGCGCGCTCTCTCGATTCCAATTCGGACCCGTTTCGATTTCTGAACAACCGCCTCTTTCGGTTATTTCCGGCGGCGATGGTCGTGGTGGCGCTGCTGACGCTGCTGCATTGGCAGTCCGGGTTTTTCGTGGGCTACGAAGCATCCTTCACGCCCGCCAACGTGATTCTGAACCTATTGATGATCAAAAGCGACATCAACGGCGTGATGTGGTCGATGACCGTTGAATGCGCCGCAACGCCGTTGATACTGCTAAGCGCCTGGATAGTTCGACGGAATGGAGAGAAGCCACTTTGGCTCCTGACTGCTATTCTTGTTGGACTATCGTCTTGGGGACCATACGTTCATCTAATGGGGGGCTTCACAAATCTAGCCCCTCTGTATGCATTCGTCGTTGGAGTGCTGATCCATGTTCGCGGCCGTCTTCTGTCGCCGCTCGATCGTTATCCCCTGACTTCGGCCATCATAGCCATCGCGGCGTTCTGTTTCTGCGGCACAAGAACACAGAGCGCGCTGATTTTAATGATTGAATGCGCCAGCGCGGCCACGCTCATCGCGTTGATTGCCTACCGTCCGGCAATGGCCTTGTTTGAGCCGCTCGATGCTAAACTGGCACGGTTTTACGGACGCATTTCATACAGCTTCTATTTGATGCACCCGCTGGGCATCGCGGTTGCCTTTCGCGCCTTCGATCCCCAAGTGCTTGGCGCTTTGGGCGTGCCGATAACGTTGATAGTCGTTTGCATGACCGTTGCCGCGATCCTAATAACGACGCCGGCGGCCTATTTATCGTGGCGGCTCATCGAGGCGCCGGCGATCAGCTTCGGAAAAGCTTTGACAACGCGACGCAAGCTTCAGGCGGCCAACTGACCGGCGAAAAGGCTCCGCATTCCCGTTCGAGGTCCCCTTGCCGCCGCCTCTGCAACACTTCCGAAGGCGACTTGAAGGACGCGCGGCCATCAGATCTAAATCGCTTTTTCAGCTCCGCGCGCTCGGCGCCTGGCCGATCACAGGCTGCGCCGCAACCGGTGGGTTCGCGGTCTGCGCGGCGAGCTCCCCAATCAACCGGTCGGCGTCGGCGGCCATGCCATCGGGCGCCTGGATCACCAGACGCTCCAGCGCCCAGCGGTAAGAGGAGATCCTCCGTTCCAGGCATTGTTGCACCCACTGTACGATCAGGCTGTTCTCCTGCATGCGGGCGACCGCATCGCTGCGCTCGCGCGGCGACAAATCTGAAATGTGCGGCAAGCTGGCGCTGCGCTTGCGATCGAGATCGATCACGCGCACGGCGGAGGCGAAGAACGGCTCGAAGCGGCTGATGTCATCGCGCACATCGTCCATCAATTGCGCATAGCGTGACGAATGTGAGCGGTGCGGCTCGTCGATCAAAGCGCGACCGTAGGCGGTGCGATCGAAGGCCGGCGCCTGCCGCCATGGTGAAGGCTGCGAGATGTAATCGCCGAACACGCTGCGCCAGGCCGGCCGCGAATGCGGTGGCTCGATCAGCGGATAAGCCAGGTCGCGAAGCAGCCTTTCGTTGTCGGTGAGCTGAAATTGCGAAGAGGACAGCCCGACGCTGGATGTCGCCTCGCCGCCGATCCAGCGATGCATGTCGTCGTTGAGGAAATCCGAGCGGGTTCGGCCGAGATCACCGCCGCTGCAGCCGCCGACTGCCACGCTGATCAGAATCAGGCCCAAGGCGGAACCCGTCATCTGCCGGCGACTCCGGATTGGAAAATACGTCTCCGGCATGGCGAAACGTCCGATGTCAGCGCCGGCGCCGGCGCCGCCCCGGCGCGGCCCCTTGTTCCGGCCCTCTGCCATCGCTGGTTTCATCGGGATCGCGCTCGATCCGAATGACAGGAAGAATCAGAATGGTTCCCATGCCTTCGCGCGAGGTGCTGTTCATGACTGACCCCAGCCGCCGCGACGCGGTATCCGCTGGAAATTCAATGATAGTGCCCATGTCTAGCCAGTCCCCTGCTGCCGCTCCGAACCGACCCGGCCGGCAACTGTTTCATTAAGATCAGGACGTGGTTAACGGCATCTTAATTTGGCGAACCATGCTCCGATTTCGAACCGGCGTTGCGCCGCCGCCATTGCGGCTCCTCAGAGCCTGATGCCGTGGCGCCCTTTACCAGTTGTTTTCCTTAACGTGCTGTTAAAGCACCCGACCTATCCTGGCGCGAGTTCTACACAGTTGCGTACCCAGACATGACCACATCTCCGCTGTTTCCAGGATTCGACGGCTTGATGACGCTCTCGCGCCGCGAGGGTGTCGATATCCGCCCTACTTTGCTGCGCGTTCTGACCGATCTGTACGTTCAGGCCTCCGTGCACAGCAGCGAAGAGGAGCGGCAGTTTATTGAATTGACCTCTCGCCTGATCGATCATGTCGACGATGCGACGCGCGCAGCGGTGCGGGGGCGGCTTGCGATCTATCCGGGCACGCCAGCCGAAGTGCTGAGGCGACTGGGCTTGCAACCCTACCGTCCGGATCAGCGGGTTCCGCACGAGGCTCCCTCCGCCCCGGCGACTTCGCCGCTCACCTAAGCCCTTGAGCGATGCGCAGTTGCGTATGGGATCCAGCCTGTCGATGCAGCCGCAGGATGCCGCCGAAATCAGCCAGATGTTTTTCCGTGCCAGCGCCGACGAACGCGCGCTGATCCTTCAGAATCTTCAGGAAACCCCTCTGAAGGCATCGGCACGGATACCTGCAGCTCGCGCAGCTCGCGCGATCGAGACCCTGGAGATGGCCGCGTTCGCCGCCGACGTGCAAAACTTCACGCTCGAACTTGGCGAGGCCCTGATATTGCCGACACGGGTTGCCACGCAGATCATCGACGATCCCGGTGGCGAACCGCTGGCCTGCGCGGCCCGGGCGCTGAATATGCCGAGCCCGGCTTTCCAGCGAGTTTTGCTGTTTCTTAAGCCCGATTTCGGATCCTCGGTACATCAGGTGTACCGGCTGTCGCGGCTATTCGACAGACTGAGCGAACGGTCCGCCTTGATCATGCTGGCCGCTTGGCGCGGCTCAACGCTGGCGGCGACCCGCGCCAAATACCGCCCAACGCTTTACAACGACGAGCGCCATCGCGAGCGCGCAGCGCCCGCGCAATCCCGCCAAACCGCACACGCACCTGGCACCGGGGCCATCCTCCCACGCAAGGGCTCAAAAGGACCAGGACGCTAGCGCATTACATCTATCGTGACAGCAATCAACGTCCGCCCGTTCGTCGGTTTTCGCACGCCTCCCTCGTGGAATAGGCCTCAGGCCAGCGCCAGATCGAGGAAATGCCGGCCTGCCTTATCTTCAGTCTCGACGATCCAGGCATCCGGATCGAACCGGATTTCCCTGGCCAGGCGCTCCTCCACATTCGCTTCCGGTACCGGCTGGGGCGACGTCGGCGTGAAAATACGCTCGATCGGCCGGCTATCGTCATAGACCGTTTGTGGCGCCGGAACGTAAAGCATCGCTTGGCCATCGAGCAGCGCCACCTTGACCAACACCGCGCCCGCCTCCTCGGCGCCGCGCCGACGCACGGCGCCAAAGATACCTTCGGTCTGGCATCGGCGCAAATAGGCCGCCACCCATATGCTCGATTTCAATCTCATGGGGTCGACGATAGGCCAACGCCAAGGTCGAAGCCAGAGGGAGGTCCCCGAGTTCTAAGCGCGCGCTTTTCCAGGTTCAACCTTGTCCAGAGGAGCATTGCGCAACGATGCAATTCGCATCGGCACCAAAGGAAACTGATCTTTCAATCCCTTTGCCAAGGCATTCCGATTGGTCGTCTAATCGACCGGGTGACCTATCATCGCGTTGAGTTCGCGCACCAGGCGGTCGGACACCTGTCCGGTGATCGGCAGCTTGCGCTCGCGCTCGAATTTTGAGATCGCGGCCTGGGTGTCTGAACCGACGGTGCCGGTTGCTTTCAACTGCCCATAACCATATTCGGTCAGCGCCCGCTGCACCGAGGCAATGCGGCGTGAGCCCGCACTGGGGATGGCATCGGTTCGGGATGGTGCCGGGATCGGTGCCGGCGGTCGCGCCGTGGAGGCGGCCGCAACCGAGGGAATACTGGTCGCCCTGACCAAATTGGTCATGGGATCGACAGTCTTCATTTCGGCAGGCTTCAATTCCGAAGATTTGGATTCGGAAGGCGCAAGGTCGGCTTCAACCGGGCGCGGACGCGGCAACAGGCTGGAGGGTATTGACGCCGCCGCTGGCGGCACGACAACCGGGCCGAACATCGGCGAAGGATGGCGTCCCGCCTGCAGAAACAGCGCATTGGCGACGATGGCGCTGACCGCCGCGAATGCCAGCGCGCCCGCTACCATGTCCTTCGGGCTGTGAAGTAAAATGCGCATGGCCAAGCCACGCTCGGCAGCCGCCTCGACCGCAGCCGCATCGGCGCCTCGGCGGCGGCGCCGCAGTTCATTCTCCCCAGCAATCTTTCTAGGCACTCTTCTTCACCTGACGGGCCTGGCCCTGGGTTTGAGATCGCGATGCCGGAGCAAGTGTCGCGATATTACTTGAAGATTTGAGCGCCGGCGGCGAGAACGCCAGCGGCAATTCGACGGTCACGGTGGTACCTTCGCCAATCTTGCTTTGAACCGTTATCTCACCGGAATGCAGGCTGACCAGGCTTTTGACGATCGACAACCCGAGGCCGGTGCCTTCGTGGCGCCGCTGATAGGTTTTGCCGGCTTGGAAGAACGGATCGCCGATCCGCTTGAGATCATCGGCCGCGATGCCGACTCCTGTGTCGGCGACGCCCAGCACCAGCCGCGATCCCTCGATAACAGCGGAAATCGTAACCCTGCCGCCACGCTCGCTGAACTTGATGGCATTGGAAACGAGGTTCAGTACGATTTGCTTGAACGCGCGCGGATCGCCGGTCATGATCGGCAAATCCTCTGGCACACGGGTCACGAGGTCGATGTTGTTTTCCCGCGCCTTCAATGCCAGCAGGTTGCAGCAACCGAGCAGCACGACGCGCGGCGCGAACGGCTCCGGCGCGATTTCGAAACTACCGGACTCCATCTTGGACATATCAAGGATACCGTTGACCACCGACAGCAGATGCTGACCGGAGTCGTTGATCAGCCGCGCATATTCTTTGCGCCGCGCCGCATCCAGCATCAAGGCGTCTTCCTGAACAATCATTTCGGAAAAACCGATAATAGCATTCAGCGGCGTGCGCAACTCGTGGCTCACAGTGGCTAGGAAGCGGGTCTTGGCCGCATCCGCCTGCTCCGCGGCGGCGCGAGCCAGATCAAGCGCCTGTTCCTGGATTTTCCGGTCAGTGACGTCGCGCATTACGGCGACGACCTCGGCTTCGGACGCTGGAGCCTGCGAGGCCTGATCGAGCGGCCGGCAGCGCATTTCGACCCAGATAAAATCGACTGGATTGGGCTGCCCCCGCTCGCAGCGGGGGGTCTCACGCCGGAGGCGGAATTCGACGCTGCGCGCCTCGCCGCCGTGCGCGGCATCCGAAAGCGCGGTGAGATAGGCCGGACGGTCAGCGACGTGGACGCGGTCAAACAGACCGTGCCCAACGAGCCGCGCCACCGACGTTCCCAGCATGGTCTCCACCGCCGGCGAAATGAACTGCACGGCGCCGTCGCGGCGATGCCGGGAAATCACGTCGCTCATGTTTCGTGCCAGCAAGCGATAGCGGTCCTCCTCGACGTAGAGTAGCCCGACCGAGGTCCGCGCCAGCGATTCGGCACTGAACGCCAGTCCGGCGGCATACAGCGTCGCCGACGCTGCTCCGAACGCCATCAGCATGCCTCGCAGTGTCGTGTCGGTCTCCGGCACCGGCAACAAGTCAAGATGACTAAGCAGGACCAAAAACGCGACGCATGCAAGCGCCAGCGCGGATGCGAATGCAACCACGCGACGCGAAGCTGACAACGCCGACTCAAGCGGGACGACGACAAGCCAGATCGTGGCGAAGGACAAGATACCGCCGGTGGTCATCGCCAGCGTCATGATGAGACCGGCCAGGGCCAGCGACGACAGCACATGCGCGCCTTCGTAGCGGCCGGTGCGTGACAGGAACCACGACAGCAGAATGGGGGCCATCAGCCAGGCGAAGGCCGCGACCTCAAGGCCCGTGGGCGCGCCGCGCAGCGCCAGATAGACCGGGAAGGCCGCGAGTGCCGCCAGGCTTCCAAAAAGCCGCGGCGCCATGAAAGCACGATGGCGCGCGCGCGTGAGCGCGTCATATCGGGCCGACGGATGCAGCAACGCATCGAGACAATCGCGGATGATACTCAAACGGGCACGGCTTTCGCGCTTCAGCTTACTCAACGAACAGACGCGCCGGAACGCCGCCTCATCGTTGGCCCAACGGTGGCAGAGCGGAATTAAGCGAACGCTAAAGGTCGCCCCACTTGACCTCGAAGACCGCGTGTTCGAGGGGTTTCCAAACGCCTAGAGCCGGCGCATTCGCTGAGATGGTGAACATCCGGTTTCCGAATTCGGCCGACTATGGTTTCGAAATGGTGGACGCGCTCCCGCGCAGGATTCGCCAGCTATCAATCAAAAATTTACGTCATCTCCAATCGATCGGATTTTTCGCTGATTTTCCACGATGTAAGCATATTACAAACACTTGCAATTTATCGACGGCTGATAGTCACGACGAATTACTAAATCGACCGCGACGAAACCAAAAGAAACGACCGCGAGATGTTTTTTCTGCTGCGCATGGCATTCTGGCTCGGGCTGGTGCTCGTGCTGTTGCCCAGGGAGAGGACGCCGGAAGCCGAGAAGCTGCCGCAGTTGCGGGCATCGGAGGCCGTGTCGGCCGCGACAGCGACGGTGTCGGACTTCAGCCAGTTCTGCAAGCGCCAGCCGGCGGCGTGCCAGGTGGGCGGCCAGGCCGCCACCGTCATCGGGCAACGCGCCCAGGATGGTGCCCGCAAGCTGTATCAGATCATCACCGACAAGCGCTCACCCGACCATACCGGCTCGATCGGGAACAACGAGATTGCAGATGCGGGAGCGCCGCGCGACACCTTGACGCCGGACGATCTGCTCATCGAATGGCGTCCCGCGCCATAACGACAACAGAGGCGTAGAACGTCTCAATTTGGTCCGCCATATCGCTTTCAATCGCAGTTCACCCTATATATGACCTCGGGGCTGAATGCGGGACCAAATGACGATCGACGAAATCAGGGATAATTTCGCGCTGCTGGACGAGTGGGACGACCGTTATCGGTATGTCATCGAACTGGGCCGCACGCTGGAGCCGATGCCGGAGGCCGAACATTCCGCGGCCAACAAGGTGCAGGGCTGCGCCAGCCAGGTTTGGCTGTCCAGGCAGATCGATCGCGGCAACGATGCCGCGCCGCGCCTGAATTATCGCGGCGATAGCGATGCGCATATCGTGCGTGGACTGATTGCGATTCTGCTGACACTGTATTCCGGACATACGCCTCGGGACATTCTCGCCATCAACGCGCTGGCCGTTTTCGACGAACTCGGATTTCGCGAGCATCTGACGCCGCAGCGCTCCAACGGACTGCGCGCGATGGTCGAACGTATTCGCTCCGATGCCCGCCAGGCGCTCGCTATTGCCTCCTGAATATCGGATTGCCCTGGATGGCCTATTTGCGTCGCCGACGTTGCTGGCCGAGCCCCATCTTTTTGGCGAGTTGCGAGCGGGCCACCGCGTAGTTGGGCGCGACCATCGGATAATCGGCCGGAAGACCCCACTTGTCCCGGTATTGTTCCGGAGTCATGTTGTATTGCGTGCGTAGATGTCGCTTGAGCGATTTGAAGCGCTTGCCGTCCTCAAGGCATACCAGATAGTCCGGGGCGATTGATTTTTTCAAGGGAACTGCGGGTCTGACCGGTTCCGCAGGGATTTCAGGACGGCCGGTCGAAACCCGCAGCAAGGCTGAATGGATCTGGTTGATCAAGGCTGGAATTTCAGAGGCCGGCGTCGCGTTGTGGCTGAGATAGGCCGACACGATATTCGCGGTCAGATCGATGAAACTTTTGCCGGCGCCTTCCGTCATGGCCTGAACCTTTCGAACACCGAAATCGCTCCGGGCTAGGCGGACCGGATAGTATCCCGCCGTGCCGATACGCTTTCGGAACCTTGCACTACTTGGCGAATATGAACGGATTACTGTCGACGTGACAAGAACAGTGACATTTTTCAAGGCAAGTCGGCGGAAGTACAGCTCGCTTAAAACCGCTGGTCAAGATGTGCGCGCAGCTCGTCAATCGAGGCAAATCGCATCAAGCCCTCGGGCATTTGAGCCTCAATCGAGCCGTCGGAATAGAGCGAGTAGGCCATACCGTCGACGATGCCTGATTTGAGAACCGTTACCGCTGGCCGATCGTTGTTTCGCTCAGCCGCTGGCCCGGCCGCGCCGGCGCTGGCAGCGCCAAATCTTGATGGCGGTCGGCCGCCGCGGCGCGGCGGCGGCTCGGGCACGCGCGATCGTTCCGGCTTGGGCCATGCGTCTTCGAACGATCCGGGCGGCGGTTCAGCCGAGCCGGCAGACGACGAATTGGGCGGCGGAGTGCGGAGATCCGCTGTGGAAAATTCGGAAGGCCGCCCCGGCGCTCGTTCGCGCTCCTTCCGCGATGAGGAGGAAAACAGCAGACTGCGACGCGGATTCTCTGCTGGCGCGGCTTCGGAGATTTCTGGCGCGGCCGGTGGGCTTTGGTGCCCGCGATCCCGCAGCGGCGCGGTCTCATCCTGCCAGGGTAGCGACCCAGACGACTGTTTGGGGTTTCCCTTGCCGGCGTTCTCCGGCGCCGGCAGGTCACCGCCGAAAAGTCCGCCATCGTCCAAAGACGGTACCGCGCGTGATTGCCTGGCGATACCCGCCACAAACTGTCGAGCAATCCCCTTCAGCTCCCGTACTACCATCCAAAGAGCCAGCAGCATCAATCCGGTGCACGCCACGATGGTGCCGCTGAAGATCAATGTATTGCCGAAGCTAAACTCCTTTACCGGTATTCCGTAACCGATCGCAACGAGACCCGCCGAGACCAAGGCAACCCCGGCGATCCACAACACAGCCACCATTGAACTACCCTCAGGCCCCCCGCAATTGGCGTGCTAGCCCCCTTGCTCCACAATACCGTCATATTGTGCTCACCGCCAACCGGCAATTGTGGCAACGGTTCCGGCGGAAGCTCCCTGCCCGCTAAAAAGGAAAATATCAGGAATTTCAGTTCCACCGAGGTCATGAGGAGGTCTAATGGCTTTGCACCGCCGCTAGTGCATTGCACCGTAAACTAAGAATTAGGGCACAATTCCCAATTACTTGGCAAGGCAACTGCGCTATACGAATAATGGGACATCAGGGCTCAAAGCGCCAGCTGGGCCGCAGGGGATTCCGGGTTACCAATAATCATGTCATCTATAACGACCTCGGCCATCGACACGCCTGCGAGGCGCTCGGTGGAGCAGACCTGTGACGATCTGGCCATCCTGGCGCTGGTCGTCATCGCTATCATCGCCAGCCTGACATTCCGCGATTACGGGTTGGGTTGGGACGATTACACCCACGCTCAATACGCCGATCTGCTGCTGCGGATGTATGGTTCCGGTTTCGAGGATACCGGCGCATTGTCCTTTGCCAATCTCTATATGTATGGCGGCGGCTTCGACATGGCGGCAGCGCTGCTGCATAAAGTCATCCCGCTCGAACTGTTCGAGACCCGCCGCCTGCTCGGCGCCGCCGTCGGTATGATTGGCCTTGTGGTGACCTGGCGGTTGGGCCGGCGCGTCGGCGGCCCGCTGGCCGGTCTGGCGACACTGCTGCTGCTGGCGCTGTGCCCCACTTATTACGGGCATATGTTCATGAATCCCAAGGACGCGCCGTTCGCCGTGGCGATGGTGATCCTGATGCTTGGCCTGGTGCGCCTCGCCGAAGAATACCCACAGCCTTCGCCACGGACTATTCTGATCGTCGGCCTGGGCGCCGGCCTGTCGATCGGTTCTCGCATTCTGGGCGGGCTTGCGCTGGTCTATGCCTTGATCGGGTTCGTGCCGTTGCTTCTGCGGGAATTTGACACCCAAGGCACACCGCAAGCCGTGCGACGCTTCACGCATGTTCTGTATATGCTGATGCCCGGCCTGATCCTAGGTTACCTCGTGATGGGGCTGATCTGGCCGTGGTCGATCTTGCAGCCTGGCAATCCCTTTCGGGCGCTGACTTACTTCTCGCACTTCTTCGAGAAGCCCTGGAAGGAGATGTTTGATGGCGCGCTGGTGTCGGTGCCGGATATGCCCTGGTCGTATCTGCCGACGCTGTTTGCACTTCAGCTACCCGAAGTGCTGCTCGCCCTGACGATCGCCGGCGTGGTCGGCGCGTTCGTCGCGCTGCCGCGCCGCGACGTTTCGGCTCGCCGCAAGACCATCTTGTTGATGTTGACGCTTGCAGCGACGCTGCCACTCGCGATTGCGATGCTGAAGCGCCCGGCGCTCTACAACGGCATTCGCCATTTCATTTTTGTGATTCCGCCGATGACGGTGCTCGCGGGCACGGCTTTTTCGCAGGCCATGAATTGGCTCGGGGAAAATCGCCGTGCTTGGCAGCCCGCGGCGATCGCCGTCTTCTCGTTTGGCCTGCTGTTGCCGCTCGGCGAGATGATCCGTTTGCACCCCTACCAGTACGCCCACTTCAATTACATCGCGGGCACGGTGCGCACCGCCGATGAACGCTACATGCTCGATTATTGGGGCCTGGCGCTGAAGCAGGCCTCCGATGGCCTGCGCGAGGAGATTGCCCAACGGCAGGAGGTGCCGCCGAGGGGACGGAAATGGAAGGTTGCGGTGTGCGGTCCGCAACGCCCGGCGCAGGTCGCGCTGGGTCCGGACTTCACGATCGGCTGGGACAGCCACGCCGCTGACTTCGCGATGACGCTGGGCGAATTCTACTGCAAGGGTCTGATCGCACCGGTCCTGGTCGAGATCAAGCGGGATGACGTGGTGTTCGCGCGGGTCTACGACATCCGCGGGCGCAGCATTTCCAGTCTTCTGGCGATCCCGGCGCCCTAGGCTTGAGAGCCCAAGCGGCATACTTGCCGTGACCTCCGCTTGCTGCGGGACTGGCGCAGGGATAGGCTGGTCGCGCGCTTGACCATAAAAGTGAGAGGAACCGACCATGTCGCCAGCGGAAGCCCGCCTGAAGGAAGTACCGTCGGATATGACGGAGGCCGAATGGAACCAGCGGGTCAATCTTGCCGCGTGCTACCGCCTGGTTGCACTCTATGGGTGGGACGATCTGGTCGATACCCACATCTCCGCGCGCGTGCCGGGCCCCGCTCATCATTTTTTGATCAACCCCTATGGGCTAATGTTCGACGAAATAACCGCTTCCAGCCTGGTCAAGGTTGACCTCGAGGGCAACCAGCTCACCAAAAGCGATTACAGCATCAACCCGGCCGGCTTCACTATTCACTCCGCGATCCATGAGGTGCGCGAAGATGCCGGCTGCGTGCTTCATCTGCACACGCCCGACGGCACGGCGGTGGCAAGCTGCATGGAGGGTCTGCTGCCCATGAACCAGACCGCGCATTTCGTCACCCACGATCTCGCCTATCATGACTACGAAGGCGTCGCGCTCGATCACGATGAGCGGCCGCGTCTGCAGAAAGATCTCGGCAACAAGAATCACATGCTGTTGCGCAATCACGGCACGCTGACCGTCGGCCGTTCCGTCGCTTCGGCCTTCGAGCGCATGTATCACCTGGAGCGAGCCTGCACGATGCAGGTACGCACCCGCATGCTGGGCCCAACCGCCTATCCGATCGAGAAGGTCGTGATCGACAAGAACGAAACGCTGTTTTCCAATCCCGACCGCGCGGAATTGCGCTCGACCAACCTGGTATGGCCGCCACTCCTGCGCAAGCTCGATCGGCTCGATGCCGGCTACAAGAGTTGAAAATTTCCAAGATTCGGTGTAAGTTCGACTGAACAACCTCTGCACTATGACGCCAAACGCCGCCCAATTCCGGGCGGCGTTTTTATTTCTCGAGGGGGGGCCCAGAGCCGCATCAGGCTGGAAAGGACTGACGCGGTTCCTTGAGACAGCGCGAATTGAATTACCCTCTCGGCGCATCCGCCAGCGCGGCCAGAATCCGGGCCCACGACCGAATGCCCTTGTGAAAACTCTTCAGGTCATATTTCTCGTTGGGCGAATGGATATTGTCATCGTCCAATCCAAACCCTACCAGAACCGAATCGAGACCAAGCGTGCGCTTGAAATCCGCGACGATCGGGATCGAGGCGCCCGACCCAATCAGCACCGCTTCCTTGCCCCATTCGTCGGTCAAGGCCCGCTTGGCGGCGGCCAGCGGCTTCATGTTCCAGTCGAGCGCAATGGCCGGCGCGCTGGTATGGTCGCCAAATTCGGCTCGGCAATCCCCCGGCAGGCGCGCCATCACGTAGTCGCGAAAAGCCCGCCGGATCTCGCCGGGATCCTGCCCCTCCACCAGGCGGAATGAAACTTTGGCGGAAGCTTCTGCCGGAATCACCGTCTTTGAACCTTCGCCTGTGTAGCCTCCGACGATACCATTGACGTCGCAGGTCGGCCGCGACGAAATCTGCTCGATCAGCAATCGGCCCTTCTCGCCGGCGGGGATCGATAGGCCGATCGGCTTGAGAAAGCTTTCCGGCGTCAAATTAAGCTTTGCCCACTGTGCCAGGATGTCGGGCGGCACGTCCCTGACGCCGTCATAAAAGCCGGGGATGGTGACGCGGCCATCCTCGTCGAACAGGCTGCCGAGTATCCGGGTCAGTACCCGGATCGGATTCTGGGCGCCGCCGCCGAAGATGCCCGAATGCAAGTCGCGGTTGGCGGCCTTGATTTTCACTTCCTCGTAGACAAGGCCGCGCAGAGACGTCGTTATAGCCGGCGTATTCGGGTCCCACATCCCGGTGTCGCAGACCAGGGCGAAATCGGCCTGGAGGTCATCCTTGTTCCTTTCAAGAAACGGCACAAAATTCTTCGATCCGATTTCTTCTTCGCCCTCTATGACGATGGTGACCTCGACCGGCAGCGCGTCGGCCACGAATTTCCAGGCCCGGCAGGCTTCGAGGAAAGTCATCAGTTGTCCCTTGTCATCCTCGGCGCCGCGCGCGACGATGATCTTTCGCCCGTCGGCATGGGTGGTGACGGCCGGCTCGAATGGCGGACGGTGCCAGAGATTGAGCGGATCGACCGGCTGCACGTCGTAGTGACCGTAGAACAGCACGTGCGGTCGCGGCCCATCGTTTGCCTTGCCATTTCCTTGGTCCTTGGTCTTGGCGACGATCGCGGGATGACCAGCCGTCGGCCTGACTTCGGTTTCGAAACCGAGCGTGGCAATGTCGCGGGCCAGATGATCTGCGGCTAACTTGCAATCACCGGCAAAGGCTGGATCGGCGGAGATCGATTTGATCCGCAACAGCGCAAACAGCCGCTCCAGACTGTTATCGAAATCGGCATCGATGCGGTCGAGCACGGTTTGTAGCTGTGGTGCGTTGGACATTCTCGATCTTCCCTGGCTAGCGGAAATTCTTCCTAAGTGTCGGGCTTGGTGGCGCCTGCCATCGCGGGTATGGTGGCAGTAATTCCATGCGACGGCGGATGCAGGATGTGCCAGACCAATCCGCCCGATATCATGGCAGTAGCGGCGAGGTTGTTCCCATAGGCCTGCAGATCATTCGGAAAAACCGGAAATGACAGGCACATCAGCAGTCCAGCGACCCCGAGGGTGGCCCAGGTACCGGCCCGAACGACAGCTCGTGGATCATAGGCCGCGCGGTGCATCAGGATGGTCATCGGAAAGAACAGCCAGATAAAATAGTACTGCCGCGCCAAAGGCGATGCCACCGTCATCAGGCAGAACAGGATACCCAATTCTTCGGCATTCGACAGCGGTGTTGTTCGCGAGCGGGCTGGCATCACCGCGATATAACCAAGTCCGATCATGAGCGATATGGCCAGCACGGCCCAATTCGCGCTCTTGAAATCGAGATCTAGCAGATTCATGTAGGCTGCCGGCTTGGCCGGATCATCCTGGTTGTAGTTGACTGGACGCAACAGCCGATGCGTCATGGCGATGATGGATTGGTTGACCCAGGACCAGTTCTGCTCGCCACGCTGGCCGAAACCCTGCTCCGAACTCGATCCAACCATTCCCTGATACCAGGTCTTCAACTCGGAAACATTGTGCTGAAATCCGCGAATGGGAGCCGGAAGCAGAATCAGAAAGATCCCCAGCCAGACCGCCATGCTCGCGGTCGCGGCCCACTGCCGTCGCCAGACCAGATAGGGAAATACTGCCACCGGGAAAACCTTGAGCGCGGCCGCCGTCGCGAACATGCTTCCGGCCATCCACGGCCGCTGGTGCTGCAGCAGCCAGAATCCGTACAGCATGATTGCAAGCAGAACGAGGTTGGGCTGCCCGAGATCGAACATATCGAAAACAAAGGTGATGGTGGCGAAGGCCGGAAGCGCGAACAGCCACGGACCGGGCGTCCGTCCCGATCCCGTCATCGCGTTGGATAATTGCGCCGTTGTCCACCAGGCTACCGCGTTCAAAAGTGACAGGCAGGTATAAAGAGCGATCTTGCCGAAGTAAGAGGGGATCGCCAGCAGAACCGCCGGCAGTGGCGGATAAATGAAAGCGAAATGGGCGTTGGGGTCGCTAGGGTAGAGATCCCCGCCCCGCAGCACCTGCTGCCCGGCCCAATACCAAAGCGGGTAGTCCTTTGTCTTCCCGTTACCCCAGATTTCCGGACCGAGAACATCAGCCGTCAGCGCAATGCAGCAGACCAGGAAAAGAACATCGAGCGGCGCTCGCAATGACGGATATTTCAGCACGCGTACCTTTCCGTGAATGTCAGAGGGGAAACAACGCCGCGAGTTGCCGGCGAGCGCTTCTATCGCCGCAACAGGCCGCCAAGCGCGCCGCGCACCAGCGCGCGGCCAACGGAACCACCGATCGAGCCGCCAACCGATTTGCCGAGATCGGCCGCGACCCCGCCGACCACCTTGTCGGTCACCGAACGGGTCACGTTTCGCGCGATCAGCTGCCCGGTGGATAATTTGCCCCGCGGCACGTTGGTGCCGAAAATCGTACCGACGATGCCGCCGATCTGCCCGAGAATTCCGCCGCCGCCGGAAGGCCCGCTCGCGGCCGCCGCGCTCCCGGCCACGCGCTTCTGGAGCAACTCATAGGCGGATTCGGCATCGACTGCTGTATCGTATTTGCCCTTCACCGGGCTCTGGTCCATGATCACCCTGCGCTCCTCTGGCGTGATCGGTCCGATCCGCCCTGAGGGCGGCCTGATCATGACACGCTCGACCATTGCCGGCGTCCCGTTTCCTTCCAAAAAAGACACCAGTGCTTCCCCCTTTCCCAGTTCCATGATCGCGTGGGCAGTGTCGAGCTTGGGATTGGGGCGGAACGTCTGTGCCGCGGCCGCGACCGCCTTCTGGTCGCGCGGGGTAAAGGCGCGCAACGCATGCTGGACCCGATTACCGAGCTGCGACAGCACCGTGTCGGGCACATCGACCGGGTTCTGAGTCACAAAGTAGACCCCGACGCCCTTCGAGCGGATCAGCCGCACGACCTGCTCGATCTTGTCCATCAGCGCCTTGGGCGCGTCGTTGAACAGCAGATGCGCCTCGTCGAAGAAGAACACCAGCTTCGGTTTTGGTGGATCGCCGGCCTCCGGCAGTTCTTCGAACAGCTCGGACAGCAACCAGAGCAGGAAGGTAGCGTAAAGTCGGGGGCTCTGCATCAGCCTGTCGGCCACCAGGATATTGATCATGCCGCGGCCGTCGCGGTCGGTGCGCATGAAATCCTTTAGCGCCAGCGCCGGCTCACCGAAGAACCTGGCCCCACCTTGGTTTTCCAGCACCAGAAGCTGGCGCTGGATGGTTCCGACGCTCGCTCTGGTGACGTTGCCGAACCCTTGCGCCGCCTTTCGGATCGGCGCCAGGGGATCATTTCCGCCATCGGCGCTTTTTTTGCCGGTGTCCGGGGCAATTGCATCAAGCAGTGCACGGAGATCCTTGATATCGATCAGCGTTAGACCGTTATCGTCCGCAACCCGAAACGCAACGTTCAACACGCCTTCCTGCACGTCGTTCAGATCGAGCATGCGCGACATCAACAACGGCCCCATCTCGGTGACGGTGGCACGCACCGGATGCCCCTGCTCGCCGAACACGTCCCAAAATACCGTCGAAAACTGGTCCGGCTGGAAGGCGAATCCCATATCGCTGGCGCGCTTGACGATGAAATCCTTGGCCTCGCCCGCTTCGCAGATGCCGGATAGGTCTCCCTTGATGTCCGCCGCGAATACCGGCACCCCGGCACGTGAAAACCCCTCAGCCATCACCTGCAACGAGACGGTTTTGCCGGTTCCGGTGGCGCCTGTAACCAGGCCATGGCGATTGGCCAGCGCGAGCGTCAGCCATGCCGGCTGCTCACCTTTCCCGATGAAAATTTTCCCGTCGCTATCGGACATTCTGATATCGGAAAGTGGCATCGCCCTCGTCTCTTCGCCTGCATGGTTGGTTTCAGCCGGCGGGCTGGCATCAGCATACTGCATCTTGCGAGCCGATTGAAACCACGCAACGCCCGCTCGATGGAATACAGGTCAGCTATGTCTGCATGTGGTCGAACGATCGGAGTGTGCTTCGCTTCGGATGCGGCGGCGAGCCACCCTGTCGCGGGGATTGTCTTCCAAAATCCGCGCCGGCTCTTGCATTGCTGCAACACTTGCCAGCGATCGAAACCGAATCGCGCTTCCGAATGCTGACATCGCTTGTAAATCGCGGCGCACGCGATCAATATCAATGTCTAAGCGAGGAACCGGCACGTAACCGGTTGAGGGCGGGCCAATATGGACGAATTGATTGGACGGCTGGCTGAAAAGGCCGGCATCAATAATGCTGTCGCTGAAAAGACGATCGGGCTCATTTTGGCTTTCCTCCGCAAAGAAGGCCCCTCCGATAAAGTCCAGGCCTTGATCGACAAAATCCAGGGAGCGGAAGCAGCGATTTCGGCCTCCGACAACAGCGGTAGTCTCGGAAAGTTGATAGGCGGTGGCCTGATGGCACTCGGCACCAAGCTGATGGCGCTCGGCTTGAGCATGCCCGAGATTCAGGACATCGCTCGTGAACTTTTCAGGTTCGGCCGCGACAAAATCGGAGCGGATCAAATGGGCGAGATCATCGCGGGGACGCCGGGCCTGCGCCAGTTCGCCTGAAGCACCTTCTTTCATAACGAGTATCATGACATATCCGATCTCTGAGATTGATGGCTTGCCATCATTTGCTGCCGCCAAACTGAAATCGCTGGGGATTCGTACCACGGATGGGCTGCTTGAAGCGGCCCGGACCGTGAAGGGCCGTAAAGCCCTGGCTGCCAAGACCGGCATCAGCGAACAACAACTGCTCGAATGGGCCAATGTGTCCGACTACATGCGGATCCCCGGAATGGGCAAGGCCAAGGTCGGGCTGGTGCGCGCCGCCGGCGTCACCACTGTGCGCGAACTGGCGCTGCGCAATCCGGCACGCCTGGCGCAGAACATGAAGGAAGTGAATACCAGACGCAAACTCGTGCGCATTTTGCCGTCGGAAAAATCGGTCGAACAACTGATCGAGCGAGCCCGCAAACTTCAGCCCAAGATCACCTACTGAGGTGGATGGAAGCGGCTGGGCTGCACCGCAACCGGAGCCTCGCCGCATCTTGACTCCCATGCTGGGACCGCGCAAAGCGACGGCATGATCGCGACCACGTCAAGACCCGCCTCGGCAGATCATGCGGTATTTTCGGGGCTATTAGACCGGCCGTATCCGGCCGTGATGGGCGTTCTGAATGTAACGCCGGACTCCTTTTCGGACGGCGGACGTTTTTTCATGCCGGAGCCTGCCCTGGCCCAGGCCCGCCGCATGATCGCCGAGGGTGCCGACATCATCGACATTGGCGCCGAATCCACCCGGCCCTATGGCGCCCAGCCGGTCGCCGCCGAGGAAGAGCTGAGCCGGTTGCGGCCGGTCTTTGGCGAGCTTGTCGCCCTCGGTGTTCCCGTGTCCATCGACAGCATGAAATCGGCCGTCGTTGCCTGGGCGCTTGATGCCGGTGCAACCATCGTCAACGACGTCTGGGGTCTACAGCGCGATCCTGGGATGGCCCGGCTCGTGGCGGAACGCGGGTTGCCGGTGATCGTGATGCACAACCGCGACCGCATTGATGCGGATCTCGACATCATGCAGGATATGGCCGACTTCTTCACACGGTCGCTCGACATCGCCATCAGAGCCGGCGTTTCACGCAGCAATATCGTGCTCGATCCGGGCATCGGCTTCGGCAAGACCCCGGAGCAGAGCCTGACGGCATTGGCCCGGCTACGCGACCTCAGCGAATTCGGGCTGCCTTTGCTGGTTGGGGCGTCACGCAAGCGCTTCATCAGTACCGTAGTTCCGTCCGAACCAAACCAGCGTCTGGGCGGCTCGATTGCAGCGCATGTGGTGGCGGCCCAAGGCGGCGCGCGCATCATCCGGACCCATGACGTCGCGGAGACGGTACAGGCGCTGCGGGTGGCTGCGGCGATCAAGGGCAGGCTATGACCGATATCATCTTCATCACCGGCGTTGTCATCCACGCCCGCCATGGCGTCATGGAACATGAGACTGAGGTCGGTCAGCGCTTTGTCATTGATCTCGAACTGTCGATCGACCTGTCGGACTCCTCGCGCACCGACCGGCTCGCCGATACCGTGTCCTATTCCAATGTGGTGTCGGCAGCGACCGCAGCCTTCAAAAATGCCAATTACAAACTACTGGAGCGCGCGGCCGGCGCCGTAGCCGACGCCATTCTGGCGGCATTTTTGCGCATCAGCTCCGTCAAGGTCACCGTCCACAAGCCGCACGCTCCGATCGCCGCGATTTTCGAAGATGTCGGCGTGGTCCTGACCCGCACGCGGCAACCTCAGTCTCATGGCTGACGCCCTTATCGCGCTGGGCGGTAATGTCGGCGACGTACGCGCCACCTTTCAAAAGGCGATCGCCGATATCTGCGGCATGGCGCAGGCAGCCCTGCTGGGGCGCTCGTCGGATTATGCCACGCCGCCATGGGGCGACGAGCAGCAAGCCTATTTTATCAATGCCTGCATCGAGATCGAGACCCAACTAGATCCGCACGCCCTGTTGTTTACACTGCACAAGATCGAACAGAAGTTCGGGCGCGACCGCACCAAAGAGAGGCGCTGGGGTCCACGGACCCTTGACCTTGATTTGATCGCCTATGATGACGTCACGGTCCAGAGGCCAGAACTGATGTTGCCGCACCCCCAGCTGTTCGAGCGTGCCTTCGTCCTGCTGCCGCTCGCGGAGATTGCGCCCGAACGTCTCGTCGCCGGACGCAGCATTGCCTCGGCGCTTGCCCAGCTATCGACACAGGGCATCCTGCGGCTACCAGATCTGGGCCCGCCAACCCAGTCCTCCTAGGTCAACTCAGTCTTCTCAAGAGAAACAACCGTTTGGCTTGGCTATCCGGACGTGGCAATTTCCTGATACAGCCTGCGGCTGGAAGGGAGTGAGTTGCCGAATGACCCCTGTGACAGACGACCTTCGGCTGGCAGCGGATTTTGCCCCGGCGAGCTATGCGGACTGGCGCAAGCTGGTCGACGGCGTGCTCAAGGGCGCGCCGTTCGAGAAGCTGGTCGCCAAGACTTATGACGGCCTGACAATCGACCCGATCTATCCGCGCGCCCGCCATACGGCGCCGGTTTCAGGGCGGCCCGCGGCCGCGCCCTGGAACATCATGCAGCGGATCGATCATCCCGACGCCGCGCTCGCCAATGCCCAGGCACGGCACGATCTGGAGAATGGCGCCACCGGCCTGGTGCTCGTATTCGCGGGTGCCAATAGCGCCCATGGCTTTGGATTGGAGCCGTCGGCGCAAGCCGTTGAGAAGGTGTTGGATGGCGTCTTCATCGATGCCGGCATATCGATCGAACTTGAGCTCGGTCCGCAGTCGCGAATGGCCGCGATCCACGTCGCCGACTATGTCAAGCGCAGAGATTTCAGCCCGACGGCCTGCGATATCCGTTTTGGTCTCGATCCGATCGGCAACAGCGCGTTCTGGGGCTCCAGCCCCTCTACCTGGCCCGAGATCCAGCTAGCCCTCACCGGCGCGATCAAAGGCTTGGCGGTCATGGGCTTCAACGGCCCGTTCGCGGTCGCGGATGGACGGGTGATCCATGACGCCGGCGGATCGGAGGTGCAGGAACTGGCGTTCGTGCTCGCGACCGGCGTCGACTATTTGCGCACGCTGGAGCGCGCCGGCGTGGCCGTCGAGGATATCGGCAGCATGGTTTATGCGCGGCTCAGCGCGGATGCCGATCAATTCCTGACGCTGGCAAAGTTCCGCGCGTTGCGATTGCTGTGGGCGCGCATCGAACAAGCCAGCGGCCTGCCGCCAAGACCGATCTTCATCGCTGCCGAAACCGCCTGGCGGATGCTGACGCAGCGCGACGCTTACGTGAACATGCTGCGCGCGACCATGGCGACATTTGCCGCGGGTCTTGGCGGCGCCAACGCTGTTAGCGTGCTGCCACATACCCTGGCGCTGGGATTGCCCGATCCGTTCGCCCGACGCGTGGCGCGCAACACGCAGCTGGTACTGCTGGAGGAATCCAATCTCGCCAAGGTGAACGATCCCGCGGCCGGCTCCGGCGGAATAGAAAGCCTGACGCAAGAGCTTTGCAGGTCCGCCTGGGCTTTATTCCAGGATATCGAGAGGGTGGGCGGCATATTTCCTGCCCTCGAGCAGAACCTGGTGCAGCGCCAGGTCGCGGCGACGCGGAAGGCGCGAGAAGCCAACATTGCGCAACGCAAGGAAGTGCTCACCGGCGCTACCGAGTTCCCCAACCTGCACGAGGCAGACATCGCGGTGCTGGAGCCGAAGCCGGTTGAGCTTGCCCCCCCTGATGAAGCTAAACTCCGCTTCGAACTCGCTACCCCCGTTGCGGCTCGCCGCACCGTTCGAAGCCTTGCGCGACCGTTCGGACCAAGCCTTGCGGGACCATGGCGCCCGGCCGAAGATCTTCCTCGCCAATCTTGGCACGCCGGCCGAATTCACCGCGCGTGCGACCTTTGCCAAGAGTTTCTTTGAGACTGGCGGGATCGAGGCCGTGGAGACGGCTGGATTTGCCGATCCGGTCGCGCTCGCCGCAGCCTTCAAGTCTTCCGGCGCGGCGTTAGCCTGCTTGTGTTCGTCCGACAAGGCCTATGCCCTGAAGGCGGTCGCCGCCGCAACTACTCTTCAAGCCAGCGGGGCACGACATATCTATCTGGCGGGCCGGCCGGGCGAACAGGAAGCCGCGCTGCGAGCCGCCGGCGTCAACGACTTTATCTTTGCTGGCGGCCATGCGCTGGTGACCTTGGAGGAAGCCTGGCGGCGGATGGAGTTGAAATGACCGCGGCGACGAAATCGGTTTTGACCGGCGGCTGCCAGTGCGGCGCGGTTCGTTTTGCACTGTCGGCGCCGCCGTTGAAAGTGACCATCTGTCACTGCCGGATGTGCCAGAAGGCATCCGGCGCGCCGTTCGCCTCCTTCGCGGACATTGACCGCAACGATTTCGCCTGGACCCGCGACCAGCCGGCGGCGTTCCGTTCCTCCTCGATCGCCGAGCGCGATTTCTGCTCGCGTTGCGGCACGCCACTCAGCTTTCGCCGCATCGACGGCGCGCGCATCGAGGTCATGACCGGCGCCTTCGACCGGCCGGACCGGGTGATTCCGACCCAGCAGTTCGGCACTGAATCCCGGCTCGGCTGGGTGGTTGCGATCGCCAACTTGCCTAGCCAGACCACCCTGCAGAACTACGGCCCGCAGACGATGAAGGGGATCGTCAACCACCAACACCCGGATCATGAATAGGACAGATGTGGCTGGGGCGGCATCCAGTTCCTTACGATATCGGGAGTGGTGCGTTATGGATGGTTTGGGACCACGTGGGCCGATACCGTGACCAGGATTATCGCGATGACCCCGTCTACAAAAAGAACATTCAGGAACTGACCGAGCGACAACAGACAGTTTGAGAAACAGCATGAGCCGGATACCGAATTTCACGACGATAGCATTTGAAAAGGTGGCCCCGGCCGTACCCGCCGCCCTCGCCGCCGAGCCCTGGCTCACGCCCGAAGGCATCCCGGTCAAGGCCGCCTACAGCGAAGCCGATCTTGATGGCATCGATTTCCTTGACACCTGGCCGGGCATCGCTCCGTTTCTGCGCGGCCCCTACCCGACCATGTATGTCAACCAGCCATGGACCATCCGGCAATATGCCGGTTTCTCGACGGCGGAGGATTCCAATGCATTCTACCGCCGCAATCTCGCCGCCGGCCAGAAGGGGCTGTCGGTCGCTTTCGATCTCGCCACGCACCGCGGCTATGATTCCGACCATCCGCGGGTGACTGGCGATGTAGGCATGGCCGGCGTCGCGATCGATTCGATCTACGATATGCGCACGCTGTTCTCGGGCATCCCGCTCGACCAGATGAGCGTGTCGATGACCATGAACGGCGCGGTGCTGCCGATCCTGGCGCTGTTCGTCGCGGCGGCCGAGGAACAGGGCGTTCCGCCGGAGAAGCTGTCAGGCACGATCCAGAACGACATCCTGAAAGAGTTCATGGTCCGCAACACCTATATCTATCCGCCGGCGCCCTCGATGCGGATCATCTCCGACATTTTTGCCTATACCTCTTCGAGGATGCCCAAATACAACTCGATCTCGATTTCCGGCTATCACATGCAGGAAGCCGGTGCGACCCAGGACCTCGAGCTTGCCTATACGCTGGCGGACGGCGTCGAATATCTCCGCGCCGGTCTGGCGGCGGGACTAGACGTCGACCGCTTCGCGCCGCGGCTGTCTTTCTTCTGGGCGATCGGCATGAACTTCTTCATGGAGGTGGCAAAAATGCGCGCGGCGCGGCTGCTGTGGGCCAAGCTGCTCACGCAGTTCAACCCGAAGGACCCGCGCTCGCTCAGCCTGCGCACCCATTGCCAGACCTCGGGCTGGTCGCTGACCGCGCAGGACGTCTACAACAACGTGATTCGTACCACCATCGAGGCGATGGCGGCCACCCAGGGTCACACCCAGTCGCTGCACACCAACGCACTCGACGAGGCCCTGGCGCTGCCAACCGACTTCTCCGCCCGCATCGCGCGCAACACCCAATTGTTCCTGCAGCAGGAAAGCGGCACCAACCGCATCATCGATCCCTGGGGTGGCTCCCATTATGTCGAGCGGCTGACCCGCGATCTCGCCGCAACAGCCTGGGGCCATATCCAGGAGGTGGAATCGCTAGGCGGCATGGCGAAAGCGATCGAGGCCGGGGTTCCCAAATTGCGGATCGAGGAAGCCTCGGCCAAAACCCAGGCCCGGATCGATGCCGGCAAACAGGCGGTGATCGGCGTCAACAAATACAAGCCCACCGACGAACCGCCGATTGACGTGCTGAAGGTAGAAAATTCCACCGTCCGTCGATTGCAGATCGACAAGCTGACGCGGTTGAAAAAGGAGCGCAACCAGAAGGATCTCGACGAGGCGCTTTCGGCGCTGACCCGCTCGGCTGGCGAAGGTAACGGCAACCTGCTGGCGCTGGCCATCGATGCCGCGCGCGCCAAAGCCACGGTCGGCGAAATCTCCGATGCGCTGGAAAAAGTATTCGGACGACACCGCGCGGAGATAAAATCCATCACCGGCGTCTACAAGCGGGAGGCCTCCACCATGTCCAACCGGGTCGAAAAGGTGCAGGCGCTGATCGACGCCTTCGAGGATGCCGAAGGGCGCCGCCCACGCATCCTGGTTGCCAAGATCGGCCAGGACGGTCACGACCGCGGCCAGAAGGTGATCGCGTCGGCCTTTGCCGACGTCGGGTTCGACGTCGATATCGGGCCTTTGTTTGCAACCGCCGAAGAAGCGGCAAGACAGGCGGTCGAGAACGACGTGCACATCCTCGGCGTTTCGTCGCTGGCGGCCGCCCATCTTACCGCTGTGCCGGAACTCAAGGCCGCGCTGAAAAAGCAGGGCCGCGAGGACATCATGATCGTCGTCGGCGGCGTGGTACCACCGCAGGATTACGACGCACTCTACAAGGCCGGTGCGGAGGCGATCTTCCCGCCGGGCACCGTGATCGCCGACGCCGCGGAGGAGCTGATCCACAAGCTGAATGCCCGTCTCGGCCATAGCGAGGCCGCGGCGTGACTGCGCCTTTCTCTGAATTGTACTGGTACTGGCTTATGAGCGACGTGGCCGACACCAGGCTGGAAATAACCATCGCCACTTTGCGAGAGATCGCCCACGCCGACCGACGTCGCCAACTTCTGTGACATTCTCCAAAATCATCTGCCGCGCTTGAAGCGAACATTTGCCAATATCGGCAAGCGATCCGGGCTGAGCCCCTCGCCTGTGCTGCGCGGCCGTTGTAAAACACGGCATGACCCCGGCCAAAACCCCCCGCTTCGACGTCGTTGCCCTCGCACGCGACCTGCGCGCCGGCAGCCGCGCGGCCCTGGCGCGGGCGATCACGCTGATCGAGAGCCGGCGCGGCGACCACCAGGGCGCAGCACGCGATCTGGTGCAGGCGCTAATGCCTCATACCGGCAAGGCCATGCGGGTCGGCATCACCGGCTCGCCCGGCGTCGGCAAGTCCACCACGATCGACGCGCTCGGCATGTTCCTGATCTTACACGGGCACAAGGTCGCGGTGCTCGCGGTGGATCCCTCCTCGGCACGTACCGGTGGTTCGATCCTCGGTGACAAGACGCGGATGGCGCATCTGGCGGCCTCCGAGCATGCCTATGTCCGGCCTTCGCCGGCCTCCGGAACGCTAGGTGGCGTGGCGGCGAAAACCCGAGAGGCCATGCTGCTGTGCGAAGCCGCAGGCTTTGATGTGGTGCTGGTGGAAACCGTCGGCATCGGGCAATCCGAGACCGCGGTCTGCGACATGACCGATTTTTTCCTGGCGCTGATGCTGCCGGGCGCCGGCGACGAACTGCAGGGCATCAAGAAGGGACTGGTCGAATTGGCCGACATGATCGCCATCAACAAGGCTGACGGAGACAACATCAAGCGTGCCAATCTCGCCGCGGCAGAATATCGCGGCGCCCTGCACATCCTCACGCCGCGCTCGGAACATTGGCATCCCCCGGTCGTGACCTATTCCGCCATGACCGGGGCAGGCGTCGATCTGCTTTGGCAAAGGATACTTGACCACCGCTCAGCAATGAACGCCTCAGGCGAATTCGCCGCGCGGCGGCGGCAGCAGCAGATAAAATGGATGTGGTCGATGCTTGAGCAGCGGATGCTGGCGCGGCTACGTGCCGACGCCGCAGTGCGCGCCAAGGTCAAGAAAATCGAAGCCGAGGTCGCTGACGGCCACCTCACGCCCGGCGCTCGCGGCAGATGAGATAGCGGGGATGCTGAAGTGAAATGAACGCGAAACTCCGCATCCTCATTACCGGCTTTGGTCCGTTTCCCGGCGCGCCACACAACCCCACCCAGCCGCTGGTGGCACGGCTGCTGCGGCTGCGCCGTCCCGCCCTGAGCGACGTCGAACGGACCGGGCACATTTTTCCCGTGAGTTACCAGGCCGTCGATCGGGAATTGCCGCAACTCTTGAGCGCGTACCGGCCGCAGGCCTTGTTGATGTTCGGCCTCGCAGCTCGTACGCCATATCTGCGGATCGAAACCCGCGCCCGCAACGCCCGCACCACACTGTGGCCCGACGCCGACCATGCACGGGTGCGCAAGGGATCTATCGAGGGCAACGCCGATGCCCAGATGTTCGGGCCGCACACCGCAAAGCTCATGCGCGCTGCTGCTGCCACCGGGGTCGATGCGCGCCTCTCGCGCGATGCCGGCAGTTACCTTTGCAATTACCTGAGCTGGCGCGCGATCGAAGCCACCTGTCGCGACGACGGTCCCCGCCTCGCCACCTTCGTCCATGTGCCGCTGCTGGCCCGCGGGAATTGTTCGCCTCGGAAGGACGCGGCACACCGCATCACACTCGATGAACTGGTCGACGCGGCCGAAGTCATGCTGTTGGAGATGATCACACTTACCCGCCAATCATTGCAGGCCGCTCGATAGATTGCGATTGGTCGGCGGGCGATGCCTCGGGAAGGAAGTTCAGATGTCGAGGAAGATTGATATCGAAACGGTGCCCGTTTCGGCTGGCTCGCGATATCCGGAACCCTTCAACGCGCCCTGCCAAGACAAAATCAGGCGTCGACTGGCCAAAGCAGCCGGGTTCACGCGGATCGGCATCAACCTGCTTGAATTGCGGCCCGGAGCATGGTCCAGCCAACGGCATTGGCACAGCCAAGCGGAGGAGTTCGTGTGTGTCATCGAGGGGGAGGTTGTGCTCGTCACCGAGGGCTGCGAGGAACTGCTGCACCCGGGCGATTGCGCAGCTTTTCGTCCGGGCGATGCCGATGGACATCATTTGCAAAATCGATCGGACCAGCTGGCGCGGGTGCTCGAAATAGGAAGCGGCTTTATGCCGGACGACGAGACCTATTATCCAGATATCGATATGCACGCATCCGCATCAGGTTATTTCCATAAGGACGGGAAGCCATACTAGACGAGCGATTTTGAAGTTCTGATCATATCGTCAGGTCTCCCCGGTCCTCATCCCCAGGGAGCATCGCGCAAGCGCGATGCGTCTCGAAGGATGGCCGCAAAGGCGGTGCAAGCGGCCATCCTTCGAGACGCGCGCGAAGAGCGCGCTCCTCAGGATGAGGTCGGAGCAAGGCTCGATATGATAAGCTTCAAGGAATTGCTGAGCTAGGTCGTTCTGTTGGCACGTCGTTCCCATTAACCCTACTGTCAATATTTCTCTGGCTTGAGCGCATCGCTTCGCCACGCGCGAATGCATTTTGCGTTACTTCAGCGCCACGGGCACACCTCAGACGTGTCTGCCGGAGACGGGATCATGACAATCAATCGCCGCCATATGATTGGGGTATCCGCGGTCGGCGTCGCCGGCGCCCTCGCGGCTCCGCCCGAAGCCGCGCGCGCGGAAAAGCTCGCCTCGACCCTCGGGCGCGACGCCTCTCAATATGGCGTTCGCCCCGGCAGCCCCGACGACCAGACCATGGTGTTGCAGCGCGCCATCGACGAGGCCGCGCGCGCACAGGTTCCGTTGGCGCTGCCGCCGGGCGTCTACCGCACCGGCATGCTTCGGCTGCAAAGCGGCACGCAACTCATCGGCGTGCGCGGTGCGACCAGACTTGTCTTTATGGGTGGCCCATCGATGCTGCAGGGTGAAGGCGCAAGCAGCGTCGGCCTCACCCACATCACGCTCGATGGCCGCGGCATTGCGCTGCCGACGCGGCGCGGGCTGGTGCATTGCCTCGGTGGAAGCGACATCCGCATCGTGGATTGTGAAATTACCGGCAGCGGAGGCGTTGGCATCTGGTTCGAGCAGGTCTCCGGCGAGGTCAGCGGCAATATCATCACCAATACAGCCTCAACCGCCGTGCTGTCGTTCGACGCCCGCGGGCTATTGGTTTCACGCAACACCATCATCGACACCAACGACAACGGCATCGAAATCCTGCGTACCTCGATCGGCGACGACGGCACGATGGTGCTCGACAACCGTATCGAGAACATCAAGGCCGGTCCCGGTGGTTCCGGACAATATGGCAACGCCATCAATGCTTTTCGCGCCGGCAATGTGATCGTGCGAGGAAACCGGATCCGAAACTGCGACTATTCAGCGGTGCGTGGCAATTCGGCATCCAATATCCAGATATCAGGCAACAGCGTCAGCGACGTCCGCGAGGTGGCGTTGTATTCCGAATTTTCGTTCGAGGGCGCCGTCATCGCCAACAACACCGTGGACGGAGCGGCTTTGGGGGTCTCGGTCTGCAATTTCAACGAGGGCGGACGCATCGCGGTCGTGCAGGGCAACGTCATCCGCAACCTGTTGCCAAAACGGCCGATTGGCACCGCGCCTGACGATGACGCCGGCATCGGCATCTATGTCGAGGCTGACACGTCGGTGTCGGGCAATGTGGTCGAAAACGCGCCGTCATTCGGGATCGTCGCCGGCTGGGGTCAATATCTGCGCGACGTCGCGATCTCCGGTAATGTGATCCGAAAGGCCATGGTTGGCATCGGGGTCTCGGTGGTGCCGGGCGCGGGCACGGTACTGATTAACAACAACGTGATCTCTGAAACACCGCGCGGTGCCGTGGTCGGGCTCGATCACGCGCGGCCGGTCACGCCGGACCTATCGGTCGAGGGGGCGCGGCGCTTTGCCCAGGTCGTGATGGGTACAAATGCCATGAGATGACAAACCAGCGCTGCCGCACCTACAAAACCGCGTTGCGCAGCAGTGGGTAGCGTTGCTGTATCGCGGCGAGGTCCAGCGTCGGCACCGAAGGTTGGTCCAAGGATGGCTCCAAGGCTGACTTCAAGGCTGACTTCAACTCTTGATCGGTCGGGTCTGGCTCCCCTGACGCATCTGAAGGCGGTCCCGAAAACCCGGTGTCCGGACGATGGAGACCTGATTCTCCGGGAAGCGAAACATCCGATAGCGGCGGCGCGGCCATGATTTCGGGTAGCCGCAATTGTGGCCGATCAGCCCCGTGAGGCGGCCGGCTGCCCGACAGCGTGCCGCGGCTGTGACCGAGCCAGGAAATGTCGACAGGCAGGTTGTCGCGAGAAGCCTCGCGCACCGCCAGTTCGCGCCAGGTAGCTACAGCGGTTTTTGCCTCGCGGATATTATCGAGAAAGCTCGCCTCGCTGTGATAGCGCCGCCATCGGCCACTTTCGAACAATTCGGTGAGGTATTCCAGCCGCTGCTCGGCCAGTGCGCACCAGCGATCAAGGATATCGCGACCACGTGCCGTGTCTTTTCGATCCGTCATGGAGTTGCTCGCAAGGGAGGAAACGAACGCGACGCAACGGAAACAGATCACCCGTGGCCCTGATATTTTTTCAAAAACGTTAATAATTCGTTTCGATTCGATCCTATTGGACCATCCGCGCCAAGGGAACGCCGCAGAAATACCGATATATCGGGCTTGATCGCCGGCGTAGCGCAGGTCAGCGCCAAATGCCGGCCCAAAATGAAAGACCCGTCCGGGGGGACAACCGGACGGGTCAAGCCATATGGGCGCTTGGGGTGGATGGGCGCTCGCGCCGAATACAGCCTCACGGGGAGGGAATTACCGCTCCCACATAGATTGTGTCGCGGCAACGCGCCGCACGTTCAACCTATCAAGCGTTTTTTTATCTTCCTGGAAGGAATTTCAGAGCAGGCACTTATTGTGCCGGCGAGCGACGGCTCTCATCGATCACTTGGCTGTCGGAGGCGATCGCCGCAGCTGGCGGAATAGGCAACCTGGACGCGGGAACCTGTCCAGGATCCGCCGATTTTGCGATCGTGCCGGCATCCGAAGCCGACACCACCGGTACCGGTGCGGCGGCCAGGACGGCCGCATAGGCATCCGCTTCGCCGGCACCGAACAGATCGTCCCGGCCGGGAGCACCGAGATCGCGAGCGGTCTTTGTCAAGATCGCGCGAACCTGCTCCGGCTGCAACGTCGGATTGCGCTGCAGAATCAGCGCGGCGAGACCGCTGACATAGGCAGCGGAAAACGAGGTGCCCGACATCAACTGGTATTTTCCATCAGGCACCGGGAGCAGGATATCGACGCCCGGAGCAGCGACGGCGATGTAGCCGCCACGGTTCGATGCCGCAAACAGCCGATCCCGGGAATCGGTAGCGCTGACCGCGATCACGGCAGCATCGGCGGCGGGAAAGAGCGGCGGCGATTTCGGTCCGGCATTGCCAGCCGCGGCGACCAAGACGGTGCCCTTGGCCGCGGCCGCCGCAAGTCCGCGCTCGATCAACGCGTCCTTCGGACCGGCAAAACTCATGTTGATGATCTGAGCACCGTGCGCCACGGCATAGTCGAGCGCCTTCAGGACGATGAACGAGGTGCTTTCGGCACCACCCGGCGCATCCCCGAAAGCCTGGATGGCCAAGATCCTGGCCGCTGGCGCGCTTCCCATCAACCGCGCATGTGCCACGATCGCACCAGCAATGCCGGTGCCATGGGCATGCGGGCCTTCCTTGCTACCAAGGGCATCGTAGCTTTCCGCAATCGAGTTTGAAAATTCCGGGTGTTTGCGGTCAATTCCGGAGTCAATCACGGCGATGGTGACGTTGGCGCCGTCAGCAAGCGTGTGCGCCTGAGGTAATCGAAGCTTCGCATTGGCATATTGCGCTGGGTCGCCCTCGGTCAGGGCTGCCGCTTGATCTTGTAGCAGATAACGGAAATTCGGCTGCACCGAGTGGACGCTGGCATCGGCGGAGAATTCGCGGCTGACGGCCCCGAACGAGCGGCGGTCGGTGATCCGAAACAGCCCGATAGTGGCGCTGACAAGGGGAAAGTTCTGCGATTGCAGGCGCGCAAGGCCGTGACGTCGCGCCAGTTCGTCGGCCTGCGTGTTGGACAGCGATCCGTCGATCTCGGCCACCAATTCGCCGGCGACCGCACGCGGGTCGGAAGCCAGCCGGGCGTTACCGCGCGGGCCATTGTCGCGATTTCTGGCCAAAGCTCCACCGGTACCACCGCCACCAGGTGACTTGGCCGGCCGATCCAGACATCCACCTTCGCAGCCCGGATACGTCCTGAGATTGGGTGAGATGCTGCCCAATCCGATCACCGACCTGCCACCAATACTCGGCTCAATGACTGGAGTTCTGCCGGCGATATTCGGTTCAATGCTTGGAATGCGCGACTGGATGTTAAGGCTGGGCGACCGCATGATGCTTTGGGCCTGAGCCGCCGAGCTTTGGAGCCAGGCAGCCGGCCATAGCGCCAGCGCCAAAGCCGTAAACCGGATCTTTATCCACCAACCAGCACGATCATGAACCATGGTACCCGGAGCCTAAATGGTGGGCTATTGCAGGAGAACCGCGCGCCGATGTAAATCGCCGCCATGACTGTCGCGCGGCATGCCCTATGGTGTCGGCATCGCCAGATTGACGATTTTCTCGTTTTGCAGCCTGCTCATCAGGCTGGAAACTTCTTCCTTCGTCATCGGCTTGCTGCCGAATTGGACCAGAAACAGCCCGTCCTTGGCGCCATCAATGATCGATGCCTGATAACTGTCGAGAAGGGCCGTGATGTCGGCGACGCGGGTGTCCGATGCGAAGCGCACCAGCGCGCGCGGCGGCGCCTCCGATCCCAAGGCACGAGTGCCGGGCTCGTCCGTGCTCAACGATGCCGTATGGTAGGTCGCGGTCTGGCTCTTCACCAGCACCGTGCCGATCACCCCGGCCTGCAACAGCAGCACCAAGGCGCCCAGGGTGGCCGACCAGACCAGCGTACGCGGCGACAGCCTTGCGAAAAACCCTGCGACTCCATTAGAAAAACTCAGACGAGCCGAGGATTTGCCGGGCGGCTCCGCGTCGATCGCCGCAAACAGTTTCTGCATCGCGCGCCTGGATGGTGCACCAAGGCTTTCATTGAGAAGAATGGTCTCGGCATACTCTTCCCGGATCACGGCATATTGCCGGGCGAGAGCGAAATCGCTGGCCAGCGCTTCATCGACGCGACGCGCGTCGCGCGCATTCAACGTACCGGCGGCATGCCATGGCAACAGCATCTCGATGTCGCCGGGTTGCTGCTCCAGTACTTTTTTGGTTATCGCCATCACGGCCAGCCTCGTTCCACGCCGGTTGCCTTAAGCAGTTCAGCCAGTTTCTTGCGCGCATAAAACAGGCGCGTCTTCACAGTGTTTTCGGGTATACCGACGATCTCAGCTACCTCTTCCACGGATTTCTCATGGTAGTAGACGAGATCGATGATCTCCCGATGCTCCGGCGAAAGTGCGGTCAGGCACCTGCGCAACGCTTCACTGGTATCCTTCTTCTGCGCCGCCACTTCGGGATTGTCGGACCCGTCCTCGATCGCGTTGGCGGCCTCATCTTCGAGTTCGACATCCTTTCTGCGGCGCAATGCAGACAGGGCCTTGAATTGCGTAATAGCAAGCAGCCAGGTGGAAACGGCGGATCGGCCCTCGAACTTGCCGGCCTGACGCCAGACATCCAGAAAAACCTCGCTGATGAGGTCTTCCGCGAGCTGTTCGTCCCGCACCAGCCTTAGCCCGAAGCGAAACACCCTGACATGGTGCCTTCCGTACAGCACCTGCATGGCGAGCCGGTCGCCTCGAGCGATCCGAGCGATCAGGACGTCGTCCGTAGCCGCCTGTGTCGCACTCAATGGCCGTCTCACTGGGTTAGTCGAACTGGAGGGGCTGCGGTTCGATTGGAAGGGCAAGATTCTTGAATTTATCAGAACGGTCTGACCGCATCTGTGATGTACCCCACACAAAGCGGGCCACTCGGGCCAGCCACCGCGATCGGTATTATAATAAAGTTCCTCATCCCCCAGCTCAGTTTGCGCGCCGCCTTCGCAATAACTGGTCCGAATACGCTTCGGCCAAGCCTTCTCGGCGCATCCGGGCCGGCATCGTATCACGCTACCTTGATGGAGCTAATTTTAATTGGGGGCCAAGGCGGATCGTAACCTTTGAAGGTCAGCATTCGGTGGCGGAAAGATACTAAACCTAAAGGCTTTCCTCCCTAAAGTTGCACTGGGTGCAAGGCAACACGGCGGAACATGATCAGCGCGGCCTCATCGCTTCAAGGTCAGAGCTCTGGCAGCACAGCAGTGCGCGCCAATACACTTCCATCGGATCTGCCGAAGCCCCAAATCGTAAGCCGTCGACCGACATATGCTGCGCAGGTTGCAGGGTATGCGCTCAATGCGCTGGTTTTGCTGCTCTATGCGTATGCCGGCTCGATTGACATGATCATCCCGGCCGCGTTCTTCTTCAGTGGCGTCAGCCTGATTGGCGTCTTCGCCCTGCTGTCGGAAGCAGGCGTCAATGAGCATTTCGAGGATCATTATCTCACGATTTTTCAGGTGGTCGCGCATGTCGCGCTCCAGCTCGGCTTTCTGCTGGCTGCGCCCCAGATAGGCTATGCCTTCCTGACCATACTGTTTCTGATTTTCGGGGTGGCCGCCTTGCGGATGACGCCGCGGCAGGCCGCGATGGCATGGACACTCACGGCCATCGGCACCGCTCTGATCTTTCTAACGGCTGGTCTCCCTGGCATCCCCGTGACCACCGTTGCCGAACGCCTATGCGCGGCGTTGTGCTTTGTTGTTCCGCTTGGACAATGCGCGTTCGTCGGACTCTTCGGCGACGCGCTCCGGCAGAAGCTTTACAAGCGCGGCATCGAGCTCAGCGAGGCCTATGAGCGGATCGAGGAGCTTGCCGAACTCGACGAACTGACGGGATCCTTCAACCGTCGCTGCATCATGAAGATGCTGGATGACGAGATCGATCGCGCCCATCGCAGTGAGACGCCGAGTTCGATCGCGCTGATCGATCTCGACTGGTTCAAGCGTATCAACGACGCCTATGGACACCCCACCGGCGACGAAGTGCTCAGAACCTTCGCCATCACCATATTCGCCAACATTCGGAACGCGGACAGGTTCGGACGCTACGGCGGGGAGGAATTTCTGCTGATACTTCCGGGCACGTCCGAGGACGGCGCTGCGCGCTTCCTTGATCGGCTGCGGGGGATTATCGCCGATCTTGATTGGGGCGCCTTCTCGCCCGGCATGCAGGTTACGATGTCGGCAGGGGTCGCAACCCTGAGACCGGAGGAGTACCCGGATGCATTTCTGGCCCGTGCCGACAGCGCGCTCTACGCTGCAAAAGCAGGAGGACGCAACCGTATCGCAAGCGGCTAAATTCTAATCATTATCGTTTGGCGGGGACGAAGAATTGTCACCGCTTTTTTAAGCCCGAACGCTCCAGGAAAGAGTCATGAGTTCGAAATCTGTTTCTCCCTCCGTAAGTCTTCTTGACGAATTGCAATCAACGCTTGCACACGGAACTGTCGCCCGCCGGGTCGAGGCCCTGCGCCGCGTCACCGATCTTTTCATCGATGGCGCGGTCGATTATTCCAACGATCAGATCGAGCTGTTCGATGATGTCTTCCAGTGCCTGATGGAGCACATCGAGACCTCTGCCAAGGTGCTGCTCGCCAATCGATTAGCTCCGATGGAGAATGCACCGCATTTTACCATTCGCGCACTGGCCTCCGACGATATCATCGAGGTCGCAGCTCCCATACTGTCGAGAGCGGAACGGCTCGACGACGATACGCTGATCGAGACCGCGCGCAACAAGAGCCAGGCGCATTTGTTGGCGATTTCGACACGAAAGACGCTAAGCGGCGCGGTCACCGATGTGCTGGTGCAGCGCGGCGACGACCAGGTGATCAAGAGCACCATCAACAATCCCGGTGCGGAACTGTCCGAACGAGGCTTCACCCGGCTGATCGACCGCGCCGAGGGCAACGACGACCTGGCCACCGGCGTCGGCCTGCGGCCTACCATTCCGCGACATCTTTACTTGAAGCTGATCGCGAAAGCCTCCAAAACAGTACGTGCGCGGCTGGAAGCCGCCCATCCCAAGCAGGCGGGCGATGTGCCGACCGCCGTTCGCGAGGCAACGCGACTGGCGCGCTACGCGCCCTCGGCCATCACAGGGGACACCGCAAGGGCCCACGCCTTGGTCAAATCATTGCACGAGGACGGAAGGCTCGACGAATTTCAGTTGGCGGCGTTTGCCGAGGCCGGGAGATTCGACGAAGCCAATGCCTCAATCGCGGCGCTCGCCAATGTTCACTTGCCGATCGCAGAACAAATGATGGTAGACACCCGCGCCGAAGGCGTCATGATCCTGGCCAAAGTCGCGGGAGTGTCGTGGTCAACCGTCAAGGCGATCATCAAAATGCGCGACGGTCTAACAGGCAAGGAGCCGTCAGACCTTATGGCTTGCAGGGCCGTCTACGAACGGCTGAGGCCCGCGACCGCGCAGCAAATCCTGCGCTTTCACCGCATGCGGCAAACGGCGGCCCCGGCGGCGTGATCGGCGAACACTGCGTCGTCGAGAACCACCGCCGCTACGACACGGGGACGATCGCCGCTAGAACCTGAGCACTCTTGATCCCACGAGCGCGCCGATGGCGGCGACAAGCGCAGTGGCCAGGGTGTACCAGGTCGCCACAAACAACGGTGAGTTGTCCGTGCAGTGCGATGCGTATAGCGTCGCTGCCAAACCCGCCGACAACATTCCGGCAATCGCACCGGCGACTGCCGGCCGCGTTGGCGCGCCGTGGCGCAATCCGATCAGCGCTGCGGCCAGAAGCGGAAGCGATATCAGCGGGATAGCGGTCAGGCAAACCCGTGAATTGCTCCCGATCAAGCGCGTCATCACCGGCAGCCGCTGCGGCAGCATCATCTCCCCTGCAATCCCGGCGACGAGAAGTCCGGCTGGAATAGCCAACAACCAGGCCCAACCCCGCAACGAGGCCTCCGGCCGCGACAAATGCAGGCTGACGATGATCGCCGGGATCGCCAGCGCCAGGGTCACGACAAACTTCAGATCGAAAAACGGGTTGTGCATTGCGGTCATGACGTCGGGACGGATTCCCAGGCCGAGGAAAAACATCGCCACCGAAACCGGCGCGGCCGACAGCAATGCCAGCGCAAGCGCCAGCCCTACCGGCCGTTCGCGGTCCATGCTGTCCGCAGCCAGCGTTCGAATGAGCTGATCTGTCTGCATTGTTAGTTATCCCGCAGTCTGGCGGTGAGAGTTGCCAGCCCCCGATGCAGCGCCACCCGCACCGCGCCCTCGCTCATCGCGAATTTCGCCGCGGTATCCTTGATCGAATTGGCGTCGACCGCGATTGCCTGGAGAACCTCACGCTGACGCGCCGGCAAGGACTGCAGTTGAGCCGTGACCTCGCTTGCAGGCGCGGCTTCCGCCGCCGGCTCGCTCGGGATCGTCTCGGCGAAATCGTCGATGTTTACGAAAATTCGCCGGCCGCGGCGGCGTAGCGCATCGATCAACTTGTTGCGAGCGATCGCAAACAGCCACGGCGCAAACGGCGCATCGGCGTCCCAGGTATGCCGTTTCAGATGCACCGCCAACAAAATTTCCTGCACGATGTCCTCGGACTGATCGACCGGTTGTCCTGCCCGCGCCAGACCGCGGCGCGCCGCGGCTCTCAAGACCGGCGTGATAGCCTTGAGCAAACGATGGTATGCGGCGCTGTCCCCTGAAATGGCCGACCGCATCAGGCCGGTCCATTCGTCCTCACGTTCGCGCACCCGCGCTCCTACAGTGCATTTCGGTCGATCTTTCAATTTGTTACGTAGGAAAGACTTGTATCACGAAATCGTGATGAGGCTTCCTGCAGGATCGGGATCGTAGCCCCGGCTTGAGTTGGCCAATAATCGAACGCGTCCCCCGGGGCCAGCTCTTAACACCCTTCGTATCCGGCGCACACCCGGCGAGTTGATGACCGTTAAGGATCGAGTGGATCAAAAATACAGGAATCGTTGGCCGTGGTACCGCTGCAACCGCTTTTACGCCGGGCTCTCCTGAAGATTCCCTTTTTTCGCCCCGCTGCGAACACGGCTTGAGGTCTCATTTTAGCGCTTGGGGCTCGCAAACGGGAGTTGCAGCATGACGGTCAAATCCAGTGGGCGGTCGTTGTTAATACTGGCAATAGGGCTGCTCGTTTGTTTCCTGGCGCCATTGTTGGCGCAAGGCCGATTGCATGCGGAGCCGAATTCGGCATCAGCAAGCGCTCAAGGTCCTGTTTCACCGAATCTGGAGCCTCTTACGCCTGCCCCGCAACGCGCTCACCACTTGAAAAAGACCGCGCTTGCCCACTCCGGCAAGGCGGCGCTAAAACCGCCCGCCAGCAAGAAATCCTTGAACGTTGATGGCGCATCCGCCATCCCGCCCGCTGTTGCCAATGCCAATGCGGAATTGACCTCGACCCTGCCGGTCGACAGCGCCTCTGGCTTGGCGGCGCGGGCCAATCAGCTTGCCAACCAACCCAGCGCCGACCAGATTGCATCGCCCGATCAACTCAACGACCTCGATCGGGCGCTGCAGACGAGCACATCCCCCGCACCGACCGAGACGATGGCCGCGACGGGCGCCGCTGCCGCGTCGGCCGATTTGATCGCATACAGTGATGATGAATCCTCAAACGGGGACCGGGCTTCACTGATCGGCAAGATCTTCATCGGAATTGGCGTGCTGCTGACGCTGGGCTCCGTCGCCCGCATGTTCATGGCATGACGGGGGCGCCGGCATGGGGATGCTGCGCCGAGGCGCGCGGCTGCCACCGCGGCGCGGTAATTTCTATCCCCACTTGAAGCCCAACTCGCCTGCGGGCACATTGTCCGGAAATCCCGCGGGGACGGATCATGAGCACGTTCGAACACATCATCGTCGACACCAAAGGCGCCGTCGGCATGATCACGCTAAATCGGCCGAAGGTGCTCAACGCGCTGTCCTTCAGCGTATTTCGGGAAATCGCCGCCGCGATTGATGACCTGGAAGCCGACGATAAGATCGGATGCATCCTGCTGGCCGGCGGCGAAAAGGCCTTTGCGGCCGGTGCCGATATCACCGAGATGCAACCGAAAACTTTCATAGACATGTTTTCCGCCGACTTCGCTTCGATCGGCGCCGACCGTGTCGCCCATTGCCGCAAACCGACGATCGCCGCGGTCAGCGGCTATGCCCTCGGCGGCGGTTGCGAACTGGCAATGATGTGCGACATCATCATTGCCGCGGAAACTGCAAAGTTCGGACAACCGGAGATCACGCTGGGTACCATCCCCGGCATTGGCGGAACCCAGCGGTTGACGCGCGCGATCGGCAAATCCAAGGCGATGGACCTCTGCCTCACCGGGCGAATGATGGACGCGGCCGAGGCAGAGCGGTCCGGTCTGGTCAGTCGCGTGGTGCCAACAGGCAAACTGATGGACGAGGCACTAGCGATGGCGGAAAAAATCGCGGCCATGTCGCATCCGGCGGCTGCGATGGCCAAGAGCGCCATCAACCGGGCGTTCGAAACCCCACTGTCCGAAGGACTGAGCGTCGAACGCGACCTGTTCCACGCAACCTTCGCTCTTGAAGACCGCTCCGAAGGCATGGCGGCGTTCATCGAGAAGCGCAGGCCGGCGAACAAGAACCGGTAGGCTCGGTTCTCCGAACGCCCCGCGAAGCCTCAGGTCTTTCTCGCTGCCCTGCCTGTCTCGACGGATCGCGGCTGTTGCCCGGGCTTGTCGCCCACGTTGGCGAGGCAGCCCGCGGGCTTCTGGACCGACGGCACCGCTTGACCGGGCTCACCCGCCTTGGGAGAAGCGACCATAACAAAACGCAGGGAGTGAGACGATGTTCACCAGACGCAGTATGCTGTTGGGCGCCATTGCGGCCGGAGTGACCATGCAAAACCGAACCGCGCTTGCGAAAGCATCGCAGCCGTCGACGCCGGTGAATTTCGAGGTTCCTTCGAGCGCCTGCGATTGCCACACCCATATTCACGGCGACCCCGAAAAATTCCCCTTCTATGCCGGCAGGGTCTACACGCCGGAGCCGGCTTCGCCCGAGGAGATGTCGGCCCTGCACCGGACGCTGCATCTCGAGCGCGTGGTGATCGTGACCCCGAGCGTCTACGGCACCGACAATTCGGCCACCCTATTCGGCATGAAGGCGCGCGGCACCACGGCGCGCGGCGTCGCCGTGATCGACGACCAGACGCCGGAAGCCGCGCTCGATGGCATGCACCAAGCCGGCATGCGCGGCATCCGGCTCAATCTCGCCACCGGCGGCGTCAATGATCCCGCGGTCGGCCGTCCGCGATTCCAGGCCGCGGTCGATCGCGTGAAAGGCCGCGGTTGGCATGTCCAGCTTTTCACCAGCCTTCCGATGATCACAGCCATCAAGGGTCTCGTCGCGACCTCCCCGGTACCGGTCGTGTTCGATCACTTCGGCGGCGCGCAGGCCGAACTGGGCCTCGACCAGCCCGGCTTTGGCGACCTGCTCGAACTCGTGAAATCAGGCAAGGCTTACGTCAAGATCTCCGGCGCCTATCGGGCGTCAAAACTCGCGCCCGATTATCCCAACGCGGCCCCGCTCGCCCAAGCGCTGATCGCGGCGAATTCCGACCGCATCGTCTGGGGCACGGATTGGCCGCATCCGAATTCGGTGACACCGCCCGGCAAGAAACCGACCGACGTTACCCCGCTATACCAGATCGATGACGGGCGCCTGTTCAATCAACTGCCGGCATGGGCGCCGGATGCGACGACGCGCCGTAAGATCCTGGTCGATAATCCGGCGCGACTTTACAGCTTCTGAGCCGGGGTTTTCGGGGCCGTCGCTAGCCTTCGCCTGCGGGCGGCCATCGTGGCGAGTGGCTGCCGAGCGGCATCGCCGGCCGGCCCCAGAAGGCCGGGGTTTTCGACAGCACCGCCGAATGGCTGACGGCCGAAAGCCGGCCAAAGCCGGAAGCCAACTCCTGCCGATAGGGACCGACCACCTCAGCCTTGATATCAGCGGTCTGAAAGCCGTCAGCCACGCGGCCGAGATTCCACAGCCAGCGTCCGGTTTGCGCCAGGGAAACTCGGACGTGCCAGCTGCCACCCTCGCGCGATTGGCGCGCTCGTGCCATCATCGCGCCGAACGCCATCAGGTAGCCGGTGGCGTGATCAAGCATCTGCGCCGGCAGTTCCTTGGGGCCGGCAACGCCGGCAGCCTGGCCTTCGGCATGATTGAAACCGGTCGCGGTCTGCACCAGCGAATCGAAGCCGCGGCGTTCCGCCCACGGCCCGACATGGCCATAAGCCGATAGCGACACCGAGATGATGCCGGGACTGAGCTGTGCCAAATCCTGCGGCGAGAAGCCAAGGGTTGCCAGCGCACCCGGACGATAGCCCTGCGAGAAGATGTCCGCACCGGCCAACAGATCACGCAAGCTGTCCCGGCCCTGATCGCTCTTCAGATCGACAAATGTCGAGAGTTTGCCGCGACCGTTGTCGATGGTGAGCCACGGGATCGCGGGCAGTCCGGGACCGGAGATCAGCAGAACATCGGCACCATGCGCGGCCAGCGTGCGGCCCGCGACGGGACCGGCGATCACCCGCGACAGATCAAGCGCGCGCAGGCCCGCCAGCGGACGGTCGCCGGCGGGCCATGGCCTGGGAGCAGCCTCGCCGATTTTTCCGATTGAGATCAGCGGCAATTCAGCCAGCGCCTTGGCCTGCGGAAGATCCGACCATTCGTCGTAGGTGCGCATCATCGCCACCACGCCGCCGGCGGCATAGGCCGCGCTCTCGAAGGTCTCGCCGTCCCACTGCAGCAGCGCCGCCTGGACATCATCGCGCTCCCCCTTGCAGTCCAGGACCTTGCAGACGGCCGCACGGTGATGGGCGAAATTGGTATGCAGCCGCACAAAGCGCTGGTCGCGGGTTGTGTAGATGCCGGCGATTGCATCCCACGCCGGCGGCGGCGGTTGGCCGTCGACGCGCAGGTACCGCTCGCTGCGGCATTCGACCACGGCATGACGCATATCGACGGCGACATTCTGGCCCTGGCCGCTGCGTAGTTTCCAAATCTGCGCGGCGGCCAGTCCGGCCGCTGCAATGGTTGATTGCGCCGCGGCTGCGATGCGAAACGAGGACGGCAGCTGCGGTTCGTCGCCGGTGAGCGTCACGTCGTCGAGCGCACCGGGATCGCCACCGGCCCCACGCCACAGATCGGCGAGAACTTCCCGAGGGGTTTGCACGGCCGTCACTGCTGTCCCGACAGGTTGTGCCCGCGTGCGGTCGGCCCGCGATGGCCGCGTTTCAGCGCGCTCTCATCGGCAGGACAAAGACCTGGCCGGGATAAATGCGGTCTGGATCTCGGATGCGGTCCCGGTTCGCTCTGTACACGAGCGCGTATCGTGTGCCGACGCCATAGGTGACGCGGCTGATGCGCCACAGGCTGTCGCCGCGGGATACGACCCGGGTCACCGTCTTGGGCCCACCGGCGGAACCGGCGTCCGGCGCCGCGGTCGGATGCGGCAGCTGCGCAACCGCAACGCCCTGCGCCGGCTGGCTGGTGACCGGAGCCTCCGGGACATTGAGCGACGCTTCGGCGCGCGATTGGAGCGCGCCAGTCACGGGGGGCGCCTCGTCCAGCGCGACCTTCACGCTGGCTTTGGATGTTGCCAGGGTGCCGTCGGGCAGTCTCGACCTCAATGTCAGCTCGTACTTCCCCGGCGGAAGTTGAGCTGGAATCATGACAAATTGCCCGGATTGATCTGCAACCGTTTGATCATGGTGCTCGCCATCGCGCAGCAGTTCCACGATCGCACCTGGCGCGGCCCTGCCGGCGATCACCGCTTCGCCGGTCCGCTCGATGCGGGCGACGTCGAAAGCGGGCACGCCATCATCGGTAACCGGCGCAGTTGACGACAGCGCCAGTTCCGCGGCCATGGCTTTCGCTTCAGCCTGCGGCGTTGCGGGCGGAGCCGGGCTCTCGTCGCGAGCGGTGGATGCGGGCGGCGAAACCGCCGGCGCGGCGGTCACGGTGACGGCTTCAACCGGCGGCTGACGCTGGAGGTTGATGAACCCAAGGGCAATTGCAGCACCACAGGCTGCAACGAGCGCGAGCGACGGCACCACTACTCGGCCGATTGACGTAGCCGCTATCATTGGCGTCCCTATCTGGTCAATTACGCTCAATGTTCTTACCTAACTTGGGCCTGATTTTCTATGGCCATCACGCCCGCCTGAACGTAAATTCGATCGGTCAGTCCTGCTGACCAGTGCATCTGACACCTACGGCGCGTTCAAAACCTGCCAATAATCATCTAATTCCGGCGTTGCTGGCCTTGTTTGCCCGCTGCTCGCTAATGAAAATCCCGCGAGCGCGGCAGGATGCGCACGTCGCGGGGATGGCGCAGTTTCTGGGCCGGATTTTTCGGATGCTGGCGCGGATCGTCCTGCAATGGTTCGATCAGCGCCGGACCTGTGGGAATCGCGGGCTTGCGACGGAGCTCGCCGTCGGCAAGGCCGACGAGATCGCGGGAGCGGTCGAATAATCGCTCGGCGACGAGATGCACGACCTTTTCCGGGCTGCTCTGAATGGTGCCTTCGACCAAGACCAGCCGGGCGCCCATCACTTCCTTGCGAAAGCGCTCCATGACCTTCGGCCAGACCACGACATTGGCAATACCGGTTTCGTCCTCCAGCGTCATGAAGACGACGCCCTTGGCGCTGCCCGGGCGCTGCCGCACCAGCACCACGCCGGCGCAGCGCACGCGTTGCCGGTCGCGGGCATCGGCCACCGCCTCGCAGGCGATGACGCCTTCGCCAGAAAACATCGGCCTTAAGAATTCCATCGGATGGCCCTTCAGCGACAGCCGGATGGTCTGATAATCGGCCACCACCTGCTCCGGCAGCGGCATGGCGGGCAGACCTTGTGCCTGTTCATCCGGCTGCTCGCGCGCGGCGGTGCTTTCGAACAGCGGCAGCGGCACGTCATCGGGCAGCCGCCGCACCGCCCAAAGCGCGGCGCGGCGATCGAGCCCGAGGGAGCGAAAGGCATCGGCATCCGCCAGCAGGATCAGCGCGCGCTTGGGCAAACCGGTAGCGCGGGCAAAATCCTCCAGCGAGGTGAACGACTGACGCTCGCGCGCGGCGACGATACGCTGGCACCATTCATCCCCCGACCAGCTCTGGGGATCGTCCAGGTCGCGGACCCGGAAACCGTCGATCTGGCGAAAGCCGAGCCGAACGGCGTGATATTTCCCACAAGCTTCCTCCAGCACGTTGTCGCCATGGCTGAAGCAAACATCGATCTCGCGCACCGCGACGCCGTTGTTGCGGGCATCGCCGACGATCTGCGCCGGCGCGTAAAATCCCATCGGCTGCGAATTCAACAAGCCGCAGCAGAACGCATCGGGATGAAAATGCTTCAGCCATGAGGAGACATAGACGAGCTGGGCGAAGGCGGCGGCATGGCTCTCGGGAAAACCGTATTCGCCAAAGCCCTTGATCTGATTAAAACAGTTTTTGGCGAATTCGTGCGGATAGCCGCGCCGGATCAGGTTGCCGACCATCTTTTCCTCGAAGTTATGGATGGTACCGACATGGCGGAAGGTGGCCATCGCGCGGCGCAACTGGTTGGCCTCGACGGGGGTGAATTTCGCGGCCTCGATGGCGATCCGCATCGCCTGTTCCTGAAACAGGGGAACGCCGAGGGTTTTGCCGAGGATATCCTTCAGTTCGTTCCTGTCGCCATACTTTGGAAAGGGATATTCGATCTGCTCCGGCTTCATGCCCCGCCGCTTCAGATAGGGATGCACCATATTGCCCTGGATCGGCCCAGGGCGGACGATCGCGACCTCGATCACCAGGTCATAGAACCTGCGCGGCTTCAGGCGTGGCAGCATGTTCATTTGCGCCCGGCTCTCGACCTGGAACACGCCAAGCGATTCGCCCCGGCACAGCATGTCGTAGACCTCCGGCACCTCGCGCGGAATGGTGGCGAGCTCCCAGCGCTCGCCCTTGTGCAGTTCGATCAAGTCAAAACATTTGCGTATGCAGCTCAACATGCCCAAGGCCAGCACATCGACCTTCATCATGCGGATTTCGTCGATGTCATCCTTGTCCCATTCGATGAAGGTGCGGCCATCCATCGCGGCGTTGCCGATCGGCACATATTCGTCGAGCCGGTCCTGGGTCAGCACGAAGCCGCCGACATGCTGCGACAGATGGCGCGGAAATTCGAGCAATTCGGCCGCCAAACTCACGGCGCGATCGATCATGGGATTATGTGGATCGAGACCGGCCTGCCGAACCTGCATCTCGCTCAGGCCATCGCCCCAGTTCCCCCACACCGTGTCGGCGAGCGCCGCGGTGACGTCCTCGGTCAGGCCGAGCGCCTTGCCGACATCGCGGATCGCGCTGCGTGGACGATAGTGAATCACGGTAGCAACGATCGCAGCACGATGGCGACCATAGCGGTTGAAGACATATTGCATCACCTCTTCGCGGCGCGAATGTTCGAAATCGACATCGATATCGGGCGGCTCGCGGCGCTCCTCGGAGAGAAAGCGTTCGAACAACAGATCGATTTCGACCGGATTGACCGAGGTGATCCCGAGCATGAAACACACCGCCGAATTGGCCGCCGATCCCCTGCCCTGGCAGAGGATGTGCCGCGACCGCGCATAGCGGACGATGTCGTGCACGGTGAGAAAGTAATGCGCGTAATCGAGCTTCTCGATCAGCGCCAGTTCCTTTTGCAAGGTGGCGCGCAGCTTCTCGTCGATCCCGGCGGAAAAATAGGTTGTCACGCCCTGCCAGGTCAGATCTTCCAGGTGCGCCTGTGCGGTCTTGCCTGGCGGCACCGGTTCGTCGGGATAGCGGTACTTCAACTCGTCGAGCCTAAAGGTGATGCGGCCGGCCAGGCGCAGCGTCTCGGCGATCGCATCGGGATAATCGCGAAACAGCCGGGCCATCTCGGCTGCCGGTTTGAGATGCCGTTCGGCGTTGGCTTCGAGCAGACGGCCTGCGCTTTCGATCGTGGTCTTTTCGCGGATGCAGCTGACGACATCCTGCAGCACCCGGCGTTCACAGGCATGGTACAGCACGTCATTGGTGGCGAGCAAAGCCACGCCGGCCGAAGTGGCGATGCGCTGCAGGCCGGCCAGACGGCGCTTGTCATCGCCGCGGTATAATAGGCTGGCGGCAAGCCAGACCCCGTCGGCGCGGCTATCGCCCATCCTCTCCAGCATCCGCCTGATGTCATCGGCCTTGAACCGATAGGGCGGCATCAGCACCAACAACAGGCCGTCGCTGAATTCGCTCAAGTCTTCGAAGCCGAGATGGCACTCGCCCTTGTCGGCGGCGAGCTTGCCCTTGCTCAAGAGCCGGCAGAGCCGGCCATAGCCGGCGCGGTCGCGCGGATAGGCCAGGATGTCCGGCGTGCCATCGCAAAAGACGAGGCGCGCACCGATCAGCAGTTTAGGCCGCGACTTGAGCTCCTGATTTTTCAGTTCGGCATAGGCCCGCACCACGCCGGCCAGCGTGTTGCGGTCGGCGATCCCGATCGCCTCAAGGCCGTATTCGCCGGCCTGATGGACATATTCCTGGGGATGCGAGGCGCCGCGCAGAAACGAGAAATTGGTGGTGACGCCGATCTCGGCATAGCCGGGTGTGGGATCGCTGCTTGCGGTCATGCGAACAATCCATGCATGAACCAGTTCGGCTGCACGGCCATGCCTTCCTGCTGCACGATCTCGCGCTCATACAGTCCGTCGCGATAGAGCCAGAACCTTAAACCCCCCTCGTCCTCGACGCGAAAATAATCCCGTGTCAGCATTTCGCCCTCGCAGCGCCACCACTCCATGGCGACGCGTTCCGGGCCTTCGGCGCGGACCACGGCATGGGTGGCGCGGCGCCAGACAAAGCGGGCGGGCGGGCCGTCCGGCACCTGCGCGATGACCTTTATCAGCTCAGGCCGTTCGAACAGCCGCAGCGGCCGCAGCGGCGGCTCGCCTTCGGCGCGGGCCGGCCAGACCGCCAGCGAGGCTGCGGCCAGATACTGCTGGGCCGGAACCGTCAGCACGGCGCGTTCCGGAATATGGGTATCCTGCGGCAGGTACACGACCACGCGCCGCCCGCCGATGCGCGCAGTGATGCGGTCGATCAGGGCGGACAGTTCATCATGATCGTGCACATTGGCATCGAGGTCGCGCTGCTGCGGGACGACGATTTCGGTCCGGCTGGCCGACAGGCGGATGAGGTCAAAACCGAAACCCGGATCGAGCGGATCATTTAAAGACCCGAGCCGCTCGGCAAACAGCCGGTCGATGACCGCGCCTTGGGTCACGGGCTGTCCGGTATCGACCAGGATGGTGCGGACCGCGCCATCGGTGCGGAAGAACTGGGCCGCTAGCTGCCGCGCGCCCTTGCCCCGCTGCGACATCGCCGCGACCAGCATCTCCGCCAGGCGGGATAAGGTCGCCGAGATCACCGCTTCCGTCGTCACCGGGTCGGCAAAACGCTTTTCCACGATGGTGTCCGGCAGCGGTTGGCGCGGGCTGATCGGCGCATCGCCATGCCCCAGCGCCTGCTCCAGCAGGGCGGTAAATCCAGCACCGAATCTGGCGGTGATTTCAGACCGGGTGCGGGAGGCGACATCGCCGATGGTTTTCAGGCCGGCGCGGCGCAGGCCGGTGATAACGCTCTCATCCGCGCCCAATGCCGATACCGGCAGCGGCTTCACCGCACAGGCTTCCTCGCCCGGGACGACAATGCGGCCATGGAGATGGCGGGTCAGCGTCCGCGCGCACACGGCGGTGCCGGCGATGGCGGCGCTGACCGCGAAACCCTGCGCGGTCAAGGCATCACAGACCAGCCGCATCATCGCCGCCTCGCCGCCGAACAAATGGACACAGCCGGTAATGTCGAGCAACAGGCCATCGGGGGCATCGAGCGCCACCAGCGGCGTGAAGCGGTCGCACCACTCGGCGATGGCATTCAGCGTCCGCACGTCGGCAGTCTCGTCGACATCGAATACCTTCAATTGCGGACAGATGGCGCGGGCATTGGCGAGTGGCAGGCCGACCGCGAGGCCAAAGCGTGCGGCCGCGTCGTCGAGCGCAAAGATGCGCAGCGCATTATTTTGCTTGGCGACGACAACGATAGGAATGATTGAAGCAGAAGCGTCGGTATCCTGCTGTTCATGTGAAACAGCAATGACGCTCGAAATCGCTTTAGCTTGCGTTGACGCGCTTTCTTCACGTGAACCGATAACTGCCCCATCCAAAAGGATTTTATCCGGCGCGGCGCGCTCGCGCTGGATGCGGTCGATGGAGCAGGCGCGGCAGCCACAGGCTGAGGATCCGACGTCGGTTGGTTGACCGGTTTTGCGAAAAGGCACTCATCACATTTCCATTCCATGATCCACCGCCCAACAGGGCCATGACGGTTGCGGACGAGTTGCGCCTCGAACACCGGCGCGCCCCACGCGCTGCCTGCCGAAGGCGGCGGCGCATGCGCCGCGCGCACGATCCATCTGGTCTCCGCCGTTGAGGGCGCGGGCTCCGCCGCTACCCGCAGCAACAGCCCGGTGACCCCCGATGCCTGTGCCGCCAGCGTCAGCTTGCGGCTGGCGACGAGATCGAGCTGACGCGACCGTCCCCAGACGTCGAGCACCACGGCGCCCAAGGCATCGCAGGCCAGCGCGTCGGCCGCGGTCCTAAGTGCGGTGTCCAGATCGGCGGCACGCACGGTCACAAGAAGGCAGGGATCGAGACCGAGTTCGGCCCATCCGCTCATCGACAGCGCACCGGTTTCGATGTCGGAGAAATCCTGCCGTACCCACAACAGCGGCCGCCGCGCGGCCACGCGCCTGGCCAGGCCGGCGACAAAACCCGTCGCCGCGGCACTGTGCCGGCCGGCCTCGGCGAACACCTCGTGGATCGCGCCACGGGCGAGCCCGCCTCGCAGCGTCGCGTCCGCCTCGGCATGCCCAAGCGCCACCCGGTCGGGCGTGGACGCCCCGCCTGAGGTCTCGATGCGCGCGATATCGCCGCGCAAGGTCGTAAGCAAATGCATGCGTGCGCCGGTCATGCGCCGCTCCTCTTACAAGATGCGCCGCCACTGGTTCTTGGAATGAACCCGCGGCGAGCCCATTTGTTCATGATATGTTCTAATATAAAGCTAACAGGGCCCGGAGAGTCAATCGTGTCGCGGGTTTATATTTTTCGTGAACAATCCCAATGGGATCGGTAGCCTTGCCCGCTATGTTCTGCGACAGCAGCCATGGTCGATAATTGGATTGGACACACGGCCCTTGCATCTCCAGTTCCTTGCTTCTTGGATGGCAACCGGAAAACGCCCATGACGACCGCCTCCCCCTCCGGCAGCAGCCTCGAAACCCTGCGCCGGCAAGCCCGCGATTGCCGCGCCTGCCCGCTCTGGAAGGACGCCACCCAGACCGTGTTCGGCGAGGGTCCGGAAACCGCGCAGGTGATGCTGGTCGGCGAGCAGCCCGGCGACAAGGAGGACCTGGCCGGCAGACCTTTCGTCGGACCGACTGGACAGCTGCTCGATCGCGCGTTGCAACAGGCCGGCATCGACCGCAGCCAAGTCTACATCACCGGCGCGGTCAAACATTTCAAATTTGTCCCCCGCGGAAAAATCCGTCTGCACCAGAAGCCGACGACGGCGGAGATCAGGGCCTGCCGGCCGTGGTATGAGCGCGAACTGGCGGCGATCCGACCCGACCTGGTGGTGGCGATGGGCGCCACCGCCGCGCACAGCGTGTTGGGCCGGGTCACGCCGATCAACAAAAATCGCGGCCGCTTGTTCGATCTCGCCGCGGGCATCAAGGCGCTGGTGACGGTGCATCCGTCCTACCTGCTGCGGCTGCCCGATGCTGACGCGAGGGCACGCCAATACCAGCAATTTGTCGACGACCTGAAAATCGCGGCCCCCGGCGGTGAGTTCGAGCGCAACCGGTTGCCTTCACGGAAGGTCGAGCTTTGAGCGGGTTCTGCTTGACACTGGTATCATCTCGATGCTCTCGCGGTCGCGGGCAGAGACTTCAGCACGATTTCTCGAATGGCGCAGAATCTGGTGATCGTTACCCACAATACAAAACACTGTGGCGACCCCGGACAAGGCCGTGCAATTAGCCTGAATAAAGAGCCGCCATGCTGATCGCCTTTACTATCCTGCTCCAGGCCGGCTTCGTCGTCCGGGTGCTGCTGCGCGCGCACCGGGATCCGGCGTCCCGCATCGCCTGGATCGTGGTTATCCTCGCGCTGCCGGTGGTGGGCATGGTGGCTTATCTGCTGTTGGGCGAGACCAATATCGGCCTCAAGCGCGTCGAGCGCATGAAAAGGGTCATCGCGTCGCTGCCCGATATCAGCCGCACGCCCGGCTTCGACGCGCCAACGGTGCGGCCGGAGATCCCTGAGCGTCATCTTTCGCTGTTCAAGGTCGGACAGTCGATCAGTGGCTTCGCACCGGTGGGTGGCAATCAGGCGCGCCTGATGGCCAATTCGAACGCTGCGATCGACGCGATCGTGGCCGATATCGACAAAGCCGGCAAACACGTTCATCTGCTGTTCTACATCTGGATGCCGGACAACAACGGCAGGAAAATTGTCGAAGCGCTCAAGCGCGCCGTCGCCCGTGGTGTAACCTGCCGCGCGATGGTCGACGATCTCGGCTCGCGTCTGCTCATCAGGTCCGATCTGTGGAGAGACATGGAGGCGGCCGGCGTGAAACTGGGCCGGGCGCTCAAGGTCGGCAATCCGCTGTGGCGGGTCGTTGCCGGGCGAATCGATCTTCGCAATCACCGCAAGATTGTCATCATCGACAACAGCATCACTTATTGCGGCAGTCAGAACTGCGCCGACCCGGAATTCCTCACCAAGGCGAAATATGCCCCCTGGGTGGACGCATTGATGCGGTTCACCGGCCCGATCGCGCGGCAAAACCAGTATCTCTTTTCCCGCGATTGGATGGCCTACACCGATGAGGACATCCGAGCGGTTCTGCTCGAACCCGTCGAACTCCCGGAGCCCGGATTTCCCGCGCAGGTCGTGGCCAGCGGCCCGACCGGCCGCTACTCCGCGGCCTCCGAGATGTTCGAGACCTTGATGTACAGCGCCAGGCGTGAGCTCTTCATCACCACCCCCTATTACGTGCCGAACGAGGCGATGCAGGCCGCGCTGTGCGCCGCCGCCAATCGGGGCGTCGACACCACGATCATCTTCCCGGCCCGCAACGACGACTTTGCCGTGCAAGCTGCCAGCCGCAGCTACTACGCCGACCTGCTCGCCGCCGGCGTGAAGATTCATGAATACGGCGCCGGGCTGCTGCACACCAAGTCGATGACCTTGGACGGAGAGATCACATTGATCGGCTCCGCCAACATGGATCGCCGCAGCTTCGATCTGAATTACGAGAACAATATCCTCTTCTCGGATGCGGCCGCGACCTCGGAAATGCGCGAGCGCCAGCAACAGTACCTCGCCAAGTGCCGGAACATCACGGCTGAGCAGGTGGGCGCCTGGAGCTGGCTGCGGCAGTTGTGGAACAACGCTGTCGCGACTGTCGGACCGGTCATTTGACGTACGACCGTGCGGTCGTGATGGAAGATCCGAATATCACGCAAGTAATGAAAGGCACACCGGTGCGGTGCGAAGCGTCGCCGCCGGCGTCCCAGCTGGACCGACGAACGGGCAGCTATCCATACAATGACGACGGTCAATTCCGCGGCGTCAGTAAAGATCTTGGCGTCAACCGCAGGCAGGCCTTTGCCCCGAACCCAACTGGGATCAATGACGCCGCTTCTCTCTCCGTCTCCGATGATAAGGGAGCGTCCTTCCCGCTCAGGCTTGAGTAACGTTCATAGTAACCGGTAACTTCGAGCCGCAACTCGATGACACCGACGCCTGCCGGCTTTTCGGGCAATCTGAAATCGATATCGATAGCATCACCCCACAGCAGTTCCGACCGGTAAGTGGTTAGAGCATCCGTCCTCGGCCTAAGCCTAACATCCGTGCCATTCTCCAGTTTTACGATAAGCTCCACATTGTTGATATGAGCGATCTCAGGCTCGCGTTCCTCGATGCGAAACTGCGTCCTCAGGCCCAGGAATGTTCTTACGTCTGTATATTCTCGATCACGGCTTGGCGCGCTATGCAGCACCTTACCGTGTGAGATCCATTCGTGCGTGCCTTCGTCTCTAGATAAGAGATAGGGGCAGGAGCCCGCCTCCGCGGTCACCGTCAGATCAACAAAATTGGCCATTGGTTTCTGATCGAAATCGATGCGAGTTGAATTCAACTCGATGCCGCGGATTGAGATGGCGGGGCCGTAGGCATAATCTTTCAGCACCGGAATCCGGTTCGCCTCCGCACGTCCGGAAAAGCCATTTAGACCGAAACGGGTTGCGGTTTCGGCGGATGATTTGGTGGCCTTCCTGAAATCGTCGGTCAGTTCGGCCGGTGCCAGAAACAACACCTGCGTCGGCACCAGTAGGCGTTGTCCGGGCGCAAGGGTTTCCGACAGCGCGCCGATGGCATCCGTGCCAACCGCCGAGCGCGCGGCGTCGACGGCGCGCAACCCATTTGCCGTCGAGTGGTTGCCAAACATCGACCCGATCGAAACCGGCTGTTTCGATGTGTTTTCGATCACCATGGCATCCATGGCCGCGGCGCGCTCGTTGACCCCGAACGTCCATCCCGCGAGCCCCGGAAGATCGACCACCCCCACGCCGCAACTATCCGTCTGGTGCTGCCCGGTCATGATCATCAAATCATCAGGCCAGCTGTCGCCCGCCAGATATTTCATAAGGTTAAAATAGTTTGATTTGATCTCCGTCGCGAAACGATCGAACTTGACGGAGGTAGCGTCTTTCCTGATCTTTACGAGCTGCGCGTTGTAGGCCCGCGCGTTGTCAGCGTATTTCGTTATGTCGTCGGGCCCCATCGATCGCCAAAATACCATCTCGACGGGAGTTTGCCCGAGCTTCTTGCAGACAAAATCCTTTCCATCCGCGCAAAATGGCGAATTGATCGCGTAAAAATAGTTCAAACTGTCCGGTATCGTCTTCTTTCTCAAAGCCGATATCTCGTCGGCCGCCGGGTACTGAGGTCCGCTGCCAAGATATTGGTGTCCGCTGTCAACGAGATACCTTACCTTGTTCGGGCCGATCAAATCCCTTGCCGTATTGGCGTTATCTTCACCCAAACCTGACTTTGGCGGTGCGTTCAACGACAGGGTTGTCACGATTTCACCCTGTTCCTTGACCACCTCGTAGGTCGTTCCAAATCGCTTGACCAGTTCAGCGTAGGTCCTGGAAACGTCGTTATCGATGATCTTGATCGCGCCGAAGGTCTTCGTGAGCTGGGTCGATGACTTACCTGAGATCGTCAAACTCGCCGCCAGGTCGGAAAGCCGGTCGAATTCGACTCGGATCTGAGCGGCCGACTGCGGCGAGCCGACCTTGCACAGATAGCTTTTCAACGGCACAACCGCTTTCTGATCGAGCGCGACCTTGCGGAAATCCTGAACGCAGTCGGCCCTTGACAGCGATGTCGCCGCGAGGAAGACCAACGCGCAAATGCTTACCACCGACGCCGTCGACCGGGTCTCCACTACCCTCATCAATCCGGTGCTCGCTGAGTTGACCTTGGATTCGACGTTGGAAAAGCACGGCATAAGATGCGCTCCCTTACTTCTGACCGCTTCAGCCTTCCCAGCGGACAAAATAGTTGAATGACCTGACCCGCGCGTCGGTTATCGATCAGTTGTCCAGCTCGGCTAGAAGGTGCTGGCTAACCTCTCGGAGGCCGCGGACGTTGGGAGGCAACGAACCCGCATTCTGTAGCTTTTCCAGGATCTCGATCACCCGTCCGAATCTCTCTTTGCTCTTGTCGCCACAGAGGCCGAGATGATACTGGCTCATGGCCAGATTGGCTTGGTATTGCGGTACGTCACCATTTTTATCGGCAAGCGACTGGCGGACGTCCAGTCCTTCCAGCAGCGGTTCGATTGCGTTGTCGCATTGTCCCGCGATCGTCAGCGCGTTGCCCTTGGCATCGAGTATCGTGGCCAGACCCGCCTGCCAATCTGCCTGCGTCGGATTGCTTTTTACCAGCTGCTTCCGGATGGCGAGGCTCTTGTCATACCAATCGATGGCATCCAGGCCCTCGGAGTCACGCGCCGCGTGGTCGTAACCGACCGCGAGGTCTTCCTGACGCTGTGGATCGCTCGGCTCGACCTTGGCAAGGAAGATGCGGATTGAAAGGCTTTTGTTGTCGAAACTAATGGCCTCCTCTCTACGGCCCAAGACGACAAGTTCGTCTGCAACCCTTTCATACGCCACAGCGAGATCTCTTTTTGGATCGAGCGCCGGGCTTGCGCTGGAGAGGTCCTTGCGGATCTCGATTGCGCTGCGAAACGACTGAAGGGCCTCCTCGTGCCGGCCGAGCTTTGAATAGGCCTCCCCAATCCGATTTTCGCTTAGGGATAGTTCGCGCAGCAATTCCGGGCCAGACAGCTCGGCGTTTGATATCGATCGCAGCAGATTCCTTGATTCTTGCGCCGCCTCCAGTGCGCCACTGAAATTACCCTCCCTGTAAAGGGTCTGCGATTGCTCGCGCAGCGCAACAGCTTGGCCGCGGCGCAGAACCGCGCTATTGGCGTTGTATTTCAGCAATTGGTCCTGGAGATCGCCCGCAGTCTTCAGCACTTGATCCACGACTTTCATGGGAATGCCGATGGTCTGCCGCAATTCGACACCGTCATTGAGAATAATCTTCTTGGTGCCGTCGATAGCAGCGAGCAGATTTTTCTCAGCGCGGTCCCGTTGCAAAACAGCCTGCCGCCTTTGCAGAACCGCCTGACGCCATTCCCATGCTGCCGTGCAGGCAAACACGAGCAGACAAGCGGCGGCCGACCACGCCAGCATTTGAGCCCGCCGCTGTTGAATTAGCTCCTCCGACAGAAGGTCCTCTTTCGGAATGTTGCTGATGGGAGCGGCCAGGTCAGCCGCAGCCGAGAGAAGCTTGTCTGGACTTTGAGCGGGATCGCGAAATACCCGCAGATCGACCCATTTGGGCTCGCTTTTGAACCTGCCCTTCAGGTTTGAAGGAAGCGGCGTCAGTTCAGACCACGCGAAGTCCTCGGCCGCGTCTTGCCAGCACAGATCCCCGCCGGTGAGAGCGATCAACAGGCGATCGATGTTCTTGTTATCCAGCCAGAACTGAACTTCCCTGGATACCCAACGTGAACCCGCGGCTTCGGGCGAAGCGAAAAGGATCAGAAAGCGCGACTGACCGAGAGCGGCCTGAAGCGAAGGCTCGAGATGCGGCGAGGCGGAAAGACTCGTATCGTCGCGAAAAATCCTCAAGGCGCGCCGCCGATACCACGGCTTGCCAAGTCTCTGCATCATCGATTGGAGACGGGAAGCAATCGAGAAATCGCGGACATGGCTGTATGAAATGAACGCATCATAGTCCGGCATCGGCACCTCGCAACGTCCGACGATACGGACCTGACCACCCCGGCTCGATCAGTAGGATACCACGCACCCAGTTCTGGATTCGAATAGGGTCAAACAGATAACCCCTTGACCCCCGCGACTTTACATACTTAAGTAGCTTTTTTAAAGTCGACAACCGCTAGCATTAGGGGGCGGGTGTGACCGATATATTTATTTCATATTCTCGCGACGACGATCTTCCTCCACCGGACCAGCCGGACCGCAAGGGGTTTGTGACCTTCTTGGACGATGCGGTTCGCTTCGAATTCAAGGATTTGGGGCCTGAGCGCCCCAAGGTCTGGCGCGACACCAGGCGTATTGCAGATGGCGACCAGTTTACGCCAGAGATCGAAGAGGCCTTGAAGAACGCTTCGTTGCTTCTGGTGGTTCTTTCGCCAAATTGGATGGCCAGTCATTGGTGTAGAAGGGAGCTGGATACCTTCGCTAGGTATCATGGCCCAGGCGGACTTCGCGAGCGCGTGGTCGTCGTCGGCAAGCGCCACGTCGATCCGGATAAGCGACCTTCGTTGCTGCAGGGTCAGAATGGATTCAGGTTCTACGTTCGCAACGAGGACCCCCAGGAAATCGTCGGCGACCTCGAATTCTTTGACCGTGGCGAACCCCGGGATGCGCGCTATTGGGAAAAACTCAAGGCCCTCGCAGCCTATCTGGTAAGGCGTCAGCCTCGGCCATCTCCGACGCCCGTGTACGCGCCCACCGGCCGGACCATCTTCGTCGCAAAGCCTGCTTCAGACATGCGCATGGGGTACGACCGTGTCGTTTCAGAGCTTGTCGGCAAGGGTCACACCGTGGTCCCGGATCCAACAGAGGACATTGCACTCAACTCGGCAGTCGGGATCATCGATGCCGCGCTTTTGGCCGCCGAGATTTCGGTCCATTTGCTTGGCGAGAAAGCGGGCGATGCTCCTGAGGATCAGCCGCCCATGGTAAAGCTCCAGCTGGCGCGCGCGGCTGCGAAAGCTTTCAAGGACGTCGAAGGGAAGTTTCACCGAGTCGTTTGGGCACCAAGTCTCTGGACCTCCAGCATCGGTCAACCGCCGACCGAGACCACCCGGCGCCCGCTGGAGGTGTTGGCAAAATTTGACCAACAGCTGGCGACGGACAAAATTGAGGGGGACAGTCTCAGCAAATTCGTCGACTTCCTCAATCAACATCTTTCCGTCATCGCGCCTCCAAGGTCGATCACGCTATCACTGCCGGACAGCGGCGGCGATGTGCGCCTTTTTCTGTATCACTCCCAGGAAGACAGCAAGTACGCCCTCACTCTGGCTCAGGCGCTGCAACAGCGAAAACTGGAGGCATTGCTTCCGGCATTCGAAGGGCCGGAAGCCGATATCAAGAGTTTTAACAGCAAGCAGCTGGCCGAATGCGATGGTGTGATCGTTTGCTGGGCGTCAGCCTCGGAGGTCTGGGTACGCGCCCAAGCGAGCGGATTGCGCAATTGGCTTGCCCTTGGGCGATCGCAGCAGTTCTGCTATCGCGCTGTGGTCGCGGCTCCGCCACCGGGCGAACGAAAGAAGGCAAGCAAACTGCTGTTCCCCCGCAGCGAAATCGATCTGGTTGTCGATCTCTCCGACAACGATATCCCCACGGCCGAGCTTCTCGATATCCTGGTGCCCGCCGCCCGTGCGAACGCCCCATGAATGCCGAGGTGAAAATATCGGCGGTGTCGGCCGCCCATCCATTCCCCGGCTTGCGACCCTTTGCCTACCAAGACCATGATTTCTTCTTCGGTCGTCAAGACCACTTTTATGCGCTCTACAGACTGGTCGATCGATTCCGCTTTATTGCCGTTGTCGGAAGTTCCGGCAGCGGAAAATCCTCCCTTGTTCGGGCGGGGTTACTGCCACTCCTCGATCTCGAGACGCGGGAGTCCGGCGGCCGCAATTGGGTGTGGCGCGAAATGCGCCCGGGCGACGCACCGCTGTCGCGGCTAACGGACCTGCTGGCGAGCCTTTCGGTCGATGATGACCCCACGGTCGCTTCCGGCCGGCACGACCGAATAGCGGCACAACTGCGTCGATCGAGCTTTGGCATATCGGAAGCTTTGGCCGATGCGAGCAGCGTCGCGGGCAAATCGCTGGTGTTGCTTATTGATCAGTTTGAAGAACTTTTCCGCTACGCCGCGGGAAGCCCGGGCAAGATTGGCCTCACCGCAGAAGAGGCTCGCGCGCGCGATGAGGCCACCCAGTTTGTCCAGTTGCTGCTGGAAGCAAGCCGCAGTCCATCGAATAGAATTCACGTCTTGCTGACCATGCGTTCCGATTTTATCGGTGACTGCGCTCGATTTCATGGATTGCCGGAGGCCGTTTCCGAGGCGCAGTTCCTTGTGCCGTCGTTGACCCGCGACCAACTGGATGAGGTCATTCGCCAACCGATCGAGAAAGCCGGAGCCACCATTGATCCCCAACTGGTCGAAAGGCTTTTGAACGACTGCAGTACCGAGATGGACCAATTGCCGGTTCTGCAACATTGCCTTTCGAGATTGTGGGACGAGGCCGGCAGGCGGCCGGCAGCAAGCGCGAAGGCATCGGGAACTCCGCAGCTGGGCGAAGAACTCCGCAGCATTGAGCCGCAAACTCGCCGGATATCGTTGGATCATTACCGCAGCATCGGGGAATTCGCAGACGCGTTGTCGGAGCACGCCGATGAAATCTTGAACGATCTGCCCGGACCCAAGTTGCTGTTGGCCGTACGCCAGGTTTTCAGTGCGCTTTCCGAATTCGACAAAGAGGGACGCGCAACCCGGCGCGCTCTGAAGTTCTCTCAACTTGTCGCCGAAACCGGCGTTGATGAAGCTTCTGTGCGCCAGGTTCTTGAGCGGTTCCGCGCTGGCGATTGTTCGTTTCTGACGCCCCCACCATTCGAAGTGAACGAAATAGGAAGCAGTACGCGAATCGACGTCGGGCACGAGGCCTTGCTACGCCGATGGGACAAGGTGAGCGGTCGCGGAGCCGAACTTGGATGGCTACGCGCCGAACAGCAGGCCGGGGAACGCTATCGAGGCCTGCTTGCGATGACCGAAGGCGACGACGCTGTATTGCCTGCGCATCTCGTCGACGAACGGTGGGCCTGGTGGAAAGCACGCCCGCGCACGCCCGCCTGGGCAGACCGCTATGGCGGTGGGTTCGCGCACGTGGAGGCACTGCTGCTGAAATCACGTCGTCGGCAACGCCTGAAGCGATTTGCGGTCGCCGCGGCCTTTCTGGCGGTTGCAGGCGTTGCTGCCATCATGTTCGCGCTATGGCAAGCGGGCCTGAGGGCACGAGCCGAAGCAGACGCCAATCGTCTCGATGCGGTTCGGACAACCCAAGTGTCCGTTGGACGGCTGGCGGGTTTCATCAATGACGGCACGATCAGGGCAACCGGCGCGGCGCAGATCCTGACGGACACGAAGTTAACGCTCGACCATATCATTGCGAAAACAAGCAAGCATACACCCAACTTGTCAGAAGTCGAGATATCGCTGCTTCTAGCCGCTTCGGATGTGAAAGATGCACTGGGAGACAGTAAGGGTGCATTTGACCTCGCCCTCGAGGCGGAGGAACTCTCGATGGCCTTACTGCAAAAATACCCTGACGGCCCGAGATTCCAGCATCTGCTTTACGCCAGCAAGTTCCGGATCGGCGATCAATTGGCAAAAACACTCAAGGAAAACGCGGCCAACGCTGAAAGCGAGTATATCGACGCCTTGCAGATTGCGAAGCAGCTCAGCTCAGAGGAGCCCGGCAATGCAAAAAATCAGCATGACGTGATTTTTATTTTGAACAAGCTCGGCGACATCCACCAGCACCGCAAAGACTGGAGCGGCGCCCTGGAGCAATACAATGAGGGACTGCGAATATCGAAAACGATTGTCGACGCGTTCCCCCAAGACGTGGCTACCGAGATAAACCGGATTGCGCAGATCTTGAGCGCCAGAAACCAACCGGGGGACAGACAGGCCGCCCTCGATGAATATCACCAGGCACTGGATGTTCTGACCAAACAGCAGGACAAGTTATGGGATGCATCTCTGGCGTCGAATATTGCCAACACTCATCGCCGGATCGGCGAATTGCTGGATGATGACGAGCAGGCTCGAGGCGAATATCAAGCAGCAGTCGACGAGCGCAAGAAACTGTATGAGATCGACCCGGGAAATTTCAATTGGTGTGTTGGTCTGGTGACCGATTATACCCGACTGGGCGACGCGCTGGCGCGAGAGCGGAACTGGCGCGAGACCCTTAACGTCTACAACGAGGCGGTCAGGGTTGCAGAAGTCGTCCTCTCCAAAGATCCTCATTCGGTCAGATGGAGAAATAATGTCGGTTCACTGAACACCAAGCGAGGGGACGTTCTCGTCACCTGGTGGAACGAGGTGGTGAATCAACCCGATGCGCCTGAACTGCTATTTACGAGTGCGGCTCTGGAGCGCTATCGCTTGGCAGCCCAGAACTACGAAAGCCTGCTGGACAGCCCGGCCCCTCCCTATCGCGAGCTGTTCGGAGTGAGACTGAAGATCGCCGACGTTCTGGTGCGCCAGAAGAAATTCGACCAAGCCCTCGGCGCCTACGACTCCGCTTCCGAGATTGCGCAAAAGGCGGCTGCAACTTCGCCGGTTGCGGATTGGCAGATAGCCCTTTCCCAGTCGCTCGAAGAGGCTGGAGACTTCCTTGCCAGGGAAAGCGGCAGCGGAGCCCTGCCCGCCGGCAGCATCAACGCCCTGGTTTATTATGGAAAGGCGCTCGACTTCATGCAGAGCGCCGCGAGCAAGGGGCCTGACAATTCGGAGCTTCAATCGCGAACGGCTGCCCTGACTGCAAAAATCAAAAGCCAGCAATCCGCGGCGCAATAGCGACGACAGATTGCTACGTGGATGGACTCGGCCACTCCCGCCATCTCCTGACGCACCAAGCAAGCGCAGACGGCGCTGAAGGAGATGGAGATCGCAAGGACAAAGAGCTTCAAGGAACTGGTGCAAGGCCATGTCAAGAGCGACAAGATTTGCTGAGGCGCTTCTGCGTGACGCGTCGCGACTCCTGCTCAGGCGATCGGCAAGGCGTGACCTAATTGCGGTACCTTATTGCCTCACGCGTCAGCGTTACCCCCATCAGAAAAATACCAACGATTTCAACAGCGAAGGCGCTTCGCCCGCGTAATTACCTGAGGACAAAGTCTCGTCCTCTTCAGCCTTCACTTTAGTGTCACATACCTCGCGCAATGTCTTCCTCGCTGCGGAATGGGGAGACTATTGATGAGTGACATGGCATTACCCGGTTCGATCGAGCCGGCCGCCCGCAAGGGGCCGAACCTTGACGGCGGTTTTCATCCGCTGACCGGTATTATTTACATGGGCGTGGTCGCGGCGGCACTGCTGTTTGTGGCTTACAGCATCCATGCCGATGTCGACGCGACCGGCACCAAGGTAACGACCTACCTGCCCTATATCCTGCTGTTCGTCGCGCTGCTGATTGCGCTCGGCTTCGAATTCGTCAACGGCTTTCACGACACCGCCAATGCCGTTGCCACGGTGATCTACACCCGCTCCCTGCCCGCCCAGATCGCGGTGGTGTGGTCCGGCCTGTTCAACCTGTTCGGCGTCCTGCTCTCGACCGGTGCGGTCGCCTTCGGCATCGTATCGCTGCTGCCGGTCGAACTGATCCTGCAGGTCGGCAGCGGCGCCGGCTTTGCCATGGTGTTCGCGCTGTTGATCTCGGCGATCATCTGGAACGTCGGCACCTGGTATTTCGGCCTGCCGGCCTCCAGTTCGCATACGCTGATCGGATCGATCATGGGCGTCGGCATCACCAATGCGCTGCTGCGCGGTCGTGATGGCACCTCCGGCGTCGACTGGTCCCAGGCCGCCAACATCGCCAAGGCGCTGTTGCTATCGCCTTTGTTCGGCTTCGCCCTGGCGGCGATCCTGCTGTTCATCCTGAAGGGGGTTTTGCAGCGGGTAACTCCGGCGTTGTTCGCGGAACCGAAAGGCGACCAGCCGCCGCCGTGGTGGATCCGCGGCATCCTGATCCTCACCTGTACGCTGGTCAGCTTCTTTCACGGCTCCAACGATGGCCAGAAGGGCATGGGCCTGATCATGCTGATCCTGATCGGTACGGTGCCGACCGCCTATGCGTTGAACCGCGCACTGCCGGAGAGCCAGATCCAGAAGTTCACGGTCAACTCGAAGGCCGCCAGCGCCGTCATCGAAAGCAAAGGCGCCGGCTTCAATGTCCTGGGCAATCCGCGGCCGGCGGTGACGAACTATGTCTCGCAACGCCAGATCAACGAGGGGACCTACCCGTCCCTGGCGGTGCTGGTGCGGGATATCGGCAATCAGGTGACCCAATACGGATCGCTGGCCAAGTTCCCCGCCGACGCGGTCGGTAATACCCGTAACGACATGTATCTGGCATCCGAGGCCATTCGCTTCCTGATGAAGGACAAGGAGAGCGACCTCAGCAGCCAAGACGTCGCAACCCTCAACGCCTACAAGGGCTCGCTCGACAGCGCGACCAAATTCATCCCGACCTGGGTCAAAATCGCCGTCGCCATCGCGCTCGGCCTCGGCACCATGGTGGGCTGGAAGCGCATCGTCGTGACCGTGGGCGAGAAGATCGGCAAGACCCATCTGACCTATGCGCAGGGCGCCTGCGCCGAAATCACGGCAGCGGCGACCATCGCCGCCGCCGACGGGTACGGACTGCCGGTATCGACCACCCATGTGCTATCCTCCGGCATCGCCGGAACCATGGCGGCCAACGGATCGGGTCTGCAATGGTCGACGATCCGCAACATCGCGCTCGCCTGGGTGCTGACGTTGCCGGCGGCGATGATCATCTCCGGCGTGTTGTATCTGCTGTTTTCCAGGATCCTGTAAGCCAGCCGCGTCGCCGGCATCGCCACTTCGCAACCACACCAGGCTCGCGCAACCGCGCGGGCCTTTTTCTTGGCTGCCAATGACGTTAAACAGCTTGCTGACGAATTCTGGAGTCTTCCATGAAAGACCGGCTGGCCGCACACCCGCAATCCCTGCAGGACCGTCTTGACGCGGAAATGCAGGAAAATCTCGACGAGGAGCTTGAGCTCGAAATCGACGACGACCGCCTCGACGCGCTGACCAACGAGTTTTCCGGCCATAGCGTGGCCGAGACGCTGGATCGGCGCTTTTATTTCAAGGAGCTGATCCGTCTGCAGGGCGAACTGGTGAAACTGCAGTCATGGGTTCAGCACCAGAAGCTCAAGGTGGTGGTGATTTTCGAGGGCCGCGATTCCGCCGGCAAGGGCGGCGTCATCAAGCGCATCACCCAGCGGCTCAATCCGCGGGTCTGCCGCGTCGCCGCATTGCCGGCCCCGAGCGAACGGGAGCGCACCCAGTGGTACTTCCAGCGCTATGCATCGCATCTGCCGGCCGGCGGCGAAATCGTGCTGTTCGACCGCAGCTGGTACAACCGCGCCGGCGTCGAACGGGTGATGGGGTTCTGCACCGAGGCCGACGTCGAGGAGTTCTTCCGCTCGGTGCCTGAATTCGAGCGCATGCTGGTGCGCTCCGGCATCGTGCTGATCAAATACTGGTTCTCGATCACCGACGAGGAGCAGCATTTGCGCTTCAGCATGCGGATCCACGATCCCTTGAAGCAGTGGAAGCTCAGCCCGATGGATGTACAGGCGCGCGCCCGCTGGGAGCAATACACCAAGGCCAAGGAAGCCATGATGGAGCATACCCACATCCCCGAAGCCCCCTGGTATGTGGTGCACGCCGTCGACAAGAAAAAGGCACGGCTGAACTGCATCGCGCATCTGCTCGAACAGATTCCATATCAGGATATCCCGCACGATCCGGTGATACTGCCGGCCCGGATCCACAACCCCGATTATCATCGCGGCCCGATCCCGCCCGAAATGTACGTGCCGGATCGGTATTGAGCGGCGATGCCACGGCCATGCGGTGCGGAACGTCCCAATCATCGCATGGCATCAAAGCGCCGAGGGTTTCGCGGCGTCGCGCTATGTCGATCCGAACACATCCAGATCGGGCAGTTTATGGCGGGCTGCCAGCTGCTTGGCTCGTTCTTTTCGGTCCTTCGAGAGCCGATCCCGTTCTCCCGCCATGAATGCATCGAGCTCCCGCTGAATGGCTCTTCGATAACTCGCGGCGTTGGAGAGGCCATCTTGGTGCCGAATTCGGCTTTTATCTTTCTGTGTCATAAAGCAGTAATATAGCCGATTGTTCCCGTTACGGGAAGTAGGTATGTTGTAGATAACACGCTATAGTTGCGTATTAGAAGTTAGTTAGTTCGTAAAATCAAAGATTGGCGGCATGTAGCCTATCCCGCGACGAACATCATGAAATCGCGGCGCATTCTTAAAATACCCACAGCAATCTGAAACCGATCTGATCCGAGGCCGGGCTAAAGCCGACTGACCGCGTGAGAGCGCGGGTCGATGGCGTGACCACCATCTTTCCGCATCCGAAATAGTGGTCACGGCGCAGATTTGCCCACCCCAAGAAGTGCGGCTTCGCAGGCGATCCGGCCTCATGCCGCCATCATCGTCTCGACCAGCTTGATCCAATACGAGGTGCCGAACACGATCGCCTCGTCATTGAAGTCATAGGCGGGATGGTGCAGCCCGGCGCTGTCGCCATTGCCGCAGAAAATGAACGCCCCCGGCCGCGCCTGCAGCATATAGGAAAAATCCTCCGCGCCCATCATCGGTGGGATCTCGCGAACATTGGCCTCACCGACAACTTCCCGGGCTACCTGGATCGCAAGCTCGGTCTGCGCGGCGTGGTTGACCGTCACCGGATAACCGCGCTCGTAGACCAGATCGATCTTTGCACCCGTGATCTGCGCCACGCCGGCTATGACCTCGCGCACCCGCTTCTCGACCAGTTCCCGCACTTCCGCGGTCAAGGTACGGACGGTGCCTCTCAACTCGGCGGTTTGCGGGATCACGTTGCGGGCATTGCCGGCGTGGAATTCGCAGACCGAAACGACCGCGGAGTCCAGGGGATCGACGCTGCGCGACACGATCGACTGCAGGGCCGTGATCAACTGGGCGCCGACCAGAACGGAATCGATACATTTGTGCGGACGCGCGGCGTGTCCGCCAAGCCCCTCGATGTGGATGTCGATGGCATCGGTCGCCGCCATGATCGGGCCAGACCTGATGGCGAATGAACCGATCGGATATCCCGGCCCGTTATGCATGCCATAGACCTGGTCGATGGCAAAGCGGTCCATCAGCCCGTCCCGGATCATGGCCGCGGCGCCGCCACCGCCCTCCTCCGCGGGCTGAAAGATGACGACCGCGGAGCCGGCGAAATTCCGCGTCTCCGCCAGATAGCGGGCGGCGCCGAGCAGCATCGCGGTGTGGCCGTCGTGGCCACAGGCGTGCATCTTGCCCGGGGTTTTCGAAGCATAGGAGACATCGGTGGCTTCCTCGATCGGCAGCGCATCCATGTCGGCGCGCAGCCCGATCACCCTGATATCGCCGTTCCCGCCGGCTTTAAGGCCCTTGATGACGCCTACCACGCCGGTTCGGCCAAGACCGGTTGCGACTTCATCGCAGCCGAATTCCCGCAACCGCTCAGCCACGAAGGCGGCGGTGCGGTGCACATCGTAGAGCAATTCTGGGTGGGCGTGGATATCGCGGCGCCAGGCCTGAATGTCTGGTTGCAGATCAGCGACGCGATTGACGATAGGCATGGAGCAAGGTCTCGATCTCAGATGAATAGCTCCCGCCTTCTAGCACGTAAGCCGCGATCCGCCCAAACACTCAAGGGGTTGGACCCGGCGGGCGGCGCACTTGCGCCCTTGCTGCTGGTCTAGCGTGAATGGGTCTGCCCGAATAAAAGTCAGGACGGACCGGGTTTGTCCGTCATAAAGCGGACATTGACCACAAATCTTGCACAGGGACGGAAATCCAGAAATGGCCAGCAGGCTCGAAGGTGATTTCGACTATATCGTGGTCGGCGCGGGCACGGCCGGCTGCATCGTCGCCAATCGCCTGTCGGCCAATCCGGCCAACCGGGTGCTGATCCTGGAAGCCGGCGGCGGCGACAACTGGATCTGGTTTCATATCCCGGTCGGCTACCTGTTCGCGATCGGCAATCCGCGGTCGGACTGGATGTTCAAGACCGAGCCCGAGGCCGGTCTCAACGGCCGCACGCTGGCCTACCCGCGCGGCAAGGTGATCGGCGGCTGTTCGGCCATCAACGCCATGATCTCGATGCGGGGACAGGCCGCTGACTACGACCACTGGCGCCAGCTCGGTCTCACCGGCTGGGACTGGGAGGATGTCAAACCCGCCTTTCGGCGGCTGGAGGATCATTTTCTGGGCGAGAGCGAGCATCATGGCACCGGCGGTGGCTGGCGCATCGAAGCGCCCAGGCTATCCTGGGCCATTCTGGATGCGGTCGGCGATGCCGCGGAAGAAATGGGCATCCCGAGAACCGCAGACTTCAACACCGGGGACAATGAAGGCGTCGGCTACTTCCACGTCAACCAGAAGCGCGGACGCCGATGGTCTTCGGCACGGGGCTTCCTCAAGCCGGCGCTGAAGCGCCCCAATCTTCGGCTCGAAAAGGACGTACTGGTCGATCGCCTGATCGTGGAGGGCGGCCGAGCCGTCGGCGTGCGCTTGATCCGCGGCGGCGAGATCATCGAGGCCCGCGCCAAGGGCGAAGTGATCCTCTGCGCCGGCTCGATCGGATCGACCCAGGTGCTGCACCGCACCGGAATCGGCCCGGCCGAATGGCTGGCGCCGCTTGGGATCGAAAGCCTGCTGGACCGGCAGGGGGTCGGGCGCAACCTGCAGGACCACCTGCAGCAGCGCGCCATCTACAAGGTCGCCGGCGTGCCGACGCTGAACGACATCTACTATTCGCTCTTCAGGCGCGCCCTGATGGGCCTCGACTATGCCTTTCGCCGGCGGGGACCCTTGACCATGGCCCCCTCGCAATTCGGAATCTTCACGCGCTCAGATCCGCACCGCGAGCGCGCCAATATCCAATTCCATGTTCAGCCGCTGTCGCTCGACAAGTTCGGCGATCCGCTGCACCGCTTCCCGGCGATCACCGTAAGCGCCTGCAATCTGCAACCGACTTCGCGTGGCACCGTGCGCATTCGGTCGGCCGAGCCCGACGCCGCGCCAGCGATTGCTCCGAACTATCTGTCGACCCCTGGAGATCGCGAGGTCGCCGCTGACGCCATCCGGACCACGCGGCGTCTGATGGCCCAGCCGGCGCTCAGGCCTTATCACCCCCGGGAACATTTGCCGGGTCCATCGGTCGGCGACGACGATGCCTCGCTGGCGAAAGCCGCCGGCGATATCGGCACCACGATCTTTCACCCTGTCGGAACCGCCAAGATGGGCACGGCGGATGATCCAATGGCCGTGGTCGATCAACGGTTGCGCTTTTATGGTCTTGCCGGGCTTCGTGTCGTCGATGCCTCGGTGATGCCGACGATTACTTCAGGCAATACCAATACGCCAACCGCCATGATCGCCGAAAAAGGGGCCGCCATGATCCTGGAAGATGCGCGATAAAAATGGGCCGCCCTCGGAAAGGAACGGCCCAAACGCTACTCCACACTTAAATCGGGCTTAGTGCTGCCCGTAATGCGCGGCGTGGTGACGGCTCGCCTCGACGTGATGGTGTTCGGCATGGCTGGCGTGGCCATGGGCGCTGTGGGCGTGATGGGCCGCCTTCTCGTGATCGCCGGCTTCATGATGTTTCGCGGCTTCGCGGTGGTGCTTCGCCGCCTGCTCGTGATGTTCGGCGGCCTTGTGATGGTGCTCAACGCCTGCATGGTCGCTCATGTTCTTCTCCCGGATTAACTTGTCCGCATCGTCTAGGCGATTCACCTGACACTACGCTGACAGTCTGGCGACAAGCTTGTTACGGCTGACGGCAGGCCACGGGAACGATCCGGCCCGCACCGCACCCTACCCGATCAGAAATATCGATCATAAAAGGCGCTTTCGCCATCGCGAAAGCGGCCATCAGAACCTTGAATTCGGTTTGTCGAAATCGACGATGCCTTCGATTGCCGGGGGCGGCAACACTTTGACCTCGTCGCCGACATCGACGATCATCCGGTCCTTTCCCATTATCAGCGGTCCGTCATAGCCTGCGGCCCGGGTGCGCTTGATGACGACATCGTCGCCTTCGTCGCCAGGTAGTTCCTTCTTGACGATGTGCGAGTACACCGCGAGCCGCGGTTTTGCCTTGGAGAAGATCGCGGCCGCCTGTTCTGGTGTGGTGAGCTTGTCGAGCACCGGCTTGAGAATACCGGACTTGGTCAAGGGCTCGCTGAATGCCACGACGTTCGACACGATCAGATCGGCGCCGGTTCCGAACTTGACGACGTTCTCGCTGTAGGTGGTATCGCCGGACAATAAGACGGACCTGCCGGCGGCGTCGATGCGATAGCCGAAGGCTGGATTGCCGTCGTCATGTTCCACCGAAAACGCTGTCACCGTGATGCCGGCGTCCTGGTAGACGAGGCCCGGCGCGATCTCGTGCACTGTGATGTCGAGATATTCGCGCTTGAAGAGCGCATTGGCGCGGTGCTCAAGATCGTGTCCATACATCATGCGCATGCCCTCGATCATCTGCCTGGTGCCTTCCGGCCCCCAGATCTCGAGTTGCGTTTTGCGCCCGAACATGAACCATGGAGTGAGCCAGATCGACGGCAGGCCCTCTATATGGTCGCTGTGCAGATGGGTCAGGAAGATCTTGGTGACGCCGCGCGGATCGATACGTGACAGATAGATGTTTTGCAGCGCACCGCGGCCCACATCGAAGATCAGGGTCTCGCCCGCGGCTTCGATCAGCGTTGACATGCCCTGTCGCGCCGGCGTGAGTTCAGGACCGCCAGTGCCGATGAGGTGCACACGAATGCCGGCCCGGTTTTCGGCGCACGCCGAGCCCAGAGTTAGAACCATCGCCATAAGGGCGATGATGATCCGCGCCGATGGAGTACTGATCGCGGGTATCCTCCGAGTGGCGGGCGGCGCTCTAGTTGCTTTTATTGATCGCATTTTCCCAGGGAAAGCCGGTGTCCACCTTCCCGTAAAATGCTCTAGGCCGACTTGCGCACGGCGTTGTCGACCAGGGTCTTGCCCAGCGACCAGATCGCGCCGGGAACCTTGTGACTGGAGGCAATCACGGAGTCGAACGCCGTCTCGATCCAATTGCAATCCTCGTCGGTGATGGTCAGCGGCGGAAGCAGCTTGATGGTATGACTGCCATGGCCGGAAACCTGGGTAAGGATCTTGTGATCCTTGAAAAGCGGCACCGTGATAAGCTGGCAGAACAGACCCTTGTTGGCAGTTTCGAGGACGTTCCAGGAGGCCTTCAGACGCAGCGATTTTGGCGAACCAAACTCGACGCCGATCATCAATCCCTTGCCGCGCACCTCCTTCAGGAGTTCATAGCCCGGAACCATCCGGGTCAGCGCGAGGCGAAGCTCGGCACCCCGCTTGGCGGCGGCCTCGATCAACTTCTCAAACTCCAGCACCTCCAGGGTTGCGATTCCGGCCGCCATCGCCAGATCGTTTTTCGCAAAGGTGGAGCCATGCACCACCGCACGATCCATCTGGTTGAAGATCTTGTCGAAGACACTCTTTCGGGTGAGCAGTGCCCCGACCGGAACATGACCGCCCGACAGCGCCTTGGAGAGCAGAACGATGTCGGGTTCGACATTCCAGTGCTCGACTGCGAGGAACCGCCCCGTCCGCCCAAGTCCGGTCTGAATCTCGTCGGCGCACATCAGAGTGCCATACTTGCGGCAGAGCGACGCCGCCCCCGGCAGAAACTCCTCGGTGGGCATGTTGACGCCCTTGCCCTGGATCGGCTCGACGATGAAGGCGGCCACCTGGCGCGACGACAGCGCCTGTTCCAGCGCGGCGAGATCGTTGAAGGGAATCGACGTGCAACCGGGCAGCAGAGGCTCAAATCCGGCGCGGAAGTTGGGATCATCTGTCAGCGACAGGGCCCCGTAGGTCAGGCCGTGATAGGCGTGCGCGCAATAGACAATCCCCGGCCGTCCGGTGGCGCCGCGGGCGAATTTGATCGCCGCCTCGACACATTCCGCACCGGAATTGGCGAAAAACACCTTGTCCAGATAGGGCACGAACTTCAGCAGGCGTTCGGCGAGCACGCCAGCCAGCGTCGAAACATCCAGCTGCACCAGATTCGGCATGTCGCTATCGATGACGCTGCGCAAAGCGGTGCGAAGCGCCGGATGGTTGCGGCCGACGGCGAAAACACCAAAACCGCTCAGCAAATCGAGGTAACGCACGCCGTCGCGGTCAAAAAGGTACTGGCCTTGCCCTTTCTGAAAGCCGACATCGTAACCGATCGTCTTTAGCACCCGGACAAGTTGCTCATTTAAGTGGCGCGCGTGCATGGAACTGCGCTGCGACTGGCGGTCCACAAACATCTCGGAAACGTCTAGATTTGAATATAGCATTCGCTACATAGGTGGGTTGATGGTCATTTCGTCAACTGAAAACGCTCAATGCGGCGTTTTGCCCTTGGTTCGGTTAATGTAACTAAGCACAGGTTTACGCCATGTTGCACCGCCCACGAACCGCCCTGCGAATAATAGCATACTCTGGATTTTTTTTGGCGACAGGACTTGCCCCGGCCATCGCGCTGGATCCCACGGGGGACTGGAGGGTAGCTGACGGGGTAGCGATCATTCGGGTTGCACCATGCAACGGCAGCATGTGGGGCGCTGTCGCCTGGGAGCAGGCGCCGGGCGGTCGCGACACCCACAATCCTGACGCATCAAAACAGAACAGGCCGGTCTTGGGAATGCCGATCCTGATCGATATGAAGAAGAAGCCGGGGGTCGATGAGTGGGAAGGCCAAGTTTATAACGCCAAGGATGGACAATACTACAGTTCGACGATCAAGCCGGTCGATCCCGAGCATATGGAGATTCGAGGCTGCGTGTTGGGCTTCCTCTGCGGCGGCGAAACCTGGACCCGCGTCGAGGGCCCGCTGCCTTCCAGCCCTGCCAGCAGCATGGCCAAGACACCCAGGCCGGCAGCCGCGTCCAAGACCTCCGGGTCAGCCGCTTCCCCGTCCCCGGCGCCCAAGACATCCCCCGGCAAAAGGCTGGCGTCGACGGCAAAGCCGGGGGATCCGGTCGGCGATATCTGTCTACTCCCCGACATCGCGGGGTTTGCCCATTAATGCCGGCTGGAACAACAACACCGCGGCCAGCGTGGTCAATAGTGACAGGGTCAAGAGCTTGCCCATGCTCGCGGTACCCGGGTGGCTGGACAGCCAAAGACTTCCAAAAGCGGTCGCGGTCGTCATCGCGCTGAAGAAAATTGCGCGCGTCAGGCTCGACTGCAGCAAATTCGTTCTGCCCGAGCGCCATGCCGTGACATAGTAGATTTTGAAGGCGACGCCGATACCAAGCATCAGCGGCAGCGCGACGATATTTGCGAAGTTGAGCGGCAGGCCGATCAGCACACAGATTTCAAGCGTTACCGCGCCTGCCACCAACAACGGCACCAGCGTCAGCAGCACGTCCGTGATCCGCCGCAGCGCCAGCCAGAGCAGCGCGCTGATCACGAGCAGCGCGTAAATGCCGGCATGGATGAAAGCGCTGACGACGGTATCGCCGGACTTCAGGATTGAGACCGGTCCGCCAATGGCGTTGGGCTCAGCGGCCAATACGGCGCTGGCAAACCTGCGCAGCGTGTCGTTGTCATTGGGATCGCCGCGCGGCAGTGCTTCCACCCGCTGCAGTCCGTCCTTGGTTTCCCAGGAGTTCACGAGACTGGCCGGCAGGGTTTTCAGGCTGACCGGCTCAGCCTGCAACGAGGTTTTGAGCTGGTCGAATACCAGGTTCATAGGCGTCACGAAAACAGCCTGCACCTTGGCGCGCGTTGCTTGATCGGTTGCGGCGAGCTTCGACAGCGCATCCGCCAGCCGCCGCGATGCCAGCGCGCCCGGCCCGGTCGCATCACCGGCGGCCTTCCGCAAGCTCTCCACAGTTTCGTTCAGGGCCTCGACATTCTCCTGGTCGGACGGCGCGGCGTCGACCGAGTCCGGGTTGAGTGCGGGCTCGAGGATCTTGGCGCCTTGCGCGATGAGCTTGAGTTTTGCCGGCTGGTCTTCGGGAACAAAACTTTCCAGCGACATGACGCGGAGTACTTCCGGGACCTGCTCCAGGCGGGCTTCGATCTTTTTCGCGTCGGCAGCCGAGTTGGTCATCACGTTGATGGCGTTGGCGCCGGTGTTCGGATCACTTCTCAAATCGAGAAAAGTCGCGATCGACTCGACCTTGGGACTGCGTAAATTGATCGGATTAAAATCGAACCTGAGGAAATAAAGCAGCGGCAAACCGGCGATCGCGATCAACAGCGTGCCGACGATGATGACAACGCGATGCTTTTCGAGAAAATGGTCGACCGGGGCCAGGAACGCATAACCGACCGGCTCCTTCTCACCGCGCGGGTTCAGCAACTTCAACAACGCCGGCAATACGGTGATGCTGGACAAAAAGGCGACGATCATGCCGACGCCTGCGATCTCACCAAGTTCCGAAATACCCTTATAGTCGGTCGGCAGGAACGACAGAAAGCCCGCCGAGGTCGCCATCGCGGCCAGCGAAAGCGGCACCGCGGAACGTTCGGCGGCCTGCACCAGCGCGGCCCCCAGGTCGCTGCTCTTGAATCGCTCCGAGCGGTAGCGAACGCTGAACTGAATGCCGAAATCGACGCCTAATCCAATGAACAGAACGGCGAACGCGATCGAAAGCAGGTTCAGGGAGCCCACCATCATCAGGCCAAGCGCGGTGGTGATCGAAAGCCCGATAAAGAGGTTCGCAAACACCGCCGAGATGATCTTCGGCGAACGCAATGCCATCCAGAGAATGAACAGCACGACGAGAACGGTGCCAATGCCATTGACAAGCGCGCCGTCCTGAACGGTGGCATATTCTTCGTTGGCGATCGGAACAGGTCCGGTCAGCCTCACCCGCGCGCCATATTGACCGGCGAAATCAAGGTCTTTCGCCGCCTGCCTGATGGCGTCGGTCGCATCCTTTCCCGGCTGCAGCGCATTGAAATCGAGAATCGGCTTGAACTCGATGAAGGCGCGCCGATCGGCTGCGGTCAGCGGCTTATCGCTGACCAGTTCCCGCCACGAAAAAGTTCCGGAACCGGTGGTCAAGACGTGTTCGATCGTCTGGGCAATCAGGTTGAAGGGCCGCTCGGTGCTATCAAGCTTGAAATCTCCGCGCTTGATGCCGGCGAGGCCAGTTTCCAGCGCGCCGGTCAGGCCTCGTATGCTGGGATCGCCGGCCATGATTTCGATCAGCGGCGCGGCGGATTCGAACTGTCCGGTGAGCCGGCGGACCTCTTCCACGGGTAGGAAAAGCAAGCCGTTTTTTTCGAAGAACTCTCCGGAACCGAGCGGCTGAACCGATGCAAAATGCTTTGTATCGAGAGATAATTTGTTTGCCAGCGCGGCACTCGCCGCGCTGGCAAATTCTGGGGTCGGCGCCTCCACGACCGCGAGAATCGTGCTGTCCCGGTCGAATGCGTGGTCGAACTGATTATCGCGCTTACGCCAATCCAGATCGGGCGAGATCAGCGTATTGATATCCGTGTTGATGCTGAAGTGCTGGGTCGTGTAGAAGCCTGCCGCTATCGCAAGCAGGATCGCGATCAGGACCGTGAGGGAGGCGAAGCGCGTGCAGGCCTTGACAACCGATACAACAATACTTGTCAGCACTTTTATTCTTTCTGATGCTATCGGCGTGCGGGAAACGCCCGCCATCTACCGGAGTTCCGCAAGCTGAACTAACGTTGTTTTTGAGGGTTTTAACCGCGCTCGGGGCAGGTACAGCCGACCCTGCAGATACAGCCGGGATCGGCATGGGTAAAGTGACGAACAAGCGAGCCAAAGGCGGTATTTGCCAATTTCGCGTGACGCTGTATCATGATACCCTAAATCGCTGCCGCCGGCTCAACCTTTGACTGACCTCGGCAACCGGACTTTGCAAGCTGAACGTTTTTTGACACAAAGTCGTTGGGATTACATTCCCTTGGCCGAGGGACGATTGAAATTGGATAAGGTTCGGTTATCGCGAATGCCCGGGCTGGATAGGAATGCAACGATGGGTTCGGTGAAAGGTGCGTAGCCATCATCCCATGGAAGTGTATCTTGCGCAGCCCCGCGGGTTTTGCGCGGGCGTCGTACGGGCGATCGAAATCGTCGAGCGTGCGCTCGAGTCTTACGGACCCCCGGTGTACGTGCGTCACGAGATCGTCCACAACAAATACGTGGTCGAAAGCTTGACCAACAAAGGTGCCATCTTCGTGGAGGATCTGTCGGAAGTACCCCCGCATGCCGTCACTGTATTCAGCGCCCATGGCGTGGCGAGGAGCGTGGAGCAGGAAGCCGCGGCGCGCGGCCTGCCGGTCCTTAACGCAACCTGCCCGCTGGTGACGAAGGTTCACAACCAGGGCAAGCGCTATGTATCGAAGGGCCGAGCACTGATACTGATTGGTCATGCCGGGCACCCGGAGGTCGAGGGGACCATGGGACAGATCCCGGGCCCGGTGCTGCTGGTTCAGAATGTCGACGAAGTGGCGGCCTTGACCCTGGCTGCTGACACACCGGTAGCCTACATCACCCAGACCACGCTGAGCGTGGATGACACAAGGGACATTATCGCCGCGCTGGAAGCGCGTTTTACGGATATTCAAGGTCCGGACATTCGGGATATCTGCTATGCGACACAAAACCGCCAATCTGCGGTAAGGGACCTTAGCAAGCTGGTAGACGTTATTCTCGTGGTAGGGGCCGCCAATAGCTCAAACTCGAACCGACTTCGCGAAATCGGCGCCGAAGCCGGGATTCCAAGTTACCTCATTGCCGATGGCAGCGAACTGAACCCGGATTGGCTGAGAGACGTCAAGGCGGTCGGCATTACCGCCGGTGCCTCGGCGCCGGAAGTTCTCGTCGATGACGTGATCGAGGCGCTCAGGCGGATCGGACCAGTTGCCGTCTCGGTGCTACCCGGCCGCGAAGAGACTATCGAATTCCGCCTTCCCGCCGAACTAGCGGCGGCTGAATGATCTATTTCTGTTTACCTTTGAGTCCAGAAAGAAACCTCTAAATGGCAATACCGTTCTTCAAGGAAATCCGCATCGGCGGCTATCTGATCAAACAGAAGCTGCTCGGTCGGAAGCGCTATCCGCTGGTACTGATGCTTGAGCCGCTGTTTCGCTGCAACCTCGCTTGCGTAGGTTGCGGCAAGATCGACTATCCCGATGCGATCCTCAATCGCCGCATGTCGGCGCAGGAATGCTGGGATGCCGCCGACGAATGCGGCGCGCCGATGGTTGCCATTCCCGGCGGGGAGCCGCTGATCCACAAGGAGATCGGCGAGATCGTACGGGGGCTGGTTGCGCGCAAGAAATTCGTATCGCTGTGTACCAATGCGCTGCTGCTGGAGAAGAAGCTCGACCTGTTCGAACCGTCACCCTATCTGTTTTTCTCGGTACATCTGGACGGTCTGAAGGACCACCACGACAAGGCGGTCTCGCAGAAGGGCGTGTTCGACCGCGCGGTCTCGGCCATCAAGGCGGCCAAGGCCAGGGGCTTCACAGTCAACGTCAATGCCACGATCTTCGACGGACATGCGGCCGAGGACATCGCCAAGTTTCTCGACTTCACCACGGAACTGGGAGTCGGGGTTTCGATGTCGCCCGGCTATGCCTATGAACGGGCGCCCGACCAGGAGCACTTCCTGAACCGCACCAAGACAAAGAAGTTATTTCGCGACGTATTCGCGTTAGGCAAGGGCAAGAAATGGAATTTCATGCATTCCGGCCTGTTCCTGGATTTCCTGGCCGGCAATCAGGATTACGAGTGCACCCCTTGGGGCATGCCGGCACGCAACATCTTCGGCTGGCAGAAGCCCTGCTATCTGCTCGGCGAAGGCTACGTCAAGACCTTCAAGGAACTGATGGAAACCACGGACTGGGACAGCTACGGCACCGGCAAATATGAGAAATGCGCAGACTGCATGGCGCATTGCGGCTACGAGCCGACCGCGGCAAACGCGGCATTTGCCAATCCGCTGAAGGCCATGTGGGTGGCGCTGCGCGGCGTGCGCACGACCGGGCCGATGGCACCCGAGATCAGTCTCGCCAAGCAGCGGCCGGCGCAGTTCATCTTTTCCGAAGAGGTGCAGAAGCGCCTGTCAGAAATCCGCCGCGACGAGGCCCTCGCCGCCAAGCAGAAAACCTCTACAGCCGCGTAGGCTTCGCAGCGCGCGATTGAAATCGATCCCGGTCGAAACCAGCGCGCTCAGCGACATCGGGTTGCGCGCCAGGCCGCCCAGGACCTTGCGCAAGTCGATCTTGCCGTTCGGCTTGATCGCGGACATTGCCAGCGGTGGCAAACCGCGGCTGGCAGGATCGCTGATCACGCGCAAGGCTGCGAATGGAAGGCCGGCCTCGGCGGCATAAGCGGCCGCGATATGGCTCTCCATGTCGACGGCAGCGGCCCCCGTCTCCGAGCGCAACGCCGCCTTCAGGGATCGCGCGGCCACTACCTGCTCCACGCCTGCCAGACCACCTCTGACGACGCGTCTGCGGCCCAGCGCCACGCTGGCGACCAGTTCTTCGTTCAGCGCCAGACCAGCCAACCATCGGGCGTCGCCCGCCAAAACTTCGGTCGCCACCACGACATCGCCGGACTTCAAGGATGGATCAAGACCGCCGGCGACGCCGAAGCTGATGACGCCCCTGATCGTCGAAGGGTCAAAAACCGTCAGAAGGGCCCGCAATTGCTGCGGATCACTACTGCTGCAGATCACAGTCAATCCAGGCCCTGCTGCAATGCGGGCCTCCTGGACCAGGCCAGTCACAATCAGTACCGGCCGCGGGTCAAGTCGATTGCCCGCGGTCGCGTTGCCCCCCGCCCCCAATTTCACATTCCGACCCCTACCACCCTGCTGTTGGTGTTCCTGGTATTTCTATACCGCGCCAGCGCCCAGAGCGGAAAGAACTTCGGATAGCCATGATACCGTAGGTAAAACACCCTGGGAAAGCCTGTTGCGGTGTAGCGCGGCTCGTCCCAGAGGCCTTTTTCCGTCTGTGTTGCAATTAGGTACTGAACGCCGCGCGCGACCGCCGGATGTTCGGCCTCCCCCGCCGCCATCAATGCAAGCAAGGCCCATGCCGTTTGCGAGGCGGTAGCTGGAGCTCCCGTAAATCCCCGGTAATCGAGTCCGTAGCTGGTGGCATCCTCGCCCCAGCCGCCGTCCTTGTTCTGGATCGAGACGAGCCAATCGACCGCCTTGCGGATCACCGGGTCCCCGTGGTCGACGCCGGCCGCATTGAGCGCGCACAGCACCGACCATGTGCCGTAGATGTAGTTGAGGCCCCAGCGGCCATACCAGGATCCCTCAGCCAGCTGGGTGCGGCGCAGATAGGCCACGCCTTCAGCCACCGCGCGGCTGTTTCCCACGGTCTCGCCAAGCTGGGCCAGCATCGACACGCAGCGGGCCGTGACATCCTCGGTCGGCGGATCGAGCAACGCACCATGATCGGAGAACGGAATGTTGTTGAGATAATATTCGAGATTGTCGACATCGAACGCGGCCCAACCGCCATCGCGGCTCTGCATGCCCTCGATCCACTCGCGGCCGCGAGCAATCGCTGCGTCGTATTCATGGCGCTGGCCAGCGCGCCGCGCGCGATCCATTGCCATCACCACTACCGCGGTGTCGTCGAGATCGGGATAGTAGGCATTGTTGTACTGGAAGGCCCAGCCGCCGGGGCGAACCTGTGGCCGCTTGACGGCCCAATCGCCCTTGAGATCGAGCACCTGCTTCGGTAACAGCCAGTCGAGCCCCTGTTTGACGGCAGCCATTGCCTGCGCGCTGCCGGCTTCGATCAAGGCATGACAGGTCAGCGAGGTGTCCCACACGGGCGACATGCAAGGCTGGCAATAGGCCTCGTGCTCGCCGATCACCAATAGCCTTTCCAGCCCCTTTCGCGTCAGCGCGCGCGGCGGATAGTCCGCAGGCTTGCCCAGCGCCTCGTACATCATCACGGCGTTGGCCATCGGCGGATAAATCGCACCTAAACCGTCTTCGCCGTTCAGTCGCTCTTCGATGAAGGCAACGGCGCTGGCGATCGCGCGGTCGCGCAGTTTCTTCGAAAAAAGCGGTTCGATCACCCGCAGCACACTGTCCAGTGCGCGAAACAGGATAAACCAGCCCCAGCTCTGGTGCGGCGCCTTGGCCGTCATTCCAATGGAATGCGGCGGCTGCAGGAACAACTCATCGATGCCGATACCTCTGACATTCTTGGCACGCGGCTTCAGCGCCGCCAGAACCAAAAGCGGGACCATCGTGGTTCGGGCCCAGTACGATATCTTGTTGATGTGAAACGGCGACCACATCGGCAGTAACATGATCTCGACCGGCAATACCGGCACACTCCGCCAGGTCATCACCCCGAACATGGCCAGCAGGAACCGCGTAAAGACATTGCTGTGGATGGCCCCGCCCCGCGACCTGATCGCCTCGCGCGCCCGCGCCATGTGCGGCGCATCGGCGGAATCGCCGATCATCTTCAGCGCAAAATAAGATTTCACGCTGGCGCTCATGTCGAAATCGCCGTCGTGCACCAGTGGCCAGCCGCCGTGCAGGCCCTGAACCCGGCGCAGGTAATTCGCGATCTTGCCCTCCAGCGCGGCATCGACCGGCTCGCCGAGGTAGTGACAGAGCAGCACATACTCGGCCGGGATGGTGCAGTCAGCCTCCAGCTCGAACACCCAATGTCCGTCCGCTTGCCGGTAGCCCAGCAACGCATCCGTCGCCGAGGCGATGCTCGCCTCCAGCGCGGCTCCGCTCTCGACACCCACTGGCTTATTGGCGGAACGCATCGGCTCGACACCCCCTGTATTCGCTTGGCCCGGTCAGACCGGGAATAGCCCATCCAACGATCAGTGCCTGGCGAGCACCAAGTCGGCGGCCCGGTTCCCTGATCTGACTGATCCCTCAATGGTTGCAGGCAACCCGGTATCAGTCCAGTCGCCAGCGAGAAACAGATTTTTACGGTTTGTGACAGCGCCCGGCCGCAGCGCGTTCTGCTCCGGCGTCGCCTCGAACGTAGCTCGGCGCTCGCGGACGATCTGCCACGGTGGCAGTTCGCCCCGCAGCGCGCCGGCCGCGCAAATGTCCCGCCAGATCGCCTGTGCGAGTTCCTCGCGAGGCATGTCCACCAGACGGTCAGCATTGCTGACCGTGACCGACAGCCGCTGTGGAAACGCAAACAGCCACTCGACCAGCCCACCGACGACCCCGAGAATGGGAGGCATGTGCCCGGGTGGATCGAAGCGGAAATGCGCATTGACGATGGCCCGGAACTTCGACGGCGTTTTCAGCCCAGGCAGCAATCCCGCGGCAGGGCGCGGTGGAACGGCCATCACGACGGTGTCATGGGGCTCGACGACGGTCGTGCCGTCGCCAAACCTTAATTCGCCGATGCCATCCTCCGACATCCCGAACTGACGCAGCTCATGTCCAAAATGGATGCTGGCTCCCTTGGCCCGCAAAAGCTTGATGGCGGGTTCGACCAGAACCGCGCTCAGGCCATCGCGTGCGATCAGCGGCCGGCAAGCCTTGCCGCCCGCCAGCAGGGTCTCCCGAACCACCGCCCCGGCCAGGCCGGCTGATCCATCCGGCGGATCGACGTTCAGGGCCGCCAGCAGCAATGGCTGCACCAGCCGCTGGTATAGGGTTCCCCGGCAAGGGATGGTATCGCCGACCAGCCTTCCCTGCGCCGCCCAGATTAGAGGCATCAATGCAAAATAATCGAGCAGGCGCGTGTCGGGGACCCGACGTTCCCGGTCGAAGATCCACAGCGGCAGCCGGCTATCGCCGAGGTCGAGCTTCCAGCGTTGGCCGGTGGCCAGATCGACAAACGGAAATTGGGCTCGCTGCGGCCCAACCAGCCCGGCCTCGGTACCGATCGATCGGGCGTAAGCGACCGCGTGATGGTTGCCCGAAAGCAGGAGGTGATTGCCATTATCGATCGTCAGGTTGGTCGCAGCGTCGAAATAGGAGCGGCAGCGGCCCCCTGCCTGCTGCGTTGCCTCATGGACGTGCACCTTGAAATCCGCGTTCGCCAGCCGCACGGCTGCCGCGAGGCCCGAAATCCCAGCTCCGATGATGTGGACCGTGTGCTGCATCAGATGAAGGCGTAGCGGAGTACAATGGCAAGGCGGGCCATCTTGTTGAGACGGACCGGCGCCCGCGGCGGCGCGAACCCTCTGGCGACCAGTAATTCCAGGATCGCGCGATAATATTTCGACATGATCCTTGGCGCCCGCACCACCCGCCGCCGATTGCGCCCCATGACCTCGTCGGCCTTCTCGAAATGGGCCCGCGCCCGCGCAACCAGCGGCGCGCACACCTTCGGCAGCGCCGGATCGCAGACCACCTTGAGCGGATCGGTAATGGTGATGCCGGCGTGCAGGAGTCCCTCGAGCGGCAGATAGAGCCGGCCAATCCTGGCATCTTCATCAAGATCACGCAGGATGTTGGTCAGCTGCAGCGCGCGGCCGAGATGATGGGCCAACAGGATGCCATCGTCCCGAGCCAGTCCAAATACCCGTACCGACAAGCGCCCGACCGCGCTCGCGACGCGATCGCAGTAGAGGTCAAGCGTTGCCAGATCCGGCGCCCTTATGTCCCGCGGCACATCCATCTCCATGCCGTCGACGACGGCCAGGAAATCCTCGCGCTGCAGTCCGAATCTTCGAACCGACGCCACATAGTCGCGCAGCCGCGGTGGCGGGTGGCCCTGATAGAGCGCGTCGATATCGTCGCGCCATCGTTGCAGCGCGATCAGTCGCTCGGGGCGAGGACCGCCGTCGTCGGCGATGTCGTCGACCTGCCGGCAAAAGCTGTAGATCTGAAACATCGCCTTGCGCTGCTCGCGCGGCAGAATGCGCATCGCCGCGTAAAAAGAACTGCCGGACGCGGAACTGCCGTCGCTGGCATTGGCTACCGTTGCCTCCAACGTCATGCGCCGGCCGCCGGTTTGGACACGGGCCGCCGTCCCAGCGCGCGACGGGCCGTCTCGCCCGACAGCGCGCCGGCGCTGGCCAACAGCAGTTCGAGCGGTCCGAGGTGCACGGTCTCGCTCAAGGGATCGCGTATTTTCAGAAGACGCACGATGCGGTCGGCAAAAGCCTGGATCACGGAGATCTCCAGCCCAAGCCGAAAGTCCCTGACCTCGGCGCTGAGCGATTTGCTTTCATCGAGCAGGCCCTCGGTACGCACCGCGAGCGAACGCAGGCATTGCCGCAGCGGCGCCGATGCCCGCGCTTCGCCGAGTGCCTCGACCGAAGCCCCCGCGGCTGCGAGCGCATCGCGCGGAAGGTAGACGCGGTTGAGACTGCGGTAATCCTTGCCACAGTCCTGCAGGTGATTGTTGATCTGCAGGCCGGCGCAAAGCGCGTCCGAGGCGGCCCAGGTCGAGGTGCTCTCGCCATGGACATCAAGCATGAAGCGTCCGACCGGCATCGCCGAATAGCGGCAATAGTGGATCATTTCCTCCCAATTCTCATAGCGAAGCTTGGTCACGTCCATCCGGAACGCGGTCAGGACGTCCAGCGCATGGCGCGGCGGCATCGCGCGCTCCGACAGCGCGCGACGCAGATTGACGGCCTCGGGCTGGCTGTCGCCGCGACCCAGCAGTTCGGCTTCCAGCAGATCCAGGTAGGTCAGCTTGTCGCGATCGCCGAGGGTGGCATGATCGGCGATATCGTCAGCCGTCCTGACAAAATTGTAGAATGCGAGAATCAAGGCGCGGTGCCGCGGATGGATGATCCACGAAGCGACGGGAAAGTTCTCGTCACGGTGAGTCTTGCCGGATCGCAATTCGCTCGCGCTGGTCATCGACGTCTGGCTATTCGCTGGAAACATGGATCAGCACGCCCGGGGGTTGCCGAGCATGCTGAGAGATCGCAACCCCATATAGGGGAATACGATGCGAAAACCAATGCTATCTGGGCCTTAACATGGAGTCCGGGCGCGCCAAGGCGACCCCTGGCCGCGCAGCGATCGCGGTGTCGGATATCCGGTTTGCTGTTATTGGCCGTGGTCCTTGAGAACTTGATCGCAAGCCTGGCTCAACTTAGGGCGATTTTGCTGGAGACAGGCCAGAACAACGAAGTCGCCCTGATCCATCACCGGGCGGCAATAGCGCTGGACGTCGCGTACACACGCCTTCTGTTCCTCCGGCGTGCCGCTGCGCTGCGGCTCTGCAAAGGCGACGTCGGAAACTGATAGCGACAGCAGGATCAGTGCCAGGGAAATTTTAAGCATCGTGTTCCTTCTTCATGCGGCGGGAAATTCCACCCCGGATTGCAGATGGCATCAGCGGGACGGACCATTCAGATTGCAAAGGCCGCGATCCGGCAGCAATACGCGAACCAGAAGCGCTGGGAAATGCGGCCAAATTTACGGCGGGCGAATCATAAATGAGGCAAACTCGACCTTTCACGTAGTAATTTGATATTGCTGCGCTATTTTTCATTCATTATTTTTCGCGCTGGTCGGTTGCGGATAACCCCCGCCAATATCTAAATGCTTAAGGTCGAACCATGGCGAACCGAAGCTCTCTGGTCTTAGCGAGAATGGGGCAACAGCAGTCTAGTCGTGTATCCTCGGGCGGACGACGCTCGGCACAACGGCAGGCGGCGGTCGATTTGTCAAATGAACCTTACTCGCGCGAAGCAGCACTAAGTTTTCGATGCGGCGAAGCGTGTCTCACATGAGAACGTCAATTTCAATGGGAAAACTCCAAATGAAACGGTTTGGCTTCAGCTTCTGTAGACAGACGATCAAGGCCGCAGGCGTCGCTGCCGCGCTACTACTGTGGGCATCGGCAGGCTACGCGCAGTCGGGCCCGTTTGCCGGCTTCAACGGCGCATGGTCAGGCACCGGCACGGTGGCGCTGTCGGATGGAACGACCGAGCGGATCCGATGCAAGGCGGACTACAAGGTCGATGGAACGGGTCTGACGTTGAAGCAGAGCCTGCGCTGCGCCAGCGACAGCTACAAGTTCGACCTCAGCAGCGATGTGACCAGCCGGGGCGACCGCATCACCGGCCTCTGGAGCGAGGCCAGCCGTAATGTGAATGGCAACTTGCAGGGAACTGCGGGTGGTGGCCAGATTGAGGTGTTCGTCGAGGCTGCGGGATTTGCCGCTACCCTGACCCTGCGCACCAGCGGCAACCGGCAGACCGTTCAGATCAGCTCCAAGGGAGAGATCAGAGGCGTCACCATTACGATGGTGAAGAGCTGACCGCCCGGAGCGCTCTCCGATGCCTTGGAATCGGAGAGCACTCCAGCGATCGATCATATGTGGTGTTTTCGCGGGGTAAGCCGGTCCCGCCGCTACGGAAAATGCTTTCACCGGATTATCTGTTAGTTTCCTGCGCGGGCTTGCCGCGCCTCATTGCCGTGCGGATCCGCTCCGACAGGTTGATCAGGAACATCGCCGTCGGCCGCAGGATGAACAGGTCGGCGACCAGGGCCGAAACCATCGCGAAAGCGCTGAGCCAGCCGAACAGCCGCAGCGAAGGCAGATCGGAAAACACCGTCACCACGAGGCCGCAGGCCAGCACCACCGTGGTCAGGATCAAGGCCGGACCGACCAGCACGGTCGCGCGCTCCACCGCCAGTTCAGGACTGACGCCCGGCCGGTTCTCCAGCCGCAACCGGTTGAGGAAGTGAATGGTCGCGCTCAGTCCGAGCCCAAAGGACACGGTGAGCGCAACGACGCTGGCGAACTGCAGCCCCTCGCCCAGCAACCACAGCACCGTGCCCGACAATACCACCGGGAAAATGCCCGGCAGGATGCAGGAGAACATGACGACCACGGAGCGAAATGCCAGCCCAATGAAGATTGCGACCAGCGCGAACTCGATGGTCAGCCCGCGGTTCAGCTTTTCGATCATGTTGGCGCTGTTGCGCGCGGCGATCGCCGAAAGGCCGGTGACCGCGATCTCGTAGCCTGGATGAGCCTTGCGCACGAGGTCCAGCGAATGATCGAGCTTTTCGACGACGGGCAGGATGGCGCTTGAATCGAGATCGGGAACCCGACCCGACACCACCACCGCGTCCTGATTAGCGGAAATGAAGCGCCGTACCAGATACTCGGGAAGCAGGTTGACGTATTCCTTCAAGGTGGCGACGTCAGAACTTCCGGCCTTTTCCGCCAGCCAGCGGCGCAGCGTCTCCAATGACCAGACATTGCCGACGCCGGCCTGCTTCTCCACCAGCGCATGAACAGCGGCAATGGTCTGCAGCGTCTCCGGCGCATATAACGAGGCGCCCTTGGGGAATTCAATCAGCACGTCGATAGCATTGGCGCCGGTCAGCTTGGCGTCGAGGCGCCCGCTTGCCTCTACCGCCTGCTGCTTGTCCGGCACCTGATCGGCGAGCCGGTAACGCGGCTCCAGGTTGGCATAGATCACCGCCAGGCCGCCGACCAAAACCACCGCGATCAGGCTGAACAGGCCGGGGCGGCTGACCATGCGCACGGCGATCCAGTAGCAGAAATTGCGCAACGCCTGCACGCCGGCGTCGGCGCTCTGGAACTTGACGGCGAAAACCTTTTCGTTACGGACAAACAGCACTCCGAACACCGGCACCAGCGACAGCACCGCGATCAACGCGATGATGGTGGCGGCCAGTCCCGCCTCGCCGAATTTCCGGATCAGGTCGGAATCGGAAAATTGCAGGGCAATGAACGATATCCCGGCGGTGCCATGGGTCAGCACGCAGGCCGGCCCGACCACCAGCACGGCATTCCTGAACGCGGTGTATTTGTCCTGTCCCGCGATCAGCCGGTCGCGCGCCGCGAAAGTCAGCTGCATCGAGTCCGAAAAACTGATCACCATGATCAGCGGCGTCATCACGTTCAGGAACATGTTGAGATTGAAATTGGCCCAGCCGAGGCCGCCGAGCGCCAGCAGGATCGCGATCATCGGCGGGAAGGCCGCCACCACCATGAACGATATCTTGCGGAAAAAGATGATGGCGATGATGCAGCCGGCGAGAATTCCGAGGATGTTGTAGGTCAGCCCGTCGCGCTCGACCGCATTGCGGATTTCAAGCTGCATCACGGGGACGCCGGACAATTCCGCGTTGAGCCCGCTGCCGGCGAGATCGTCGGTCATCAGCTTGCGGATATCGCCGACCACCTTGCCGAGCTTGTTGCTGGCGACAACCTCCGGTTCGAGCGACAGCACGATCAGCGCCAGCGTGCCATCTTCGGACAACAGCTTGCCGCGGATGATCTCGTTGGATTTGACCGTCTCGATAAACTTGTCGTAATCAGCGCCTTGCGGCAGTTCCGACGGGAAAAGCGCCGCAGGCAGCTTGCCCGGCGCCGGCGCCTGACGCGCCGAGAACAGCGAAATCAGGCCGCGCGTCCCGTCGACCAGCTGCAGGTCGGTGACGAGATCGCGCAGCTTTTCGAGATTGTCACGCGCCAGCAGCGTTTTACCTTCGACCACCACCAGCACGTCGAACTCGGTGGCCGGGAAGCGTTTGGTCTCGGCTTCGTATTGCCGATATTCCTTGGAATCGGAGCGGAACAGCTGGCTGAGCGAATCGTCGATCTTGATGCGCTGGATGCCGAAGAGCGCACCGACAATCAGCGCGACGAGAATAAGGCAGGACAGGATCGGCGCCTGAACCGCTATCAGCCCCAGTCGCTCCAGCCCGAAGGCGATGCTGGCGGTCGGTCGCTGCTCGGTCTTCTCGACGTGGACCTCGCTGTCGCTGTTTTTTTCGAGCATGCCCTGTCTAATCTCACTTCGGCTTGATCTGCAAATCCAGGGCTGCCTGCGGGAGCGCGGCTATTTCGACCAACTCTGATGCTGATCGGGGCCGGCTCTTAAAAACGTGCTGTAAATTTATGATGCGAGATGTAGCAGGTCTGCGCGGCATCTCGCAAGCACGGGCCGCCGCCCAAAGTCGCCGCGAATGCGGCGATATTGGGCCTCAAGTTCCAGGTTCTGCTCGAGGCAACGGATCCGTGATCATAAGCAGGGGTGCAGAGCCGCCGCTTTCGTCCTTCAAGTCGACACCGGTGATGCTCCGGGAAAGGCCTTCGCGAGCAAGCCACGCGATGCGGAAACCGGCTTCATCGTAGCCGAGCCCCGCGCCGTGGATATTGGAGACGCAATTGCGCTCGGCATCGGTGCGGCCCGGCCGCGGCGCGAAGGTCAGATAGGCCCCGAGGCTGTCGGGGGCGGACAGTCCCGGACGCTCGCCGATCAGCATCACCAGCATGTGGGCCCCGAGGGCGGCGCCGATCTCGTCGCCGAGGGCGACCCGGGCCCCTGCGGCAATAAGGGCATGGCCGATCTCGATACCCTCGGCGGCCAGCCGCGGCACAAGGCTGCGGACGAGGTGAACGGCGTGGGCGTTGACCGCCGCCGGCGACAGCCCATCGCCGATCACGACGGCAAGCTGGCACGGCCGGCCCTGCCGGCTCGCCAACAGATGCTGAGAGGCCGGATCTAGCCTCCGTCCGAGGTCGGGACGCCTGAGATAGTCTTTGCGGTCTCGGGCAAGACTGCAGACTTCAGGGGCGTCAAACCCCAGATCGCGCAAGCCCGCGGTGATGCCGGGGACATCGAAGGCGGCATGCACCGCGTCGCGGGCACGCGCGTGGTCCAGCGTGAAGTCAAGCAACGCATCGGTCGGCATGCTGGCGCCGGTTCGGCCGAGCCCGACGCGCGCCGGCGTCAGACTGCGAAGATCCCTGGGCGAACCGGAGGGCAGCGCCGGCGTTTTCATGCCTGGTTACTCGGCCGGCACCGATGCCTGGCGTAGCCGCACCGAATAATACGAGGCATTCTGCTGACCAGTGGTAGCCGCCCGTGCGAACATGATCAGATGATGGCCGACCATCGCCACGCCAATCAGGCCTTCGATATCGCCGCGCCTGAGACGCGACCACGCGAATTTCCAGAACACCTTTCGATAGTCGCCGAGCACGCCGACCTTCCAGAAAATGTTGCGCAGCATGATCAGCCCGCGCTTGATGTTCGCCCAGGTCTTCTGTTGTGGTGTTACCGGCACTTTGAGCCGGTTGGCATAGGTGAAATCCACCTGGTATTGATAGCGCGCATATAGTTTTTCCGGAAGGTATGCCAGCTCCATGCACTTGCGCCAAGAACCGATGACCTGGTCATAGGGCAGCAGGAAATCGACATTCGAGTCGCGGGCATCGTCGTGGATCAGGCGGTTTTCACGCTCCAGCCGGTCCCACAACGGTGTTTTGGGCAGCGCCTGCAGGAGATTGATCGTCAGCAAGGGAATGCGGGATTGCTCGACGAAATCGAGCAGCACCGCGCCGGTCTCCGGCGTGTCGGTATCCAGCCCCATGATAATCCCGGAGACAACCTCCATCCCGTAGCGGTTGATGGTTTCGATCCCCTGCAGAATCGGAACCATCATGTTGTGGTCTTTCTGCATCGCCTTCAGCGCATCGGGATCGGGCGTCTCGATGCCGCAGAAGATCGTGACGAAGAAAGCTTCGCGCATCTTCTCGAGAATTTCGGGCCGCTTGGCAATGTTGAGCGTCGCCTCGCAGGCCAGCCGGGTGACATAGCCGGTCTTTTTCTGCCACTCGATCAGGTGCGGCAGCAGATCGAGCGCCGCCTTTCGGTTGCCGATGAAGTTGTCATCGACGAAATAGACCGAACCCGTCACCCCGCAAGCCAGCAGTTTGTCGAGTTCGGCGGTGATCTGCTGCGGGGTCTTGAGTTGCGGATTGCGGCCGTAGAGGCCTGGAATATCGCAGAACTCGCACTGATAGGGGCAGCCGCTTGAATACTGGATGCTGCCAAGAAAGTACTTTTTGATGTCCGCAAGCTCATAGGCGGGAATCGGGAACTCGGTCATGTCGAGCCGGTCGACGGTCTTCAACACCACCTGTTGCGGTGGCCGCGAGGGATCGCGCGCCAGCCGCGCGATCAGTTCGTCGGTCGCATCGCCGAGCTCGCCGACATGAAGATAGTCGAACGAGGGATAATAATCCGGACAGGCACTGACCGAGGGTCCGCCGATCGCCACCGCCAGATCGAATGCATGCGCCCGATGACAGATATCGTTCATCTGCTGGCGCTGAATATGCATCCCGCTGACCAGCACGGCGTCGGCCCACGCGAAGTCCTCGGGTGTGGCGCTGCGGATGTTTTCGTCGATGAAGCGGACCGGCCAGTGCGCGGGCAGATAGGCAGCGATCACCAATAGCCCCTGCGGCGGCATGAACGCCTGGACGCCGTCGGTGAGGGGATAGGCGTATTCGAACGTGCCGAAGGAAGACGTATAGCGCGGGAAAACGCAGAGGATGCGTCGTACCGTCTCAATGCCCTCGGATCTCATCGGATTTCCTTTGCGACCTCAGGTAACCGCCGCCAAGTTAAGCACGTGTCTGGAAAGTGAGCCACAAATTCCTCAACATTGTGGCCGCCGCTCAACGTTGGAACCGGCAAATGGTTGCAGCAACGGCCATTTTCGGACCTTACGCGATCAGTCGCAGCGCAAAATCGGGCAACAGGCCGGTTTCGCCGGTCAGGCGAAAGTCGACGTCGGCAAGTCCGACACGCCGCAGCCAGTCGTCGAACTCCGGTGCCCGCTTCAGGCCGAACAGATCACGGATGTAAAGCGCATCGTGGAATGAAGTGGATTGGTAGTTCAACATAACGTCATCGGCCCCCGGCACCCCCATGATGAATGTCACGCCAGCGGCGGCGAGCAGCGTCAGCAGGTTGTCCATGTCGTCCTGGTCGGCTTCGGCATGGTTGGTATAGCAAACGTCCACGCCGAGCGGCAGCCCCAGCAGCTTGCCGCAGAAGTGATCCTCGAGCCCGGCGCGGATGATCTCCTTGCCGTCATAGAGGTATTCCGGGCCGATGAAGCCGACCACGCTGTTGACCAGGAGCGGATCGAAGGCGCGGGCGACGGCGTAGGCACGGGCCTCGCAGGTCTGCTGGTCGACGCCGTGATGGGCGTCAGCCGACAGCGCCGAGCCCTGCCCGGTCTCGAAATACATGACATTGCTGCCGACGGTTCCACGTCGCAGCGAAAGTCCGGCTTGGTGGGCCTCGTGCAGCAGCTTGAGATCAATGCCAAAACTCCGGTTGGCCCGCTCGGTCCCGGCGATCGACTGGAATACCAGATCGACCGGCAGGCCCTGATCAATCAGCCCGAGTGTCGTCGTCACATGGGCCAGAACGCAAGCCTGGGTCGGAACCCGCAGCCGGGCAATGATGTCGTCGAGCAGCTGCCACAGCCGGCCGATGACGGCCGGATCATCGCTCACCGGATTTATTCCGATGCAGGCGTCGCCGGACCCAAGCAGGATGCCGTCAAGGATCGACGCGGTGATGCCCTTGGCGTCGTCGGAGGGATGATTGGGCTGCAGCCGCACGCTCATCCGCCCCCGCAGGCCGATGCTGTTGCGGAAGGCCGTGGTCACCCGGCATTTTTTCGCGACCAGGATAAGATCCTGGTTGCGCATCAGCTTCGACACCGCGGCGGCCATTTCCGGGGTGATCCCGCGCGAAACCTTCCCGAGCGCCTCGCCGCTCGCCGCATCGGACAATAGCCAGTCGCGGAATGCGCCGACGCTCAGCGATGATATCGGCGCAAAGGCCGACGCGTCGTGGCTGTCGACGATCAGGCGGGTAACCTCATCGTTTTCGTACGGAATGACGGTTTCATGAAGGAATTGCTTCAACGGAACGTCCGCTAGCGCGATCCGCGCCGCGATCATCTCTTTAGCGCTTTCGGCCGCGAGCCCGGCCAGCCGGTCGCCAGAACGCGGCGGCGTCGCCTTGGCCATGAGGTCGCGGAGATCGTCGAACACATGGGTGGTGGCATCGATAGTATGTCGATAGATCATGGCGGTTCCGGCCCGTCGGCGCTCCAACTTCATCCGGCTGAAAGTTTCAGCTCGGCGAGGGCTCGATTTTGTCAAAGGTTAACAACTTATACACCACAACTTCCCATGATTTTGGACGGTCGACGGAGCTGACCGGCCTCGCAGGAAAGGCAAAGATGCCCATAAACCGTGAAATCCACTGGTTCCAGGTCAGGTCCTAGCATGACATCCAGGCTTTCGCTGGCAGCCAAGCTTTATTCGATCTTCGCCCTGTTCGCGGTCTTGACCGCGGCGATCACGGTGCTGTCCGACTTCAATAGCCGCCAGAAGGCCGAACTCACCGCCGCCATCGACACCGCGAGCCACGCCGCGATCAATGTCGAGCGCGTCAACGCGCTGGTTTATGCGGTCGTGATGGAGTCCAGGGGCGTCTACATGTCGACGGAGCCCGCCGATGTGAAAAAGTACGGCAGCGGCCTGCTCAAGTTCAACGACAAGATCCTCGGCGTCGTCAAGGACTGGCAATCCATCATCCAGGCCGACGACGCCGAGCAATTCGCCGCCTTCAGGAAACGCATCGAGCAGTTCGTCGATTTCCGAAGGGAGCTGGTACGTCGCGCCACCGAGATCGCTCCCGCCGCGGGCCGCGAATGGGGCGACAACGACGCCAACCGCGCCGTGCGATCCGCGCTCAACAAGGATCTTGAAGCGCTTTCCGCTGTTTATGCGGAACGCGGCAAACGGATCGCCCGGCAGGGTGAGGCCAGTCGCACCTTGGCGCTGGTTCTGACCGCGCTCGGCGGACTTGCGCTGGCGGCGGTCGCCTTCGGTGTGCTCTTGATCTCCCGCGCGGTGGTGCGGCCGCTTTCGGTCATCACTTCCACCATCACGCGCGTCACCGAGGACACCGAACATGTGGAGATCCCGCATGTCGATCGAGCGGACGAGATCGGTGCCCTGGCGCGCGCGATCCAGATCTTCCAGGCGGCGATGGAGCGCAACCGACATCTGAGTTCGCAGGCCTTGCTGGACTCCCGGGCGCGCGAACAGCGCACCCAGCACATTGAAACCGCGGTGGAAGCCTTCCGAGGTACGATCGGATCGGTATTGCGCGCGGTCAATGCAAGCGCGACCGCCATGCGCGATATCGCGCTGTCGATCACCCGGGTAGCCTCCGATGCAAGCGGACGCGCTGACGCTGCCGGAGATGCGACCCAGCAAGCCTCCGGCAACGTCCATGCCGTCGCCAACGCCGCCGAAGCGTTGTCGGCTTCCGTGCAGGAAATCGGCCGCCAGGTCCGTCAATCCGCTGAAGTGGTCGAACAGGCCGGCCTGCGGACTGAGAAGTCGGTGGCCGAAATCGAGAGCCTGGTCGCGGCGACCCAGCGGATCGACGGGGTCCTTAATCTCATCCAGACGATCGCCGAGCAGACCAATCTTCTGGCGCTGAACGCCACCATCGAGGCCGCCCGCGCCGGCGAGGCCGGTCGCGGCTTTGCCGTGGTTGCCCACGAGGTCAAGGCGCTTGCCGAACAAACCGCCAAGGCGACCACGGAAATTAGCCAGAACGTCAACATGATCCAGGGATCGACGCGGACGGCGGTCGAAGCCGTTCGTGAAATAGGCAGCGCTGTCAGCGATATCAATAAAGTCACGTCGAATATTGCCGCCGCCGTCGCGCAACAGGATGCCGCGACCCGCGACATCTCCGCGAATGCGCAAATGGCCGCCAAAGGCAATGAAACGCTGGTCGTCAATATCGGTTCGCTCAACGCCGCCATCGACGAGACCAACAAGGCCTCGACCTCGGTGCTGTCGGCGTCCAGCGAACTGACATCCACGGCGGAAACTCTGTCGCGCGAGGTCGACAAGTTCTTTCACGATCTTCGCGCCGAGGCCGCGCCACGGCGGACCGGCACCGCCGCCTGACAGCCCGGCGTCGGCCGCGGCTGTCGGCGTGGATAGGATCGCCACGACCCGCGGGCCAGGCGGCTTGCGCTCACTCCACCAGCAGTACATCCACCGCCACCGCCAGCTTTTGCTTGCGCGATCCCACGATAATGCCGTCGACCGGCGAGACATCGGAAAAGTCGCGTCCCACCGCCAGAATGATGTGATCGTTCTCGACGATGAGGTCGTTGGTGGGGTCGAAGCCGACCCATCCGAGCTCATGTCCGCACCACAGCGAGACCCAGGCATGGGTCGCGTCCGCGCCCTGCAGACGCGGCCTGCCCGGCGGCGGGATGGTGCGCAGATAGCCGCTGACATAGGCCGCCGGCAGCCCAAGGCCGCGCAGCCCCGCGATCATCACATGGGCAAAGTCCTGGCAGACGCCATGGCGCTTTGCGAACACTTCCTCGAGCGGGGTCGAAATCACAGTGGCCTTCGGATCATATCTGAAACCGGTACGGATCCGGTGCATCAGGTCGACCGCGCCGGCGAGAATGCCTCCCGCCTTCGGAAAGCTCGCCGCCGCATAGGCCGTGACCGGTTGCTGCACCGGCACCAAGGGGCTTTCAAAGACGTAGCCGATCGGCGAATCGGGGCCGAGGCTTTTGGCCTCGAACGCGGCGTCGCGCACGCTCTCCCACGAAGTGCTGGGCGCGCTGCGGTCGGGGGCTTGGCGGAAGACCGAAACCCGCGACTTTGAATTGATCCGCAGGTTGCGATGGGGCACCTCGATCAGGATGCTCTCGGTCAGCGTGCCGAAAAAGTCGCGTCGCGCCGTGCGGTCGAAAGGCCGCGGCCTGATATCGACGGCGTGCGAGATCAGTTCCTGTCCGTCACCGCTCCTCGGCTCCAGCCGCAGCGAACACCGCGCGAAACTGACCGGGCTTTCATAGTTATAGGTGGTGACGTGACGGATGTCGTAGATCACGCAAGGCCCGTCAGCTTCTCGGGTCGGCTCGCATTGGGCCCGTGCGGAAAATAATGCAGTCCGATGGCGTCGGCCAGCGTGAGCAGATCCTGCTCCAATGCGAACAGCGTTTTGGTATCGAGGCTTGCGGCCTCCGCCGTCGTCAGCATCGCCTGCAGGGCAACGGCCAGCCGCTGCGGCCGCTCGATCAATCCTCCCTCTCTCAAGGCCGGCAGGCTCGCGATGTGATCGTTCAGCCCGACCACCTGAAAGGCCACCGATCTCGGATTGTAGGGGTCGAGCACCACGAGGTCGCGCACCGGCGCCAGCAGCGGACCGATCAGGTAGCGCGAGCGATAGGTGATCTGGCAATCCACTAGCGTCAGCAGGATATCGAGATCCTCGCCGCCGGCATCGTCATAGGCGAATTGCCGGGCGAAACGCACCGTGTTGATAGCGCGCTCGGCGCGCCGGCCCATGTCGAGAAAACGCCAGCCGGCGGCCCGGTTCATGTTCTCCTGCGCCAGCCCTGCGAAGCTCGCGAGTTCCTGCAGCGTCAGTTCGGCGGCGCTGATCACGCTGTCATCATCTTCGACTTCCTGGCCGAGGCGTTCGGCCATTTCGGTAATGACCTGCCAGGCATCCGGCGACAGCCGCTCGCGCAAGGTCGTCGCGGTCCGCTGCGCCGAGCGCACGAGCGACAGCGCCGAGCCGAACCTGTCGGCGTTTTGCAACGTATCGGCCGCGATCCTGGCGGGCAGCGCACGCGCCGCCAGCGAGGTGGCGCCCCAAGCCACCAGGAGCCTTTGGATCCGTTCCAGGGAATGCAGACCGGTGGACGACCCCTTGCCGGAGTCGCGCAGCGGCGCGCCGAGCGCCCGCACCAGCCGCAGCGTCGCCTCGGCGCGCTCAAGATAGCGGCCGAGCCAGAACAGATTATCGGCGGCGCGGCTCGGGACCACGCCCGCGATGCGCCGGATGCGCACGGTATCCACGGCCGGCAGCAAGGTGGCGCTCGAAACCGCCTTGTCGGAGACCACCCAGACGTCGGCGGCCCGCGCGCCATCTCCCATCGACACCGCCCGCGCATCGAGCTTGTCGGCAATCCGGCAGAAGCCGCCGGGCATGATGGTCCAGCCGCCGGGCGTCGCCGCCGCGAAGACCCTGAGCACGAACGGGCGCGGCACAATCCGCCCCTGCTCCCAGATCGGCGTGGTCGACAGCCGCACCAGTTCCTGGCCGACATAATCGATGCCGCGAACGCTGATCGCCCCTCTCAGCCGCTCGCGCTCGCTCTCCGACAGCTCGCTCGCCAGCACCGGCCCTTGGCCCGGGAAACCGGGAACGCCGATGCCGTAGGCCCCCTCGATGGCAACCTCATCGAGCCGCGACAGCACTTCCTCGCGCGCGGCCTTCTGGCCGCACCACCAGGTCGCGATATTGGGCATCTTCAGGTCTTCGCCAAAGAAACGCCGGCTCAGGCTGGGCAGGAAACCAAGCATGGCGCGTGCCTCCATGACACCCGCGCCCGGCATGTTGGCGACGACGACGCCGCCCTTGCGGAGCACATCGATCAGGCCGGGCACACCGAGCTGCGAGGAGGCGTTGAGTTCGAGCGGATCGAGAAAGTTCGAAATCGACCCGGCGCAGCAGCACGTCGAGCCGCTTCAGGCCGGCCACGGTCCGGATGTGAATGCGGTCGCCGCTGACGGCGAGATCGTCACCTTCGACCAGCAGAAATCCGAGATAGCGTGCGAGCGTAGCGTGCTCGAAATAGGTTTCGTTGAACTGCCCCGGCGTCAGCAGGCCGATCCGAGGTTCGTCGCGGTCGGCGCTGGCGCGCAGGCTGTCGCGGAAGGCCTCGAAGAACGGCGCCACCCGCTCGACATTCATCGATTTGTAGAGCGTGGTGAAGGCGCGCGACAGCACCAGGCGGTTTTCCAGCGCGTAGCCGGCCCCCGATGGCGCCTGGGTGCGGTCGCTCAATACCCACCAGCGCCCGTCGGGCCCGCGGCCGACATCGGCGGCATAGAGATGCAGATAGCGGCCGCCCGGCGGTTTGATGCCGCATACCGAGCGCAGATATTCGGTAGAGCCGGCAATGGCGGCGGCGGGGATCGCGCCCTCGGCGATCAACCGCCCCTCGCCGTAGAGATCGGTCAGGATCAGCTCCAGCAACTGCGCCCGTTGCACGATGCCGGCACTCAATTGCTGCCAATCGGCCTCGTCGATCAACAGCGGCAGATGACTTAACGGCCACAGCCGGTCGGCCATCTCGCCGGGCGCGCGGTAGGACACGCCGGCTTCCCGTAAGTGCCGGTCGGCGGCCCCGAAACGTCGCTCGATTTCGGCAGGCGTCAGGGCCGTGAAGGCGTCGAAGAACCGGGTCCAGACCGCGCGAGGTGCACCATGCTGGTCGAGATATTCATCGGGAATCCCGGGCAGACGGACATAGTCGCGGGTCCACTGCGCCACCCGCCGGCTTCCCGGACGGACCTTGCCTGTCTGACTGCTTCCCTGGCCGGCCTGTCCCGCCATCCCTGCCCTCTTGCCCGCCACTTCTCAATGCAGGAGCCGCGTTCTCAAGTCGAGGGTCAAGGGAAACTCTATTGTGCGTTCCTCCCCCGGCGGGTCGATTTTGCCGGGCGTGTGACCGTGATCCTGGAAGCGGGCGAGCCGGCGCGCCTCGGCCTCGTAGGAATTGACGGGCTTGGTTTCGTAGTTGCGTCCGCCGGGGTGCGCCACATGGTAGACGCAGCCGCCGAGCGAGCGTCCATTCCAGGTATCGATCAGGTCGAAGGTCAGCGGCGCGTGCACGGGAATGGTCGGGTGCAGGCCTGAAGCCGGCTGCCAGGCCTTGAAGCGAACGCCCGCGACCGCCTCGCCGGAGCGGCCGGTAGCCGTCATCGGCAGCCGCCGGCCATTGCAGGTGACGACATGGCGGCCTTCGACGAAGCCGTCGGCCTTGATCTGCAGCCGCTCCACCGAGGAATCGACGTAACGCACCGCTCCTCCCGCCGTGCCCTCCTCGCCGAGCACGTGCCAGGGTTCCAGCGCCTGACGCACTTCCAGCGCTACGCCGCCATGATGGACCCGACCGAACGCCGGAAAGCGAAATTCGAGCTGGGCCGCGTACCAATCCGGAGAAAAATCGTAGCCGGAGGCGCGCAACTCCGCGAGCACGTCCAGAAAATCCTCCCACAGGAAATGCGGCAGCATGAAACGGTCATGCAGCGTCGTGCCCCAGCGCACGAACTTGCCGTGCTGCGGCTCGCGCCAGAGTTTTGCGATCAGCGCCCGGATCAGAAGTTGCTGGGCGAGACTCATGCGCGGGTCGGGCGGCATTTCGAGCGCGCGGAATTCCACCAGCCCGAGCCGGCCGGTGGCGCTGTCCGGAGAATAGAGCTTGTCGATGCAGATTTCGGCGCGGTGGGTATTGCCGGTGATGTCGACCAGGATATGCCGGAACAGCCGATCCACCAGCCACAACGGCGCCTTGATGCCGGGCGGCGGCACCTGGCCGAGCGCGATCTCCAGTTCATAGAGGCCGTCATGGCGGGCCTCGTCGATACGCGGCGCCTGGCTGGTCGGACCGATGAACATGCCCGAGAAGAAATAGGACAGCGCGGGATGGCGCTGCCAGTACAGCACCAGGCTCTTCAACAGGTCCGGCCGGCGCAGGAACGGCGAATCGGCCGGCGTGCCGCCGCCGATCACGACGTGGTTGCCGCCGCCGGTGCCGGTATGGCGGCCATCGACCAGGAAGCGGTTGGCGCCGAGCCTGACCTGGGCGGCATCTTCATAGAGACCGAGGGTAATCTCCACCGCGTGGCGCCAGCTTGTCGAGGGCTGGACGTTGACCTCGATGACGCCTGGATCGGGCGTCACCTTGATCACCTCGACCCGTGGGTCGAACGGCGGCGGGTACCCCTCGACATGAACCTGGATCTGCATTTCCTCGGCGGTCGCTTCCACCGCCGAGACCAGTTCCAGATAGTCTTCCAGTCGCTCCACCGGCGGCATGAAGGCGCAGAGAATGCCGTCGCGGATCTCGATCGACATCGCGGTGCGGACACCGCCGCCCTTGAGCTCTTGCTCTTGGACCTCCTGATGCGGCGCGCTGTCGGCTGGCGTCGTGCCGTCGTAGACCGGCAGTTCCTCGCGCGGCTCCATCGGATCCTGCTCGACGACGTAGGGAAATTCCTCGGCGGGAATATGCGGCAGCGAGTTGATCGGCAGCCGCAGGCCAAGCGGCGAATCGCCGGGGGTCAGGAACAGGTTGCCGCGGCGCAGCTGCCAGCGCTCGCTGCGCCAGCGCCGGGCATCGGCATTCCAGCGCTGGATCGGCAATACGAAGCCGATGGGGACGTCGAGCCCGCGCTCGAACACCCGCGCCATCCGCGAGCGCTCTTCCGGATCGGGCAATTTGGAATCGGCCGGCACGACATTGACCGGCAGCATGGCTTCCTTTTGCTGCCAGTGATTTGGATCTTCGAACGCCGGCACGATGAACTCGGTGTCGACGCCGAGTTTCCCAGCCGCGGCTTGCACGAAGCGTTCGGCATCTTCAATTCCCGCATGGTGCGGGCCTTTGATCCCGGCGATCAGATCGGAGTTTTTCCAGATCGGCACGCCGTCCTTGCGCCAATAAAGCCCAAAGGCCCAGCGCGGCAGGCTTTCGCCGGGATACCATTTGCCCTGCCCGAAATGCAGCAGGCCGCCCGGCGCAAACCGCGTTCGCAGCCGCCGGATCAGATCATCGCCGAGCGCGCGCTTGGTCGGTCCGACCGCGGAAATATTCCATTCCGGCCCTTCCAGATCATCGGTTGAGACGAAGGTCGGCTCGCCGCCCATGGTCAGGCGGACATCGTTCACCTTCAGGTCGGCATCGACCTTCTCGCCGAGCTGGTCCAGCCGCGCCCAGGATTCGTCGGAAAATGGTTTTGTGATGCGCGGGGCCTCGCGGATCCGCTTGACGCTCATCTCGAAGGCGAAATCGACATTGGCAAATCCGACCGCGCCCGAGATCGGCGCCGCCGTGCGATAATGCGGCGTGGCGGCGACGGGAATGTGCCCCTCCCCGGTCAGAAGTCCGGAGGTGACGTCAAACCCGATCCACCCGGCGCCGGGGATGTAGACCTCGGCCCAGGCGTGCAGATCGGTGAAATCGCTCTCGGCGCCACGCGGCCCATCCAGCGACTCAATATCGGGGCGCAGCTGAATGAGGTAACCGGAGACGAAGCGCGCCGCGAGCCCGAGATGCCGGAAGGCCTGGATCAACAGCCAGGCGGAGTCGCGGCACGATCCGGCGCAAGTTTCCAGCGTCTGTTCCGGGGTCTGGATGCCCGGCTCCATGCGGATGATGTAGCGGATTTTCTGCGCCAGCTGCGCGTTGAGATCGACCAGGAAATTGACCGTGCTCGGCGCCTCCCTCGGAATTCCGGCGAGGTATTCGGCAAACTTGGGCCCGGGCTCGGTGGTCGCCAGATAAGGCGCCAGTTCGGTCTTCAGATCGTCCGAATAGCTGAAGGGGAAACTGTCGGCCGAGGGATCGACAAAGAAATCAAAGGGATTGATCACGGTCATCTGCGCCGTGAAATCGACCTCGATCTTGAGCTCGGTGGCTTTTTCCGGGAAGACAAACCGCGCCAGCCAGTTGCCTTGCGGGTCCTGCTGCCAGTTGACGAAATGATTAGACGGCGTGACCTTGAGCGAATAGCTCAGGATCGGCGTGCGGGTGTGCGGCGCCGGCCGCAGGCGGATGGTCTGCGGACCGAGGTCGATCGGACGGTCGTATTTGTAATGCGTGACGTGATGTAGTGCGACGAAGATCGACAAAGGTGGATGACTCCAGCAGCAATTTTAAGCAGAACACCGCTACCAGCGGGGATCAAGCACTAACAACGGGCAGTTGTTGCCCAGGCGAGGGGCGGATATCACGAATTCCCGATTTTTGTCTCCAGACGCGCCTAAACGCCCCGCGGCGCTGGGCGCCCGGGCTTTTGCAGGAACGTCTCGCCCTCGAGATAAAGAGGGCGCGGGGAATGCCGCGATGCCCAGAGGCACTCGCGGCTCGTGTGCAAGAAAACGGCCGTACGCACACGAGGTAGTGCGAGGCACCGGATCATCCGGCATTCCCCACGCAATGGTTTTACGGTTTATCAACGTGCTCTCCTCGGCGAGATAAGCTCTATTGCCACCGTCGCCTTCGGATTAACGGCTGTGTCCGACCCGGTTGAGCCGAACGCATCCTCCGAAGACTTGACACCAGCCTTGGGTGCCAGGACCACACGCCTTCCCCGTACGCTTCAGCGCCGTCGTCTATCATGCCAGGTATCGCTCACGAATGGGCATTCCGCCCCCTCGCCCTGCGACCCACCGCATGCCTGACGCTGCCGCGTCCACCGCATCTCATCCCGCGTTTCCTGACGATCGCGATACGCCCCTCTTTGTGGGACGAGACAAAACACTTATAGACTATCAGGAACAAAACATATACAATAATATTTTTAGTTAGCGCACTTGACAGCCTCGAAACACTCACGAACGAGTCTCGCCGCGGCCTCATGGGCCAATTCCAAGGACGCGAACAAGGAGGAGAAAAAGTTGCCACGTCGGCAAAATCACCGGACCAAAATCACACGGCTCAGATACCCGCGTCGGGACACCGGTCGCGGGTCTTGCTTTGCCGTCAACAAGCCTGCTCGGACCAGCCAACCGGCCGGCGCCAAACCTGGAGGTCTAACCCATATGCCAAATGCTCTCGCCGAAATACGCTCGCTGGCGCGCAGCCATACCCGCATCGCGATCAAGACCCTGGCCTACATCGTGCGGAACGAGAATGCCACCGCGGCGGCGCGGGTCGCCGCCGCCACCGCCCTGTTGGATCGCGGCTGGGGCAAGGTGCCAAAGCCCGTCGCAGGCGGCGAGACCGCGCCGCCGGAACCCGTGCACCGGATCGAGCGTGTCATCGTCGATCCCAAGCATGCCGAGCGCTGACATCGCTGCTGCCCTGCAACAAGAACGCCTATCACGGCCGCGGGGCCACCTTTTGATGCAGCAGTGGAGGTTATTTTCAGGGCGCTGCGAGCGACTAATTTAGACGTTTGCCGCTTTCGCTTCCCGCACGTTGTAGAGGTGACGGGAAGCGGTGCGGACCCGAAGAGGCTGGAGTTGTGCCATACTCGGGTCAAAGTATCAAAATCAGCAAAGTGAGGCCGCATGCCGGCCGGGAATAAGTATCTTTTCGTATCGTACGCAAGAGATGATCTAGAGCGCGTACGTCCATTAGTAGATGCGGTGCGAGAGGAGTTGGCCTTCCGCTCCTTGCCCGTTCTCGTCTGGATGGACATCGCCGATCTCAAGCCCGGAGAGCAATGGAATACGGCGATTTCGGAGGCGCTTCAGGCTGCGATTGGATTTCTTTTTTTTTATCGCCGCGATCATTAAACTCCGATTGGGTCCGACGAGAGGTCGAGATTGCCGCGGCCGCATCTGATCGGCTCATCATCCCCGTCATCCTACACGAGCCTTTGAACGTACCACCAGCGCTGGCAAGGCGCCGCCGGTCCGTTCACCTTAATCACCCCATTCACGGCGGCGGGAAATTTCCCACTTAGGATAGCCGCTTCCGGTAATGTTTGGGGAGGAGCCCTCGATCCCATCACCCCTGCCCGGCCACTCCTCCAACCGCCATGATCACCAAGATCGCCATCTCCGGTTATCGATCGCTGCGCGACATCAGGATCGCGCTGGGCCAGCTCAGTGTGATCACCGGCGCCAATGGCAGCGGCAAATCCAGCCTGTATCGCGCGCTGCGGCTATTGGCCGAGATCGCCCAGGGCCGCATCATCCAGTCGCTGGCCTCCGAGGGCGGCCTGCAATTAACATTGTGGGCGGGACCTGAATCATTTGCGCGGTCGGTCAAGCGCGGCGACTATCCGGTTGAGGGAACCGTGCGCCGGTCGCGCATCGGTTTGAAGCTGGGCTTTGCCGGGAACGATTATGGCTACGCCATCGACCTTGGCCTGCCCCAGCCCTCGGGATCACACTTCGCACGCGATCCGGAAATCAAGGCCGAGAGCCTGTGGACCGGCGAAACCCTCGGCCGCGCCAACGCCTTCGCGGTGCGCCATGGACCGAGCGTTCGGATTCGCAGCCAGAGCGGCGAGTGGAAGCATGTCGACCTGCCGCTGGCGCCGTTTGACAGCATGATGACGCATTGCAGCGATCCGCGCGACGCGCTCGAGCTGTTGCTGCTGCGCGAGCGGATGCGGGACTGGCGTTTCTACGACCATTTCAGAACCGACCCTGACGCGCCGGCGCGCCGGCCGCAGATCGGCACCTACACCCCGGTGCTCGCCAGTGACGGAACCGATCTGGCGGCCGCGATCCAAACCGTTCGCGAGATTGGAAACAACGTCGAGCTGGCCGATGCTGTTGCCGATGCCTTCCCGGGCGCGGCGATTAATATTGCCAACGTGGATGGATATTTCGAAGTTCAGATGCAACAGCACGGCCTCTTGCGTTGCCTGAAAGCAGCTGAGCTGTCGGACGGCACGCTGCGCTACTTGCTGTTGATTGCCGCGCTGTTGTCGCCTCGGCCGCCGGCGCTAATGGTGCTGAACGAGCCGGAGACGAGCCTGCATCCGGACCTGCTGCCGCCCCTGGCCCGGCTGATCGCGCAGGCCTCCAAGCGCTCCCAGATCATCGTGGTCACCCATGCCATCGCGCTGATTTCGGAGCTCGATGCCGCGGCCAATCCGCGGCGGATCGTTCTTGAGAAGGAATTAGGTGAAACACATGTGCGCGATCACGCAAGGCCCGCATGGAACTGGCCATCGCGCTGATGCCGCGAGTGCGGATGCTGAATACGAACCGGGAGAGACAACAGACCAGCCATGACCGTTACGAGGTCATCGCCAAGGCCAATTGGTCTCAGCGGCGCGCGGCCCGGAGCCTGGGTTGGACAGCGCTGGCAGCACGGCTGTTATCGGCTTCCCGCAGAATCTGCTCGACGTCGCCGTGACCGCTGCGCGCGGCGAGCGTCAGCGCGGTGTTGCCGAAGACGTTGCGCGCGGTGGCGTCGGCGCCGTGGGCGAGCAGTTCCTTCACCACATCGGCATGGCCGCGATAGGCGGCCCGCATCAGCGGCCGGCAGTTGATGTTGTCGCCGGCGTCGGCGTCGGCGTGATGGGCGAGCAGCGCCTTGACCGCATCCGTGCGCCCGTTCCCCGCCGCGCGCAAGAGCGCGGTCTCGCCGTTCAGGTTCCTGGCGTCGACGTCGGCGGCGCGCGCGAGCAACAGGGTGACCAGTTCGATGTGGCCGCGTTCGGCCGCCAGCATCAGCGCCGTGTCGCCGTCGCAGTCGCGCGCGTTGACATCGGCGCCCGCGTCAAGCCGGGCGATCACCGTGTCGAGATCACCCTGATAGGCCGCCGTGATCACCGCTTGCGCAGCATCGGACGGCTGCTTCGAATCATTCCCGCTCATGACATTGCCCTTGCTGTCGCCCCGTTGGAATAGCCCGCGAATATACGAGACCGTCAGGAAAGTGAAGGAACAACCTCGCCGACGGTGTTAGTACGGATCAATACCGCAGCGCACAGAACCATTTCGGCAACACCGAATGGCCGGCATCGATTCGCACCGAGATGCAAACCAGCCACACTGGGCATCGCGACGGCGGCCGCGATCCGCGTTTTTCGATTTGGGCTACGCGATCGGTTGAGCAATCGACCGGAATCGGTTGAATTCGGCCCCATCGGGTGCCACGCTTCAATGTTCCTGAAGCCGACCTGGGAATTGGAATGTTCGAGCGCCTGCCCGTGGTCTTCCGTTCCGCGATGTACGCGCTTCGCGGCGGCTTCCTCGTTCGGCCCCTCGCAATTGCCCTGCTTCTCGGGGCCGCGGGCGCGACGCTGTCGTCGCTGGAAGAGAGAATCCCCGAGATCAGCGCCTGGATCCCAAGCACGCTTTTCCCTTCGCACGAGGATCCGGGCGTCGCCCAGATCATCCTCAGCAGTATTGCAACCTCGATCATGACGGTGGTGTCGATCGTGTTCGCGATCCTGCTGATGACGCTCACCCTCGCCTCGACGCAATTCTCGCCACGCATCCTGATCAGCTTCGTCAGGGACCGCACTACGCAGGGAACGCTCGGCATTTTCCTGGGAACCTTCAGCTACTGCATGGCGGCATTGCCCGCCGCACGGTCATTGCCGCATCCGTTCGTGCCGGTCGCAACGGTGACGGGCGCCATGCTGCTGGCGCTGGTCTGCGTGGGATGGCTGATCTACTTCATCAACCACATTTCGCACTCCATCAGCGTCAACCACATTGTGGATCGCATCGCGCGGGAAACCGAGTTTGTGATCGACGAATTCATGCCTTATCCGCGGGGTGCTTATCAGCTCCCGGACCGTGGCGAGCCGCCGGTCGCGGAGGCGGGGCCCGCTATTCTCAGCCCGCAGTCCGGTTATATCCGCTATATCAATGTCCATCGTCTTGTCGCGCTGGCCAGGGAATATCGAATTTGCCTGCATCTGGAGCGCCGCGTCGGTCAGTTTGTGCCGGCCGGCGTTCCGCTGATGCGGGTATCGAAGCTGGAGCGGGTGCCGCCCGACGGCGCAGGCCATCTGACCGCCGCTCTCGACATCGGCCCCGCGCGCACGCTGCAGCAGGACGTTGAATTCGGTATCATCCAGATCGTCGACATCGCGCTGCGCGCCATGTCGCCGGCGGTGAACGACCCGAGCACGGCGATCAGCTGCGTGGATCAGCTCAGCCGGATCATGATTTTCTGGTTAAGTCGGTTACCCCCGCCGACCCACTATTTCGCGCCGCCGCATGTTTTGCGGCTGATCATGCCATGGATGAGCTTCGACGGTTTGCTGGATACCGCGTTCGATCAGATCAGGCACTATGCCGCCGCCGACGTCGCCGTAAGCCTGAGGCTGGTGCGCGCATTCGCCGACGTCGCCAGCACCACCGATCACGCCGACCTGCGTGGCAAACTTCTCGAGCGGGCGCGCCGGGTCGCTTCCGGTTGCGCCAGGCACCTGCCAGAAGACGAACTGGCAAAGCTCCAGCAACGCTTCACGGCGCTTGAGGCCTTGATCACGGCGAGGGCTGAAGGTCAGCCGAAAAACTTCCCAGAGTTCCAACCCGAGCCTGGTCAATATTGACCGGTCTTGAGGGGAATAGATGTGCCACTCACGCCAAAATCGGCACTGTCGTGGTTTTGGTTTCGGCTCTACGCCGATCGAACGCGCGCTGGCAATAAAGACAGGCGGCAGCGCGAACAACCACCATTTGCGAACCGGCGTCGTATGTAAAGTTTTCCTGCCTGCCACCCGAGACGCCCGACCCCCGCTAATTCTTGGTATGCGGGCAGCTTCAGTTGCTTGCGCGGCTGGACACCGATCTCCATCAATGATCCTCGTTGGCACATCGTTCGTCAAATGATGTGAAGTAGTTCACGTTACATAATACTACCATAGATTACAATCGCCTGGGTGGATGTTCAAACCAGAGGTAAGCGAGATGAGTGAGCTGACCCAACGGAGCAGGATATGAAATATTTGAAAGTTACGACCATCGTCCTGGTAACCCTGTTATCCGCCGCAACTGCGAGCGCGCAACACCGCTCCCGATATTTTCTGATGTCGGATGGCGATTCGCGGAACGACTTCGTATTTGCGCTGAAGAACCCAAAACTTATCAACGAAGCAATTGCCATTCTTCACCGACCTTTGGATCAGCGGCCCCATGTCAGCGGGATCATTGATACGTCCATGGCCCCTTACAACCGCAAATGGGGTTTTCATTATCGGCCACCGACAATTTCATTCCCTGAAATTTCCACCGAAGTGTGCGACGCCGAAACCTCCTACGTTCAGGAGCATTTGAAGGAAGTAGGTGGCCACTTCCTTCCCGGTAACCGATGGTGTCCGTGGAGCCAGAAAGTGGTGCGGGAGATCGGCGCCAGGCAGTAGACAAGATTCACCCCGCGGCCTGCATGTCGCCGGCGTCGATGAAGCCACCGGATTGGCGCTGCCACAGCGCGGCGTAGTGCCCATTGCGGCGGAGAAGCTCGTCGTGGGTGCCCTGCTCCGCGATGCGGCCGCGATCGAGCACGATCAGGCGGTCCATGCGGGCGATGGTCGACAGCCGATGTGCGATGGCGATCGCGGTCTTGCCGGCCATCAGCGTGCCGAGGCTCGACTGGATCGCGGCCTCGACCTCGCTGTCGAGCGCCGAGGTCGCCTCGTCGAGCACCAGGATCGGCGCGTTGCGAAGGATCACGCGCGCAATCGCGATGCGCTGGCGCTGACCGCCGGAAAGCTTGACGCCACGCTCACCGACCTGGGCATCGTAGCCCCGGCGCCCGCGCCAGTCGATGAGATCAAGGATGAATTCGTCGGCATGGGCGAGCTTGGCGGCGGCGATCACCTCGGCCTCGCTGCTCTCCGGGCGGCCATAGCGGATATTGTCACGGATCGAGCGATGCAAGAGCGAGGTATCCTGGGTGACCACCGATATCTGCGACCGCAGGCTCTCCTGGCTCACCATGGCAATGTCCTGCCCGTCGATCAGGATGCGGCCTGCTTCGAGGTCGAAGAACCGCAGCAGCAGATTGACCACGGTCGACTTGCCGGCGCCCGAGCGTCCGATCAGGCCGATCTTTTCGCCCGCCCGCACCGTCAGCGAGAAGCCTTCGAGCACGGCAGGGGGCGGCGGCCGCTCGGCTTCGGCTGATGAGATCACCCGGCCGTAGTGGAAGCGCACATCCTCAAAAGCAATCTCGCCGCGGCCGACCACGAGCGCTTCTGCCTGCGGGGAATCGTTCAGCGTGATCGGTCGCGCGATCGTCATCATGCCTTCCTGCACCACGCCGATATTCTCGAAGATGGCGGTGACCTGCCAGGCCACCCAGCCGGAAATGTTGACGATCTGCCAAGCCAGCGGCAAAGCCATCGCCACGGTGCCGACCGAGACCTGCCCGCGCGTCCACAACACCAGCGCCAGCGCGCCGGTAGCGGTCACCATCAGGGCATTGAGCGAGGACAGAGCGAGCCCGAGCAGCGTGTTCAGCCGCAGCGACGCATGAAACTTTCCGGTGTGTTCGTCGACCGCCTCGCGCACATAGGCGTCCTCCTGCCAGGGACGCGAGAACAGCTTGACGGTGAGAATATTGGTATAGCTGTCGACGATCCGCCCCGTCACCATCGAACGGACTTCCGACATCTCCTTGGATCGGTCGCGCATACGCGGCACGAAGACCCGCAGCAGCACCAGATAGCCGGCAAACCAGAGCGTGATCGGCAATGCGAGCCAACGGTCGGCGGCGGCCAGCAACAATAGCGCGCTGGTGCCATAGACCAGGATGTACCAGACGGCGGTCAACAGGGCGACCAGGCTCTCGCGGATCGCGGGTCCGGTCTGCATCACGCGGTTGGCGATACGGCCCGCAAAATCGTTCTGGAAGAAACTCCAGGACTGCCGCACCACATGCCAATGGCTCTGCCAGCGCACGAGGTTGGCGACGTTGGCGGCGATCGCCTGATTGGCCATGGTGTTCTGCAACGTGAGCGCCGCCGGGCGCAGCACCAGCAGCACCATGGCCATCGCCGAGAGCAGCGGCCAATAGGTCGAAAACAGGCTCTCCGGCCTGCTTGCGGTGATCAAGGTGACGATGCGTCCGATGAAGACCGGGATCAGCGCATCGAGCAGCGCCACCGCGAAGCCGGCGACGAACAGGCCTGCGAACAGGCCCTTGGCCTGGCGGGCGTAGTGCCAATAGAACGCGATCAATCCCGGCGGCGGCTCGGGATGAACAGGCGTGGCGGTCGGCTTCAGCCGCCGTTCGAACAAGGCAAACATGGCGCGCTCGCTGCAAGAGAAAATGTGCCGCACTCGGCGACGCATGGCGCCGCCGCGCCGCACGACAGAAGCGGGATTATGCGATACGGCCGCGACCAGCCCGATCGTCTCGGACGCGCACCCACCTGACCTTCCGAGGTCGGACCATGCCGACAGCCTAGTGCTACATTACGTAGCATACCGTTCGAAGCGGTCAAGCCTGTGGCGTAACCGGGATACGGAATTGCGTAACCGGGATACGTGTGCTATTTGATAGTGGGAGGGAAGGAGATCGTCCATGATCGCCGCCAGCGAGCGCGTCAAGAAGTACCGAAGCGTCGGCGGCGCCGCGGATCTGGCTCGCGTCGAGGTTCTGGTGCCGCCGGGGGCCCGGGAAGAGCTTCTGGCGTTTGCTTCCCGCTTGCGCGCGCAACATCGCAGCAACAAGGAACTCCGGTCGCTTTATGACGAAGCGATTCGTCTCTACGCCGCGCGCATTCTCGACAATGTCGATCTCGCACGGCTTCCCGACCTTCGATCGCGTGCCGCCGTGGCCGCACGCGCCATGATCGACCGCGGCGACGCGCGCGCCTTTGCCATCGGTCGCGAGATGCTCGACCTGGTGAAAGCCTTGGCAGGCTAAAGATGGCGCTGACGCAGCTGCAAAGCGATATCCTCCGCACCCTTGCCAAAAACCGCTCGGAGACGAGCTACCTGGCCGGTGGCCTGATGCTGAACCGGAACTTGCAAAGGCGCTCCGATATCGACATCTTCCAAGACAGCGACGAGGAAGTGACGGACGTGGCGATAGCCGACCTCGCCACGCTTGATGCGGCGGGATACAACACCCACAGAGACTTCATCATCTACGGGTGCGTTGACGCGACGATCTCCGATGGGACTTCCTCGACGATCATCCAGTGGTTTGCCGAAACCAAACGGCGCTTCCTTCCACTGGTGCGAGACGAAGCGTGGGGCGCCCGTCTCCACCAGGCCGACCTGGCGGTGAACAAGGTCCTCGCTGCCGCGGGCCGTTCAAAAGCCCGCGATATCGCTGACCTGGTTGCCATCGGTCGGAACTATTGTCCTCTCGGTCCTTTGCTCCTCGCGGCGGCCCGCAAGCCGCCGAATTTCTCGCCGCGCCGGACGATAGACGAGGTCCGCCGGCACGCGCTCTCGATCCCCGCCGAAGAGTTCGCTGCGGTGAAAGGTCTTCCCGCGGACTGGACGACTGAATTCCTACGTGATGACGCGCTTCGCCTCATCGATATGGCGGACAATTACGTCATGGAGGCATCTATTGATCTGCTCGGTGTTCTCGCGGTAAATGAGCACAGCGTTCCGATCGAAGTAACGAGCGGGAACCACGGCGATGCCGTTCTGAGGAAGGCAAGCCCGAAGTGATGCCGGCACCAGCAGAATTCAACGCGTTCAGCTGGAACTCGTATCATTCGTAGCAGGTCACCGACGAAGCAGACCTGGGCACAACACACGGATGTTCTGTTCGACACGTGGGTGTTTGGGTTTCAGGATAGAGGGCAAGTCAATGGAAGAGTCCCTGAAAGACCAGATCCGCATTCGCGCCCATCAGCTTTGGGAGCTGGCCGGAAAGCCCGATGGGCGCCACGAGGAGTTCTGGTACGAGGCGGAAAAAGAGATCAAGCGGGAATCGGAAGATCTCAGCGCCATCGCGCAACGGCCGGAGCCGATGAGTTTCCCGTGAGCGGCAACGACGGTTGGTGATGCGCGGCAAGTGCCTGCCCTGGAAAGATGGATTGCTTCGCTGCGCTCGCAATGACGGAGGAAAAGCAGCACCAATTCTTTCCACGTTATCGCGAGGAGCTTTTGCGACGAAGCGATCCAGCTTCGCCTCTCGATCGATTCGCCCCTCGGAAAAACTCACAGCATCGAAAAGCGGCTGCCCGCTACATCGTCGCGCCGAGCACCCAGGGGGCGAATTCGGCACCACCGAAATCGAAGCTCTCGCTCTTGGTGGGTTGGCCTGAGGCGGTCTTGAGCATGAGATCGAAGATGCGCTGGCCGCAGGCCTGCACGGTTTCCTCGCCGTCGAGGATGGTGCCGCAATTGACGTCCATGTCCTCTTCCATGCGCCGGTACATCGCCGAGTTGGTGGCGAGCTTGATCGACGGCGCGGGCTTGCAGCCGAACACACTGCCGCGGCCGGTGGTGAAGCAGACGAGATTGGCGCCGCCGGCGACCTGCCCGGTGGCGGCGACCGGATCGTAGCCGGGCGTGTCCATGAAGACAAAACCCTTCTTGGTTACGGCCTCGGCGTAGTTGACGACGTCGACCAGGTTGCTGCTGCCGGCCTTGGCCATGGCGCCGAGCGATTTCTCCAGGATGGTGGTGAGCCCGCCGGCCTTGTTGCCGGGCGACGGATTGGCGTTCATCTCGGCGCCTTCGCGCGCCGTATAGGCTTCCCACCAGCGCATCAGCGCTACCAGCTTTTCGCCGACCTCGCGGCTGACCGCGCGACGCGTCAGGAGATGCTCGGCGCCGTAGGTCTCCGGCGTTTCCGACAGGATCACGGTGCCGCCATGGCGCACCAACAGATCACTCGCCACCCCGAGCGCCGGATTGGCGGAGACGCCGGAATAGCCGTCGGAGCCGCCACATTGCAGCGCCACCGTCAGCTCGCTCGCCGCGACCTGTTCGCGCCTGACCTTGTTGGCATCGGTGAGCGCTTCGCGCACGAAGGCCACGCCGGCTTCGACGCTCTTGCGGGTGCCGCCGAGCTCCTGGATTTCCAGTTCGCGCAGGCGCCCCGCAAGCTTCTGTTCCTGCATCAGGCCGCCGATCTGGTTGACCTCACAGCCCAGCCCCAGCACCACCACGGCGGCAAAGTTGGCGTGCCGCGCATAACCGCCGAGAGTCCGGCGCAGAAGAGCCAGCGGCTCGCGCTCGGTCATGCCGCAGCCGGTCTTGTGGGTCAGCGCGACGACCCCGTCGACATGGGGAAAGTCGGCCAGCGGATTGTCGCCGGTGAAAGGATTCTTCTTGAAGACATCGGCGATGATGCCGGCGACATGAGCGCTGCAGTTCACGGAAGTGAGGATGCCGATATAGTTGCGGGTCGCGACCCGGCCGTCGGGACGGCGGATGCCGTCAAAGGTTGCAGGCAGGTCGAAATTCGGCGAAGGCTTAACATCGACGCCGAAAGCGTAGTCCTTGGCAAAATCGCCCATGCCGCAGTTCTGGGTATGGACGTGGCTCCCCGGCGCGATCGGCGCGGTGGCAAAGCCGATGATCTGGCCATAGCGGCGGATCGGCTCGCCGGTGGCGATCGCGCGGACCGCCACCTTGTGGCCCGCCGGAATCCGCTCGATCGTGGTGACGCCGTCGGCCACCACCATGCCGGGCGGCAAGCTCGCGCGCGCGATCAGCACGCCGTCGTCGGGGTGCAGTCGGATGACGGGGGCTGGGGTCATGAGAGGTCTCCTTGGTGAGAAGCGAATAGCGAGGTAAAGAGGCGAATAGCGAATAGCGAATAGTAAGAGCCTTTTCCGCTGCGCCCTACTCGGTACCCCTCTTCACTACTCACTATTTCGCCATTCGCTGCTTCACTTCGCCCCTACGCCTTGCCGCCTGCATCCTTGCGGGTCTGCGCAACCTGCATCCGGGCATAGGTCGACATCAGACCGACCTCGTTCGACAGCGTCACCAGCTTGAAGCCCATGTTGATCGCGCGCACCGCGCCCTCGGCACCCGAGCAGTGAATGCCGGGATAGAGGCCGCGCTTGCCGCACTCCTTCACGATCTTTTCATAGATCTTTAGAATTTCCGGCTCGTCGCGATCGAGTTTCGGCACCAGCCCATAGGAGAAGCCGAGATCGGAGGGACCGATATAGACGCCGTTGATGCCTTCGACATCGAGGATCGATTCCATGTTCTCGACCGCGGTCTTGGTCTCCATCATCGGCAGCAGCACGATCTCCTCGTTGGCGGTCTTTTGATAGTTGCCGGCGGTGCCATAGAGGCCGGCGCGGATCGGGCCGTTCGAGCGCGTGCCGCGCGGCGGATATTTGGCATATGCCACCAGGTTCTCGGCTTCCTGCCGGGTATTGATCATCGGACAGATCACGCCATAGGCGCCGCCGTCGAGCACCTTGCCGACGATGCCCGGCTCGTTCCAGGGCACCCGGACCATCGGCGTCACCGGATGTCCGTTCATGGCCTGGAAGCAGGCTACCATCGACTGGTAGTCCTGCACGCCGTGCTGCATGTCGACGGTGACGCTGTCGAAGCCGCACTGCGCCATCACCTCGGCGGAAAAACCCGACGGTATCGCAAGCCAGGCATTCACCACGGTCTTGCCGGAGGCCCATACTTTCTTCACGTTGTTTGCCATGGTGGCAATTCCCCTTGGTTTGTTGTCATCAGAATTCGTAGGGTGGGCAAAGGCGCGCTTTGCGCCGTGCCTGCCATTTCGGATGCGAGAAGACGGTGGGCGCAGCTATCGGACCGCGCCTTCGCGCGGCCCGCTGGCTTTGCCCACCCTACAGCCACGACTGGATTCATGACGCCGTGGCCCGCTGGATGCTCACCTCGCTGACGCCGACCTCTCGCGCAGTCGCCACTATCGCCGCCCAGGTATCGTCCGGCAAGGGGATGCCGTTTTGACCGCGATCGGTGCGCATTTTTCGCTCGGGATCGCCGGGGATCTTGACCGCATCGATACCGGCAACCGGTCTGGTCGCCCTGATAAAGTCGACATAGCGCGAAATTTCGCCGTCGAAGAATTTATCGGTGTCGACCACCTGGGGGTCGACATAGACCGCGAACATGCCATTGGCAAAGCGCCGATCCGGCGCGGTGGCGCCGGTGCCAGTCAGCGCGCCGCCGAGCAGTTCGCAGATGAAGGCGAGGCCGGAGCCCTTGTGCTCGCCGAAGGCGCGGATCGCGCCCGTGCCCTTGGTGTGATCGCGCGCGCCCTCCGCGCTGTAGGGCCCGTACAGCACCGCCGGATCCTGGCTCAGCGTGCCGTCGAAGTCGATCAGCGCGCCCTCGGGCAGTTTCTTGCCGCCGCGGCTTGCGACCAACACCTTGCCTTCGGCGACGATGGAGGTGGCAAAATCCAGCACGATCGGGTCCTGCCCCTTTCGGGGAATGCCGACGCAATAGGGCGCGGTCGACAGCCGCTTCTCAACCCCGCCATAGGGCGCCACCAACAGCGAGCCCGCCGCGTTGACGAAATGGATCGAGACCAGGCCCTCGGCGGCCGCCATTTCCGCCCAGTCGCCGACCCGGCCGATATGGCCGGCATTGCGCAGCGCCACGGCGGCAAGACCCGCCTGCTTGCATTTTTCAATGCCGATCCGCACTGCCTGCGGCGCCACCGTCTGGCCGTAGCCGAACTTGCCGTCGACCACCGCCAGCGACGGCGTATCGACCACGATGTCGACGGTCTGATCGGGAACCACCGAGCCCATCTTCTTCCATCGGATATAGACCGGCACCCGGATCACGCCGTGGCTGTCATGCCCGGTGAGGTTGGCGGTAGTCAGATAGGTCGCGATCCGCTTTGCTTCCGCAGGCGAGGAATCCGCATGTTTGAAAACGTCGGCGACGAAGTCGATCAGATGCGAAACTTGTATGGTCACCATGATGCGTTGCACCCTTACGCGGTTGCCTTGGCATGACCGCCGAGATAGGCGGCGGCGATGGCTTCGTTGCTCCATAATTCGTCGGGCTTGCCGCCGAGCACGATGCGGCCGGTTTCCAGCACGTAGCCGTGGTCGGCCACCGAAAGTCCCATCCGCGCATTCTGCTCGACCAGCAGCACCGTGGTGGTGCGACGGATTTCCGAGATGATGCGGAACACCGCCTGCACGATGACGGGTGCAAGCCCGAGCGAGGGCTCGTCCAGAAGCAACAGGCGCGGCTTGGCCATCAGCCCGCGGGCGACCGCGACCATCTGCAACTGCCCGCCCGACAGGGTCCAGCCCAGCGCATGGGCAAAGGGGCGGATGTCCGGAAAGAGATCGAACATCGCATCGGCCTCGCGCGACAATTGCGCCTTGGCGACCCGGCGGTTGGAAGCGCCGAGCATGATGTTTTCTTTCACCGTGAGCCCCGGAAAAATCCGCCGCCCTTCGGGCACATGCGAGATGCCAAGACGCACGATGGCCTCCGGCCCGAGGCCCGCAATCGACTGGCCGTCGAACACGATTTCGCCGGCCGCAGGCTTGGCCAGTCCCGAGATCGCCCGCAACGTAGTCGATTTGCCGGCGCCATTGGCACCGAGCAAGGTCACCACCTGTCCGGCCTCGACGGTAAATGACACCCCGCGCAGGGCTTCGATCTCGCCATAGAGCACGATCAGGTCGCTAATCTGGAGCAGCGGCATCATTCGGTTCCGAGGTAGGCGGAGACGACATCGGGATGGCGCAACACCGCCATGGATTCGCCGTCGGCGATGCGGCGTCCGAAGTTGAGCACCGTGATGTGCTGGGCCGCCTCGGAGACCAGGGTCATGTCGTGATCGATGATCAGGATGGTCAGGCCTTGGCCGGCGATGCGCTTGAGCAGCTCATGCAGTTCGAGCTTCTCGGTCGAGTTCAGCCCAGCCGCCGGCTCGTCCAGCAGCAGCAGCGTCGGATTGGCGGCCAGCGCGCGCGCGATCTCGATCAGCCGCTGATGGCCGTAGGAAAAGCTCGAGATCAGTTCGTTGGCGCGGCCGCCGAGGCCTACGAATGTCAAGCGCCTGCATGGCGCGCTCGGTCAACGCGGCGTCGCCGCCCGCACCGATCAGGCTGTTGCCGGGCCGTTCGGCGCCGATCTCAACATTCTCCAGCGCCGTCATCGACCGGAACAGCCGGATATTCTGGAAGGTCCGCCCCAGTCCCGCGGCCGTACGCAGATGCGGCGGCAGGTTGGTGATGTCGGTGCCATCGAGCAGGATCTTCCCGGCGGTCGCCTTGTAGAGGCCGGAGAGCACGTTCAGCGTCGTGGTCTTGCCGGAACCGTTCGGTCCGATCAGCGCATGAACGCCGCCGCGCCTGACCGCGATGTCGACACCATCGACGGCCTTCAGGCCGCCAAAATACTTCGAAAGGCCGACGACCTGGAGCACCATATCGCCGCCCTCCGTCGCCGGCTTCAATTGCAACGGGGCGGTCGCCTGCGGCGGCTTGACGTGGCTGCGCCAGCGGTCGAGCGCGGTGCCGATAAATCCCCAGATGCCATCGGGCATATAGCGGATGATGAGAATGACAAACAGGCCATAGATCGCGAGATAAAGCCCGGGAATGCTCTTCAGGAACCGCAGCCATTCCGGAATCAGAATCAATAGTCCGGTGCCGATCGCCGAGCCGATCGGCGATGCAACGCCGCCGAGCAGGGACATGGTGAGAAACACGATCGATTCCGCGAACGAAAACTGGTCGGGGCTGACATAGGAAAATCCGCCGGCGAACAGTCCACCGGCAAGTCCCCCCAGCGCCGCGCACAGCGCGAACGCGGAGACCTTGGTCCGGAACACATCGATGCCGTTGACACCCGCGGCGAGTTCATTGTCGCGCACCGCCCGCATCGCCCGCCCGAGCCGGGTATCCGGCAGATGCCAGACGACATAGCCCACGATCGCGAGCACCGCGACGCAGAACGCGAGATAGCCTTGCGAGGTCTGAAACAGCTCGGGCCGGCCGATGTTGGAGACGCCATCCGGTCCGTGCGTGAGACCAATCGCGTTAATCATGACCAGAGTGACGATCTGCTGAAACGAGATCGTCACCATCGCGAGATAATGGCCGCCGAGCCGCAGCGTCGACATGCCGAGGAAGGCCCCCGCCGCCAGCGCCGCCAGGCAGCCTGCGAGCAGGCAGAGCCAGTAGCTCAAATGCAGGTCGGCTGTTCCCAGCCCCACCGCGTAGGCGCCGAAACCGAAGAAAGCGGCTTGCGCCAGGTTGATCTGCCCGCACAGGCCGAGCACGACCGACAGACCAAACACCGCGATCGCAAACGTCACGGCCTGCATCAGGATATTGAGAATATAGCCGTCGAACTGCATCATGGCGGCGAGCGCCACCACGATGGCCGCGCCGGCGAAATACGGCAGATGCCGCAGCAAGAGCGGCCTGGTGTGCACCGCCGCCGCCGCGATCGGCATATTGTCGCTGGGCGCGCTCATGCCTTCTCCGCGACGCGTTCGCCGAAAATGCCCTGCGGCCGGAAGATCAGAAACAGCACCAGCACCAGAAAGGCAAAGCCGTCCTTGTACGGCACCGACACATAGGCCGCGCCAAAAGTCTCGATAATGCCGAGCGAAAGCCCGCCGATAATGGCGCCGGCGACGTCGCCGAAGCCGCCGATGATGGTGGCGGCGAAGGCTTTGAGGGCGATGGTCGAGCCCATCTGGATCGAAACGAACAACACCGGCGCCACCAGGATGCCGGCCAGCCCGCCGAGCACCGCCGAATAGATGAAGGTGATCATGATCATGCTCGAGACGGAGATGCCGAGCAGCGAGGCCATTTCCTTGTCCTGCGAGGTCGCCTGCAGCTTCTTGCCGAGCAGGGTGTGCTCGAAGAACCAGTAGTTGAAGATCACCATCACGACGGTGACGGCCATGATGAGGAGATACTGGCTGTCCAGATAGACCCCGCCGAGCTGGATGCCGGGCGTATCGAACCATCCCTGCAGCACCTGCGGCTGCGGTCCGTAAATGGCCAGCACCGAGTTGGCCATCAGGATCGAGGCGCCGATGGTGGCGATGATCGACGGGGAGGAAGCTGCGGTGGCGCAGCGGGTAATAGACCCCGAGATTGAAGACCACCCCGAGCAGCGCCATGCCGGCCAGCGCCAGCAGGAAGGACAGCCAGTACGGCCATCCGAGATCGACCGAGAACACCACCATCAGGTAGGCTGCGACCATCGAGAATTCGCCTTGGGCGAAATTCACCACATTGGTGGCCCGGAAGATCAGCACAAAGCCGAGCGCCACCAGCGCATAGACGGCGCCGATGCCGACACCGGTAAACAGCAATTGCAGTACGAGATCCATGAAAACGCCCGGTGGGAGAGCTGGTCGGCGGCTCGGAGGTTTACGAAGTTCGCATCATGTCGACATCAGGCCAGGACCTCATTCCGAGGAGCATCGCGCCAGCGATGCGTCTCGAAGGATGGCCCCGGGCGACGACCTTGCCCTGCCGCCATCCTTCGAGACGCCCGGCTCCGCCGGGCTCCTCAGGATGAGGACTGAGAATGTGGAACCGATTGGTATCATGGAAATCTTCACCCTGGGATCCCGACGGAACGAGACGTAACGACGTCCTACGTCCGCGTGGTATTCGAATTGGCGTGACAACGTGACGGCCGCCGCTGAGACTGGCAGCGGCCGGCAACACTATCAATCGTTGAAGTCGATGTGCTTGTCGTAGACGATGGTGCCCTTGTCGTTCCTGACGATATTGTAGCCGTGCAGGCCGTCGCCGTTCCCATCGAAATTATATTCGCCCTCGGCACCCGCGAACTTCTTGGTGGCCAGGATCGCCTCGCGGATCTTCGCCGGATCGGTCGAACCGGCCTTGTTGATCGCCGCGGCCAGCACGTTGATGGCATCATAGGGCCAGGAGCTCTGGTTATCCGGTGCCACCTTGGCGATCTCGCGATAGGCCTTGCCGAACGCCTTGGAGGCCTCGCTGGAATCCTCGGCATAATCGGCGACGCCGTAGGTGCCGTAGAGCGCGGGGCCGGCGAGCTTCAGCGCGGTGATGTTGACGATCGAGGGCGAGCCGACCCAGGGAATGGTGACGCCGAGCTGACGCAGCTGGCGGGCGAAGATGCCGAGATCGCTTTCGAAGGTGAAATAGGAGCCGAGCACATCGGCGCCGGACTGCTTGATCGCGAGCACGACGGGGGTGAAGTCCTGGCTTTGGTTGGCGTAGCCCTGATCGAGCACCGGGGGCAAGCCGAGCTTGCCGAGCGCGTCGACCAGCGCCTTGCCGCCGGCGGTCCCGAACGCATCGGTCGAATGCAGCACCGCCCATTTCTTCTTGCCCAGCGTGTTGACGCCGTAGTCGGCGATCACGCGGCCGGAATAGCTGTCGTTGGGGCGGAAACGAAACAGCCACTGATTGCCCATATGGGTGAGGTTGGGATCGGTGCCGCCGATCATGACGGGCTTGCCGAGCTTGAGCACGTCGGGCGCCATGGCGTGAACCTGGGTGGAGCGGATCGAGCCCAGGAAGGCGACGATGTCCGGCTGCGAGGCCAGCTTGGAGAAGGCCAGCACGATACCGGGATTGGTGGTCTGGTCGTCCTCGACGATCAGCTCCGCCGGTTTGCCCAGGATACCACCGGCCTTGTTGACGGCCTCGAGCGCGAGCTTGGCGCCCTTGATCGCGTAGCCACCGGATTCGGCCGCCGGGCCCGTCACCGGCGCACACATACCGATCTTGATGGTCGCGCCCTCGGCGCGCGCGCTGCCGATCACATGAGGTGCGGCAATACCTGCCGCCAGGCCCGCCGTGAAATCGCGTCTCGTTAGTTTCATTCCAATCCTCCCGTGGCGGCCAAGTTCAAGTGTTGGCCTTGCTCAGGTCCATGCCTGTGGCGAAAAACCCTGCGCGTGTCTACGGCGCGTTGCCGGCAGAGTAAATTGATATTGCATCGATTTCGAGGTTCCGCGGGTTGCGACCCGCCCAAAGCGTGAGCAGCCCGTGCAAAGCTATGCGTAAAGGGCGCGGGAGTATGCAGATTTGTGATTACTCGCGACCGCCCTTTCCGTCGTCATCGCAGGGCATCGTCGCGGCGCGCGCGCACAAGATCCGCCATTGCATCCATTGTACATGTTCATCATATTCCCGCACCCTATCTTTCCGCCTGACATGACTGGCCCAGCATGGCTCTGACCGAGGACGATATCCGCGCTGCCGCAAGGCGGCTGCACCAGGCGGAAAAAACCAGAAAGCAGATCCGGCAGCTGTCGCTGGAATATCCCGAAATCACTGTCGAAGACGCCTATGCGATCCAGAAGGCATGGATCGCGATCAAGCTTGGTGAGGGCCGGCTCGTCAAAGGCCACAAGATCGGGCTGACATCGAAGGCGATGCAGAGCGCGCTTGGCATCGACGAGCCGGATTCAGGCGTGCTGCTCGACGACATGTTCTTTGCCGATGGCGGCGTGGTGCCGTCGGAGCGTTTCATCGGCACGCGGGTGGAGGCCGAGCTGGCCTTCATCATGAAGACGCGGCTCGAAGGGCCCGGCTGCACCCTACTCGACGTGCTCAATGCCACCGATTTTGTCGTCCCCGCGCTTGAAATATTGGACACCCGGATCGAGCGGGTCGATGCCGTGACAAAATCGGCGCGGAAGATCTTCGATACCATCGCCGACAATGCCGCCAATGCCGGCGTGGTGTTGGGGGGCTGCCCGCTGCGTCCGCTGGATGCGGATCTGCGCTGGATCGGCGCGCTCTGCTATCGCAACGGCCAGCTGGAAGAGACCGGGCTGGCCGCCGGCGTGCTCAATCATCCCGCCACCGGCGTGGCCTGGCTCGCCAACAAGATCGCCCCGCTGGGGCTGGCGCTGCAACCCGGCCAGGTGGTGCTGGCGGGCTCGTTCATCCGACCGATCGAGACCCGCAAAGGCGACACTATCCAGGCCGACTATGGCCGGCATGGGTCGGTCAGCTGTTACTTTGCGTGAGCCCGGCATTGACGGGCAATCTGCAGGAAAATTGGGAAGTGATCCGACATGCCGCATTTCACCATTGAATATTCAGCCAATCTCGACGGTCGCGTCGATATCGGAGAGGTCGTCGAACTGGTCCGCAAGGCCGCGGTGGAAACCGGGATTTTCCCGCTCGGGGGCATTCGCGTCCGCGCCATCCGCTGCGAGCATTATGCCATCGCCGACGGCCGGCCGCATTACGGCTTTCTGGCCATGCTGCTGCGGCTTGGCGAGGGCCGCGATCTGGCGGCCCGACAGCGGGCCGGCGAGCATATCTTCAAGGCGCTCTTGGCCTATCTCGACCCGGTTTTTGCGAGAAGCCCGTTTGCGCTGTCGTTCGACATGCAGATCATCGACAAGGAAACCAGCTGGAAGCGCAACAACATTCACGACGCCTTGAAGGCGGAGGTGGCGCATGGATAAGCTCTCCTCGAAATCATCCGACGTGTTTGCCGCCAATCGCGACCGCGCAGCGCCGCTTCTGGCGCAATTGAAGGCCGAGGGCATCGGCCATCGGATCGATGGCAAGGTCGTGCCGTCGATCTCGGGCGCCACCTTCGAAACCACCTCGCCGATCGATGGCGCGGTTTTGGCGAGCGTCGCGCGCGGCAACGCCGAGGATATCGATCGCGCCGCCACCGCCGCTGCCCTAGCCTTCAAGGCCTGGCGCGACATGCCGGCAACCATGCGCCGGAAACTGCTGCACCGTGTGGCGGACGCGATCGAAGACCGTGCCGAAGATATCGCGGTGCTGGAATGCATCGACAGCGGCCAGGCCTATCGCTTCATGGCCAAGGCCGCGGTCCGGGCGGCGGAGAATTTTCGCTTCTTCGCCGACAAATGCGCAGACGCCCGCGATGGCCTTAACATGCCGAGCGAGGAGCACTGGAATGTCTCGACCCGGGTGCCGATCGGACCGGTCGGCGTGATCACACCGTGGAACACGCCGTTCATGCTGTCGACCTGGAAGATCGCCCCCGCGCTCGCCGCCGGCTGTACCGTGGTTCACAAGCCGGCGGAATGGTCGCCGGTGTCGGCCGATCTGTTGTCGCGCCTGGTACAGGAGGCCGGCGTGCCCGACGGCGTCCTCAACACCGTGCACGGCTTCGGCGAGGAGGCCGGCAAGGCCTTGAGCGAGCACCCCGCGATCAAGGCGATCGGCTTTGTCGGCGAAAGCACCACCGGGTCGGCGATCATGGCGCAGGGCGCGCCGAGCTTGAAACGCGTACATTTCGAGCTCGGCGGCAAGAACCCCGTGATCGTGTTCGACGATGCCGATCTGGAGCGCGCGCTGGACGCGGTGGTCTTCATGATCTATTCGCTCAATGGCGAGCGCTGCACATCGTCGAGCCGGCTTTTGGTCCAGGCCGGCATCGCCGAGCGCTTCATTGAAAAGCTCACTCTCCGCGTCAGGGCGCTCAAGGTCGGCCATCCGCTCGATCCGGCGACCGAAATCGGCCCCCTGATCCACGCCCGTCATCTCGCAAAAGTCTGTTCCTATTTCGAGATTGCGCGGCAGGAGGGAGCCGTGATCGCGGTCGGCGGCAAGGCCCATGACGGTCCCGGCGGCGGACATTATGTGCAGCCGACGCTGGTCACCGGCGCGCATGCCAAGATGCGAGTGGCGCAGGAGGAAGTGTTCGGTCCGTTTCTGACCGTCATACCCTTCCGCGACGAGAACGACGCCATCGAGATCGCCAACGCCGTTCAGTATGGCCTCACCGGCTACGTCTGGACTTCCGACATGGGCCGCGCGCTGCGCGTGGCGGATGCGCTGGACGCCGGCATGATCTGGCTGAATTCCGAAAATGTCCGCCATCTGCCAACGCCGTTCGGCGGCATGAAAGCCTCCGGCATCGGCCGCGACGGCGGCGACTATTCGTTCGACTTCTACATGGAAACCAAGCACATCTCGCTGGCGCGCGGGACCCACCGGATCCAGCGGTTGGGAATTTAGGACCACACGCATGCCGGTACCGCAGCACGTCTTCGACCCACCGTTCAATATCATCCGCTGCAGCCACGCCATCCTCGATGTCGTGGACCTCGATGCCAGCCGCGCGTTCTATGCAAACGCCATCGGCCTGCATGTCGAGGATGGCGACGAAAGGGCGGTCTATCTGCGCGGGGCCGAGGAGCACCAGCATCATTCCCTGGTGCTGCGCAAGGCCCCCATCGCCGCCTGCCGCCGCCTCGGCTTCAAGGTCGGCAATGAGGGAGATCTCGACAAGGCCGCGATCTTCTTCTCGGAAAATGGCATCGCCTGCGCCTACGCCGAAGCGCCCTTTCAGGGCCGCACGCTGCAATTTTCCGATCCGCAGGGCTTTCAGATCGAGCTCTATGCATCGATGGAGAAGCGCCCGCATCTGTTGCGCCGCTATGATCTCTATAAAGGCTGCCACCCGCAACGGCTCGACCATTTCAACGTGTTCGCCGCCGAGGTCCAAGCGACCATCGACTTCTGGGCGCGGCTCGGATTCCGGCTGACTGAGTACGGCGAGGAGGATGGGCCAAAGGGACGTATCGCGGCCGCCTGGATGCAGCGCAAGGGCAATGTACACGACTTCGCCATCACCAATGGCCGGGGCCCTCGCCTGCACCATTTTGCCTATTGGGTCCCGACCGCGATGAACATCCTGCATCTGTGCGACGTCATGGCCTCGAGCGGTTACCTCAAAAATATCGAACGCGGGCCCGGCCGCCACGGCATTTCGAATGCTTTTTTTCTCTATGTCAGGGATCCCGACGGCCATCGCCTGGAGCTCTACACCAGCGACTATTTCACCGGCGATCACGATCACGAGCCATTGCGCTGGTCGCTGAAGGACCCGCGGCGGCAGACCCTGTGGGGCGCGCCGGCGCCGCGCTCCTGGTTCGAGGAGGGATCGCCGTTCGCCGGACAGCCGGTCCGCGAGCCGCTGTTCACAGCCGACGTCACGATTGCCGATTAGAGCCCGCCGATGACCCCTCCCCGCCTCGCCACCTATGCTGTCGACGGATCGACCCGATATGGCGCCGTGCTCGGCAGTGGCATCGTCGATCTCTCCACACGATTCGGCCAGCTCTACCCGACGCTGCGCGAAGCGATCGCCGCCGGTGCGCTGATGAAGCTTGCCGAGGAGGCGACGCGGCATTCGCCGGACCATGCACTCGACGCCATCACCTGGCTGCCGCCTGTTCCCGCGCCGGAAAAAATCATCTGCATCGGCGTCAACTATCCTGACCGCAATGCCGAATACAAAGACGGCCAGGAGGCGCCGAAATTTCCTAGCCTGTTCATGCGCACGCCGCGCTCCTTTGTCGGCCATCTGGCGCCGCTGGTCCGCCCGCGCGCCTCGCCGCAGCTCGATTACGAGGGCGAGGTCGTTCTCGTCATCGGCAAGGCCGGACGGCATATTCGTGAAGCCGCGGCGCTGGATCACATCGCCGCCGTCACCCTGTGCAACGAGGGCACTATCCGCGACTGGGTGCGGCATGCCAAATTCAATGTCACCCAAGGCAAGAACTTCGATCAGTCCGGGAGCCTCGGCCCCTGGGTCGTTCCCTACACCGAGGAAGCTGAGATCGCCGATATCCGGCTGACCACGCGGGTCAACGGCGAGACCCGACAGGACGACCGTACCGGGCGAATGATCTTCGGCTTCCGCTATCTCATCAGCTATCTCTCGACCTTCACCACGCTCACTTCGGGCGACGTCATCATCACGGGTACGCCGACCGGCGCCGGGGCACGCTTCGATCCGCCGCGCTATCTGAGGCCGGGCGATGTCGTCGAGGTCGAAGCCGAGAACATCGGCGTGCTGCGCAATGGCGTGATCGACGAGGCCCCATGATGCCCAAGGGATTCGATTGGACGCGACCATGACCCCCAGCACCGGCGGCGAAGCCATCGTCAGCGCCCTGGTCGCCCACGGCGTCGACACCGTCTTCGGACTGCCCGGCGCCCAGATCTACGGCCTGTTCGACGCCTTCCATCGGGCGCAGCTGAAAGTGATCGGCGCGCGGCACGAACAGGCCTGCGGCTACATGGCCTATGGCTATGCCCGATCGACCGGCCGGCCCGGCGTGTTCAGCGTGGTGCCCGGCCCCGGCGTCCTCAATGCCGGCGCGGCGCTGCTCACGGCATTGGGATCGAACGAACCCGTGCTCTGCCTGACCGGACAGGTCCCCACCGCCTTCCTCGGCAAGGGCCGCGGCCATCTGCATGAGATGCCCGACCAGCTCGGCACGCTGCGGACCTTCGTCAAATGGGCCGAGCGGATCGATCATCCAGGCACAGCACCGACGCTGGTCGGCCGCGCGTTCCAGGAAATGCTGTCCGGCCGGCGCGGGCCGGCCGCGCTGGAAATGCCCTGGGACGTCTTCACCGAGCGCGCCGACACTGTCCCGGCAAAACCATTCGATCTCTTTCCGCCGCCGGCGCCCGATAGCGAACACATCAAGGCCGCGGCGGCGTTGATCACGGGCAGCCAGCGGCCGATGATCTTCGTCGGCAGTGGCGCGATCCACGCGGCTGAGGAAATCCTGGAACTGGCAGAATTGATCGACGCGCCGGTGGTGGCTTTCCGGAGCGGGCGCGGCATCGTCAGCAATGCCCATGAGCTGGGGCTGACGATGGCGGCGGCCTATCGGCTATGGCCGCGGACCGATCTGATGATCGGAATAGGCACCCGGCTGGAATTGCCGACCATGTCACGCTGGCCTTATCGCCCCGACGGCCTGAAATCCATTCGTATCGATATCGACGCCTCGGAAATGTGCCGCTTCACGCCTGACACAGCCGTCGTCGCCGATGCCAAGGCCGCGACCGGCGAACTGCTCGCCGCGGTGCGACGGATCGGCTACCGAAAATCCCATGGCCGCCGTGCCGAGATCCGAGAAGCAACCGGGACGGCGCTGCAAGCGATCCAGCAAGTTCAGCCGCAGATGGCCTATTTGAATATCCTGCGCCAGGTGCTGCCGCCCGACGCCATCGTCACCGACGAGCTGTCGCAGGTCGGCTTTGCTTCCTGGTATGGCTTTCCGATCTATCAGCCTCGCACCTTCATCACCTCGGGCTATCAGGGGACGCTCGGCTCGGGCTTTCCCACCGCGCTCGGCGCCAAGGTCGCCCATCCCGACACCCCGGTGGTCGCGATCACCGGCGATGGCGGCTTCATGTTCGGCGTGCAGGAGCTTGCTACGGCCGTGCAATTCAACATCGGCGTGGTCACGCTGGTATTCAACAACAACGCCTATGGCAATGTGCGGCGTGATCAGCGCGAGCGGTTCGACGGCCGCGTCGTGGCATCCGACCTGGTCAATCCGGATTTTGTCAAGCTCGCGGAATCCTTCGGCGTCGCGGCCAGCCGCGTGACATCGCCCGAGCACTTCCGTCCCGCGCTCGAAAGAGCGCTGGCGCATGGCGGCCCCACGCTGATTGCAATCGAAGTGCCGAAGGACTCCGAGAGCTCCCCGTGGACCTTCATTCATCCGGCGCGGCCGTGATTGGCCGCGGCGTCACGCCCTGGGTGCACAAAGTCGTGCATTGGACAACTGATGGCTAGACGGCATCGGATGCGCCGGCAACCTTATCCAGCGTTTCCGCTACCACGCGAATTCTGAAAACAGGCGTCCTGGACTCATCCAGAAGTTCAATCTGCCACTCGGAATTCTGCTTTAGTTTGCGGGTGACGCCGCCGACAAGATCGCCGCCGACCAGAGTCATTTCCATCCAGGCCGCATCGTGATCGGCAAGATCAAAGCCCTCGCCGGAAGCATCCAGAAAAGCGCCCTGACAAATTCGAAAGGAATAACGTGGCATGTCATGCCCTAAAACGATTATACAGGAAAATAATACAAAATGAGCAATTTCTATAGCGCTTAGAGACCGGATTCGCAATTTCCAATTCTGCGGACGCGAGCAAAAATGCCTTGCGTCGATGTCGGGACAAGCCTGACATGCGGGATTGCGCGGCGCCGCGCCCAATCGCGTTCATCGCTGCGCAGGATTGGTACCCAAAGTCGGAAACGCGCAGCTCTCGTGCTGCACAATTCATGGTTGATCTAGGCCTATGCGGGGTTGCGCCGTGCATGAGGTAGATCAAAAAGTCGTAAGCCAAGGCGAGCATACTGGGTTGGAGCTTGGCGCTGCCCCAAAACCCGGAAAGCTTTCAGTATGTTGAAAGATCTCGCTGTTCTTCTTCCCGTCGACCGACCCGCAGCCTCTTTGATCGACTACGCGGCATCGCTCGCCAGCCGCTTTGAGTTCTCATCTCGATGGCATTGTCTGCGTTTATCAGGCCATGAATCCAATGATCACTCCCGAGGCTGCGGCGGTGGTGATGGCCGCCGAGTACGACATGGGTGTTGGGCAGGCGGCCATCGTACTCGACCAGTTCGAGATCGCAACGAGGGAGCTCGGCGTTCCCCATGATGCCAAGAGCACGTACAATGTTTCCTATGCGGCGACCCGCACGATCACCGAGATGGCGCGGCTCTACGATCTGAACATCGTGGCGCAGCCGGACCGCTCAAACCCGAGCCAGACCGATTTCCTCTCCGAGGCCGTGTTGTTCGGCTCCGGCAGGCCGCTGCTGATTGTGCCCTACATCCACCGCGGTCCCTTCAGGTGTGAGCGTGTGCTGATCTGCTGGGACGGCGGCGTGCCGGCCGCGCGCGCGGTGCACGACGCGCTGCCTTTCCTCCGCAAGGCGACAACCATCGACGTTGTTTCCGTCAACGAAAAGGAAAATGCCGCGGGCGAACTCGCATCCGAGGCCTTGATCGCTCACCTCGCCCGGCGGGACCTTTCGGCCAGAGCCTTCCAATTGAGGGCGGATGGCCCCAACATTCACAATACCATTCTGTCGCTGGCTGCCGACAACGCCACCGACCTGATCGTGATGGGCGGCTATGGCCATTCCAGGCTACGGGAATTCATTCTCGGCGGCACCACCCGCGGCATGTTCGAAACGCTCACGGTTCCCGCGCTGATGGCACACTGAGGATGAGTGGGATTACCGCCATATGACGGGGATCGCCTTCAAATCTGAACTCGCAACCGAGGCGTTGCAATTCACCGCGCCCTGCGGAAGGTCAGATTGATCCGCTGCCGGCCGAGCAGGGCATGGTCGCCGTCCGCGATCGGCGCTACACCGTGATAGGCGAAGCGCGCCGGGCCGCCCCACACCACGACGTCGCCATGCCGCAGCCGAAGCCGTTGCGGCTTGTCGCTGCGCTTTGATCCGCCGAACAGGAAGATCGCGCTCAGGCCCAGCGAGACCGAGACGATCGGCGCGCGGCCATCGTCCTCGTCCTTGTCCTGGTGCAGCGACATGCGCGCGCCCGGCTGATAGCTGTTGATCAGGCACGCATCCGGTGCAAATGCATCGAAGCCGGCGCGTTCGGCGGCTTGCCCGGCAAGCTCGCGAAAGCAATCCGGCATCGCCGGCCAGGGCCGGCTGCTTTCGGGATCGCAGGCACCGTAGCGGTAGCCGAGGCGATCGGTGACCCAGCCCAGGCTGCCGCAATTGGTCATCGCTACCGACATCCGGTGACCGCCCGGCGTCATCATGTGGCGAAATGGCGCCTGGTTGGTGATATTCTTCAAGGCAATGACCAGCTCAGCTTCGATCGGGCAAGCGAGGCCGCGCAGCAGCACGGCGCCGTCGGCGATGTCTTCCCGCGCGGGACCGGCCTCGGTAAAGCGCTCAAATAGATCGAGGGTCAAAGCGCCTCGCTCACTTCGCATCGTGAAAGATCACGCCAAGGGTATGGCGCTGTCCGGAGCGGATCCGGCTCACGCCATGGCGTAGGTTGACGCGATAAAATCCGCGCGTGCCCTGCACCGGCCTCGTATGCACGGCGAAAGCCACGGCATCGCCCTGGCCAAGCGGCACCACCTCGGCACGCGATTGCATGCGCGGCCGCTGCTCGGTCAGCACGAATTCGCCGCCGGCGAAATCGCGACCCGGTTCCGACAGCAGGATCGCGACCTGCAGCGGAAACACATGCTCGCCATAGAGATCCTGATGCAGGCAGTTGTAGTCGCCTTCGCCATAGCGCAGCAGAAGCGGCGTCGGCCGGGTCTGGCCGGCGGCATGGCATCGCCCGAGGAAGGCCTCGTGCTGATCGGGATAGCGGATATCGAGCGCCAAGGCTTCATTCCAGCGATTGGCGACCTCACAAAGCCGCGCGTAAAGTGCCGGGCGCAATTGCGCGATCAGATCCGGCAGCGGATAGGCGAAATATTTGTACTCGCCACGTCCGAAGCCATGGCGCGACATCACCACCCGGCTGCGAAAGTGACGATCGTCCGGATAGAGTAAAGCCAACGCGCGACATTCATCGGCGGTGAGCAGTCCCTTCAGGACCGCGCAGCCCTGCGCGTCGAGTTGCCCGGCCATTTGCGACCAGTCGATCCCGCCGATACGGCTGGCGAGATCGGCTGAAGGGTGTCGAACAATGGCCGCGGTTGATTCCATGGCGCGCAATGTTGCAATTCCCGCCATTTGGCGCCACCCGGTTTCCGGCAGGGCGCGAGCCGCTGAGTTGACCAAGACCTCAGCCCAGCACCGGCAGTTCAATTACATCATAGGCATGCCGGATGATCCGTTTCAGAACGGGATCCTCGAGTTCGAATTCGAACCGGCTGGCCGCGCGGATGCCGCCCCTGGCCGCAAACGTGCCGCCGAACATGGCGCAGCCTTCCGGAAGGCCATGATCCCCAAAGCCGCGCGCAATCAGTTCCGCGACCGGCAGCATGCCGTCGAGCGCGCCCTCCTGGTACAGGATGCGCGCGCCGTCGATCACGGCATGGGACCGCAGGATCATCCGGTCCCAGTGACCTCCGACCTCTTCGAAATCCCACAGCACTGGTGCCACCGGCTTGTCGCACATCTGCTTGGAGACGGTTACGCTATAGGCCTCGACTTTGCGATCGGTATGATCGGAACCGAGGCCGACCAGCATGCGCCCCGGCGAGCCGAAGAGCACGAACTCGACCTCGCCGCTCGAATGGGCTCCGCTGACCTCGATGCGATCGGCGGCCGTCAGGCGGCGCGCAGCGATGCGGTAATAGATCGGGGTCGACGCTGGCCGCGCGATACCGATGGCTTCGAGTTCGGCGATGTGCCTGTCGCGCGCGACCGGATCGCGGCCGGTCCAGCCGGCAATGACGGCCTCGCGGATCGGCAGCGTCAGCGGCGTCCGGCTGAGCAGGGTTTCCAGCGTGAAGGCAATCTCATTCACGGATCACACCTTCGATGCCGGCCGCCAGTTCAAGGATGCGGCGGTCGTTGCCGCCGGATGCCGCCAGCATCAGCCCGACCGGCACCTCCCCTTCGCGGTGGCAGGGCAGCGAAATCGCACAGCCGTCGATCATGTTGATCAGCGTGCAATTGCGCAGCGACTTGAGATTCGCCTTGCCGAAGGCCTGGTCATCGCCGAGATCGGCGATGCGCGGCGGCGTGTTGGCGGTGGTCGGCAAAACCAGGGCGTCATAGGGCGAAAGCCTCGCCGCGGCGCGCACGATCAGCGATCGTCTAGCCTCGAACAGATCGATGTAATCCGCGGCGCTGATCGCTTCGCCGCGCAGGATGCGCTTGAACACCCGGGGATCGTAGACGTCGCCGTGACTGACGATCAGATAGCGATGCCAGGCATAGCTTTCCGCCGCGGCGAAACCGCCCTTGGCATTCATCACCCCCACGTCGAGGAATTCGGGCACCTCGATGCGCTCGATCAGCGCGCCGAGCCGGGACAGCCTCTCCAGCGCGCGTTCGAACGTGCGCGCCACTTCCTCATCGAGGTCGTCGAGCGCGACCGTGGTCGGCACAGCCAGCCGCATGCCCGCGATCGGGCGCGGCTGCAGGGGAATGACGGCCTCACCGGCGAGCACGGCATCGAGCACCGCGCAGCATGCGACGCTGCGCGCCAGCGGCCCGATCGAGTCGAGACTGAAGGAGAGCGGCACCGTGCCGTCGCGCGGAACCCGCTGCTGCGACGGCTTGAAGCCGACGATGCCGTTATAGGCCGCCGGAATCCGGCACGATCCGCCGGTGTCGCTACCGAGCGCGCCATGCGCCATGCCGTCGGCGATCGACACCGCAGCGCCCGATGACGATCCGCCGGGGATGTGCCCTTCGCTGCGCCGCCAACTTCCCTTCGGCGTGCCGTAATGCGGGTTGATCCCGATCCCCGAATAGGCGAACTCGGTCATGTTGGTGCGGCCGATCACCACAAATCCGGCGCGGCGCAGCCGCGCCACCGCGGCACAATCGGCATCCGCCGGCGGGGAATCGTCGAGCGCGCGCGAACCGGCCCGGGTCACCTGCCCCTTGATGTCGAACAGATCCTTGATCGAGATGGGAATGCCGGCAAAGGGCGACGGCGCGGCCTTGACCGCGCGCAGCCGATCCATTGCTTCCGCCGCCGCGATGGCGGCGTCGGTATCGACATGGATGAACGCTCGCACGCCCTCGCCTTTGGGGTCGGCGATCGCAGCCAGGCAGGTATCGACGAGTTGACGGGCACTGGCGCGGCCGCTGTCGAGATCATCCGCCAGCGATGCAAGTGTCGCAAGGTTTGGCATGGTCTGGTCGCCCTTTCGCTGCATGATGGGTTGCGCCCTTAAGCCTGTCCCGATCGTTCGTTTATTTCAGGCCGAAATAGGCGCGCCGCAGTGCTGCATTGTCGGTCATCTCCGCCACCGTCCCGGAAAAGCGGATGCGCCCGCCCTCCAGCACGAATACCCGCGTCGCCACTTCGAGGAAACCGATATTCTGCTCGGCGATCAAAAGCGCCAGCCCGTGTCCGCGCAGGTTCCCGAGGATACGGATGACCTCCTTGACGAACAAGGGCGACAAGCCGGCCGAGGGCTCATCCATCACCAGAAGCTTAGGTTCGGCGGCCAGCGCCTTGGCAATGCCGAGCATCTTGCGCTGGCCGCCGGACAGGCTCGATGCCGGCGCGCGACGCTTTTCGCGCAATACTGGGAACAGGCCGTAGAGTTCTTCGGCACGGGCGCCGGGATCGGCATGGCCGAGTGCCTGGGCGCCGACACGGATGTTTTCCTCGATCGTGAGGTCCGGAAATACCGCGAGTTCGGACATGTAGGTCATGCCGCGCCGCATCCGGTCGCTGGAGCGCGTTCGCGTCACATCCTCGCCGCCGAGTTCGATAGTGCCCTGCCGCGCCTCGATCAGGCCGACCAGCGTCTTGAGAAAGGTGGTCTTGCCGGCGCCGTTGGCGCCGAGCAGCAGCACGGTTTCGCTCCTGCGCACGTCGAGGTCAACGCCCCACAGCACCTGCATGGTGCCATAGCCGGCATCGACCCCGGCGGCCCGCAGCAGAGGTGCGGCTTCAGGCGGCATGCTCGCCCCCCAAGAATACCTCGACCACTTGCGGCACCTGGACGGCGACTGCGAGCTTGCCCTCGAAAATCTCCTTGCCGGCATTCATGACGATAACGCGGTCGGTGATGTGTTCAATGAATCCCATGAGATGCTCGACCACGATGATCGCCATGCCGGTTTGCGCCAGCGCCTTGATGCACCCGGCGATCCAGTCGAGTTCCGCCGGATTAAGCCCGGCGGCGAGTTCGTCGAGCAGCAACAGTCGCGGTCGGGTGGCGAGCGCGCGAACCAGATCCAGCATCTTCTGCTGCGCGTTGTTCAGATCTGCCGCCGGCCGGTCGGCGACCTCGGCCAGCCGATATTCCTCAAGCAGCGCGCCCAACCCGGGCGGCGCCACCGCGGGCCGTCCATAGGCCAGCGCGACCTCCACATTCTGGCGCACCGTCAGCGACAGAAAGGGTTTTGGAATCTGGAACGTGCGATTGATGCCGCGATGCACGAGCTTGTGCGACGCGACCGCGGAGATCGATGCGCCATCCAGCACGACTTTGCCGCCGTCGGGCGCGTAGAGACCGGAGATGACGTTGATCGCGGTGGTCTTGCCGGAGCCGTTCGGCCCGACCAATCCCAGGATTTCACCGGCGGCGACATGGAAGCTCAATCCATCAAGCGCTGAGAAGCCGCCGAAGCGCTTCGTCAGTTTGGTGACGCTGAGGAGGGGCGCACGGTCAGGGGACATGCCAGCCCCTCCGGGTGGCCAGCGAGACCAGGCCGGCGGGCAGAAACAGCACCAGGGCCATGATCAACAGACCGTAGATCAGCTGGAAGTATTGCGGCGTGGTAAATCCGATCAGGTTGTAGATGCCGTAGAGGATGATGACGCCGATGATCGGGCCCGAGATCGTGGCAACGCCGCCGAACAGTGCAAAGACGATGGCGAAAATGCTGAAATCGCCGCTGAACACGTTGTCGGGATAGAATACCGAAACGTACCAGGCATAGACGCCACCGGCGAGGCCCGCCACCAGCGCCGACGCCAGCCACGCGATCACGCGCATTCGCACCACGTCAACGCCGGCCATTGCGGCGCTGACCGCGTCCTCCCGCACCGCCTGCAAGGCCAGACCAAAACGGGAGTTTTTCAGGAACACCACAGCGGCAAGCGTCAGCGCCAGCACGACCAGCGCCGCCGCATAGGCCAGCGTCGGATCGAAGGTGCCGGTGAGCGAGACGCCGTACGGTCCGCGGGTGATGTTCTCCAGCGCCGGGTTTGCGACGAAGTGCAGCACGGCCAGCGAAGCCGCGAGATTGGCAATGGCGAAATAGGCGCCGGACAGTCGCAACAGCGGCGTCAGCAACAGGCCGAGCGCGACCCCGACCAGCCCTGCGGCAATCACGGCGATGATCGCGGGAGCCTGGATGTGCATCACCAGGATCGCAAAGCCGTAAGCGCCGGCGCCGAAGAAGCCGACATAGCCGAACGGCAGGTAGCCGGTAAAACCGTAGATGATGTTGACGCCCTGGGCGAGGATCAGGAAGATCACGAAATTGAACAGCAGCAGATGATTCTGGTAGAGGGCCGGCAGCACCGCAAAGACCGCGAGCAGTGGCAGGACGATGAACAGCGCGTGCTTGAGGGCGCTAGGCAACTCGCACCCGCTTTCCCAACAGGCCACTCGGACGCAGGAGCAGGATGAAGATCAAGAGCACATAGGGCAGAAGGTCGGCCCAGGAACTCAAATAGGTCTGCACCAGCATGTAGCAGACGCCATAGACCACACCCCCGAGCGCGGTGCCGAGGGGATTGCCGAGCGACCCCAGCACCACGATGGCAAAGGAGGTGACGGTGGCGTCGGCGCCGAACGCGGGCGTCACCGATCCGAACATGAAGGGCGCGAACACGCCGGCCACCGCCGCCAGACCGAGCCCTATTCCGAAGGCGGCGGCCGAGACCCGATCGACATCGATGCCGGTCGCCAGCGCCTCGTCACGGCGCGACATCACCGCGCGGGTCAGGGTGCCGAGCCGGGTGCGATATAGATAGACGTAGACCAGCGCGATCGCGATCAGGCTGGTGGTGGCCGCGATCACCCATGATGCCGGAAATGATTGGTCGAAGATCTGGACCGGCCCGCCCCCGCCCGGCTTGCCACCGAACAATTTGATCTTCACGGTCGAGAATACCGTCCCGAGCGCGCGGCTCTGGATCGAGCGCTCGCTGGTGCCAAAGAAGATGGTGGTGACCGCCTCGATCACCTGGGACAGGCCGAAGAACAGGATAATCGACAGCATTTCCGGGTTCACCGAGCCCTGCAGCCTTGGCACCAGCACCCAATAGAGCAACACGCCGACCAGCACGAATACCACGAAGGCCAGCGGCACCGCGAACAAGGGATCGATGCCGGCCAGGGCCACCACGCCGAAGGCGATGAACGCGCCGAGCATCAGGAAATCGCCATGCGCCAGGTTGACGATGCGCATGACGCCGAACACCAGATTGAGGCCGATCCCGACCAGGCTGAAATAGAGACCGAACAGGACGCCGGCGACGAGCGCGTAAATGAGCATCAGCTAGACCAGATCTTCCGAAGTTTTGCGATGCTGCACTCCCTCTCCCGCGCTCTTTCGCGCGGGGGAGGGTTGGGGTGGGGGCCAACGCGGACGGTGTCTATGCTGAAGCACCCCCACCCCAACCGTCCCCCGCCTAGGCGAAGCGAAGCGCTTCGTCCGGGAGCGGGAGAGGGAGCGAAAGGCCAACGCTCGTGGCCCGAAATGACAGGTTTCACGGAATCGCTCAACTTGTCGCCTCTCGCCCGCGTTCACCGCGGGCCTCTTGCCTGCCCCCGCGCAAGGCAATCATGGACGCGGATAGACCGGCTTGCCGGTGGCGGTCTCGTGCGGATAGATCGAGACGAACTTGATGTGCTCGTGATCGTCGATTTCGAGTTGCCCGAGCGGCGTCAATTCGCCGATCTGGCCGCCGGTCTCGTCGAGCGCGAAAGTTCCATCCAGGGTCTTGAGCTGTCCGGACAGGCTGAACACCGCACGGCGCAACTCGAGCTGATCGAGGCTCGCGGCAACCGACAGCGTCTTCTCGATCACGAGGCCGGTGGTATAGCCGGCCACGGCATTGAAGCCGAACTCGACTTTGCCGTCGGCATATTTCTTGTCCCAGGCGGCCTTATATTCCCCGATGTCCATGCCGAAATTGACGGGATACTTCAGTTCCGACGGCGGCACATAGGTGAAGACGTGCTCCAGGCCCTTCTCGCCGACGTTCTTTTCGAGCAGCTCGGTCTCAAGTCCCGCATAGATCGAGAACAGCATCTTGAACTTGACGCCGACGTCCGCCACGTTGCGCAGGAAAGCGATATCGTTCGGCGCATATCCGAAATGGATCACGGCATCCGGCTGGGCGTTGTTGATGTTGTTGATGATGACGGTGTAATTGGTGGTCTCCGTCGGCACGCCCTGGTCGTAGACGATCTCGATCGGCGCGCCGGAATCCTTGACGAACTTGCGAAACGCGTTGGCCTGGGTGCCCGTGAATTCGTTGGTCGCGTAGAGAATGGCGACTTTCTTGATGCCGAGGCCAGGTCCGTCGTGCGAAATGAAGTCCGCCACCGGCTTGGGCCACACCGTCGAGACCGGATCGGCCATCAGCGCGATATAGGGATTGTCCTTGGAGAAGAAGCTGGCGCCAGTTCCAGTCTGGTCGAACAGGAACACTTTTCGATCGCGCGCGATTGCGACCGCGGGCGCGGTCAGGACCGAGCCGGAGTCGGCGACCAAGAGGTCGACCTTGTCCTGGGTGATCAGCTGGTTATAGAGCGTGGAAGCGGTCGCGGTATTACTCTGGTCGTCATAGGCGACAAGCCTGACGGGAATCTTCTTGTCGAACGCCTTGACGTAGACCCCGCCATCGGCGTTTTTTTGGTCGGACCAGAGCTTGAGCGCGCTGAAAACCGGCATCGAGATCGAGGCGTAGCGCCCCGATGACGCATAGAGGGTCCCGATCTTGATCTCGTTCGGCGCGTCCGCGGCCGAGGCCACCGACAGGCTCAAGCACGCTGCGGGCAGGCTCAAGCCCGCCGCCAGCACGGCGCCCGTGATCTTCCACATCGAATCCTCCCTGGTCTCTCAGCTTCTCGCCGGCAATCTACCGCGCTGGGTCGTGGTCGCACAATAAGGCAGCTCAGAGCAAGTATGCGCCCATCGGAATACGCGGCATGCGGCCACCCCGGCTGGACCGTTGACGCCGGACCGTCCAATGTCGCATCAAGGCTGTTAACCGGCCGGACCGAAGCCAGGCCCGCCTCAGGGAGGACATCACTGCAATGGCCGATCTAGCCCGCGCGCGACCAAAACCGACCCCGGAAACCCAGCATTTCTGGGATGGCACCGCCGCCGGCGAATTGCGCCTGCAACGCTGCGAGGCTTGCGCCCACGTCTATTTCCCGCCGCGTCCGTTCTGCCCGGCCTGCGCCTCGCGCCAGGTCAGCGTGTTCAAGGCCAGTGGCAAGGCTTCGCTCTACAGCTATGTCATCCATCACCGCCCGGTACCGGGCTTCACCCCGCCCTATGCCATCGCAGTGGTCGAACTTGACGAAGGTCCGCGCATGATGAGCAACATCGTCGATTGCCCGCAAACGCCGGAGGCGCTCGAACTCGACATGAAGCTGGAAGTCACCTTCGAAAAGCTCGACGAGACCATCACCCTTCCCTTGTTCCGTCCGGCGAAGGCCTGAAGACCATGCGCAGGAACGAAGTCGCCGTCGTCGGCGCAGCCGAGACCACCGAGCTCGGCGTCATTCCCAACGTCTCGCAGATCCAGCTGCACGCCGATGCGGCGCTTAATGCGATCGCCGACGCCGGCCTGAAGCTTTCCGACATCGATGGGTTTGCCACGGCGGTCGAGACCCCGCAGCAGATCGCGCACTATCTCGGCATCACCCCGACCTGGGTCGACGGCACCTCGGTCGGCGGCTGCTCCTTCATGCTGCATGTCCGCCACGCAGCGGCCGCGATCGAGGCCGGGCTGTGCAGGACGGTGCTGATCACCCATGCCGAAAGCGGCAAGTCGAACATCGGCCGCACCCCGCGCATGATTGGTCCTGATAGCCTGAACGGCCAGTTCGAACTGCCCTATGGCGTCTCCACGCCGGCCAGTATGTTTCCGATACCGGTGCTGCGCTACATGAAAACCCACGGCATCACCCACGAGCAGATCGCCATGGTCGCCGTGGTGCAGCGCGAATGGGCCGCGAAGAACCCGCGCGCCACCATGAAGACGCCGATCACGGTCGCCGACGTGCTGAATTCACGGATGATCGCCTATCCCTTCCGCATCCTGCAATGCTGCCTGGTCACCGACGGCGGCGGCGCGTTGATCCTGACCTCGGCCGATCGGGCCAAGGATTTTCCGAACAAGCCGGTCTATATCCTGGGCACCGGCGAAAGCGTGGAAACGCCGATGGTCAGCCAGATGCAGACCTTCGACAGTTCGCGCGCCTTTCGCGTGGCCGGCCCTCTGGCCTTCAGGGAAGCCGGCATCACCCACGGCGATGTCGACCACCTCATGATCTACGACGCCTTCGCGCACCTGCCGCTCTATGGCCTCGGCGATCTTGGCTTCATGCCGCACGAGGAAACCGGAAAATTCATCGCCGACGGCCACACCCGCCCCGGCGGCAGATTGCCGCTCAACACCAATGGCGGCGGCCTGAGCTACATGCATTCCGGCATGTACGGCATGTACGCGCTGCAGGAGAGCGTGCGGCAGATGCGCGGGATAGCGCCGGCGCAGGTGCCCGGCGCGAAGATCTCGGTATGTCATGGTGTCGGCGGCATGTTCGCAGCGAGCGGCACGATCATTTTTACGAATGAGAAGTGACGGTGAAGTGAGGGAGGCGCGCTTCGCCGCATGGGGGTACTCCGCGGCTGGCCTCGAATGAAATAGGTGGCATCGTAATTCGAGATTTTCACGATCCCACAAGTTCTTGCGGCGACGCTCATGGCGACCGCAGGCCCGTCAAGTCGGGGACGGATACTCACCCGGACGGAACAGACCCTCCGGCCCCGACTCGAGCTGCGCGATCTCGCCAAGCGGGCCGGCTTTGAGGGCGCCCCTTTCCCAGTTGCCCCAGCGCCCGTAATAGCTGATCCACGAGGGATCCATGAAGGCCGCCGATGCGCCCGCGGGCGGCGTGACGAAACTGCTTCCCTTCCAGGTATATATCTCCAGATTGCCCGTGCGCTGATCGAAGGAAAAGCCCAGGTCGCTGCAGATATCGTAGGTGCCCGCAGGCCGCTTGTAAGAGCCAGGCCTCGGATAAGCCTCGTGGTCCCCGCCCGAGAGATACACCAGCACCTGCTTGCCATTGTAGATCGAGATGCCGTCGGCCGGGGGATGCGTCTCCTTGTCGCCGTGATGGTCGTACATCACCGCAAGCACGGTCTCCTGCCCAGGATGTGTGAAGTCGACACCGCCAAGCTGGACCTTGACATGCTCCCAGTCCGCGACATGGTTTCCCCAACTGGTATTCGCGACGTCCTTGCCCTGATTGTAATTGAAGAACCACCAATAGACGATGTCGAGTTTGCCGTTGTCTGCCCCCTCGACCACCACCGCATAGGCCGTGACGGGATTGGTGGCTGACGGACGCGAGCCGTTGAACCACGGCAGCGTGGAGGAAGGGTCGTTGAGAGACTGGATGGTGCTCAGGCAGGCGTCGGTGCGGTTGTTTTCCGCGCCCAGCTTCGCCGCCTGGTCAGTAAGCGTCTTGCGGTCCAGCGGCCCAGGGTAGACGTCGGTGGTTCTATAATAGGGTAGCCTCGCCGTCTTGATCAGTTCCACGGTCTGCAACTTCATGTTCTTCAGAAACACGACGATGTCCGAGGGCCAGTAAACCTCATCGGCGTTGAGCATGACGGCCGGCGCGTATTTTCGTACCAGGGCTTCGATGAGCACGGGCCGGGCGGTTGAAGGCGAGAGTCCCTCGAGCGGCCCATAGATGGCTCCTTCGCCCTCCCCGGCGGGGAATTTTGCCTCAAACGTCGCATCCGCGAAGATCGAGATCGTAAGCGGCGCGAAGCCATCAAGCGAGCAATAGCCGCTAGTTTTTCCCGATGACACCAACAGTTGCGGCCTCTTTAGATCGTCAAGTCCCGCATCCGCGATCGTGATGACGATGTTGCCATCGACGGTCACGGCATTGTTGGAATAGGTGGCCGTCCATGGCGAGAAGTTCAGCACGCGGGGTTCCGCGTAGGCGCTGATCTCGAAGGCGAGCGCATTGACGAAATTGTCCGCATTGTCCCATACCTGCATGCCGAGGAAAACGCAGGAATCGATCTGGGGTATCACGACGCTGTCGCCACCGAGTTCGCCGGCGGCGAAGTTTCCCCCCTGATTGGTGGTGAATTCGATGCGCCGTAGGCTACCGTGTCCATAGGAACTGCTCCACAGCGTCAGTGTCGTTAGCCACTCATCCCGTCCGAATGTGTAGGAAGCAAACGGATACTTGGTGTGGTAGCTGTCGCCGACCCCGATGGTCATTCCGTCATTCATCACCATGTTCAGGCTGCGTATCTTATCGCCATCCCAGCGTACCCCGAGATAGAGTGCGGTGTAGCCGTTGACCTGGCGCGGGACCTGATTCAGACCGGCGGCGGGATTTCCGATGGTTTTGGTCTGGGAATAGGTCGAGAACTGCGCCGGCGCGGGCGCATCCCCGGGCGCCCAACGCACCCACAAAGCCAGTCCGCTGATGAAATTGTCCGGATTGACCCAAGCGCAGAATCCGACCAGCGCGGAGCCCTCGACCAGCTGGGGAATCTCGTCCTCAAAACCGGGTTGGCCTGCCGTGATGTGCTGCGGCCCACTCGCCGCGGTACCCTTGGTGAGGATTTCAATCTGCCGCACGCTGCCGCCGATCACCGGTCCGCCGCCGCCGTAACTGGTGGACCGCAGCCATGCCTTGTCGAGCAGTTCGCCCTCCGCAAACTCGACCGTCGTGACCGTGTAGCTGGGGCTGGGGTTCTGGTAGTCCCCGGCCTTTTTCGAGGTGCCGTCCGTCATCTCCATGAGGACGCCGCGCACCTTGTCGCCGTCCCAATGCACGCTGAAGGATTTTGCGACCGCCACCGAGGAGGAGAAATTGACGACATTGTCCATGTAGAGGTTGCCGAGGGGCGCGGTCTGGATGTTGGCTCCTCGGTCATCTGCCGTGACGGCCGGCCGGGAAATATCTGGCATGAAAGCTCCCGCTCAAAAAAGGATTGCAATCTATCTTTATAACGAAAAAGATGACGGTCAACGCTGTCGCGCCCTCGCTGATCGATACCGGCGTGATTAAGGGCCATGAGCAACTGGTGAGCCGGATACCCCTGGGCCGCTTCGGCAAGGCCGATGAGGTCGCAAAAGCCGTGATGATGCTAGTGGATAATCCCTATATGACCGCCCAGACCATCACGATGAGCGGCGGCATGGCGTTCAATTGAGAGCATCGAGTGCCGGAATGGGTTTACCTCTCCCTGCTTGCGACCGCTTGCGGGACGGGGTGAACACACCCGCATCCAGCAGTTAGGGCTCAAAGGGAGGCATCATGACCACCAAATCACTCCAGGACAAATCCATCATCGTCACCGGCGCGGGGCGCGGCATCGGCCGTGAGATCGCGCTGTTGTGCGCGGCGGAAGGCGCCAAGGTCGTCGTCAACGATCCCGGCGTCGCCGCCGATGGTTCGGGATCGAGCGCCTCGCCGGCCGAAGAGGTGGTCGAGGAAATCAGAAAGCGCGGGGGCACCGCGGTGGCGAATTTCGAAACCGTGGCGGAGGCCATCCCTGCCAGCCGGATCGTCAAGGCCGCGCTCGACAGCTTCGGCAGGCTCGACGGCGTGGTCAACAATGCCGGTATCCTGCGCGACGCGATCTTCCATCGCATGAGCATCGATGCCTTCGAGTCCGTCATCAAGGTCCACCTGATGGGTTCGTTCTACGTCTCGCACGCCGCGGCAAGATTGTTCCGCGAGCAGGAAAGCGGCTCTTTCGTCCACTTCACCTCCACGTCGGGCCTGGTCGGCAATTTCGGCCAGGCCAACTACGCCGCCGCGAAGCTTGGCATCGTCGGGCTGTCAAAGTCGATCGCGCTCGATATGAACCGCTTCAATGTCCGCTCGAACTGCGTGTCGCCGTTCGCCTGGAGCCGCCTGATCGGCACCATCCCGACCGAGACCGAGGCCGAACAGGCGCGGGTGGCCAAGATCCAGCAGATGGGGCCGGAAAAGATCGCGCCGATCGTGGCCTTTCTGCTCAGTGATGCCGCCAAGGACGTCACCGGGCAGATTTTTGCCGTGCGCATGAACGAGATTTTCCTGATGAGCCAGTCGCGCCCGCTGCGTTCGATCCACCGCGGCGAAGGCTGGACGCCGCAGACCATTGCCGAGCACGGCATGCCGGCCCTGAAATCCTCATTCTATAAGCTCGACCGCTCGGCGGACATCTTCAACTGGGACGCGATCTGAGGACTGACTGCCAGTTGCGTAGGGGCACCCCTTGTGGGTGCCCTCGTGGCCCACATCTCGCGATCGGAATTTCTTGCGGCAGGGCGGCCACAAGGGCCGCCCCTACGTGGAGGCACTGACGCGAGTCATGATGCGACTCTTCTGCCCCGCCCTACCCACTGTTACGCAGGCCCGCCGAAATCCCGTTGATGGTGATCTGGATGCCGCGCAGCGCCTGTTCATCGACATTCTGCGCGCGATGCTCCCTCAACAGCTCGACCTGCACATGGTTCAGCGGGTCGAGATAGGGAAAGCGGTTGCGGATCGAGCGCTCCAGCCGCGGGTTGCCCTGCAAGAGGCGCTCCTGCCCCATGATGTCCAATAGTTTCTCGATCGAGGTGTGCCATTCCTGCCGGATGCGCCCGAAGATCTTTTCACGCAAGGCCACGTCCGGCACCAGTTCGGCATAGCGCGAGGCGATCGCGATCGAGCTCTTGGCGAGCACCATGTCCATGTTCGACAACAGGGTGCGGAAGAACGGCCACTCGCGATAGAGCTCGCGGAGGAACGGCATGCCCTGGTCGGCATGTTCGGCTATCCAGGTCTCGACCGCGCTGCCGAAGCCGTACCATCCCGGCAACATCAACCGGCACTGCGCCCAGCTGAACACCCAGGGAATGGCGCGCAGGTCCTCGATCTCACGGGTTTTCTTGCGCGAGGCCGGCCGGCTGCCGATGTTCAGCGTGGCGATCTCGGTGATGACCGTCGATGCCCAGAAGTAATCCGCAAAACCTTCGGTCTCATAGACCAGGCCGCGATAGGCCTTGAAGGCCAGCGCCGACAGCTCATCCATCGCCTTCAGATAGTCCGCCGATGGCGCGCTGTGCTTGGGCTGCAGCAGGCTTGCCTCCAGCGTCGCGGCGGCGAGAATCTCGAGATTGTTGCGGCCGACCTCGGCGTTGGAATATTTGCTGGAGATGATTTCGCCCTGTTCAGTGATCCGGATCTGGCCGTTCACCGCGCCGCCGGGCTGGGCGATGATGGCATCGTAACTCGGGCCGCCGCCGCGACCGACCGAACCGCCGCGACCGTGAAACAGCCGCAAGCGCACATGGTGGCGCTCGAACACCTCGATCAGGCCGATTTCGGCCTTGTAGAGCTCCCAGCCCGAGGTGACGAAGCCGCCGTCCTTGTTGCTGTCGGAATAGCCGAGCATCACTTCCTGCACCGAGCCGCGGCTATCCACCAGCTTGCGATAATCGTGGATCGACAGCATCCGGTCCATGATTACGGCGGAGGCCTGCAGATCCTCGATGGTCTCGAACAGCGGTACGATATTGATCGCGCTGCGGCCGGCAGGATCGACCAGGCCGACCTCCTTCAACAAGAGCGCGACTTCCAGCATGTCGGACATCCCCTTGCACATCGAGATGATGCATTGCGGGATGGCATCGGCGCCGAATTTGGCATGGGCCTCGGCGGCCGTATGGAAGACCGCGAGCTCGCCGACCGTTTCCTCGCTGTATTTGACGAAGCTCGACGTCAGCGGCCGTTTATTGCGCAGTTCGTTGGTGAGCAGCGCAATCCGCGCCTCTTCGTTCAGCGCCTGATAGGACATGCCGGGCATCGCCGCGTCGATCAGCTCCGCGACGGTTCGCTCGTGCACGGCGGAATTCTGCCGGATATCGAGACTGGCCAGATGAAAGCCGAAACAATCCACCGCCCGGCGCAGGGTGCGCAGGCGCCCGCGTGCAATCACCCGCGCATTGTTCGATATCAACGAGCGGTAGAGAATGTCGAGATCCGTCTTGAACTCCGCGACATCGGCATAGGCTGCGGCTTCGCCGACCGGCGCCCGCGTGGTTTCCACGTCCAGCCTCGCCGCGGTGGCGGTGAGGCGCGCATAGATACCGGATACCGCCAGCCGATAGGGCTCGCCGCTTCGATGCGGCGAGGTATCGGGCGAACGCTCGGCGAGCGCGCGCAAATCCTTCGAGATATCGGTGAGGTGCGCCGCCAGCGACAGTTCGGAGCCGAGCACGTGTAATTCTTCGAGATAGTGGCGCAACACCCGGCTCGACTGCAGTTTCAGCGTTCCGCGCATCACCTCCGCCGTCACGAACGGGTTGCCGTCACGGTCGCCGCCGATCCAGCTTCCCATCCTCAGGAACGACGCCAGTTCGCCCGTGGCTGCGCCGTCGCCTTCGTTCAGCCGATCCTCCAGTGCGCAATGCAGCCGCGGCACCTCGCTCAGGAAGGTATAATCGTAAAACGACAGGCCGTTGGCGACCTCGTCGAGCACGGTGAGCTTGGTGCGGCGGAGAAGATTGGTCTTCCACAGCGTCAATACCTCGCGGCGCAATTCCTCATCGCTGGCCGCGAGTTCTTCCGGCGTCAGCTGGACCCGTTCACGGCGGTCCAATAGCGCCGCGATCTCCATTTCACGATCGAACGTGCTCTTGCGGCGGACTTCGGTGGGGTGCGCGGTCAATACCGGACTGACCAGGGCAGTGGCAAAGAACTTTCGCAGGTCGGCAGCACTGATGCCGGCGGCGCGCGCATGCGACAGCGTCAACGCCAGCGTTCCCGGGCTTCCACCGCGCGCCCGCATCTGCCGGATGTTGTTCTGGTCCTCGGCGATATTGGCGAGGTGTGAAAAATAGCTGAAGGCGCGCACGATGCGCACGGTCTGGCCGGTCGACATGCTGTTGAGAATGAGCTCGAGTTCGCGCCGCGCCGGCTTGTCCTCATCGCGATGGAACCGGATCGACGTCTGCCGGATGCGTTCAACCAGGTCGAACACGTCGGCGCCTTCCTGGTCGCGGACGGTGTCGCCGAGGATCCGCCCAAGCAGGCGGATATCATCCCGCAAGCGGGCATCTTCTTCAAGCGCCGCGGCGTCCTCGGCGCGGTTGGGTCGCTGGTCGGTAACAGAAGGCACGATCTGGGGTGACATGGTAGCGGCTCCAGAAACTGCCCGGCGTCCCCTGAGTCGCAATTTTTCAAGGCCAAAGCAAGAGCAAGAAAAAGGCGATTGGTTCGCCTGCGGGCACCGAAGCGCCGCCGACCGGCTCGGCCAGAACGATAACGTTCAGATCCGCCGACCGGCCCGCTCCCAGTAGGGATCGCGCAGCCGCCGCTTGAAGATCTTGCCGGAATCCTCGCGCGGCAGAGATGGCCGGATTTCGATATGCTTCGGTACCTTGTAGTCGGCGAGCGCGTCGCGCAGCCGGGCCTGGATTTCGGCCAAGTCCAGCACCGCCCCTGCCTGCGGCTCCACCATCGCCATCAAAGCCTCGCCGAATTCGTCGTCGGGAATGCCGAAAACCGCGCAATCGTGCACGCCGGGGACGGCATGCAGCGCGGCCTCGATTTCGGCCGGATAGATGTTGACGCCGCCCGATATCACCATGTCGCGCTTGCGGTCGCAGATGAAGACATAGCCGTCGGTGTCGATATAGCCGACATCGCCGGACGTGATGAAGCCGTCGCGCTCGATCTCGGCGCGCTTTTCCGGCTTGTTGTGGTAGGTGAAATCCGGATTGCCGGCGATGCGCGAATAGATCTCGCCGATTTCGCCGGGCGGCAGCAGCTTTCCGTCCTCGCCGAAAAAGCGCAACTCCGCGCCAGGCGCAATCCGGCCGACGGTGCCGGGCTTCTTCAGCGCATCCTCGGAGTTGGCAAACGTGACCGCGCCGGATTCGGTACTGCCATAGAATTCATGGATCACCGGGCCCCACCAAACGATCATGGCGCGCTTGACGTCGGCTGGACAGGGAGCGGCGGCATGGATGACATGACGCAGCGACGACATGTCATATTTCCGTCGTACGGCCTCGGGCAGCTTCATCAGCCGGATGAACATGGTCGGCACCATGAAGATGGTGTCGATCCGCTCGGCCTCGATCAGGCGCAAGAATTGCTCGGGCTCGAAGCGCGGCATCAGCACCAGCGCGCCGCCGAGGCGGCCCGCGCGCAGGGCGAACGAATTCGGCGCGGAATGATAGAGCGGTCCCGGCACCAGCGCCCGCGCGCCTGGCTCGAGGCCGTAGATCAACGCCCGCATCCGCTCTGACGAGGCGCTCTGCTCCGGCGTCGGGGCATGGCGCCGGACGCCCTTGGGATGTCCCGTCGTGCCCGAGGTATAGATCATGTTCTGCGGCTGCGGCAGCGCCGGCCCGTCATAGGGCGGCTGCTGCTCGAGCCAGGATTCGAGATCGCCTGCCCAACCGGGCGTCGCGAGATGGTCGGTGTCGATATGGTAGTCCGCGCAGATCTCCGGGGGCGTCGCCACGCTCAGCACCGTGAGGCCTTTCGGGATCGCCTCGCGCAGCGGATGCAGCAGGTCGGCATGGCCGATCAGGATCGAGGTGCCGGAATCCTGAAGGATGTAGGCGACTTCCTCCGGCTTGAAATGCCAGTTGACCGGCACCGCATAGGCGCCAAGCCGCATCGCCGCATAGGCCGCCTCGATGAAGGCGATATCGTTGCGCATCAGGATACAGACGCTGTCGCCCGGCCGCACGCCAAGCCGGTGCAATCCGCCGGCGATGCGCTCGGCGCGTTCGGCGACCTCGGCGTGGCCGCGCCGACGCGCGCCGGAGACGATGCCGATAAAGAGCGGGGATTGGTCGGTCATGTCAGACTTGGGGGTTCTTCAACTCACGGGCCGTCGACTCAACGGTGTAAGCCGGTTCAATGGGGCGCTGTCATTCAGGTGGACCTCATCAGGGCAATGGTTTCATGAGCGCAGTCCAAAGGACATCTTTTCCAAAGATCTTTCGGTCAGGCGGCGTCTCCTCCATTTTTCGCAGCGACAGGATTTCAAAACTTCGAGAGAAAACTTCCCTCAACTGCGAACTTGTATAGCTAAGCCCGACACCGCGATCATCTGCAAGCTTCCATTTTTCATAGACATCGAAATCGCTGAGCCTGGAACCGCCATCCGGCGTGAAGCATACCAGCGCGAAGCGGCCTGTAGGCTTTAGCGCGGTTTTCAATAGTTCCAAATAGCTCCACCGCCGATGCGGCGGGAGGTGGTGAAAGCACCCACTATCGTAGACGATGTCGTATTTCGGCTTACGGATGTCCAATTCGAATATTGATTTGCATAGATAATTTATTGTTTGATCCGAGTAGTTGTTTTTTTCCATCGCCCAGGCGATCGCTTCCCGCGAAAAATCCACAGCATCAACGTGGCAGCCTTGGCTGGCGAAATATTGCGCATTGCGGCCATTTCCGCATCCCAATTCCAGAACTGTTCCCGATCCGAGCTCACCCGACTCGAAATAGGCCACGAGGCTTTCATCCGGCCAATCAACGAAAAAAGCGATTTGCCTGTCCGGAGGGACTTGTCTGTGCCGGTTGGAATAAAGACGATCCCACCACTGTCCTTGATGCTCCAACCATTGATCTTTACGATAATCTTGCAGCTTATCTAGAAGCAGCTTGTCGAGCATCACCACCAAATCATGGGCTGTTACGACCAGGTTCGACGGCATGACCTCACTCCTTACATCTCATGGACAATGCACATGGAGCTGGTAACTCGCGAGGCGGGCGGTCAGCGCTCTGTCCTTCAGCTTCGTAGGGGCGACCCTTGTGGTCGCCCCCTCGCGGCGTCGCCGGGTCTCACCAGGGCACCCACAAGGGGTGCCCCTACGCGTCGGGCAACGACGCTTCACCCATCCGCAAAGCGCGGCGCGCGCTTTTCGATATTGGCGCGGACCGCCTCGAGCTGATTGGCGCCGCCGATCAGCTTCTGCTGCTCGACCGATTCGGCGAGCAATGCCGGCCCGGGATCGACGGTCAGCTTGTTCAGGAGCCGCTTGGCGGCGCGGATGGCGTCGGGACTCTTGCCGGCGATGTCGCGCGCGACCTCGAAGGCCGCGGCGCGCGGATCGTCGCAGATCCGGGTCGCCAGGCCATAGCTCAGCGCTTCCTGGGCCGAGAAGATCCGGCCCGTAAAGGTCAACTCGCGCAGGATGTCATCGCGCACCAGGCTGGCCAGGATTGGTGTCCCCGCCATGTCCGGCACCAGCCCCCATTTGATCTCCATGATCGACATCTTCGCATCTGGGGCAAGAAATCGCAGGTCGGCGCCGAGCGCGAGCTGGAAGCCGCCGCCGAACGCCACGCCTTGGATCGCGGCGATCACCGGCACCGCCAGCTGCCGCCATCCCCAAACCGCCTGTTGCGGGAAATTGGCCATTCCATGGGTGCGCTTGGTGAGGTCGCGGTCTTCGCCGCCGGCTATTCCGTTACCTCCGGTTTCCTTCATGGCTGCGAACCGGCCCATGTCCAGCCCCGCACAAAACGCCCGCCCCTCCCCGGATAACACCACCGCCCGGAGGCCCTTTTCACCGGCCAGCCGGTCCGATGTCGCCACCAGCGCCTCGAACATCGCGGCATCGAGCGCGTTCATCTTGTCCGCCCGCACCAGGCGGACGTCGGCGACGCCGTCCGCGATCGACACCGATACCCGCTGCTCCATTCGCTGCCCCCCTGCTTCCCTGATTGTTGACACTTTACAGAAAGCCGTTGTCCGGATTTAGTCAATCAACCGGATAAACCCATGTTTCAAAGGCGGAAACTCCCATGTTCAGCGAACAGCTCCTGGCCGGACGGCGCATTCTGGTCACCGGCGGCGGCACCGGGCTCGGCAAGTCGATGGCGGCGCGCTTCCTTCAGCTCGGCGCCGAGGTCCATATCTGCGGCCGCCGCAAGGGCGTCTGCGACGAGACCGCGACCGAACTGATGGACCTCCATGGCGGCCGGGTCTTAAGCCATGGCGTCGACATCCGAAACCCGCTCGCGGTCGATGAGATGATCGAGAGCATTTTCGCCCAGGGTCCGCTGACCGACCTCATCAACAACGCCGCCGGCAATTTCATCTCGCGTACCGAGGAGCTTTCGCCGCGCGGCTTCGACGCGGTGGCCAACATCGTCATGCATGGCACCTTCTACGTGACGCATGCGGTCGGCCGGCGCTGGATCGCGGGAAAGCATCCGGGCAACGTGGTATCGATCACCGTGACCTGGGTTCGCAACGGCAGCCCCTATGTGGTGCCCTCGGCCATGAGCAAGTCCGCCATCCACGCCATGACGATGTCGCTGGCCACGGAATGGGGACGCTACGGCATCCGCCTCAATACCATCGCGCCCGGCGAAATTCCGACCGAGGGCATGAGCAAGCGGATCAAACCCGGCGACGAGGCCGGCGCCCGCACCATCGCGGTCAATCCGATGGGCCGCGTCGGCAAGATGGAGGAACTGCAGAACCTGGCGGTGTTCCTGATTTCCGGCGGCTGCGACTGGATCAACGGCGAGACCATCGCGATGGATGGCGGCCAGGCGCTGGCGATGGGCGGCAATTTTTATGCCTTGCGCGACTGGAAGGATGCCGACTGGGCCCAGGCCAAGGACGTCATCAAAGCGCAGAACGAGAAGGACCGCGCCGCTCGGGGTTAATTCACAGGCACCGCCGACGAACGACTGACGTTCTGATATTGCCTTTACCGCGCGACGACGCCAGTATCCCTGCAAACAAGACGTCAAAACGTCCAGGGGAGAAACATGTCCGAGATCGAGGCACCGCAAAACCTTGCCGACATGGTGCGGGCGCGGGCCAAGGACCGCGGCACTGCCATCGCGTTCGAGTTCGAAGGCCGGCAGACCAGCTTTGCCGCCTTCGATACCAGGACCAACCAGGTCGCCAACGGGCTCAGGGCGATCGGCGTCCAGCCGGGCCAGCGCATCGCCTATCTGGGCAAGAACAGCGACATCTATTTTGAGCTGCTGCTCGGCGCAGCCAAAGCCAATGTCGTGATGGCGCCGGTCAACTGGCGGCTGGCCGGACCCGAGATCGCCTTCATCATCGGCGATTGCCAGGCGCCGGTCGTCTTTGTCGGACCCGAACTGATCGAGCAGGCGCGCAGTATCAGTGCGCAATTGCCTGGCGTGAAGACCTTCATCGCCGCCGAAGGCGGCGCAGCCGGCTGGCCGGACTATCAGACTTGGCGCGATGGCCAGAGCGGTGAGGACCCGCGCTTGGCGATCAGCCGGCAGGACATTGCGATGCAGCTCTACACCTCCGGCACCACCGGAAAGCCGAAGGGCGCGATGCTGTCGCACGCCAATTTCTTCACCGCGCTCGATGGCGCCAATGACCAGAGGCCCGACTGGAACATCTGGACCGGGGACGACGTCTCGCTGGTGGCGATGCCGATCTTTCACATCGGCGGCTCCGGCTGGGGCCTGCTCGGCTTCTATCATGGCGCCAAGGGCGTGGTTGCCCGCGAATTCGATCCCACCAAGGTACTGGATTTCATCGAGCTGTCGGGCATTACCAAATTATTCATGGTGCCGGCCGCGATGCAGTTCGTGGTCCGGCAGCCGCGGGCGCGCGAGGTGGATTTTTCGCGTCTGAAATACATGTTCTATGGCGCCTCCCCGATCCCGGCGGCGCTGCTGAAGGAATGCATCGAGGTGTTCGGCTGCGGCTTCGTCCAGGTCTATGGCATGACCGAGACCACCGGCAGCATCGTGGCGCTGCCGCCGGAGGACCATGTCGCGGGATCGGAGCGGATGCGCTCGGCCGGCAAGGCGCTGCCCGGCGTCGAACTGGCGATCCTCGATGCCAACGGCAAGCCGCTGCCGCCGGGCGAAGTCGGCGAGATTGCCACGCGTTCCGGCTTCAATATGGCCGGATACTGGAACCTGCCGGAAGCGACCGCCAGGACCATCGGCCGCGACGGCTGGCTGCGCACCGGCGACGCCGGCTACCTCGACCGCGACGGCTATCTCTATATCCACGACCGCATCAAGGACATGATCATCTCCGGTGGCGAAAACATCTATCCGGCCGAGGTCGAGAGCGCGATCTGCGACCATCCCGATATCGCCGAAGTTGCCGTGATCGGCGTGCCCGATGACCAATGGGGCGAGGCGGTCAAGGCGATCGTGGTGCTGAAGCAGGGCAGAGAGGCGACGGCCGCCGACATCATCAACTTCGTCAGGCAGCGCATCGCCGGCTACAAGACGCCGAAATCGGTCGAGTTCGTCGGCGCCTTGCCGCGCAACGCCTCCGGCAAGATCCTGCGCCGCCATCTGCGCGATCCCTATTGGGCAGGCAAGGACCGGCAGGTGAATTGAGCGCATTGTAAGGTCCATTGCTGTAGGGGCGGCCCTCGTGGCCGCCCTGCCCGAACAATTCCGCCGCGTGATGCCTCGCGAGGGCATCCACAAGGTCGCCCCTCGCAATTGTCAGGATTGCGACGCATCAGGTCCGCCGATGTAGGGGCGGCCCTTGTGGCCGCCCTGCCCCAGACACATTCCGCTTGCGCTATGCTCCTTCGAGGTGCGGTCCAGTGAGGGTCGCCGACTGACGCCGCGAACAGCCGTGCCACGTCCCCTGCTCCCTCAATGTCTGGTCGCGCCTGCTCCCATGTAACCGAACAGGAATCCCGCCACCTTGCGCTTCTGGATTTCTTCGCTGCCTTCGGTGATACGGTAGCGGCGGTGATGGCGGTAGATGTGCTCGAACGGCTTGTGGCGCGAATAGCCCATGCCGCCATGGACCTGCATGGCGTGGTCGGCGGCTTCGCAGCACAGCCGGTTCGCCCAGAAATTGCACATCGAGACCTTGTCGGACAGCGTGTGCTCGACCTCGGCCTGGCTGAGCTTGTCCATCTCCCACGCCGTCTTGCGGATCAACAGCCGCAGCATTTCCGCCTGCGTCGCCAGTTCCACCAGCGGCCACTGGATCGCCTGGTTCTCCGCCAGCGCGCGCCCGAACGGCTTGCGCTCGCGGGCATATTTCACGCTTTCCTCGATGCAGTAGACCGCAGCACCCAGCGAACTCGCCGCCTGGCGGATGCGGTTCTCGTGCACGAAACATTGCGCCAGCGACAGGCCGCGGCCGACCTCGCCGAACAGCGCATCATCCGGCACGAACACGTCGGTGAAGCTGACCCGCGGATGGTCCGTCGGCATGTTGAAGGTCCACAGGTACTCCTCGACCTTGACGCCCAGGGCCTTGGCCGGCACCAGGAAACAGGTGATACCGCGCGCATCGCCGTCGTTGCCGGACGTGCGGGCAAACAGCGCGCAGTGGGTCGCGGCATGCATCCCGGTGGTCCACATCTTCTCGCCATTGATCAGCCAGCCGGAAATCCCATCGCGGAGCGCCGGTACGGCGCGGGTTGCCATGTGGGTGGCGTCCGAGCCGTGCTCGGGCTCGGTGAGACCAAAGGTGATGCGATATTTGCCGGTGATCGAGCCTTCGATCATCGCCTTCTGATCGTCGCGGCCGTAGCGATCAAGCATGGTGACCAGCGGCAGATTGCCGACGATCGAATGCTCGTTCTGCAGATCATTATGCAGCCCCAGTCCCTTGGCGGCGAAATGCTCGCGGATCACGGCCATCCAGAGATTGGAACCATCCTTGCCGCCATAGCATTTCGGGATTGCAAACCGCAGATGGCCGGCGCGGTCGGCTAAATCCTTCACCCGGCGCAGCAGCGCCTCCCATTCCTGCCGCGGCAGGCCGCCATTATCGAAATCGGTCCGCGCCCATTCGCGGCGGTGATCGAAGAAACGGACGTTGTCGTCGGCATCCTCGATCGGCTTGATCTCGCGGGCAATGAACTGATCAAGCTCGGCTAGATAGGCGACCAGATCGGCCGGCAGAGCGAAATCCACGGGCTCTCTCCCAGGTGTCTTTTTGTTCTTGGCAGGTCCATTGCTGGTCCTGTGAACCGACGTATGATCTAACATGCGGCCTCCGCACTCATAACACAATGGAGGCGGCAATTAGCCGAACATGGCCGGATTGAGTCAAGCAAAGGGGCTAAGCTGGGCAGACAATTGTCCGCAACGTGTCTGAATGGCATCAGCGGACAAATAGCAACAGTGGCTAAGGAAAAATTCCACGGGAGGCACCATGGACTTGCAATTCTCTGACGTCGTGCGGAAGGGCCCGATCACGATCGTGACGCTGTCACGCCCTGAGGTTTATAATGCGCTGCACACCGATGCGCATGTCGAACTCAACAAGGTGTTCGACGATTTCGCCAGCGATCCCGAACAATGGGTCGCGATCGTCACCGGCAAGGGCGACAAGGCCTTCTGTGCCGGCAATGATCTGAAATGGCAGGCGGCGGGGGGAAAGCGCGGCTGGGACAAGGGCGGCTTTGCCGGGCTGACCTCCCGCTTCGACTGCGACAAGCCGGTTATCGCCGCCGTCAACGGCGTCGCCATGGGCGGCGGATTTGAGATCGCGCTGGCGTGCGACCTGATCATTGCCTCCGAGAATGCGACCTTCGCGCTGCCCGAGCCGCGCGTTGGCTTGGCGGCGCTGGCCGGCGGCCTGCACCGGCTGCCGCGGCAGATCGGGCTGAAGCGCGCCATGGGCATGATCCTGACCGCGCGTCACGTCTCGGCCAAGGAAGGTTTCGAACTCGGCTTCGTCAACGAGGTGGTGCCGCCGGGCGAAGCGCTGGCGGCCGCCGAGCGCTGGGCCGAGAGCATCTGCCAGAACTCGCCGATGTCGATCCGCGCCTCCAAGCAGACCATCCAGCGCGGGCTCGCCGTCTCGCTGGAGCAGGCGATCGCCGAGCAGCGCGACTATCCGGCGGTGAAGGCAATGGCGGCGTCGCAGGATTATATCGAGGGACCGAAGGCGTTCGCGGAAAAACGCGCCCCGAAATGGGTGGGCAAGTAAGACGGCGGCCACAAGGGCCGCTCCTACGGGATCGACATGGCGTAGGGGCGCCCCTAAAGGGCGCCCCTTGTGGGTGCCCTCGTGCCACATCCGCGAAGCGGAGTTTGTCGCGGCAGGTCGGCCACAAGGGCCGCCCCTACACGGATGGACATCGGCCCGGCTCGTCGACTTGACCATTATTCACGAAATGCTCTTGGCTTTGTTGGAGTTTCGATGTCGTTGATCGGTACCAAGTTGCTCGATAGCCTCCGTTCAGTAGAACGCCCAGGCGACTTCTGTGTCGGCGGGATGCGGGAGATTTTCATGCCGGCGATCGAGGTCGACGACGTTGGCAGGATTGCCTTTCCGATCCTGCCCGTTCAAGCCGAGCGGCTCGTCGCCATGGCCGAGGCTGCCCCCTATGGACGGGGTGTGCAGACAGTCGTCGATCGCGACGTCAGACGAACCTGGCAGATCGATCCCGCCAAGATGCGTATCGGAGGACGGCACTGGGACAAGACCTTGGCCGAACTCGTCGCCGACGTCGCTCTTGGCCTCGGCGTCAGCGAGCCGGTCGCCGCCGATTTCTATAAGCTGCTGGTCTATGATGCCGGCAGCTTCTTCGTCGACCACCGCGATACGGAGAAGGTCCCCGGCATGTTCGCCACCATGGTGCTCGTGCTGCCCTCGACCCATTGCGGCGGCGAACTGGTGGTCAAGCACCTCGGCCGCGAGGTGGTGCTCCACCTGCGTCCACAGGAACCGTCGGAGATCGGCTTTGCCGCCTTTTATGCCGATTGCGTGCACGAAGTGCGTCCCATTCGGTCGGGATTTCGGCTGACCCTCGTCTCCTGAAGGCGATCCAGCATCGCAGAGCCCACGTTGAGCAAAGCATCCGGAACGCCGCGTGTGACCTCGATCTCGCGACCGTAAGGCGCGGCAGCCCTCACACCCTGGTCGCTACCAAGAACCAGGCCAGTTACGAGCGGAGAGCAAAGCATCGCCGATAGGATTTGGAGCACGTGGCGAAGCTCGACGGATGACGTTGGTCTTGCGCTACGACTTTTTCAGCTCCCGCTGATATGACGCATAATTCGGCTGGTCGACCGCGAGCTTGTCCATCGTGGTCTGCCAGACATGCTCGGCGATCCCAGGCGTTTGCAGGTCGACCTCGCCCGTCGCGATCCTGCCGGCAAGCACGCCATTTAGCTCACGCAACGACCCCGGCACGCCCAACAGGTGCGTCAGCCGCTCCACTTCCGCGTCATCGCTCTGCGCCGCCAGTTCGAGTTGGCGCGTCACCAGGTCGAGCGCGTTGATCGCCACCCGCAGCCTGAAGGCGGAATGCCCGGTGATCCCAGGCGCGAGTTCGCGGCGCAGGAAATCGGCAACTGCCCTGATCAGCTCTTCCGGTGTCGGCTCATCCTGCATCCCAACGTCCCCCTCTCGGCGCCAAGAGCCGCAACAGATCGATTTCCGTTTCCGACGCACGACGGCCGATCATGGCCCGCTCGATCGAATGCTCGGGCCCGGTGCGGAAACGCGCCATCATGCCGCAGCACATCACGCCCCAGCGCAGCGTGCCCATCACCTCCCAGAAATGGACGCGGTCGGCATCAACATGCCGGCCGGCTCGCTCATAGCCCGCGAACAGTTCCTCACGCGATCCAAATCCGCCGACCGGCTTGTCGATCTCGCCAAAGCGCCAGGAATTGACGCAGACCCAGCCGAGATCCTCCAAGGGATCGCCGGCATGGGCAAGTTCCCAGTCCAGCACCGCGCGAACGCCGTCGGGACCAATGATGAGATTGCCGTGGCGGAAATCGCCATGCACCAGCGTGACTTCCGCCGAAGCGCCGGGGTCGCGGTCGCGCAGCCAGCGCAGCGCCAGTTCGAACACCGGCCGCGGCCAATCGAAGCTGCGATAATCCCGCTCCAGCTCGGCGATTTCCTTCGCGGGTGTCATGGTGCGCAGCTCCGGCAAATCCGTAAGCGCCAGGCCGTGGATTCCGGCCAGAATTGTCCCGATCTGACGCGCGAGTTTTGGCCTTGCCTCGGCGAACTGTTGGTCGCGCAGGATCTTGCGCGGGATGGTTTCGCCGTCGACCCGCTGCATGATGAAGCCGGTACCGAGGCCGTCCTGCGGTTGCAGCACATGCAGCACCCGCGGCGACGGCACCCCGGCAGCATAGGCGCGCTGCATCAGAACGGCCTCGGTGTCGAGCCCGGCCGCCCGTTCGGGTGCTGCGCCATAACCCGTGGGCGCGCGCCGCAGGATGGCGCCGATGAGACCATCGGGATGGATGATATCGAACGACCAGGTTTCCTGGCTGGCGCCGCCGGACAGCCGCACCGGCGCTGGTCACGCCGGTTGCGCCCGGACACCATGTGGCAGCGCTGCGCGCGAGCAGCGCCTGCATCATTGGCCCTTGAATTTGGCCGGGCGCTTTTCCAGGAAGGCGGTGACGCCCTCCTTGAAATCTTCGCGTGGCGCCCGCCGTCCGCTGCGATTCGAATTCGAGGTTGAGCTGCTCCTCGAACGAATTGCCGGTGCTGTCCCAGTACAGCTTTCGGATCAAGCGACAGCGCAATGGTCGGTCCGTTCGCCAGCTCATGGGCGAGCTTCATGGTTTCATCCATCAAGGCTGCATCGTCATAGACCCGGTTGACCAGCCCCCATTCGAGCGCCTTCTCGGCCGGCAGCCGCTCGCCCATCAGCGACAGTTCCACCGCGCGCGCCTTGCCGATCAGCCGCGGCAACAGCCAGGTCGACCCGCAGTCCGGCACCAGGCCGATGCGGCGGAAGGCCTGCAGGAAATAGGCGGAGCGCGCGCACAGGATCATGTCGCCCATCAGCGCGAAGCTCATGCCGGCGCCGGCGGCGACACCGTTGACCGAGGTGACGAGCGGACAATGCAAATTCCTGATCCGGCGCAGGAAGGGATGGTAGCCGGTCTCCAGCACGGCACCGGCATTGGTGCGGGCGCCCGGCTTCACCTCGCGGCCCTGCAGATTGGCGCCGGCACAGAAGGCGCGTCCGGTGCCGGTCAGGATCAGGCAGCGGACCTCGCCGCGGCGATCCTCGATCGCATCGAGCGCTTCCATCAGGCCGGCCAGCATGTCCATCGAAACCGCGTTCATGACTTCGGGATGATCGAGCTTCAGGATGGCCACCGGACCATCGAAATCGAGGGTGACGTGCTTGAACTGCATTTGTTTCCTCATCCAGGGCAGGCCGCGTTGTTGCGTCCGCGGCGCAGGGCTACCGGTCTTTCGTCCCATATTTGATTTTTAAGCCGGCCTTGTCCATGGTTGGGTCTGGAAAATCTGCCCGTCATCGGACGCGCGGCCCAGCGCTTAGCCGACCCCTGGAGGGAACTCCCCATGGAAAAGCATCAGCATATTTTCGACCTCTCCGGCCGCGTCGCGGTCGTCACCGGCGGTAATGGCGGCATCGGCCTTGGCATCGCCCAGGCGCTCGCTGCCGCCGGCTGCAACATCTCGATCTGGGGCCGCAGCGCCGACAAGAACGCACGTGCCGTGGCGACCATGGCGGATGGCCCCGGCAAGATCGATAGCCGCGTCTGCGACGTCAGCGATGCGGGTCAAGTGAAATCGGCGATGGCGGCAACGCTGGATACGTTCGGCCGGGTCGACGGCTGCTTTGCCAATGCCGGCATCGGCGGCGGCGGACGGCACGCTTTCATCGACCGCACCGAAGAGCAATGGCGCGGCATGTTCGCCACCAACCTGGATGGCGTCTTCCATGTCTTTCAGGCGGCCGCGCGCCACATGACCGAGCGCGCCGCATCCGGCGATCGCTTCGGCCGCCTGGTCGCCACCTCAAGCCTGGCGTCGCTGTTCGGCACCGCCCGCAACGAGCACTACGCCGCGACCAAGGCCGCCATCAACGCGCTGGTCCGCGCGCTCGCGGTCGAACTGGCGCGGCAGGGCGTCACCGCCAACGCCATCCTGCCCGGCTGGATCAAGAGCGACATGACCGCAGGTATCATGGCCAACGAAAAATTCGTCGCCAATGTGATGCCGCGAATACCGATGCGGCGGTTCGGCGAACCCAGCGATTTCGGCGGCATCGCCGTCTACCTGATGAGTGGAGCCTCGTCCTACCACACGGCCGACTGCTTCGTGATCGACGGCGGCTATACCGCGTTTTAGGTCACCTCGCCCGCTTGCGCACCCCAATCCTCTCCCCGCGATAGACGCGGGGCGAGGGAGCGCACCGGCACACAAGAAACATTTCAACCGCAGGATCCAGCAACATGCTCCCCTCGCAGCGCGCGTTGTTCGAGATACCGCGCCAGATCTGCTATCTGAATGCGGCCTCCTACAGCCCGCTGCCGCGGCGGACCCTGGAAGCCGGCCGCGCCGCGGTCGGGCGCAAGGGCACGCCCTGGACTCTCGACGCCGCGTTCGCCAACAGCCAGCACGAACGCGCACGGGCCGCGGCCGCCCGGCTGGTCCATGCCGATGCCTGTGATATCGCCTTGATCTCCTCGGTCAGCTACGGCGTCGCTACGGCTGCCAAAATCCTGACCATCGAGCGCGACACGCGCGTCCTCGTCCTGCAGGACGATCATTCCTCTCCGGTGCTGGAGTGGCACCTGCGCGCCGGTGCGCAGGGGTTTGCCGTCGAAACGGTTCGGCGGCCCAATGACGGCGACTGGACATCGGCCGTGCTCGCAGCCATCGAGCGATCGGGCGCCGCGCCGGTCAGCCTGGCCTCGATTTCATCCGTGCACTGGTCCGACGGCGGCCTGATCGACGTCGAAAAAGTCGGCACCGCGCTGCGGCATCGAGGCGCGAGCTTCCTGATCGATGCGACGCAAGGCGCTGGCGTGCTGACACTCGACGTGCGGCGCCTCGATCCGGATTTCGTGATTTTTCCGACTTACAAGTGGTTGCTCGGGCCTTACGGCCGCGCCTTTCTCTACGTTGCCAAACGCCATCAGGGTGGCACGCCGCTGGAGCAGACCGCGTTCGGCCGCCGCAACGTGCGCGCCGAGAATGCGGTCTATTTCGCGGATATCGGCTATGTCGGCGATGCCCGGCGGTTCGATATGGGCGAGCGCGACCATTTCATCTCGATGGAGATGGCCTCGATCGGCATGGAAATGATGGCGGACTGGGGCTCGGCGCAAGTATCGCAACGTCTGCTGATGCTGACCGATCGGATCGCGGCGGGCTTGCGCGGGTTCGGCATCGGCGTGCCGGAGTCCTCCGTCCGCGCACCGCATATCCTGAGCCTCGGCTTCAGAGACGGCATGCCGACGGGCCTCGTCGAGGGACTGGCAGCGGAGGGCATCTACGTCGCGCCGCGGCTCGGCCGACTGCGGATCTCGCCCCATGTCTATAACGACGAGGAAGACGCCGACCGCCTGGTGGCGGCGTTGGGGCGGCGGCTGCGAGGCTGAAAGGACGGCAACCGTCGTTGACAGAACAGCCGCTTGTTCTATGGTATGTAACTAGATAGTTAAGGGAATTGTCATGATCACCGGAACCACCCGGCTTTACGCCATTATCGGCGACCCGATCGCGCATGTGCGAACGCCGATGGCCTTCAACGATTATTTTTCGGCCCGCACCATCGACGCGGTATGCGTTCCCGTTCATATCGTCCGCGACGATCTGCCGAGAGGCTGGGCCGGTCTGCAATCGATGGTCAACCTCGACGGCTTCATTGTGACCGCACCCCACAAGGCCGAGTCGGCGGGGCTTTGCGACCATCTTGAGGGTGATGGCGTCCACACCAAGGTCGTCAACACGGTACGGCGCGAGCCGGATGGCAGTCTCACGGGCACCTTGTTGGACGGCCGCGGTTTTGTGAGTGGATTGATCAAGCAGGGTCACGAGGTCAAAGGCCGGCGGTTTTATATGGCCGGCGCCGGCGGCGCCGCCACCGCGCTCGCCTATGCGCTCGCGGACGCCGGTGCCGCCGCCTTGACCATCCATAATCGGACCCGGTCCAAGGCCGAAAGACTGGCCCGCGACGTCGCCGCAGCCTACCCTTGCATCGACGTGCGGCTCGGCACCGCCGATGCCGCAGGTCATCACATCGTGGTCAATGCAACGTCGCTCGGGCTGAAGCCCGACGACGGCCACGCCTTCGATCTCGCCACCGCCGACGCTTCGGCGCTGGTCGCCGAAGTCGTCGATGAAGCCCGACATGACCCCGCTGCTGATCGCCGCCGAGAAACGCGGCCATGCCATCCATTTCGGCATCCACATGCTCAACAGCCAGCTCGATCTGATGATGCAGTTCCTGGGGCTCGACCGCTTGAGCGCGCGATAAGGCGCCGCGACAATATATCGATACGGCAAGACTTATTGCATCCAAGCTCTCCGCCCTCATCCTGAGGAGCGAGCCTTCGCCCTCCGGGCGAAGCTCGCGTCTCGAAGGATGACCGCTTGCACCGTCGTTGCGGCCATCCTTCGAGACGCATCGCTTGCGCGATGCTCCTCAGGATGAGGACCGGGAGCAAGAACGCTGAGCTAAAACTTCGCGTCGCGTTTTTCCTGGAAAGCCTTGATGCCTTCAAGCCGGGCCTTGTCGGACATGCAGATGACATGGAGTTCGTTTTCGTAGCGCAGGCCGGCTTCCAGCGGCGTCGACAACGCGGCGCGGACCGCGGCCTTGATGGCCTGCGTCGCAATCGGGCTGAAGGAGGCAATTTGGGTGGCCATTGCCATCACCCGTGCCGCCACCTCGGCATCGTCGACCACCTCTTCGACCAGGCCGAGACGCAGCGCGGTTTCGGCATCGACGGGATCGCCGGTGAGCAGAAGCCGCATCGCCTGCCCGACGCCAATGAGGCGCGGCAGCATCTGCGAGGCGCCGCCGCCGCCAAGCCAGCCGCGCGTCACTTCCGGGCCACCGATCCTGGCGCTGCGCCCGCAGATACGGATGTCTGCGGCAATGGCCATCTCCATGCCGCCACCGAGCACCCAGCCCTTCAAGCCGGCGATCACAGGCTTCTTGATCTCGCGCACCAGCGCCGCATAATCGACCCGGTCGCGGAAGGCAGCGAGGTCCGAGAGGTCGACCAGCGTATTGAGATCGCTGCCAGCCGAGAAGGCGCGCTCGCCGGCGCCGCCGATCGTCACCACGCGGACGTCGCGGTCCTCATCGACGGTTCGGCAGATGCCTTGCAATTGCCGGGTCATCTCCGGCGTCATCGCATTCATCTTGTCGGCGCGATCAAGTAAGATCCGCCCGACGCTGCCTTCGATGCTGAGCGTGACCCGGCCAGTCATCCCGACACCTTGGCAGCGCCCGAGCGCCGCTCCACTTCCTGAAGAATTCCAGCGACGTCAAGACCGCTGCCGAACGTCTCGATCATGTCGCCGAACATGCCGACCAGACAATCGAGCAGCGTCAAATGCAGGCCCGCGCGAGCGGCGAGTGCCTGCGCCGTCCTGAGATCCTTGAGCTGGTACTCCGCCGGTCCGCCCGGCACGAAATTGCGCTCCACCATGCGTTCCCCGTGGATGGTGAGAATCCTCGAATCGGCAAAACCGCCCATCAGGGCCTTGCGGACCGCGGCCGGATCGGCGCCGCCTTTTGTCGCAAAGTGCAGCGCTTCGGCGACCGCAGCCATGGTGGCGCCGACAATGATCTGATTGGCGAGCTTGGTCATCTGTCCGGTGCCGACCGGACCAATATGTGTGACGCGCCCCATCGCGGCGAAGACGGCCGCGATCTCTTCCACCACGGCGACGTCGCCGCCGGCCATGATCGCAAGTGTGCCGTCGCGGGCGCCGGGCTCGCCGCCCGATACCGGCGCATCGATATAGTGGATGCCCCGCGCCGCGAGCTTCTCGGCCTGGGACTGGCAAGTCTCCACCGGGATCGAGCTCATCACCACCAGCACCGAGCCGGCTATCATCACCGCCGCAGGCATCGTGCCGGTTTGGTCCGGTGCAAAAAGAACCTCCTCCACCACGGGGCCATTGCTCAGCATGACGATGACGACATCGGCATCGGCGCAGGCCGCTGACGGACTGCCGGCAATCCTGACGCCAAACGGCGCGAGCCTGGCAGCCTTGTCCGCGCTTCGATTCCAGACCGTGACGGAAAACCCCGCATGCGCCAGCCGTCGCGCCATATGGCCACCCATGATGCCGGTGCCCAGTAACGCGATGCGGCGGTCGGAAACGGTCGGCATCTTCTATCCCACTTCTATCCAACTTGGGCCTTTTTCAGCACCGCGAGCTGCTTGAACTCCGGCGATTTCTTGTAGTGCGGGTCCAGCGGATAGCAGCCGGACACGATGCCGTTGCGCGGCGCGGTGGTGCAGTCGCTGAAGGTACGGCAATAGCGCTTCTTGTTGACCGGCCTGCCCTGCAGGATGTCGAGCGGCAGTTCGGGATAGGCCAACACCATCCGCCCCAGGCCGACCAGGTCGACCCACCCCAAGCGCACCACAGCCTGCGCCACGTTGGGGAAGAACTCCTGCAGGTAGGTGTAGCCCGAGCCCATCAGGCAGAAATCCGGAAATTCGGCCTTGAGCTCGCGTACCACCGAAAGCTGGCGCATGACGCCGACGAAGGGATCCTCAGGCGGATAATAGCCGTCGGACGGCGGATACAAGGCCGGACGGATCAGATGCGGGTTGTAATAGGGACTCGCCGCCGTCAGGTTGACGAACCGCACGCCCAGTTGGCGCAGGATCTCGAACAGCGCCCTGGTCTCGGTGAGATCGTATTGCAGCGGATTGTCCACATTGCCGCCGAACGCATACCGATAGGGCGTCGCATGGCTTTCCGGCACGCCGGGGCCGAGCGCGCCGGGCACCGAAAGCGCCGGGTCCGGCTTGAAGGGTACGGAATCGAAGGCGGAAAGCCGCACGCCGATCTTCAGCCGCGGCGCTTGCGCGCGAACGCCTTCGATGATCTCGCGCATGAATCGCGTGCGATTTTCAAGGCTCCCGCCGTAAGGACCGGGGCGGTCGACCGCGCTCAGGAATTCGTGGCCGAGATAACCATGACAGTGTTTGATATCGACGAAATCGTAGCCGCAGGCCTCGGCGCGTTGTGCCGCGGCGACATAATCATCGATCAGGCGCCTGATTTCGTCGTCGCTGATCACCGGCCGGTCGGGCGGGTAATTGAATTTGCGATCGAGCAGCGGATGGTTGTAGGCGATGACGGACTCGAATCGGGTATTATCGTTCGGCTTGCAGAAGCGGCCCGAATGGGTGAGTTGCAGGCCGATCACGAGATCGTCGTCATTCCCGGTCGCTTCCCGGTGGGCGGCGATCGCGATGTCGCGCAGGTCCGCGATCTCGCGCTGGCTCTCGGCGGTCATGGTGAGCTGCTTCGGATTGGCCCGTCCATCCGGCCGCACCGCGCAGGCCTCTCCGCCCCAGATCAGCTTGCCGCCGCTCAGCCCGAAGCGGCGCCAACGCCGCCTGGTGTTCTCGGATGGCCTGCCGTCGCGCTCGCAGTCCCAGCCCTCCATCGGCTGGATCGCCAGACGATGGCCGATCTTCATGCCATCGATGGCAATCGGCGCTGCCAAAGGCGAGTTCGGGCCATGCGCGACGATGTCGTCGCACGGCATCTCGATGCCCAGGGATTGCATGTAGTTGCGAAAGCCCGTGACGCCGTCGAGCGAGCCGGCTTTGGGATAGTCGCCAAATTTCATGTCCTTTTGCCTTCCTGCAAGAGCCGGCGGGTCAGGTTCGGTTTCAGGGCGCTTTCACGTAGGCCATGATGACATCGACGGCATGCGCCCGCCGAAGCGCCCGCTCGGCCGGGCTGCCCAGCTGCCGCGCGAACGCAACCGACAGCGTGGCCGAATTGGAGAAGTAGAAGTAGCTCAAGGCCGACATCGAGATGTACAGATGCAAGGGATCGATCCCCGGCCTGATCTCTCCCCTTTCCACGCCGGCATCCAGCACGCTGCGGATCACGTCGACCAGCGACAGATTCATGTCGCGTAGCCGTCGCGAACGCTTGAGATAGGTCGCGCCGAGCATGTTCTCGCCGGCCAGTAGCGCGATGATCTGCTGATGTTGCTGGCAGTAATCGAACTTGAATTCGACCAGCCTCCTGATGGCTTCAAGCGGCAAGAGATCGGTCAGGTTGAGTTCGCGCTCTGCCCTGCGCATGGCGCTGTAGGCCTGCTCAAGCACTGCGACATACAACTCTTCCTTGGAGCCGAAATAATAGTAAAGCATGCGCTTGTTGGCTGCGGCCTGCTCGGCGATCACGTCGACGCGCGCACCGGCAAGCCCCTTGGTGGAAAATTCGACCTCCGCGGCGGCCAGCAGGGCCTGCCTGGTTCGTTCGGCATCCCGGATAGGCTCCGGCACCGCTTTTGTCTTGGCAGAGGGCGCCTGCCGCCTGGTCCTGGTGGTCGCGACCGCCATCACCGCACCGCCTTGGTTAGAGACCGGTTCAACCGCTGCGAACGAACGGGGCGCGCCTTGGCGGCGATGATAGCGGCTAGTCCCATCGGCTCGGGACGAAAAATGCGCGGGTCCATCTCTTTCAGGTCGGGCGAAACGTCCGGCCGAAATCCCATCTGCGCCAGAATATCGCGTTTCAGATCGATGCCCGGTGCGATCTCGATCAGTTCCAGACGGCCGGCTTCGTTACGACGAAAGACCGCGCGCTCGGTGATGTAGAACGCCCGCTGACCATTCTTCGCCGCCAGCGCGCCGGAATAGGTCACCTGCTGCACCTTGCCGACGAATTTCCGTTCGGCGCCTTCGCGCTCGATATGGGCGCGTCCGTCGGCCCAGTCGATCTCGAGCCCGCCCGCGGTAAAAGTCCCGCTGAAGATCATCGTCTTGGCGTTCTGGCTGATATTGATGAAGCCGCCCGGCCCGACGATCTTGTCGCCGAATCGGCTGACGTTGACGTTGCAGGCCTCGTCGACTTCGGCGAAGGAAAGAAAGGCCAGATCCAGTCCGCCGCCGTCGTAGAAATCGAACTGATAGGGCTGGTCGACCATCGCCTGGTAATTGCGGCCCGCACCAGGCTCGTTGCCGGTGGCGGGCACTCCGCCGATCAGGCCCTGTTCGTTGGTGAGCACGACGTCGTCGATCGCATCCTCCTCGGCGGCCAGCGAGGCAATTCCGGTCGAGATCCCGGAACCGAGATTGCAGATCGCACCGCTGTAAAGCTCAAGCGCGGCGCGCCGCGCCACGATCTTGCGCACCGAAAACGGCAATGGCGCGATGTGGCCGAGTGGCACCCTGATCTCGCCGGCATAAGCGGGGTCATGCATGGTAAAGAAGGTTTGGGTTTGTCCGGGATCGACCACGAGCAGATCGACCAGCATGCCCGGGATCTTCACCTGCTTCGGCGGCAGCGTGCCGCGCAACGCCATCCGCTTGACCTGGGCGATGACGATGCCGCCGGCGCGGCGGGCGGCCTGGGCCATCGAGATCATCTCGCCGAACACCGCCTCGTGTTCCATCGTGATGTTGCCATCCTCGTCGGCGCTGGTCCCTCGTACCAGCGCGATGTCAACATGGAAGGACTTGAAAAACAGATACTCCTTGCCGCCGACGGTGGTGAGCTCGACGAGATCTTCGGTCGCCCGCTCGCTCTGCCTGCCGCCTCCGAGGCGCGGGTCGACGAAGGTCTGCAGGCCGACATGAGTCGTGAGGCCGGGTCGGCCTGCCGCCATTTCACGCGTCAATTGCGATAGACAGCCTTGCGGCAGCGTATAGGCTTCGATCAGGTTGGCGGCCGCCATCCGCTCGACCGGCGGCGAGTCCACCAGCGTGCCGCAGACCACGCGCTTCAACAGCCCAGGATGCGCCAGATGACCGATGCCTCGGCCGGCGCGGTCACCCAGGCCCACCGGATGCACCGTTGTCAGGTTGCGCGGCTCGCCTTCGGCCAGAAAGCGCCTGGCGATCGCGGCGATCAGCGTGTCGGGCACGGAATGACCTGCGCCGGAGCCGCCGATCAAGAGCGTATCGCCGGTAGCGACCAGGGTTGCCGCTTCATCGGCCGTGACGACGCGCGGTGCCATGGTCGCTACGCCGCCACGCCGTGGACGCGCAGCACATCGCGCAGGCGAGAGGCCGCCAGATCGGGATCGCGCAGCAGGCCGGCAGCATCCGCCAGCCGGAAGGCCTCTACCAGATGCAGTAAAGATCGGCCGCTCTGCTGGCCGGCGACCATCACGAAATGCGATTGATGGCCGTTGAGGTAGGCAAGAAATACGATGCCGGTTTTGTAAAACCGGGTCGGCGCCTGGAAAAGGTGGCGCGACAACGGCACCGTCGGTTCGAAGATCCTCCAGTATTCGTCCATATCGTCTCGCGCATGGGCGGCGAGCGCCGCGGAGGCGGCCGGCGCGATCGCGTCGAAGATGCCAAGCAACGCGTGCGAATAACCGTGTTCGTCGCCGGCGATCAACTCGGCAAAGTTGAAGTCGTCGCCGGTATAGCAGCGCACGCCCCGCGGCAGGCGGCGGCGCATCCTTATTTCCTTGTCCTCGTCGAGCAGCGACAGCTTGACGCCGTCGACCTTGCCAGCGTGGTCGGCGATGATGTCGACGCAAACATCCATCGCCGCCATATGATCGGGCTTGCCCCAATAGCCCTGCAGAGCAGGATCGAACATTTCGCCGAGCCAATGGATAATCAGAGGCTCGCGCACCTGTCGGAGAATGCGACCATAGACTTTGGCGTAATCATCCGGCGATTTCGCCGCGGCCACCAGCGCCCGGCTCGCCATCAGGACGATGCGGCCGCCACAGGCTTCCACCGCTTCGATCTGCTCCTCATAGGCGCCAATCACGTCGTCGATGGTGACCGACGATGCCGGCGGCAGCTGGTCGGTGCCAACGCCCGAGAAAACGACGGCACCCGGGAACTCGCGGGCCGCCGCCACGGAGAGGCGGATCAGCTGCAGTGCGTTGGGCCAGTCGAGCCCCATGCCGCGTTGCGCGGTGTCCATGGCTTCGGCGACCCCCAGCCCCAACGACCAGAGATAGCGACGATAGGCAATGGTCGCATCCCAGTCGACGGCCGCCGTCAGCCATGGATCGGCTGGAGATAAGGGGTCGGCGACGAGGTGCGCCGCCGCGAGCGCCACGCGTCGGAATTCCTGCCCGGCGCTGCGCTTCCAGGTGCGCGGCTCGGCGAGCCGGTAAGGCTCAAGCCGGCCATCCCTATCGGGCAAATTCACCACCGGCATCGCGGACAACCGACCATCGCCTTCCATAATTATCTAGTTAGTTATATCTCAGAAGCCCGCGCCGGGTCAACGCAACGTCGCGGCGACGCGTCAATCCATCGCCAGCACACCCTTCGACTTGAAGATGTTGCGGATCCGGGTGGCATAGTCGTGAAAGCGTTCGGGCAGCCGGTCCAGCCGGCGCGGGCGCGGCAGGTCAATGTCGATGATCTCCACGATGCGTCCCGGCCTCGGTCCCATCACCACCACGCGGTCGGCGAGCAGGACCGCTTCCGGTATACTGTGCGTGATATGCAAGGCGGTCTTGCGGGTTTCCATCCACAGCCGTTGAATATCCATCGATATCTGTTCGCGCGTCAGCGCGTCGAGCGCGCCGAACGGCTCGTCCATCATCAGCATGCTCGGGCCGTGTACCAGCGCACGGCAGATCGAAACCCGCTGACGCATGCCGCCGGATAACTCGTAGGGCTTCTTGGTCTCGAAGCCTTCGAGCCCGGTTGCCTTCAAGAGTTCTCGCGCGATCGGCTCGTATTTGGCGCGTTGCAGTTTGCGGATGTCGACCTGAAGCATCACATTGGCGAGCACGTCGCGCCAGTCGAGCATGATGGCCTCCTGGAATACGATGCCGACGTCGGTCTGCGGGCGATCGACGCGCCTGCCCGCAACCGTGATCGTCCCCGACGTATAGGGCTGCAATCCCGCCACCATCTTGAGGATGGTGGTCTTGCCGCAGCCGCTTGGTCCGACGATGGCAACGAATTCGGATTGTTGGATCTCCAGATTGATGTCGCCGCAGGCTTCGATATCTCCGGTCAATGTCCTGTATTTCTTGCCGACATTCGTCAGCCGGATGTAGGGTTCGTTCATGGCCTGCCAGTTCTGCCGTCTGATGACGCGGACGATAGGATCCCCGCAGGCTGCGCCGCGGAAAGATTGGGGATGTGGTGCTACTTGGCTGCGGTCGTGTAGGGCGGCAGCGCCAGATATTCGTTGGTGTAGTATTTGCTGAGATCAGCCTGCGGGCTCAGGCCGGCGTACTTCTCAAGCAGGTCCTGGCTTTCCTGCCAGTCTTCCTTGGCCGACCAGAACAGCGGCTTGCCCTCGGTATGTTTGGTGTTGGTGATGGTGAGGGTGCCGTTGATTTCCAACAGCGCGATCTCGGTGTTGAAGGCCGGCGCATGCTTGATGAAGATCGCCGCCGCCTCGTCGGGATGTTGCCTGGTGTATTCCCAGCCGCGTTGCGATGCCGCCAGGAAGCGCTTGAGTTGATCCTGATGCGTGGAATCCTTGGCCCAGTCCTCGTTAATGATGATGGCGCTGCTCAAGGTCGAGATCCCGGCCATGTCGTAGAGCCTGGTCCAGCCCATCTTCACGCCGCTCTTGAGCTGCATGCGGGGCCCCTGATCCATGAAATAGCCAAGCAAGGCATCGGCCTGGCCAGACAGAACAGCCTGCTCTTTGGCCGCCGGATTGGCCACGGTGACGAGCTTGACGTCGCTGACCTTCATGCCGAGTTTGCCCATGAAGGCTGTGAAGATCGCGAGGCTGGCGTCTCCGGCGGTAATGGCGATCCGGCTATCCCGGATTTCGGAGATTTTGCTCGGCCGTGGATTGTCGGCCCGGTAGATGAACGACATCGGACTTTGCTGCAGCGTCACACCCACGGCCTTGATCGGCATACCGGCATTGATGCCCCGCATCATCGTCGCCGCATCGACATAGGAAACCGGATTGGTGGCGTTGGCGGTCAATTGCGCCACCGTGGTGGAACCGCTGCCTTCGAGGATTTCAACGTCGAGGCCGGCATCCCGATAAAATCCCTTGTCCAGCGCCACGAAAAACGGCGCGTGTTCGCCGTACAGCGTCCAGTTCAGGCGGAACGGAAACTTGTCGAGCGTCTGCGCCCCAGTGGGCGCCGCTAGCGTCATGGCGGTGGCCGCAGCCAGCAGCGACAGTAAAATTTCTCTGCGTTTCATGGGTGCATTCTTCCCTAACGATTTGTCTTCGCCTTCGCGACGAAGCTCTTGTTGTCGATTAATGCGAACTCGCTTCCCGGTTACATGGTGCCCGATTCTACTCGATGGGTGACGTGCCACGGGATCAACAGGCTCTCCAGCAATTCCACCAGGTAATAGAAAACCAGACCGATGATGGTCAGCGCCAGGATGGTGGCAAACATCAGCGCCGCTTCCATGTTCGAATTGGTAACGAGCAGGAGATAGCCGAGCCCCTTGTCGGCGCCGACGAATTCACCGACCACCGTGCCGGCGATCGCCAGCGTCGCCGCCACCTTCAGGCCGCTGAACAGATAAGGCAGGCTGGTCGGCAGCCTGAACTGGGCGAATACCTGGATCCGGCTGGCGCCCATCGAGCGCGCGAGATCCATCATTTCCGGCGACATCGAGCGCAGGCCGACGGCGGCATCGATGACGATGGGGAAGAACGAAATCAGGAACGCGACCAGGATTTTCGGGGTCGGTCCCACGCCGAACCAGACCAGGAACAGCGGCGCGATCGCCACCTTCGGAATGATCTGGAAGAACAGCATCGTCGGCATCACGAGCTGATTGAAGCGCCGCGACGAGGTGATCGCGATCGCCAGTGGCAGCGCGATGCCGACCGCCAGGGCATAGCCGGCCAGCATTTCGTAGACGGTAATCCAGCCGTTGCTGAGCAAGAGCGGAAGCTGGTCGATGAAGGCATGGCCGATGGCCGCGGGCGAAGGCAACAGATAAGCCGGCACGCGCCAGACGACGACGAAGATCTGCCACAGCAAAAGGAAGCCCGCCACGCCGGCCAGCGGCATCAGCTTCCTCATGATACGCGCCGCGGCCGCGTTCGCCGCCCCGCTATCGGGCTTTGCCGTATCACTCACCAGAGCCATCGTTCCCTTTCCCAAGCCACATCGTTCGCTGGTGTGGGTTCTTAAAAAGCGTTGCCATCGAGTTTAACTATCTGGTTAGGTCGGCGCGAGTAAAATTATCCGGCAGGGAGAGATTTCCTTACCCCACGGAACTCTCGGGCCGGCCACCATCCGGTGGGGCCCTTCGCGTGACTGAGAGACATGTTAACCCTTAAGCGCTTGTCCGGGCAGCGGACGCAATCGGAGCGCGTGTGCCAGCGCTCGGCGACTCTAGCGTGAGTGCGCCGCTTTTCATCGTGCGCGAAGTCTGTCTCTACGAAAGAGACGTTCGCCTGCGCATGCCATTCCGGTTCGGGGTGGTGACCCTGACCGAGGCGCCGCAGTGCTTCGTGCGCGTTCGTATCGAACTCGCCAACGGCTACTCGCAGTGGGGCGCCGCGGCGGAACTGCTGGCACCGAAATGGTTCGACAAGAATCCGACGCTATCGAACGAGAACAATTTCGAGCAGCTTCGCCTGGCGCTTCGACTAGGGGCCGGCGCCTATCTGGACGGCAAGGCCCGAACGGCGTTCGGCCATTTTGCGGCGCATTACGACGAGCAGATCCAGGCCGGCGCCAGCCACGGCCTCAATTCCTTGGTTGCCAATTACGGCCCGGCGCAGCTCGATCGCGCCATTCTCGATGCGCTGTTCCTGTCGCTTGGCTGTTCGTTCTACGACGGCGTGCGCGGCAACCTGCCCGGCATCGATCCGAAGCGGATGGCAGGCCACGTTGGCGATCTCGCCGAATTCGACGTGTCGCGTTTCCTCTCGCAGCTGGCCCCGGCCGACAGCATCGCCGCACGCCATACCGTCGGCCTGTCCGACGTCATCGACGGCCATCCGGCGCACGTCGGCGATGGCCTGCCGGAATTGCTCGCAGAAGTGGTGACGACCTATGGTCACAGCTACTTCAAGCTCAAGGTCGGTGGCAACATCGACGGCGATGTGGCACGACTGATCGAGATCGCCGCCGTGCTGGATCGCGCAACCGAACCTTATTTCGTCTCGCTGGACGGCAATGAACAATACGACGAACTCTCAGCGCTACTCGAATTATGGCAGCGGATGCGGGGTGCCGCGCGGCTGCGGCGACTGGTTGAGAGCATCCTGTTCATCGAACAACCGATCACCCGCGGCCATGCGCTGGATGACGATGTGTCGGTACTGTCGCGCATCAAGCCGGTCATCATCGACGAATCCGACGACGACCTCGGCGCGTTTCCGCGCGCCCGCGCCCTCGGCTATGCCGGCGTCTCCAGCAAGTGCTGCAAGGGGCTTTACAAATCGATCTTCAATGCCGCGCGCTGCGCGCAGTGGAATGCGCAGCCAGGTGCGCGGCGCTTTTTCATGACCGGCGAGGATCTGACCACCCAGGCGGGCCTCGCGGTGCAGCAGGATCTGGCACTGGTCAATCTGCTGGGCCTGCGGCACGTCGAGCGCAACGGACATCACTATGTGAACGGCATGGCAGGCCTGCCCGCGACTGAGCAAGCCAGGTTTCTGACGGTCCATCCCGACCTCTATCAGCATGCGCATGACGCGGTTCGGCTCAGGATCAACGCTGGTCAGCTGAGGCTCGGATCGCTGGGCCGCCCAGGTTTTGCCTCCGGCGCCTACCCCGATTGGGAAACGCTCAAGCCCGTGGGCTAGTGGCGGCCCTCGTAGAGGTCGCGGCCGAGCACCAGCGCGCGAATCTTGCCGATCGGCGATGCCGCGCTTGAGCATCCAGAATCCGCAATCGGGATGGATATATTTGACCCGGCCGACACCCAGAACCTTGTCGGCGTGCTCAATCGCTCGGGCAATGGCGTCGGCGGATTCAACCACCGTCTGCTTGATGTCGACGACACCAAGGCCAAAGCCGATCTCCGGACGCAGCTCCTTGAACACCGCGAGTTCCTCGGGCGGCCGATGGGCATTCTCCATGACAATATGGTTGACATGCAGCCGGTTCAGATAGTCGATGAGCTTCCCCCAGCTCCCCTTCTGGATGGTCTGTCCGCCGTAATTGCCGAAACACAGATGCACCGCGGGCACGGTCGGGATGGCGTCGAGCACGCGATTCATGGCGTCCGCCGCCCATTGCCATTCCTCAGGACTGCCCGGCAGATTGGCCTCATCGACCTGGATCACATCGGCGTCGATATGCCTGACCTGTTCCGCCAGCACATCGGCGATCGCCATGCAGAGCGCCGCCTTGTCGCGGTAATGGTTGTCGAGCAACATCTTGGCCAGCATGTGCGGACCTGTCAGCGTAAACTTCAGCGGCCGGGTGGCGAGCTTTTTCGCGCGCGCGCAAGCGGCCGGCAGATCGAGCGAGCCCGGACCGATGGCGCCCTCCACCACGCCTGGCGGGCGGCTGCGGAATTGATGATCCGGCGACTGCTTGAACGCCAGCCATTCGGCCAGGCCGATTTCGTTACGTATGCCCGACATCGGTCGCACAAAATATTCGATCATGCCGTTGGTCTCGGGGTGATTGACGTCGAACCGGTAGAGTTCGCCGTCACAGACCAGATCGATCCCCGCCTGTTCCTGGGTATCGATGACCACGCGCGTCGCATCGATCACCGCCTGCTCCGAAGGCAGCGCCGCCAGCCAGTCCGGCACCGGATAGGAGCCGACGGTGGTGGTGAGGATTTCGCGCATTCTGGCTGCTCTTTGAGTTCGACATTCTACTGTTTCCCTGGACTGATTGTTGTAGTTGGGCTTAGGCGCGTTGAGCAGTCAGGCGTTTGGCCCGCGCTGCCGCTGACGCCATCCGCGTTCCCTTCACCAGGGCGTCGAACTTGGCCCATACGATGGTTTCGTGGATCTCGTCGTTGCCGGCAAAACTGGCAAAGCCACAGTCGGTCCCGGCGATCACGCGCTCCACGCCGAACGCGTCGATCCAGCGCCCAAGCCGTTGGGCCACCGATTCCGGATGCTCGACCATGACATTCGATTGCGTGATCATGCCGGGAATCATGATGACGTCGTCGGGCAGCTTGGCGTCGCGCCAGGACGTCCACTCGTGCTCGTGCCGCGGGTTCGCGGCCTCGAATGAAAACGCGCCGACATTCAGTCGGGCGAGAATATCGACGATATGCTTGACCTCGATGTCATGCACGCGCGGCCCGAAATTGATTCCATAGCAGGTGTGGAAGCGCACCCTATCGCGCGGGATTCCACGCAAGGCGTGATTGATCGCATCCACCCGCAGCTCGATCCACCTGCGGCAGTCTTCCATGCTCTTGTCCGGATGGCAGACGTAATAGGTCACCAGATGCGGGTCGTCGACCTGCAGCACAAAGCCGGCATCGACGATCGCGCGATATTCCTCTCCCATCGCCTCGGCAAGCCCGAACAGGTAATCCTCCTCCGACTTGTAGTAGGCGTTGCGGTTCCAGTCCTCGATACTCGAGACCGATGTCGAGGGCATAAATGCATCGGCCACATCGAGGCCCGTCAACGCAGCCTTCAGATTGGCCAGATCGGTTTTCAGCGCCTGTCCTCCCCGATATTTCACCGATCCGGTACAGAGATAGTGGGTGTGCCTGGTGTGCACATTGGCCAGTTGCGGAGCGTAGAATTCCGGAAATGCTTTAACCTCGCGGGAGCCGGCCCACGGGCTTTGGTTGCGGTGGGCCCTATCGGGCTCGAACCCGGCCAGACGCTCGTTGATATAGGTAATGAAGCTCGGCTTGCTCATCTCGCCGTCATCGACGATGTCGACACCCAGATCGACCTGCCTGCGAACAATGTCGGCGACCGCCTGGCGCACGCGGGCGCCGTAGGCGGCCTCGTCGATGGCTTGACCCTCCCGGCGCGCGACTCCCATGGCATGAAGATCCGCCGGGCGCGGCAGGCTGCCGACATGGGTCGTGAGAATGCGATCGGCGCTGTGCTTCATGACGCTTCCTCTTATTGTTAGCGCTGGCAATTCTATGCCTGTTAACTATCCAGTTACAAGAGGGCACCGCCGGCGTAAAGGCTTTGATTTCACCGTTCCCCACTTGGCATCCGCGCCCGCGATGCGCTAGCGTCGACCGGCCATAACAAGCCGCGCGCCCCAAGAGCTGCCGCAGGGAGAGACCCGATCATGAAATCGCCGGTATGCGAAATGCTGGGCATCGAGTTTCCGCTTCTCGCCTTCAGCCATTGCCGCGACGTGGTGGCAGCCGTCAGCCGCGCCGGCGGCTTTGGGGTGCTCGGCGCGACCACGCATTCGCCCGAAAGCATCGAGCAGGAATTGAAATGGATCGACGATCACGTCGATGGCAAGCCTTACGGGCTCGATGTGCTGATCCCGGAAAACATCTCGACGTCGGGCGAGAAGGACGTCACCTGGAAAAGCCTGGAGGCGCGGATCTCGAGCGAACATCGCGCTTTCACGCGCAACCTGCTCAACAAATATGGCATCGAACTGGTAACAACCGAGGTCGACGCCGACCAGCCGCAGCCGTTCGACGCACAGCGTGCGCTGGAGGTGCTGGAGGCGTCGTTCCGCCACCCGATCCGCCTGATCGCCAACGCGCTCGGTGTACCGCCGAAGGCCATGATCGAGATGGGCCGGAAGCATGGCGTGCCGGTGGCGGCCTTGGTCGGCGCCAAGGAACATGCGCTGCGCCAGGTCGCCGCCGGCGTCGATATCCTGGTGGTGCAGGGCACCGAGGCCGGCGGCCATTGCGGCGAGGTTTCCACCATGGTGCTGGTGCCAGAGGTCATCAAGGCGATCAAAAAGGTTCGCGACGTGCCGGTGCTGGCCGCGGGCGGCATCATGACCGGGCGGCAGATGGCGGCGTGCATGGCGATGGGGGCGGCCGGCGTCTGGACCGGATCGGTATGGCTGGCGACGGTCGAATCCGAGACCACGGAAATTTTCCGCGAGAAGATGATCGCGGCATCCTCGCGCGACGCGGTGCGCTCCAAGGGCCGCACCGGAAAGCCGGCGCGCCAGTTGCGCTCGGTGTGGACCGATGCCTGGGACCGCGGCCCCGACTGTCCCGGTGCGCTGCCGATGCCGCTGCAGAGCATTATCAGTCGCGACGCCTTCAATTCGATCGACCGCGCCGCCGCGGCGGGCAACGCGCAGGCGCGCGATCTCGTCAGCTATTTTGTCGGACAAGGCGTCGGCCTGATCGACAGCGTGAAGTCGGCCGGCGCCGTGGTGCAGGAATTCAAGGAAGATTTCATCGAGGCGGTAGAGCACCTCGATGCGCTGGTGGCGGAGTGACCCCAAGGGGCCATCCTCACCGTCATGGCGTGCCACCGCTGTCAATTGCGTAGGGGCGACCCTCGTGGTCGCCCTTGCGCGGCATCGCAAAGCGGAATTTATCGCGGCAGGGGCGGCCACAAGGGCCGCCCCTGCATGGATGAACATGATATGCATCGATCGACATGACGTAGGGCTTCCCTGGTGGACGCCCTTGTTGACAAAGTGAATAAAGAGACCATGACCGACGCATCCTTGCTCCCCGACGACCGCACCCCCGTCATCGTCGGCGTCGGTGAAATCGTCGATCGTCCGAAGGAGATCACCGCGGGGCTTGAGCCTCTCGCGTTGCTGGAACAGGCCTTGAAGCGCGCGGAAGCCGACAGCGGCGCCAGGCTGCTGGGCGAGATCCAGTCGCTCGACATCGTCAATTTCCTGAGCTGGCGTTACCGCGATCCGGAACAACAGCTTAGCCGGCGTCTCGGGATCACGCCGGAGCGCGCCTATTACGGACCCGTGGGCGGCGAAAGCCCGATCCGCTATCTGCACGAGGCCGCGCAACGCATTGCACGTGGCGAATGCAGCGTCGCCGCGGTCTGCGGCGCCGAGGCCCAGAGCACCGCGACCAAGGCCGACCGCGCCGGTGTCAGGCTGCCCTGGACGCCGTTCGCCCATGATGTACCGGAGCCGAAGCGGGGTGCGGCGTTCCAAAAACCGATGGCGGTTAAGCTCGGCGTGTTCAGGCCGGTGACCGTCTATCCCTTCTACGAAGCCGCGACCTCGGCGCATTGGGGCCAAAGTCCGCGTGAAGCCCTGGCGGAATCCGGCCGGCTCTGGTCGGCCTATTCCGCGGTCGCCGCGCAAAATCCGAATGCCTGGCTGCAACGGCATTTTACGCCCGAGGAGATCACGACGCCGACGCCGGAGAACCGGCTGATCGCCTGGCCCTATACCAAACTGATGGTGGCCAATCCGGCCGTCAATATGGGCGCCGCAATTCTGATCACGAGTATTGCCAAAGCGCGCGCGGCTCGGCATTGCCCGCGAGAGCATGGTTCACTTCTGGGGCGGCGCCTCGGCGGAAGAGCCGCGTGATTATCTGAACCGCGACCAGTTCTTCCAGAGCCATCCGCAGAATGCCGTTCTCACGGCGGCGATGGATCTCGTCGGCGGCAACGGGGAGGCGTTCGACGCCATCGAACTCTACAGCTGCTTTCCCTGCGTCCCGAAAATGGCGCGGCGGACGCTGGGCTTAGGGGCCGGCCTGCAGCCGACGGTGACCGGCGGCTTGACGTTTTTCGGCGCGCCGCTCAACACCTACATGACGCACGCGGCCTGTGCGATGGTGCGCCAACTGCGCACTGGCGCCAAACTCGGCCTGCTCTACGGCCAGGGCGGTTTTGTCACCAAGCATCACGCGCTGGTGTTGTCGCAGCAGGCGCCGCCGGTGCCGCTGGCGCAGGAGACCAGCGTGCAGGCCGAGGCAGACCGCCATTGCGGCGTGGTACCTGACTTCGTCACCGAAGCCAGCGGCAAAGGCCAGGTCGAGAGTTTTACCGTGATCTATGGCCGCCACGGCGAAGTCGAGCACGGCGTGGTGATGCTGCGGACGGCCAACCAGACGCGCGCGCTGGCGCGGGTTCCGGCGCAGGATGGTAAGACACTGCAGCATCTCTTGAACATGGATCGATCGCCCGTGGGCTCGACGGGCGACATCGCCAGCGCCGGCGACGGCGTGCTGGAGTGGCGGGTGGGCTGAGGACTGTCTCGGCGGTTCGGTGCCCGCCCAGATTTCCCTTTCTGGGGGCGGCGCTACACCAAAATCCCGTAAAGTTGGATGGTCGAAAACGCTCAGCGCATCAGCTTGAGCGCGTCGGAGAAGAAATCCACGCCGCCGAAGTTTCCGGATTTCAGCGCCAGCAGCATCTCGCCATCCTTGGTGCCGACCGAACGCAGCACCGGAACGCCGGCGGCGATCTCCGCCCCCACCAGAAAACCCGGGATTCTCAAACGGTCCACCACCGCGCCGGAGGTCTCACCGCCGGCAACCACCAGCCGCCGCACCCCGGATTGCACCAATCCCTCGGCAATGTCGGCCATCGCCTGCTCGATCGCGTGACCGGCGGCATCGCGGCCGTGGCGGGCCTGCAAGGCAAAGACCTGGTCCGGCGTCGAACTGCTGGCGATCAAGACGGGACCTTGTTGCAGTCGCTCCTTGGCCCAGTCCAGCGCGCGGCGGGTTTCATCCTGGCCGGTGATGATCTGCTCGGGATCGAGATGATAGACCGGCATCGCGGCTTCGGCGCTTGCAATCTGACGCAACGTCGCCTGCGAACAACTGCCGGCGAGGCACGCGGCCGGGCCGCCGACAGCAGCGTCGGATACCGCGTCGGTTGCGTGTGATTCGACCCGTCCGGAAATCACCAGCGCGCGGGCTAGCCCGAGCCCGAGGCCGGAGGCGCCGACCGACACGCGATGATCCAGAGCGACCCGTCCGATGGTCTCCAGGTCACGCTCGAAAACGGCGTCCGCGATGGCAGCGCCAATACCTTTACCGGCGAGTTCGGCCAGCCGCCCGCGCAACTTGTCCGGGCCGCGTGCGATCGTCGCGAGATCGACCAGACCGACCTTGGTCCGGCTCTGCCGCGCCAGCACCCGCACCAGATTGGCATCGTGCATCGGATTGAGCGGATGATCCTTCAGCGGGCTTTCGTTCAGCGGTACCGGACCAACGAACAGGTAGCCCTGGTAGATGGTGCGGCCGGTTTCCGGAAAAGCTGGCGTCACCAGCACGATGGCCTCGCCTGTATCGGCGCGCAGCGCGTCCATCACCGGCCCGATATTGCCGGCGTCGGTGGAATTGAAGGTCGAACAGATCTTGAACAGCACATGCCCGGCGCCACGTCCGCGCAGCCATGATTGCGCTGCTCGCGAGCGCGATACCGCGACTGAAGCCTCGATCGAGCGACTCTTGAGCGACACCACCACCGCATCGACTTCGGGCAGCACCAGATCATCGGCGGGAATGCCGATGGTCTGCACCGTGCGCAGGCCGCAGCGGGTCAGCGTATTGGCGAGGTCAGAGGCACCGGTGTAGTCGTCGGCGATGCAACCCAGCGCCAGCGTCACGGTTTTGCTCCGGCGTAGGGCTCAAACCAGGTGAGGCCGTCGATAGTGTTGCCACGCGGGTTATATTCGCAGCCGACAAAACCGCCATAACCGAGCCGGTCGAGTTCAGCGAACAGGAAGGGATAGTGCAGTTCCTCGCCATCAGGCTCGTTGCGCGAGGGAATGCTGGCGATCTGGATGTGACCGATGATCGGCATCATCTCGCGCAGCCGCATGGTGACATCCCCGTGCAAGATCTGGCAGTGATAGATGTCGAATTGCAGTTTCAGATTGGGGATCTTCAGCTCTTCGATCAGGTCGCGCGCGAAACCGAAATCATTGAGGAAGTAGCCGGGAGTGTTGCGCGGGTTGAGCGGCTCGAGCACGATATCGAGGCCATGGGGCGCCAAGAATTCCGCGGCCCAGGCCACCGACTTATAGAACGCCTCGACCGCGCGGCGGTCGCTGCGGCTCGCCAGACCCGCCATCAGGTGAACGCGCTTGACGCCGGTCGCCTGCACGTAAGGCAGCGCCGTGCGCAGGCTCTGCTGCAGATCGGCAAAACGATCCGGCAGCGCCGCGAAACCTTTCTCGCCCGCCGCCCAGTCGCCTGGCGGCAGGTTGAACAGCGCCTGGGTCAGAGCGTTGCGTCGCAACCGCTCGCCGATGGCCTCTGGAGGGTGATCATAGGGAAAGAGAAATTCGACCGCCGTAAAGCCAGCCTTGGCCGCGGCATCAAACCGGTCGAGGAACGGCACCTCGTTGAACATCATGGTGAGATTGGCGGCAAAATGGGGCATCGACCGTCCTCTTGTTCGCATCACTTCGACGGCGGCTCGCCGGGCAGCGGCGTGCCGGTAACCCGGGCATACATCCGCGCCACCGAGGCGTCGTCGTCGCGGCCCATGCCGGAGGCGGCCGTCATCAGGAACATCTGCAGGGCCGCGGCCGCCACCGGCACCGGAAACTTCGCCGTCCGCGCCATGTCCTGGATGATGCCGAGGTCCTTGACGAAAATTTCCACCGCACTGCGGGGGGTGTAATCGCCGTCGAGCACATGCGGCATGCGGTTCTCGAACATCCAGGAATTGCCGGCCGAGGCCGTGATCACCTCATAGACCCGGCGGATATCGAGCCCCTGCCTGGCGGCAAAGGTGATGGCTTCCGATGCCGCGGCAATATGCACGCCGGCCAGCAGCTGGTTGATCATCTTGAAGGCGGCGCCCTGCCCCGCTTCATCACCGAGTTCATAGAGCTTGGCCGCCATCGCATCGAGCGCCGGCCTTGCCTTGGCGAAGGCCGCAGGCGCGCCGGACGCCAGGATGGTCAGTTCGCCCTGCGCCGCGCGCTGCGCGCCGCCCGAGATCGGGGCGTCCAGATAATGCCGGCCGGTCGCCTCCAGCTGTTTTGCCAGCCGCCGCGCGACGTCGGGGTCCATGGTCGCGGACGAGACGAACACGCCATCCTTTGCCAGGCTTGCAGCGACGCCATCGCTGCCGAATAGGATAGTCTCGGTCTGGCCTGCATTGACGACCACGCTGACAACGATGTCGGCAGCTGTTGCGGCTTCCGCCGGCGTCTTGGCGCCAGCCCCGCCGTCGGCGACAAACCGCGCCACGGCTTTGTCCGAGACATCGCAGCCGGTGACGAAAAAACCGGCGCGCTTGAGCGAGGTCGCCATGCCGAAGCCCATTGAGCCCAGCCCGATCACGGCAACCCGCGGCTTTGCGGGGTCAGATACAGACATGCAAATATCCCTCGGGCATTTAGGTTGCTGGCGGCCGATCTCGGGACGACCTTGACGCCTTGCGTATCACGCCTTGGCCGCGCTGCCAAAGCATGACAGAAAGCAAAAAACGAGGCTGCCAAGGAAACCTCAGATGCGCGAGAGCAAGGTTCGGGAAGATATCTGCCGCTTGGGCCGATCCCTGTTCGAACGCGGGCTGACGCCGGGCTCCTCGGGCAATATCAGCACCAGGCTGGAGGACGGCGGCTATTTGACGACGCCGACCAACTGCTCGCTCGGATCGCTCGACCCGGCGCGGCTGTCGCGGCTTGGCGCGGACGGCCGGCTTCAATCCGGCGACGCCCCAACCAAGGAAGTGCCGCTGCATACGGCCCTGTACCAGACGCGGAGCAGTGCCGGCGCGGTGGTGCACCTGCATTCGACTCATTCGGTGGCGCTGTCGATGCTGCCCGAAATCGACCCGCGTGCCGCGCTGCCGCCGCTGACGCCCTACTATCTCATGAAATGCGGTCTGACCGCGCTGTTGCCTTACTACCGGCCGGGCGATCCGGCAGTGGCCGATGCCATCAAGGGATTGGCGGGAAACTATTCGTCCGTGCTGCTCGCCAATCACGGCCCCGTGGTGGCTGGCGACACGCTGGAGGCCGCGGTCTATGCCATCGAGGAACTGGAAGAGACCGCCAAGCTCTATCTGCTGCTGCGCGGCCTGAACCCGCGCTTTCTGACGCCGGCGCAGGTGGAAGATCTGTCGAAGGCCTTCGGACTGAAATTGACGGTGCACAGCCACGACTAGAGCCCCAGATACGCCTTGCGCACGTCGGGATTGCGCTTGATATCAGCAGCTGCGCCCTGCATCAGCACCCGCCCGGTCTGCAGGATGTAGGCGCGGTCGGCGATATCGAGGCATTCGACGATGCGCTGTTCGACGATCAGGACGGTCATGCCGGCGTCGCGGATCTGTTTGACCGCCGCAAAGATCTCGTCGACCAGCTTCGGCATGATGCCCTGCGACGGCTCGTCCAGCATCAAGAGCCTTGGCCGCGTCATCAACGCGCGGCCGATCGCCAGCATCTGCTGTTCGCCGCCGCTCAAGGTTTCGGCGCGCTGATCCAGGCGTTCGGAGAGCCGCGGAAAGAGCTTGAATACCAGCTTCAGCGGCCCGTCGCGATCCGTCTTGCCGCGATAGAGGTAGCTGCCCAGCCTGAGATTGTCGTGCACCGACAGCCGCGGAAACAGTCTTCGATTTTCCGGAACATAGGCGATGCCGCGCGAGGTGATCAGATGTTGCGCCAGGCCGTCGATGCGCGCGCCATCGAAAGTGACGGTGCCGGAGCGCGGCCGCTCCGCACCGGCAATGGATTTGATCAGGGTCGACTTGCCAGCGCCGTTGGCGCCGGCAACGCACACGATCTCGCCCCTGGCGACATCGATCGAAACTCCAGAGATCGCCACCAATCCCTGGTAGGCGGTAGTCACCTCATGCACCGACAGCATGACGATCCCCGAGATAGGCGCTGATCACTTTCGGATGACGAACGATCTCCGCGGGCCTGCCTTCGACCAGCACCTTGCCGAGATCGAGCACGATAGCGCGATCGACCAGCGGCATCACGATCTCCATGACATGCTCGACCATAAGCACGGTGACGCCAGTGGCGCGCACCTTGCGCACCAGTTCGACGCCGCTTTGCGCCTCGATCGGCGTCAGGCCGGTGAGCACTTCGTCGAGCAGCAACAGCTTCGGCCCGGTCGCGAGCGCGCGAGCGACCTCGAGCCTTCGCTTTTCCGAAGGAATGAGATCGGCGGCCGGCACCTCGGCGCGAGCGGCCAGGCCAGCAAATTCCAGTACGTCCCAGGCCTTGCGGCGGGCCTCGCGCATGATGGTGGTGCGGGCCAGCGCGCCGACGATGACGTTGTCGATCACGCTCATGGTCTCGAAGCTTTTTACGACCTGGAAGGTGCGCGCGATGCCGCGCCGGCAGCGCTGCGCCGCCGGCAGCGCGGTGACGTCTTCGCCATCGAACCAGATCGAACCTTCGGTCGGCGGCGCCACGCCCGCGATCAGGTTGAACAGCGTCGACTTGCCGGCGCCATTGGGGCCGATCAGTCCGACGATCTCGCCGCGCCCGACCGCAATCGAGATGTCGCTGTTGGCAATCAGGCCGCCGAATTGCTGCGAGACGCCGCGTATTTCCAATAACGGTGTCATCGCGCCGTTCCCTTGCGCCCTGGCGCGAACAATCCAACCAGTCCTTGCGGCCGGGCCAGCGAGATCAGCACGATCAGGGTGCCGTAGACGATCAGGTCGACGCCACGGCCGGAGCCGCCGATATAGGAGCGGGTCAGTTCAGTGAGCGGAATCAGAATGACAGCCCCGAGCACCGGTCCCCACAGGGTGCCGATGCCGCCCACCACGGCGGGCAGCGCCATCAGCAGCGAGAATTGAAAACCCATCACGCTTTCGGGATCGATGTAGGATACGAACTGCGCATAGAAACTGCCGCCGACCGCGGTGAGAAAGGCCGACACCGCGGCCGCCCCCATCTTGGAATTGAACACGACGACGCCGAGGCTCTCGGCCGCCTCCGAGTTATCCCTCACCGCCCGCCACCAATAGCTCCACTTTGAATCTTCCAGCCAGAAGGTCACGAGCCAAGCGACGGCGGCCAGGGCAAGCGCGAAATAGAAATACGGCAGCTTGCTGCGGGTGAATTGGAAGGTGAGCCAGCTGTCGTGCCGCACCGGTATGTCGATGCCCAGCGCGGCGCCGGCCCAATCCCAGTTCTGGAACAACAGCAAGGCGGTTTCGGCAATGACGATGGTGGCAATGACGAAGTAGTGGCCGCGCAGGCGAAAGCAGGGATAGCCGAGCACCATCGCGATACCAGCCGATATCAGCCCGCCAGCGATCATGCCGAACCAGGGCAGCACGCCGAACTTTGTAAATAGCAGCGCGGTGGTGTAGGCGCCGAGCCCGAAATAGAGGGCATGGCCGAGCGAGATCTGCCCGCAGTAGCCGGAGAGAATATTCCAGCTCTGCGACAACGCCGCGTACATCAGGGTCAGGACCATGATGTTCTGGACGTAGACGTCGCTGACGAACAACGGCACCAGCGCGGCAATGACCGCCAGGCCGAGCGCCGTGATGAGATCGCGGCGGCGGCGCCGGGCAAAGGTCTTGTCCATCAGATCGATCCGAACAGGCCGCGCGGCCGGATGAACACGACCAGGAGATAGACCGCATAGATGCCGACCGACTTCAGCGACGGCGGCAGGATCAAGGTAGTGGAGGCTTCGACCAGGCCGACGAGGATGCCGCCGGCAAACGCCCCGAACACGCTACCGAAGCCGCCCAGCGCCACCGTGACATAGGCAATCAGCGCGAACGAGGCGCCGACATCGGGATAGATGTAGAAGAACATCGCCATCACGGCGCCGGCCAAGCCTACCAGGGCCGCGCCGAGGCCCCAGCCCAGCGCGAACAACTTGTTCTTGTCGATGCCGACCAGCGCCACCGCGCCGGCGTCCTCGCGGGTCGCTTCCAGCGCGCGGCCGAAATCGGTGCGGTTGATGAAGAAGTAGAGGCCCGCGAATGCCGCGATCGACACCAGCGCGCCGGCGAGCTGCGGCACCGGCAGAAAGATGCCCGCGATCGAGACGGTCTTGCCGCCCAGCCATGAATGCGTCACGCTGCGATAGTCCGGCGTAAAGAAGAATTGCGCCAGGCCGCGCATGACGATGGCGAGGCCGAAGGTGGAAAAGATCTGCACCATGCCGGCATTGGCTTTGGCGCGCACCGCGAAACGCACGATCAGGAGATAGACGATCGCGCCGAACACAAACAGCGCGGCGGCCACCAGCGGCGCCGCCAGCAAGGGATCGAGCGCGAGGTAGGCGAACAGGAAAAACGTCGCGTACATCGCGATCATGAGGAATTCGCCATGGGCGAAGTTGACCACGTCCATCAGGCCGAAGATCAGCGCCAGACCGACGGCGATCAGGCCGTACAACAGCCCCATCAAGAAGCCGCTGGCGAGAGACTGGAAGATGGTTGCGGCGGTCACGGCGCTTGCTCCGCATGCGAGGACGCGGAAGCAGGGCGACCACAAGGGTCGCCGCTACCGATATCCGAATTGCGTATGGGCGCCCCTTGTGGGCGCCCTGTTTGAAAGTTGGACTCGATATGACGCGTCAACCGCAACCTACTTCATCGGCCAGACGGCTTCGGCGACGGCGGCCTGCGGCGGGTAGATGGTGACGAACTTGTTGCCGATATATTGCAGCAGCACCGGATCGGCATCGTTGTTCTGGCCCATGGCGTCGAACTTGACCCGCTTCCACGGCATGATGGTGACATCGCCGGGCATGTCGGTCGCCACCAGTGCTTCGCGGATCTTGTCGCCGTCGATGGACTTGGCGCGATTAATGGCGTCCGCCATCACGATCAGCCCCATGAACTGCCGGGACGAGAAATCGTTCAGATCCTTGCCCGACTTCTCCTTGAATAGGGCGTTGATCGCGCCCACCATCGGCCGCTTGGCGGCGAGGTCGAGCGAAAAGCTGCCACGAGAGATCACGCCTTCGAGCTTGTCGCCGACCGCATCATAGAGCGCTTTCTCGGAGAAGCCGGCGTCCTGCGCGACAATGGCGTTGGGCTTGTAGCCGAGCTCGGCCATGGTCTTGACCAGGAGGATGCCGTCGGTGGTGTAGCTCGACGGCATCAGCACGTCGGCATTGGCGGCCTTGAGCTGCTGCACTTCGGCCGACAGCGACGGCGAATTGGCGCGATACTTGATATCGGCCAGCACCTTGTAGCCGCGCTCGCCGGCGAGCTTGAGCTGGGCATTGCCGGAATCGGTGCCAAAGATGGTATCCTCGTGGAACAGCGAGAGCGTGTCGATTTTGGTGCCCTTCTTCTTCATGGCATCGAAGAAGTCGAACATGGCGCCCGAGAACATCTCGTCATGGGGCGCGGCGCGGAAATAGAATTTCAGGCCGCGGCGATGCAGGCTGGGTGAGGAGTTGTCGGCGGAGAGGAAGGGGATCTGATAGCGCTCGCAGATCGCGCTGACCGTCACCGCCACCGCGCTCTGATAGGTGCCGATGATGGCACAGACTTTTTCCTGGGTGATCAAGCGTTCGGCCTCGGCGCGCCCCTTCTGCGGATCGGCCTGGTGATCGGCAAACACCAATTGCACCTTGGCGCCGCCGAGACCGGGCAACCCCTCGGTGCGCGCCAGCGGCAGATCAAAATCATATTTGTTGTTGATGACCTCGGCGGCGGTCCCGAACGCCTTCTGGGCATCGACGCCGATCTGCGCGCTGGAGCCCGAAAACGGATAGATGATACCGATCTTTACTTCTGCTGCCTCTGCGCGGGCAGCGATTGGCAACAGCGCAGCGCTGGCAGTGGCTCCGAGCAATACGTCGCGGCGGGTAATGGTCATTTACGGGATCCTCTATGATCGGCCATTATCGATGAAGCGATTGAGGCTTAGGGTAAAGCCTCAAAGAACAGCACGCACTGCCCATTAAAGCGCAGCCAATTGCGAGTTCTTCAGATCGGTCACCAGCATCAGGCCCGGCGCATGGGTGATCGCAAACGGCAGCTTCGCTGCCGCGATCACCGCTTGCGGCGTCACCCCGCAGGCCCAGAAAACGGGAATCTCGTCCGCTTCCACCGGCACCGCGTCGCCGTAGTCGGGTTTTGTAATATCGGCAATGCCGATCAAATGCGGATGACCGAGATGAACCGGCGCGCCATGCACGGCAGGAAATCGCGAGGTGATCTGCACCGCGCGGATCGCGTCCTTGGGCTTGAACGGCCGCATCGATACCACCATCGGGCCGGCGAACGGACCCGACGGGGTGCATGCGATGTTGCTGCGGTACATCGGTACGCGCACGCCGCGCTCGATGTGGCGGATCGGCAGGTCATCCGCCATCAGCGCTTCCTCGAACGAAAACGAGCATCCGAGCACGAACGCGACCATGTCGTCGCGCCAGTGCGCCAATATGTCGGTCGGCTCCTCCAGCACTGAGCCGTTGCGCCAGACGCGATAACGCGGCAGGTCGGTGCGGATGTCCAGGTCGATGCCGAGCGAGGGTATCCGGGGATTGCCGACCTCGGACAGGCCGATGATCGGACATGGCTTTGGATTGAGTTGGCAGAAGCGGTGAAAAGAAGCCGCCAGTTGCTCCGGCAGGATCGCCAGATTGCCCTGAACAAAACCGTTGGCGACGCCCGCCGTGGTAGAAGCCATACCCGCCCGGCACGCCAAGCGCGCCCGCAGGCTTGCGAGTTCTGTTTCACCGCTGCGTGCTGGCTGCTCTGCCACTAAAATGGTCATGGTCGCTTCCTGTGTATATCTCGACCGTCATGAAATCGGTTCTATCACTTGTCCGCGCGAGAAACATCCGCTGGCACGACTCCAAATTTCGTTATGGCCGGGCTCGTCCCGCCCGCGCGGCCGAAGCCCCTTCGGCGCGGCGAAGGCCCGGCCATCCACGTCTTTGCCGCGCCGAAGAAGGAAAGACGTGGATGCCCGGAACTTCGCCCGGGCATAACGAAATTCAGACGCGCCTAAACGCCCCGCGGCGCCAAGCGCCCGGGATTTTGCTGGAACGTCTCGCCCTCGAGATAAAGAGGGCGCGGGGAATGCCGCGATGCCCAGAAGCACCCGCGGCTCGTGTGCAAAGAAAGCGGCCGTACGCACACGAGGTAGTGCGAGGCACCGGATCATCCGGCATTCCCCACGCAATGGTTTTACGGTTTATCAACGTGCTCTCCCCGGCGAGATAAGCTCTATTGCCACCGTCGCCTTCGGATTAAGGTTGGTCCGACCCGGTTGAGCCGAACGCATCCTCCGAAGACTTGACACCAGCCTTGGGTGCCAGGACCACACGCCTTCCCCGTACGCTTCAGCGCCGTCGTCTATCATGCCAGGTATCGCTCACGAATGGGCATTCCGCCCCTCGCCCTGCGACCCACCGCACGCCTGACGCTGCCGCGTCCACCGCATCTCATCCCGCGTTTCCTGACGATCGCGATACGCCCCTCTTTGTGGGATAAGACAACAAAGTTTATAGACCGCTTCGAACCAATAGTGAACATAAATATTTTTCTAAATTGGTATTGACATCACGAAACAGCCCGAAGGGGACCGAACTCGCTGGCGGTGCCTACAAAGGGGCGGACTGCCTGCAAAATTGGGAAGCCGAACGGGTGGCCGATCTCGCCGGCGGCAGTGCTGCAATCCTGCGCCTTGGTTGACGCGCCGCTGTCGGCGCGTCATTGAAAGGAATGCTCGAGATCACGCATTCGAATGGTTTACGGAAACTCGCATGAGCCAGGCCGCATCCAACCTGCAGATCGATTCCGCCCGTCTCTGGGACACCATTTTCGAAACCGCAAAATTCGGCGCCACGCCGAAGGGCGGCGTTCGGCGGCTGACGCTGGGCCCCGAGGACAAACAGGTGCGCGACTGGTTCAGAACCGCCTGTGAAGCGGCCGGCCTTGAGGTCCACATCGATAGGCTTGGTTCGATGTTCGGGCTTCGCCGCGGCCGCGACATGTCGAGGCTACCGGTGGGCCTCGGCTCGCACCTCGACACCCAGCCGACCGGCGGCAAGTTCGACGGCGTTTTGGGAACGCTTGCCGCGCTCGAAGTCGTGCGTACGTTGAACGATGCCAGGATCGAGACCGAAAGCCCGATCTGCATCGTCAATTGGACCAACGAGGAAGGATCGCGCTTCGCTCCGGCGATGATGGCTTCCGCCGCCTATGTCGGAGCCTTCACGACCGACGATATCCTGTCGCGCCGGGATGCCGACGGCATCACGGTGGCCGAGGCGCTCGATGGCATCGGCTACCGTGGCGACAGCCTTGTGGGCCGACAAAAATTTTCTGGCTTTGTCGAGTTGCACATCGAGCAAGGCCCGATCCTGGAGGCGGAAGCCAAGACCATCGGCGTGGTCGATTCCGGCCAGGGCGTGCTGTGGTATGACGGCCGGATTGTCGGCTTTGAAAGCCATGCCGGCTCGACGCCGATGCCGCTGCGCCGCGATGCGCTCGCGACCCTGTCGGAGATCGTGCTGGCCATGGAGCGCATCGCCATCAAGCATGGCCCCAACGCGGTCGGGACCATCGGGGAGGCCGTTATCGCCAAACCGTCGCGCAACGTCATCCCCGGTGAAATCGCCTTTACGGTGGATTGCCGCAGCGCCGATGCTGATATCATGGAGGCGCTCGACCGCGAGCTCCGCGCGGCAGTGGCCGAAATCGCGGCGCGGCGCAAGGTCGAGATCACGCTCGATCTGGTCTGGCACAAGCCGCCGACCCATTTCGACGCCAAACTGATTGATGCGGTGGAGAATGCCGCGCGCAAGCTCGGCTATTCCCATCGCCGCATCACCTCCGGCGCCGGTCACGATGCCTGCAACCTCAACACCATCATTCCCGCGGCCATGGTGTTCGTCCCCTGCAAGGACGGCGTCAGCCACAACGAGCTCGAAGACGCAACTCAGGCCGACTGCACGGCGGGAGCCAATGTCCTGATGCATACCGTGCTGGCGCTCGCCGGCATCGCTTCATAGGAGATTTTGGTGCGCGGAGTTTTTGTCGATGCCAACGGATCACTGGCGGCGATTTTCGAGCGGCAGGAAAAGGCCGGTGATCCCCCGGTGAGCGTCAATCGCAACGCCGACCTCGCGCCGGACCAGATGCCCGCGGCGCTCGACGGCGCCGAGATTGCCATCATCGATCACACGGCGTTGCCGACGGATGTGGCACGACGCTGCATCGGCCTGAAGCATGTGGTGTTCTTGGGTACCGGCGCGCGCAGCTACATGAATCCCGACGAGCTCGCCGAGCTCGGGATCACAGTTCATTTGATCAGGGGCTATGGCGACACCGCGGTGGCCGAAGCCACCATCGCGCTGATGTGGGCGGCCGCGCGCGGCATCACCCAAATGGACCGAGAGATGCGCCAAGGCCAATGGCTGCGCGAGGACGGCATGCAGCTCACCGGCAAGACCCTGGGGCTGATCGGGTTCGGCGGCATCGCCGCCGAAGTCGCGCGCATCGCGCTCGGCAGCGGCATGCGCGTCATTGCCTGGAACCGGTCGCCGAAGCCATTTGCCGGCGTCGATTTTGTCGACATCTATACGCTGCTGGCGCACAGCGACGTGGTCTCGCTGCATCTGTTGCTGAACGACGAAACCCACGGCTTCCTGTCGCGCGAGCGCATCGCGGCGATGAAACCCCGCGCCATCCTGGTCAACACCGCGCGCGGCCTATTGGTCGACGAAGCCGCGATGATCGAGGCGCTGCAATCGGGCCAGATCCGGCACGCCGCGCTCGACGTCTTCAACATCGAGCCGCTGCCGGCCGATCACCCGCTGACCAAACTGCCGAACGTGACCTTGTCGGCGCATTCGGCCTTCCGCACCCCGGAGGCCAGCGAGAACCTGATTGCGGCGGCATGGGAGCATTGCCGGCGGATTGCGAAGGGGTGACATCCAGGGCGAAGGGTGGGCAGAGTCTCAGACGGCACGGTTGAAAGTGAGCCGGGCTTGAGCCGATGGCCTATCATTCTTGGTGGGCTCCAGTTGGCGTAAAATGGTGCTCTAAACGGCAAGATAGAGCGAAGTCGATACGATTATGCCTTTCTGAGCTTTCTCGATCGCAAGATTGCGCAGTCGCCCGACCGCATCCAGCCGCTTTCGACTACGCGCATCGCCGAAGCGCGTGAGCTGACGAAGGACGTTGAGGTCAGCAACGACGTTTCGCTTCCGGATGAAATGAGTCTGTGACCAACAAGGAGCCTCACACTCGGGCCGGCGCACCGGCATTGGCGCCGTGGCCGCTGCGTAACCAAACTGGAAGACCACACTCCCGTATGCTCATTTCGACTACGATACGAATTGTCGGGTATAAACTTGATATATCCGACGTTTTGTACCATAATTCGACCATGGCTCCCATACCCTATCGTCAACGGGACCGCACCATTTCCCTGCTCAAGGAGCGGGGAATTGTCCGGTCGTCCGAGTTGGTCGAGGCGGGTGTCACCGCCACGACCGTGTCGCGAATGAAAGAAAAGGGACTGATCCTGCGGCTTGGCCGCGGTCTCTATCAGCTTCCCGGCGCATCGCTTGACGTCAACCATTCGCTCGCGGAAGCTGCCAAGCTCGTGCCGAAAGGCGTTATCTGCCTCGTGACAGCGCTCGCGTTTCATGAACTGACGGATACCATGCCCTCGCGCGTGTGGATGGCTATTGGCCCCAAGGACCGCCGGCCGACCGCGGATCGCCCACCGCTACAATTTGTGCGGTTCAGGGACAAGATGCTTCGGTCGGGTGTGGAAGAACATCTGATCGATGGTGTGCATGTGCGCATCTACAGTCCTGCAAAAACGGTCGTCGATCTTTTTCGCTATCGCCAGCGCGCCGGCAAGCGCTATCAGAAAAGCCCCGGCCTCAATTTGGCGCTCGAAGGTCTGCGCGAGGCGCTGCGGCGGCGCAAGGCGACGCCATCTGAAATCGCGCGCTACGCTGCGGACGGCGGAGTATGGAAAGTGGTGCGACCCTATCTGGAAGCCATGACCGCCAATGCGTGAGCCCATTCGCAACATCGGCGCTTCGGTGCGGGCGCGCCTCCAGAACATAGCGCGGGAACGCAATCAGACTTTTCAGCAAGTGCTGACCCACTACGTGCTTGAACGGTTGCTCTACCGGTTGAGTCAAACAGAATATCGTGACCGCTTCGCCTTGAAAGGCGCGATACTGATTACAAAATGGTTTGCCGATCCGCTGCGACCAACCCAAGACCTTGACTTGTTGGGCTTCGGCGATCCCGACGCAGCCAAGACGGTCAGCATCTTCCAGGAAATCTGCGCTGCCCCGTTCGAAGATGCCGTTGCCTTCGATATCGAAGGCCTTGAGATTGACCGCGTTCGCGAGGAGTTGGAATATGGCGGGCTCCGCATCAAGACCAACGCGACCATGGACGGCGCGCGCGTCAGAGTCGTGATTGATATTGGTTTCGGTGACGCTACTGAACCGGGTCTCGCAGAGATTGATTTGCCGGTCTTGCTCGATTTTCCGGCGCCCCGTCTCCGCGCATATGTGCGAGAGACCGTCGTCGCCGAGAAGTTTCAGGCGCTGGTGATGCTCGGCCGCGCCAATAGCCGCATGAAGGACCTTTATGATATCTGGGTTCTGTCGCGAACCTTTGAGTTCGAGGGCGATCGCCTTGCACGGGCAATTGCCGCGACTTTCGCCCGACGCAAGACGGAAGTTCCTACCGAAGCCCCGGATGCGCTGACGCCCGCGTTCGCCGAGGACCCCGCAAAGATACAGCAGTGGAATTCGTTCGCGGAGGACGTGGCCTTTCAGCCTGGTTCGCTTGCCGATGTGGTTCGAGATTTGTCGGCGTTCCTCATGCCGTTCGCGGCGGAGGCTCGAGTGGTAGCCGAGGTGCGCAACTCCGCAAGCGAAAAGCGAGACGGTTAGAGCAGATGTTTGCTTTCCATCACCAGATCGTATCTTAACGTTGGGCACGCGTTCGCGCGCCTGATGACTTGGCGGACCCCGCGATCGCTCCAACCGGCACCTTACTCCACCATCTCCGCCACCGCCTTGCCGCAGGCCGTCGTGTCGGCGTTGCCGCCGAGATCGCGGGTGCGCAGCGTGCGTTCGCCGAGGGTGCGCTCGATCGCGCTCAGAATTGCGGCGGCGGCGTCCTTCTCGCCGAGATGGTCGAGCATCATGGCGCCGGACCAGATCATGCCGATTGGGTTGGCGATGCCCTGGCCGGCGATATCGGGCGCCGAGCCGTGCACCGGCTCGAACACCGACGGGAAATTGCCCTCCGGGTTGATGTTGCCCGAGGGTGCGATCCCGATGGTGCCGGTGCAGGCCGGGCCGAGATCGGAGAGGATATCGCCGAACAGGTTGGAGCCGACCACGACATCGAACCAGTCCGGATGCAGCACGAAATTCGCGGTGAGAATGTCGATGTGATACTTGTCCCATTTCACGGACGGATAGCTCTTCGCCATCGCCTCCACCCGCTCGTCCCAATAGGGCATGGTGATCGAAATGCCGTTCGACTTGGTCGCCGAGGTCAGATGCCGTTTGGGGCGCGATTGCGCCAGCTCGAACGCGAATTTCAAAATGCGATCGACGCCGATCCGGGTCATGACCGTCTGCTGGGTGACGAACTCGCGCTCGGTGTCCGGAAACATCCGCCCGCCCACGGAGGAATATTCGCCCTCGGTGTTTTCGCGCACCACCCAGAAATCGATGTCGCCGGGTTTGCGGCCGGCCAGTGGCGAGGGCACCCCCGGCATCAGCCGCACCGGGCGGAGATTGACGTACTGATCGAACTCCCTGCGGAATTTGATCAATGACCCCCACAAGGAAATGTGATCGGGGATTTTCGCGGGCCAGCCGACCGCGCCAAAATAGATCGCGTCGTGCTGGCCGATTTTCGTCTTCCAGGCTTCTGGCATCATCTCGCCGTGCTTTTCGTAGTAGTCGTAGGAGGCGAAATCGAAATGATCGAAATGCACGCTGACGCCGTGTCGTTTCGCAGCCTGCTCCAAGACCCGCAAGCCTTCCGGCATCACCTCCTTGCCGATGCCGTCGCCGGGAATGACCGCGATCCGATAGTGTTTTTGGCTGCTCATGGGAAATCCCCTTTGACTTGCCTCTTCCGGCAACCCACCTGTGCGGCGCTTGAATGGACCAAACCCGGCCTGGGCGCAACGCTGCACTGCGATGTTGACCCCGGCGCCGGCCAAAGCCTACCTTTTCTGCTCCCTCCCCCTCTTTAAAAGCGAGTATTCCCCATGGATCTCCATTTGCGCGGCAAACGCGTCCTGATCACGGGCGCGTCGAAGGGCATCGGCGCCGCCGCCGCCGAAGCCTTTGCCGAAGAAGGCGCGCATCTGATGCTAGCTGCCCGCAACGGTGAGCAGCTCAAGGCGTTGGCCGAGCGGCTGCGCTCAGCCCATCAGATTGACGCTTCAGTGCACGTCACCGACCTGCGCAACCCCAACGACCTGGCCCGGCTCGCCAAGGATGCCACCGATATCGACATCCTCGTCAACAATGCCGGCGACATCCCCGGTGGCAGCATCGACATCATCGACGAAGCCAAATGGCGCCACGCCTGGGATCTCAAGGTGTTCGGCTACATCAACCTGACCCGGGCGATCTACGCGAAGATGAAGGCGCGCGGCCATGGCGTGATCGTCAACGATATCGGCGCCGCCGGCGAGAAATTCGATGCCAACTACATCTGCGGCAGCGCCGGGAACGCGGCCCTGATGGCCTTCACCCGCGCGCTCGGCAGCAAGAGCCTCGCCGACAATATCCGCGTGGTCGGCATCAATCCCGGTCCGGTTGGCACCGACCGTCACGTCACGCTGCTGAAGACCCGCGCCAAGAACCAGTTCGGCGACGAGAACCGCTACACGGAATTTCAGAAAGGCCTGCCGCTCGGCCGCCCCGCCTATGCCCGTGAAATCGGCGACCTGATGGCCTTCCTTGCCTCCGACCGATCTGGCTATACGTCGGGGGTGATCTACACCGTCGACGGCGGCATCAGTGCAGGTTGGGGGTAGTTGAGCGATTTCGAAGTTCTCATCATATCGGCATACTCCCATCCTCATCCTGAGGAGCATCGCGCGAGCGATGCGTCTCGAAGGATGGCAGCAGACGACGGTGCAAGCGGCCATCCTTCGAGACGCGAGCCCGAGGGCTCGCTCCTCGGGATGAGGACCGAGCGAGCATCGCTCAACTACCCAGCCGTCCGCTCGAACAGTTGCCGGATCAACATCGTGATCCTGCCCTCGGGCGAGATCATTTCGTTCAGAATCGTAAAATGGTTGGCGCTCGCGATCTCCTCATAGCTCACCGGCAGGCCGCATCTGGCGCGATGACCGGCGAAATCGGCGGTCTGCCTGCGCAGCAGCGGCAGTTCAGCACTGCCCGCGACCAGCGCCAGCGGTTTGGCCGGCCCGCTTGCTTGCAGCGCCGGCGAGTTGCGGCGCGACATTGCCCCGTCAAGCCCGAGCTTGGCGTTGAGATAGCTGTGGCGGATCGGCTCAAGGTCGTAGATGCCGCTGATACCGAGGCCTGCTTTGACAAAAGGATGCGACAGCGCCATCGCGGTGAGATGGCCGCCGGCGGACCAACCGGAAACAATGATCCCGCTGGAGTTGCCGCCGAGCCCAGGCAATTGGGTCGCCAGGAAGTCGATGCCATCGTGGATTTCTGCGACGATCGCATCAAGGGTCGCGTCCGGCGCCAGCGTGTAGCCGATCAGCGCGACGTTGATGCCGTGCACCATCGGCCCCGTAGCGACCAGCGTGAAGACTTCCTTGGCGCGGTGCTGCCAGTAGCCGCCATGAATGAACAGGAGCGTTGGCGCGCCCTCGCGCGCCCTGAGGAAATCGATCCGGTTGCGCTCACGCGGGCCATAGCGGAGGTCGAGATGAGCGGGATATCGCTCGCGCATTTCCTGCGAACGCCGCTCCCAGCCGGCGACGATGTCAGCGCTGTCAGCCACGGCAGCGCCATTGTTGAGGCCCTGATCGCGATCTCCCTGGCTCATGCTGCCCCAGTCCGGCGCATCGAACGGCGTTGGCATGCTCAATTCTCCATTGCGGCGCGCCCTGGCGCGTTGTCAATTTGCCGGAAAATGGTCTACAGGGCTAATCAATCCGCCGCCTTCAGCGGAAACATTTCGGGAGTTGGATGTGGCATCGGATCAGGAGTTGGTGCGGGCGACGGCCTGCGCCATCGTCGATAAACTCAATACAGGCGACATCACGCCGCTCGATCTGCTCGACGTGCTGGAGCAGCGGATCGCCGAGGTCGATGGCCAGGTGAACGCCCTGCCGACGCGCTGCTTCGATCGCGCCAGAGCTCATGCCAAAGCCCTGATGCAGAAACCGCTCGGCGAGCGCGGCCTGCTGGCCGGCCTGCCGGTGCCGATCAAGGACCTTGCGGATGTCGAGGGCGTCCGCTCGACGCAGGGCTCGCCGATCTTCCGCGACAACATCCCGGCGCGGTCTGATCTGTTGGTCGAACATCTCGAAGGCCAGGGCGGCGTGATCTACGCCAAATCCAATACCCCGGAATTCGGCGCCGGCGCCAACACCTTCAACGAAGTCTTCGGCGCCACCCTCAACCCCTGGGATCTGTCGCGGTCCGCCGCCGGCTCCTCGGGCGGCGCCGCGGTGGCGCTCGCCACCGGCATGGCATGGCTCGCCCACGGCTCCGACATGGGCGGCTCGCTGCGCAACCCCGCAAGCTTCTGCGGCGTCGTCGGCCTGCGGCCGAGCATCGGCCGCGTCGCCCATAGTCCCGCGTTCAAGATCGACCGCACGCTCGGTGTCCAGGGCCCGATGGCGCGCGGCATCGAGGATCTGGCGCTGCTGCTCGATGCCATGAGCGGCGAACATCCGGCCGATCCGCTCTCGCTGCCCGCGCCGGCGACCTCGTTCCTGGCAGCGGCGCGCTCCGGCAACAAGCCAAAACGCGTCGCTTATTCGCCCGATCTCGGCATCACGCCGGTGGACCCCGAGGTGGCAGCCATCACCCGCAAGGCGGCTTCGCGTTTTAGCGAAGCTGGCGCCATCGTCGAGGAAGCACATCCGGACCTGCGCGAGGCCCATGAATGCTTCCACGTGCTGCGCGCCTTCGACTTCGCGATCAGCAAGGCGGCGCTGCTGCGGAGCCACCGCGATCAGCTCAAACCCGAAGTGATCTGGAACATCGAGCAAGGCCTCGAGCTTTCGGTCGAGAGAATCGCGCGCGCGGAGGCGCAGCGCGTTGCGATGACCGAGCGCGTGCTCGAATTCTTCCAGAGCTATGATCTGTTGCTGACGCCAGCGACCATCGTCGCACCCTTTCCGATCGAGCAGCGCTATCTCAGCGAATGCGCAGGACACAAGTTCGACAATTATGTCGAGTGGCTGGGGATCGTCTATGCGATCACGCTGGTCTGCTGCCCGGCACTGTCGTTGCCGTGCGGGTTCACCGCTACCGGCCTGCCGGTCGGACTGCAGATGGTGGCACCGCCGCGCAGCGAGGCCAGGCTGCTCGCCGGCGCGAAAGTCCTGGAGGATATCCTGGGGCTGCGCGGCACGACGCCGATCGATCCGAGGATTTGAGCGCTGGCGCAGGACGGACGCACCGCTATAATCGAAGCCCAATCATCAACGCTCGAACAATCGACGCAGCCACGAGGGAGCGCAGCCATGACTCGAAAATTGAAGGTCCACGTCGACCCGGAGAAATGCCAGGGCCATGCCCGCTGCAAGTCGCTGGCGCCTGAGCTGTTCGAACTCGACGAATTCGGCAATGCGCACGAGGCCGGTGACGGCTCGGTGCCCGAGGGGCTCGAGGACAAGGCCTGGCTCGCCAAGGCCAATTGTCCGGAATTTGCGATCGACGTGATCGAGGAATGAAACCGATTCAACAGAAGGAACTCGTTCCAATGTCCGATCATGCCCCCGTCACCGACTGGTTGCACGATTTCGACCATACCGACCCGCGCTGGACCGAAAATCCCTTTCCGATCTGGGACGAATTGAGGGCCCAAAGCCCGGTGGTCCATACCGAACGCTTCCTCGGCTGCTACCTGCCGACGACCTATGAAGCGGTGCGGGAGATCGCGCACGATACCGAGCATTTTTCCTCGCGCCGGGTGCTGGTGCGCGACGTCCGGCCCGAGGTCCCCGGCCACGCCCCGCCGATTACCTCCGACCCGCCCGAGCACAAGCCCGCCAAACAGCTGCTGCTGCCGCCGTTCACGCCGGATGCGATGAAAAAGCTGGAACCGCGGGTTCGCGCCATCTGCAACGAACTGATCGACGAATTCATCGATGAGGGAAAATGCGACGCGGCAGCGCGCTACACCAAACACATTCCGGTTCGCACCATCGCCCACATGCTCGGCATTCCACAACGCGACAGCGACCTCTTCATCAAATGGATTCATGAAATCCTGGAGCTCGGCATCAAGGATGACGCCGCCCTGATGCGCGGCGTGCAGGAGATGACCGAATATTTCGCCGGCCATCTCGAGCGCCGCAAGCAGCAGCCCACTGACGATCTGATCTCCACACTGATGAAAGCCAAGGACAAGAACGGCCAGCCGTTGTCGGATATGCATGTGCTGGGGTCGCTGCGGCTGATCCTGATCGCCGGCATCGACACCACCTGGAGCGCGATCGGCGCCTCGCTGTGGCATCTGGCAAAGGCGCCGGCCGATCGTGCGCGCTTGATCGCGGAGCCCGCCCTGATGCCGACCGCGGTGGAGGAATTGCTGCGCGCCTATTCGCCGGTCACCATGGCGCGCGAGGTGATGAAGGAGACGGTGGTCAGCGGCTGCCCGATCAAACCGGGCAACATGGTACTGTTGTCGTTCCCCGCCGCCAATCGCGATCCCCAGATGTTTCCGGATGCCGACAAGGTCGTGATCGACCGCCGGGAAAATCGCCACGCCGCGTTCGGCCTTGGCATCCACCGCTGCGTCGGCTCCAATCTGGCGCGCATGGAAATGACGGTCGCGATTGAGGAATGGCTGAAGCGCATTCCCGAATTCAGGCTGGACCCGGCCGGCCGGGTGACCTGGTCGGAAGGCACGGTGCGCGGGCCGCGCCAGCTGCCGATGCTGTTTGGCAAGCCGAACTGAGCCGTGGCAAGGTTTGGGCCGATGCTCCCTGGAAAACCGATGTGACAGATCAAGCCCTCACCCCCATGCCCGTGACTGAGGCGGTCGACCTCGCCGACGTGCAGCGCCGCGTCCGTGCGATCTTTATCGGCTCGGTCGGCAATCTCGTCGAATGGTATGATTTCTATGCCTATACGGCGTTCGCGCTGTATTTTGCGCCCGCATTCTTTCCACAGAGAGACCCGGTCGTGCAGCAGCTCAACGCGGCGGTGCTGTTCGCGGCCACCTTCCTGATGCGGCCGCTCGGCGGTTGGCTGTTCGGTTACATCGCCGACCACTACGGCAGGCGGCTGTCGCTGACGCTGTCGGTGGTCTGCATGTGCTTCGGCTCGCTGATCATCGCGGTCACCCCCACCTATGCCTCGATCGGGCTCGCCGCGCCGGCCATCCTGGCGCTGGCGCGGGTGATCGAGGGGTTGAGTCTCGGCGGCGAATACGGCGCCAGCGCGACCTACCTGAGCGAGGTCGCCGACGCCAACCATCGCGGCTTCTATTCGAGCTTTCAATACGTCACGCTGATCGGCGGCCAACTCACCGCGATCATCGTGCTGCTGTTGCTGCAAAAGGTGTTTCTGACACCCGAACAATTGAAGCAATGGGGCTGGCGGATTCCGTTTGTGATCGGGGCGGGGCTGGCGATTTTCGCCGCGGTGATGCGGCGCAAGCTGCAGGAGACCGACGCCTTCCTCGAAGCCGCGAAGGCCGGTAAACCCAGTGGCTCGATCCACGGCCTGTTGAGCTATCCGCGCGAGCTGTTGCTGGTGGTCGGGCTGACCGCCGGCGGCACCGCCGCATTTTACACCTTCACCACCTATATGCAGACCTTCGTCAAGCTGTCGGTCGGACTGAGCGAAGACCAGACCACGCTGGTCATTTTCGGGTCGCTGATTTTCGCTACCCTGCTGCAGCCCATCTATGGCGCCCTGTCCGACCGGATCGGCCGCAAGCCGCTGTTGATCTTTTTCGGCGTCGCCGGCACGCTGTCGACGATCCCGATCCTGACCACCTTGAAAGAGAGCAAATCGCCCGTGACCGCCTTTCTGTTGATTTGCGCGGCCTGGATTTTCGTCGCCGGCTACACCTCGATCAATGCCATCGTCAAGGCCGAGCTGTTTCCGACCAAGGTCCGGGCGCTCGGCGTCGGCCTGCCCTACGCCATTACCGTGTCGCTGTTCGGCGGAACCGCGCCGGCGATCGCGCTGTCCTTCAAAAGCCTGGGTCACGAGGACTGGTTCTACTATTATCTCAGCGGCGTGATCTTTCTGTCGCTGCTGATCTATAGCACCATGCGCGACACCAAGCATGCCTCGGCAATGCATCGGCACGAATAGCGATCCGATCAAAGAGGGCGCCCACAAGGGGCGCCCCTACGTGAGATCGACCTTTGTAGGGGCGACCCTTGTGGTCGCCCTGCTTCGGTCAGCTAATTGGAATGGTGAGAGATGGCCGACGCGCAGGACGAACCACCGGTCTCGAAACTGACCCGCAGCAAGCAGCGCTGGGCGCGCGAGGGCCGTTTCCTGACCGGCAAGCCCTCCCGCCCCGAAGAGCAGCGCCTGCCGCCCGGACAGCACCTGACCAAGGACTGGCCGACGCTCGACCTCGGCCTGACGCCCAACATTTCGCGGCAGCGCTGGCGGCTTGACGTCTACGGCGCGGTCGAGAAGCCGATCTTCTGGGACTTTTCCCAATTCACCGCGCAGCCGCAGGCGACCTTCATCTCCGACATCCATTGCGTCACCACCTGGTCACGCTACGACAATCAATGGCAGGGGCTTTCGACCCGCGATCTGTTGGAAGCCTGCCGGCCGCGCGACGAGGCGCGCTATGTCGTGCTGCATTCCCATGACGGCTACACCACCAACCTGACGCTCGCCGATTTTGCCGCCGAGGATGCGCTGCTGGCGCACAGCTGGTCCGGTGCGCCGCTTGAGGCGGAGCACGGCGGCCCGGTGCGGCTCGTGGTGCCGCATCTCTATTTCTGGAAGAGCGCGAAGTGGCTGCAGAGCATCGAATTTCGCGCCGACGATGCGCCGGGCTACTGGGAAGTCCGAGGTTATCATAACCGCGGCGACCCGTGGAAAGAAGAACGCTACTCCGGAGATTGATGCCGGGCGAGCCTGTGTCCGCGGCGGCGCTGCGCCCCCTCTCCCGCTTGCGGGGAGGGCCGGGGTGGGGGTGCCTGACGGGAATAGGGTACTGCTTGGCGGGCACCCCCCACCCGCCGCGCTCTATCGAGCGCGTCGACCTTCCCCGCAAGCGGGAGAGGTGAAGAACAACCACCACGGAGAACACGCATGCCCACCGAACGTTTCCAATTCACCGGTGAGGGCGGCCATCAACTGGCGGCCGCGCTCGATATGCCCGACCGCGAGCCCCTCGCCTATGCGCTGTTCGCGCATTGCTTTACCTGTGGCAAGGACGTCCTGGCAGCGAGCCGGATCGCGCGGGCGCTATCGGCCAAGGGCATCGCGGTGCTGCGGTTCGACTTCACGGGGCTCGGTTCCAGCGAAGGCGATTTCGCCAATTCCACCTTCTCATCGAACGTCGCCGATCTGGTGCGGGCCGCCAACCATCTGCGCGAAACCCGTGGCGAACCGTCGATCCTGATCGGTCACAGTCTCGGCGGCGCCGCGGTGCTGGCGGCGGCGGCGCAGATCGCCGATGCACGGGCTGTCGTCACCATTGCCGCGCCCTCCGATCCCGCCCACGTCACCGGCCTGTTTGCCGACCGCCTTCAGGATATCCGCGAGCATGGCGAGGTCGAAGTTACGCTCGCGGGCCGGCCCTTTCACATCAAGCGCGAGTTCCTCGACAATATTGCCGAGCATAATTTGATGGCGCACATTGCCAAGCTGAACAAGGCGCTGTTGGTCATGCACGCGCCGGCCGACGATACCGTCGGCATCGACAACGCCACCCGCATCTTTGTGGCCGCCAGACATCCCAAGAGCTTTGTGTCGCTCGACGGCGCCGACCATCTCTTGAGCCGAAAGGCCGACGCCGAATATGTTGCCGACGTCATAGCCGCCTGGTCCAGCCGCTATCTCGAACCGGTCCTGGCTGAACAAGCTGCCGTAGCCGGGGAAGTGCCGCGCCAGGTCGTGGTTCGCGAAACCCGCAACAGCAAGTTCCAGCAGACCATCGCAGTCGGCCCGCACCACATGCTGGCCGACGAACCGGTCAGCGCCGGCGGCGAGGATACCGGACCCGGTCCCTATGACTTCCTGCTCGCCGGCCTCGGCGCCTGCACGTCGATGACCATGCGCCTCTACGCCGAGCGCAAAGCCCTGCCGCTGCAACGCGTCACGGTGACGCTGAAGCACGCCAAGATTCATGCGCAGGACTGCGTCGAATGCGAAACCAAAACCGGCATGCTCGACCAGATCGACCGGGTGATAGCCATGGAAGGCGCGCTCGATCCGGAGCAGCGCGCCAAATTGATGGAAATTGCCGACAAATGCCCGGTCCACCGCACCCTCACCTCGGAGATCCGCATTGTGACGACATCAGCGGATTGACGAGAAGCCGACTGGGCGTATCCTGTGGGTTAAAGCGCAAGAGAGCGACGACCATAGGAGCCGCCGATGCCGGCCGTGGCCCGCGTCGACCCAAAGACGGTTTTCACACCCGACGAATGGCGCCTGTTGACGTCGCGCGGTTCACTGCGCGGCATTTGGCTGGTGATTCACGCCTGGGGAACCATCGCCGCCGCGATCGCGCTGGTCACTCTCTGGCCCAATATCCTGACCTGGTTGGTGGCGGTGATGATTGTCGGCACGCGCCAGCTTGGCCTCGCCATCCTGATGCACGAGGCCGCCCATGGCGGACTGCACGCCAACCGGGCGATCAATGAATGGGTCGGACAATGGCTGTGCGCGGTCCCGGTTGGTGCCGACCTCAAGAGCTATCGCGCTTATCACCTGCAGCATCACAGATTCACCCAGCAGGTCGAAGATCCCGATCTCTCGCTGTCGGCGCCGTTTCCGATCAGCAAAGACAGTTTTACCCGCAAGGCAATCCGCGACCTCACCGGCCAGACCTTTGTCAAGCAGCGGTTGCCGCTGTTTCTGTCGCTGTTCCGGCGCGGCAACGCTGAGGACAGCATCTCCCATGAAAGCTTCGTTTCGAGCGGGGTCGACAAGATGGCGCGCTTTCTCGGCCTCAATGCCCTGATGTTCGGCCTGTTCTTTTTGGCCAGCGCGGGTACTTGGTACTGGGCCGTCTGGCTGCTGGCGATGGCAACCTGGCTGCCGCTGGTGACGCGCATCCGCAACATCGCCGAACATGCCTGCACTTCGACCGGCGAAGACCCGTTCAGCCATGCCCGCACCACCCACGCCAACGCGATCGAGCGGCTGTTGATCGCGCCCTATTGGGTCAACTACCACGCCGAGCATCATCTCTTCATGTATTTGCCGTGCTATCGGCTGCCGCAAGCCCATCGGCTGCTGGCGGCCAAAGGCCTGACCAGACGGATGGAAGTACGTCCCGGCTATCTCGACGTGATGCGGCTCGCGACCTCCAGGGCACGCGCCTGAACCCCGAACGCGCAATGGGTCTGTGGGTCCGCAGCGATGCTGCGCCCCCCTCCCGCTTGCGGGGAAGGGCTTGGGTGGGGGTGCCTGCGCGGAAGAGAATGCTGCTCGACGGCCACCCCCATCCCCGCAAGCGGGAGAGGTGCAGCGAGCCCGCTGCCAGACCGGGGCCCCTCAACTGCGCTCAGCCCGGACTCTACGCCGAGGCCCAGGGCTGCACCGCCAGCACGCCGCGCAGGCCCGCGGCCGTCCCCAGCAGGATGCCGGCGACGGCGACGAAGGATGCCAGTGCCAGCGTTGACAGGCCGGTCAGGCCCTGCCCGACCGAGCAGCCATAGGCCATCGCGCCACCCGCGCCCATCAACGCGGCGCCGCCGATCGAGCGCAGCATGTGGTGGGGCGAGTCAAAACCCTCCCAGCGAAAACGCCCGGTGGCGAGCGCGGTCAGCAGGCTCCCGGCAAACACACCGGCAACGCTGGCAATGCCGAAGTTCAGCGTCAGTCCTGTTGACAGCATGATGTACTGGATGGTGTCGGCGATCGGCGCGACGAAGGTGAGCGAAGCGACCGGCGCCGGATTGAAGTCGTCGGCGCCGAGATAACCGGTCGCGAACCATCCGGCTGCAATCAGGAGGCCGACCACAATGCCGGCCGCGATCTGTCCCCATGCGCGCTGAAACCGCGCATGCGCGAACGCGAAGATGATCAGGGCTCCCGATATCAGCGAGGCCGCGACCATCCGCGTATAGGGTTCGCCCACACCGAGCGCCGACAACAGCGCCGGTATCGAAGTGATCTTCGGCGCGGCCTGTGACAGCTGCAACAGGACGATCCGCTCCGGCGCGATCAGGCCCTTCAGGGTCATCTGCGCCGTTATGCCAAGCACGATCACCACCACCAGCGAGCGCAGATTGCCGCGCCCGAGCAGCACCAGCGCCCGCGAACCGCAGCCGTTCGACAGCACCATGCCGTAGCCGAACAACAGCCCGCCCGCGAACATCAACGGCGCCGAAAATGACGGCTGCAGATAGATCGATTTGCCGAGATCGACCACGCCCCTGGCCGCGAGCAGCTGCGCGGCAGCGATCGCCACCCCGAGCGCCAGCGCATAGGTGCGGATCAAGCGGCTGTCGCCCTTCGCCCACCAGCCGCGCAGGCCGCTCATCAGGCAGAAGCCGCTGAGCAGCCCGACCGCGCCATAAACCAGGCCGATCAGGAGGCCGGCAAAGACGACAATGTTGGCGCCGGACGGCACTGATCTCTCCTGCTTAAGCCTTGAATCGCCGGAGGATAGGATACCAGGACTCCGCCTGCAAACAGTCTCTCATGGGCCCGGGGCGGGTTTGACGCCGGCAGCATAGTTGACACCAGAGTGGCCCGGCAGCATCACTAATTTCATCAAAAACCGCGTTTAAGCAAGCGCAGGCAGCCGCCGCCATACAGGGAGAGAGCGCAGTGAACGCCAAGGCCACGCTTTCGCCCGATGTTTCTGCGCCTCACGATCTCGCACCTGACGATCTCGCGCGCGCCTGCGCCGAGGCGATGTGGAAGGAAGATACCGCCAGCCAGGCGCTCGGCATCGAAATCCTGCGGATCAACCCGGGCGGAGCGACGCTGGCGATGACCGTACAACCACACATGGTCAACGGCCATGGCATCGCCCATGGCGGCTTCATCTTCACCCTGGCGGATTCGGCCTTCGCCTTCGCCTGCAACAGCCACAACCAGCGTGCGGTCGCGGCACAGGGAAATATTTCTTTTATCAGGCCGGGCAAACTGGGTGACCGGTTGATCGCCACCGCACGGGAAATTTCACGAACCGGACGGTCCGGCATCTACGACGTGCGCGTCACTGTCGAAGACCTGGCCATCGCGGAGCTGCGCGGCCACAGCCGCACCGTGGCCGGCACCTGGTTGCCCGCGGCCGGAGCCACAACATCATCGAAATAAACAACAGACATCAGGAAACGTGCCATGGCTTCACCCTATCAGCGATTTGATCCCGGCAGCTACCGCGCCGAAATGGACGATGCCGAGCGGGCCTCCCGCGACGAGATCATGGCGCTGCAGACCAAGCGGATGGCCTGGACGCTGGCCCATGCCTACGACAACGTCGCGCATTACCGCAAAGCCTTCGACAAACAGGGCGTGAAGCCCGCGGATTTCCGGCAGCTGTCGGACCTGAAGAATTTTCCGTTCACGGTGAAAACCGACCTCCGCGACAATTATCCGTTTTCAATGTTCGCGGTGCCGCGCGAAAAGCTCGTCCGCATCCATGCCTCTTCTGGCACCACCGGCAAGCCGATCGTGGTCGGCTATACCAAAGACGATATCGCGATGTGGTCGGAGGTGATGGCGCGCTCGATCCGCGCCGCCGGCGGCCGCACCGGCATGATCCTCCACAATGCCTACGGCTACGGTCTGTTCACAGGCGGCCTGGGCGTACATTACGGCGCCGAGCGGCTCGGCTGTACCGTAGTTCCGATATCCGGCGGCATGACCGAGCGGCAGGTGCAGCTGATCAATGACTTCAAGCCCGACATCATCACGGTAACGCCGAGCTATATGCTGGCCATTCTCGATGAATTCAGACGGCAGGGGCTGGATCCGCGAAAATCATCGCTCAGAATAGGTATCTTCGGCGCCGAACCCTGGACCAATGCGATGCGATCCGAGATTCAAAACTCTTTCGACATGGATGCCACCGATATCTACGGCCTGTCCGAAGTGATCGGCCCCGGCGTCGCGCAGGAATGCATCGAGAGCAAGGACGGCCTGCAGATCTGGGAAGATCATTTTTACCCCGAGGTGATCAATCCCGAAACCGGCGCGGTGCTGCCCGACGGCGAGAAGGGCGAACTCGTTTTCACCTCGCTCACCAAGCAGGCCTTTCCGGTAATCCGCTATCGCACCCGCGACCTGACCCGGCTGTTGCCAGGCACGGCGCGGCCCGGCTTTCGGCGTATGGAAAAGGTGACCGGGCGCTCCGACGACATGATCATCGTGCGCGGCGTCAATCTGTTTCCGACCCAGATCGAGGAAGTATTGCTGGCGACCGACTGGTGCGGCGGTCATTTCATCATCGAGCTGACGCGCGAGGGACGGCTTGACGAGATGACGGTGAAGGCGGAAGCCCGCCCCGAGCGCTGGGACGGCGCAGGCCTCGGGGATCAGACCGACCATGTCGCCGCCCACATCAAGAACACCATCGGCATCACCGCCCGCGTCATGGCGGTCGCGCCCGATACGCTGGAGCGCTCGCTCGGCAAGGCCCGCCGGATCTACGATCGAAGACCGAAGGACTGAGTGCAGCTGAAAAGTCGCGGGTCACCCCTCCGACCCCGTCATTTGCGAGTTTGGCACCGGTCTTCGGCCGACCCGCATTCGTGTTCCGGACGCGGTGCAGCGCTCAATTCAGCAGCGCACCTCGCTGCAAGGACAACGCGCCACGCGACGTCCAGGGTACGAAAGCATTGCGGGCCGCCGCCGTTTCTTTTAGAAGCAAAGCAATCCTACGCTCAACGAAGAATGACGGATTGCGTCATCGCAAGGGCGCATGGCAATGAAACCTCGACGTGCTGCGAAGCACTATTTGCGGGGCACGGCATATCTTGCCCTTCACTCTAAGACTCGCTCCTCACACCATGAGCATTCATAGTCCGAACAAGGGGAGACAAGGAGCCGACGAACATGAAGAACGTTTTCGTCAGTTACCGTCGTGAAGACACCGCAGAGCTCGTCCACGTTCTCACCGCTAATCTCAAACGGCTTCTCTTCCCGGAGCGCTTGTTTATTGACGTCACTATACCACCCGGCTCGAGCTTTATCGAAGAACTAGATAAAGCGCTGGAAGCGTGCGACGTCGCGCTAGTTATCATCGGCCCTCGGTGGTTCGGAATGGCCGATCGAGCGCAGCGACGAATTGACGATGCCGGTGACTTCGTCCGGATCGAGGCCGAGCGACTTCTCGCCAGGAACGTGCCGATCATACCGGTCCTGGTTCACGGAGCGAAGATGCCATCGCGGCAGGATTTGCCGTCGACCATCGCGGACTTGGCCGAGCGTCAAGCGGTTGCGTTCACCGGTGACCCAGGAGCATTTCCGCACCCCATCGTCGATGCCCTGTTGCGAATATTGAGACGATGGCAGCCTGTCGTCATCCGCGACGAGACAGACACGAGCATTTGGTCGCATTGCTGGCGTGATCTCACATGGCTGACCGATAGAGAGGGTTGGCTTTGCGGCGCAATCAGCGAGGGAGGGGCTGGAGGTCATGTAGGACGTGGGATTTTATTGCGCACGACGGATGGCGGCGCCAGTTGGCGACAGGCGAAAAACATTTCCAGCGGACGCGGTGAATTCAACTGGGGAGGCTATCTATATAACTGGACTGAGGTCGGGCCGATCTACTCGATTCTCCTCTACCCACGAGAACGAACGGAAGGCAAGGAGATGATCAATGGTTACATTGCGACCATGACCGGTGTGTTTCGTGCAACCGCTCCACGATCACAATTTACTCACGAGGTGCAATGGCAGCGCTCTACGCCGGAACCTGGCGGTGCCGTTCCGTTCACGCATTTCGGTTTTCTGGTTGGCGTCGAAGGCGACAACGAGCTCTATGCAAGCGGTTGGCCGGGAATAGCAAACTGGGTGCGTGGCGGCAGATGGACCCTGCAAATGAAGGCCTTCACCTACCCTATCGGGATGATTGCCGTTTTCGGCGGCTCTGATAATCGAAGCGTCTGGGCGGTGGGACGATCCGGCCAAGACGAGTTTGGAAATTGGGGCTCGGAAAGCCACGGCGCAATCTATCGCCTCGAGTGGCCGCAGAATCGATGGCTTCGTATGCCGCTGCCGGGAATCGAATTCGAAGAAGCGCAAAATCTCCTGGGCCTGCACGTTGTTGATCGGTCGCACCTCTTCGTCGTCGGAGAGAAGGGACTGCTTATTCGCGGTGTACGTGAGCGCGCAGGCGACGACCGCTCATGGACATGGCAACGAGTCTCGGTGCCTTCCCAGGCAGCACTGCACCGCGTCTTTGTGAACGAGTTTGGTCTTTGGGTCATCGGAGCAAACGGCACGATCCTGAACAGCGTCGACAACGGACAGCACTGGACTGCGCTGGACGTAGCGCACGTCGATACTGCACTGCAGGGCATCCGATTCCATGGCACGACCGGATGGATTGTCGGTGACAATGTTGTGCTGAGGTGCACCTAGAGAGGTAACACTGCCATCGGACTTTGCCATTGCGTTGAGCGATGCCCCTGAAGCCAAAGCCGCTTTCGATCACTTGCCCTTCGGCCTCAAACGCAAACACGCACCCGAGATCGAAAAAGCTAAAAGAGCGGAGGTTCGACACCACGAATTTGCAAGTTAATCGCGTCGCTGTCCTCATAGATGAAGATGAGCCACGTTAACGCTTAAGCTTTCGTTGCTTTGCAGAAGATTTAATCACCGAGGGCACCAGGTTCCCAAGCCAGTGGGCAAACGCCGCCCGCGCGGCGACGGAAATCGCGGGTCGCCGCTTCTATTGGATTTGGAAAGAGCATGAGTCGTTTCTGGAGCAGATTGACTCACGACCTGAGGCCTTATGTGCCGGGCGAACAGCCCCGCATGTCGGGGCTGGTCAAGCTCAACACCAATGAGAGCCCATTTGGCCCGTCGCCACGCGTGTTGGAAGCCATTCGCGGCGAGGCGGCCGACAGCTTGCGTCTATATCCCGACCCGCAAGCCAACGCGCTGCGGGCCGCTTTGGCCACCTATCATCAGGTGCGACCCGAACAAGTGTTCGTCGGCAACGGCTCGGACGAAGTGCTGGCGCACGCCTTCTGTGCTTTGCTGAAGCATGATGCGCCGCTGCTCCTCCCGGACATCACCTACAGTTTCTACGCGGTCTATTGCCGCCTGTTCGGCATCGCCTACCAGGCCGTGCCGCTTGATCAGATCATGCAAATCCGCGTTGCCGACTATCGCCGGCCGGCCGGAGCGCTCATCCTGGCCAATCCGAATGCGCCGACCGGGGTGGCGCTGTCGCGGGCCGAGATCGTGACCTTGCTGGAGGACCATCCTGATGCGCCCGTGGTGATCGACGAGGCCTATGTCGATTTCGGCGCCGAGAGCGCGATTGCGCTGATCGCCTCCTACCCTAACCTCTTGGTCGTTCAGACGATGTCCAAGTCCCGGGCCTTGGCTGGGCTGCGGGTTGGCTATGCGATCGGCGATACAGAGCTGATCGAGGCACTCATTCGGGTGAAGGACAGCTTCAACTGCTATCCCCTTGGCCGGCCGGCCCAGGCCGGTGCCATCGCCTCCCTGGCGGACGAAGCCTACTTTCAACAGAGCCGGGCTCGCGTGATCGAAAGCCGCGAGCGGCTCAACCGCGGGCTGCTCCGGCTTGGCTTTGAAGTGCTCCAATCCTCCGCCAACTTTGTCTTTGCGCGCCATCCGGCGCATGGGGGCGCGGCGCTGGCCGCCGCGCTGCGCCACAGAGCGGTGATCGTTCGCCATTTTGCAGCCCCGCGCATCTCCGATTATCTGCGTATAACCGTGGGCACCGATGCCCAGATTGACCAGCTGCTGTCGGCCCTATCGGACATCTTCCGCAGCGACAATTCATTGTGAGGCCGAAAACGGATCGATGGCCGGTCATCGAATCCGTTTGGTCACAGCCCGTTCACAAGCTCGTTTTCTCCTGAAATTTTGGTTAGCTATCGGCCAATCGCCGGCCCACCGGCGCGGCGCGTCCAGGCCCAAAAAGGCCTGTCAAATCGATGGAACTAACGCCACCAGCGGCGCGAAAATCCAACAACGATCGAGCTCAACTCTGACCACTTCGGCCTAATTCCGATGGAACCCGTTCGACATCAATGGGTTTTCGAAAGTGGCGGCAAACAGCCCTGACCCCGCCCCTGATGCCCTGCCATGAAAGAGAATTCGATGCGACGCGCTTGCACCCTGGCTGCGATGATCTGGATCGGCGGCGCCGCCGCTTGCTATGCGCAGACGAGTTCGACCTCCTCTGGCATGGGCGCGACCTCACCGCTGGGTACGACGGCCTCCGAACCATCGCCATCCAGTGCATCGACAGGCAACATTCCCCTGGGAGCAACGGAACTGACCCCATCCGGCATCAGCCCGCTGACCATGCCGTGTCCGGCCACGAGTTCTAACTCATCCTTTGACGGCGGCGGGATGACCGCCTCCACCGGGTGCAGTTCCACCAATTCAAGCAGTACGTCCACAACGGCGTCAGGGACGACTGGCTCCGACGCGAGCGGCGCGGCATCGATGGGCACGTCAACCGCCAGCGCCGGTATCCCGCTTGGAGCCACTGATCTCGGGACACCCGGCGAAAGCCAGAGCATCCCCGTTCCAACCACCTCGGTGGCGCCCTGCGCCTCGACCCTGGGCGCCACCGATACAGCCAATTCGAGCGGAGTAGTTTCGTCGGGCGGTTGCTAGACCGTCGCTTGCAGGGCTTCGCCGCATGAGACGCTTGAGATCCACGATCGTCATCGCGCTGTTGGCCGCGGCCGCCGCAGGCGGCCTGGTCTTCTGGCACCAGTCGCGGGCGGAGCCGGACAAGCAAGCGGCCGCGCCGCCGGAAGCTGTTCCGGTGGTCGCTGGCGTGGCGAAAGCCGGCCCGGTGCCGATCTATCTGCGCGGCGTCGGCACCGTGATTGCCTTCAATAACGTCGTGGTGCGCAGCCAGATCACCGGCCCCTTGATCAAGGTCAGTTTTCAGCAGGGGCAGACCGTCCACAAGGGCGACCTGCTCGCCGAGATCGATCCGCGTCCCTACCAGGCGCAGCTCGACCAGGCGATCGCCAACCGCGATCGCGACCAGGCCCAGGGCGAAAACGCTAAAGCCAATCTCGACCGTTATGTGCCATTGCAGGCCAAGGGCTTTGCCACCGGGCAACTGGTCGACACCCAGAAGGCCCAGGTCGCCCAGCTCGAAGCGACGCTGAAGGCCGACGAGGCGATCATCGAGAACGCGCGCGTCAGCCTGAGCTACACCAGGCTGACCGCCCCGATCGATGGCGTCACCGGTATCCGGCAGATCGATGAAGGCAACATTATTCATCCAACCGACACCAACGGATTGGTCGATCTCACCCAGATCCAGCCGATCTCGCTGATCTTCACGTTGCCGGAAACGACCTTTGTCGAAATCCAGCAGGAGATGGCCAAGGGCCCGGTCAAGGTGTTCGCCTACAGCCAGGACGACAAGACCAGGCTCGATGAAGGCGATCTGTTGTTGATCGACAACCAGATCAACCAGACCACTGGGACCATCCGTCTGCGCGCGACCTTTCCCAACGCCAAGCGACTGCTGTGGCCTGGAGAGCTGGTCAACGCCCGCCTCCTGCTCAGGACCGAACCAGAGGGATTGACGATCGCGGCGGGCGCGGTCCAGCAGGGCCCGAGCGGCACCTACGTTTACGTCGTCGGATCTGACCAGAAGGTCGCGCTTCGCACCGTTCACGTCGGCCAGATCAGCGAAGGGCAGGCCCTGATCGATAGCGGCCTGAAGGCCGGCGAGACCGTCGTAGTCGACGGACAATACAGGCTGCAACCGGGCACTCTCGTCAGGGAACTGCACGGCAAGGCCGCGCAAGAAGCCGATATGCAGAGCGCGGTCCAGCAGGCAATCCCGTGAACATTTCCGCGCCCTTCATCCAGCGGCCAGTCGCCACGGCGCTCCTGATGGTGGGGCTGCTGCTGTGCGGGCTGGCGTCCTATCGGTTGCTACCGGTCTCGGCGCTTCCCAACGTCGATTATCCGACCATTTCCATCAGTGCGCAATTGCCCGGCGCCGATCCCCAAACCATGGCCTCCTCGGTCGCAACGCCGCTCGAACAGCAGCTGAGCCAGATCCCGGGACTGACGCAACTGACCTCATCGAGCGCGCTCGGCTTTGTTTCGATGACCGCGCAGTTCGACCTGAGCCGTACCGTCGATAGCGCGGCGGTCGACGTGCTGGCGGCGATCAATGCCGCGAGCCCCTATCTGCCGACCAACATCCCCTATCCGCCGACCATCCGGAAGGTCAACCCGGCGGATACCCCGATCCTGCTGCTCGCGCTGACCTCCGATACACTGCCGCTCACCACCGTCGACGCCTATGCCGAAAACATCCTGCTGCCGAAAATCTCGCAGATCTCCGGGGTTGGACAGGTCAACATCGGCGGCCAGCAAAAACCGGCGATCCGCGTTCAGGTCAATCCGCAGGCGCTCGCCTCCCGCGGCCTCAGCCTCGAGGATGTGAGAAACGTGCTTAGCGGCGCCAATGTCGATCTGCCCAAGGGCACGCTGAACAGCCCGCGACAGACCTTCACGCTCAACACCAACGATCAGCTGTTGAAGCCCGACGCCTACAACAATCTGATCATCGCCTATCGCGATGGCGCCCCGGTGCGCATCCGCGACGTCGGACAGGCCATCGAGGCGCCTGAAAACAACCTTTTGGCCGGATGGTACAACAAGCAGCGCGCGATCATCCTGGCGATCATGCGCGTGCCCGGCGCCAACGTCATATCGACCGTCGACAACATCAAGGCGCTGCTGCCGCAGCTTGAGGCGTCCATTCCCCCGGCCATCAAGGTCTCGATCGCGTCCGATCGAACCGCCACCATCCGGGCATCGGTCTCCGACGTGCGCTTCACGCTGCTCCTGACGATCGCGCTGGTGGTCATGGTGATCTTCATCTTCCTGCGCAATTTCTGGGCGACGGTCATTCCCGCGGTCACCGTGCCGTTGTCGCTGGTCGGCACCTTTGCCATTCTGTACGAAGGCGGCTACAGCCTCGACAACCTGTCGCTGATGGCCCTGACGATCGCCGTGGGCTTTGTCGTCGACGACGCCGTCGTCGTGATCGAGAACATCGTGCGCCACCTGGAGAAAGGCGAAAGCCCGATGCAGGCCGCGCTGAACGGTTCGCGCGAGATCGGCTTCACCATTGTTTCCATCACCCTGTCGCTGATCGCGGTGTTCATTCCGCTGTTCCTGATGAGCGGCTATGTCGGCCGGATCTTCCGCGAGTTCGCCATCACGGTCAGCGTCGCGCTGGTGCTCTCGCTGTTGATCTCGCTGACGTTGACGCCGATGATGTGCGCGCGGCTGCTTTCGGACGAGCGGCACGTCAGGCATGGCCGCATCTACCAGCTGTCCGAGCGCGGCTTCGACGCGCTGCTGGGTTTCTACGAGCGCACATTGAAAGTCGCCCTGCATCATCGCTTCGTGACGCTGATGGTGATGCTGGGAACCATCGTGCTGACCGGCTATCTCTATTACATCATCCCGAAGGGCTTTTTCCCGCTGCAGGATACCGGCATGTTATTCGGCATCGCCGAGGCCGCGCAGGACATCTCGTTCCCCGCGATGGTGGAGCGGCAGCAGGCCCTCATGAATATCGTGCTGAAGGACCCGGCGGTCGAATTGGTCAGCGATTTCATGGGACCGGGCGGGTCGACGCCGACCCTTAACCAGGGGCGCGGGTTCGTCGTGCTGAAGCCGCTCAGCGAACGCAAGATCAGCGCCAGCGCGGTGATCGAGCGCCTGCGGCCGCAGCTCGCCAAGGTCCAGGGCGCGAGGCTCTATCTGCAGCCGGCGCAGGACATCACGATCGGCGCCCGCATTGCCAAGACGCAATACCAATATACGCTGTATGACGCCGACTCCCGCGAGCTCGATCATTGGACCGAGATCTTCCTGAACAAGCTCAAGACCATGCCTGAGATCACCGATGTTGCCACCGACCAGGAGAACGCCGGCCCCATGCTCAACGTGACCACCAACCGCGAGGTCGCCTCGAGCTTCGGCATCCTGCCTTCCACCATCGACAACACGCTCGACGACGCCTTCGGCCAGCGCATCGTCACCACCATGTACACCGAGCTCAACCAGTATCATGTGGTGCTCGAGGTCGCGCCGGAATTCCAATACGGCCCCGAGGCGCTCAAGGATATCTATGTCAATTCGTCGAGCAACCAGGAGGTGCCGCTGAGCACGCTGACCAACAGCGCCATCAAGCCGGCTCCCATCGTCATCAACCATCAGGGCATGTTCCCCTCAGCAACGATATCCTTCAACCTGAAACCGAATGTGGCGCTGGGCGATGCGGTCGACGCCATCCGGCAGTTTGAGAAGCAAAGCGGCAAGCCGGCGTCGGTCGCGACCAGCTTCCAGGGCAATGCCCAGGCCTTCCAGGCCTCGTTGGCCAGCACGCCGATCTTGATCGCCGCCTCGCTGGTGGTGATCTACATCATCCTCGGCATTCTCTATGAGAGCACCATCCACCCGATCACCATCCTGTCGACGCTGCCGTCGGCGGGAATTGGGGCGCTATTGATCCTGATGGCGGTACATCTCGATCTCAGCGTGATTGCCATCATCGGCATCATCCTGTTGATCGGCATCGTCAAGAAGAACGGCATCATGCTGGTCGACTTCGCCCTACAGGCGGAACGCGAAGACGGCCTCGACCCGGAGGAGTTGATCTATCGTGCCTGTACCTTGCGCTTCCGTCCGATCCTGATGACCACCATGGCCGCGTTGCTGGGCGGCGTGCCGCTGATGCTGGGTACCGGCAATGGCGCCGAACTGCGACAGCCGTTGGGCTATACCATCGTCGGCGGCCTGCTGCTGTCGCAGCTCTTGACGCTCTACACCACGCCGGTGGTCTATCTCTATCTCGACCGTCTCTCAGGAGCACTGCGACGGCAGCGTTCGCGCATGCATAAAAAAGAGGTGGCCGAGCCGGCCACCTGAGAGTGAATTCGACCGTAACGTGAGCAAAGCCAACGGGCCGCGCATGCGCGGATCGATGGCGTGCCCACCATTTTCGTAAATCGAAAATGGTGGGCACGGCGCAAGGGCGCCTTTGCCCACCCTACGCAAGCTGCGATATTTCCTCACACGTGATCATAATCCACCACGACCTTGTTCGAGGTCGGCCGTGCCTGGCAGGTCAGGATGAAACCCTTCTCGAGCTCCCACGGCTCCAGCGCGTAGTTCACTTCCATCTGCGCCGTGCCTTCGACAAGCTTGGCGCGGCAGGTCGAGCACATGCCGCCCTTGCAGGCGAAGGGCAAGTCCATGCCGGCGCGGAGCGCCGCGTCGAGGATGGCTTCGCCTTCGGCAACCGGCACCTCGCGGCGCTTGCCGTCGATGATCAGCGCCGCCACCGCCTTCGGCGGCGCCGAGGCCGCGACCACGGCCTTGGGACGCGGCTTGCCGCCGAGACCGGAGACAAAACGCTCGACATGAATCTTGTTGGCGGCGATGCCGAGCTCGGCGCAGGTCGCTTCGATCTCCTCGCTCATGCCGGTCGGACCGCAGATGAAGACGTGATCGACGCTATCAGCCGGCACCAGCGAGCGCAGTAGCACCATCACCTTCTCGCCATCGAGCCGGCCTTGCAGGATCGGGATGTCCTGTTCTTCGCCTGAGATCACGTGGAACAGCGAGAACCGCGCCAGGAAGCGATCCTTCAGTTCCTCCAGCGCCTCGCGGAACAGCATGTTTTCGGTCGAACGATTGCCGTAGAACAGGAAGAACCGGCTTTCCGGCTCGCGCGCCAGCACGCCCTTGACGATCGAGAGGATCGGCGTGATGCCGGAGCCGGCGGCGAAGCCGACATGGATTTGCCCGTGGTCCGACGCAGGCACAACGCCGAAACGGCCGGTCGGCGTCATCACGTCGAGCTGGTCGCCGGCTTTGAGCTCGTCGGCGGCCCAGCTCGAGAACGCCCCGCCATCGACCTTTTTCACCGCGATCCGCAACTCGCCATCATCGGGACCGCTGCAGATCGAATAGGAGCGGCGCACTTCCTCGCCGTCCATGGTCGTCCGCAGCGTCAGATATTGCCCGGGAACAAACCGGTAGTCGGAGGCCAACTCCGGCGGAATCGCGAACGTCAGGGACACCGCGTCGGAGGCCTCAAGGCGCAGATCGGCGACGGCGAGGCGATGAAAGCGGGGGGCGGATGCGGCCATCTTCAATGACACTTGAAATAGTCGAAGGGTTCGCGGCAATTCTTGCAGCGCCACAGCGCTTTGCAGGAAGTCGAGCCGAACTCGGACAGCACCTCGGTATTGCCAGAGCCGCATTGCGGGCAGGCCACCTGCTCGATGCCGAACAAAGCCCGGCGCGAGCCCGCAGCCAGCGGCGGGGCAATGCCATACTCCCGCAGTTTGCGGCGGCCGTCCTCGCTCATCCAGTCGGTGGTCCAGGCCGGCGACAGCACGGTACGCACCTTGGCCTCGCCAAAGCCCGCGCGTTGCAGCGCCAGCTCGATTTCGAGGGCGATCATGTTCATCGCCGGGCAGCCGGAATAGGTTGGCGTGATCGCGACCTCGACCCGGCCATGGTTGACCGTGACCTCGCGCAGCACGCCGAGATCGGCGATGGTCAATACCGGAATCTCCGGATCGACCACGCTGGCGGCCGCATCCCAGGCGCGTTGCTGCAAGCCTGCATCGCTGGACAGTGTCGTCACCACGTGGCCCCCGGGAATGTCCGTTGCATCGATTGCAGCTCGCTGAGCAGATGGCCGAGATGCTCGCTGTGCCGGCCGCTGCGGCCGCCCTGCTGCATCCAGCCGCTCTTGGGCAATAGCAAGGTGGCCTCGCCCGCAATATCGGCAACGGTGTTCTGCCAGCGCTGGTGAAGCGTGGCGGGGTCGACGGCGATCCCGGCTTTTATCAGCGCCCGCTCGCTGTTGTCCGCCTCGAACATCTCGCCGGTAAAGGCCCAGAGAGCGTCGACCGCGGCCTGCACCCGGCGGTGGCTTTCCGCGCTGCCGTCACCCAGCCGCAGCATCCACTCCGACGAATGCCGCAGATGATAGGCGCTTTCCTTCTCGGATTTCGCCGCAATGGCCGCGAGCGTGGCATCGCTCGACTGCATCATCGCGCGCCAATAGAGATCGGCAAAGGCCGAGTAGAAAAACTGCCGCACCAGCGTGTGCGCGAAATCGCCATTGGGCTGTTCGAGCAATAGCAGATTGCGGTACTGCCTGACGTCGCGCAAATAGGCGAACTTGTCCTCGTCGTTGCCCCGGCCTTCGACCTGCGCCGCATACGAAAAGAGTTCGCGGGCCTGGCCAAGCAGATCGAGCGCCATATTGGCGAGCGCCATGTCCTCTTCCAGCATTGGCGCGTGGCCGCACCATTCCGACAGCCGATGTCCGAGAATCAGGGCGTCGTCCGCACGGCGCAGCGTGTAGAGGACGAGCGGCGTTTCGGAGACCGAGATGGAGGCGATAGCCATGTTTTTTCCTGCCCTATACGTTATCAGACCTCATCCTGAGGAGCGCGCCGAGGCGCGCGTCTCGAAGGATGGCCCGCGAGTCCATCCGTTGCTTTCATCCTTCGAGACGCTTGCTTCGCAAGCTCCTCAGGATGAGGGTGGATCTCACATATGCCCGACTTCCTCGGGCACGTCGTAGAAGGTCGGATGGCGGTAGATCTTTGAATCCGCCGGCTCGAACATCATGCCTTTCTCGGCGGGATCGGAGGCCGTGATCGCGCTCGATGGCACCACCCAGATCGAGTGACCTTCGCCGCGGCGGGTGTAGACGTCGCGCGCGGCCTGCAGCGCCAGCGTGGCATCGCAGGCATGCAGCGAGCCGACGTGCTTGTGCGCAAGGCCATTGCGGCTGCGAATGAAGACTTCCCACAACGGCGTGTTCGGCGTGGACACATCGACCTCCCTGATTGCGGCCGGATGTTCCGGCCCTGTCCTGTCGGCGTCTATGCCGCGGCCTTGCGGCCGCGGCGTTTCCCGGCATAGGCAACGGCTGCTTCGCGCACCCACGCGCCTTCGTCATGCGCCTTGCGCCGCGCCGCGAGCCGGTCGCGGTTGCAGGGGCCATTGCCCGCCAGCACGGCATTGAATTCGCTCCAGTCGATCGCGCTGTATTCCCAGTGCCCGGTCGTCGCGTTCTGCGTCATGCCGGGATCGGGAATTGACAATCCGAGGTATTGCGCCTGCGGCACCGTCGCGTCGACGAACTTCTGCCGCAGCTCGTCATTGGAGAAGCGCTTGATCTTCCACCTCGTCGAGGTGTCGCTGTGCTGGCTGGCATTGTCGGGGGGACCGAACATCATCAACACCGGCCACCACCAGCGGTCGAGCGCGTCCTGCGCCATCGCCTTCTGCTCTTCCGAGCCGCGCGAAAGCGTCAGCATGATCTCGAAACCCTGGCGCTGATGGAAGGATTCCTCCTTGCAGACCCGGATCATGGCCCGGGCATAGGGACCGTAGGAGCAGCGGCACAGCGGAATCTGGTTCATGATCGCAGCGCCGTCGACCAGCCAGCCGATGGTGCCGATGTCGGCCCAGGTCAGCGTCGGGTAATTGAAGATCGAGGAATATTTGGCCTTGCCGGCCAGCATCAGGTCGACCAGTTCTTCGCGCGAGGCGCCGAGCGTTTCGGCCGCGGCATAGAGATAAAGTCCGTGGCCGCACTCGTCCTGCACCTTGGCCAGCAGCGCTGCCTTGCGGCGCAACGACGGCGCGCGCGTGATCCAGTTGCCCTCCGGCAGCATGCCGACAATTTCGGAATGGGCGTGCTGCGAAATCTGCCGCGTCAGCGTCTTGCGATAGGCCGCCGGCATCCAGTCGTTGGGCTCGATACGCTCCTCGGCATCGATGCGCGCCTGAAACTGCGCCGCGCGCGCGCCATCCTCCACCTGACGGTCTTCCGCATCCGACGTATTGAGCGCCTGCGTGTACATGGCCGATCTCCTCCCGGGAGCTATCCTCAATATATAACAGAAATCATTTCATGCAATATATTTCTGTAATATGATTATCCCTCGCCAAAGCGCTGCCAAAGCGCCGTGGCGGCCTTTGGCAGGGCACCGGTCTGGTTGCTGCCGTGCCGATCAAGCCATTGTTCCGACGCGACAAGCAGTCCGCGATAGAGATCGCCACAGAGTTGCCTGGCCACCCTGCCCGGCCAATCCTGCGGCAACAGGGCCATCGGCAGCAAGGGGTCGCGCAGCACCACTCGGCGGTAATGGTGGATCAGCAGGATTCGCGCCACGAAAGCATCGGCATCCCCGAGCGCCTCGCGGCGGCCGATCCATTCGCGCAACGGGTCAAAGGTCTTCATGAACTTGAGATAGGCGTCGGCCGTGCGTTGGAGCGGCCAGCTCTCGCTCAACAAACGTCTGCCGCTGTCGTCCTCGGCCGATACCTCCAGCCGGATCGCAGCCGCGGCTTCTTCCGGTACCGGGACGCCCGACGGCGCGATCCATACGCCCGGCAGCGGACTGCCAAAACCCGCATTCCTCAGCGCCTCCCGCGAGGCATCGCGCAGCTCGCCGTTGCCGATCAGCAGCAGTTCGAAGCGGCCGGTCCAGTCGGAAGGGGGCGGATCGTAGATGTGCCGGGTCGCGGTGTCGAAGGTCTGCCGTCCCTTCTGCGCCAGCCGGTAGAAGCTGTTGCGTCCGACCTTTTCGCGCTCAAACCAGCCGTCGGCCGCCAGCCGCGATATCGCGGTGCGCACGACGCCGCCGTCGATGTCAAGCGCCCTGAAAAACAGCAGCAGCGTGCCGAGCCAGACCGAGCCGCCGCGCGGCGCGATGGCGTCGCCGAACAGCGTGACGATGATCGAGCCGGTGCGCGAGGGTTCGTCCTTGAGCTGTTCGATGATGCGGGCAAGTGGATGCGGCATCCACCACGCATAGCGCGTTTCAGGGGATCACAACACCGCCGGACATCGAGCGCAGCGCGCGGGCCTCACCGGCCGGGATCGGGATAGACCAGGCTGCGCCAGCCGCTGCGGTCGAACGGCGCCCATTGGCCTTCGGGCTGCGCCAGGCGATCAGCCACCGCATAAACGGCGGCGGGATGATGGCCCATGCCGCAATGGCTGCTTTCAACCTCGATATTCTCAGAGCGGGCCGACGGCTTCTCCATGCAGCCCTGCCAGGCGCAGATGCCGTCGGTGCGGCTGAAGATCGCGGTGGTCGGCACCGGCGGCGTGTCCGACAGCGAGCCACCGAACCGTTCGTCGTCCTCGTCGGCGCGGCGCCCGCTTGCCATCTCATAGACGCGCCAGGCATTGGTCGATTTCGGGCTTCCCGCAAACGGACTGCCGAGCGTGATCACCGAGCGCACCCGGTCCGGCATCATTTTGGCGAGCTGACGCGCATACAGCCCGCCAAGGCTCCAGCCGACCAGGCTGACCTTGCGCCGATGGCCGTCGCTGAGCTCACGCACCAGATCAATCATGGTTTGCTGTACCCCGTCACGCAGGCCGAGATTGCTGCCCTGACCCCAGCCGCTGACAGCATAGCCGCGGCTTTTCAGGAAGGCGCGCAGCGGCCGGGTCGAAGTGTCGGAAGCGACCAGGCCGGGCAACACCAGCACCGGATGTCCATCGCCCCTGGGCGCCAGGCTGAGCAGCGGCAGCGCGCCGATGAAGGCGCCGAGCTCGTGCAGAGCGCGCCCCTCCAGTAGCATCAGCGTTCTGGACGGCGGCCTTGGCATCTGCGCAGTGGCGGACATCGCTGTTCCTCTTTTTCTTTCGTGGCAGCCCCGAGCAGGCCGCCTTCACCGTCAATACCAGACGCGGTACCCACCCCGTCGTTCCGCATCGCAACCATCTCTTGATCGAGTTGGGGATGCCCGATTCCTTATACCAGACTGCGCCGTGCTGACTCCCGCGATTTTTTGTGAGGCGATGGGCCACTCGCAACAAAGAGCAACCACGGCAAACCACACTTAAGCCCCCATCACATCTCTCTCAGCCGCTCAAATAGCTGTGCATAGGCCGAGCTCTGCCGGAAGAATACCGGCGGCTGCCCCAGCGGCGCGGCAACGTGGATCTCACGGCCGCCATGGTGGGCCACGCCGCTCCAGACATGCTGCCACCTTTCGCCTTTGGGCAGGTAGAGGACCCGCGTGGTTGCACCTGATTTCCACACCGGGGCCACCAGGAGATCGCGGCCATAGAGATAGCAATCCTGAATCGCGTAGGTGCTTGGATCGTCTTCATGGTGCAGAAAAAGCGGGCGCTGAACCGGCAGGCCGCTCTCGCTGGCTTCCCGCGACAGCGCCTTCAGATAAGGCTTAAGATGAACATAGATGGCCGTCATCCGCGCCAAATGGGACAGCACCACGGGGTCCTGGTCGATCTGCAGGTTTTCCTTGGGCCGGTTGCCCTCATGGGTCCGCATGACCGGGGTAAAGGCGGCCATTTCGGCCCATCGCATCAGGAGCTCGGCGGTGCGGACATGGCCGAACAGGCTGGTGTAGCCGCCAATGTCGGAGTGGTGATAGGCATTGCCGACGAGGCCGGAAGAGAGCGCGCCGCAGATCACCGTTACCAGCCCGTCATGACGGGAAAAATCAACCGACTGGTCGCCGGCCCATAGCAGCGGGCAATAGGCCCCAACGCCGGAATATCCCGCGCGCATGAAGAACAGCGCCTCGCCGGTCATGCCACGGCTCGCCACGGCATCGGCATTGACCTTCGCCCATAGTACCGGCCATTGATTGTGCATCAGGCGTGCATCGACGCCGTTGTGAAGATGCACGTCGATCGGCAGATATTCGCCGAAGTCCGCCATCCAGCCGGAAAGGCCGAAGTCTAGCATGTTCTGGCCGATCACCCGTTCCGAAAACCATCGCATGGCCTTTGGATTGGTGAAGTCGACGATGCCGCAATCGAACTCGCCGAAGTCGACCAGCGCGGTCGCGCCCTTGTTATTGCTGGCGAGATAGCCGGCGGCTTCGGCTTCCGGATAAAGCTCCCCGTCGACACAGAGGTAGCAGTTGACATAGCCGAGGAAGCGGACGCCGGCGGCTCTGAGATCGGCGATGATGTCCTGGAGGCCGGGATAGCGGCTCGCGCTCGCCTTCCAGTCCCAGAACAGCCGCGCCCCGAAGGAGGTGTGGCGCAGACCAACCCAATCCTCGCACCACAGGCCGGAGACCTTGACACCGGCAGCACGGATCGCCTCCAGCCGGGTCAGGGAATTGAGACCATCCTTCAGGCCGATGATGGCGCCATTGGTGACCCAGTCCGGCAGCATCGGTTGCCGCCCGAAGCGCGCCGAGAGCGCCGAGACCAGCTCGACGAAGGTGTCTGCCGCGAACAGCTCGATGCGCTCCGGGATCGCCCAGATCTCGATTTCATGGAAGGCCTCATGGCGGAAGTCAAAGACGCTGTAGGCGGAGGTCTCGACGTGGAGCGCATAATGCGCCGAGGAGACATAGGTCGGCTGCGGATAATTGGTGTTGAAATAGTCGCCGCCCGCTCTGCCTGACACGTCGGCCTTGAAGGTGATCTCCGTCGTCTTGTCGCGCCCGACGCCGGGCTCCGATGTCCACAGCGGGAAGCGACGCCCGCGCAGGTCGAAATAGGACATCTGTTCGCCGCCGCCCCACACATGTTCGCTTTTCTCGGCCAACACCCGAAGCCAGAGCCGATTGATGGAGGGGTCGGGAGCCTCGACACGAAGCGTCCGCCCCTTGAGCGCCAGCACCAGACGAACGGGTTGGCCAAGGCTTTCCGAAAAGGCCAGCCGATCGCCGTCGATCTGAACATGCGCCAGCGGGCTGCGCTCTGACACATAGTCTTCAATATCGAAATTGCCGCGATGCATATCCATGCGAGCTTCGCCCCGGCCGACGAAAAGGCAGGCTTGACCGGCGCCGTGGCGCATCAATTCCCGCCCGGCGAGCTGCAGGGAAAAGCCGTCGGCGGTGAGGACGAGTTTCATGGCCGGATCTTTCCGTTTGGGATCCTTCAATTCAAGGTCAGGCCGGCGTCGACGGTGAAATTGGCGCCGGTGCAGCCTATACTTTCGTCCGAGCCGAGAAACAGCGCGAGACGCGCGACATGGCTGGCGTCGAGGCGGAATTTGAGCGCCTGAAGGTCGATGAACTGCTGGTTCAACTCTGGCGTCAGCCAGAGTTTTTCCTGCCGCTCGGTGAGGATCGCCCCCGGCACGATGCAGTTGACGCGTATGCCGTCCGATCCCAGCTCGCGCGCCAGCGTGCGCGTCAGGCCGTTGATCGCCGCCTTGGCCGTCGTATAGCCCACCATCCCCGGTCGGCCGCGCATCCACGAGACCGAACCCAGCATGATGATCGACCCGCGCCGCGCCTTCGCCATGCGGCCACGCACGGCCTGGGTGGCGAAGAACTGGTGGTCGAGGTTCATGGCCAGCATGCGGTGCCAATAGTCAGGCTCGACGTTCGACATGTCATGCCGGTCATCCCTGCCCGCATTGTTGATCAGCACGTCGATGGCGCCGGCCGCCTCTTCGATGCCGGCGATGACCGCGCGCAGACGGGGAATATCGGTCACATCGCCGACATGAAAGGCCGCCCCAGTCGCCTCAGCCGTTTTCTCGCCCGCGGCCTCGTCCAGGTCGATGAAATGGACGCGCGCGTGCTGGGCGACGAACGCCTTCGCCATCTCCGCGCCGATGCCTGACGCGCCACCGGTGATGAGAACGTTGCGTCCGGAAAGCGAGACATATCGAACGCTGTCATAGGCGTCGGTCACGAGAATTCTCCATCTAGTAGATCTCATCCTGAGGATACGAAAGCGGCTTCAAAGTTCCGGTCCTCATCCTGAAGGAGCCCGGGCGTCTCGAGGTTGGCGGCTTGCAAGGTCGTCGCCCAGAGCCGTCCTTCGAGACGCATCGCTGGCGCGATGCTCCCTCAGGATGAGAACTGGAAGAGGGATGCAGGTACTTAAATGCGGTCAACCCTTGATGCCTCCGGAGGTGAGGCCGGAGACCACCCGTTCCTGAAAGAGGACGATGAGAAGGGCGACCGGCACGATGCCAACCACGAGCGCCGCGGAAATAACCGGCCAGGGAAAAGTGAACTCGCCCTGATAAAGCTGAATGCCGACCGGTAGCGTGCGCAGGGCCGGGCTGGAATTGAAGGACAGCGCCAGCAGGAACTCGTCCCAGGAATTGACGAAAGCGAGAATGCCCGCGGTGAACACGCCCGGCGCGGACAGCGGCACCACCACCTTGAACAAGGCGCCGATCCGGGTACAGCCGTCGATCATCGCCGCATTCTCGAGATCGCGGGGAATGCCCTCGAAGAATGACGTCAGCACCAGCGTGCACACCGGCAGGCTGAGCACCGTGTAGGGCAGCACCAGGGCGGTCCAGCTGTTGAGCAGGCCGAGCGCGCGCATGATCTCAAACAGCGGCACCAGCAGCGTCACCAGCGGGAAGGTGGAGACCGCGATGATGACCGCCAGAATGAGGTCGCGAAACCGCAGGTCAAGCCGGGCCAGTGCATAGGCGGCAAGCACCGAGATCGAGAGCGTCGAAAGGGTGGACAGCAGCGCGACCATGAAGCTGTTGGCGAGAAATACCAATAGCGGCTGGTCGCTGAAGGCTTGAACATAATTGTGCAGAGTCGGATCGGCGGGCAGCCAGGTGATCGGCGTGCGCGTCAGCTCCGGCTCCAGCTTCAGTGACGTCAGCAGGATCCATAGCGCCGGGAACAGGCCGTTGACCAGCAGCAGGGTCGCCGCGACGATTAGCAACGGCTTGCCGGAGAGGAACGAAGGTGGAAATTCAGCGCGCATGTTCATGCCTTGGACCGGATCATGCGCAGGTAGATGGCCGTGACCGCCATGGAAAGGATGAACATCACGACGGCGAGCGTGGAGCCGTAGCCGAGATCGAGGAAGGAAACCGTGTTCTCGTGGATATACATGGCGAGCGTCGTGGTGGAGGTACCCGGCCCGCCCATCGTCATCATGAAGGGAATATCGAAGGTCTGCAGCGCGGTGATGGTACGGAAGATCAGTGCCACGACGATCGAGGGCCTCAATAGCGGCAACGTGATATCGACGAATTGCCGGAAGTGGCCGGCGCCGTCGACATCGGCGGCTTCATAGAGCGAGCGTGGAATGGTCTGCAGCCCGGCCAGCAGGATCAGCGCCATGAAGGACGACGTCTTCCAGATGATCGCCAGACAGATCGCCGCGAAGGCCCAGTCCGGGGAGTTGAACCAGATCACTGCCGGCAATCCGAACCGGCGCAGCAGGTCGTTGACCACGCCATATTCCGATTGAAAAAACCATGCGAAGATCAGACCGACAAAGGACAGCGGCATCGCCCAGGGGATCAGCAGCGACAGACGCACCGGCCATTTGACCTGGAAAGGCAGATTGGCCAACAGCGCCAGCACAAGCCCAAAGATCAGGGCGCCGGGCACCGTGATGACCGTCAACAGCAGCGTATTTGCCGTCGTTTGCCAGAACACCGGATCGCTCAGCAAGGACTTGTAATTGCCAAGGCCGATGAACTCGGCGGGCAAGCCCGACGTCAGCGACAACGAAAAGAAGCTGGTGTAGATCAGCCTGCAGACGGGATAGACGATGATGGCGGCAAGCGACAGTGCCGCCGGCGCCAGCAGCAACAGCGCCAGAGTCCCGTCGCCGGCATCCAGCGCCCGCAGCCACCCATTCGACCGGCTTCGTTCGCCTTCGCGCAGCGCCGCCGCATGGTCAGGTGAAAGCATGTCGACATCCGCCCGGCGCAAGAAGAAAAAGGTAGATCGCGCTCACTTCGTTTCGTGCCCTCGTCCCGTTCCGACAACGCCGATGTAAGGCCGTTGACAGGCGCACCTACTTGAGCACGCGCAACAGCCGCGACTGGATGGCGTCCGCTGCCTGCTCAGGCGTGGAAACCCCGGCCATGACGGCGTTGACCGCCGTGCGGATGGTCTCGGACACTTCGTTGTAGCGCGGTGTTACCGGGCGCGGCCTCGCCGTCTCCACCACGACCTTGGCGTCGGCGAACCATGGGGCGGCGCTGACCACATCGGCATCCGTGTAGAGGGCGCCATAGGTGGGCAGCAGCGCGCCGTTGACCGCCAGGAACTTGGAGGTCTCCTCGCCGGCGAGATATTCAACCAGCATTTCGGCTTCCCTCTTGTGGGTGGAGAAAGCAGAGACGCCGAACTCCCAGCCGCCCAGACAGGTGGACTGGGTGCCCGCGGTCATGGCTGGTACGCGGACCACGCCGACCTTGCCGGCCACGGGCGAATCCTTGGACTGCGCCAGTGCCCACGCATAGGACCAGTTGACGGCAAATACGGCGTTGCCGGCCTGGAAGTCCTTGCGCACATCATCGGTGGCCACTTCCGCGGTGTTCTTCTTGGCGATGCCGTCATCGATGAAACCCTTCCACAACGCCAGAGACTTGATTGCCGCGTCGCGATCAAAAGTCAGCTTGCCGTCGGAAACCAGTTCCTTGCCCTGGCTCCAGTAGGGAACCAGGAACGTGCAGTTCGCCCCCTCGATCGCCTTGCCGACAAAGGACAGGCCGAACAGGTTCGGGTTGCCTTCCCCCGTCGCGATCTGCTTCGCTTCGGTCTTCAGCTCGTCCCAGGTACGCGGCGGCGCGAGCCCATATTTCTGCAGCAGGTCTTTGCGATAATAGAGAAACTGGGCGTCGGCGAAGGCGGGCAGCGCCGTCACCTTGCCATTGATCGTGTCGGCGGAGGCATAGGCGGGAAGGTATCTGCTCATGTCCTCGGCGCGGAAGGGTTCGGTCCAGCCCGCGGCGGAGAACTGCGCCGGTCGGATCACGTCCAGCATCAGAATATCAAGCGAGGCATCCTTGGCCGCCATCACGGTGTTGAGATATTGGGCCTGCGCATCCGACGTATTGCCTCCCGCCTCAAGCGTGACTTTCACATCGGGATGGGCCGCTTGGTATTTATCGAGCACCTGACGCCAGAGGTTGGGTTGGCCCTGGCTGGAGATGAACATCTTCAACTCAATTGCCGTGGCAGTCGTCGGGCCACCCAGCGCCAGCATGGCGCCGGCGACAAGCAGCGTGGCTCGTTGTGCGATCATCATTAGGTCCTGTCTTTCTGATCGATCATGTCGGCTTCTTCCCATGTTCATGCGGGTCTGATGCTCAGTTAAGCGCCCGCTCCGTCTCGGCATCGAAAATATGCATGCGCCGGGGATCTATGCCGACAACCAGGACGCTCCCCGGCTCAGGCCGCAGCTCGGGCGGCATCCGGGCGTTCAGCACGGTTTCGGCGAACTTGAAGTGAATGAGCGTATCGGAGCCCAGTGGCTCGACGACCTCCACGTCGCCTGAAAGCATCAGGCCGGCTTCGGCTACCGGCAGGAAATGCTCCGGCCGGATGCCAACGATCACGCCGCGACCCTCCAGTGCTTCCGGCCTGGCGATGGAGGAGGACGTCAACGGCAGGCGCACCGCATTGCCAAACACCAGAAATCCGCCGGATACCATCGCCTTGACGAAGTTCATGGCGGGGGAACCGATAAATCCGGCGACAAATAGGCTGACGGGATGATGATAGACTTGATCAGGCGTGCCGACCTGCTCGATATCACCACCTCTGAGGATGACAATGCGGTCGGCCAGCGTCATCGCCTCGACCTGATCGTGCGTGACATAAATGATGGTGGTGCCGAGTTCCCGGTGCAGCTTCTTGATTTCGGCGCGCACTTCCCCGCGCAACTTGGCGTCCAAGTTTGACAACGGCTCATCGAACAGAAATACCTGGGGGCGCCGCACGATCGCGCGCCCCATGGCCACGCGCTGGCGCTGGCCGCCGGACAGTTGGCCGGGGCGGCGCTCCATCAGATTGCCGATGCCCAGAATGCGCGCGGCTTCATCGATGCGGACGCGGATATCGGGCGCGGCAATTCCCCGGAGCTTGAGGCTGAATGCCATGTTCTCATAGACGGTCTTGTGCGGATAGAGCGCGTAATCCTGGAATACCATGGCGATATCGCGCTGACGCGGCGGCAGCGCGTTGACCACGCGATCGCCGATCAGGATGTCGCCGCACGTTGCCCTTTCAAGCCCCGCGAGCATGCGTAACGTCGTCGACTTGCCACAACCGGAGGGCCCGACCAGCACGACGAATTCGCGATCCGCGATTTCGAGATCAATGCCCTTCACGACCTGAAGAGCGCCGAAGCTTTTGCCAAGCTTGCGGAAACTGACCGACGCCATTTTCCGTTTGTCCTCCCGCACCGCCAATTGGCGATGATGATCGTCGACGCGTTTTCCACGGGTCGTATTATGTATGCCTTTAAATCTAATGGTTCATCGCGCGAGGAATATCAAGGTCCGTGGGGATCACAGCCAGCGCAGCAGGTGCTCGATGGTGTAGAGCGCAAGGCCGGCCAGGCCGCCAATCAGCGAGCCGTTGAAGCGGATATACTGCAGATCCCTGCCGATGTTGAGTTCGATCAACTGCAGCAATTGCCCCATGTCCCAGCTCTTGACCTGATCGGAGATGAAGCTCGAGACGCCACTTTTCTGGTCGGCGATGAAACTCCGCAGCACGGCAACCAGACCGTGATTGATCTCGCCCCGCAACTCCGAGTCGCCCGACAGCGCCTCGCCCGCCGCCACGAACATCCGCGCCAGATGATGCTGCAGCACATGGCTCTCGCCGGACGCACTGCGCTCGATGAAAAGCCGCGCATTCGACCAGATTTGGCGCACGAGATCGCCGAGTTCGGGACGCGCCAGCAGGTCGCGTTTCAATCCATCGATACGATCGGCATAGGCAGGTTCGCTGCCGAGCCGGTCGACGAATGACAACACCATGCGATCGAACTCGCCGCGAAAAGGATGATTGGGATCATCGCGGACCTCCTCGAAGAAGGCCGTCGCCGACGCCACGATCTTCTTCACCAGAAACTTGTCGGCACGATAGAGTTTCAGCAGTGTCGGCAGCTCCTGCCGGATTTTGCCGCGGATCGCCGCCATGGTCTGCGCTTGCGTCAGCGCGTCATGAACGGCGCGCAGCAGATCATCGAGCAGCCCCTGATGCCGGCCTTCCCTCACGAATGCCCGCAGCGTCGCGGCGAAGAGCGGCGCCAGGTCGATGCCCTGCAACTGGCTGGTGATCCGGCGGCCGATGAAGGTCGTCAACCCCGACGTTTCCGTCGCCGACAGCGCCTCGGGCAGCAGCCGCAGCACGAAACGGGCAAGATCGGCGCTGCGCTTGCGGTCGCGCAGCCAGTCGGCAATGAAAGAGCCGAAGTCGACCTGGCGCAATTTGGCCTCCACCGGCGCGGCTTCGAGAAAATGCACCTCGATGAATTCGCCGAGCTTGTCGGCGATGCGGTGCTGATTGCTCTGGATGATCGCAGTGTGCGGGATCGGCAATCCCAATGGCCTGCGAAACAGCGCCACGACCGCGTACCAGTCGGCCAGTCCGCCAATGGTCGCGGCTTCGGCAAACGCCGCGACGAAGCCGAAGACCGGATGCACGGCCAGCAGAGTCTTTGCTGCCACGAACAACGCCAGCGTGCCTGCCAGCACCAGGGTGGCCAATGCCTTGACGCGTCGCAGCTCGGCCGCGCGCGCGGCATCCCCGGGCGCGTCGAACGAAAATGTGCCGGACGTGGCCATCGAAATCTTTCCGATGCGCGAAACTGTCGTCTTCCCCAGGGCACGGCCCGTTGGCCGCATCTTGGGAAAGATAGGCCTTATGGTTCAAGATGGCGCAAGGGCGCCCCCTCGCGATCAGGGACAACTCTCGAGGTGGGGGCAGGAGCCCAAAAAAAGAAGGCCCGCATCACGCGGGCCTTTATTGGGATCGACAGTTCAACTGGTATGATAAGCGATCAGGCGGTCTTGCTGTAGACCTTGGAGAGGTTGTCCTGCGCGGTCTTGGCACCCTCGGCGACGAGCTTGCCGAGATACTCGGTGGTGGACTTCGCCCGCGACACCAGCACTTCACCACGCGCGCGCACCATTTCGGACTGGATCGCAACGGCCTCGTTGAGCGACTTGGCGGACGCCAGTCTGTCGATGCCGGAGAAGAAGGCCTCGGCATCCTGATAGAGCGCCTGTTGGATATTGCGGCTGATCTTGGCAGCTTCGGTGACCGAACCGGCAACGGCGGTCTCGATCGCGGCAGTCACTTTCTCCGTGCCGGCGTGGAGGTCGGCTGCACGCTCCTTGGCGGAGCCGGCAGTCTTCTTCACGAACTCACGGGCAACCTCGGGAACTTCCAAGTTCTGGATGTTCTTGAGCGCGTCAGTGACGGGCGCGAAGGCTTCTTTGACGGTATTCAGTACGGAATCGGTTTCGGTGGTCATTTGAATTCTCCATCCTCGGGTTGAGCTATGGGCTCACCCCGTCCTGATTGGCCCGGGGCAAAGGTGTTATGTCATAGTTAATGGTGCGGCGCAACATATATGGTGCGGCGCGATATCACAAAATCGTGATGCGCCTAATCCGTATGCGATCTGCCTGGTATTCGCCCTGTATCAACAGGAACAGGTTGTACTGAGAGAAAATCTGCAACCGTATCAAGCACTCTAGCTGTGCACAGCCCCCGGCAGCCCGTAGGCCTCCATCTGGGCCCGCACCTGCGCGACGTTGTGTCCCAGCACGACGATATCATGGGTTGTCCCGGCCTTGTCCTTGACGTGGTCGCGCAGCAGCGCCTCGGCTTTGAAGCCCAGACCTTCGAAGATGGCAATCGCCCCGGTCTGATCGACCGTCATCTGCACCATCAGCTTCTCCAGGCCGGCGCCCAATGCGAGGGCAAAAATCTCCTGCGACAACGCCCGCCCGACGCCCCTTCCGCGCACATCGGTGGCGACTACGTTGCGGATTTCGCCGACATGCGGCGACCATGACAGGGGATCACGCACCAGCGTTCCGCATCCGACCACCCTCCCCGCCATGACCGCGAGCAGGCTGACGATCGCGCCGCGCTCGATCTCCTTGATCCAGGCGGCCAGTACCTTGGGCTCGCTGATATCACGCGGCAGGAACAACAGATCATGCACCGGGAGCTTCTGCGCGAAGGCGAGCACGGCGGCTTCGTCGGTCGGCGCCATCAGGCGGAATTCGATCTCGCCGGCTTCGGTTGCCACGCGGCGCGGGTAGGAACGTGGTTCGCTGCTCATGTCGATCTCTCGCACAACCATGAATTGAGTTTGGGCCACAGCCGCTTGATGGCGTTGGCGCCGGCGACCAGGCTGACATGGCCGCCTTTGAGCATCACTTCTTGCTTATCGGATGAGCCGATTTTCTCGATCAAGGGCCTTGCGGCCTCATAGGGCACGATGTGATCGTGCTCGGCGACGGCGTGCAGCACCGGCACCTTGATGTTGGCAAGCTCCGCCGGCCTGCCGCCGACCGACATCGCGTCGTTGAAAAGCTTGTTGTCCCACATCAGATCCTTGGTGATAACACGGAAATACTCGCCGGCCAGCGGCAGCGTGTCGGTGGCCCAACGATCGAACATGCGGTACGATTTGACGTATTCGTCGTTCCAAATGTTTTCCCATAACTGGACCTGGCCTGCTACGCGCGAGGCCGGCCGCAACATCTCGAACGAAGAGAGGATCATTTCAGGGGGAACATTGCCGATGCCGTCGACCAGCCGGTCGACGTCGAAATAGCGCCGGTCGGCAAAATTCTGAAACAGCTTCATCTCGCGAAAATCGATCGGGGTGGTGAAGAGAACGAGGTTCTTCATCGGTCCCTCAGGGAAGATCGAGCCGTACAGCAGCGACAGCACGCCGCCGAAGCAATAGCCGATCACCGAAACCTCGCTCTGGCCGGAATCGCGCTGCACGGACCTGATGCAATCCGGAATGAAGTCGAGGACGTAGTCCTCCATACGCAAGCACTTCTCCTCCGGCTTCGGTGGGCTCCAGTCCAGCATGTAGACGTCGTAGCCGCGCCTGAGCAGGAATTCGACAAAACTCTGGCCCGGCACCAGATCGAGGATATAGCCACGATTGGTGGTCGCCATCACGATCAGAACCGGCACACGGTAGATCTCGTCCGCGATCGGCCGGTAGTGAATCAAGTTCATGGTGCCGCGGACGCTCAGCACATCCTTGGGCGTCGACCCAAGCGCCGGTCCGGACGAGGCGATGTATTCGACACCCTTGATGCTGCGCTGGATCGCGCGCTGCACCTCGGACTGAATCCGCAGAGGGATCGATGCCAGATCGAATTCCTCTGGCGCGTTCATTTTTGATCACCGCCCGGCTGTTCACCGCCCGCCGACGGCGGACGCTTGGTCCGTGGCGGCCTTGGCGCGGCCGCAGGCCCGGCAGAGGCAGCGCCGGAATTCGCGAGCAGTTGCTGCAGCAGCGCCTTGATCTCGTTCAACTGCCCTTCCATGGCCTGCAACCGCTCGGCCATGCCGATCATCTGCGCCCGGCTCGGCATGTTCATGCTGACCAGATATTTCTCCATGAGATCGCCGAGCTGTTTCTGCGCGCCCGCGCTGACCCCGCCGACCTGATTGACGACCTTGCTGAATTCCGGCGATGCCATCGCCTGATTGGCGAAGGCATTAAAACCCTTCTCCATCTCGCCGACCATCTTTTGCCACACCGCGACCGGATCGTTGCTCTTTTCCGACATTGGCGTCCTCCGACAGGTCATGAAGGCCTACAGCGGCCCGTTGTTTCCACCATACCACATCGTTGGACCGAGGCGGTCAACATCGCAATGCATGTTTGCCGGCACAGGCAGCCTTCTGCGGCGTTGAAAACCGTGCCATAGAGTTCCGACGAAAGACCGATCAAAGGGACAGCCAATTGAATTCACTCACCCATCAGCCGCCGCAGATTGCCCGCGCCAACGGCATCGAACTTTGCTACGAGATCTTCGGCGACGCCGGTGCCGAGCCGCTGCTGCTGATCATGGGGCTGGGCGCCCAGATGATCCAGTGGGACGATGATTTCTGCCGGCAATTGGCTATGCGGGGCTTTCGCGTCATCCGGTTCGACAATCGCGACATCGGCAAGTCCTCGAGGATGACCGGCGGCAAGCGCCTGAGCCCTGTGGAACTGCTCAAGCTGCGTTTCCTGCAAATCCCGGTCGCCGCGCCCTATACGTTGCGCGACATGGCCCTGGACGTGATCGGCCTGATGGACGCGCTTCAGCTCAAAGCGGCACACCTGGTCGGGGCGTCGATGGGCGGCATGATCGCCCAGGAGGTCGCGATCACCTTTCCCGAGCGGGTGCGGTCGTTGACCTCCATCATGTCGACGACCGGCAATCCCAAGGTGCCGCCGCCGAGCCGCGAGGCCGGGGCTATCCTGATGGCACCACCGCCGGCGACCAAGGAGGAATATTTTGAGCGGTTCGCGCAGACCTGGAAGGTGCTGCGCGCCGGCAGCTTCCCGGAGGACGAAGCGCTCGATCGCAACCGCGCCGAACGCACCTATGAACGCGGCCTCAATCCGGCCGGCGTCGGACGGCAGCTCCGGGCCATCCTCGCCTCGGGCAGCCGCAAGTCGCGGCTGCGTTCCGTCAAGGCCCCGACGCTGGTGATCCATGGCACGGTCGATCCGCTGGTGCATCCCGATGGCGGAAAGGACACCGCTGCATCGATCCCGGGCTCCAGACTGCTGATGATCGAAGGCATGGGTCACGCACTACCTATCCCGATCTGGCCTGAGATCATTGATGCGATCGACCGCCACGCCCACGCGGCATCGGCAAAGGCGGCGAATTAGCCTGGCGCAGCCGGCCGCCGGCCCCGGCGAATCTGCTGGCGCCGCTGGCCTCCAGCGTCGTATGAGGAATAACAGATCAGGGAGGATGCCATGAAGCTCGAAGGCGGGTGCTATTGCGGCGGGGTGCGGTATGTCGCCGAGGGCGAGCCGATGATGAAAGCGCAGTGCCACTGTCGCGAGTGCCAATATATCTCAGGCGGCGCCCCTAACCTATTCATGGTGATGCCCCTGGATGGCTTCCGGTACACCAAGGGAACGCCGAAGGCATTCACGCGCAGCGATCTCGAGGCCCCCGTGACCCGCGAATTCTGCGCCGAATGCGGTACGCACCTGGTCACGCGGCGGCTGGGCTTGTCCGCGGTCGTGCTGAAGATAGGCACACTCGACGACCCCAGCCAGTTCGGCAGCCCGCAGATGGCGATCTACACCGTCGACAAGCAGCCCTTCCATGCCATCCCCGAGGGAATGCCGGCATTCGAGCGGATGCCGAAGCGCTGAGGCTGCTCGTTGTCTAAGGCCGTGAGCCGGGGCGACGAATGATTCGCCTCAGCCTCCCGCCCAGACATCGAGCACGTAGCGGTTCTTGGCACCGAGATCATCGATCCAGCGCAGTCCCGCCTCCGCGTCCGCGCCGCTGTGCTCGCGATAGATCGCAACCAGCGCCGACTTGACGTCCGGCTCCATCCTGCCTCCGTCGCCGCAGACATAGATGATGGCGCCCTGCTCGATCAGGTTCCAGACGCGTTCCTGCTGAGCCGCGACCAGATGCTGCACATAGGTCTTGGGCCCCACTGCGCGCGAGAACGCGGTGTAGAGTTCGGTGATGCCGGCTTGTTCGAACGCCTTCAACTCAGCGGCATAAATGAAATCCTGGTCCGGATGCCGGCAGCCGAAGAACAGCATGGCCGGGCCGAGCGTTGCGCCCCCGGCTTGAAGAGCCGCCCGTTCCTGCAGGAAACCGCGGAACGGCGCCAGGCCCGTGCCGGGGCCGATCATGATGATCGGCACCGCGGCATCGCCGGGCAGCCGGAAGCCCGCCTTGGTTTCGCGGACGGTCGCCTGGATGCTCTCGCCGACGCGGCGTCCGGCCAGATAATTCGAACAGGTGCCCTTGTAGATGCCACGGCCCGAACTCGCCGGGCCTTCGACCACCGCCACGGTGATGCTGCAGCGCGCTGGATCGGCCGTTGGTGCGGACGAGATCGAATAATAGCGTGGCGACAACGGCGACAGCATCTCGAGATAGACGTGGAATGGCAATTCGCAGGCCGGATATTCCTCCAAGAGATCGAACACCGACTTGCGCTTGCCCAGCACCTCGGCGCGATAGCGTTCGTTGGCGTCGGCGGCGTCGCCGACATAAGCGAGCAACCTTGGCCGGGTGACAGGACAGCGCGTGTGTTCGGCCAGCATCTGGATCTGCTTCCTGGTCGCGACCTGCTGCAGCTCGACGAAGTCGGTGAACAGCCTTCCGACCGACACCGCTTCGCCGACCGGCAACGGCGCGCGCCGGCCTTCCGCGGCCTTGAGCCGGATCAGATCGGCCGGCAGGAAGCCGAAGCGCCGCGCGACGGCATCGACCAGCGCGGGATCGTTGCGCGGCACCACGCTGAGGTGATCGCCGACCCGGTAGCGGACGCCGTCGGGCAGTTGCACCTCGATGTGGCGGGTCGATCTCAAAGATGGGCTGGCGCCGGTCTTGTTCTGTAGCTCGCCGTTGAGGAGGACCTTCATCGGGGCGACGCCGCCGAACGCCACGATCGCGTTGACCGTACTCGGTACCACCGGCTCGACCTGGTAGAGCGGCTCGTCATCCGATCTGCGGCTGAAATCGGCATCGATGCCGAATTCCTTGGTAGCCTTCGGTGCGAGTTTGGAGAACCAGCTTTCGAACGCCCCCTCGAGATCACTGCGGGCGTCGCCCTCGCCGCGCTGATAGACGCTGCGGGCGCCGTGTGCCGCCAGTTGCTCGTCGATCATGCGCGGCACCGACTGGTAGGTGGCCGTCCAGTCGCTGTTGCCGCAGCCGAACACCGCATAGCGCACGCCTGTGAACGCGTCCTTCGGCAGTCCGCCGTCGCCGAGCCACTTGACAAATTGCGTGGCATTGTCGGGCGCAGCGCCATTGTAGGATGCGCAGAAGATCAGGACGCCACCCTGGGCGGGTAGCTTGCCGACGACATCGTCAAGGCTTGCAAGTTTGGTCGCAAAGCCGTTGACTTCGGCGAGGTCGGCGACGCGGGTGGCGAGTTCCTCTGCGGTTCCGAGATTCGATCCATACAGAACCAGCAGCGGCGTGTTGTGCCCAGGACGGGACGAGCCTGCGCCAACGGCGGGCCGCTTGATGCGACCGCCACGGCGGCGGTCCGGGCGGCAGGCACGCTGCGATCGCGGTCGGTGCGCGGCCGCACTTTTATCTTGAAGCCTTCCGGCTTCATCGTCAGCGTCTCCTTCAGGTGCATCTGGTAGCGGTGGACATCGATCAGCTTGAAGCGCTGCAGGATCATGCCGATCGCCAGCGCCGCCTCGTGCATGGCAAAGCCGCGTCCGATGCAGGCGCGCTGACCGTTGCCGAACGGCTTCCAGGCATTGACCGGACGCGCCGCCTCGGCCTCGCGGCTGAAATTCTCCGGATCGAACGCATCCGGATTGGGCCCCCATACGCTGGGGTCGCGGTGCAGTGCCATCACCAGGACGGTGATGAACGTGTTCTTTTTCAACCGGTATTTGCCGCCAATGGTCTCATCCTGCAGCGGCGAGACGCCGTAGGCCGGCGCCGGCGGCCACAACCGCAGCGCCTCCTTCAGGATCTGGGTAATGTAGCTGAGCTGGGTGACCTGCTGATAGGTCGGCTTGACCTCGAGATCGTGGCCGAGCACCCGGTCGACCTCCTCATAGGCCTTCCTGAGCACCTCCGGATGTTTCAACAGCGCATAGATCGTGCACGACAATAATCCGCTGGTGGTCTCGTGCCCGGCGATCAGGAAGGTGTTGATCTGGTAACGGATGTTGACGTCGTCGAGTTGCTCGCCGCTGACGCGGTCGACACCGGTCATCATGGCGCCCAGCATGTCCTTCTTGCCTTCGGCGGCCTCGGCGTTCTTGCGGCGCTCGGCGACAATTTCGTCAACCATCTTGTTCATGAAGGCGACGTCGCTATCGAGATCGCGCCGTCGCTTCTGCATCCAGAGGTTTTCCAAGGGCAGGCCGCGGATCATCATGATGGTCTCAAGCGAGCGCACCAGCGATTCAACGAACGGATGATAATCGCGCCGATAGAATGAATTGAAGCGGTAGTCGAACCCGCACAGCCCGATGGTGTCGAGCGTCAGCGCGGTCATGTCGTGGACGACGTCGATCTCCTCGTCGCCGTTGAGCCGCTCCCACTTCTTCACCAGCTGCTCGGCGATATCGACCATGCTCGAGTGATAGGATTGCATGGCGCGGTTGCCGAACGGCTGCAGCAGGATATTGTGCGCCTTGCTCCAGTTCGGCTCCTTGGTATCGGCGGTGAACAATCCATCACCGCCGACCGCCCGCACCCGCCGTAGCGGCCCGCGAACCGCCTTGTCGAAGCGCTTCTCGTCGCTGATCTCGTTGACGAGGTCGTGGCCGGAAACGATCACCAATGGCGCGCCCATCATGTCGAGCCAGAAGATCGGTCCCAATTCCCGAGCGAGCCGGGCGAGATTCTGCACCGGCGCGGTGGAATCCAGCGACAGCATGTTGCCGACCACCGGCTTGGTCGGCGGATGCGGAATCGGATCTAGCCTGTTGGTCGACGCCATCGTATGTTCAGCCGAACCGCTTTCTGCGCCACTCGATCAGCTTGGCGCTGACTTCCTCCGGCTTTTCCTGCTGCGTCCAATGGCCGCTGCCGCGGACCAGATATTTCTCGAGGTCGGGGATGATCTTCTCCATGCCGTCGGCCGCCGAAGGCGGCAGCACGTGGTCGTTCTCAGCCATGATCATGAGTGAAGGCACGCGCACGGTGTGGTCGATGTCGGCCGAACGTTGCCAGTTGCGCGACATGTTGCGGTACCAGTTGATTCCGCCGGTGAAGCCGGATTTGCGAAAGGTATCGACGAACACCTGCTTTTCCTCCGGCGACAGGATCGGCGTGCGCGGATCGTGCCTGGCGTCGTAATTGGCAATCATCTGCGGAAAAGCCAGATTGATCCTGGGCGAGGCGCCCACCCCGGCGGTCGGCGGCTCGGCCGCGGCCGTTTCGCTGCGCGGGGCCGGTTTACGCATGAAGGCGTCGAAGGTCTGTTCGATCCGGCTGTCGAATATCTTGTCGGCGCTGCGCGATGGATCCTGAAACTGCACGATGTACATCTGCTCGCCGAAGCGGTGGCGCAACAACTCGATCGGGTCGGCCGGCGCACGCGGGGTATGCGGGGTGTTGATGCCGACCACGCCGGCGACGCGTTCGACATGCCGTAACGGCATCTGCCAGACGACGAAGCCGCCCCAGTCGTGGCCGACATAGATTGCCTTGTCGATATCGAGATGGTCGGCGAGGCCGACCAGATCGCCGGTCAGATGTTCAATGTCATAGGCCTCAACCGCTTCCGGCCGGTCGGTCGCGCCATAGCCGCGCTGGTCAGGCGCGATCACCCGAATTCCCGCGTCGGCCAGCGCCTTGATCTGGTGGCGCCACGAAAAGGCGATTTCGGGCCAGCCATGGCAGAGAATGACCGGCGGCGTATCGGTTTTCGGACCGGCCTCGTAATAGCCCATGCGGATGCCGTTGGTCTCGGCGAACTGCAGCGGTGGCATTTCTAACATCGCGGAGTGCCTCTGTTTTCGGCGGCGCATCGCCGCATCGGAGAAACCGAATTCCAGGATTCCGACTAGCCGGCGGCGCTTTTGAGATCGGATGGCGGGGTAAAGGCGGCCTGCAGAGCTGCGAACTCTTCGGGCAGCATGTCGCAGAGAACCTGGACATGGGGAATGATGTTGGCGCCGGCAATGAAGCCGAAATCCAGCTGGTCGCGATAGCTCTGCACGGTGATGTTCAGCGCAAGCCCATGGGTCGAAATCGACACTGGAAAGATGTGCAGCAATTCCGCGCCCGCCGCATACAGGGTCTGGCGCGGCCCGGGCACGTTGGAGACCGTGATGTTGGCCGCCGGCGGCAGCACGTCGGAGAGGCTCGACCGGCTGTACAGCAGCGCCAGTACCTGGACCATGATCGGCGCCCCCAGCATCGAGAGGTTGGAGACCTGCGGCATCAGGGCGCGCAGCGGATGCGACATCTCCTTCGACTTTGTGGATTGCGCGATGATGGTCTGCAGCCGGGTCTTGGGATCTTCGATGTCGGAGGCGATCGAACAGATCATGCCGAACACCTGATTGTTGGCGTCGGTATTGCCCTCTTCGCGCAGCGAGACCGGCACCGCGGCCGTCATCGACTTTGCCGGTAGCGCCCCGCGTTCCCTGAGATAGCGCCTGACGACGCCGCTCGATATCGCCAGCACCACATCGTTGAGCTTGCCGCCCGCCTGTTTGGCCAGCGCCTTGGCTTGCGACAGCGGGATCGATACGCCGGCAAAACTCCGCTCCGACGAAATCGATTTGTTCAGGATCGTCGACGGTGACACCATGCTGGCGATGCTGTCGCGCGATTTCGGATCGGAAATCTTTCCGACCACGTCGGAGACGCTCTTCAGCAGGGTGGGAACGCTGCCGGCGAATTTGACCGCGGATTCGATCTGGAACATCGCATTGTCGAACAGGATCGATCCGAGGTCGCTCTTGCCGCTGCGTGGCAGCTCGATGCCCTTGGCGCTCGCCGCCGCGTCGAAGGGCCTGGTCCAGAGCTGCTGATAGGAATTGATCAGATCGGCGGCGATATCACGCGGCTCCTGCTCGACCTTTGCCCGCGCCGCGGGCTTCTCGACGATGCGCGGAATCGGCGTCACATCGTAGATCATGTTGGTGAGGGCTGCGCCCGCGCCACCGTCGACACAGGCGTGATGGATCTTGGAGTAGAGTCCGATCTCGTTGTCCTTCATGCCTTCGAAGACGTAGAACTCCCACAGCGGACGGGCGCGATTGAGCAGCTTGGCATGCATCCAGCCGACGATGCGTTCGAGCGTGGCGCGGTCGTGAGGGGCCGGAAGGCTGCCGCGGAAGATATGGCGGTCGATGTCGAACTGGTCGTCCTCGACCCATGAGGGATGATCGATGTCGAGCGGCGTCTTTTCCAACCGTGACTTGAGGATCGGTGCAACGTGCAACCGCGAGGCGATCATCGCCTTGAAGTCCTCGAAATAGTCGCCCTTGTAATCGGAAGGCAGACGGAAGATCGCCATGCTGCCGACATGCATCGGCATTTCCGGCGTTTCGAGGTACAAGAACGACGCGTCCATCGAGGACAGTTTCTTCGCGTCACCCATATTTTTCCTCCCAAGAGATCACGTGGCGCTCTTTTGGCGCCTCTCGCGTCGGACGGTCCCGGCTTCAGGACACGGGTTTGGATTGTGCATGGTCTGGAGGCGCATATGCAATGGCAAACGGACCTGACCGGTCAAATTGCCTGAATTCGCCATCCGGTTGCGCCAGGCGATCGGCCACTGCCCACAAGGCCGCGGCATTCACGCCCATTCCGACATGGCTGGCAAGATGCACCGCGATATTCTCGGCGGTATCGGAGGGGCGCAGGCGGCAGGTCATCCAGTTCACGATGCCATCAGTGTGCGAATAGATCGACGTGGTGGGCACCGGCAGGTCCCCGGCGATGGCCTTTCGGAGCTCGGAATGGTTCGCGACCGCTTCGCCGGACAGGGCCTCATAGAGCCTGGTCGCGTTGGTCGCCCGCGCGTCGTTGGCGAACGGGCTTCCCAAGGTGATGACACATCGCACCATGTCTGGGGCCTGCAGCGCCAAATCGCGCGCATAGACACCGCCCAGGCTCCACCCGACGAGGCTGACCTTGCGGCCGGAGGCGTCATGGATCTCGGTCAGCCGGTCCCGCAACGCCGATCGCATGCGCGAAATGCCGCCGATATTGCGACCCATCTTCCAGGCATGGCTGTCATATCCGAGTTCCCTGAGATAGCGCCGCATCGGCGCCATCGATAGATCGCTGGCCAGGAACCCCGGCAAGGTGAGCACCGCATGGCCGTCGCCCCGCGGTGCGCGCATCAACAATGGCGACAGTAAAAGGCTGGTGTTGAATTCCAGTATGCCCCTGGCTTCGGCCAACAACAGCCCGAGGCCCGGCGGACGAAGCCGCCCAGCCGGCGGTTCGCTGTGGTCGACCGCCATCGCTACTTCTTGTCGCCGATCCGCGGACTGGCGAGACCCGTCATGGTCACAAACAGGTCCTGGAAGCGCTCGGCGAGCTTCGGATCGAAGGTGAACCAGCTTTGCATCAAGGCTTCCGGAGACACCTTTTCGATATTGGCCATCATCTGTTGCTGCAGCTTATCCATGACAGCGATCTGCATCGGCTGCACATCCGGAAGTCCGAAGAACTGCCGGGCCTCGAGCGGCGTGCAATCTATTTCGACGTTTACCTTCATGTCCGCTCCTGACTGGTTGCTGACAGCTGGTCACATTATCGCCACGACGGGCCGCGCGACGCAAGCGACCTGACGCAGCCCGGCCGGGTTTCGCGCCATCATTTGGCGGGTATGGTCAACCAAAACGCTCAATGGCGAAGGGGCTGGGATCGGCGAACGGTGCCTCCCCGGTCATCATCTCCGCCAGCAGGCGACCGGTCGCGGGGCCGAGCGTCAAACCGTGGTGCTGATGGCCGAAATCGAACCATAGGCCAGTGTGGCGAGGCGCCTTGCCGATCACCGGCCGCATGTCGGGCAGACAGGGCCGCGCGCCGCTCCAGGCTTTGGCGTCGACCGGCTCACCCAATGGAAATAGGCTGTGCGCATGCGGCAGCGCCCGCTGCAGCTGGATCGGATTAGGCGACGCGTCGCGGCGTGCGAATTCCACACCGGTCGTCAGGCGAATGCCGCGGTTCATCGGCGCCAAGAGGTAGCCGCGATCCGAATCCAGAACGGGATGATGCAGCACCGCATTGCCGCGCGGCGCCAGATGCAGGTGATAGCCACGCTTGACGCCGAGCGGAACCGAATAGCCGAGCGGACCCAATACCAGATCGGACCACGGCCCCAGTGCCAGCACCACTTCTCGCGCGACCGCGGCGTCATTGCGGGCCGCCACCCGCCATCGCCCGGAACGGTTTTCCAGCGTTCGCGCATCGGCCACCAGAAATCGCCCACCCTTGCGCTGAAACAGCGAAGCATAGGCCTTGGCCAGTCCGCCGGGGTCCGGCACGAAGCCGGGCGCCGGAAGATAGATCGCGCCGGCGAAATTGCCGCTCAGATGGGGTTCGCGCGCCGCGATTGCCTTTTCATCAAGCAGCTCGCCTTCGATGCCATAATGCTTGGCCCGCTGCAGATCGTCTGCCGCTTTTGAAAGAGTCGCCTGCGAGCGGAACAGTTTGATCCAGCCGGTCCGCCGCAACAGCTCCGGCACCCCCGCCTCCGCGATCAGGGCCTCATGTTCGACCAGGCTGCGCCGGATCAATGGCCATTCCGCCATCGCGCTTTGCAGCGCGCGATCCGGCGAGGAGGCAATGAAGTAGCGCACCAGCCATGGCAGAAAGTCCGGTAAATCAGCAACCCGGTAACGAACCTGGGCACTGCGATTGAGCGCGTAGCGGAACAGCTGGGTCAGGTCGCGCGGGAACATATGGGGAAAGACCGAGGCGCATTCGATCAGCCCTGCATTGCCGAAACTGGTCTCTTCTCCGGCAAGTTCATGCTTGTCGACCAGTACGACATCGCGACCGCGCTGCTGCAGGTGCAAGGCTGCGCTGACGCCGACCATGCCGGCACCCAACACCAGGATGTCAGCCTTGAGTTCCGTCATTCCCTACTCCCGTTGCACGGCGCACGCCTGCACGCGACCTGGACTGGTGCTAATCATGACGTCGTCGGCGTGCAAACCGGCTTGGCTGCGGGGAAAAGCCGCTTGCGTGGCGGCCAAACTCTGGCAACATGGTCTCGACATAAATGACGAATTTAGAAGATGCCCACGCCACAGTGGAGAACAGGAACAGATGCCGGGACGTCTTAGGTTTATTGCAGCGGCCACATTCTCCATCGTCGCCCTTGCGATGCCGCCGGTATCGGCCCAGACCCTGCGCTACGCCAATCAGGGCGCCCTCAAATCGCTTGATCCCTATACGCTGCGGGAAACCACCACCATCGCTCAACACGCCCACGTCTATGAAGGGCTGGTCACCCGCGACAAGGAATTGAAGATCGTTCCAGATCTCGCGGAGAGCTGGGAAACGCCGGAGCCAACCCGCTGGCGCTTTCATCTGCGCAAGAACGTCAAATTCCACAACGGCGACCCCTTCACCGCCGATGACGTGATCTTCTCCGCCGACCGCGTCCGCGCCAATGGATCCAACTTCACCAGCGTGATTCCGCCCAACACGAAATTCGTCAAGGTCGACGATTACACGGTCGACGTCGTCCTGAGCTCGCCTAATCCCATCCTGACCACGCAGTGGGACGTCTGGTTCATCATGGACAAGAAATGGTGCGAGGAGAACAACTCGCTGGCACCGACGCCGGCCTCGGCAACCACCCCGAGTTTTGCCTCGCTCCATGAAAACGGCACGGGCCCGTTTTTCATCGAGAGCCACCAGCCCGGGGTCAAGACCGTGTTCAAGGTCAATCCCAACTGGTGGAGCAAACCGGAGCATAATCTGAAGGAAATCGACTTTACCGCGATTGCTTCCGATGCGACCCGGGTCGCCGCGTTGTTGTCGGGCGAAGTCGATGTCATCGAGCCGGTTCCGATCCAGGACATCGCCCGGGTCAATGCCAGCGGGATCGCCAAGGTTCTGGCCGGGCCCGAGTTGCGCACCATCTTCCTCGGCATGGACCAGGCCCGCGATGAATTGCTGTACTCGAACATCAAGGGCAAGAATCCCTTCAAGGATATCCGCGTCCGCGAGGCCTTCTATAAGGCCATCGATGTCGATCTGATCAAGACCCGGGTGATGCGCGGCCTCTCGACCCCCTCGGCGCTGATGATCGCGCCGCAGCTGTTCAGGCTCTCGGGTGAGTTCACACGTCCAAAATACGATCCCGAGGGCGCCAAGAAGCTGCTCACGGAGGCCGGCTATGCCAGCGGTTTCGAAGTCACGATGGATTGCCCCAACGACCGCTATGTCAATGACTCGGAAATCTGCCAGGCGGTGGTCGGCATGCTGGCGCGCATCGGCATCAAGGTCGACCTGCTGGCGCAGCCGAAGGCGCTATACTTCGCCAAGATCCTGAAGCCCGGCGGTTTCCAGTCCTCGTTCTACCTGCTGGGCTGGACGCCGGGCACCATGGATGCGCACAACGTGCTGCATGACATCCTGGGCTGCCGTGACGATCCGAAGGATCCTACCCGCGGCGAGACCAATGTCGGCGGCTACTGCAACAAGGATCTGGATGCGCTCACCGACAAGGTGCTGATTGAGACCGATCCGTCCAAGCGCGATCAGCTGATCAAGCAGGCCTTCGAAATCGCCATCAAGGATTTTAGCTACATCCCGCTGCACCAGCAGGCGCTGGCCTGGGGCGTCTCGAACAAGGTGAAACTGACCCAGCGTCCGGACAACCAGGTGCTGCTGTACTGGGCGACCAAGCAGGAGTAGCGGAGTGAAGGCGCACGTCCCGGCAGCCTCGCGGCACCGGGATTTTTCATTGGGCCGGCGGCACTATTCGCGCGGCCGTTAGAAGAAGTGAAAGGATCACATGCTCGCTTTCACTGTTCGCCGGGCCATCCAGGCCATTGGCGTCATGATCGCGGTCGGCATCATCTCGTTCTCGATGTTCCGGTTCGCCGGCGATCCCGTCAACCAGATGGTTGCCATTGACACCTCGGCCGCCGAACGCGCCGCGATCCGACAATCGCTCGGTCTCAACGATCCGGTGCCCGTCCAGTTCGCACGCTATCTGGCGGGCGCCGCGCAGTTCAAGTTCGGGGTCTCCTACCAGTTCCGGCAGCCCGTCGCAGACCTCTTGAAGGAACGGATGCCGGCAACGCTCGAACTTGCCACCTGTGCCACGATCTTCGCGATGCTGGCCGGAATCCTGATGGGGGTCTATTCGGCGCTGAAACGGGACACGCTGCTGGCGAAATTGTTGCAGGCGGTCTCGCTGATCGGCATCTCGCTGCCGACCTTCCTGATCGGCATCCTGCTGATCTATCTGTTCGCCGTAGTGCTGGGCTGGCTGCCGTCCTATGGCCGCGGCGATGTGGTGCGGATCGGCTGGTGGACCACCGGGCTGCTCACGGTCTCCGGCCTCAAGGCCCTCATCCTGCCGTCGATCACGCTCGGACTGTTCCAGATGACATTGATCATGCGGCTGGTGCGGGCGGAGATGCTGGAAGTGCTGCGTACCGATTATATCCGTTTCGCGCGGGCGCGCGGATTGACGACGCGGGCGATCCATTTCGGTCACGCGCTGAAGAACACTCTGGTACCCGTGATTACCGTCGCAGGCCTGCAGTTTGGCTCGGTAATTGCATTTGCGATCATCACCGAAACCGTGTTCCAGTGGCCGGGAATGGGCCTGTTATTCCTGCAAGCCGTGCAAAATGTCGACATCCCGATCATGGCGGCCTACCTGTTGATGGTCTCGCTCATCTTCGTCACCATCAACCTTATCGTCGACATCCTCTACACGATCGTCGATCCGCGCCTGCGCCCGACGATAAGCCACGCGGCTTGATTATGAGCGATGCCGTCGTCCCACAGCAAATCGAAGCGAGCCCGCAGCAAACGCCGCCCTCGCCCAGTGGCTGGTTCGGTCGCACGCTCGAAAGTGATGTCTATTTTTCATTTAGCCGCTCCCGGCTGACCATGGTTGCCGCCGCGGTAACCGCGCTGTTTTTTCTGCTGGCGGTGTTCGCTCCCGTCGTTGCCGTGCAGAACCCTTTCGATCCGGCGCAACTGCAACTGATGAATTCGCGGATCGCTCCGCTATGGACCGCCGATGGCCAGAGCCCGTTCCTGCTTGGCACCGATGAACAGGGCCGCGACGTATTTTCCGCCATTCTCTACGGATTGCGGATTTCGCTCGTGGTCGGCGTGCTCGGTGTCGCCTTCTCCGGCACGCTCGGTATCCTGCTCGGGCTGATCGCCGGCTATTTCGGAGGCGCCATCGATAGCCTGATCATGCGTATCGCCGACGTCCAGCTCAGCTTCCCCGCGATCCTGATAGCGCTCCTGATCAATGGCGTCGCCAAGTCGGTGTTTGGCGGCAGCCTCGGTGAAATGGGAACGCTCGCCGTGCTGGTGGTGGCGATCGGACTGAGCTTCTGGGTGCAATATGCGCGTACCGTACGCGGTTCGGTCATGGTGGAGAAGAACCGGGATTACGTTGCTGCCGCGCAGCTTATCGGACTTCCCACCCCCGTGATCATGCTGCGTCATGTGCTGCCCAACGCGATGGGGCCGATCCTGGTGATCGCCACCATCAATCTCGCGCTCGCCGTCATCACCGAGGCGACGCTGTCGTTTCTGGGTGCCGGCATGCCCGAGACCATGCCCTCGCTCGGCACCCTGATCCGGATCGGAAATAATTACCTGTTCTCCGGCGAGTGGTGGATCGTCGCCTTCCCGGGTGTTGCGCTCGCGACCTTGATCCTTTCCATCAATCTGATTGGCGACTGGCTGCGCGACGCGCTCAATCCCAAGCTCCGATGAGACGTGCCGCAGCTTCGGGATACCCACTTGCATGACAGCGGCCGTTCTCTCCGTGCGCAACCTGAAGGTCGAGTTCGCCACACGGCAGGGTACGTTGCGCGCCATCGACGGCATCTCGTTCGACATCGCCAGGGGCGAAGTGCTGGGCGTGGTCGGCGAATCCGGAGCCGGCAAGTCCATCACGGGCCTCGCGGTGATCGGCCTGATCGATCCGCCCGGCCGCATTGCCGGGGGCGAAATCCACCTGTCCGGCGTCCGGATCGATGATCTCGCACCGGAAGAGATGCGCCGTGTCAGGGGCAAGCGGATCGGCATGATCTTTCAGGATCCGCTCACCAGCTTGAACCCGCTGTACCGGATCGGCGATCAGCTGGTCGAGACCATCACGACCCATCTCGATCTTTCACCATCGGCGGCGCGCAAGCGCGCCATCGATCTGCTGGCCGAGGTCGGCATTCCCGCCCCCGACAAGCGCATCGATGCCTATCCGCACGAATTTTCCGGCGGCATGCGCCAGCGCGTCGTTATCGCTCTGGCGATCTGCGCCGATCCCGAGTTGATCATTGCCGATGAACCGACCACCGCGCTCGACGTCTCGGTGCAGGCCCAGATCATCGCCTTGATCAAGCGGCTCGGGCGCGACCATGGCACCAGTGTGATGCTGGTGACCCACGACATGGGCGTGATCGCCGAGACCTCGGACCGCGTCGCGGTCATGTATGCGGGGCGGATCGCGGAAATCGGCCCGGTTGGAGCGGTGGTGCAGAACCCGCTGCATCCCTATGCCAGGGGTTTGATGGGCGCGATCCCGACGCTGGCAGGCGACGCCGCGCGCCTGGTCCAGATCCCGGGCTCGATGCCGCGGCTCTCAGCCATTCCGCCCGGTTGCTCGTTCAACCCGCGTTGCGCGTTGGCGTTCGACCGCTGCCGGATCGACCGGCCGGAAGCGATCCAGCGTGGCGCCCAGGCGGTCGCCTGCCATCTTTATGACGCCACAACCAGGGAAAGCGCGGCATGACGATGGCGCCTTTGGTCGAGGTCAGAAATCTGCGTCGCTTCTTCGATGTTTCAAAGCCGTGGCTGAACCGGATGCTGGAAGGCGGCGCTCTCGAATTCGTCAGAGCGGTCGACGGTGTCAGCTTCGACGTTGCTCGCGGTGAGACCTTTGCGCTGGTCGGAGAATCCGGCTCCGGCAAGACCACGGTCGCGCGAATGGTGGTCGGGCTGTTGCCGCCGACCTCCGGTGAAGTCGTCATTGATGGCGTTTCAATGAGCGATCCCAGCCAGATGCGGGCACGCCAGCGCCTGCGCCGCCGCATTCAGATGATCTTTCAGGATCCCTATGCCAGCCTCAACCCGCGCTTCCGGGTCGATGCCATCATCGCCGAGCCGATCCGCGCCTTCGATCTGATCCATGGCGAGCGCGACATTCGGGCGCGGGTCGGCGAGCTGTTGGCGCTGGTCGGCCTGCACCCCGATGACGGCATGAAATATCCGCACCAGTTTTCCGGCGGGCAACGGCAACGGATCGCGATCGCCCGTGCCTTGGCCTCGGAAGCCGAATTCATCGTCTGCGATGAGCCGACCTCGGCGCTGGACGTCTCCGTGCAGGCGCAGATCCTCAATTTGATGCGCGACCTCCAGGACAAGTTCGGCCTCACTTACTTCTTCATCAGCCATAACCTCGCCGTGGTCCGGCACATGGCGACCCGCATCGGGGTGATGTATCTCGGCCGCATCGTGGAAATCGCCGAAGGCCGCGAACTCTTCGACCATCCCCAAATGCCCTACACCAGAATGCTGCTGGGCGCGGTACCCGATCTCATGATGTCCGGCCGCCAGCGGATTCCCGTCAAGGGTGAAATCCCCAATCCGATCGATCCGCCGCCCGGCTGCGCGTTCCACCCGCGCTGTCCGCAAGCCTTCGATCTCTGTCGCAGGCAAGCGCCCGCGCTGATCGGCGGCGTAGCTTGCCACGCCGTCAACATGCAGGCTTACGCCGCGAGCCCAGCATGATCACGGGGATGAGAGCAAGCCGGCGCGCCGGGCTGGTTGGCAGGCCCCGCCGGCTATGGTCAAGTGCGCTCACCACGCCGCATCGGCGCAACGACGGATGCCAATGAGCAAGATCAATCCCGATCCATTCACCACCCGGCCGGAGATCGAAGGCACGTTCGGTGTCGTGACCTCGACGCACTGGATCGCCACCGCGGTCGGGATGGCCACGCTGGAAAAAGGCGGCAATGCCTTCGATGCCGGCGTCGCCACGGCCTTCACGCTGCAGGTCGTGGAACCGCATTTGAACGGTCCCGGCGGCGATGTGCCGATCATCGTCCACGATGTCGCGCGCGGCCGCACCGAAGTGATCTGCGGCCAGGGTCCGGCGCCATCCGGCGCGACCATCGCACACTACCGTTCCGAGGGTCTGGACATGGTGCCGGGCACCGGACTATTGGCCGCCTGCGTGCCCGGCACATTCGAATCCTGGCTGCTGCTGCTACGCGACTACGGCACGCTACGGCTGCGCGACGTACTCGAACCGGCGATCGCCTATGCCAGCCATGGCTACCCGCTGGTGGAGCGTGCCTCCGCCACCATCGCTGCCGTCGAGCAATTGTTCCGCAAGCATTGGCCAACCTCGGCCGCGGTTTATCTGCCGAACAATGAGGTGCCAAAGCCGGGTACGCTGTTTAGCAACAACGGGCTGGCTGAAACCTATGCCCGGATCCTGAAGGAAGCCGAAAGCGCCGGCGCCGATCGGGTCGCACAGATCGAACGGGCTCGAAACGCCTGGTCGCATGGTTTTGTCGCCGAGGCGATCGATGCATTCTGCCGAACGCAGGAGATCATGGATGTCTCTGGCGCTCCGCATCGCGGCGTGCTGCGCGCCGACGACATGGCCCGCTGGCAGCCAACCATCGAAGCGCCTTTGACCTACGACTATGGGCGTTACACGGTCTGCAAGCCCGGCGTCTGGAGTCAAGGCCCGGTCATGTTGCAGCAGCTGGCGCTGTTGAAGGGATTTGAGTTCGACGGGCTCGATCCCACGGGGCCTGAGTTCATCCACCTGCAGACCGAATGCGCCAAGCTCGCCTTCGCCGACCGCGAGAAATTCTATGGCGATCCGAATTTTAGCGAGATCCCGATCGCCACGCTGTTGTCGGATGCCTACAATGACGAACGCCGCAAGCTGATCTCGGAGCGGGCCTCGCTCGATTTCCTGCCGGGCTCGGTGGAGGGCTTCGGCGCGGTGGTGAAACTGCGCCGCGAGGCCGGCCATCGGGAGGCGGTCGGCGCCATGGGCGCCGGCGAGCCTACCGTCGGCCGTTTCGGTGAGGTGCGCGGCGACACCGTCCATTTCGACATCATCGATTCCGCCGGCAACATGGTTTCGGCGACCCCGTCGGGCGGCTGGCTGCAGTCCTCGCCGGTCATTCCCGAACTCGGCTTCTGCCTCGGCAGCCGCGCCCAGATGTTCTGGCTCGATGAGAACCACCCTGCCGCGCTGGCGCCGGGCAAGCGGCCGCGCACCACGCTCAGCCCGAGCCTGGCGCTGCGCGACGGCGAACCCTATCTCGCCTGGGGATCTCCCGGCGGCGATCAGCAGGATCAATGGACCACGCAATTCTTCCTGCGCCACGTCCATGCAGGCATAAATCTGCAGCAAGCCATCGACGCGCCGGCGTGGCATTCGGAGCATTTTCCAATCTCATTCTGGCCGCGTACGGCGCGACCAGGCGTGCTGGTGGTCGAGAACCGCGTCCCGGGCAAGACCGTCGATACGCTCAGGGCCCGCGGCCATCTGGTCGAGATCGGGCCCGACTGGTCGGAAGGCCGCCTCACCGCCGCATCGAAGCTCGGTCGTCGCCGCCGCGCCGCGGCCAATCCGCGGGGCATGCAGGGCTATGCGGCCGGCCGATAAAGTGAGACGAGATTTAGGATAAAATGAGCTTTAAGATAAAATGACTTGGTCGATCATCGCCCGCGACTCTGCCACCGGCCAGATCGGCATCGCGGTCGCGACGCGCTTCTTCGCCGTCGGCGCCCTGGTGCCGTATATTGCCGCAGGCTTCGGCGGCATCGCGACCCAGGCGCTGGTCAATCCCTATTACGGCATTGACGGCGTCAACCTGCTGCGTGAGGGGCGAAGCCCGGAAGATATCGTCGAGAGCCTGATCGCGGCCGACGGCGGCCGCGACAGCCGGCAGCTTCACATCATGGACGCCCTTGGCCGTGTCGCGTGCCATACGGGCAAGCAATGCGTCGAGTGGTGCGGGCATGTCGCGGGCAGCGGCTTTTCCATCGCCGGCAACATGCTGGCTTCTGCCCGCGTGCTTCACGATACCGCCATGGCCTATGGCGAAAATCAGAGCCAGCCGTTCGCACAGCGTCTGATCGCGGCGATGCGATCCGGTGAAGCCGCCGGCGGCGACAAGCGCGGCAAGCAATCCGCCGCGCTTCTGATTCACGGCGAGGAGGAGTGGCCGGAGCTCGACCTGCGCGTCGACGACCACGCCGATCCCCTGGCCGAACTCGATCGTCTCGAACAGGTGAGCCGCGAGCGCTGGGTGCATTTCCGAAAATTCCTGCCGAGCCGGAAAAATCCGGCCGGCATCACTGATCGCGCCACCATCGAGGCCGAGATCGAAGCGGCGATTGCGGTTCGTAATAAATGACCGAAGCCCCGCTGATCGATATCAGGGATTTGCGAGTCGTTTTCCATGGCGACAACGGCCGCACCACCCACGCCGTCGACCGCGTCGACCTCAGCGTCGCCAAGGGCGCGACGCTCGGTCTGGTCGGCGAATCCGGCTGCGGCAAGAGCGTGACGTCGCTCGCCATCATGGGCCTGCTGTCGAAAGCCTCAGCCGAGGTCTCGGGCTCGATCTACTTCGATGGCTTGGATCTGCTCGACATTCCCCTGCAGACGCTGCGGGACCTGCGCGGCGACCGGCTGGCTATGATTTTCCAGGAGCCGATGACATCGCTCAATCCTTCTCTGACGATCGGCGAGCAGATCATCGAGACCCTCCTGCGCCATCGCGGCGGTTCACGGCGCAGCGCCCGCAAGCGCGCCATCGAACTGCTAGGCCAGGTCCACATCCCCTCGCCGCAGCGCCGGATCGACGACTATCCGCACCAGCTGTCCGGCGGCATGCGCCAGCGCGTCATGATCGCGATGGCCTTGGCCTGCGATCCGATGCTGCTGATCGCCGACGAGCCGACCACCGCGCTCGACGTGACCCTGCAGGCGCAAATCCTCGATCTGATGCGAGAGCTGAAGGCGGCGAGCCGTGCCGCCATAATCCTGATCACCCACGATCTCGGCGTCGTCGCCGAGGTCTGCGACGAGGTAGCGGTGATGTATGCCGGTGAGATCGTCGAGCACGCCACGGTGGATGCCTTATTCTCCTCGCCGCAGCACCCCTACACCATCGGTCTGCTCGGCTCAATGCCGCGGCTCGACCGCCGCACCGCGCGTCTGGCCACCATCGAGGGCATGGTTCCAAGCATGACCAGCCTGCCCACCGGCTGCCGCTTCGCGGCGCGCTGTCCGTTCGTCGGCGACATCTGCCTCGCCGCACCGCCACCGCTGTCGATGATCAGAGGAGGTCACTGGTCGCGCTGCATCCGGGCGCCTCTGGAGAGGCTGGTGTCGTGATGGCGATGCAATCGAACGTGACCGCCCTGCTGGAGGTCGAAGGCTTGGTCAAACACTTCGTCGCCGAACGCTCATTGTTCGGCCGGCCGACCGCGTGGGTCAGGGCAGTCGACGGCGTCAGTTTCAGCGTTGATGCCGGCAAGACACTGGCGTTGGTCGGCGAATCCGGCTGCGGCAAATCCACCATCAGCCGGCTGGTGCTGCGGCTGATCGAGCCGGATACGGGCCAAATCCGCTTCGCGGGCCGCGACCTGCTGGCGCTGGACCCAGGCGCCTTGCGCGCCTTCCGTCGCGACGCGCAGATCATCTTTCAGGACCCCTACGCCTCGCTCAATCCGCGCATGACCGTCGGCCAGATCCTGGGCGAGCCGCTTTCGCTGCATGACCTCGTCCCGGCGGCGCGCCGCCGGGAGCGGGTCGACGAATTGCTGCGGCTGGTCGGCCTGGAGCCGCGTTTCGCGCGCCGCTACCCGCACGAATTTTCCGGCGGCCAGCGCCAGCGCATCGCGATTGCGCGCGCGCTCGCAGTGGAGCCGAAACTCATCATCTGCGACGAGCCGGTATCGGCGCTGGACGTGTCGATCCGCTCGCAAATCCTGAACCTGCTGCGCGATCTGCAGGACCGGCTCGGGATCGCCTACATTTTCGTCTCACACGACCTTGCAGTGGTGAAACATGTGGCCGATCGCGTCGCGGTGATGAATCTCGGCCGCATCGTCGAGACCGCGGCGACGGAGGCGCTGTTCACCTCGCCGCGTCACCCCTACAGCCGGGCGCTATTGTCCGCGATCCCCGCTCTCAAACCCCGGGCGAAGCGCAGCCCGATGCTCCTGGAGGGGGAAATGCCGAGCGCACTCGATCCGCCGTCGGGCTGTCGCTTTCATAGCCGCTGCCCCTACGTGATCGCGCAGTGCCGCATCGAGCCGCCGCCACTGCTCGCCGACGCAACCGGCCACGCCACCGCGTGTCACCGCAGCGCGGAACTGCCGCCGCCGGATGCGACCCTCACCACCGGTAGTGCGTTTTCGCCGACCTTGGAAAAGCTGCTGGCCGCTTTCAGCGGTGGCGCACAACGGCCCGTTATTTCCGTGGGTGATGTTGTCGATCCCGCGCCTGTGGCCAGCGCTTGAAGGAGGAGATCCTTGCCATGAAAATTCTTCGCTTGACGGTGTTGGCGACCGCTATCCTGTTGTCGCTTGTGGCGGGCGTTCAGGCCCAGAGCACGCTGCGCATCGGCCTCGCCGAAGATCCTGACATTCTGGACCCGACGCTGGCGCGCACCTATGTCGGTCGCATCGTGTTCGCAGCCTTCTGCGACAAGCTTTTCGACATCGATGAAAAGCTCAGCATCGTGCCCCAGCTGGCGCTGTCGCAGGAGACCTCGGCCGACGGCAAGGAGGTCACGATCCGGCTGCGGCCGGGCGTGAAATTCCAGGACGGCGAGCCGTTCGACGCCGAGGCCGCGAAGTTCTCGCTGGAGCGTCACCAGACCATGCAGGGCTCGTTCCGCAAGCCGGAACTGGCTGCCGTCGATCATGTCGAGGTCTTAGACCCCCTGACCATCAAGCTCGTCTTGAAGATGCCATTCTCGCCATTGATCGCGCAGCTCGCCGATCGCGCCGGCATGATGGTCTCGCCCAAAGCCGCCAGGCAGGAAGGCGACAAGTTCGGACTGCATCCGGTCTGCGCCGGTCCCTACAAATTCGTCGAGCGGGTGCAGCAGGATCGTATCGTGTTCGAGAAATTCGGGGATTACTGGAACAAGGACAACGTCTTTATCGACCGCCTGGTGTTTCTGCCCATTGTCGATGCCACCGTGCGGCTCGCCAATCTGAAATCGGGCGGCCTCGATCTGATCGAGCGGGTGCTGGCGACTGACATCCGGAACGTCCAGGCGGACCCGAAGCTCGAACTGTCGACCGCGATCGAGCTCGGCTACCAGGGCATCACTCTCAACATCGGCAACGACAAGGCCAAGGGAGCGCTCAGCCAATCGGCGGTCGTACGCCAGGCGCTCGACCTGTCGATCGATCGCGAGGCCATCAATCAGGTTGTCTTCAACGGCGAGTTCAAGCCCGGCAACCAGTGGGTCAGTCCGGACCATCCCTATTACCAGAAGGCCTTCCCGATACGACCGCGCGATGTCGCCAAGGCCAAGGCGCTATTGAAACAAGCCGGCGTGCCCTTGCCGGTGACGGTCGATTTCATGGTGCCGAAGGGCGCCGAAAACGAAGCCGTTGCGCAGGTGATCCAGTCGATGGCGGGCGAAGCCGGATTCGACATCAAGATCCGGGTCACCGAATTCGCCACTTCGCTGAAACAAGCCGAGTCCGGCGACTACCAGGCTTACTTCCTGGCATGGAGCGGGCGGATCGATCCCGACGGCAATTCCTATATCTTCCTGAAAACCAGAGCGCCGCAGAACTACAGCGCCTGGTCCAATCCCGATGCCGACAAGGCGCTCGACGACGCCCGCCTCGTCACCGATCCGGCGCGGCGCAAGGCATTCTATGAAAATCTCACCAGGCTCGTTCTGGACGAGGAGCCGATCCTCTATCTCTATCACCGCAGGATCCTGATTGCGCATACCAGGCGGCTCGAAGGTTACAAACAAATGCCGGACGGACTGGTGCGCGTGATCGGATTGAGGCTGAAGTGACCGGAACCGTCTGGCGCGCGTCATGCTGAACTTTCTTGCCAGGCGTCTGTTGCAGCTGATCCCGACGCTGTTCCTGGTGTCGATCCTGATCTTTTCACTGCAGCACCTGTTGCCCGGCGATCCCGCGCTGGTGATGGCCGGCGAGGAACGCGACCCCGCCGTCATCGCGCAGATCCGCCAGCAGTATCGGCTGGACCGGCCGCTGCCGGCGCAATATTTCTATTGGGTCAAGGGCGTGCTGTCCGGCGACTTCGGGGAGTCGCTGCGCATCAAGGTGCCGGTGCGCGAGCTGATCGCGCAAAAGCTGCCGGTGACGATGCAACTGGGCGCGATGGCGATCGTGATCGCCATTTTGATCGGCATTCCTGCCGGCATCCTGTCGGCGGTGCAAAAAGGCACGCTGTGGGATTATGCCGCCAACCTGATCGCGTTGTGGGGCATCTCGATGCCGAACTTCTGGCTCGGCATCCTCCTGATCTTCCTGTTCTCGATTGAACTCGGCTGGCTGCCGGCATCGGGTTATGTGCCGTTGAGCGAGAACTGGCGCGGTAGCCTCGCCGCCACCATCATGCCCGCCTTCGTGCTCGGCAACGCCATCGCGGCGGTCCTGATGCGACATATGCGCAGCGCCATGCTGCAGGTGCTTGACAGCGATTATATCCGCACGGCCCGCGCCAAAGGCCTTTCCGAACGCACGGTCATCCTGAAGCACGCGCTTCCCAACGCGCTGACACCGGTCATTACGCTCGGCGCGCTCGAACTCGGCACACTGTTTTCGGGCGCGGTGCTGACCGAACAGATCTTCTCGATACCGGGCTTCGGCAAGCTGATCGTCGATGCCGTGTTCGATCGCGACTACGCGGTCGTGCAGGGCGTCGTGCTGGTAACGGCGACGATCTACATCGCGCTGAACCTGATCGCCGATATCGCCACGATCCTGGCCAACCCCCGCTTGAGGAGCTGAGCCAAATGACCGACGCCGCGCTTCACTCCCCGCCCGCCGGCGCGGATCGGCTGGAGAGTCCGGCGCGGCGTACGCTGCGGCGACTGTTGGCGCGCAAGGGCGCGATGGCGGGTCTCGCGATCATCGCGACCTTCGTTGTGCTGGCGCTGTCGGCCGGCTTGATCGCGCCCGATGATCCGCTTGCCACCAGCTGGACGCTGGTCCGCAAGCCGTCCTCGGCGCTGCACTGGTTCGGCACCGACGATCTCGGCCGCGATATTCTCTCGCGCGTGGTCTACGGCGCGCGCGCTTCGCTCACCGCCGGCGCGATCTCGGTCGGGATTGCGCTTCTGGTCGGTGTCCCCTTCGGATTGCTGGCAGGCTATCGCGGCGGCTTCATCGATGCCTTGATCAGCCGGATCACGGACGCCATGCTGGCCTGCCCGTTCCTGATCCTCGCCATCGCGCTTTCGGCCTTTCTCGGCCCAAGCCTCGGCAATGCCATGATCGCCATCGGCGTCACCACGACGCCGATCTTCGTGCGGCTGACCCGCGGCCAGGTGATGAGCGTCAAGGTCGAGGACTACGTCGAGGCCGCGCGCGCGATGGGCAATCCACGCTGGCGGATCGCGCTGTTCCACATCCTGCCCAATATCATTCCCGCGCTGCTGGTGCAGGCGACGCTGTCGATCGCCGCCGCCATCATCGCCGAGGCGGCGCTGTCGTTCCTGGGGCTCGGACAGCAGCCGCCGGCCCCGTCCTGGGGCAGCATGCTGAATTCAGCGCAACGCTTCCTCAGCAACGCGCCGTGGATGGCGCTTTGGCCGGGGCTTTCGATCTTCCTGGTGGTGCTGTCGTTCAACCTGGTCGGCGACGGCCTGCGCGACGCGCTCGATCCCCGCGCGCGGTGATGCGCGCTCCGGCGCAGGCGCCCTTTGCACACCCGACAAAGCTGCGAAGCTCAGACCACCGTCTCGCGCATTACCCGCCTGCAATCCATTTCGAATTCGAGATCGATCACGGGGGGACGCGCGAAATGCCAGGTCAGGCCGGAGCGGGTGGCACCGCGGCGAACCAGTTCATCGGCCATGAATGGATGGAAGTCATGCACGGTGTAGGCCTGCACCGCCGTGGTATCCTGCCAGCCGAGCCCGAACGCGCTGAGGCGGCTTGCCATTTCGGCGACGGTGAAAGCCACTTTTTCCCGCAACCCCTCGGGGCTGAGATCGCGGTAGCGCACGATCCGCTCGGGATAGCTGCCGCTGCCACCGCGCGCCTCGGCGCCGCCGGCGATGACGAAGCTCGGTGCTCCGCTTGCCGCGCCCTGCAGCGGCCGCGTGAACGAGAACGCATAAAATGAGGGTTCGGACGGCGGATCGATCTCCGGGCAGACATTGCTGCGGGCCACCGGATTGGTGACGCCGTCGAACAGGCCCCATTCGGCAAGCGTCTTGACGTAATGCTGGTTGAAGGCCCGAAATCCGTCCTCGGTGAAGGCTGTGGGCGAGCGCAGCTCGCAGGCGCAGAACGACGTCAGCGGCCGCCCGGCGGCCTGAATATACTCTGCCGCACGCGCAAAACCCTCGGCGAGCCGCGGCCAGCGGTCGAACCGCACCCGCTCGATTTCAAAACCGGGAGCGGCGGCGGCGCCGCTCGAATATTGAAACACCGCCGGTATGAAATGATAATTGCCGGCCGGAAAATCGCGCGTCATCCCCGAATTCCCGTTGCTACGGATCCAAGCAAGCGTCCTCTACGAGGCCTTCAACGCATTCGGACCGAGATCGAAATCCGCGATCTCCTTGGCGCGTTCGGATGTCGCTGCCGCCCGGTGATCGGTGGCGATGGCGACATAGACCGCGGGCAGCACGAACAGGGTGAACAGGGTTCCGATCGACATGCCGGATACCACCACCAGTCCGATCGAGAACCGGCTCGCCGCGCCCGCCCCCGTTGCGGTCAACAGCGGCAGCAGACCCGTGACCATCGCCGCCGTCGTCATCAGGATCGGACGGAGCCGGACCCGCGCCGCCATCTCGATCGCCGAGCGCTTGTCGAGCCCCTCCTTGAGCTGCAGCTCGTTGGCGAATTCGACCATCAGGATGCCGTGCTTGCTGATCAGGCCGACCAGCGTCAACAGGCCGACCTGGGTGTAGATATTCATGGTGGCGGCGCCAAAGAACAGCGGCAGCAACGCACCGACGATGGCCATGGGAACGCTGATCATGATCACCAGGGGATCGCGCAGGCTCTCGAATTGCGCCGCCAGCACCAGGAAAATGATGATCAGGGCAAAGCCGAAGGTAATCGCGAGCTGGTTGCCTTCCTGCACATATTGGCGGGAGTCCGCGAGATAGTCATGGCTGAACCCGGAAGGGAGCTTCTTGGCCTCGCCTTCGAGGAAGTCGACCGCCGCTCCCACCGTCACCCCGGGCATCGGAACCGCCTGGAAGGTCGCCGAGTTCAACTGGTTGTAATGGGTCAGCGCGTTCGGGTCGGTCGCCGTCTCGATCGAGACCACGGTCGACAGCGGTATCTGCTGGCCGGTCGCCGTCGGCACATAATATTGGCCGAGCGCCTCGGGCGACAGCCGCTGGTCGCGCGGAACCTGCGGAATTACCTGATAGGACCGTCCCTCGAGATTGAAGCGGTTGACATAATTGCCGCCGAGCAGCGTCGCCAGCGAGCCGCCGATGTTCTGCATGGTGATGCCGAGATCGCTGGCCTTGGAGCGGTCGACCTTGACCCGCACCACCGGCTGGTTGAAGTCGAGATCGCTGTCGGAGACGATGAACAGACCGCTCTTGCGCGCGGCCTCGCGTAGCTTGAGCATCTGCTCATAGACCGCCTGGAATCCGTTGGTCGAGCTGATTACCATCTGCACGGGCAATCCGCCGGGGCCGCCCGGCAGCGGCGGCAGGTTGAAGGCAAAGACGTTGACGCCTTCGATCTTGCTGAGCTGCGCCTGCACCAGCGGCTTGAGCGCGATCGACGAGCGTTTACGCTCGTCCCATGGCTTCAGCAGCATGCCGGCGATGCCGTTTTGCGGACCATTGATGCCGTTCAGCACGAAGCGCAGGTCGGTTTCAGGGAAACCGGCAAAGGCCTTATCGAGCTTGGCGCCGTAGTAATCGGCGTAGTCGATATTGGCGTATTTCGGCGCTTTCGTCACGGCGAACACGATGCCCTGGTCCTCCTCCGGCGCCAGCTCCTTCGACGTATGCAGATATAGGAAGCCGACCAGCCCGAGAATGGTCAGCGCAAACAATCCTGTGATCGGGCGGTAGTCCAGCGAACGATCGAGCCGCCGGCCGTACCACCGGGTCATGGCCCCGAAGATGCGGTTGACCAGGCGTGCAAATCGTCCCTCCTCGGCGTTTTTCAGGAATACCGAGCACATCATCGGCGAGAGCGTCAGCGCGATCACGCCGGACACAATCACCGAACCGGCCAGCGTGAAGGCGAATTCGCGGAACAGCGCACCGGTCAGTCCGCCCAGGAAGCCGATCGGCGCATACACCGCCGCCAGCGTGATGGTCATGGCAATGACCGGACCGACGATCTCGCGGGCCCCCTGCATCGCCGCCTGCACCGGAGGTTTACCCTCCTCCAGATGGCGGTGGATGTTCTCCACCACCACGATGGCGTCGTCGACGACGAGACCGATCGCCAGCACCATGGCCAACAGCGTCAAGAGGTTGAAACTGAATCCCGCGATCAGCATCAGGGTGCAGACGCCGATCAGCGACAGCGGAATGGTCACTACCGGGATCAGGACCGAGCGGAACGAAGCCAGGAACAGGAAGATCACCACCACCACGATGAGGACGGCTTCGCCAAGGGTTTTCTCGACTTCGTCGATCGAGGATTGAATGAATTTGGTCGAATCATACGCCACCTTCATTTTCATCGATGGCGGCAGATTGCGCTCGAGCTCCGGGAACAGCGCGCGGACACCCTTGACCAAGGTCAGCGGGTTGCCTTGCGGGGTCGCCTGCACGCCGATGAAAATCGCGTGCTCGCCGTTGAAGGCCACGCTGGCATCCGTACTCTGCGCCGCCAGTTCGACGGTGGCGATGTCCTCCATCCGCACGAAGCCGCCGTCCTTGGATTTGACGATCATGCGCTTGAACTGGGCGAGGTTGGTAAGATCGGTATTGGCCGACACGTTGGAGACGATGAAGTAGCCCTTGGTCTGGCCTGCCGCGGCCTGAAAATTGTTGGCGGCGATCGCATTCGAAACGTCGCTCGGCGAAATGCCGCGGCCGGCCATGCGGATGGGATCGAGCCATAGCCGCATCGCGAAGGTCTGGCCGCCCAGAATATCGGCGGACGCGACGCCGTCGACGGTCGACAGCACCGGCTGAACCACCCGCGTCAGGTAATCCGAGATCGCCGACCCCGACAGCACCTCGCTGGAGAAGCCGAGATACATCACCGCGGTGGTCTGCCCGGTGGTCTTGGTCACCACCGGATCGTTGGATTCCTTCGGTATCAGGTATTTGACCGAATTCACCTTGGCGAGAACTTCGGTCAGCGCCTGGTTCGGATCGAAATTCAGCTTGATGAAGACCTGGATGGTGCTGGTCCCCAGCACCGACGACGAGGTCATGTAGTCGACGCCCTCGGCGGAGGCGACGGCCTGCTCGATCGGCGTGGTGATGAAACCGTTGATCAGGTCGGGCGAGGCGCCGGGATAAATGGTGGTGACGTTGACCACGGTGTTCGACAGCTTCGGATACTGCCGGATCGGCAAGGTGGTCGCGGCCCGGAAGCCGATCAGAAGAATCAACAGGCTGACGACCAGAGCCAGCACGGGTCGCTTGATGAAAATATCGGTCCAGACCATGATGCGCTCCGCTTCCTAGTAACGCGGCGGATTGGCCGGAATGGGCGGCGGCGCATCGGTAGAGATCGCCACGGCTGCTCCCGATTGCAGCTTGAGCTGGCCTACCGCGACGACGCGATCGCCCGCCTTCAGCCCGCTGAGGATCTCGGCCCGGCCGTCGACGCGATCGCCGGTTCGCACGAACGTACGCACCGCGTTCAAGCTGCTTTTGCCGTCATCCTGTTTCTTCTCGGTGATGAGAAACACCGAATCCCCGTACAGCGTATAATCAACAGCCGTTTCGGGAACGGTGACGACCGGCGGCTTGTCCGGCAGCACCACGGTCGTGGTCGCGAACATGCCGGGTTTCAAGATATGATCGGGATTGTCGAGCGTCGCCTGGACGTGGATGTTGCGCGTATCGGTGGCGATCTGCGGCTCGATGGCGGTGATCTTGCCCTCGAAGATCCGGCCGGGATAGGCATCGACCGCGACGCGCACGGTCTGCCCGGTCTTGAGCGATGCGCTGTCCTTTTCCGTCACGGTGAAATTGGCGTACAGCGTCGACAGATCGGTCAGCGATACGATCTGCGTACCAGCGGTGAGAAACTGTCCGAGGTCGATATGGCGGACGCCGAGTTCGCCGTCGAACGGCGCGCGCACCAGCTTCTGAGAAATGATCGCCTGGGTCTTGGCGATGCCGGCGACCGCCTGGTCGTAGGTGGCCTGCGCCGCGTCGACCGTCGACTGCGGTCCGAACTGGCGCGCCGCCAATTGCTTGGCGCGATCCAGCGCCAGCTCGGCGCCAGTCGCCTGCGCCTTGAAACTGGCCAGGTCGCCCTGGTCGGGAGCGTCGAACAATTGCACCAGCGGCGTGCCGGACTTCACTTCGGTGCCGGGCGTGAACATGATGTCGGTGATGCGGCCGGAGACGTCTGAGGTGACATTGACCTGATGCACGGCGGCGAGATCGCCGACCGCCGTCAACAGGTTCGGCACCACCTCGGATTTGGCCTCGGCAATCGACACGGTCGTCGGCGGCGGCTTATTGTTGGCGAAGAACTGCGCGATCATGCGCCCGCGGAACGAATTGAAATAGACGAGGCCACCGACCAAAAGGGCCAGCAAGGACCCGATAATGATAAACCAGAGCAGGGTTCGAGCCGGACGCGGGCGCGGCTTGTCGGTGATCGCCCGACCCGAGATATGGGCTTCATTTACGATGTTCATGTCATGCGCTTTCTGCAGTTAAAGGCTGCCCAGCACGCGGTGGGAGTTCGGAGTCAAGACGGGAGGCAATGGCGGTTTCGGTCAGTCCAATTCCGCGCAAAATGAATTCACAGATCTGCCGCTCGAGATCGGCCGCACCGCCATAAGTGAGACAGGGAACGGCCGGCAGCCGCGACAGCGCCGCCATCAACACGGCATGATGGGCAAACCAGAACAGGTTCATCGGCTCACGCCCGATTCTGGCGGCGTCCCCCGCCGCCACGGCACGCGCCAGTGACGCCGTGAACACCGGTCCCAATAGCCCGCCGATCTTCTCGTAGATCAGCCGCGAAAACTCGCCATCGTCGAGATGGCTCGTCATCATCAGCCGCAGACGCTGGGCGTCCTCTTGATCGGGCGCATCCGACAGGTGCAGGAAATGCCGTACCATTCCCCTGATCAGCACAACCAGGGTATCGGTCGACGGCTCCAGACCCAGCAGCTCGTGCATGGCCGGATCCGCCTCGCATTCCTCAGCGAGGATCTCGGCATAGAGCGCCGATTTGGTCGGGAAATGCTTGAACAGCAAGCCTTCCGAAATCGAGGCCGCCGCCGCCACGCTCTTGGTGGTGGTGCCGGCGAAACCATGGCGGGCAAAACACCGCTTGGCGGCGCTCAGGATCAATTGCCGCCGCAGATCGCTAGTCATGCGCAGAGTACTCATGCTTGTGAGCAAACACTCACCTTGGCAAGTTGTCAAGGAAGATGCTGCGGCGCATCAAGGTTCGGGCATGGTGGCGAGGAACCTGGCCGTCACGTCGTGGACGTGACGCGCCACCGCCTCGGGGCCTTCCAGGCTGGTCCTACGCTGCATCGGCACTTCGAGAGCGATCCGGGCGTCGCGCGGCACTCGTCGGAGTATCGCTGCGAGATCGATGCCGCCCTCCCCGGGCGGCAGCCGCTCCGCGCGCGCGGTATGCAGAAGCCCCTCGACCGTGGCTGGCTTCTCTGCCGGGGCGTCGCAAAGATGGACCATGGGCAGCAGCCGGGCCGGCAAAGACTCAAGCAGATCAAGCGAACTGCCCGAGCGATCGAAGTGCAGCGTATCCAGGAGAATGCCGGTGTTGGTGGACGAGGCCCCCTCGACCACTTTCGCAGCGGTCGCCAGATCCGGCACCGTGGTCCAGGGAAAGAATTCCAACAGCGCCGACAGGCCATAGGGTTCCGCCAGTTTTGCGATCGCACCGAGGCGGTCGGACAGACGTGCATGGTCGCTGTCATAGGGCGCGGTAATGAGGTGGCGGGCGCCGAGCGCGGCACCCGCCGCGATAAAGGGCTCCAGCGCGGCGACGTCGATCTCCGGGGTGATCTTGACGAACTCGATGTCCAGGAGTCGCAAGGCCGTATCGGCGAGCGCGGCGGCGGTCTCGCGCCGCATCAACGCGTCGTTCATCAGGGGATAACCCGGACTATCTTCGGTGACGGCGATCAACCGGAGGCCGACCGCCCGAAAGCCGGTGCGCGCGGCGACGCGTACCATCTCCGGCGGCGGTAGCGACAACACGGTGAGATGCGCAAGCGATAGATCACGTTGCACGAGAGACGACCTTTCAAAAGGTGGGGCTGCGCGACAAGCCCGGGCAGCCGGTTACGAATTCCCGGACAATCGCTGGCATGACGAAATCCGCAAGCTCCAGACGAGCATAATCCCCCGCGGCGCCAGGCGCCCGGGCTTTTGCTGGAAGGTCTCGCCCCCGAGAAATAGAGGGCGCGGGGAATGCCGCGATGCCCAGAGGCACCCGCGGCTCGTGTGCAAGAAAACGGCCGTACGCACACGAGGTAGTGCGAGGCACCGGATCATCCGGCATTCCCCACGCAATGGTTTTACGGTTTATCAACGTGCTCTCCCCGGCGAGATAAGCTCTATTGCCACCGTCGCCTTCGGATTAGCGGCCTGTTCAGCCCGGTTGAGCCGAACGAAAACCTTCCAAAGACTTGACACCAGCCTTGGGTGCCAGGACCACACGCCTTCCCCGTACGCTTCAGCGCCGTCGTCTATCATGCCAGGTATCGCTCACGAATGGGCATTCCGCCCCCTCGCCCTGCGACCCACCGCACGCCTGACGCTGCCGCGTCCACCGCATCTCATCCCGCGTTTCCTGACGATCGCGATACGCCCCTCTTTGTGGGACGAGACGAAGCGGTTGTTAAACTACTTCGAACAAAATGCGAACATAAATATTTTTGCAAAACGGTATTGACATCCCTTGAGACCTCGGAATGGCCCTTCGGGCCGACAACTTATTTTGATGTGCTTCATTCGCAACTTCGGTGTCGCGAAAAAGTTCGACGCGTCTGCCAGCTTACCGCGGCATCTCACCAAGACACGATATTTACAACTGAGTTCATCGTCACGTAATTCCGGTATGGATCGCTACTCGTTCGTTGCCGTGGGCAGGCACTGCCCCACGCTGACCGGCGACCCCAACTATGCCGACGCCGTGCTCGGCCGGACCGGTCCATAACGCCCACCGCCTCGATCTCCAGGCGCCACTGCGCAGAGCGAATTGTCGCGCAAATCATCCGTCGGGCCATGGTTTCACGGCCATTAAGCAAGAATTCATAACGATCTTCGATCGAGCGGCATAACGGCCTATCATGGTACTGGAAGGCCGCCAATCAGGCCAATCCATACGCTGCTCCGTTTCCGGACATCGGGTATCGGCCAACTTCCGAAGGTCAACAGAGGGCAAGACATTGGCTCCTACTCGATGGAGCCGGATTCGGATTGATCCTGGGATCTCTGGGGGATTCCAATACTGACATGAGGGGAAATTGGCACTTCAGGTCCATAACCGTACGGATCAGGCTGTCTCGGTGGTCACGGGGGTCGTTCTGCTCGGTGGCACGCACGGCGCCTTGGCGGTAGCGCGCAGCTTCGGCCGCAAGAATGTTCCCGTCGTGCTGCTCACTGACGACCATCCGTTGCCGAAGCTCTCCAGGTATGTCAGACGCAGCTTTGATTGGCCCGGTGCGTCGTCCCCGCAGGTGGAGCAATGGCTGGTCGATTTCGCCATCCGGCATGGTTTGCAAAACTGGCTGTTGATTCCATGTGCCGACGCCGAAGTGAAGTGCGTCGCGGAACACCTCGCCTGGTTGCGTTCCGTGTTCAAGATCGTCAGTTGCGATTGGCGCGAGTTGCAGAAAGTTTGCGACAAACGGCTTCTTGCGGAGACGGCTGCCGCGGCCGGCATCGATTTCCCCAGGAGCTATCCGATTCGGTCGGAACACGATGCCGAATTCGTCGAGGTTCAGTTCCCGGTCGTGCTCAAGCCGGCGATGCGGCTGCAACGCAATGCCTTCACATCCCGCAAGGCATTCCGGGCCAATTCGCGCGATGAGTTAACGCGACTCTACCGCCATGCCGCTTCTCTCGTTGGTCAAGACGACATCGTAGTGCAGGAACTCGTTCCGGGCAGCGGCGAGTCGCAATTTTCTTACGCGGCGCTGTGGCATGGCGATGCGCCGGTCGTGGAAATGACAGCGCGCCGGACGCGGCAATTTCCCATCGAATTCGGCCATACCAGTACCTTTGTGGAAGTGGTGGATAATGACGCGGTGAAAGCTGCGGCAAGAAAGCTGCTTTGCCTGATCGATTTCGAGGGCTTGGTCGAAATCGAATTCAAGCGCGACGCGCGTGACGGCAGTTATAAGGCCTTGGACGTCAATCCCCGGCCCTGGTCATGGTTCGCTTTGTGCGAGGCTGCCGGCCAGGATCTTCCGATACTGATGCGAAACATCATGACCGGCGAAGCGATCAACCCAGTCCGGCCGAATGTCGGTCCGGTCTGGGTCCATCTCACGAAAGATATCATCGTCGCGATCCTGCTGATTCTCCGGGGCGAACTGAGCCCGCGCGCTTACATCAAGGCGGTCGGCCGAAAGGTCAGTTTTGCAACATTCGCCTGGGACGATCCACTTCCCGGATTGATGGAACTGCCGTTGACGGCGTACCGCGTTGTTCGCCGGGCGGTCTCGTCGCCGGCAGCAGCGCGGTCCGGCCTGCGCCATGCGGATGCCTACAAGATCGAAGCTGACCGGAGACGTCCGGCCAAAACTTGTTAAGGTGATAACGATGTCGAAATTCGAATGCGAAGTCGCCGTGATCGGCGCCGGCCCTTACGGGCTTTCAGTTGCATCGCACCTGAGGGCCGCAGATATCGAGACCAAGGTGTTCGGCGAGACCATGTCGTTCTGGAAGCAGATGCCGAAAGGCATGAAGCTTCGGTCATCGCCGGCAGCCAGCGACTTGTCGGACCCAAAAGGCGAGCTGACATTCGAAGCTTTTGCAGCTCAGCAGGCCGTCCGGCCGCCGGTGCCTGTTCCACTCGACATCTTCGTCAGTTACGGCGAGTGGTTCAAGCAGAATACCCAGGCTGATCCCGATACCAGGAAGGTCGAGCACGTCGATTCGCTGCGAGACGGCTTTTGCCTGTGGCTTGACGATGGTGCCCATCTAACCGCGCAGCGCGTCGTCGTCGCGGTCGGGCTCGCCAAACAGGAATTTCGGCCCGCCGCGTTCGAAGGATTGCCGCGCGACTACGCCAGTTCGGTTTGCGAGCACGTTGATCTCACCGTCTTTCGCGGCCAACGTGTCGCTGTGGTCGGCCGTGGTCAGAGCGCCTGCGAATCCGCGGCGCTCATGAACGAAGCCGGCGCGGACGTCGAACTTCTCTGTCGGGGTGATGTCCATTGGCTCGGCTCGGAAACACCGGCAGACCAGCCGGGCGATCTGATCTGGCGTCTGCACAAACTGCTGGCCACCAGGTCGGGCGTCGGCCCCTTCCCGCTCAACTGGCTGGTGGAATCGCCGGGAATGGTGCGGCGGATCCCGCAAGCCTTGCGTGAGACGATCACCACCCGCTGTCTCAGGTCCGGTGCCACCGCCTGGCTGAAGCCGGGCTTTGCGGGCGTGAAGACCAGTCCAGGCCGGTCTATCCTCGATGCGCGCGTGCGCGGTTCAAAGATCGTGCTGAGCTTCGACAACGGTTCGCGGGGATACGACCATGTTTTGCTGGCCACCGGGTACCGCAGCAATATCAGCAAGTTCAACCTATTTGCTCCCCAACTGCTGGATGCCATCCGTTGTGTTGACGGGTCACCGGAGCTGTCGGCGGGGTTTCAATCGAGTGTACCCAACCTGCACTTCGTCGGGTCCAGTGCGGTGATGAGTTATGGCCCGCTGATGCGATTTATCGCAGGATCAGGCTACGCGGCTCGACATCTGACGCAAACCGTCCTCGCGCAGCGTACCTTGGGGCGTCGGATCGAGAGCGCAGGCAAGTCCATCGTTAGGTCAGCTGCAGCCTCTCGCGAGCTTGAGAAGATCGGGGCGGAGTGACAGTGAAAGATAGCAGCCCGTAGGGCGGGTGGGAGGCGAAGCCGTAACCCGCCTCTTCACTTCGACCAAGCGGCGGATTACGCCTTCGGCTCCAATCCACCCTACGGCCCCTCATCCGCCGCAACCTCATATACCCCCACCCCCGCCGCATGGCGCCCCGCAATATACCCGAACGTCATGGCGGGGCCGAGGTTGATGCCGCCGGCCGGATAATGACCGCCCATGATGCTCGCCATGTCGGTGCCCACGGCGTAGAGGCCTTGGATGGGCGCGTTGTCCCTGTTCAAAACCCTCGCGCTGGCATCGGTCTTCAAGCCCGCGAAGGTGCCAAAACTGCCGGGAACGACTTTGACCGCATAGAACGGGCCGCGCTCGATCGGCGCGACGCAGGGGTTGGGCTGATGGGAGGGATCGCCTTGCAGGCGGTTGTAGGGCGTCGAGCCGCGCCCGAATGCCGGATCTTCGCCGAGCCGCGCATGGGCGTTGTAGTCAGCCAGCGTCCGCTCCAGTCCTTTGGGATCGATACCGCAGTTGGCGCGCCAGTTCCGCGATGCTGTCGCCGGTCTTGAGGTAGCCCGAACGAATGTAGGCGCGTTCCGGCATCGGCGTCGGACGGGCGATGCCGAGGCCGTAGCGGCGCTGGAAGGCTCGGGTGCAGATCAGCCAGGAGGCGACCTCCTGCCCGCTCGGAACGGCGCGCAGCATGGCTTCGACGTAGTCGTAGTAGCCGTTGGCCTCGTTGCAGAAGCGGCTGCCGTCCGCCAGCACGCCGATGATTCCGGGCTTGCCGCGCTCGATGATGTGGGGGAAGCGGCCGACTGTGCCATCCGCATAGGGCACCAGCGAGACCGGACACCAGGCCCCCGCGGCAGCCAGCGTGTCGTCCACCGACCCGCCAGCGGATTCGCCGAGCCGCAGGCCATCGCCGGTGGCCGAGGGCACCGCCAGCGTCCAATGCTCGGCCGCGGCGGGAAACATCGCGGCGCGGCGTTCGGGATCGTGAGGGAAGCCGCCGGCCGCGAGCACGACGCCACAGCGCGCGCGGACCTCAACCATGCCGGTTGGCGTGGCCAGGATAGCCCCGCGAACGGCATTGTCCTCCGTCAGCAACTGCCTGGCCGGTGATGATGTCCGCAGATCGACCCCGAGATCACCCGCCGAGCGAAGCAGTCGCGCCACCAGCGCGAGCCCGTTGCGCAGCTGCATGGCGCGACCGTGACGGGCAAGGTCGAACACGTGCCGCGAGAAGCGCCGCGCCACATGCGCCAGCGCGCTGGGCGAGCGCGTCACATTCATGAAAGCGGCAAGATCAGGTCCGGCCTGGATCGTCAGGCCCGTGAATGTCGTTTCGCGCATCGGCAGCCGCAGGCGCTTCACCAGTTGGCCCAAGGCGCGCGCATCATAGGGCGCGGCAATGACCGAGCGTCCGCCGGTGCCGGCGCCGGGAACGTCGCCATAGGTGTCGCAGATCTTGTTGCCGGCCTCGAATTGCAGCGCCGTATGGCTCTCGAAGAAGGCGACCATGTGCGGCACCGCCTCGAGGAAGGCATTGACCCTGGCCTCGTTGAAATTATTACCGAGGACGTGGCGGAGATATTGGCGCGGCGCCTCGGCGGTCTCGACGATGCCGGCCCGCTGCGCCAGCGGATTGCCGGGCGTCCACATCCAGCCGCCCGACCAGGCGGTGGTGCCGCCGAACACGGCTTCCTTCTCGGCCACGATGACCTTCAGGCCATGCCAGGCCGCGGTCACCGCTGCGGACAGGCCGCCGGCGCCGGAGCCGACGACGAGCAGGTCGCATTGGGCGGGGGGTGATGGATCAGCTACCGAATGGGACATCGATGGCCGTTGACGCTCATCCACGGGACCACCTCGGCGACCGGGCGCCGCTTCGCGCATCGGCGCATTCATGCTCTTCGGCTGAGCTATCGACGACAATCATAGGGCGCGTTCAGGTCATCCATGATTTCGCGCGGGGAACGCGGGTCTAGAACCGGCATGGAAGCAAACTCCGCGACGAACCGATCCGTGCGTGCATGGCGTGCAGCCACGGCTTCCGGGGATTGATCCCGTGGCCGACGTGGCTCCAGTAGAACGCCCGCGGCGCGCGCCTGAGTTTCGAGGGCCCGTCGGATGGCGGCCTCGACAGATAGACTCTGCGCCGCGGCCAGCTGCACGACAAGTGTCTCAGTTTCAAGAGATAAATTAATCATGGAACAGGTTAGCACAGGTCGCCAACGAGAAATAGGCTGATCCCGTGCGTGGACGCCAGCGTAGATAGCGGCAGTCCCGGAAAATCCTCTACAGCACCGCCGATGCCGCGCCCACCCCCACCCTCCCCTGCGACAGACGTGGGAGAGGCAGTGAGACGCCGGAGCTCATGGCCTGAAATGATAGGTTTCAAGGACTCGCTCATGTAGTTGAGCATTCCGTGAAGCCTTACCTATCCTATCGAGGCTCGCCCCCACCTCATCCTGAGTTACCCATCGGCGCGGCCGACCCACTGTGCATGAAACCGGCGGCGTGAAGCCGGATGGTTTGAGACGCCGCGCAACCCGCAGCCCTCATCGCCCGGCTTGTCCGGGCGACCCAGTATTCCAGAGCAGCAGCGATAGAGCCGAAGGGCCGCGGCATACTGGATCCCCCGCTTTCGCGGAGGACGACCATTTATGATGCATAGGAAGTGCTCCCCTCATTCCAATGGACCGGGTTTCCTATTAAGAGTTAGCCGAAGGCTCGTGGCTTGAAGGATGGCCGCCTGCACTGTCATTTGCGGCCGTCCTTCGAGACACCTCGCTTGCGTGATGCGCTCAGGATGAGGACCGGGGAGGATGCCGATATGATCAAGACCTCAGAAGCGCCGATCTACATCGGCCCAAATCCGAGCGAGCCGCGGATGCGGTTGATGATGTAGCCGCCGTCGCGGCTGGAGAGCACGCGCTCGGCGTTGGCGCTGTCGATCTTGATGCTGGCGAAGCGCGGTCCGCTCGATACATCCTGCATGCCCGGTGCAAAGGCCTCGGTCTCGGCCAGGGTGGCGAGCGCGCGGGAGTCGGCGATGCCGCAGGCGCGGGCGACGGCGACCAGATCGACGTTGTCGGCGGTGTGGCTCGCTTGGCCGCCGGTCTCGCCATAGACCTCGTTGTCCAGCACGACGATGGTGAGATTTTTCGGCTGCTGCAGGCCGACGGTGGCCAGGCTGCCCATCCCCATCAGCATCTCGCCATCGCCGGTGATCACCACGACCGGCAGTTCCGGCTGCGCCAGCGCCAGGCCGAGTCCGATCATGACGGCGCCGCCCATGGCGCCCCAGAGATAGAGGTTGCGATCGTGGTCGCCGGCGGCGGCCATATCGTAGGTCGAGGCGCCGAGCCCGCCGACCACGAGGCTCTCGCCGCGCTCGGCCAACAGGCTCGCGACCACGCGGCGCCGGTCGAGAAGATTGGCTTGGCTCATTTGCTGAAAACCTTGGCTCCGATCAGACGCTGCGACAACAGCACCGCGGTGGGCGTGCAGGCGTTGTACGCCTGTCCGGCCGCGGCCTCGACGACCTCGCGCACCTCGTCGGCATGGGAGGCCCGCAATACCTTGATGCCGCATAATTCGAACACGGCTTGCGTGCTCGAGCCCATCGGCACCTGCCAGGGATTGAACTCGCCCCATTCGCCGCGCATCGTCACCAGCGTGAGAAACGGAAAGCGGAAGATCTGCGTCAGCGAGAACATGTTGATGCAATTGCCGACGCCGCTCGACTGCATCAAGAGCACGCCGCGCTGGCCGCCGGCCCAGGCGCCGGCGAGCAGCGCGACGCCCTCTTCCTCCGTTGTCAGCGGCACCGCGCGCATGGCTGACGCGCCAAGCACGCGTTCGATCAACTGCGAATGACCGGCATCCGGCACATAAGGCACCTGGCGGACATCGAATTGTCCGAGAATCGTAAAGATCTGCTCCGGCCAGGAGGGAGCCATTTCGATCGCCGTCTCCAGAGCCATCCCGGACGTTACCTCGCTGCGAGCATGTATTTTCATTTCAAGCCGGCCGGCCAAGCCTGTATTCGGAAGCCGGACTGTAGAGCAAGCCCGGCTTTCCGAAAGCGCCAAAACGGCATATCGGTTTTTCCGCAACAGAGTATGGCAGCATGAATGCGAACGCGCGAGAGCTGGCGGCCGATTTCGACCTCGAGAAATTGACGCCGCAATTCTATGCCGACCCCTATCCGACCTATCGTGCACTGCGGCAATACCAGCCGGTCAAGCGAATGCCCAACGGTTCCTGGTTCCTGACGCGCTACGACGACCTGGTCTTTGCCTACAAGAACACGAACGTTTTCAGCTCCGACAAGAAGAAGGAGTTCTTTCCGAAATATGGCGCCTCGCCGCTCTACGAGCACCACACCACCAGCCTTGTCTTCAACGACCCGCCCGCCCACACCAGGGTGCGGCGGCTGATCACGGGCGCGCTGTCGCCCCGGGCGATCGCCAGCATGGAGCCCGACCTGATCGCGCTGGTCGATTCCCTGCTCGAGAGAATCGCGGCCAAAGGCCGGTTTGAGCTGATCGGTGATTTCGCCGCCGCGATCCCGATCGAGGTGATCGGCAATCTGCTCGACGTTCCCCATGACGAGCGTGAGCCGCTGCGCGGCTGGTCGCTGGCGATTCTCGGCGCGCTGGAGCCGGTGATCTCAGCGGAAGCCTTTGCCCGCGGCAATCGAGCGGTGACGGATTTCCTCCTCTATCTGGAACGGCTGGTCGAGCGGCGCCGGGCCAAACCCGGCAATCCCGAGCGAGACGTGCTGACCCGGCTGATCCAGGGCGAAAGCGATGGCGAGCGCCTGAGCGAAAAGGAATTGCTGCACAACTGCATCTTCCTGCTCAATGCCGGGCACGAAACCACCACCAATCTGATCGGCAATGGCCTCATGGCGCTGTCCGAACACCCCGCGCAGAAAGAGCGGCTGATCGGACAGCCGGATCTGATCAAGAGCGCGGTCGAGGAAATCCTGCGCTTTGAAAGTTCGAACCAGCTCGGCAACCGCATGACGACCGAAGCGATCGAACTCGGCGGCGTCAGGCTGCCGGCGGGGACGCCGGTCACCCTGTGCATCGGCGCGGCGAACCGCGACGACAAGCAATTCAAGGACCCCGAAAGCTTCGACGTCGGCCGCACGCCGAACCGTCATCTGGCATTCGCCACCGGCGCACACCAATGTGCCGGGATGGCACTGGCGCGGCTGGAGGGCGCGGTCGCGATCTCCCGCTTCCTGGCACGTTTTTCCCACTATGCGCTGGACGGCGCGCCGGTCCGGGGCGGGCGCGTGCGCTTCCGCGGGTTTTTGAGTTTGCCCTGCGTGATCGGCTGACGGGGCCTGGGATCACCTGCGAAAGAGTTGACCCCAGGCCACCGTCATGCGCGGGCCCGGGAACCGGTATGGCCGGGCACGCATTTGTAGCGGCTGATCCAATAGTCGTCGCTGCTGTAGGTCGGGTCTGCCGCCTTCCACTGCGCCAGCGCCGACTGTGCGCCGAGCGCGCAGTTGAGCAACGTCAATTCCTTGTTGGAATCGGAGTCGGTGACGACCTCCTCGCTGCAAACCGGCTGCCCTCCCGAAAGATGACACAGCACGACAATCACGGAGATGAACATGTTCTTGCCTCCTCGGCTAAATCCTGACCTCAGCGGGACGCGACCCCGCGAATGAAATGACTTTCAGCCCGCGGCCCCGACGGAGCGGCCTCGACTGACGACGGACGGTAATTTCGATGAGCGTTGGCATCCTAATCCTGGGATCTCTTGATGTTGAAAAGGTCGACGCAGTAAGAAATAAGCAAATTTCGAGCCAGCTCTGCTTGGCACCGTTCGATGTTGGGGTGACAGCGGTCAATTTCGCTGTGAAAGGGATCATAGTTGCCGGTAAAATTGTCGAGATCGCGCGGCTTTTCCGGGAGTCGTCGGGGGCACACACGCACTACTGGCTTGACGGGCGACCCAGTATTTCAGAGCAGCAGCGATAGAACCGAGAGGCCGCGGCGTACTGGATCCCACGCTTTCGCGGAGGATGACGACCGTAGCCACAGACACACGCTGTCATCGCCCGGCTTGACCCTATTGATTCAACTTCTCGAAAAGATCAATTGGCTAGCGAGACGCCCTGCTTGAGTCATCGATCATCCACTGTCTCCGGAATACTGGATCCCCGCCTTCGTGGAATGACACGCCGAGCATGCGTAGCGACGCTGCGCCACCCACAGCTGTCATCGCCCGCTCAAGCCCTACGAGATTCACACATTTGTTTGGAGCCTCCAGCCGCGAAGCATGGCCCTGAGAGATTGCAGCCCCTGCATCATTACGATCGGTCCCGGTTTGCCGTAGTAGCCTGTCCAGCCGCCAAGCCGAGCACATACCCAACTGGCATATGCCAAGGATCCTTTGGGATGCGGGTTCTTCTGTTTCTCGGTCTTGCCTTCGAGGCTTTGGCAAATCGCCTCCAGCGCGGGCTGGTCCTCGGGGTCAAGCGCATCCTGTAACGGCCGCCCAGCCGCACCATCGCGCTCGCGCACCATTTGCAGCACTTGGATGGCAGCGATCAGCGTGGCCATGGTCAGGTTCTCGAACGGCCCATGCTCAGCGACACGCACGGCCTCGATATCGAAGCCCTTGGTTTTCATCACCCGGAACAACTGCTCGATGGTCCAGCGTTGACGGTAAAAGTACGTGATCTGTAGGGCATCCGCCAGTGTAGCCACCTTATGCGTGGTCAGCAGCCGCCAATGCACCGGCGTGATACCATCCGGCGGATCAACTTCACGCGCTTCGACCAAAGTGAGCGTAACCGTCTCCGGCAGTTTTGCCGCTTCAGCAGGATGGTTGCGTTTCGGCCGCTTCAGAGTGATCTCACGCGCGCGCAGCGCGAGCACCGCCTGACGGGCAGGCCGGCCCGGATTGGCCGGCAGATCAATCGTCTCGCGGCCCAATTCGGCGATACCTTCCATGCTGCCATAGAGCGTGCCCCCGCCTTCCAGCACACGATCATGATTAGCGCGGATCAGCAGCTCGGTTTCAGCGGGACGGCAGGCGAATTCCTCATAGATATCGCCTTCCCGGTCGGTAACGACGGTGACGCAGGCGGCTCCGGACGCGACCAAGCTGGCCGCTGTATTTGTCGCGTTAAGCCAACGGCTGCTCTCTTTTTCAGCAAAAGGCCGTTTCTTGCAGAGATGCTTCTTGCCGCCAACGTGGCTGAGGAACACCGCATCGACAAGTCCGAGCAGCCCGCCATCATGGGCGTCGACCGCGATCATTGGATGCAGGTTCAAACTGCTTAGCTTGCCATCATCGCGCAGTGTTGTGGTGTCCTGGATCGCCAGTATATGACGCCCCTTGACCAGCCCGGCGGTGCGCGTCCGGGCGGTCGCCACCATTTCTTCCGGACTCACCCGCTGGTTACGCAAGAACCGGGTAAAGCGCACCTCGCCGGCGCGATTACCCCCAACGCGCCGCACGCTGACGCCCGATTGGCCGACGCTGACCAGCCGAGCCAGCAAGCAGGCCCCCCTTTTTCCAGGCGCCGGTCGCCGAACCGTCCCAGAGTGACTTCCATTCGATGCTCCCCAATGCTGTGGGAGCCTCATCGATTCAGAGAATGGGACGCGCCGCAAGAGGGACCGCGAAGATGTGTGCATCTCGTAGGCTCAAGCCGGGCGATGACGATTATCTATGATGCTTGTGGCATCGCGTCGCCGCGAGCCCGGCACATTCGGCATTGACTGGATCGCCCAATGCGACGACCGCGCATCATCGTTTTGATGACCAGCCTTAGGCTTTTCCATCCGCGATCTTGTCCTGCGTCTTGGTCTCGAAATCGCCGGCGTCATGGCGCTCGTGCAGCTGGCTGGCGGGTTCGCCGAAGGCGCGGTTGACCATCCGCCCGCGCTGAACCGCCGGGCGTTTGGCGATCGTATCGGTCCAGCGCTGCACGTTGGTATAGTCCTGCACCGACAGGAATTCGCCGGCGCCGTAAAGCAGGCCCTTGGCCAGCCCGCCATACCACGGCCAGACCGCGATATCGGCGATCGTATAATCGTGGCCGGCGAGATATTCGTGATCGCTGAGATGCCGGTCGAGCACGTCGAGCTGACGCTTCACCTCCATCGCGTAGCGATCGATGGCGTATTCGATCTTGGTCGGCGCGTAGGCGTAGAAGTGGCCAAATCCGCCGCCGAGAAATGGCGCGCTCCCCATCTGCCAGAACAGCCACGACAGGCACTCCGCGCGCGCCTGCCCGCCGGTCGGCAGGAATGCGCCGAACTTCTCCGCGAGATGGATCAGGATCGCGCCGGATTCGAACACCCGGACCGGCACAGGTCCGCTGTGGTCCATCAGCGCCGGGATCTTGGAGTTCGGATTGATCGCCACGAAGCCGCTGCCGAATTGATCGCCCTCGTTGATCCGGATCAGCCAGGCATCGTACTCCGCGCCCTTGTGACCGAGCGCCAACAGTTCTTCCAGCATCACGGTGACTTTAACCCCGTTCGGGGTGGCCAGAGAATAGAGCTGCAGCGGATGGCGGCCGACCGGCAGTTCCTTGTCGTGCGTCGGCCCGGCGATCGGGCGGTTGATGCTGGCAAACTGGCCTCCGTTCGCCTTGTTCCAGCTCCAGACCTTGGGCGGCGTATAGGGCGACGGGTCGGTCACATCGGTCATGGGTTCGACTCCAGATTGCGTAGCGTGGGCAAACAAAGGCGCCCTTTGCGCCTTGCCCACCAATTCACACGCAAAGAAAATGGTGGGCACGCCATCGAACCGCGCATGCACGCGGTCCGCTGGCTGCCCACTCTACGAAGTGAGACTAGAACAGATCCAGCGAAAGACCAAAACCACCTGCTCACCCCGCTCGCTCCGTCCGCTCCAGGAGCAGGGTGTGGACGCCGCAAGTGCCGCTGCGCACGCTGATTACCCGGGTGCCGGGCTTGCGGCCGTTGCGCACCTCCGAGACATCCAAGCCCGCAACCTTAAGCCGCGCCCTTGTCGCCTCGACGTCGGCGACGCGCCAGCTCAGGCCCCACAATTTATCGTGAGTCTGATCCGCGCCGGCGACCGGCCGGTGTACCAGTTCGACGACGAGATCGCCGCAGCGGAAAAACATCAGCCGCCCCCATTCCCGATGCGAGCGGTCCAGCGCCATGTCGAGGCCCAATCGCGCGCCATAGAGGGCGGCCGAACGCTCGGGATCCTCGGTCGAGACGACGACATGGTCGAGCGCCGTGATCGGCGCTTCCGCTGTCACCGCCGAGCGCGGGCGATCGCCGCTCAGTTCGAGAAAAAACATCCGCACCCCCCGCGTCAGTTCGGTCGCGGCGCGGGTCCGCTTCCAGCGCAACAAGGCGCCCGAGCCGACGTCCTGGCTTTCGACCTCGGCAACGGGCTCCGGTTTCAGCGCCAGGCGATCGAGCCGGCGATGCATCTTGGCGATGTCCCCGACCCGAAAGCAGATGCTGGCCAACCCCTCGCCCCGGTCGCCGATCACGGTCCGAATCCGGTCCGCGGTCGCCCCGGTCCCGCTCGGCGACATTAATTCCAGCGTCATGTTTTGAAGCGTGAAAAGGACGCGCTCGGCGCCGTCAGCCGTGCTTCGCCACGCCGGCGCGTGCCCCAGCAGCGTCTGGTAGGACGTCACACCGGCCCCGATATCGCTAACGAGAATGACGACGTGATCGAGCCCGGTAATCACGGAAGGCTATCCCTGCGTGGTATTCGCGGCGCCCACCTGGTTCGCCGCCACGTCAAACAGCGGGCCGGAAGAGACGGTCATCGCTCCGCCCTCCCCGGGACACGGTCGTAGTCCCGCCAAAGGGCTAGCTCAAGCCATTATGGCGGCTCCATTGCGAATAATTTGAGCTGATGATCCAGATAATTTTAGCCAGTGATCCGGCTTGAGCAGTGCTAATGTAGCGCGCCGGCCGGGATCACCCCTAAAGCCATGACGGAAAACGAATGCAGGCTCTCTTCATCGGACAAACCTATATCGACGTCACCTTCATCACCGACCACATGCCGACCGGCGACGAAAAGCACGTCGCGTCGGACTACGCGGTCTCGTTCGGCGGCAACGCGGTTACGGCGGCTTTTTGCTGCGCCAAGCTCGGGATCGTGCCCGACCTGATCGCCACCGTCGCCAATGACTGGCTGGGGCGGATGTTTCAGGACATGAGCGCCAAATACGGCATCTCGATCCATCCGCGCAAAGTCAATTCCTCGTCGCTGTCCTTCATCATGCCGAAGGACGGCAAGCGGGCCATCGTGCGCTGCCGCGACGACGAGCATATCCACCCTTTCCCGCTTCTGAATCTCGGCGGCTGCCGCGCGCTGCATGTCGACGGTCACCAACCGGACGCCGCGATTCATTATGCCAAGCTATGCCGCGAGGAGGGCATTCTGACCTCGCTGGATGGCGGCGGCCTGCGCACCAACACCCACGAACTGCTGGAGTTCATCGACGTCGCCATCGTCGCCGAGCGGCTGTGCGAGCAGATGGACCTGACGCCGGACAAGATGCTCGATTACCTCAAGAGCCGGGGCTGCCGCGTCGGCGGCATCACCATGGGAGAGCGCGGCCTGCTCTGGTTCGACGAGACCGGCACCGTTCGCACGCTTCCCGCGCTGCCGATCGCGCGCGAACGCGTGCTCGACACCAACGGCGCCGGCGACGTGTTCCACGGTGCCTATATCTATTCCTACCTCAACAATCCCGGCAAAAGCTGGCACGACCATTTCGAATTTTCGCGCGCGGCCTCGACCTACAAGATCCAGCGCCTCGGCAACGAGGCCGGATTGCCGACGCTTGCCGATATCGAAACCGTCAGGCAGGAGTTTCAGATCGGGCGTAAGAAGGAGTTTTGGGATTAGGCATGGGCGGCGTTTTCGTTGCCGGCAGCATCAACATGGATGTGGTGGCGACGGCCGATCGGCATCCGCGCATCGGTGAGACCGTCGCCGGCCATGCCGTGCTTTATTTTCCGGGCGGCAAAGGCGCCAACCAGGCCGTCGCGGCCGCCAAGCTCGGCGCCACCGTCGCCCTGATCGGCCGGCTTGGCCGGGACGCTTTCGGCGAGGAGCTGAAAACGTTCCTCGCCGCCCAAGGCGTGGACCTGAGCTTCGTGCGCGAGAGTCCGGAAGCCCATACCGGCACGGCCCTGATCACCATCGCCAATGCCGACAACACCATCGTCGTAATCCCCGGAGCCAATGGGCTGGTCAGCCCCATGGATGTGGCGGCTCCGTCGCTGGCAAAAGGCGACATCGCGGTCAGCCAGTTCGAGATTCCCCTGCCCGCGATTACTGCCTTCTTCAGGCGTGCCCGCGCGGCTGGCGCCACCACGATCCTCAATCCAGCGCCGGCGATCGAATGTGACCGCGCCCTGCTCGACCTCGTCGACATCCTGATCCTCAATGAAACCGAGCTCGGGGGACTTTCGAAGACCAGCCTTGACGCCGCGGATGATCACGCGCGTTTCATCGAAGCCATCCGGTTGCTGCCGGGTAGCCAGGCCAAGATCATCTGCGTAACGCTCGGCAACCGCGGCGCGCTGGCCCTCGTCAACGACGAGCCGCTGGTCATACCAGGCCGGAGCGTCAAGGCCGTCGACACCACTGGTGCCGGCGACTGTTTTGTCGGCGCGGTCGCAGCGCAATTGGCGGCGGGAAAAGCAATTCACGAGGCGCTTGATTTCGCCAACATCGCCGCGTCGATTTGCGTGCAACGAATGGGCGCAGCGCCCTCGATGCCGACGCAAGCGGAAGTGTCGGCCTTCCTTCGGCGTCCCGGCGAACGCCGGGGCCCATAACCACCGCGGGAATTCGCTCGCTTATGCGGCATACTCCCAGCTCCTCATCCTGAGGAGCATCGCGCAAGCGATGCGTCTCGAAGGATGGCCGCAAACGACGGCGCAAGCGGCCATCCTTCGAGACGCGAGCCAAGGCTCGCTCCTCAGGATGAGGTCGGAGAGCGGGGATAGAGAAGCAAGTAGCCCGCATGAGCGCTTGCGATATGCGGGGCATGCGACGGTCCCGGATGTCGCTTCGCTCATCCGGGCTACGCTCGCTACCAACCGTCCTTGCGAGGAGCACTTGCGACGAAGCAATCCAGCTTTCCTTTTGTGGCGGCGATGGATTGCTTCGCTCAATCGAGCGCGCGTTCGTGCGACCGATTGGTTCGCAATGACTTCTACTTCAGCGCTGCCTTCAGATCAAACGCCAGATCCGCCGCCTGTTCCGGCTCTATCGACCGGTCCAGCGCGAGAATTTTCCGTCCGAATACGTGATCGGCTGCACGGTTGACGGATTCGATGCCGACCAGCTGACCGGACTTGTAGCAAAAGGCCGAGAACGAACGCTCGCCGGGATCGCCGCGAACCACCACGCGATCGTAGCCGGTGGTGAGCCCTGCAATCTGCAGCTTGTCGTCGCCCTGATCACTCCAGAACCACGGCAGTCCGTCATAAACCTTGACGTCCCCGGTCAGCCGCGCCGCCACGCAGCGCGCCTGGTCGGTGGCGTTCTGCACCGACTCCAATCGAAGCTGGCCGCCGAAACGATGGCTCGAAAACAGCGCGCAGTCGCCGATCGCCGAGATATCCGGATCATCGGTCAGCAAGTATTTGTCGACGATGATGCCTGATCCCACCGCGAGGCCGGCGTTCGCCGCCAGTTCGACGTTGGGCAGGACGCCGACGCCGACCACCACGAGGTCCGCCCGCAGATGCCGGCCATCGCTGAGGCTGACGCCGGCAACGCTTTCGCCCTCGCACTCGATGCCGGTGGCCTGCACGCCCAAGTGAATGCGGATACCGGCCGCGGTATGGCGCGCCTGAAAATACTCCGAGATCTCCGCGGTCACCGCGCGCGCCATCACGCGCGGCGCCAATTCGATTACATCGACCTCGAGGCCCTTGGCCCTCGCGGTGGCGGCGAATTCCAGTCCGATGAAGCCGGCACCGATCACAACGACGTGCCGGACCTGTGCCATTATCTGCCGCAACGCCTCGCTCTCGTCCAGAATTCGCAAGTAGCGAACACCACTCAAGTGGGCATTGGGGATATCGAGCAGGCGATTGCGCGCGCCGGTCGCCAGCACCAGATGTCCATAGTCGAATGCTGTGCCGGATGCGAGCAGAAGCCTTCGGGCCGCGCGGTCGATGGAGACGGCGCGGTCGGAAATCAGCTCGATGTTCTGGTCGCGGTAGAATTTGTCCGGCCGAAACATCAGGCTGTCCGGAGCCCCTCCGCTCTTGAGATAGGCTTTGGACAGCGGCGGCCGCTGATAGGGCAGATGCGCCTCGTCATTGATCAGGCAGATTCGATCGCGGTAGCCATGCTGCCGCAACGAGACCGCGACCTGGAAGCCCGCATGGCCGGCGCCGGCGATCAGAACTGTTCCCTGCGTCATGGCGTCAGACCGGCACGACGCGACGATTGAAGGGAGCGCGGCCGGAAATCCGCGGCCAAATTGTCATACCGTTCGTTACCACGTGCGCTCCGCTTCCGATTGTTGCGTTGCCGCCATTTGCCCGGCCGCATCTTGCAGACTTGGCCGGCGTTGTCACCTGCCGGCTGCTCCTCAATTCGGACAAATATATCCCGTGCCCGCCGGCGACTTGAAGCAGCCGACCGATTCCGGGATCGCATGCTTCGGCAGCCACAGCACGATGCTCGGGAAATAGATCGTAAAGACGATCGTCACCAGGAAAACCACATAGATCGGCAGCGCGGCCCGCAGCGCCTTGCCGAAGCTGACGCCGACGAATTTCGATGCCATCAGCAGCACCAGCCCGTAAGGCGGCGTAATCAGCCCGAACGCCAGGGTGGCGATCAGCACCACGCCCATGTGCACGCCGTTGATGTCGCCGGCCTGGGTCAGCGCATTGACCAAGGGCATGAAGATGATGATGGTCGGCACCGGCTCGATGAAATCGCCGACCACGGTGAACAACAGCACCAGAAGCAGCATCATATATTGCGGGTTCGAACCTGCGATCGAGGTGATGAAGTCCGCGATCACGATGGCGCCGCGCAGGTAGGCCAGCATCCAGCCGAAGGCGTTGGCGGCGCCAATGGTGATCAAGGGCAGCGAGAAGATCAGCCCGGCCAGGCAGAAATCATAAGGGATCTTCCTGATATGCCCGCGATTAAGCGCGGGGATCACCACCGTGATGATATAGACCACGGCGACGACGCCGGCTTCGGTCGGGGTGAACCAGCCGGTCAGAATGCCGCCGAGCAGGATCACCGGAATCATCAGCGGCAGCGCGGCGTCGGCTGTCGCAAAGACAATCTGGCGGAACGGCGCCCGCGGCTTGCGCAGGCCGGAGGGGCCGAAGAAATAGCAATAGATCATCAGGCCGAAACCGATCATCAATCCGGGCACCACGCCGGCCATGAACAGGCCGGCGATCGAGACGTTGCCGACGGCGCCATAGACCACCGCGGTGATGCTCGGCGGCACCAGCGCCGCGATGGTGGAGGCCGACGCAATGATCGCGGCGATGAAGGCGGGGCTGTAGCCCTCGCGCTTCATCGGGCCCCCCAGCGCGCGACTCATGACCGCGACGTCGGCGGTGGTCGAGCCCGACATTTCCGAAAAGAACATGCTGAAGACGACGACGACCTGCGACAACCCGCCCCGGATGTGGCCGACCAGCGACAGCGACAGGTTGGCGATGCGCACCACGACATTGGCCGAGCTCATGAGCTCGCCGACCAGGAGGAAGAACGGGATCGCCAGCAGCGCCTCGGAATCGACGCCGTCGAAAATCTTCTGGACGATCGCCGCCAGCGAGACGTCGGTCAGCATCGCGCCGATGAAGACGCCACCGATCAAGGAAAAGGGCACGGGAACGCCGAGATAGCCGAAGAACAGGAAGCAGAAGGACATCAGGCCGAGAATGACCGGTGAGCTCACGGCCGCACCCTGGTCCGCACGCTGGTGCCGGCGGGCGGCACCGCGAGGTCCTCTTCCGGCGGTTCGGGATGATCAAACCCGTTTTGGATGCCGTTGACCAGCTGCTCGACCGTGAACAGCGCGATCAGCGCGCCGGACAACGGGATCGCGGCATAGAGCGAGGCGATCGGGGTGCCTGATGGCAGACGAAAACTGCCGAAACCCCTGACAAAGTTGATATAGCCGAACCAGATCAGGCCGAACGCCACGCCAAGTACCACGATACGGATGATGATCTCGACGATCAGCCGCGGCGTCCCGTGCAGGGCTTCGGATATCGCGGTCAAATAAAGATGGTCGTTGCGGCGGGTGGCGACGGCGGCGCCGATGAAAATGGCATAGATGAACAGGGTCGAGGTAACTTCCTGCAGCCAGAGCCAGGGATGACCGATGGTACGGGTGACGATATCGCAGGTCACCGACAGCGAGAAGCCGAAACAAAGGATGCCGCAGACCATCATCAGGATCAGTTCAAGCCGGTCGAGCGACCGCCATTTCAGGTGATGCTGCCGTTGCAACACCAGTTTGTCGGCGATGGTCATCGGCAAACTGTCCAACGTCCCGGCGAACGCCGGGACCCATACGCGGTGCCGGCCCATGTTGGCGCGGTGGCCAATGCCTTTTGCCCTAACGAGCCGCGGTGGTTATAGGTCACCGGCGCTAGCCGGGACAACTCGCTGAACATTGGTCACGCGCAGCTCTAATTGATTGCGCGGATCAGGTTCTTGATCTTCTCCGCATGCGGCCCCAGCTTGGCGGCCAGTTGGTCCAGATAGGGATCGGCGATCTTCTGGAAGCCGGACTTGTCGACGTCGGGCACGATCTTGACCCCCATTTTCTCGAGTTTGGCCGCCGCCGTTCGCTCCAGGTCGAACGCGCGCTTGGGCTCCTGCAGGCTGACTTCCCGCGCCGCGGTCATCACCCACTGCCGCTGCTCGGCGCTGAGGCTCTGCCATAGCTTGTCGCTGATCCACACGATGGCGTTGTTGGCCTCATGCTCGGTCATCGACAGCACGGGTGCCACTTCATAATGCTTGTTGATCAGGTAGACGTTGACCCCATTCTCGGCGAAATCCACCACCCCGGTCTGCAGCGAGGTGTAGACGCTGCCGAACGGCATGTGCACGGTCTGGGCGCCATAGGCGGCAAACATCGTGTCTTCGGTCGAGGTGGCCTGGACGCGAACCTTGTAACCCCTGAGATCCTCGACCTTGTGCACTTCCTTCTTGCCATACATGTCCCGGAAACCCTGGGTCCCCAGCGCGATGGCGTGAATGCCCTGCACGGTGTCGTCGATCATGTCGCGGATCGCTTCGAACACTTTGGGGTCGCCCATCGCCTTGATGTCATGGTCCTCCGATCGGAACAGGAAATGCAACGACATCACGCCGGCCTGCGGCGAGATCGTCGAGGCATTCGCCGATGACACGATGGCAAAGTCGATATCGCCCGAGCGGACCAGCTGCAGGATCTGCGGCTCCTGACCGAGCTGGGCGCCGGGATACTGGTCAACCAGCATGGTGCCGTGGCTCAATTCCCTGAGCTTGGCCGAAAAGATGTCGTAAGCGACGCTGTAGCCGGAATTGAGCTGCTGATCGTGGGCAAAGCGAAAATGCTTCACCTCCTGGGCGCTGGCGTCAGCCGCAAAAATCGTTGCCGCCGCGGCGATGGCCGCACGGGCTAGTTTGCCTGGACTCATCATCGAGCCGTTTCTCCCTCATTTGGTTTTGGCAATCATCCCATCAAGCTCGACAGATTGTCAATAAAACCATCGGCACGGACTGCGATCGGGGCTCTTCAGAGGCCCGGAAGCCGGAAATTATCGACAATTTACCGGATTGCCCGGATCAGATCCTTGATCTTGACGGCGTGCGGACCGAGTTCGCCGGCGAGCTTGTCCAGATAGGGATCGGCGACGGCGATGAAACCTGATTTGTCGACGTCGTCGACCACCTTCACGCCCATGGTTTTCAGCTTCGCCTGCGATTGGTGCTCGAGTTCGATCGCCTTTGCCGGCTGGCTTCTGTTGACCTCGTCGGCCGCGGCCTGCACCCAGCCCTGCTGTTCCGCGGTCAGGCTGTTCCACAGTTTGTCGCTGACCCAGACCAGGCTGTTATTGGCCTCGTGTTCGGTCATCGACAGCACGGGAGCGACTTCATAGTGCTTGTTGGCCAGATAGACGTTGACGCCGTTTTCGGCGACATCGACCACGCCGGTCTGCAGCGAGGTATAGACGCTGCCGAACGGCATATGCACGATCTGGGCGCCATAGGCCGGAAACATGGTGTCTTCGGTCGGCGTCGCCTGCACCCGCACCTTGAGTCCCTTGATGTCGGCGATGTCTTTGATCTCGCGTTTGGAATACATGCTGCGCAGGCCGAGCGTCGCAAGCGCGATGACATGCGTGCCCTGAACAGTGTCGGCGATCATCGCCTTGACCGCCATGGATACTTCGGGATCGGCGATCGCCTTGATGAGGTGGGCCTCGGAGCGAAACAGGTAATGCATCGACATCACGCCGGCCTGCGGCGACAGCGTGGCCGCGTTCGCCGAAGACGAAATGCAGAACTCGACATCGCCTGATTTGACCAGCTGCAGGACTTGCGGCTCCTGCCCGAGCTGGGCGCCGGGATACTGGTCGATCAGCATGGTGCCCTTGCTCAGCGCCTTCAGCCTATCGCTGAAGATGTCGCCGAGAATGCCATAACCGGTCGTCCTCGGCTGATCGTAGGCGAACCGATAATGCTTTGCCTCTTGCGCTTCAGCGCTTGCCGCAATGCCGGACAGGACCAGCAATGCTCCGAGAAACTGGCCGAGCTTGCCCATGATCTCCCCCTTGGATGTTATTTTTCTTCATCATCCCATCGCGCTCGTTCGAATGTCAATCAGACAAAGCCGCGGGAAGGCCGCGGGAACCGGAGCATCGGCACGTGGTAATAGCGGCCGCGACGCAAAGCGCACACCTTGTGCCCGCCCTACACACCGTTGACGCGCATGAAATCGAAATCGCAGCCTTCGTCGGCCTGCAGGATGGTGCGGTTGAACAGATGCGCGTAACCGCGCCTGGCCCATTCCGGCGTGGTGGCAGGGGGCAGCGCCGCCCGGCGTTTCTGGAGTTCGGCATCATCAACCATGAGATCGATGCTGCGCTGCGCCACGTCGAGCCGGATCATGTCGCCGTTCTGGACCAGCGCCAGCGGTCCGCCGACGGCGGATTCCGGCGTAATATGCAGCACGATGGTACCGAAGGCGGTGCCGCTCATCCGGGCATCCGAGATCCGCACCATGTCCTTGACGCCCTGACGACCGAGTTTGCGCGGGATCGGCAGATAGCCGGCCTCCGGCATCCCCGGCGCGCCCTTCGGCCCCGCATTGCGCAGCACCAGCACGTCGTCGGCAGTGACGTCGAGATCTGGATCGTCGACCCGCCGCGTCATGTCTTCCACGCTGTCGAACACCACGGCTCGGCCGGTATGCTGCAGCAACCTCTCGCTTGCCGCCGAATGCTTGATCACGGCGCCGCGCGGCGCCAGGTTGCCGTGCAGTACCGCCATCGCGCCCTCCGGTTTGATGGGACTCTGGCGCGTGCGAATAACCTCCTGTCCCGGCACATCCTCGGCGCTGGCGACGACCTCGCGCAAGGTCGCACCGGTGATGGTCCTGGCGTCGAGATCGATGAGGTCGCCGAGTTGCGCCATCAATTTCGGCACTCCCCCGGCATGATGGAAATGCTCCATGTAATGATCGCCCGACGGCTTCAGGTCGATCAGGACCGGGACCTCGCGGCTGAGCCTGTCAAAAGCCTCGAGATCGATGCGATGCGGGGTGCGGTTGGCAACGGCGGTGAGATGAATAAGACCGTTGGTCGATCCGCCGATCGCCTGCAGCACCACCTGTGCATTCCGGAACGCGGCCTTGGTCAGCAGCTCGCTGGGACGCGGCCCCTTGGCCTTGGCCATCCCTGCAGCAACCTTGCCGCTCAGTTCGGCAGAACGGAAACGCTCGGCATGCGGCGCGGGAATGGTCGCGCTCATCGGCAGCGACAGGCCGAGCGCCTCGGTGATGCAGGCCATGGTGGAGGCCGTGCCCATCACCATGCAGGTCCCGACCGACGGTGCCAGCCGGCCGTTGACGGCATCGATCTCCGCCTCGTCAATCTCGCCGGCACGGAATTTTGCCCACAGCCTGCGACAGTCGGTGCAGGCGCCGAGCACCTCGCCCTTGTGATGGCCGACCACCATCGGCCCAACCGGGATCACCACGGTTGGCAGATCGGCCGAGACCGCGGCCATGATCTGCGCCGGCAAGGTCTTGTCGCAGCCGCCGATCACGACCACCGCGTCCATCGGCTGGGCACGGATCATCTCCTCGGTATCCATCGCCATCAGATTGCGCAGATACATCGAGGTCGGAAAGGCAAAGCTCTCGGCGATCGAAATGGTCGGGAACACCATCGGCATGGCGCCGGCCAGCATCACACCGCGCTTCACCGCCTCGATGATTTGGGGGGCGTTGCCGTGGCAGGGATTGTAGTCGCTATGGGTGTTGGTGATGCCGACGATGGGACGATCGAGCGCGTCGTCGGAATACCCCATCGCCTTGATGAAGGCCTTGCGCAGGAACAGCGAAAACCCGGCGTCGCCGTAACTCGTCAGTCCCTTGCGAAGCCCGTCGGCCATGGCGCCTGTCTCCGTCATTGCAGCGGCCCACTTATGAAGCCTGCTTGATTATTGTCAATGTTGGATATCGAGCCCCTGAAATGGCGGAATATTCCCGCCTGTCGGCGCTATTATTGACAATAATCGTGCTGCGTGGTGATTTGACATCATGACAGGAGGAAAACGCCCGTGAGCGAGCCGTTGCGCATCGGCCTGATCGGCGCCGGCATGGTGAGCCGCCATCATCTGCTGGCGTGGGCAGAGATCGCCGACCGGGCGCGTGTCGTGGCAATCGCCGATCCCTCCCGGGAAAATGCCGAGCGGCGCGCCAACGAATTCGGGATTGTGCAACTTTATGCCGACGCCGAGACGATGCTGGCGACCGAAGGACTCGATGCCGTCGATATCGCGGCGCCACGCCAGTTTCACGCACCACTGGTGCGGCTTGCGGCCAAACGACACCTGCCGGTGCTGTGCCAGAAACCGCTCACCCCTGATTTGCAGCAGGCGATCGACCTTGCCGCCGAGGTCAAGGATCAGACCCGGCTGATGGTTCACGAGAACTGGCGTTTCCGCGGCTACTATCGCGATGCGGCTTCTTGGCTGCGCGCGGGACGCGTCGGCCAGGTCAAGCAGGCCCAGCTGACCCTGCTGACCTCAGGCGTGCTGCCGGGACCCAATGGATTGCGCCCGGCGCTGGAGCGCCAGCCCTTCATGCGCGGGGAAAAGCGCATGCTGGTGGCCGAGGTGCTGATCCATCACCTCGATACACTGCGCATGCTGCTTGGGCCGTTGCGGGTGACGGCGGCTGGCCTCAGCCGCAGTTATTCCGAAATGGCCGGAGAGGACGGCGCGGTGATCCAGATGAGAGCCGGCAGTGGCGCCACCGTCGGCGTGTTCGCAAGCTTCGCCGCGCACGGCTATGCACCCGCGCAGGTCGACCGGCTCGACATCCTCGGCGATGAAGGCTCGATCAGGCTCGATGGACCGCTTCTGACCTGCGCGGGGCTCTATCACGAGGAACGCTTTTACGACCTGGCCGCCGAATATCAGGGCGCCTACAACCGGGTCATTGCGCACTTCGTGCGGTCGTTACGTGACAATGCCCCGTTCGAAACCGCCCCGGAGGACAATCTCGAAACGTTGCGGCTGGTCGAGGATTGCTACCGCCTGTCCGGCTGGGAGGCGGCAGAGTGAGTCCGCAGGCCTCAACGCTGCGCGCCACCTCGCTCACCCGCGAGGAAGAGCAGGCCGAGGTGATCCGCCGGCTCGAGGAAGACATCATCTTCGGTCGCTTTGCGCCGGGCTCCAGGCTGGTCGAGGACACGCTGATGACGCGCTACGATGCCAGCCGGCATTTCGTGCGCCAGGCGCTGTTCCAGCTCGAGCGCCAGGGCATCGTGCTGCGCGAAAAGAACGTCGGCGCCACCGTGCGGTTCTATTCCAGCGAGGAAGTCCGGCAGATCTACCAGGTGCGGGAGATGCTGACCCGGCAGGCGGCGCTGATGATCGCGCTGCCGGCGCCTGCCGGGCTGATCGAACAGCTGACCGAGCTGCAGCGGCACTATTGCGCCAAAGCCGATGCGCAGGACCTGCGCGGCATCCACGAGGCCAACGATGCCTTTCATGTCGCGCTGTTTTCGGCGAGCGGCAATCCCTATCTGGTGCGCTCGCTGCAGGACTACATGAGCCTGACCCTGCCGATGCGCGCCAAGAACCTCGCCGACAGAGAAGGCCTGGCGTTATCGCGCCGCCAGCATGAGTTCATGATCGACCTTTTGCGCGGCCGCGACAGCTGGGCGCTGGCCCAGCTCTGCGTCGATCACATGCAATTCAGCAAATCGGATTATCTGAAGCGGATCGGGGACGGCGAAAGCGCGGAATAGCCGCTCGACCGGACCATTGAGCTTGGTATCCGCGGAGGGATGGATTGCTTCGCTGCGCTCGTAATGACGGGGATAGAGTTGCGGCTCACCTCTCTAGCGGTGATCGTTGTAGTCCCCGCCTCACCCCGTCATTGCGAGCGAAGCGAAGCAATCCAGCTTTCGTTCCGCGATTGCGATGGATGGCTTCGCTTACGCTCGCAATCACCGGGGCTGCAGCGTTGATCCTAGGCGCATTACTTCCAGTCGATGATCCGGCTCACATCCCCGTCGAACTCCATGCCGCAGAACGTGCCGCCCTGGTAGAAGTCGCCGACGGGATCCGACTCCAGCTTGGCCTGCCCGGCCATCGCATGCGCATAAAAATCCTCGGCGCGGCCGGTCGGGCGATAGCCGAGGTCATAGGCCCGATGGTTATCCCACCAGGAACGTTCATTGTAGGAAGCGCCGTAGAATATCTCAAAATGGATGTCGGGATGATCGAGCCCGATGCGGCAGAGCTGCACCAGGTCGTCCGGCTTGAGCCAGATCGACAGCCGGCGATGATCGAGCGGCTTATCCCCGAAATTGCCGATCCGGATGCAGGTCACCTTCAGCCCATGCTTGTCGGCATAGAGCGCGCCGACCGCTTCCCCGAACACCTTGCTGACGCCGTAGCGGCCGTCCGGCCGGGGCGTCACGTCGGTGCCGATGCGGTGATGACGCGGATAGAACCCGACCGCATGGTTCGAGGACGCGAACACGATGCGCTTGACCCGCTTCTTGCGCGCGGCTTCGAACAGGTTATAGCCGCCGATGATATTGGCCTGCAGGATGTCCTCCCAGGGGCCTTCGACCGAATATCCGCCGAAATGCAGGATGCCGTCGACGCCTTCGCAGATCGCCTCGACCGCTGCGAGATCTGACAGGTCGGCCGCAATGAATTTTTCACCCGCGCCGAGATCGGCGGGCGCACGGAGATCGCTCAGCAGCAGATCCGGATAGATCGGCGGCAGCAGCTTGCGGAGGCTGGAGCCGATCCCCCCGGACGCGCCGGTCATCAATATGCGTGGCATTTCATCCCTCGTCGTCCAAGCTGGATCACTCGCTTTCGCGGGCGTTGACATCCATTAAGCGGGCTTGCTTGCGGCCGCAAGTCAGCAATGATAGCAGACCTCAGGCGAGGAATTCAGCAAACAACGAGAACTTAAGATGTCCGAGGCAGCATCCCACTCCGACGGCTGGCGACCGGCGAGCTACTATCCCGATCCGGCGATCCATGCCCTCGATCCGCGTTTTGAGAAATACTGGCTGAAGCTGTCGGCGGTGGAGCGGCTCGCCACCGGCTTGCGCTGGGCCGAAGGTCCGGTGTGGTTCGGCGACGGCCGCTATCTCCTGTGCAGCGATATCCCGAACCAGCGCATCCTCAAATGGGAAGAAGAAACCGGCGCGGTCAGCATCTTTCGAAAACCGTCGAACTTCGCCAATGGCAACACCCGCGACCGGCAGGGGCGCCTGATCACCTGCGAACATGGTGCGCGCCGCGTCGTCAGAACCGAATATGACGGCTCGATCACGGTGCTGATGGACTCGTTCGGCGGCAAACGGCTGAATTCCCCGAATGACGTCGTGGTCAAATCCGACGGCTCAATCTGGTTTACCGACCCGTTTTTCGGCCTGCTCAGCAATTACGAGGGTTACACCGCCTCTTCCGAAATCGATGCCCATGTCTACCGGATCGATGGTGTGACCGGAATGGCCGCCATCGTCGCTGAAGGCGTGCTCGGGCCGAACGGTCTGTGCTTCTCGCCCGACGAGAAAATCCTCTATGTGGTGGAATCGCGCGGCGTGCCGAACCGCAAGATCCTCGCCTACGACGTCGCGGAGGCCGGCGACAGCCTTTTGAACAAGCGGGTGTTGATCGATGCCGGCCCCGGCACGCCCGACGGCATGCGCTGCGACATCGACGGCAATCTGTGGTGCGGCTGGGGCATGGGCGATCCCGAGCTCGACGGCGTCGTGGTCTATGCCCCCGACGGCGTGATGATCGGCCGCATCGCCCTGCCCGAGCGATGCGCCAATGTGTGCTTCGGCGGCTTAAAGCGCAACCGGCTGTTCATGGCCGCGAGCCAGTCGATCTATGCGCTCTATGTCAACACCCAAGGCGCGCTGGGGGGATAGCTCTCCTGCTTCGTAGAGTGGGCAAAGTCATCGGATCGCGCGAACGCGCGAACTGATGATGTGCCCACCATTCGACCCGCAATGCGGAGGAGAGATGGTGGGCACGGCGCAAAAGGGCGCCTTTGCCCACCCTATTCGCCATCAGGCCGCATTGAAGCCGGCGATCGCCTTGACCTCGAGGAATTCCTCGAAGCCGTATTTGCCCCATTCGCGGCCGTTGCCGGACTGCTTGTAGCCGCCGAACGGCGCGGTTCGGTCGTTCGGCACGCCCTGCAGGTTGACGTTGCCGGCCCGGATCCGGCGGCCGACCTTGCGGGCGGTCTCGACGGTGTCGGCAGTGACGTAGCCCGCCAGACCGTAGGGCGTGTCGTTGGCGATCCTCACCGCGTCTTCCTCGTCCTTGGCGCCCATGACCACCAGCACCGGCCCGAAAATTTCCTCGCGTGCGATGGTCATGTTCTCAGTGACATCGGCGAAGATGGTCGGGCGCACATAGAAGCCCTTGTTGACGCCTTCCGGCAGACCGGGCCCACCGGCCACCAGGGTGGCGCCTTCCTCGATGCCTTTTTGGATCAGGCCCTGGATCTTGTCCCACTGGATGCGGTTGACGACCGGACCGATGGTGGTGCCCTCGGCGCGGGGATCGCCGGCCTTGGTCTTGTCGGCGACACTCTTGGCGATCGCGGCCACTTCCTTCATTCTCGCGAGCGGCACGATCATGCGGGACGGCGCATTGCAGGACTGCCCGGAATTGTTGAACATGTGCATGACGCCGCCGGTGACGGCTTTGGCGAGATCGGCGCCTTCCAGAATGATGTTCGGCGACTTGCCGCCCAGCTCCTGGCTGACGCGCTTGACGGTCGGTGCGGCGCGCTTGGCGACGTCGATGCCGGCGCGGGTCGAGCCGGTGAACGAGATCATGTCGATATCCGGGTGCTCGCTCATGGCGGCGCCGACCTCGGGGCCGAGGCCGTTGACGAGGTTGAAGACGCCCTTGGGCACACCGGCTTCATGCAGGATTTCCGCGAAGATCAGGGCCGAGGTCGGGGTGAATTCCGATGGCTTCAGGATCATGGTGCAGCCGGCAGCGAGCGCGGGCGCGACCTTGCAGGCAATCTGGTTCAAGGGCCAGTTCCACGGCGTGATCATGCCGATAACGCCGACCGGTTCGCGCACCACCACCGCCGATCCCATCGGTTCCTCGAAATGATAGTTCTTCAGCACCTCGAGTGTGGACATGATGTGACCGAGGCCGGCGCCGGCCTGCAGCTTCTCGGCCATCGGCAGCGGCGCGCCCATCTCGTCGGACACTGCAGCACCGATCTCCTTCATGCGGGTCTTGTAGACCTCGATGATCTTTGTCAGGAGCGCGACGCGCTGCTCCCGGCTGGTCTGCGAAAACGTCTCGAAGGCGCGGCGCGCCGCCGCCACCGCCTTGTCGACGTCAGCCTTGGAACCCAGCGCAACCTCGTACATCGCCTCTTCGGTCGCCGGATTGACCACGGGCGCGGACTTCTTGACGACGGGATCGACCCAGGCGCCATCGATGTAGAATTGCAGGCGGTTGACCATCGTAAACCTCTTAGATCCGGGGTGTTTGAAGGGGAAATGGAGCCTCCGTCGAGCATCCTTGCACGAAAGTGGCCGAAAATGAACCCGCCATATGCGGGACGCGGCGTTGCAGCCGTGCGAGATGTATAGAGTCGAGTTTGTGGAGGAAGCAAGACGGTCGCATTCATTTGCTCGTCTGGCGAGAGCCCCACCCCGGCCCTGCCCCGCTTGCTCCGCTCACACCGCCATTTTGCGATGCCGCACCGGCGCGCCGACGGTCAAGGCTTCGGCGGCTTCGATGATAGCGTTGGTGTCGATGCCGTAGGCGCGGTAGAGGTCATCGATGGTGCCGGTCTGGCCGAAATGCTCGACGCCGAGCGCTTCGACCCGGTGGCCGCGCACGCTGCCGAGCCAGCCGAGCGCCGCCGGATGGCCGTCGATCACGCTGACGATGCCGCAGTCGCGCGGCAGGGCCGCCAGCAGTCCTTCGATATGGCTGAGGTGTTGCACGCCACGGCGATCGCGTCGCGCCTTTCGCGCTTGGGTCCAGCCTGCATGCAGCCGGTCGGCCGATGTGATGGCCAACAGGCCTACATCCCGGTGGCTTTCGCAGCAAAGCCCGGCGGCCGCGATCGCTTCGGGCGCGACCGCGCCGGTATAGGCGATCACCACGTCGCAATTGGCGCCGGGCTTGCGCAGCCAATAGGCGCCGTCGGTAATGCCGCGTTGCAGTTCCGGCGTCATGATCCGCAGCGGCTGCTCGAGCGTGCGGGTGGAGAGCCGCAGATAGACCGAGCCGCCCTCGCCCGCTTCGCGTTGCAAATGCTGGAATCCCCAGCCCATGATGACCGCGAGTTCGTCGACAAAGGCCGGCTCGAACGCGGCGAGGCCGTCCTGCGCGATGCCGATCAAGGGCGTCGCGATCGACTGGTGCGCGCCGCCCTCCGGCGCCAGCGTAATGCCGGAGGGGGTCGCCACCACCATGAAGCGGGCGTCCTGGTAACAGGCGTAGTTCAAGGCATCTAGCCCGCGCTCGATGAAGGGATCGTAGAGGGTGGCAATCGGCAACAGCCGCTCGCCGTTGATCTGGTGCGACAGGCCGAGTGCTGACATCAGGATGAACAGGTTCATCTCGGCAATGCCGAGTTCGATGTGCTGTCCTTTCGGCGAGAAATCCCAGTTGAAAGTCGAGGGGATCTTCTCGCTGCGGAACAGGTCGGCCTTCTCGGCGCGGGCGAACAGGCCGCGCCGGTTGACCCAGGCGCCTAGATTGGTCGACACCGTGACGTCGGGCGAAGCGGTGACGATGCGGGAGGCGAGTTCGGTGTTCTCCCGCGCAAGCTCGTGAAGCACCAGGCCAAAGCCTTGCTGGGTCGACATTTCAGCTGACGGCTTGAATGCAAGCTGCGGCGGGACGGCGATGACCGGCGCGCTCAGACGGCGACGGCTGTCGCGGTTGAAGGGAACATCGGCCAGAAAGGCCGCAAGCTCCGCCGGGTCCTGCGCCAGCCCCTCGAACTTTTCCCACTCATGGCCCGGGCGGATGTTCTGCGCAGCCCGCCATGTCTCCATCTGCGCGACCGTCATCAGGCCGGCGTGGTTGTCCTTGTGGCCCTGGAAGGGCAGGCCTATGCCCTTGATGGTATAGGCGATGAAGCAGACCGGCCGGTCGTGGTCGATCGATTCGAAGGCCTCGACCATGCTGGCCATGTCATGGCCGCCGAGATTGGACATCAGTTCCAGCAATTCGGCATCACTGCGCCGCTCGATCAGCTGCGACACCGCGCCCTGATCGCCGATCTCGTCCCGCAAATGCTTGCGGAAGGCCGCCCCGCCCTGGAAGCAGAGCGCGGCATACATCTGGTTCGGACAGTCATCGATCCAGCGCTTCAGCGCTTCGCCGCCAGGCTCGGCGAAGGCCTGACGCATCAACCGGCCGTATTTCACGATCACCACGTCCCAGCCGAAATTCTTGAACATGCTCTCGAATTTCTCCCACAGTCCCTCGCGCACCACCGCGTCCAGGCTCTGGCGATTGTAGTCGACCACCCACCAGGTGTTGCGCAGGCCGTGCTTCCAGCCTTCCAGCAGAGCCTCGAAGATGTTGCCCTCGTCCATCTCGGCGTCGCCGACCAGCGCGATCATCCGCCCCTCCGGCCGGTCCTTCATCCAGCCATGGGCCCGGACGTAGTCCTGCACCAGCGAGGAGAACAGGGTCTGCGCCACGCCGAGGCCGACCGAGCCGGTGGAGAAATCGACATCGTCGGTGTCCTTGGTCCGCGAGGGGTAGGACTGCGCGCCCTTGAAGCCACGAAAATTTTCCAGCTTGTCGCGGCTCTGGCGCCCGAACAGATACTGGATGGCGTGAAAAACCGGGCTGGCATGCGGCTTCACCGCAACCCGGTCCTGCGGCCGCAACACCTGGAAATACAGCGCCGACAGGATGGTGGCGAGCGAGGCCGAGGAGGCCTGATGGCCGCCGACCTTGAGACCGTCGGTATTGGGCCTGATGTGATTGGCATGGTGGATGGTCCATGAGGACAGCCACAGTACCTTCCGCGAGAGCGCAGTGAGCATTTCAAGGCGTGCGGGCGCTATCGGCATGGCGGCCCTCCCCGGACCCAGATTTAGAGGTACGCATGTTAGCGCCTGCGACGCCCGCTATAAATCTCAAATCCTGGCGGCATCTTGCTGAAAATTGGGATAAAATACCAATCCTCCGCCCCCAAACCGATATTTATTCCAATGCATGCCTTAGATGCCATCGACCGCAAAATCCTCGGCATTCTGCAATCCGACGGCCGCACCACCATGCAGGAGCTGGCCGACAGGGTCGGCCTCTCGGTCTCGCCATGCCACCGCCGGGTCAAGCTGTTGGAAGAACGCGGCGTTATCACCCGCTATATCGCGACCGTCGACCAGAAATCGCTGGGCTTGCACGTCAGCGTCTTCATCTCGATCAAGCTGGCGCGGCAGAAGGAGGAAGACCTCAACCGGTTTGCCAGAGCGATCTCGAAATGGGACGAGGTTCTGGAGTGCTACCTGATGACCGGAAACCGCGATTACCTGCTGCGCGTCGTTGCCGCAGACCTGTCGTCCTATGAAGCGTTCCTGAAAAACAAGCTGACGCGGCTCGACGGCATCGCTTCGATCGAATCGAGTTTTGCGCTCAGCCAGGTGAAATATTCGATCGCACTGCCGGTGTAATCAGCCTCCGGCAGCAGAGACAACCCATGCGCGGATGTCCGCGTCAGAGTGTCCGACGTCGATCTCCGTTTACCCGCCGCGCAACGGCTTGAATATTTCATCCTATATCCAACTATCGACGGACCAAGGAGCGTGTGGCGACTTTTGTCCGCGACACTGAGGGCAAGATCGTCAATGCGATCAGCCACTAGAGCTGAAATACGCGACCAGCTCGGCCCTTTTCTTCATCCTTCTTCTCTCGCCATTCGGCCGAAATCACCGTCTATCCGAGCACTCTGATCGGGTGGTCCAGCGATCGCTGGACGCGAGTTTACAGGAGTGGTGCGATGAAGAATTGGGCTGGTCTGATGTGCCTGGTGTTCATGGGCTCGATGGCAACCTCGAACGCGACCCCGCTCGATTCGCCCGACACCGTGTATGTTGACGGACAGCCATGTAACAGTCTGTGTCGCGCCTATCTGGATTGGTCCCACAGCCTGTCGTCGTTCTTTGGGCAAGCCGCGCCAGAACAAACCATGCTTGATCAGCCGGCGCCTGTACCCGTGATTACGCGGCCACCTGGGTTTGCGAGAGCCAGGCAGGCTCCCCCGACGAACGCGACGCAGTTCGCAACCGCCAAAGCGGCGAAATCCCGGGCGTTCGACGCGATCCCGCTTACCTCGTCGGCGGCCTGCGTGCCCGCGATCCGCGGCGCGGGGTCGAAGCCTGCGACCCAAGCAGGCAAGGCCAAACAGGCAGTTCCCGCCACGGAACCTGGGGAAATGGCGGCCTCGCAGCTAGCCAACCGTGTTGCCGCTGCTCCCGATGCTGCGGTGTCGAACCGCTCCGATTCGGCCGCGAAAGCGAATGCCGCCGCGCCCGACCAGTCCACTGCCAAATCGGCGCAAGCCACGACGCAAATGGGCGATTCCGACCAGCGCGCGTCGGCGGCTGCGACCAAGGACGATGTTACCCTGGTCGCGCTTGTCATGGCTAGACCGGAGATCAATTCGCCTACTGACCTGAGCCAACGCAGCGTCGCGATAGATAAGGGTGAGCCCGCGTCCAACGAGAGCGTCAGAACCGCGATTGCCGCCGCGGGGGCACAGCAAGTTCAACTAAGCACGACGGAAACGAGCGCGCTCGAACGCATCATCCGTGGCGAAGTGCCCGCCGCCATTCTGGCGTTGGTAACTCCGGAAGCGGCCAAGACATTTCCCGAAATAGATGGCTTCCAGGTTTTTCGCATCCCGCTCTCTACCGCCCATTCCCAGAGGCCGCTCGAGTAGCACAGCGACGGTTTCGCCGGCACTTCGACAGCGGAGAGCGCCCGCGCAAGCGAAGCCTTAGGCGTTCGGCGACGGCTCCGCCGGTAGCGCCAGTAGTAGCGAGCGCCTGACACGCTCGCGATGCGCGGTATAGAGCCCGCTGGCCACGATGAAGGCCGCCCCGATCACCGTCCAGATGTCGGGAATCTCGCCGAAGATGACAAACCCGAGAATGCTGACCCACAGCAGCTGGGTGTAGGAAAACGGCGCGAGCACCGAGGCGTCGGCATAGCGAAATGCCAGCACGACGATCCACTGCCCGGCGGTCGACGCGACGCCGATGAAGATCCCGAACACGATATCGTGCCAACTCGGCGCAACCCAGACCAGCGGCACCAGCGCAGTAAGAATACAGACGCCCGCGATCGACGAATAGGCCATGGTGGTGACGGCACGTTCCCGGCCGCTCATCATCCGCGTCATGATCAGGGTACAGGCCCAGGCCAGCGCCGACACGATCGGGAAGAACACCGCCGGATGAAATGCGCCGGTGCCCGGGCGCAGGATGATCACGACGCCGATCAGCCCGACCGCGGTCGCCAACCAGCGCCGCAGACCGACGCTTTCGCCCAAGAAAATAATCGACAGCGCAGTGACGAACAGCGGCGCGACGAAGCCGGTGGCGGAGGCTTCCGCGATCGGAAGAAAGCGCAAACCGGAAATGAAGAGCAGCGAAGACGCCAGCAGCGCAGCACCGCGCATCAGCTGCAGACCCAAGCGCTCGGTGCGCAAGGCGAAGAGCGGCGAAGCCGGCGTCAGCGCCGGCATCATGATCACCGCGAACACCAGAAACCTGATCCAAGCGATTTCGATCGAAGGCAGCGTTGCCGACAGGTATTTGGCGGTGACATCCGACGCCCCGAGAAAAACCGTCGACAAAAGGATCAGCGCGATGCCACGGAAAGGATGATCGGCGCGCGCCGGCGCGGTCCGCGCGACCGGCCTGTTCGGCGGCAACGGCATGGGAGCACTGTCGAGCCTGGCGGCTGCGGCGGGTGGCGGGGTCACGGCGGAACTCGGGGAGATTGAAAGGAATCGGGTGAGCGCGCAAACAACGATAATCGGCTGCCATCGACAAGCGCCGAAAACAGGAGGCCGATATGCGCGATTGCGGAGCACCGCTCGCCGCTGCAACACTCTGTTAAGAATGGTGTTTGGCTACAGCATCGGCAGGCTGCGCGGGACGGGCCCGCGTGGAAAGGCGTCGTCGATCGCGCTAATTTCGGAGCTGTTTAGCGTGAGCATGCCGGCGGCGGCGTTGTCTTCGGCGTGCGTCTCGCTCGCGGCCTTTGGAATCGCAAACACCAGGGGATCGCGGGTGAGAAAGCTCAGCGCGACCTGCCGCGCTGAGGCGCCATGCGCCTCGGCGATGGCCTGGAGGACTTGACCAGGCTTGCTGCCGGCCTTTGGGAAATCATTATGACCGAACGGCGAATAGGCGACCACCGCGACGCCATGCTGCTCGCACCATGGGATGACCGCATGCTCGATCGCGCGCTGGCGCAGGTGATAGAGCACCTGATTGCAGGCGATCCGGCCGCTACCCGCGACAGCCAGCATTTCCGCGAGATCGTCGACATCGAAATTGCTGACGCCCCAGGAACGGATTTTTCCGGCGCTGACCAATTGCTCGAATGCGGCGACGGTCTCGGCCAGGGCATACGAGCCGCGCCAGTGCAGCAGATAGCAATCAAGCCGGTCAGTTTTCAGCCGCGCCAGCGAGCGCTCGCAGGCCGTGATGGTGCCGTGCCGGGACGCATTGCTCGGCAAGACCTTTGAGACCAGAAAGATGTCGTCGCGCCGCCCGGCGATCGCTTCCGCCACCACCAGTTCGGCATCGCCATACATCTCGGCGGTGTCGATGTGGGTCATGCCGAGATCGATGCCGCGGCGCAAGGCGGTGACCGCGTGCTTGCGATCGCCACGGTCGATATACCAGGTGCCCTGCCCGATCACGCCTACCGCGGGACCACCAGAGCCAAATTGATGCTGCCTCATCATGACCTCTCAAAACGGTATCTTTTCATGGTTCGAGACGACGCGCCACCTTCAGCGGTCGCATCACCGCGCGCATCTTGTTCCGATCCCACGGCGTGGTATCACATGCCAAAGGCAGCGCGCGGCTGTTAGCGAACACGCCGGACCATCACGGCGCCGTCACAAGGCGTTCCACAGGGAGGATTATGACATGGCCATTGTCGGCCCAACACGACGGAGCCTTTTGCAGGGCACACTCGCCGCAGGCGCACTCGGCCTGAGTGGATTTGCCGCGCGCGCCGAGCCGCAGTGGAAGAAATTCGCCGGGACCACGCTTGAAGCAAACCTGGTCAAGGGTCCACGCGGCGAACTCCTGCAGAAATATGCCGGCGAGTTCACCGAGCTGACGGGTATCAAGGTCGGCTCGGAGGTCATTCCCGAACAGCAGCAGCGTCAGAAGGCGGTGATCGAACTGGTTTCCGGCCGCCCCAGTTTCGATGTGATCCATCTCAGCTACCACGTGCAAAAACGCCAGTTCGAGAAGGCCGGCTGGCTTGCCGACGTATCCGGCTTCATGAAAGATGCCGCGCTGACGGCGCCGGACCTCATCGAGGGCGACTTTTCGGCTGCCGGATTGCAATTCGCAAAGCCCGACAATGGTCCGATGCACTCGCTGCCGTGGTCGGTCGACTATTTTATTCTTTACTACAACAAGGAGCTGTTTGCGAATAAGGGCATCGCCGTCCCCAAAACCCTGGACGAGATGGTCGCGGCGGCGGAAGCTCTGACCGACCCGAAGGCCGGCATCTACGGTTTTGTCGGGCGCGGCCTGCGCAATGCCAACATGACGCTGTGGACCAACTTCTTCCTCAACTATGGCGGCGAATTTCTCGACGCCAAGGGCAACCTTCTCACCGACGGCCCGGAGGCGATCGAGGCCACCAAGCTCTACCAGCGGCTGCTCACCAAGGTGGCGCCGCCCGGGGTCGCCGGCTTCAACTGGATGGAATCGATGGCCGCCTTCACCCAAGGCCGCGCCGCGATGTGGATCGATGGCGTCGGCTGGGCGCCGCCGCTGGAAGATCCCAATGCCTCGCGCATCGTCGGCAAGGTCGGCTACGCCATCGTGCCCGCCGGGCCGAAGGGCCAGTACTCGGCGACCTATGGCGACGGGATCGGCATCGCCCAGGCGAGCCCGAACAAGGAAGCCGCCTGGCTTTATTGCCAATGGGCGGTGTCGAAACTGATGGGCGCCCGGCTGTTGCAGAGCGGCGGCGGCGTGCCGTTCCGCAATTCGGTGCTCAACGACGACAGCGTGCGCCAAGGCGTCAAGTCGCAGGAATGGCTTAACTCGGTGGTCGCATCGGCCGCCATCAGCAAGCTCGGCCTGCCGGTCGTGATCCCCGTCGCCGAATTCCGCGATCTGTTCGGCGCCGCCATCACGGCGACCCTGTCGGGCGCCGACCCCGCTTCGGAGCTGAAAAAGGCCGCCGATCAATATCGTCCGATCCTGGAGCGCAGCGAGAAGGCGTGAGCACGCTTGCCGAACCGGCGGAGGCGGCGGTTGAGGATACGCCGCAACGGCAACTGCGGCCACCCTCCTATTGGCCGTTCGTGACGCCGGCGCTGATTGTCGTCATCGCCGTGATCATCTTCCCCTGGCTGTTCACGATCTGGATGAGCCTGCACGAGTGGAAGGTGGGGTCACCGACAACCTTCGTCGGGCTCGCCAATTACTGGCGGCTGCCTTCCGATCCGCGCTTCGTCGAATCGGTGGAGCATACGCTGCTCTACACCGCGCTGTCGGTCGTGCTGCCGCTCATTCTCGGCACCATCGCGGCCGTGGTTTTCCATACCCAGTTCCCCTTGCGCGGCTTCCTGCGCGGGCTGTTCATCATGCCGATGATGGCGACCCCGGTGGCGATCGCGCTGGTCTGGACCATGATGTTTCATCCGCAGCTCGGCATCCTCAACTATCTCTTGTCTCTGGTCGGCCTGCCGGCGCAGCTCTGGGTCTTTCATCCCGCGAGCGTGATCCCCTCGCTGGTGCTGGTCGAGACGTGGCAATGGACGCCGCTCGTGATGCTGATCGTGCTGGGCGGCCTGGCGGCGATTCCGGCGGAGCCTTACGAAAGCGCCGAGATCGACGGCGCCAACCTGTGGCAGGTCTTCCGCTACATCACCCTGCCGCTGATCACCCCTTTCCTGTTCATCGCCGCGATGATCCGCATGATCGATGCGGTCAAGAGTTTCGACATCATCTTCGCGATCACGCAAGGCGGCCCGGGCTCGGCGTCGGAGACGATCAACCTCTACCTCTACAGCGTGGCCTTCACCTATTACGACATCGGCTACGGCTCGGCGATCGCGGTGGTGTTCTTCGCCCTGATCGTGGCGCTCGCCGCCGTGCTCCTGCACCTGCGCCAGCGCATGCAGTGGAGCGAGATCGGGAGCAGCGCATGAGCCCGCGGCAGATCCTCGGCAAGATCGGCCTTGCCTTCGCGGTGCTGGTCATCGTTTCGCCGGCCGTTCTGTTCTTTCTCTGGATGGCCTCGCTCTCGATCAAGTTCGAGGTCGACAACGCGGCCTACCCACCGGTCTTCATTCCCGACCGTTTCGCCTGGAAGAATTATGCCGACGTGCTGGCGTCGAACCGTTTTCTCACCTATTTCGTCAATAGCCTCCTGGTCACCGGCACAGCGACGCTGATGGCCATGCTGGTCGGCGTCCCCGCCGGCTATGGCATCGCCCGGATGGCGGCGCGCCGATCGGCGATCGTGATCCTGATCGCGCGCATTACCCCAGGATTGTCCTATCTGATCCCGCTCTTTCTGTTGTTCCAGTGGCTGGGACTATTGGGAACGCTGTGGCCGCAGATCATTATCCACCTCGTGGTGACGGTGCCGATCGTGATCTGGATCATGATCGGCACCTTCGAAACCACCCCGATGGAGCTCGAACAGGCCGCCCTGATCGACGGCGCCAACCGGTGGCAGGTGTTTCGCCACGTGGCGTTGCCGATCGCGCGGCCGGGCATGGCGATTGCCTTCATCCTGGCGGTGATCTTCTCCTGGAATAATTTCGTCTTCGGCATCGTGCTGGCGGGGCGGGAAACCCGCACGCTGCCGGTCGCGGTCTACAACATGATTTCCTTCGACCAGCTGAGCTGGGGCCCGCTCGCCGCCGCGGCACTGATCGTCACGCTGCCGGTGCTGCTGCTGACGGTGTTCGCCCAACGCCAGATCGTGGCCGGGCTGACCGCGGGCGCGGTCAAGGGCGGGTAGCCAAGGCGGAAGTTGCATCCGTCTGGGTGGTATTGAGGCGCCCATTGGCGGCGATGGTAAACGCCCCATTGTCTCCATCGCTGGAATTTGACTGCCGGCATTGAAGCTCGCTTATGGAGCGCGTGCTTTAAGTGACGTCGGGACCATCTGCCCGAAGAGCCCTTGATGAGCAGCATCTCGACGATCGCACTGTCCGGCATGAACGCGGCGGCCCGCCGCCTTCAGGTCTCCGCCTCGAACGTCGCCAATGTCACGAGCACGGGGGCGCTCCCCAATGCCAATGGCACAGTTCCGGCCGGGTCGCCGACGGCCTATGCACCGCTTGCGCTTGTCCAGACCGCGAGCGCCGGCGGGGGCACCCAAACAACCGTCACGGCGGCCACGCCTTCCACGATCGCGGCTTTCGATCCGCAGGCTCCCTTCGCTGACAGCAACGGCCTCGTCGCTGCGCCCAATATCGACCTCTCCCAGGAGATGATCGGCCAGATGATCGCAAGCTACAGTTTTGACGCCAATGCAACGGTGATGACGGCGGACGACCGCATGACCAAGACGCTGCTCGATATCACGGCGTGAGGCCAAGTTCGGGACGGGTTGCACCGCTCCCTCTTGATGCCATCTCTCGCACCACGTCCGACCCGTGCAACTGACCACGCTCCGACGAAACGGCCAACCGGGTCGATGCTACCTGCCGTTAGGCAGGCGAACGTTCGGCCGCCGACGTCAGTTCCGTGCAATATTCCGCGCGAGCCTGGCTTCACCAATTGCGCCGTAAAGGCTGACCGATCCGATGGCGACAGGCAGTACGCCCAGCAGCGTGAAACCTATAGGCGCACCCGTTGTGATGGAGCAGACAATCGTCCAAAGGCCAAACGCAATTATCCCTGCGGAGATTAGAAGCGAGAGCACTGCGTTCATCTGGTGTTCCGAAGTCTCTGCAAAGCAGGCCTCTGCGCCCGGGCACGACAGATCAGAATTCTCAGTCCCCCCAAGCCTTCCAAGCGTCGAATTTTGGTATTACAAGTCCGACAACGTCGCAAGCGTCAAAAGCGACCGCAGCAGGGAGCGAACCACCGTGATCTTTAATTTCTGTCAGCGTGCCAGCATCTATGTAATCGCCATCGTCTCTCTGGTCGCGACGTGCTGCGGTCCACTCAAGGCTCAGCCGGCGCAGTTGGTCGTCAGCGCCGATGCCATCGGGGGCCAGGTCAAGGGAGCCAATGGCCCCGAAGCCGGCGTCTGGGTGATCGCGGAGACATCGGACCTTCCGACCAAGTTCGCCAAGATGGTCGTGACCGATGATCTCGGCCGCTTCGTCATTCCCGAACTGCCCGCGGCGAAATACCAGGTCTGGGCACGCGGCTATGGGCTCGTCGATTCCGACAAGCAGGACGCGGTGCCGGGAAAGACCATTGAGCTGACCGCGAAGCCCGCGCCGAGCGCGGCCGCGGCGGCGGAGTATTATCCGGGAATGTATTGGTATTCGATGTTGAAGATTCCCGCCGAGAACGAGTTTCCGGGATCGGACAAGAGTCCGAGCGGAATTCCCGCGGGCATGAGAACGCAATCCGACTGGATCGATACGGTGAAGAATTCCTGCCAGTCGTGCCACGCCCTGGGCAGCAAGAACATTCGCTCGCCGAGCCCCGAACTCGGGCATTTTTCCAACTCGGCCGATCTATGGGCGCGCCGGCTGCAGTCCGGGCAAGCGATGTCGAATATGGCGCTCGCGATCGCGCGGCTGGGGCCGGACCGGGGTTATCGCATGTATGCGGATTGGACCGACCGCATCGCGGCGGGTGAACTGCCGTTCGACAAGCCGGAGCGTCCTCAGGGCGTCGAGCGCAATGTGGTCATCAGTGCCTGGGATTGGGGCACGCCGAAGATGTATCTGCATGACGCGATATCGACCGACAAGCGCGACCCGACCGTCAACGCCAACGGCCCGATCTACGGTTCACCGGAAGAGAGTTCAGACTTCGTCCCCGTGCTGGACCCCATTCACAACACCGCAAAGCTCATCAAGCATCCCTATCGGGACCCTGCGACGCCGACCACCCAGGATGACCCGAAGGGCACGTCGGTGTTCTGGGGCGATGAGTCGATCTGGGATAGTCACACCAGCATTCACAATCCCATGATGGACGGCAAGGGCCGGGTGTGGTTCACGGCCCGCATCCGACCGGCTGCCAATCCGGCCTATTGCAAGGCAGGCTCGGAGCTGCCTTCCGCGACCGTGGCGCCGCTCGCCGAATCCGCCCGACAGCTTTCGGTGTACGATCCGAAGACCGACAAATGGACCCTCATCAATACCTGTTTCAGCACGCAGCATCTGTCCTTTGCCCGCGATGCCGACGACACGCTTTGGCTGAGCGCGGGACAGCCCTACAGCGGCGTTGCCGGCTGGCTGAACACCCGACAATTCGACTTAACCGGCGACGAGGTCGCCTCGCAGGGCTGGACACCGATCATTGCCAACGTCACCGGTTCCGGCAAACGCGAGCCCTACGTCGCGGCTGATCAACCCACCGACCCCAACAAGGATAAATGGGTCAAGGCGGCATTCTACGGTGTGATGCCGAGCCCGAGGGGTGACGTGATCTGGGGCCAGTCGATGGGACCGGGCTTCTCCCGGATCGCGCAGCCGAGCTTTCTCATCCGATTGATTCCGGGCAGCGATCCGACCAAAACGGCAGTCTCCGAGATCTTCCAGCCGCCCGAGGGCGCCTTCGGCACCCGCGGCGTGGATGTCGATCTGAACGGTGTCGCCTGGACGGTTCTGTCCAGCGGACATCTTGCCAGCTTCGATCGATCCAAATGCAAGTCGCCGCTGTCCGGGCCGGAGGCCGCGACCGGCAAGCAGTGTTTCGAGGGCTGGACGCTGTATCGGTTTCCCGGACCGCAATTCAAGGGCGTGAGTGATAAAGGCAGCGCCAACCACGCTTATTATGTCTGGGTCGATCGTTATAATACGCTCGGCCTCGGCGCCAATGTGCCGATCGCATCGGCAAACGGCAGCGAATCTTTGCTGGCTCTGGTCGACGGCCAATTCGTCGACATCCATATCCCCTACCCGATGGGCTTTTTCAGCAAGGACGTCGACGGCCGAATTGACGACGCCAACGCCGGCTGGAAAGGCCGTGGCCTGTGGACCACCTCGGGCACGCGCGCCAATTTCCACAGCGAAGGCGGCAAGGGCGCGATGCCGAAAGTGTTCAAAGTACAGATGCGCCCGAATCCATTGGCGGGTTGAAAGTTCGTCATGGGCCCCTCGCCCGACCAGAGGCCGCCTCGATTGGCGGCCTCTTTCATTTTGCAACATGTGGGATCGCGTCTTCCTCAACCTGATTACCGCTGCAGAGGCCGGATGCGGATCCGTCCGGGCTCGATGCCAACGAGGTTGCCCAGGAGCTTGTCGGCATGGCGGACACCTCGGCGACGGCATCAGCTTCCGCTACGTTCGAGAGGCGATCCAGCTCCAGCAGGATCATGCCACGCACGCCCAGTTGCTGGCGAATGACGAGTTCGCCGAAATCGCGATCCTCCGTGATCAGGATGCAATCTCCCGCAGCGGCCGCCTCAAGCACATCTTTATCCGAGGCGCCTGATTTGGTTTCGCCGATCGATGTCACGTCGAAACCGCTCAATCGAAGCAACTCGGTAACGAGGCGCGACACGTTCTCGTCGGCAAGAAAGCGCATCACTCGGCGGCGAGAACGGTCTCATGCTGCATGTAGTCGGCCGCAAAGGCCAACGCCGCGCGGAGGTCATGTTCGGTCAGTTTGGGGTAGGCTTCAAGTAGATCGGCAAATGAACGTCCGGCGCCCAACTTGCGCAAGATCAGCTCCACGGTGACGCGCGTGCCACGGATGCAAGGCTTGCCCATCATGACGGCAGGATCGGTAGAAATGCGTGCGTACGTCATGAAGTTTCCAGTGTATTAAGTCGCGATCGCCCGAATGATTCTGCGACAAAGGCACCACCTTCGCAACGACGGACTGCGCCAGTATGACGCCACTATTGACGGCCTCGTCGACCGCGACCGCAACACCTGTGTAACATATTGGTATCAAAGCCATTTCGAGCTTGTTACCCTTCGGGCAACGAGCTCAACGCACTGCAACAGCCGGCTTGGGTTGCTGATCGGCCGGCGCGGCGGGCTGGACCTGGGCAATCAGCCGTTTCATCTCGGGGATGCACGAACCGCAATTGGTGCCGGCCTTCAACTGCGCGCCGATCTCCGCAGCGCTGCGCGCACCGCCAGCGACGGCTGCGAGAATCGTGGTTCGGCCGACGCCAAAACAGGCGCAGACGATGGGGCCTGCGCTTGCCAGCCCGTCCATTGACTTGCCCGACAGCAACATACGCCGCGCATCGTTGCTGAGCGCATCCGCCGCAAACAGGGTCTTGACGACATTCCAATCGCCGGCGTCGCGCGCGGGACCGACGAACAGACAGGTTTCGACGCGGTCCTGGACAAACGAGGCGGCGCGGTAGATGCCGCCGGCAAAGTCCCGATATTCGGCCAGATCGCCTCCGGAAAACCGCTGTAGCCAGGATTGCCATCCCGCGAGATCGGCGTTGTCGGCAAACAGATAGCCGAAGCCGCCGGAGACCGCCACCCGCGTCCACCAGGCGTGGTCAGGCAGTGCGAGCGGTGTCCGCGACAGCACAAAACCCCGGAAAACATATTCGTAAGGAACGATCGACGCCGGCGTCGCCTTGTTCTCGGGCTGGCCGGAAAACGGATCGGTGAATGGCGCCACCAGCGCGCCGACCCGCGCGGACGACGCCGTCTCGCCGCTCCAGTGGATCGGCGCAAACAGCATGCCGCGCTGCTGCCGCTCGCTGACCACGACCTTGAGAATGCATTGTCCGTAGTCGGTCACGACGCGTGCGAAGCCGCCATCGGCCACCCCCGTCCTGGCGGCATCGTGGGGGTGAATCTCGACGAACGGCTCCGGCAAATGCTGGCCCAGCCGCGGGCTCATGCCGGTGCGGGTCATGGTATGCCATTGATCCCGGATGCGGCCGGTGTTGAGCCGCAGCGGCCGGGCGGCCGTCGTCTCCGTGCGCAGGGCCGGAATGGCCGGCGCTACAAAGCGGGCTTTGTGATCGGGCGCGAAAAATCCGCCGTCGCCGAAAAACCGCGGTTGCGGTTCTGCGCCTTCGCGCATCGGCCACAGCACCGGCGCCATCGCATCGAACGCCTCGTCCGACAGTGACTTCAGCGCGCCGATATCGAAATCGCGGTTCCCGCTGTTTTCAAACGCCGACAGCGCGGCGTGCTCGCGGAAGACCTCCGCCGCCGAATTGAAGTTGAAGGCCGCCGCAAAACCCAGCCTTTTCGCAACCTCGCCGACAATCCACCAGTCCGGCTTGCATTCTCCCGGCGGAGTCAGGAACGCGCGCTGCCGCGAGATCCGCCGCTCCGAATTGGTCACGGTGCCGGATTTCTCGCCCCAGGCCTGCGCCGGCAGCAGCACATGCGGGCCGGCATTGACGGTGTCGTTGGAACGCACATTCTCCGAGATCACGAACAGTTCGAGCTTTTTCAATCCTGCGCGCACGGCGTCGGCATCGGGCAGCGACACCACCGGATTGGTGCCCATGACCCACAAGGCCTTGATCTCGCCGCGTCCGATCGCCTCGAACATCTGGACCGCCTTCAGCCCTTCATGGGTCGCGATCCGCGGCGCCTTCCAGAACCGCCGCACCCGGTCGATGTCGGGCGGCGTGAACGCCATGTGCGCAGCGAGCTGGTTGGCAAGCCCGCCGACCTCGCGGCCGCCCATCGCATTGGGCTGACCGGTCAGGGAAAACGGCGCCGCGCCAAGCGTGCCGATTCGGCCCGTGGCGAGGTGGCAATTGATGATGGCATTGACCTTGTCGGTGCCCTGCGCCGACTGGTTGACGCCTTGCGAATACAGCGTGACGACGCGGGGCGTCGCGCGGAACAGCTGGAAGAATTCAGCGACCTCGGGCTCGGCGAGTCCGGTCGCCAGCGCGGTCGCGGCGACGCTGCCGGCGATGCTGCGCGCCCGCGTCAGCGCCTCGTCGAAGCCGGTGGTGTGGCGTTCAATGTAGCCTGCATCCAGTGCCTCGCTATCGGCCAAATGCACCAGCAACCCGCTGAACAACGCGGTGTCGGTGCCGGGCTTCAGTCCGAGGAACAGATCGGCGTCGCCGGCACTGTCGGTCCGGCGCGGGTCGATCACGACGATGCGCGCGCCGCGTTGCTGCTTGTTGGCCAACATACGCTGGAACAGAACCGGATGGCACCACGCCGCGTTCGAGCCGACCAGCACCAGAAGATCGGCCTGGTCGAGATCCTCATAGCAGCCCGGCACGGTATCGGCGCCGAAGGCGCGGCGGTGGCCGGCGACGGAAGAGGCCATGCAGAGGCGCGAATTGGTATCGACATTGGCGCTGCCGACAAACCCCTTCATCAGCTTGTTGGCGACGTAATAATCCTCGGTCAAAAGTTGCCCGGAGAGATAGAAGGCAACCGCCCCAGGACCGTCCCGCTTGATGATATGCGCGAAGCGATGCGCGAGGTGGTCGAGCGCATCGCTCCAGGCCACCCGCTCCATGGTGCCCTTGTCGCAGCGGATCATCGGATAGAGCAGCCGGTCCTGCAGACCCAGGGTTTCGCCGAGCGCCGAGCCTTTCGAGCACAACCGTCCGAAATTCGCAGGATGCTCGCGATCGCCCGCGATCCCCGCCCCCCCGCTGCCGTCGGGCGTTGCCAGGACGCCGCAGCCGACCCCACAATAGGGACAGGTCGTGCGCGTGGCACCCGGCATGGGATCGACGGCCGTCATTTGAATGGTCCAGTGCTCATCACGCCGCCTCCGACGGAATCGCAAGCGAACGGCCAAACATCATATCGCGGCGAATGCGCGCGATCGGCTGCCGGCCACGGATCAGTTCGAGATACCACAGCGCATCGCCGACGTCCCCGACCAGGACCGCGCCCGCAAGCCGGCCGTCCGATATCACAAGCTTCTTATAGAAGCCGTGCCTGACATCCGAATGCACGATGGCTTCGCAGCCATCCGCACCCAGGAAATCGCCGGCGGAAAATACGCTCACGCCGGAAACCTTGAGGTTGGTCGCGACCACACTGCCCAGGTAGCTGGCGGCTCGCCCGGCGAGATGCTTTGCCAGCACCTGCGCCTGCTCGTAGGCCGGTTCGACCAGGCCGTAACAGAGGCCGCGGTGCTCGGCGCATTCACCCAGCGCGAAGATGTTCGGTGCGCTGGTCTGCAGATGGTCATCGACGACGATGCCACGGTTGACGTCAATACCGGCGTCCTTCGCCAGCCCGACATGAGGCCGGATGCCGGCGGCGAAAATCACCGCATCGGCGGCGATGCGGCGTCCGTCTGCCAGCTCGACGGCTTCAACGCGGGCGTCGCCAATAATCCCAGCGGTATTGGCATTGAGCAGGATCTTGATGCCCTTGCGTTCGACCAGAATTCTCAACAGCTCCGCCGCCGGGGCATCGAGCTGACGTTCCATCAACCGGTCCATCAGATGAACGAGCGTCACCGGCGCGCCCGCCTTGGCAAGGCCGTAAGCCGCTTCCAGCCCGAGCAATCCGCCGCCGACCACGACGACGCGTTTCTTCTGCGCGGCCAACGCCAGCAGAAGATCGGCGTCGCGGCTGTCGCGGAACGTGTGCACGCCGGCAAGATCCGCCCCGGGCACGTTGAGCCGCAGCGGCGTCGAGCCGGTGGCCAGCACCAGCCTGGAGAAGGCGATGCTTTCGTGACCGGCGATCTTGAGCTCGCGGCGGCCAATATCGATTTCGCTGGCCGCACTGCCATATTTCACGGTAACGCCGCGGTCGCGCCACCACTTGGCCGGCTTCAGCTCGATCTCATGCGAGGCGGTTTCGCCCGCCAGCACCGAAGACAACAGCACGCGGTTGTAGGCGAGCCGCGGCTCGTCGCCGATCACGGCGATCGCGTAGCGCCCGAGCGCGATTTTTGCCAGTTCATCGACCAGGCGCGCGGCAGCCATGCCATTGCCGACGACGACCAGCGGTTCACTCACGGCTTGAGTTCCTACTCGGCGGCTTGAGGGTGGCCATAGGCTTGCACGATCATGTAGCCGGACAGCGTCGCGTAGGCCGCGGTCCAGGCGTCCGCGACCTCCTTGGTCCAGGCCTCGCCAAGTCCCTTCTCCAGGGTCCACAGCAGCGCCGCGCCGACCACGGGATAATGCTCGGCCTTCGCGCCGTAGCTGACGTGGCGCGTTGCCAGTGCGCTCGCGGCCGGCAAAATCGATTCGAGGTTGTTAAGGCCGTTAACCACTGCGGTCAGCATCGCCATCAACTTCCTGCGCTGTTCCGTCATGTCACCGGGAAACATCGACCTGACCGAAGGGGCAATCTCGAACAGTCGGTCGTAGAACAGGAGCGCCGCCGTCTCCGAGATTGGGGCGACCTTGGCGAAGCTCTGCTGCACGAGTTTGACTTGGTCTTCTGTCATGATGGGCTCCTGTTTGCTTCGGTCCCGCCTTTCCGTCTCCGCTACCGGTCCAACCGGTAGCTTCTCGGATCAACGCCCGTCCCCGCGGAGGTCACCAGGGGTGAGAGGGACAATGGTCATTCTGTTCACACGCGCGCTTCGGCGAAGCTCGCTACGCTCGAAGCTGCAGGGCTCCTGCGCAGGTAGTACCACCAGGTCAGTGCCAGGCAGGTTGCATAGAACGCCAGATAGATTTCCAGCGCCAACTGTGGACCACCGGTTATGGCGATCGACTTGCCGAAGCCGCTCGGGATCAGGTAGCCGCCGCAAGCGCCGATCGCGCCGATAAATCCGAGGGCGGCGCCGCTTTCGATGCTGGCAGTCTTCAAGGCAAGCGCCCGGCCGGCATCGCCGGTGCCCCTTGCTTTCCGAAGGTTCTCCGCGCGAAAAATCGACGGGATCATCCGGTAGGTCGAGCCGTTGCCGATGCCGGTCGTGATGAAAAGCAAAAGGAACATCGCCAGGAATCCCGTGAAGTCCTTGGTGCCCACGAAGTACAAGACGCCGATCGTCGCAGCGCCCATCGCCAGAAAGTTCCAGAAGGTCACGATCGCACCGCCGATCTTGTCGGCAATCAGACCGCCCAATGGACGCGACAGCGAGCCCACCAGCGGCCCAAGGAAAGCAATGGCCACCGTGACCGCAGGGAACTGCGTCTTGATCAGCAGGGGAAACGCGGCCGAATAACCGATGAAGGAGCCGAACGTCCCGACGTAGATGAAGGCCATGATCCAGGTATGCTTGCGTCCGATGATGGCGAGCTGGTTCTTGAAGCTGGACTTGGCCGAGGTCAGATTGTTCATAAAGAAGATCGCGCCGCAGACCGCAACCACCAGCGGCAGGATCCACATCAGTCCAGCATTTTGAAGATAGATCCCTTCCGAGGTCGGCGTGGCTTGGTAGAGGCTGAAAAGGCCAACTCCCATCAGAATAGGCGTCAGCAATTGGACGCTACTGACGCCGATATTGCCACCGGCGGCGTTCAAGCCAAGCGCCCAGCCCTTCATGCGGTCGGGATAGAAGAACGAGATGTTGGCCATGCTGGAGGCGAAGTTGCCGCCGCCAAGGCCCGCCGTGGAAGCGACCAGCAGCATCAGCCAGAACGGCGTCGTGGGCTCGCTCACAAAATAGGCGAGCCCCAGCGTCGGGATGAACAGGACCGAGGCGCTGAAGATCGTCCAGTTCCTGCCACCGAACGTTGTGACCGCGAAGGTGTAGGGAAATCGCATCAGTGAGCCGATCAATCCGGGCACCGCCACCAGCTGAAACAATTGATCGGTGGTGTAGTGGAAGCCGGCTTGCGGCAACTTGGTTGCGACGATGCTCCAGATCAGCCAGACGGAAAACCCGACATGCTCCGCGACAATCGACCAGATGAGATTGCGTCGGGCGATGAATTTGCCCTTGGAATTCCAGAACGTCTCATCCTCTGGGTTCCATTCTGAAATCCAGCTCGGGCCGTGCGTGGGCATTCGATAGTTCCTTTCAGCTGTAACCGGGGATCACGCGCCGCGAGAGCTAAGAGACGGCGTCGCGTTCTGGGGAGGCCCCAGTCTGGCGTTGTCAAAATTCGGATTGATTTAAGGGACGGCATCAATGGCGTCAGCAACAACCCATTCAAGCTTCGTGCCAAGCCGCTAAGACGCCAGAATTCTATATAATACATTGGGTTATTGAATAGGATCGGCACCTCGGCGGGGTCGTTTCGCGCATCTTAATTTTGCGATTCGCTCAATTATTGTGCGCCGCACAAGAAATACGCAGGCGGGACGCGCGCGCTTGCTCATTCAAAACCTCGGCCTCTCGGCATGAGGCACTAACCTCGAAATCGTAAACAGTCGTCATCGCCCGGCTCGACTTTGGCGGCCGCGTATTCCAAGGCAGTAGCACCTGTAGAACCGGAAGGCCGCAGCGTGCTCGCTTTGGATGACGACCGAAGCCACAAGCGCGACTTCGGCTTGGCGCGGTCGGCAGCGCCTGCGCCCTGACGCGCAGCGAGTGGAACGTGGCCCGATTCTGGGCTATCAACCGATCCTCGCGAACGCTCCGGAAGGATAGTCCAGATGTTAGCCCCAACCCCCGCCTCGCCCGAGTCCGCCGGCATGTCCAAGCAAGCCTTTGACCGCCTGGAAGCACACATCAGGCGACGTTACATCGATGCGGGCCGGTTTCCGGGAACACAGGTCATCGTCTATCGCCGCGGCAAGGTCGTTCATAGCGCGGTGCAGGGCTACGCCGACGTCGAGCGCAAGGTGCCGATGCGGGATGACACCATTTTCCGCATCTATTCGATGACCAAACCGATCACCAGCGTGGCCTTCATGATGCTGCTCGAGGAAGGCCGCGTCGCGCTCGACGAGCCCGTTCATAAATACATCCCGGAGTGGAAAAACCTCGGCGTTTTCCAGGCCGGCATCTGGCCCGCATTCCTCACCAAGCCGCCGTCGCGGCCGATGCTGATCGTGGACCTGTTGCGCCACACCTCGGGCCTGACTTACGGATTCCAGCAGCGCTCCAACGTCGACGCCGCCTATCGCGAATTGAAGATCGGCGCGGTCGAGAAATCAGGAACGCTGCAATCGATGGTCGAGGACTTGGCCAAGCTTCCGCTGGAATTTTCGCCCGGCGAGGCCTGGAACTACTCGGTTTCCACCGATGTCATCGGATATCTGGTCGGCAAGATCAGTGGCAAGCCATTCGAACAGTTCCTCAGGGAACGCATCCTTGATCCGCTGCAAATGCACGATACCGACTTTTTCGTAAGCGCCGACAAGGCCCATCGTTTCGCGGCCTGTTACTCGGCCGATCCGCAGGGTGGCATGACCTTCCATGCCGGCGCCGCCGGCGAACGCAAGGACGGCCTGACGCTGCAGGACGATCCGACCACCAGTTCGTTTCTCACCCCGCCATCGTTCATTTCCGGCGGTGGCGGGCTGTGTTCGACCGCGGCCGACTATCTCACCTTCTGCCGCGCGCTGCTCAATGGCGGCGAACTCGGCGGTGTCAGGCTGATCGGTCCGAAGACGCTGGCGCTGATGACGACAAATCACTTGCCTGGCGGCCGCGACCTGCCGGAAATGTCGCGGTCGTTGTTCAGCGAGGCCACTTATAACGGGATCGGCTTCGGTCTTGGCTTCTCCGTTACGATGAACCCCGCGCAGACCCTGATCCCGGGAAGCCGGGGCGAATATTCCTGGGGAGGCGCGGCGTCAACCTCGTTCTGGATCGATCCGGCGGAAGAACTGGCCGCCATTTTCATGACCCAGGTGCTGCCGTCGAGCGCTTATCCGATCCGCCGTGAATTGCGCACCATGGTCTACGCGGGGATTACCGACAGCAACCTGTAGGCGCGCCTACTGCGGCCCGCCAAGCGGGCCGAGAAAAAGAGGTCGACCAGGAATGACGACTTATTTCTGTCCAGTTTGAGCGCGCGGTGTTGTTTGCAATCGATGCTCTTGGTTTGCGATGCTATCATTGCCGGCAACGCACCGCTCATCGGTCCCTGGTGCACGCTGGCGTTATTCAATTGAATGATGGCAAATCATATTCGGGAAGCCGCAGGCTGTCGATGATCTCCCTGCCAACGGCAAGCCTGGCCAGCCCGGGAATCCCAAATGCCCTTATCACTTGATTACGAAAGCTCAGACCCCACGGGGTCTTCGGCGCAAAGGCACCGGCGAAGCGTTCGGCGCCTCGCTGCTTGGTTTCAATGAAAGGGCGCAAGCGGGCATCATAGTTGCTGAAAGCCTGCTGATATCGCCCGCGCGCAGCGGCAAGCTCGCCCGCCAGCACATAGGCCGAGATCATCGCCAATGCCGAACCTTGTCCGGCCAGCAGGGATACGCAGAAAGCGGCATCCCCGATGAGAGCGATGCGTCCTTGCGACCAGCTTGACATCCTGATCTGGCTGACGCGGTCGAAATAGAGCTCGGTTGCACGATCCAACTCTGCCAGGATCGACGGGCATTCCCACCCGCCGGCCGCATATTTTCTGCGCAAAATCACCTTCTGCTGATCGAGCGTCGAAGGCAGCGAATTGCCGTCCGCGGCAAACACGAACAAGACCAGCGTTCGGTCATCGCGTAACGCAAAGCGCCCGACCATCCGTCCGGGCTGTCCGTACATCAGATATACATCTTCATCGCGTGGGCGGTAACCGCTGACTTCAAGCGCGGCCACGATGTAACCTATGTCCTTCTCGAAGCGCTGCTGCGGCCCGAAGGCAAGTTCGCGAACTCTGGAATGCAGGCCGTCGGCGCCGATCACGAGATCGAACCGACGCTCGCCTGAGTGCATCAGCTGAACCCGCACGCCGTCGGGCTGCTGCTCAATAGAAACAATCTCCTCGCCGAAAATGGCCTCGGCGCGGTCCCCAACCTTTTCGAGCAGCAAGCGGGAAAGCTCGCTTCGGGGGACTGTCACATAACGGCCGCCGGTCAACTCCGTGAACAGTCCGGTCCCAAAGCCTGCCACGCGCCGGCCGCGATCGTTCACGATCCTCAATTCCCGCACTTTGTAGCCAACTCGATTGATGCCGGCGATCAGCCCCATCCGCTCGGCAATGTCGTATCCAAGCCCCCAGAAGTCGATCACATAACCGCCGCGGCGTAGCGCTGGCGCGCGCTCGATCAGCGTTGGCTCGAAGCCCGCGGCTTTCAGCCAGAAGCCGAGCGTTGGTCCGGCGATCCCTGCCCCCGAAATCAAGACTCTTTTCATGCCGGAAGAACTAATTCGCGCGGGATAGGTTCGACCCTTAAGTCCGCCCTAACCGAAATTCTGCAGAGAGGGAAATGTCTCCAGCAACCAGATGCTGACGCTGGATACGGCGCCGGTCAGAAAGCCGACGCCGGTGATCACCATCAGCACGCCCATTGCCCGCTCGACACTGGCGAGGTGCTGCTTCATGCGCGAAAACAGCGACGAGAACTGTTCGACCATCAGAGCTGCGATCAGGAAAGGAATCCCGAGACCGGCGGAATAGACCGCCAGCAGACCCGCCCCCCTCGCAACCGTGGCCTCGGCCGCGGCCACCGACAGGATCGCCGCCAGGATCGGGCCGATGCAGGGCGTCCAGCCGAACGCAAACGCCAAACCCATCACATAAGCCCCCCACAACCCGACGGGCTTTGGGATTGGTAGCCGGCCTTCCCGCATCAATAGACCGATCCGCGTCAGCCCCAGGAAATGCAGGCCCATGATGATGATGACAATACCGGCGACAATCGAAAGCTCCGCCGACCACTCCCGGATCAGGCCGCCGATCAGCGAGGCGCTGGCGCCAAGCGCCACGAACACGGTGGAAAAGCCAAGCACGAACAGCACCGCCGAAATCATGACTGCGCGCTTGGAGGAGGATACGCTCTCCTCATTGGCGACGTGCTCGATGGTCGCACCCGTGAGGTAAATCAAATAGGGAGGCACCAGGGGCAGTACGCACGGCGAAAGGAAGCTGACGAGGCCGGCAATCAGCGCCGCTGGAATCGAGACATCGCGGATCATGAATTCATCACTATCGTCACTCGATCGACCGCCCGGCGCCATGGCCAATCCGACCGAAGAACGGGGCGCCGACTACCAAGTCATTTAGCGGATGGGCGGGAATGCGCAACCGTGGTTCGGCCGTGGCGCGGCGGGCAATAACCGTGATTTCAACCCGCCGGACGTGCGATAGCGCCGACTGGATCAACAATACAGCGGCGGAACCGGGAGGGGTGCCCGCAACAGGAGGGCTTTTGCTACTTGACTAGTTTCAACTGGGGACGCGAGCGCTGCCCCTGCGGCTTGGCATATTGCGGTCTCGCCGGCGCATCCTCCGGCACCATGGCGTCACACAGCGCCTTCAGTTCGGAATCGGCGATGCGATTGATCTTCATCCGAAGCTCGAGGATGGCGACGGACAACACCAGCGCGGTCTCCCGGTCGCCGCCCCCGATAAGGGCCGCACGGCACTCCTCCAGCGCTGAGAGAACCGAAAGCAATCTTTCATCTGTATCTGATGCCAGCATTTTCCGCCACCGAGCTTGCGAGGTGAAGCCTTTACTATCCAGTCCGCCGTTCCAGAATACTTCCCCTTGCATTCCGGATCTCTCCGAAACGGCATGATGGCTATCGTGGCCGACAGGCCGTCGGAGCCGCGACTGACCCAGCGAATACGATGCCGCCCTAGCCTCGGGGTACCAACGCCACCAAGGATACGCAAGCGTAGCACGACCAGCTTTTGTGCTCGAATACTATTTCGCCCTGTGGGCATGGCTCAAATCCCCCGGTCATTCGAGCAGACGGTCCATCAGCAGACAGGGAATTCGTTGGGCCGGGCGAAGGCATGCCGCTGGTAAATTGGTCCTGCCCAGAATTGACCTCAGCCTTTCGGCAACAGTCCAGCAGTGGACAAATCCAGGCATCGCCAGCAAAAAATGCTAAGCTGGCCCGGGCTTTGATTAGAAATGGCTTCGCTAACGATCCCGGCCGCGTATATACGTACTCTTCGATCGGAGCCCTTGACGATTCGCGCATGTCCGAGGGCTTGCATCTGAAGGTAGAGGGCCGCTTTTTCGGTTAATCACCGGAGAGTGGAGATCCGGACCGTAAGAGTACGCGTGCCGGACAGGAATGATGCAACCAGGGCTAATAGTAATCATTAACAACGAAAGGCGCGGTCATAGACCCGCCATAGTTGTAGCCCGCTAATTATTCTGGCAACTTATCATACGAAAAGGAATTTGTATGCATCTCTTGCTGGACAGGGGCGTTCCTCAGGCGGAACGCAATAAGGTCTCCCTCGGAGGTCTCTCCGATTGGGACGCCGCCAGGGTCTTCCTGGAGGTCGTCCGCTGCGGAAGCTTCAGGTCCGCGGCGGAGCGTCTCGACCTGTCCACCAACGTCGTTCGCCGGCGCATTGATGATTTTGAACGGCAAATAGGGGCGACCCTGTTGACGCGGGACGTCCAAGGTACCCGCTTGACCGAGGAAGGCTCGCTGGTTGTTTCGGCCGTCGAACGCATGGAAGCCGCTTCGTTCGACTTGCTGCGTGCCGGCGATTTCGTCGCCAAGTCACTCTCGGGCGAAGTCCGGGTCGCCGTCACGGAGGGTTTGGGAACATTCTGGCTGGCTCCTCGCCTGGTCGATTTCCAGCAATTGTTCCCGAAAATACGCGTCGATCTCCGTTGTTCGATGCCTTTCACCGACGTATCCCGGCAGGATGCCGACGTGGCTGTTCGTCTGTCGCGGCCCGAAGCTCTCGACCTCAAACTCGTCCGGCTCGGCCGGATGCATCTAATGCTGTTCGCAAGCCCAAAATACATCGAGACGTACGGCGCCCCGCGGACCACGGACGAATTGCGCAAGCACCGGATGGTTCTTCTGCAGGTCGCGGACCAAACTCCTGTGAAGGAGACATTGGAGCGGTTGTTTCCCGGCTGTTCCCCGCGCGATCTGCTGGTGATCAAAACCAATATCAGCAGCGCGAACTATTGGGCCGTCGCCAGGGGGGCCGGCATCGGCGTGTTTCCAACTTATGCCTGCGCGTTGGGGGCCAACCTCGTCCCGCTGGACATCGAACTGCATCGGCCAATCGATATTTGGCTCTCCTATCATCCGAGCAGCGGTCGTATCCCGCGCGTACGGCACATGATCGACTGGCTGATAGAGAGCTTCAATCCCGCAAAATTCCCGTGGTTCAAGGACGAATTCGTCCATCCCAGCGAATTTAAAGCGGTATATATGGGCGAACCCCTGACCCACCTTTCGGGGGCTTCTTGATTGAAGGACGGTAAAACCAGAATGAACAAGTCAACGGCAAAACGAATGAAGCAACGCAGTGCCGGCAAGCCCGACATTGAACTCGGGAAACGCATTCGGCTGAGGCGTGTGGAGCAACGTATCTCCCAGGCCGAGCTCGGCGAGAAACTTGGCGTCAGCTTCCAGCAGGTTCAGAAATATGAGAAGGGCGTCAACCGCGTCGGCGCAGCCCGTCTTCAGCAGATCGCCACGGCGCTCGATGTGCCCGTCACATTCTTCTATGACGGCGACGGCAAGGCTCGGGAAGTCGAAAGCCTGCTATTCCTGGACAGCGCTTTTAGTTTGAGACTGTTGCGGGCCTATAGCAAGATCAAGGACCAGACCGTGCAACGCCAGTTGGTCTCCTTGATGGAATCGATCGCCGCGAACGAGGCTTAGGCATCGATTGAGAGCATTTGACCGATCACGGCCTAGCTTGCAGCGCCGCGGACATGATCGATCAACGCAAGCGGATCCGTCGGCAAACTGCCGCCGCGCCAGGCCACATGCTGGTCCGGCCGCGATAATACCAGTCCGCCGCCATAGAAAGTGGCGGTCCGAGGCATGTCTATGTCCAGCACTTTCAGCGGTACTCCCCTGCTGTGAGCCGCAGCTTCGAGTGCCATCACATCGACCGCGCGATCGAACCTTAGCAGCGTAAATTCCGGCCCCATCGCATCGTAGAGCGAGCGACCGTCCCCGTACCACAGATGCGGCGTGCGGCAGCCCGGGACATCAGAGGGCACATAGCGGTCCATGGTGTAGGCCGGATGTTCCGATCCGTCGTAGACGATGATCGGCGAGCGATCATAGTAGGTACCGAAGTTGAGCCCGGCGCAGGCATATTGCCGGACGTTGATCTCGTAGGTGAGCTGCCCGACCTGTCGCCGTGCCAGCTCGCCGCGCGGCCCCGGATCCTCGATCTCAGCGGGTATCTCGCCACGCCGGCGGATCTCGGCCTCGGCATGCGCCATCGCGAACCGCGAGACCTGGCTGGTAATCGGCCAGCGCTCGGCCTCATAGGCATCGAGAATAGAAGCCGGCGCCCAGCCGTTGAGGTGAGCGGCCAGCAACCAGGACAGGTTCATGGCGTCGGCAATTCCGGCGTTCATGCCGTAGCCGGCATAGGGCACCCAGATATGGGCGGCATCGCCGGCGATGAAGACGGAGCGGTCGCGAAACCTGTCCGCGATTAGCCGGCGGCCGACCCAATCCTCCCTGGAGATGATGTCGTAGGCGAAGTCAGCTCCGACACCGAGGATGGTTCGGATTGAGGCGTCGCGGTCGACCTGGTCGAAATCCCCCTCGCCGGGCTTGATATAATTATGCACCAGCCAGCGCTCGCGGCCATCGATCGCATAGACCATGCCGGCGCGCCGGGGGTTGATGACGCCGGTGCCCCAGGCGCGTTCGCAGCGCTGGCGATCGATCAGGTCAGGCGCGCGGATATAGGTCGACTGCACCCTTTGCACAACGGCATCGCCGGTCAGTTCGGCCCCGATGGCTTTGCGGACGACGGAGCGGGCGCCGTCGCAGCCGATCAGGTAGCGGCAGCTCAAACACCTGATGGCACCGGTGTCGAGATCGCGCAGCGTCACGCTGGCGCCGGTATCTTCCACCACCACCTCTTCGACCGAGGTCCGGTTGAAGATGCGGATGCGCGGCTGGGCGGCGGCGTGCTCGAACAGGATCGGTTCGAGAAAGATCTGGTTGATGCGGTGCGGGGGCTCAGGCGTCGGCCAGTTGCCGTCCGGCCCATCCGTTCGCGTGAAACGATCGCGGCGGCAAGGAATTGCAATGCGCGTCAATTCCTGCCCGGTAAAGGTCGTGCGATAACTGATGTCGTGGGGATAGTCCGCGGGCAAGCCGGCGTTGCGCACCTTTTCCGAAAGTCCAAGCCGCCGGAAGATCTCCATGGTACGAGCGGCGACGTGGTTGCATTTTGGTTCGGGAGGTGCTGCGCGGGGGCGCATTTCTACAACCGCAACATCGACGTTGCGCCAGGCGAGGTCGATCGCGAGCGTCAACCCGACCGGTCCGGCGCCAACAATCAGTACTTCAGTAAACGCCAATTCGCCCATCAATCGATCTCGGCTCCAGAGTTCTTGACGATTTGAGCCCAGCGACCGACTTCGCTCTGGATGAAGGCCGTAAAACTGTCCGGCGTCGATGGGGCCAGCGGCTCCAGAGCCATCATCGTGAGCGTGTCGCGCGTTGCTGGGTTGGCAACCAGCTTTCCGATCTGTCCCGCCAATTCGTCAACAATCCCGCGCGGCAGGCCCGCTGGGCCGACGACGCCCTGCCATGCCACCAGTTCGAATCCAGCAAGGCCGGCTTCGGCCAACGTCGGGATATCAGGCGCGGCTGCGACGCGCGTGATTGTGGTCACGCCCAGCACCCGGACCTTGCCCGCACGGATCTGCGGTAGCGCGGGCTGGAGATCGACCACCATGAAGGGAATTTGTCCCGCGATCACGTCCTGCATCGCCGGCACGCTGCCGCGATAGGGCACATGGCGGATTTCGATGGCCGCGTCCGTCCTCAACATTTCGGCGCCAAGATGCTGCGGGCTGCCGTTGCCGGCCGAGCCAAAGGCCAGTCCTGGGTGCGACCTGGCGTAGGCGATGAATTCGGGTAGCGTCTGCGCCGGGATCTGCGGATTGATGATCAGCGCGAACGGCACCTTGGCGACCAGCGCGATCGCCGTAAAATCCGTCAGGGGATCATAGGGCAGCTTCGTGTAGAGCGCCTTGTTGATAGCAAGCGTGGTCGAGGTCGCGATCAGCAGCGTGTAACCATCTGCTGGCGACCTTGCCACCAGTTCCGCACCGAGGCCGGTCGCGGCACCCGGCTTGTTTTCAACGATCGCGGTCGCGCCAAGGCCGCTGTTGAGCTGATCGGCCACCAGGCGGCCCAGAAGGTCGGTGGTGCCGCCCGCCGGATAGGGCACGATGATCTTGATGGTCCGGCTGGGATAGGCCGCTTCAGCCCAAGCTGGCCTGCTCTTCAGCGCGGCCAGAGCGCCGGCAAGTCCGGCCATCAGCTCTCGTCGGGTCAGCGACATGGTTCCTCCCCCCGGGGGGCGCATTGATCATTGATCGGCCAAAGGCCGGCGCCAGCCACATTAGCGACTGGTGCGGCCTAGCAAAGGCCAGAGAAGACCGAACGAGGCTTTTGCGGCGCTGCAACAGTGGTCATTGCACCCACCAGGCCCCACTAGAAGGCAGCAAGGAGGGAGAAAGCGAGCGCAGCGCCGTTGCCGAACCACCCAACCAATGCTTCATTCCAGCTGCACCAGACTCCCTCAGCGAAAGCCGCCCATGCTCGACGACCCCAAAGCTACCGAAAAATCCTTCGCCGACGGCAAAATCCTCAAAAGCGTCGCCGATGGCGTCGGTGTCGTCACCTTCAACAATCCCGAAAAGCGCAACGCCATGTCGCTTGACATGTGGGAGGGGCTTGGCCACGCGCTGACCGAGTTGCGCGACGACGCCGACGTGCGCGTCGTGATCCTGGTCGGCGCCGGCGACAAGGCGTTCGTCTCGGGCGCCGATATCAGCCAGTTCGAAAAAAACCGGCACAACGCCGAGGCCTCGGAAGAATATTCAAAACGCAGTGCCGCGCAACGCGTGCTTCTGGCGGATTACCCTAAGCCGACCATTGCCTGCATCCGCGGCTTTTGCCTCGGCGGCGGCATGCAGGTCGCAATGCTCGCCGACATTCGCATTGCGGCTGCGAACAGCCAGTTCGGCATCCCCGCCGCCAAACTCGGCATTGCCTATGGCTATGACGGCCTCAGGCATCTGGTGTCGCTGGTCGGGCCGTCCTGGGCGCGGCTCCTGATGTACACGGGCATGCGGATCGATGCCACAGAGGCGTTGCGGATCGGCCTCATCGAACGCGTGGTAGCCGATGCCGAGCTGTGGGATGCGACCACCGAGATCGCTCGAACGATTTCGAACAACGCGCCGCTGGCGATCAAGGCCGCCAAGCTCACCATCGCGCAGGTGCTGAAGGACCCCGGCGCCCGCGACATGGACGCGATCAAGGCGATCGGAACGGCCTGCATGGACTCCGAGGATTTTCGCGAAGGCCGGCGGGCGTTCATGGAAAAGCGCAAGCCGCAATTTACCGGACGGTAGGGGGTGGATCTGGACGCTCGGCATGTTGACCCAGATTTATGAAATATCGACGCCTGCCGAGGCGGATGCCATTTCCGCCCTGGGTGTCGACCACGTTGGAGTGCTGGTCGGCACCGGTGCCTTTCCGCGAGAGCGCCCGGCGCGCGAGGCTGCTGCCGTCATCGCGGCAATAAGGCAATCATCGAAGTCGGTGGCGCTGTTCTTATCCGCGGATTTGGCGTTAATCGCACAGATTGCCACGCAGCTCGAACCGGCCATCGTCCATCTTGGCGCCTCGTCTGAACTGCTCCGGCCGGCGCAGATCGCCGAACTGCGAAGAGCGCTTCCGAGGGTCCTCCTGATGCGAAGCGTACCGGTGACAGGACCGGAAAGCGCGGCTATTGCCCGCAGTTATGATGGAGTAGTTGATTTCCTGCTGCTCGACAGTCACCGCGAGGGCGATACGCAGATCGGCGCGCTGGGCGTTACCCATGATTGGAGTATCAGCCGCAGTATCGTCGAAAGCGTGAGAACTCCTGTCATCCTGGCTGGCGGACTGGGCCCGGACAATGTCGCGGGTGCCATCCTTGCCGTTCGCCCCGCGGGGGTCGATTCCAAGACACGAACAGATATCGGCGATACCCATACAAAGGATTTAACAGAAGTCGCGGCATTCAATCAGGCCGCGAAAGCCGTCAAGTTTTTGTAAGCCATGAGGGTGGACGCACCGGCGGCGCAATCCGTGACTCATCTACCACGCGGAGGCAGGTTACGCTTCCGCAAATATCGCCGCGGCACCCGAATATAAAAGCGATCAGCGCATATGCAAAAGCCCGTCGACGTATCAAGCACGCCAGCACCCTCCCCTCGCCTGCCGCTGTCACGCTTCAAGGTGATTGATCTCACGCTGGCGCGCGCGGGCCCTTCCTGCGTACGCACTCTGGCGGACTGGGGCGCCGATGTAATCCGGGTCGAACCACCAGCCGGCGAAGGCGCACGCCAGGATCTCTTTGGCAAGCGTGACGGCTCGGATTTCCAGAACCTGCATCGCAACAAGCGCGCCATCACGCTCAACCTGAAGACCGACAAAGGTCGTGATATCCTGATGCGGCTCGCGGAACAAGCCGACGTGATGGTCGAGAACATGCGGCCCGGCGTTGCCCAACGGCTCGGCGTCGATTTCGAAGCGGTCAAGAAGCGCAATCCGCGCATCATCTATGGCAGCATCTCCGGCTTCGGTCAGTCGGGACCCTATGCCGAGCGGCCCTCCATCGACCAGGTGGCGCAAGGGATGAGTGGCATCATGTCGGTGACGGGCTTTCCGGGCCATGGGCCGCTGCGCGTCGGCGTCGCCGTCACCGATATGATGGCAGGCGCATTGCTGGCACAAGGCATCCTGATCGCGCTGCTGGATCGTGAGGCCACAGGCGAAGGGCGCTGGGTGCAGACCTCGCTGATCGAGGCCGGCATCCACCTGCTCGATTTCCAGGCCACCCGATGGCTGATGGACCAGAATGTGCCGCCGCAGCAAGGCAACTTCCATCCCACCGCCACCCCGATGGGGCTCTATCCGACCGCCGACGGTTTTCTAAACCTCGCCGCCGACAGCGACCAGAATTTCCAGAAATTCTGCCAGCTGATCGACCGCCACAAGCTCGCCATCGATCCGCGCTTTGCCTCGGCGGCTCTGCGCGGTCGAAACCGCGATGCGCTGAATACTGTGATCGCGGGGGCGCTGCGCGAAAAGACCAGCCGCGAATGGTTCGAGCTGATGGTCGAAGCCGGCTTGCCCTGCGGACCGGTCTACAATGTCCGGGAAGTGTTCGCCGATCCGCAGGTCGCACATCTGGGTATCCAGAGGCCGGTCATGCATCCGCGGCTTGGTGAGATCAATCTGGTCGCGCAGCCCTACCAGATCACGGGCTTCGACCGCGACTTGCGCAAGGCGACGCCGGAACTCGGCGAACACACCGAGGAGATCTTGGCGGCGCTCGGCTACGACCCGGAGGAGATTGAAAGGCTGCGGAAGGCGCAGGTCATCTGAAGGAAGGGCCGCGCTTTCGCTTTTCCCAGAGCGTTCGACCCCGGCCTTTCCTGCTCCTTTCCTACAAGGCTGCCAGCACTGCCCTTGCGATATCGGCGGTGCCGTTGTGGCCGCCGAATTCCATTGGCTTGATGCCATTGGCATAGACCTTGTCGACGGCGCGCTCGATGAGCTCGCTGGCCTCGGCAGCGGCCTCGATGCCGTGTCTGTCGGCGAGCCAATCCAGCATCATCGCTGCCGACAGGATCATTCCGGTCGGATTGGCCTTGCCCTGCCCCATGATGTCGGGCGCGGTGCCGTGGCAGGGCTGGAACACCGCATGCCGATCGCCGATATCGGCTGACGGCGCCATTCCCATGCCGCCGATCAGGCCCGCCGTCATGTCGGAAAGAATGTCGCCGAACATGTTCTCCATCACCATGACGTCGAAATCCCAGGGACGCTTGACCAGCAACGCGGCGCAGGCGTCGACATAAAGGCGCTCGGCCCTGACCTCCGGATGGCGCTTGGCGGCCTCGTCGAACATCTCGCGGAAGAATGCAAAGGCCTTGAACACGTTGGCCTTGTCGACGCAGGTCAGCGCGCCCGGCCGGCCGCGCGCCTTGCGCCGTTCCGCAAGCCGGAACGAGAACTCGAACAGCCGCTCGGAGGTCTTGCGCGTGATGACGAGCGTCTCGCGGGCTTCTTGATCGGTGACGACGCCCTTGCCCATCGAGGCGAACAGGCCTTCGGTCGACTCCCTGATCACGACCAGATCGATGCCACGTTGGTCGGCGCCGACGATCGGGCTCGGCACCCCCGGAATGAGCCGTGCCGGCCGGACGCCCGCATAAAGATCAAAATGAAACCGTAGTTCGACCTGCGGCATGATTTCGGTGTTGTCGGGATAGCGCACCGACGGCAGGCCGCAAGCGCCAAGCAGGATCGCATCCGCCTCTTCGCACAGCCGCAAGGTACTTTCCGGCATCGATCGGCCGGTTTCGACATAGTGGTTCGCGCCGGCCGGCGCCTCGGTGAAGCGAAATTTGAGATCCGATCCTGCTTCGATCTGGCGCAGCACTTCGAGCGCGGGCGCCATCACTTCAGGGCCGATACCGTCGCCGGCAAGCACGGCGATATGGAGTGCATCATTGGCAGACATGAATTTTCCTTAAGAAGATTGGCGCGGAAGGAGGGCGACCACAAGGGTCGCCCCTACAGGATAGACGTGGCGTAGGGGCGCCCCTCGTGGGCGCCCTCTTGAACCTCACGTTGCTCGCAACAATAAACCACCAGAAAGCTCACGGCGTCAGCACCGCGCGACCGACCAGCCTGCCCTGCTGCAGATCGAGCAAGGCCTGGTTGGCCTTGGCAAGCGGCATCGACGTCACAGGAATAGGAGCGATGTTCTTGGCGCGCACCAGGTCGAGCAATTCCCGGGTCTCCCTGAGATTGCCGACATAACTGCCCTGGATGGTGATGGCCTTGATCGGAATCAGCGGCAGCGCCCATGGTGCGCCGCCTCCGAACAGGCCGACCATCACGAGCTTGCCGCCCTTGGTCAGACAATCAAAGCCGAGCTGCGCGGTTTTCGCGTTTCCGACCAGGTCGATCACCGCGCGGATCGGACCGCCGGCCTTGGCCATGAGCTGCTCCAGCGCGTCGGGCGCGCCGCCGTCGACGGTCGCAAGCGCACCGGCTTGGTCGGCGGCCTCACGCTTGCGGGCGTCGATGTCGACGACGATGGCGCCCTTGCCACCCATGGCCTTGAGCAGCGACAGCGCCATCAGACCAAGACCGCCGGCGCCGAAAATCACGATCGGCGTGTTGAAATCCGCCTCCACCTTCTTCAGCGCGCTGTAGGTGGTGACGCCCGAGCAGGCATAGGGCGCCGCGGTGACGGGATCGATGCCATCGAGACTGAGCAGGTAGCGCGGATGCGGCACCATCAGGTGGTCGGCGTAGCCGCCGTCGCAGTAGACGCCGAGCGAATTGGGTTTCAGGCACATGTTCTCGTCGCCGGCGAGACAGGTCGCGCATGTGCCGCAGCCGAGCCAAGGATAGACCAGCGCGACACTGCCGACCCCGAGATCGCCCTTGTCACCGGCCGTGACGTCCGGCCCGAATGCCAGCACTTCGCCTGTGGTTTCGTGGCCCATCGTGCGCGGCAGCGACACCCCGCGGTCTTTCAGCGACAGCGGCTTTCGCCCATGACCGAGATCGTAGCCGCCTTCCCAGATGTGCAGGTCGCTGTGGCAGACGCCGGCTGCCCTGACCTTGATCAGGACCTGCTTTCCCTGAGGTTGCGGCGTCGCCTGGTCCACCTCCTGCAGAGGCGCATTGAAAGCGGCGACCTTGAAACTCTTCATCATTTCCCTCCCGTCGATGATCTTCTTATCGGGCGCACCTTGCCACGTATGGCAGGGCAGCGTCGAGACCAGAGCGAACCCGCGTAGTAAGCCGTTGCCGTCAGCGGCGCTCTGCTGCCCGCGGCCCGCCCGAGAAGGCCGCGATTTCATCTTCCGAAAGACCGCTCTCCTTCAGCAGCTCAACGGTGTGCTCGCCGAGCGTTGCCATCCGCCTCGCCGCGGAGACCCCCGCTCCGGACATCCGGAACGGCAGATTGAGGACCTTGAATGTACCGCCGGCATCTTCCACCTCGGCCAATGCTCCACGATGCCCGATTTGCGGGTCGCTCAAAGCCTCGGCGACCGTGCGATAGGCCGAACAGGGGACACCAGCGCCGTTCAATTCGATCAGGCATTGCGCAGTCGAGAGCGCGCGCGACCAGGTCTCGACACCGATCATCAATTCAGCCCAATTGTCGCGGCGGTTGGCATAGATCGCAAAGCGCGGATCGTCGATCCACTCGGGATGACCGATGACCCTGATCAGGCTCTGAAAGGTTTTCTCGCTGGCGACCGCGAGCATCACGTACCCATCCGCGGTTTCAACCGGCCCAAACATCGGCCGTTGGCCTTGCGTGACCGGAAATTGCGACCACTGCAATTCGTTCAAGGTCAGGCTCAGCATCGACTCCAGCATCGAGACGTCGATGTGCTGTCCGCTTCCGGAGCCCTCGCGCTGATACAACGCCGCCGCAATGGCACCGAAGGCATATACCCCGGTGAGGACATCGGCATGATAGATGCCGCAATAGTCCGGCCGGGATCTCCCGGGTTGGTAGGAGAGATGCGCCATGTCGTAGCCCGAGGCGGCATGGATCACCGGCGCATAGGCCGGCAGTTCGGCCGACGGTCCGGTCTGGCCGTATCCTGAGATCGAACAGTAGATCAAACCCGCATTGAGCTCGCGCAGCGAAGCGTAGTCGAGATTCAAGCGACGCATCACGCCTGGGCGAAAATTCTCAACGATGATATCGCAGCCCTCGACCAGCCGACGGACCGCCGCAATGGCCACAGGCGATTTGAGGTCAAGCACCAGGCTTTTCTTGCCGACATTGAGCTGGCCGAAAGTCGTGCTGCAGCCATTGCGGACCGGAGGACGGTTTCGCATCGTCTCGCCTTCGTCGGATTCGATCTTGATGACTTCCGCCCCCAAGTCCGCAAGCATGCGGGCGCAATGCGGGCCGGCAATGGTGGTGGAAAAATCAAGTACCCGCAGTCCCGCAAAGCTCTTGGTCGAAATGCCCTGATGATCATCAGCTATCGCCATCCATATAACCCCCTTCGGCCCAACTGCTGCAGCCGTCGCACCGCGACCCTAAAGTGCGCCGTGCGGCCGGGGAAGCCATTCCGTGGGCATGGCGGCTTGAAATCGAGCGCTCGACTTCCATCTGTTGCTTGCGCCGCTATGGAACCTTTCTTGCATCATAAGACTTAGCGATGCCGTGAGGTTTTCCTTGAGAGTTCTGTTCGTCACGACAGAGATGGACGACTTCGTCCGGGTGGGCGGGCTCGCAGCTGTTTCAGCGGCGCTGCCCCGGGCACTGCGGCTTCTCAGCGACGTTCGAATCCTGTTGCCCGGATACCGCGACGTCGTCGAACAACTGACCCATATTGAAATCGTTGGCCAATGCGCCGCATTGGCCGAAATGCCCGCCTGCTCGCTCGGGTTGGCATCGACCAAGGACGGCCTGCCGGTCTATGTCTTGCTTTGTCCGCAACTCTATGACCGTCCCGGCAATCCCTATGGCGATGCGTCGGGCCGCGATTGGCCAGACAACGACGTGCGTTTTGGGCGATTGGCCGCCGCGGCTGCCCAGCTCGCCGCAGGCAATTTGGACAAAAACTGGGCAGCGGATCTGGTGCACGCCAACGATTGGCAGGCCGCGCTCGTGCCGGCCTACCTTGCCTGGAACGCCGCCAAGATCCCGAGCATTCTGACCATCCACAATCTCGCCTATCAGGGCCTGTTCCCGAAGGAGTTGTTGCGCCGGATAGGCGCCCCGGAGGCCTCCTTTCACGTCGACGGCCTGGAGTTTTATGACAAGCTGTCCTTCCTCAAAGGGGGCCTTGTCTATGCCTCGCACCTGACCACCGTCAGCGAAACCTACGCCAGGGAGATCACAACGCCGGAACTCGGCTGCGGGCTCGAGGGGCTGCTCAGCCGCCGTTCCGCCTCCGCGCAATTGACCGGCATATTGAACGGTATCGACGAAAGCTGGGATCCACGGCTCTGCGCGCAATTGGCGCAGCCGTTCGCCCCAGGCGACTGGGTAGGCAAGCGGGCGAATTCGGACTACGTCCGCCAGCAGTTCGGTCTGGCACTGTCGCGCGGTCCGATTTTCGGCCTGGTCGCCCGTCTCGTTCATCAAAAGGGCATCGATCTCGTGCTTTCGGCAGCCGACGAGATCATCGAGGCCGGCGGTCAGATCATCGTGACCGGCAGCGGCGAACCCGAACTCGAACAGGCGCTGGTCGATGCTCACAGGCGAAGGCCGGATGCGATCGGAGTGGCGATCGGCTTCAACGACGGACAGGCCCGGCGGATTTTCGCCGGCAGCGATTTTACGCTGATGCCGTCGCGCTTCGAACCCTGTGGACTGAGCCAGATGTACGCCCAGAAGTTCGGTTCGCTGCCGATCGGGCACCAGACCGGCGGCCTGGCCGAGACCATCACCGACGGCGAAACCGGATTCCTGTTCGACCAGCCGTCAACCGAATCCTTTCTCGGCGGTATCCGGCGGGCGTTTGCGACCTTCGTGGCGAAGGATCGCCTCAACGCGATGCGCCGCAGGGCGATGTCGCGATCCTTCAGCTGGGACATCTCGGCGGCCTGCTACGGCACGCTTTACCGCAAGGCCCTCTCTTAAGCCATCCAAATCGAGTGGCCGGCCCGATGAGGCGGCATCACTCCGCCGCGGCTGGCATGATCTCCATCTGCTCATGAAGAATAACGCCTGAGAGCGGATCGAACTCGCCGACCCAGGGCGAGCGATCGAGCACCGATTTGGTGTGAGCATAGCCGGCCTCCCATCGCTGCCTGATGCCGGATGGGCTGAAGTCGATGTCCTTGGTGTGGTTCTCGCGATCGAGTTGCGGCGCCAGCAGACGCACCACGTGCATCTGCGTCTTACAGCCATAGCCGGTCAATTCCCGGACCGCCTCGCTGTTGCGTTCGGCCTCGGGTAGGAGGGCGGCGAGCTGGCTGATCACGTGTCGCAGCCGGTGCGCCTGCTGCTGGCGCGCGATATGGCTCGCGATCCGGCTTGAATACTGCACATCCTTCTGACGGTTGAGCACCTCGGCCATGGTGGTCGGCTCGGCGCCCGCTGGATTCCACATGTGGACCGCGAAGATCAGCGAACTCCTGCGCGGATTGTCGTCGAACACCGCTTCGGTGGGCGTATTCGACAAGATGCCGCCGTCCCAGTAGAGTTCGCCGTCGATACGAATGGCGGGAAAGGCTGGCGGCAACGCGCCCGACGCCATGACGTGTTTCACGTTGAGTTTTCCGTCGCGGCTGTCGAAATACCGCATCTGGCTGGTTCGGACATGGGCGGCGCCGACGGTCAGCCGTGGCGTGCAGTTGTTCACCAGATCGAAATCGACCAACTCGGTGAGGGTCTTTTCAAGCGGCTCGGTCGAGTAGTAACCAGCATTGTCGGCGCCCAGCCGATAGTCGATGCCGGCCTGGGCCAGCGCATTCGGCTTGAAGAAGCCGGGAATGCCGTTGGTAACCGTCGACCAATAGTTCAGCTGATCGTTGAAGCTGGCAAATGCATCGTGAAAACTCCAGATCGGCTTCTGCTCCATCCGCTTCCAGAATTCCTGCAGGCGCGACAGTCGATTTTGAGGCGCGTTGCCGGCGATCAGACTGGCATTGATGGCACCGATCGACGTGCCAATAATCCAGTCCGGCTCGATTTCCGCTTCGTGCAAGGCCTGGTAGACGCCGGCCTGATAGGATCCAAGCGCGCCGCCCCCCTGCAGCACCAACACCACCTGACCGGGCAGCGCCCTGCCCAGCGACCTGAGGGTCTGCAAAGATCGATCTTCCCTAACATCCGTCATGTCACGCCTCGCTCGCTGTCACATTATCAGAAGTTCGCCCACAATCCGTTTTTGTTACCGATCCTCGCATTTTAGTGCGCCCTTCAACCGCAGTCGACCGGCCACAGCGATAACGGAAATTAGCCATGACAGCCTTCCGCTGATGCGCGTCAGCCCGGCCGCAACTTGCATCACCGCGCCGATCAAGGGAAATGCCCGTTGGCTTCCGGTGCCATAGGCTACCGCTATCGCACCCTAGCGGTTCTGGTGTCCTTGCGTTGTGATACCGGCTATATTTGCCCAGTCGATCAGCCGGGGTCCATCATGGAAATGCACCAGGTTCGCTACTTCCTTGCCGTCTCCCGGCTAGGGAATTTCACGCGCGCCGCCGACGAGTGCAACGTCACCCAGCCGTCGCTGACAAGGGCGATCAAGCAGCTTGAGGCAGAGCTTGGCGGCGATCTGTTCCGGCGGGAGCGACCTGCAGCGCAATTGACCGAACTCGGCCAGCGAACGCATCCATTGCTCAAACAGTGTTACGAGGCGGCGATCGGAGCTCGGCAGCTTGCGTCGTCCTTCAAGAGCGGCGAGTTAGGCGCGCTCAGGATCGCCCTCACCCACTCGGTCGATCTGGCGTTGCTGATACCGCATCTCGACCAGGTCAAGCAGCACTTCGGCCGTTTGGAATTCCGCTTCCTGCGCGGCAATAGCCGGGAAGTCGCGGAATTTCTCAAGAAAGGCGAAGCCGAGCTCGGCATTGCCGCGGAGATCGGCGAAGAATGGGAGCGGCTCGATGCCTGGCCGCTGTTCACCGAGGATTTTCAGCTGATCGTCAACCAGCGCCACCCCTTCGCGAACCGCAAGAATTCTGAGCTTCGGGGATTTGCAGGGGCAGCCCTTGCTGTCGCGAACCTACTGCGAGGACGTGGAGCGGCTGAATGCATCGCTGCGCGATCGCGGCATCCATGTCGGCCACAGCCATGGAATATCGTCGGAACGCGATTTGATCGAACTGCTCGAAGCTGACATGGGTGTCGCCGTCATCCCGCGCAGCATATCGACGCCGGAAACCCTCAAGCGAGCCGATCTGCCCGGCCTGGACATTCGCCGCACCGTCCATCTCTACGGCGTTGCCGGACGCGAACGCACGGCCGTGGCCTCGGCCGTGATGCGGATGCTTCGCGGCGCCGATTGGGCGCGCTATCACAACCAGTGAGGCGATCTCAATTGGCCCGGCTTGCACTCTCGATCGCCGCGATCAGGTCGTCGATTTCCATCCGCTTGCGAAAATCGGGGTCGACAAATCGCGCCTTGACGCGTCCATCGCGGCCGATCACGAACGTGGCCGGGATCGGCAGCAGCCAGCCGTCATTACCGTGGAAATTCGGCATGTCCTGATGGGACAATAGCCGCTTAATTTCGGTTCCGAGCCATATCGCGAGATTGAGCGACAACGCATAGCCATTGTCCAGATCGGTGAGGACCGGAAACGGGGCGCCGGAGTCGGATTTGAACTTCCGGGCGAATTGCTGAACCTCGGGCATGATCGCAACCACCTGTCCACCCGAAGCCTTGATTTGATCGAACGCCCGAATCACGGCTCTGATATTCAGCCGGCAAAAAGGACACCAGTGACCGCGATAAAACATGACGGCGACCGGTCCCTTGTCGAGAAAGGAGTCCAGTCCGACCAGTCTGCCCATCTCATCCGGCAGGATGAACGGCGGCAGGAGGTCCCCGGGACGAGGCGCATTTTCCGCAGCTCCATTTTTGCGGATCCGCGCCACCAGGCGATCGACCGCCTCGGCGTAGGCCGGGAAGATCTCCCGTCCCGCCGCGGCATAGGCGTCCAGCTGGTCCTTTAGTGTCCCGGGCATGTCACGACACCGCTGGAAGGCCAGCGTGAGGCGCTCGGCATCGGCGGGAGAAAGGGACGTCATGGATGGCTCCGGCGGATCGGATTTCGGCGATACACGGACTGAACCAGGCGGCGACACCGCGAGCCAGTGTTTCTCGATGACCCAGAGCATGGGACATTTTCCAACGAAACTTGAAAGCCCCACCGCATCAGGACGCCCCACGCACCTCACCCATCAGACGCCAAATCGTCTTGGGTTAGCAATGCTGTTGCACGATTGATTTGATAGCTGACGGGCATTGCAAGGCCATGCAGAAACTGACCGGTTAAGGCTCGCAATGTGGGTCAGGCAAGGCCCTCACAAATGGCGCCCCTGCGGGTCGTCCTGCTTGGCCGCGCTGTTTCCCCGTCTGCATTGGCTTGCATTGACGACTTCCCACTCTTTTCCGAGGCATTAGGTCACCAGCCAAAAGACCTCGGCTCCGACGACCCCGCATCCGGCTGGTTTTATCCAAAAGGATCGGCTGAAAGGCCGATATAAACTTGCAATAGCGCCCGGCTATCGATTTGAGAGCGAGCCTGCATTTTTCCAGGCCATGCGGCCGGCCTAGGCTGCCGAGGTACCCGGGTAGACAGGACAAAACTCGATGAAATCAGAGACATTCGACGTGGTCATCCTCGGCGGCGGCAACGCCGGCATTGGTGTTACCGGCCCCGTGCGGCGCGCCGACCTGTCGGTCGCCATGATCGAAGCGCTCGATCTCGGCGGGACGTGCCCGAACCGCGGCTGCACGCCGAAAAAGGTGCTGGTCGCCGCCGGCCACAGCCTGCACGAGATCGAGCGCGCCAGCATCCACCATATTGCCGTGAGTAAACCGAAGCTCGACTGGTCCGGTCTGATCGATCGCGAGAAGGACCTGATCAAGGACATTCCTGCGAACCTGGCGAGTTCGATGGTCCGTCGCAAGGTCGAGGTCATCAAGGGCCACGCGGTATTCGCAGGTCCTGACGCCATCCGCGTCGGCGACCGCCATCTACAAGCCCGGCACATCGTGATCGCCACCGGATCGAAGCCGCGGCCGCTGCCTTTTCCCGGCGCCGAGCACTTGATCACGTCGGACGACATATTGAGCGAGAGGAGCTTGCCGGGGTCCGTGATTTTCATTGGCGGCGGCGTGATCTCGCTTGAATTTGGTCATGTTTATGCCCGCGCCGGTGCCGAGGTCACGATCCTGGAGGCCCTGCCGCAGCTATTGCCAGCGATGGACGCCGACGCGGTGACGCGCCTTCAGGCCGAGAGCGAGCGCATCGGCATCCGGATCCGAACCGGGATAAGCGTGAAGCGTATCGAGAGGGCGGACCAGCGGCTGCGGGTCGTCTACACCCACGAGGGCATCGAACACGCCGGCATTGCCGATCGCATCGTCAACGGCGCCGGCCGCGTCGCCAACGTCGATGCATTGGATCTCGCGGCAGGAAATGTCGATCATGACCATGGCCGGGTGGCGATTGATCGCCATTTGCGTTCGATCTCCAATCCTCAGGTCTATGTCTGCGGCGACGCGGTACCGACTTCGCCGCAGCTCTCGCCGATCGCAACCTATGAGGGCGACATCGTCGGCCGCAACATCGTCGAGGGACCGAAATACAGCCCGGACTACGCTGGCATGGCGACCTCGGTCTACACCGTTCCGGCGCTTGCCGCGGTCGGCCTGACGGAGGCCGCCGCCCACCAGAAGGGCTTTGCGATCACGGTGCATGCCAACGACATGCACGATTGGTTTTCCGCGAAAACCTATGCCGAGACCGTCGCCTGGTCGAAGATCATCGTCGATCAGGCCAGCGACCGCATTCTCGGCGCGCATTTCGTCGGCCATGCCGGGCAGGAACTGATCAATATTTTCGGCATGGCGATGAAGTTTGGCATCACCGCCGGTCGGATCAAGGACTACGTCTACGCCTATCCAACGTTTTCCTCCGACATCAAGCACATGGTGTGACGCCTTCTGGTTTTATCCGCATAGCGCCGCGCTATGGACTCAGAAGCCAGCCGGCATTTCAGTAAGCTGCCGATTTCTGCAATGGTTGTCGGGGCATCACATCCGCTCTTGCTTCGGGCCTCCGCAGGAACACCGCGCCAATGACCGACCTGTCCGCCGACGCGCAATCCGAACACATGGAAATGCACGGCCGTTCGCCGGGCGTGGTGCTGCGATCGATCATCATAGGCCTGACGGCCTTTTTGACCGTCGTCGACCTCTTTGCAACGCAGGCAATCCTGCCGTCGCTGACCCGGCATTACAACGTGACCCCGGCGGCGATGGGTTTTGCGGTCAACGCCAGCACGATGGGAATGGCGGTTGCCGGGCTTGTGGTCGGATTCCTGAGCCAGCATATCGACCGGCGGCTTGGCATTCTCTGCAGTCTGGCCTTGCTCGCCATTCCCACCAGCCTGCTGGCGGTCGCGCCTGATCTCACCGTGTTCACGATCCTGCGCGTTACCCAGGGATTGTTCATGGCCTCCGCCTTTGCCCTGACGCTGGCCTATCTCGGCGAGCAGTGCAGTTCGATGGACGCCGGTGGCGCGTTCGCGGCCTACATCACCGGAAACGTCGCCAGCAACCTGATCGGCCGCCTGGTTGCGGCAGCGCTGGTGGACACGCTCGGGCTGGCAGCCAATTTTTATTGCTTCGCGCTGCTCAACCTCGCCGGCGCCGTCCTGGTCTACTTTACGATCGAGCGGGTGCAGCCGATGCGCTCGATGCCGATGTCGCAATCGCCGCTCGCGGCGATGGCCGCGCATTGGCGCAATCCGGCGCTTCGCGCAGCCTTCGGCATCGGCTTCTGCATCCTGTTCGCCTTCATCGGAACCTTCACCTTCGTGAACTTTGTCCTGGTGCGTCCCCCGCTGTCACTTGGCAGAATGGATCTCGGATTTGTCTATTTCGTCTTCTTACCCTCCATCGTCACGACATTGCTGGCAGGCAGGGCGGTGGCGCGCTTCGGAACGCGGCCGGCGATCTTTGGCGCGCTCGCGGTCGCGGCCATCGGCCTGCCCTTGATGCTGTCCCCGCATCTTTCGGAGGTGCTGACAGGCATGGTGCTGGTCGGCGCCGGCACATTCTTCGCCCAGGCCTCGGCCACCGGTTTCGTCGGACAGGCCGCGCAAGAAAATCGCGGCGTGGCCAGCGGCACCTATCTGGCCTGCTATTTCCTGGGCGGCCTCGTCGGCACCGCGGCGCTCGGCCAGCTGTTCGATCATTTTGGCTGGATCGCCTGTCTTGCCGGCGTCGGCGCAGCGCTGGCGCTGGCGGCGCTATTGACGACGCGGCTGACGCTGCCGGCGGGGAGATAGGACAGACGTCACATCAACCGCATCAGATTTTTTTCAGGCAGTCTGTCCATTCCATGAGGCGGCGTCCCGGATTGCGACAGGGCTGCGCCAACCCAAGCCTTATCGGAAGTCGGATTTTGGCAAAAATCATGAGGCGAGCACTTTCCTGAGTTCTCGGTCGGCATTCTCAAAGCCAAGACAGCGCGGGCAAAGCTCGTACGGTCCTTTGGAGCGAAGGCCTGCCTCGAACGCGACTTATGGGATTACCACGGCCGCTATGCCCCTCAGTCCACCTTCGTCTGCGGCGCCGGCTCGTCATCATCGGCGATGGCGCGCCAAGCCGCTCCTTCGAGATCGTCGTACTGGCCGTTCTTCAGCGTCCAGAGAAAACCGAGCAGTCCGACCAGCCCGAGACCGAGTGCCAAGGGCACCAGAATGACCATCACTTCCATCGCGCAACTCCCGGCGCGGCGCGGCGGGCGCGCAACGCGTTCAACATGACGAGTACCGAGGAGCCGGACATCGCCGCCGCCGCGATCAGCGGGGTCACCACCCCGCAAATGGCGATCGGGACCGCCAACAGATTATATCCAACCGCGAGCCCAAGGTTCTGCCGCATCAGTCGCCGCGCCCGGCGCGACAGATCGATGGCTGCAACCACCGGCGCCAGCGGCTTGCCGAGGAAAACCAGGTCGGCGGTCGCCTGACTGAGATGGGCTGCGCTGATCGGCGACATCGAAACATGCGCCGCTGCCAGCGCTGGCGCGTCATTGAGGCCGTCGCCGACCATCAGGATCTTGGCGCCGCGGGCTTTCAGCTCTTCGATGCGGGCGATCTTGTCGGCGGGGTTGACGCCCGCCCGCCACTCGCTGACCCCAAGCGCCCGTGCGGCTGCTTGCACCGCCGGTTCCCGATCGCCGGAAAGCATTTCAACCACGACGCGGCGCTTCTGCAGCGCAGCCATGATCGCCTTGGCGTCCGGGCGCAGCGCCTGGCGGACGGCAAACACATATTTGGCCTCGCCAAGGCTGAAGGCCACGATCGAGGCTTCCGGATCGAGATGGGCGCTATCATCGGCCAAGTGCTCCGCCCCGCAGAAGGACGGCCGGCCCAGCCTGACCTCCACGGCGCCAAAGGTACCACGCACCCCCTGCCCGGCTTCTTCGACGGCTCCCGGCAGCGGCAATTTCGCACCCGAAGCCTGCGCCACTGCGGCCGCCACCGGATGGTGGCTCGCCAGCGCCAGCTGCCCGGCAATCCCCAACACGTCCTCGGGGATCGCACCGGCATTGACGACTTCGAGGTCGGGCAGGGTCAGCGTTCCCGTCTTGTCGAAAATGACGTGGTCAACCTCGGCCAGCCGCTCGATCGCGTCGCCGGAATTGAGCAGCACGCCGGCCCTGAACATCGCACCCGACACGACCGTCTGGACGGTCGGAATAGCCAGCCCCAGCGCGCAGGGGCAGGTAATGATGAGGACGGCGATGCCGGTGACGATGGCATCGTGCCAGCTGGAGCCCAAGAGAACCCAGCCCAGCATGGTCAGCAACGCGGTCGCATGCACCACCGGGGCATAAAGCCGGGATGCCCGGTCGGCGAGCCGCACGTAGCGCGAGCGCGCCTGCAACGCATGATCGAGCAGGCGGGTGATCTCGGCCAGCAATGTGCCTTCGGAGGCCGCGGACACCCGAACGCGCAAGCTCCCGGACATGTTGAGGGAGCCGGCATAGACGGCGGTGCCGCGGGCCGCCGAGATCGGCAGGGTCTCTCCGGTAATCAGGCTTTGATCGATCTCCGATCGCCCTTCGATGACCGTGCCATCGACCGCGCAGCGTTCGCCCGGCCGCAGCAGGATGACGTCGCCGGAATCGATCGCCGCCACCGGCACCTCCGAGATCTCGTCGACGCCTATGAACTTGGTCGCGGTCTCGGCCTTGAGCGCGGCGAGATTGGCCGCGACCGCCCGGGTCCGGCGCCGCATGCTCTGGTCGAGATAGCGCCCGACCAGAAGGAACGTCAGCAGCATGATCGCCGCGTCGAAATAGGTGTGCTCGGCATGGTTGATGGTCTCGACGATCGACATCAAAAGCGCCAGAAAGACGCCGATGCTGATCGGAACATCCATATTGACGTTACGGGTGCGCAGCGCGCGAAATGCCGATGTAAAGAAAGGCTGGCCCGCATAGGCGGCGGCCGGCAGTGCGATCAAGGCCGACAGCCAATGGAAAAAATCGCGCTGCACCGGAAGCATGTCGCCGGCATTGCCGGACCAGACCGGAACCGACAGCATCATCACATTCATGGTTGCGAAGGCGGCGACACCAAGACAGCGAAGCAGGAAGCGGGATTGTTCGGCTTCCGCCGCCTCGGCGCTTTTGGTTTCGAAGGGATAGGCTTTGTATCCCAGCTCGGCGAGCCGGTCGATGAAGCGCACCGGATCGAGCGCGCCACGCTTCCATTCCAGCGCCACGCGGCGGTCGGTGAGGTTGACGCGCGCCAGCGTGACATCGGGCATCGCCGAAAGGCCGCGCTCGATCTTGGACATGCATCCGGCGCAACTGACGCCCTCAACCGCCAGATCGATGTGCTGCAGGCCCGGGCCCGCCTCTGTGACATAATGTGAGAAATCCCGCGTCGATCGCAGCATGCACCGCGCCCCTAGTTCAACATCACGCGATTCTTCGACAGGAACATGCGCTGTCCCGCCGCGTCGCCTTCAAGCACCAGATCCCATTGTCCGGCCGCAACCGGCGGGCTGTTGCCGCGATAGATGCCGCTGCCGACTTCCGCGAGCGTCACGGCCTGGTCAGCCCGCCTGTCGGTAGGACGCTCGAAGCGGCCCAGAAAGGTCAATCCGGACATCGGCAGCCCGTCGCTGTCGCGCGCCTCGACCTGCAGGGTTGCCGTGCCATCCGGCCCGCGTTGAATATGGGCGTCGACTTTCCAGTTTCGGGCGTTCTGGTCGCGCGCGGCGGCGATCTCTCCCTGGTAGGCCATGCTGGCGCTGTAGGCGCTGTCGACCTCGGTGCCTGGCAGCGTATCGATGGCGAGCTTGGCCATCAGGAAGTTGACGGCGAACACCACGCCGAAGAACACGACCAGCATGACAAGCACCTTACTTCCGGTCAACGGCTTCGGTGAAACCAGCGATCTGCTCATGCGGGGCCCCTTTGGGAATGTCATGGAGAAACGAAATTATCGGTCGCTGATGCGACCTCGCCGAGCCCGATATCGGTGACGTGAAACCTGACGGGTACGGATTTCTCTGGGTTGCTCTCGGACGGCGCCGTGACCAGAACCCGTAGTTCGGTGGTCTGATCGCGGCCGAGAATGATCATGGGCCGGTCCGGCGTCACGGAATCGGTGCCCACGATATGAACTGTTGCGTTGACCGGCCCATCGACGTCGATCGCTATCACACGATCGAAACCTCGCTTGTTCAAAAGACGAACCGTATAGGCATTACGAACGGAGCCGTCACTCAGCTTGACGGCGACCGGATTGCGATCGTGCAACACGTTGAGATCGAGCAGCTTTCGCGTCAGCATGGCATACAGCATGATCCCGCCGACCACAGCGATCATAACGCAGTAGACGACGGTGCGCGGCCTGACGAAGCGATAGATGGGCGGCTTGCCGGCCTCACGCCGGTGAATATTGATGTCGTTGTCATATCCGATCAGGCGGGTTTCCCGGCCGACCTTGCGCATCACGGTGTCGCAGGCGTCGATGCACAGGCCGCACTGGATACAGCCGAGTTGCGCGCCATCGCGGATATCGATGCCGGTGGGACAGACCGCGACACATTGATAGCAGTCGATGCAATCGCCGACGGTTTCCCCCTGCGCTCGCAAGTCCCTGGCCTTTTTCAGCGAGGTGCGCTTTTCGCCGCGATCGTATTTGTAAGAGACGTTGAGCGCCCATTCGTCGGTCAGCGCGGCCTGAATGCGCGGCCAGGGGCACATGTAGACGCAGACCTGCTCGCGCATGAATCCCGCGAGCAGATAGGTCGTCGTGGTCAGTATCCCGATCCAGATATAGGCCAGCATCGGCGCCTGAAACGTCAGCAGCTGCTTCACCAGGGTCGGCGCGTCGTTGAAGTATAGAACCCAGGCGCCGCCGGTCCACCAGGCGATCATCAGCCAGATAAAATGCTTGAGCGTGATCTCGCCCAGACGCCGCAGCCTCAGCGTATCGCCGGCGGCGTCTTTTCGCATGCGCTCTCTGCGATCGCCCTCGACCCAACGCTCGACGGCATAAAACAGGTCCGTCCACACGGTTTGCGGACAGAGATATCCGCACCAGATCCGTCCACCCAGCGCGTTCATCAGGAACAATGTGATCGCGGCAATGATTAGGAGGCCGGTGAAATAATAGACCTCCTGCGGCCACAGCTCGATGAAGAAGAAATAGAAACGGCTGTTGGGCAGATCGACCAGCACCGCCTGGCTGGGCGCACCCAGGCCGCGGTTCCAGCGGACAAACGGTAAGAGGTAATAGACGCCGAGGCAGAAGACCATCAAGCCCCATTTGATGCGCCGAAACCGGCCGGAGACGCTCTGCGGATAGACCTTCTTGTGAGCCGCATAGAGCGGCCCATCGTCGTCAGGCTGCAGGTCGGCCGTGATTACAGGCATGTTCATCGGTGGCGCTCATCTCGCATCGCTCGCCCAAGTCTAGGCTCGACTCGGGATGCGCGGTTGATCCACCTCAAGCCGCCGGTCGTTCATCCGGCGGCACTTGCCAGGTTCCCGATCATTGGCCCCCGCCGAGCGAGTGGACGTAGACCGCCATGGCCTTGACCGTGGAGGGATCAAGGCGCCCTCCCCATGCCGGCATGACACCGGCGCGGCCATTGGTGACGGTTTCGATAATGGTCGCCTCGTCGGAGCCATAGAGCCAGATCTTGTCGGTCAGATTAGGTGCGCCGAGTTCCTGATTGCCCTTGCCGCCTTCGCCATGGCAAGCCACGCAATTCTCGGCGAAAATCTTGGCTCCCGCCGCCGCATCATATCCCGGCCGCGTGGGCAGGCCCGACAACGAGCGCACATAGTTGGCGACCGTGACGATTTCGTCCTTCTTCAGGACGCCTTCCTTGCCGAAGGCGAGCATCTGACCTTCGTGGGCCTTCGGATCTCCGGAGCGGACCCCGTATTGGATCGTTTGCATGATCTGGTCGAGCGTGCCGCCCCATAGCCAGTCGTCGTCGTTGAGGTTGGGATAGCCTTTCGCGCCGGCGGCGCCGGTCCCGTGGCATGCGGCGCAATTGTCGCCAAACACGGTCTTGCCGCGGGCACGCGCCAGCGCCAGCAGCGCAGGGTCCTTCTCGATATCGGCCAGCGAAGCCGCGCCCAGCGCAACCATCTTGTCGCCGCGTATCTTTTCCAGGTTGGCGAGTTCGACGCCGACGGCCTCACGCGAGGAATAGTGCAGGATGCCGGGAGTGTTGCTCGACAACAGCGGCCATGCCGGATAGACGATCCAGTACCCGACCGCCCAGATGATGCACAGATAGAATGTCGTCACCCACCAGCGCGGCAGCGGCGTGTTCAATTCCTTGATGCCGTCCCATTCATGGCCCGTCGTCGTCGTGCCGGAGACGCTGTCTAACTCGCTATGATCGGTCATGAGCTCTCATTCCTCCCGCAATGGCATTTTCGAGGCTTCGTCGAAAGCTGCCTTGTTGCGAGGCCACAGCGCGTAGGTCACGATTGCGATGAAAATGGCGACGAAAATCGGCGTCCATACCATGGCGACGAAATTCGAACTGAAATTTTCCAGCGTCAGGATTGCACTCATCGTTCTGCTTTCTCAGCGAAGATTGGCTTTTTCGTTGTAGAGCTTGAAGTCGACCAGGGTGCCGAGCATCTGCAGATAGGCGATCAGCGCATCCAGTTCGGTGGGTGGGCCAGCCTTGCCGTCAAAATTGCGCACCACGGCCTTGGGATAACGCTTGGCAAAAGCATCGACCCCCGCATTGTCCGGATCGTCCTGCGCCTTCAGGTCGGCGACGGCATTGGCAATCTGATCATCCGTATAAGGCACGCCAACGGCCCGAAGGGTCCGCAAATGATCCGGCAGCGACTCGGCATTGACTTCGGTTTCGGCGAGGAAGGGATATCCGGGCATCACCGATTGGGGAACGATGGAGCGCGGATCGGTCAGATGCGTCACATGCCAGCTGTCCGAATATTTGGCGCCGACCCGCGCCAGATCCGGTCCGGTTCGCTTCGATCCCCATTGAAACGGGTGATCGTACATGCTCTCGGCGGCGAGCGAGAAGTGACCGTACCGCTCGACCTCATCGCGCAACGGCCGGATCATCTGGGAGTGGCAGAGATAGCAGCCCTCGCGCAGGTAGATGTTGCGGCCGGCCAGTTCCAGCGGCGTATAGGGCCTGATGCCGTCGACCACCTCGATCGTGCTCTTCAGGTAGAACAAGGGCGTGATCTCGACCAGTCCGCCGATCGCAATCACCGCGAGGATCCCGACAATCAGGATGATCGAGTTCTTTTCAAAAACCTGGTGCCGTGTCCAGAATGACATCCTATTCGCTCCTCATTCCGCCGGCTGGAGAGCAACGGGCGACTGCACTTCCGCCTCGCCGGTGCGCACCGTCATCCAGAGATTGTACGCCATGATCAGCGCGCCGATCAGGAACAGCCCTCCTCCCGCGGCGCGGATGATATAGAAGGGGTGCATCGCTTCGACGGTCTCGATAAAGGAATATTCGAGGAAGCCGAGCGGCGTATAAGCGCGCCACATCAGACCCTGCAAAATCCCCGACACCCACATTGCCGAGATGTAGAGCACGATGCCGATGGTTGCGACCCAGAAGTGCCAGTTGACGAGCTTGAGGCTGTAAAGTCCCTTGCGCTCCCACAACCACGGGTAAAGGCAATAGAGCGCGCCGAACGAGACGAAGCCGACCCATCCCAATGCACCCGAATGAACATGCCCGATGGTCCAGTCGGTATAGTGGCTGAGCGAGTTGACGACCTTGATCGACATCATCGGGCCTTCGAACGTCGACATGCCGTAGAACGCGACCGACACCACCAGCATGCGCAGCACGGGATCGGTGCGCAGCTTGTCCCACGCTCCCGACAACGTCATCAGGCCGTTGATCATGCCGCCCCACGATGGCATCCAGAGCATGATCGAGAAGGTCATGCCGAGAGTTCTGGGCCCAGTCCGGCAACGCCGTATAATGCAGATGATGCGGGCCCGCCCAGATATAGAGGAAGATCAGCGCCCAGAAGTGGACGATCGACAGACGGTACGAGTAGATCGGCCGCTCGGCGCGCTTGGGAATGAAATAATACATGATGGCAAGAAAGCCGGCGGTCAGGAAAAATCCGACGGCATTGTGGCCATACCACCACTGGAACATGGCATCCTGCACGCCACCCCAGACGATGTAGGACTTCGAGCCGAACACCGACACCGGCAGCGCGGGATTATTGCCGAGATGCAGCACCGCGATGGTAACGATGAAGGCGAGATAGAACCAGTTGGCGACGAAGATATGCGGCTCCTTGCGCTTGATCAGGGTCGCCAGGAACACCAGGAGATAGGTCACCCAGACAATGGTCAGCCATAGGTCGGAATACCATTCGGGCTCGGCATATTCCTTCGCCTGCGTGACCCCGAGTAGATAACCGGTGCCGGCGATGAGAATAAAGAAATTATAGCCGACCACGACAAACCAGGGCGCGAGATCGCCGGCGAGCCGAACCCGCGATGTCTTCTGGACGACATAGAAAGAGGTCGCCAGCAGCACATTGCCGCCGAAGGCAAAGATCACGGCCGACGTGTGCAGGGGCCGCAGACGGCCAAAGCTGGTCCACGGCAGATCGAGATTGAGCGCCGGCCACGCCAACTGGCACGCGATCAGGAGTCCGACCGTAAATCCGGCAATGCCCCAGAACATCGCCATCACGGAAGCGAACTTGATGGGACCCAGATTGTAATTGGGCCTTCCATTGATCTCCTGCGGCGGCAGCGAGGTGCGGTCAGAATACCGGTTGAGGATCACGAATACCGACGCCAGGCTCGCAGCCGCGGCAAGCCCGGCATGAAAGGCAAACGGGGCATCGACGGCTTTCGCCGCGGCGACCACGCAGAGAAGGGTGGTCGCCGCAAATATCAGCGACAAGCCGCTTTCACCGATGGTCATGGACTTTGCGCTAGGGGCTGGGCTCATGCGGATTCTCTCTTGAGGATTGCAGCCAACAACCACAATCGCGCCACGTCGGATTTGATCGAGATCAACTTTGCTGAATTTGACCCGGAATCGCGCCATCCCGAAAAACAGAATGTCGTGCTTTGTCTTGCGATATCAGTTGGATACGGAGAGGCGCCGCTACTACCAAAGTTCTGTCAAAGCTGTGAATTCGAGTTCCTCAGAAGCTCTCACGCGCCGCCTTCGGCAGCGGACGCAAGCGCCCTCAGAACATCCCTGCGCGCGATGACACCTGCCAATCGATGCTCACCATCGATGGCCGGAACGCTGCGGATGCGATGCTCGACCATCAGCTGAAGCACCCGCGTCAGCCTGGTGTCGGTACGGACGTAAATGAATTCCGAAGTCATGACGTCGCCGACGGTCCGATTCATCAAGTGCTCGTACGGCGGAACCATCTGGCTCGGCGTGAACACAAAGCACTTCAGTAGATCGAACTTGGTCACGATGCCGACGACCTGGGCGTCCTCCTCGACCGGATAGGAATTGAAATCGTCGCGCTCGAACATTTCGCTGAGTTCGCGCACTGTCAGGCTCCGCGTCACGGTCGTCACAGCGCGGGTCATATAGCCGGCGACGGTTGCTTCAAGGAATTTGTACAAGGCGCGGTCCTATCAATCCTGTGGCAGCGTTAAAACCTTCAATGCGACAACAGTACGCAGCGGTTCGATCGGGTCATCAGATGCTCCGTCATTCCACCGAGGATCCATTCGTGGAACCGAGAATGACCATAGGCACCGGCAACAACGATGTCGGCATCGACCTCGGCGGCAATCCCGTCCAGTAGAGCGGGTGCGTGCCGGCTTTCGTTGAACTCGGGCACCAACTCGGAGGCGGCGACACCGTGACGGGACAGCCAGGCCGCGACATCCCGAAGCCGCGACAGTGCCGCGGACCGGCTGACCCCTGGTTCCGGGATCTGCGCGATGGTGACGTGATTGGCCCTTTGAAGCAGTGGCAGGGCATCGACGATCGCGCGCCTCGCCTCCTGTGTGTCCTTCCAGGCCACCAGAAGGCTGCGCCATTCGAACCGATCGACGGTATCGGGAACGAGCAGCAGCGGCCGCCCTGCCTGCATCACCAGATCTTGCGGACCAGCGAACGCGAGCGGATCTGAAAACGTCCCGCGGCTGGGCTCGCTGACGATGATATCGGCGGAGCGTGCCTGCTGCAGTACGAAGCGCGCCGGAAAGTCGATGGCCGAGCGCCATTCCACGGGCCGGCCGCGATGTTTCATCGCCGCATGGAACTGCGCCTGAAGGTCGGCGAGGCGTTTCTCTATCGATGCCTGCCCCTGGTCGATCAGGTGCTGGGCCTGCTCGCCCGATGTGAAATAAAGCGGGGGACTGAACTGCGACGCCGCGATTCCGATGATGGCCGCCTCAAATCGCTCGGCAACCCGGCCAGCCGCTTCGAGACGCGCCTCGTTCGACCGATCAAGCGCCAAGCTGACCATTACGGTCGCGTACGTCATTCAAACCCTCCGCTGCAGCCAAGCATCGGCTTCTTCTAGAGGCTGAATTGGAGGGCGGGATGAGATAGATCAAAGTGCCGCGCCGGCGCTGACCCGTTCCAAACAACGGGATTGATCAAATCGGCGAACGCATCCGGGCCACCGTCGCGGACGGAACCGATGGAACCTGCGCGAGGGTGAAAATGAATAAAACAATGAATCGCACTCCACAGTTTGAGGAAGTGGTCCCCCAACGCTAATCTTGTGTAGCATTGCCAAGTCCAGCCCTTGCTGGTTGAGACTGTGGGCGCTGGATAATATGAAAGTGGAATCCCAGGCGTGACCGGCAATTCCCAATCATCCTCGGAACGGCAGTTCGAGCTCCGAATGGAAGGACTTGGCGTCGGGACCTGGGAACTTGATCTGGCCACGCGGGCGTTGTCCTTGTCCGCCACCACCAGGGATCTTTTTGGGGTGGGCAGCGGCGAGCCTGTTACCTACGACGTATTTCTTTCCCTGCTCGAACCCGGCGATCGCGAGCGCACCGAGCAGACGATCACGCAAGCGGCGGAGTTCGGCGGCAATCTGGACGTATCCTTCAGGATCGGCGCAAGTCCTGGACCTCGGCGGTGGATCCGCGCCCGCGGCGGCATCAATAGGGATTCGGCCGGCGAACGCCGCCTTCTCAGCGGCATCGTGCTCGATATCAATGAGGAGAAACTGCTCGAAGCCGCGCTCCGAACCCGGGAGACCCATCTCCGTTCGATCCTCGACACGGTGCCGGATGCCATGATCGTGACCGATGGCCACGGTACCATGCAATTCTTCAGCAGCGCGGCGGAGAGACTGTTCGGCTTTACCGAGCAGGAAGCCATCGGCAAGAACGTCAGCGTGTTGATGCCCGATCCGGATCGGGGACGCCACGACAACTACCTTTCACGTTATCAAACCACCGGGGAGCGGCACATCATCGGCATCGGCAGGATCGTCACAGGAAGACGTCGGGATGGAACGACATTTCCGATGCACCTCACCATTGGCGAGATGCAATCCGCCGGAGAGCCGTACTACACCGGCTTCGCGCGCGACCTGACCGAGCACCAGCACACCCAGGCACGGCTTCAGGAATTGCAGTCCGAACTGGTTCACGTTTCACGCCTGAGCGCGATGGGAGAGATGGCCTCGGCGCTCGCTCACGAACTGAATCAGCCGCTGGCCGCCATTAGCAACTACATGAAGGGCTCGCGCAGGCTGCTTTCGGGAAGCCAGGATCCCAACACATCGAAAATTGAAAATGCGATGGACCGCGCCGCCGAGCAGGCGCTTCGCGCCGGCCAGATCATTCGACGTCTGCGCGACTTCGTTTCCCGCGGCGAATCGGAAAAGCGTGTCGAGAGTCTCGCGAAGCTGATCGAAGAAGCGGGCGCGCTCGGTCTGGCCGGCGCGCGCGAGCAGAACATTCAGCTTCGTTTCAATCTGGATCCCGACCTTGACCGGGTTTTGGTCGACCGGGTGCAGATTCAGCAGGTTCTGGTCAACCTGTTTCGAAATGCCCTGGAGGCCATGGCGCAATCGCCGCAGCGCGAGCTTGTCGTCGCGAGCGCCAAGTTCGCCGACGACACGGTCGAAATCGCGGTGTCCGATACCGGCTCGGGCTTCCATGATGACATCAAGCCCAATTTGTTTCAGACCTTCTTCACCACCAAAGAGACCGGCATGGGCGTGGGACTCTCCATCAGCCGGTCCATCATCGAAGCCCATGGCGGCCGGATGTGGGCCGAAAGCAATCCCTCGGGTGGCGCGAGTTTTCGCTTCACTTTGCCCACAGCTCCGAAGGAGAGTTGACAGATGCCGGATAGAGCGAGGGTTTACGTTATCGACGACGATGAGGCGATGCGGGAGTCGCTGAATTTCCTGCTGGAGTCAGCCGGCTTTAACGTCAGGCTGTTCGAAACGGCCCAGAGCTTTCTCAATGCCCTTCCCGGCCTCGAGTTTGGATGCATTGTCTCCGATGTGCGGATGCCGGGTATCGACGGGATCGAACTCTTGAAACGCATGAAGGCCGGCCGCAGCGGGTTTCCGATTCTGATCATGACCGGGCACGGCGATGTCCCGCTTGCGGTCGAGGCCATGAAGCAGGGAGCGGTCGATTTTCTTGAAAAGCCCTTCGAGGATGACCGCCTGATCGGCATGATCGAAACGGCGGTCCGGCAAGCCGAGCCAACCGCCAAGAGCGAGGCGCTCGCTCTCGACATCGCCGCGCGGGTGGCGACCCTCAGCCCGCGCGAACGCCAGGTCATGGATGGACTGGTCGCGGGGCTTTCCAACAAGCTCATCGCCCGCGATTACGACATCAGCCCCCGCACCATCGAAGTCTACCGGGCCAATGTGATGACCAAGATGCAGGCCAACAGCCTTTCTGAGCTGGTACGCCTTGCGATGCGCGCCGGCCTGCTCAACGATTGAGCTAGATCAACCCGCGATGGCTGCCATGCGTGCTATTCAAACACGCCTAAGCTGCGCGGGTTTTCGTGATGCCGTCAACCGTCAAACCTCTCGTCTACGTGGTCGACGACGATTCCGGCGTTCTCGGGTCATTACGATTTCTCCTGGAAGCGGACGGGTTTGCGGTTCGGACCTTCAGGAACGGGGCCGCGCTGCTCAACACTGTTCGTTCGACCGAGGTCGACTGTTTCGTCATCGACTACAAGATGCCGGATATGAATGGCCTCGATCTCGCCGGCCGATTGCGGCACCGCGACATCGCCGCCCCCATTATTCTCATTACCGGCTACCCGGATGAAAATATCACGTCAAGGGCGGAAGCCGCAGGGGTCCATCATGTCCTGTTGAAGCCGCTTCTGGAGGAGAGTCTGGTCGGCCGGATTCGTGGGGTCATCCAGCAATCTCGCCGGCCCGGAGCGGTCTGAGGGAGCAACGGCTTCCGGTAACCTACGTAGGTAGAAGTCCCTAAGATATCGCGCGAAATTTCCAAGTGCGGCGCCCCCGGTTAGTCATTGGCCATCCGCTGCAAGAGGAAATGGTCATGCTCAATCAATCGCTCAGCCCTTCCGTCGGTACCGCCCGGATCAGCCCGATCGCCCATCCCGTCACCGACCCGTTCGCGTCCGTGACCGGTCACGCCGGCCTCGTTGCCACCGAGTTCAGTTACAGGAAGGACGAGGAGATCTACGGCGAGGACGAACCGGCGGAATACGTCTACCAGGTCATTTCCGGCGCGGTTCGCAGTTACAAGCTCTTGTCCGACGGACGGCGTCAAATCGGGGCATTCCATCTTCCAGGCGACGTGTTCGGACTGGAATCCGGGGAGGTGCACCGGCTGGCGGCGGAAGCCATCATCGACACCACCGTGCGGCTGGTGAAGCGCCGCAGCCTGGAGCAGGCGGCGGGGGTGGACGTTCAGGTGGCTCGCAAGTTGTGGGCGATGACGGCCGGCGACCTCCGCCATGCCGAGGATCACATGCTGCTGCTCGGGCGCAAGACGGCGATGGAGCGCGTAGCCACCTTCCTTCTGGAGATGGATCGGCGCCTGGCGGTCGCGGGCATGATGGCGCTGCCGATGTGCCGCCGGGATATCGGCGACTATCTCGGCCTCACGCTGGAAACGGTCTCGCGAGCGCTTTCGCAGCTTCATGCGCAGGGCGTGCTGGGGTTTTCGGGTGCGCGCCAGATCGTGCTGCGCAACCGCCAGAGCCTGCGCAACATGGACGCTTGAATGTCTATGACACGGTCCGCCGCGTTTCCGGCATGACCAGCCAGATGGTGGCAAGTCCCACACCGGCAACACCGGCAAGCCCGAGGAAGGCGACGCTGCTGCCAAACCGGTCGCTGGCGTAGCCAGCGAGCACGGTAGAGAGGGATGCGCCGATACCGGTTGCGGTACCGACAATGCCCTGCGCCAGATTGAAATGGCCGCTGCCAAAGGCGACGTCGGCAACGATCAGCGGCACCATGACGCTGAACACCGACGCCGTGATGCCGTCGCATATCTGCACCGCCACCAGGAGATAGGGATCGCGCACGGTTGCGAACAGCACGCCACGGACGGCGAGGGCGGCGAAACCAACCAGCAGCAGGGGTCGCCGCCCCCATTGCTGCGCCATGCGTCCGACCGACGGGGACATCAGCGCGACAATGGCCTGGGGAACGATGATACAGGCGGCGATCAGCACCGGCGCCCACCGGCTTGATCGGGTCGTCACGATCCCCGCCATCAGCGGAAGCATCGCCGCATTGGCCAGTTGCAGCAGCAACACGCTGGCGGCGAAGATCAACAACGGGCGCTGACGGACCAGGCTGAAAACGCTGGTCGCCTTCGCATCGGGCACTTCGCGCGGCACAGCACCGTGTGCTCGGGCCACGTCAATGTCGCGCTCGCGGATGCGCGCCAGTGCGAGCAGGGTCGGGACGGCCAGGATGAAGGTTACCAGAAACACCGAACGGCTTGAGAGCCAATAGCCGCATGTCCCCATCACGGCGGCGGCGACGCCATTGCCCAGCGAAGCATAGCGGGCGTTACGCCCGAGCCGCTCGCCGATCTTGAGCGGCCCGACCAGCCCAAGGCTGATCGCAGCGATTGCCGGACCGAGCACGCAGCTCGCGGCCGCGTGCAAGGTGGCGGCGGTCAGCACCACTGCAAAGATCGGCCACGTCGCATAGCCCAGCGCGCTGATGCCGATCGCCGCGATGGCAAATCCGGCGACCAGCCGCTCAGAGCGGGCCGCATCGACAATCGCGCCGCCGGGCATCTGCCCGATCAGCCCCACCACGCCGCCAATCGACAGCACCAGACCGATCTCGGCCTGGGTCCATTTTTGCGTCGTCAAATAAACGGCAATAAACGGACCGAACCCGGTTTGCACGTCCGCGAGAAAGAAAATGAACCAGTCAAGGCCGCGCAAACTCTGGCGCGAGGGCGTCGAGGCGTTGCGCGCTTCCGGCTCCGGGAAAGGCACCGGATCACCGTCGCGGCCGGTCGACTGTCTTGACAAGCGCGCCAACAGCTTTGCCTCTGTTTATTCTCAGCGGTTAGATTGCAATGGCAGCAAATTACCCGAAGCGCCGAGCACCACGATCGGCTTGTCTTCCCTGTATTCAGGAGCCGCCTTCACCTGATCTTTTGTCAATTCGAGCGTGATGGCGTCACTCTTATTGGCGACGTGTCCGAATCGCAGCGCGTCCCAGGCGACCGCGATTTTTCGGCTTCCCACGCCCAGGAAGCCGCCGAAATCAATGACGGCGGCGCGCACCGCACCGCTGCGATCCACAACCACGTCGACGATATGCCCCATGTCCTCGTCGGACGGGCTGCGAACGTCGCTACCGAGCACGCCATGGGCCTCCTGCGCCCCGATGATGGTGACGGAGGGCGGCGGCGCAGGCTCTTTCGCAGTCTCTTTCGGTGTCGTCGCCGGCGGAGCCGTGCCTTGTTGCGTCGGCGGCGGCGGCCCGGCGTCGCTTTGTGCCAAGCAAGCGGTGGCGATAAGCGGTGAAGCCGCGACTGCAAGGACTATCGTGCGGCGACTTACGCGCATGCGGCCTCCTAAAAGATAAGAAAGACTTGAAGGACTTGAAGGTAATCAGATAGGAATGCCTGGCATCAGACTGGCCGGCTCCCGCAACTCCAACCGCGCCGGGATACAAACGGGGTTAACCGGGCAAAGTTCGAAATCGACTTCCGCCGCGTCGCCATTCAATGCGCCAGCACGATCGACACCTGAATCCGGCCGCGCGTGCGCAGGACCTGCAGCGACACCTCCTCGCCGTGGCGGCTGACCCTGAGATCGACAGTTGATGGCCCCAACTGCAGTTCGCGCAGTACCACCTCACTGAGGAACCCCGGCAAACGCGGGTTACGCAACCGGATTTCACCGCGCTGGGCGTCAAATTCGAGTCCTAGCGCCGCCTCCAGCAGCGTGAACGGCGTCGCGCTTGCCCAAGCCTGTGGCGCGCAGGCCACGGGATAGAGCGTCGGGCCACGTCCTTTTTCCCGCCGGAAGCCGCAGAACAGTTCGGGCAGACGCCGCAAATCCATGTAGGTGGCGGCGTCGAACAGGCCCTTGAACAGAGCCGCTACCGAGTGCTTGAGGCCGTACCGTGCAAACCCAAGCGCGATCAATGCGTTGTCGTGCGGCCAGATCGAACCATCATGATAGGACATGGGATTGAAGCGCGCCTCGCCCTGCGCCACGGTGCGGATACCCCAGCCCGTGAAGAAATGCGGCCGCATCAGATCGGCGGCGACCTTGCGGGCGCGCTCGTCGCTGACGATCCCGGTGAACAATAGCTGTCCCGCGTTCGATGTTCGCACCCTGCAAGCCTCTTTGGCGCCATCGAGCGCAAGGGCATAGGTGCCGAGCTCGTCGCACCAAAAGGCTTCTTCAAAGCGCAGGGCTAGCCGCTCGGCTTCGGCCTTGAGCCTTTGTGCGGCATCGATCTTGCCAAGGCGGGCCGCGCAACGCGCCGCCAGCTGCTTGGCCGCGAATACATAGCCCTGCACCTCGGCGAGCGCGATGTAGCCCTCGGCCAGCCGGCCGTCGGCATGGAAGATCGCGTCGTAGGAATCCTTCCAGCCTTGATTGGCAAGACCCATTTCGGAGGCGCGCTGATATTCGACGAAGCCGTCCTGGTCGGGATCCCCTGCCCCGTCGATCCAGCGCAGTGCTGCCTCGATCGCAGGCCACAACTCCCCGAGCGTCTCATCATCGCCGGTGCGTTCGACATAGAGACCGGCGAGCAGCACGAACAACGGCGTCGCATCGACGCTGCCATAATATTGCGCGAACGGCACTTCGCGCAGACCCGCCATTTCGCCGCCGCGCATTTCATGCAGGATTTTTCCGGGTTCGGCATCGGCGAGCGGATCGACGGCCGAGGCCTGATAGTAGGCGAGCCGCTTCAGCACGCCACGCGCGATCCGCGGGTCGATCCACAACAGCTGCAGCGCGGTGATGATTCCATCGCGGCCGAATGTCGTCGAATACCAGGGAATGCCGGCATAGGGATAACGTCCCTGCGGCGTCTCCGTCATCAGCATATTGAGGTCAGCCATCGACTGGCACAGCACCTCGTTGAAGATGTTGTTCGAGGTCTCGATGCTGGCGATGCCCGCCGTTGCGCGGGACATTTCCCGGCGATGCGCCAGCAAGCCGCGAAAAAATGTGGCCGGCCGGAATGCGGCGGGCTTGTTGCAGGACACGGCAACGAACAGTGAGCTGGCCTGTTGCGGCGCCATGTCGAGATGATAGGTCGCGGAATTCACCGTGAGCCGCGTCGGCTGCGGTTCGAAATGCAGCGCGGTACCGCGTGAAATGCCATCGAGCCCTTCATACTCGAACAGAACCTCGGTGAGACCGGACAGCCTGCTGCGGCCGACGCCGCGGCGCGAGCGCTTTTCGCCCCGCACCTCGAACAGATCCGCGAAGTCATTGTCGAACTTGAGCGTCAGATCGAAGCTGGCCGACCGGTCGCCATGGTTGTGCAGGTTGATGCGCTGATAGGCTGTGCCGCGCCACAGAAAGATCGTGCGCACGATATGCAGCATATCCTTCTGCAGCACGATCCGGCCGTTGCGATAAACGTCGGGATTGGTGAGATCGACCGTCAATGCGGAATTATCATCGCGCAGGTTCGAGCCCAAGAGCAGCGGCTGTAGTTCATCAAGGACAAGTTCGAGCCGGGCCAGATACCTGGTGTCGGCGTGGAACAGGCCGTCAGGTCCGCCGGCGGAGGCGCCGATGTCGCCATGATCGTCGAGCACGACGAAGGTGTCGTCGTGCTTCAGCGAGCGCCGCGGCCGCGCCGCGGGTCCGGTCATCGGAATATAGAATGGCGCTTCAAGGACCTGTTCGACGGCCCGAGTTGTCGCGATACGGGTTACGGCTTCGGCTGACATTTGACCTCGATCGGCCCCCCGGGCCCACGGCAGACGCGTTAGTACTGAAACCTCACCCGGCTGCGGATCATGCCGCCGCCTCGGATAGCTGGCTGATTTCCTGGGCCACCAATTCGCGATAGGGGCCCTGACCCTGCATCAGCCGATCCGGCGAACCATCCTCGATGATCTTACCGCCTTTCAGCATCACCACCCGATCAAAATTACGTAGCGTCGCCAACCGGTGGGCGATAGCAATGACCGTTCGTCCACGCATCAGGTGGCTAAGCGCTACGCGTATCGCTTCCTCGGATTCGCTGTCCAGCGCTGCCGTGGCTTCATCAAGCAGGAGTATTGGCGCATCCTTCAGAAAGGCACGTGCGATGGCAATGCGCTGGCGCTGGCCGCCCGAGAACTTGACGCCGCGGTCACCCACCATGGTCGCGAAGCCTTCGGGGAGAGCTTCGATGAAGTCGCAGCGCGCCGCAATCGCCGCGCGCAACACCTCGTCATCGGTCGCGTTCGGGCGTCCATAGCGGATATTCTCCATGATCGATCGATGGAACAGCGAGATGTCCTGGGGAACGACCGAAATGGCCTCACGCAGGCTTTGCTGGGTTACTCTTGCGATATCCTGACCATCGATGGAGATGTTGCCGTGCTGGACGTCGTAGAAGCGTTGCAGCAGCACGAACAGGCTGGACTTTCCACCGCCGGACTGTCCGACCAGCCCGACCCGCTGCCCCGGCTGAATGCGAAGGCTGAATTTGTCGAATACCTTGAGCCCGCCGGGATAGCGGAAGGTGATATTGCTAAAGGCAATGGCCGCGCCCGCCTTCGTCAGCGGCCCGGCCTCCGGATGGTCACGCAGCTCGTGCGGCAGCAGCAGAGTTGCGATCGCTTCGGTCAGACGGGCGACATGCTGGGTGACATCGACCAGCGCCACCGCGAGATCGCGTGTTGCGCTCAAAATCGAAAGACCCAGCGTGCAGACCAGCACCACGTCACCGGTGGTGGCGCGGCCGCGCTGCCACAGCACGATCGCCCAGGCCAGCAGGCAGATCGTCAACACCACCGTGATCGCGGCGTGCGTGATCCGCAGCTTTTCGAGATAGCGCAGGCTGCGGCCGCGCGCCGTCAATTCCCGGTTGACGGTGGCGTCGAACCGGTCGTGCTCGTAGCGCAGACCGCAAAACGCGCGCACCAGCGGCATGTTGCTGATGACATCGACCATCTCGCCGTCGACGGCGGCGGCCTTGTTGGCAAAATCGTCATGCAGCGGCTTACCCGCGGCCGCCAGATGAAACATCGCAACCACAATGGCGCCGGCGATCACGATCAGGCCGGCCGACATTGGCAGGCTTACGGTTCCGATCAGCACAATTGCCGAGATAGTCGCGATGCACGGCGGCAGCACGTTCCAGACAAACATATTTTCCACGGTGAAGACGGCATTCGACGTCGCGGTGATGCGGCTGGTCAGCATTCCCGGCAACCGATCGGAGAAGTAACTTGGCGCATGACCGGTGAGATGACGGAAAATGTCGCGGCGCAAATCCCCTGTCACCCTCACAAATGTGAAGCTCGCGGTCCAGCTGGCGATCCGCCACAGAAAATTATCCGCGGTAATGAGCGAGATGAGCAAGACGAACGCCAGCCATACACCGTCCGCGCGGGCCGGACCCGCGGATAGACCATCGACCAGGTATTTCACGCCATATTGCGTGCCTACCGAACAAGCGACCGCGGCCACAACGGCTGAAAGGATAACCACATGCGCGGCCAGTCGCTGGCGGAGATAGCGTAGGACGAAGGGGAGTGGACGGTTGGCATACCCTGAAAGACTGTCCATTTCGCGACTGACCCGTGAGAGAGGAAGGATTGTTAGGCGGCTACTTGCGGAAGATTCAACGAAGCATGCTTCGCCATGGTTCCCGCGGCGCTGCCCGCGCTACTCGACAATCCACGCCGCATGTGGCGATGACGAACTCCTCATTGGGCTTGATGGGGATCAGCAAACCACGGTGGAGAAGAAGTGCTCGCCATGGGGGAACTTCGCAACTGCGAAAACGTTCCCTATTCGGCACGTGGATACCCACTGCTGAACGGGGCTTTACGTCCACGATGACAAATAGGAGACGGTGTGATGCGCATCGCGCAGGTTGCTCCGCTAATGGAGGCTGTTCCGCCCAAGCTTTATGGCGGAACCGAGCGGGTGGTACACTGGCTCACCGAGGAACTCGTGGCGCTCGGAAACGAAGTCACGCTGTTCGCAAGCGGCGATTCCCAAACCTCAGCTAAACTCGATGCAACATGGCCGAAGGCGTTGCGCCTCGACGGCTCGATCCGGGATCCCAATGCCCTGCATGCCGTGATGTTGGAGCACGTACGACAGAAATGCGACGATGAAGAGTTCGACCTCCTTCACTTTCATCTCGACTATCATCCCTTTTCTCTGTTCTCCCGGCAGCCAACTCCGTTTTTGACCACTATGCACGGCAGGCTGGATTTGCCGGAGCTCCAGCCGGTGTTTACCACCTTCTCTGCAGCTCCGGTGATTTCAATCTCGGATTCTCAGCGTCGCCCACTACCGCAGGCCAATTGGGTACGCACCATCTATCACGGCCTGCCGGAAAAACTGCTGATCCCGCAACTGGCCAGACCCGAATATCTAGCCGTCTTGGGCCGGATCGCGCCGGAAAAGGGAGTAGACCAGGCGATCAAGATCGCGATCCGCTGCGGCATACCCCTCAAGATCGCCGCCAAGGTCGATCGCGCTGACCAGGATTACTACGACGCCACCATCCGCCCGCTGATCGACCAGCATCCACTGATCGAATATATCGGTGAAATCGGCGACTCCGAGAAGTCGGAATTCCTCAGCGGTGCACTTGGGCTACTGCTTCCGATCGACTGGCCGGAGCCGTTCGGGCTTGTCATGATCGAAGCCATGGCTTGCGGTACCCCTGTCATAGCCTATAACCGCGGCTCGGTACCCGAAATCATCGACGAGGGCCTGACCGGCTTCGTCGTCGAGGACGAGACCGGCGCGGTTGCCGCGGTCGATCGCCTCTCCCGCCTGAATAGACATGCGATCCGCAAGCAATTCGAGGCTCGCTTCACCGCAAGGCGCATGGCGCTCGACTATCTCGCAGCTTATCGCAGCCTGATGGAGGCCGCCGAGCCCCGCATTAAGCTGGTGAGCAGCGCGGAATAGACCGGCCGGCGAGCGCGGCACCGGAAATCCTGATCGGGCCGACTGCCGCGTTCACGCGAGGGCGGGCGGACCGCGGCCAGATTGCCAATAATATGGAGCCGACGCCGCCGATTCTCGATACGTGTGGACCGGCTGAACTTCACCCATGGGTGGGCCTGGCACACGTTGCGGCGCACCTCGCCGGGGCCGTAGCCTTAGCCGCTTGTCAGCCGATCGCCCCTTTGAACTTGACGAATTACGTGTTCTTATGAGGTCGAGCCTCGGTCTCGTAATGAGCAAACGGACAGAAGTCTGTTCCTGGGGCCACGCGGGGGGAACGATATGAAAAAGCAGCACCGGCCTTCGGTCATTAATAATGCAGACCCGGGTCAGACCCGTGCAAGGCAGCAAAGCCGCCGCAAATTTCTCCTCAAAACCGGTGGAATCCTCGCCGCCAGCGCGTTCGGCGCGGTGCCGCTGCGTGGCTGGGCCGCCGATCCCGTCAATATCGGCGCGCTCTACCCAACAACCGGAAGCATGGCGCAGATCGGCGTCGGCTGCGTCGCGGCTGCCAAGCTTGCCGTCGAGATGGTCAACGAATCCGGGGGCATCAAATCGCTTGGCGGCGCCAAACTCAACCTGATCCTCTCCGACGTGCAGAGCGACACCACGGTGACGCGCACCGAAACCGACCGGTTGATCAGCGGCAACAAGTTATCCGCGATCCACGGCTGTTTCGCCAGCGCGTTGACCCTGATTGCAAGCGAAGTCGCCGAACGCGCTCATGTGCCGCTGATATCGGGATCGAGTTCGGATCAGCTCAACAAGGGTCGAACCTATACATTTACGCCGTTTGCGCGGGCCTCGCAGTTCGCCCGCGCGCAGTTGCAAATGGCCAAGCTGGTCAGTGAGCATCCGAAAGTGGCGGTGATCTTTGAAAACACCGCGTTCGGCACCTCGACGTCGAACGGGCTCAGGGAATTGGCACCTGGCGAGGGCGTCGAGATCGTCATGTTCGAGCCCTATTCGGCGGGATTCACCGACGCCAGCCCGCTGATCAACAAGGTCAAATCCTCGGGCGCGAACGCCCTGTTCTCGGTCTCCTACCTCAACGACCTGATTCTGATCGTGCGCTCCGTCAAGCAGGTCGGCCTCAACATCGCGATCAATGGCGGTTCCGGCGGCTTCGTCATTCCGGACTTCTACAAGAACGTGGGAAAACTCGCCGAGGGCCTGCAGGGCGTGGCGCACTGGAACCACGACATGGATGCCAATTCCGCCAAGGTAAATGAGGAATACAAGAAGCGTACCGGGGAATTCCTGTTCGAATATGCCGGCGGCCTGGTCGCCCAGACCTTCATGATCGCTGACGCGCTCGAGCGGGCGGCATCCGCCGATCCGCAAAAGGTTCGTGACGCGCTGTCGAGCCTGGATGTCTCCTCGGGATATGCGGCCATGGCGCCGGGCGGAAAGGTGAAGTTCGGCCCCGACGGCAAGAACGTCTATGGCCGGCCGGTCGGTGTGCAGTGGCAGAACGGCGATCTGGCCAGCGTCTTCCCCAAGGAAGACGCCCGCGCGCCGCTGCTGAAGACCTGACCGCCGGTCATTTCAGATGTGGGAGACGGTAGCCCAGGCCGTGATCAACGGCCTGCTCATTGGCGGCATCTACGCCCTGGTCAGCATCGGCGTCACGCTGATCTTCGGCGTGGTCAAGATCGTGAATTTCGCCCAGGGCGAATTCGTCATGATCGGGATGTACATCAGCTTCTTTCTTGCCAACCAGTACGGCATCGATCCCCTGCTGTCCTTGTTTGTTTCAATGCCGGTGCTGTTCGTGGCCGGCGTGCTGATCCAGCATTATCTGATCCGCCGGGTGCTGGGACCAAACGACATGCCGCAGATTTTTCTGACGTTTGCGCTGTCGCTATTGCTGCTCAACCTGGCTCTGATGCTGTTCACGGCCAATTACCGCACCGTTCACACCTCCTATTCGGACGAAGCCTTTCACGTCGGCGGGCTTTACATTCCGGAGGCGAAGCTGATCGCCTTTGTCGTCGCGATGCTGCTCAGTGGCGCGCTGTGGCTCTTCCTGCATACCACCGACCTCGGCAAGGCGATGCGCGCCGCGGCGCAGAACCGCGACGTGGCAATGCTGATGGGCATCAACCCCAACCGGGTATTCTGCGTGGCGCTGGGTATCGCGCTGGCGCTCGCCGGCGCTGCCGGCTCGCTGCTGATGCCGTTCTATTCGGCCTATCCACTGGTCGGACAGGTATTTGTTCTGATGGCCTTCGTCGCGGTGGTGCTTGGAACGCTCGGCAATGTGATCGGCGCGCTCATCGCCAGCCTGATGATGGGGATCGCCGAATCGCTGGGGATTCAATTCGTCGGCGCGGATTCCGGATCGATCGTGGTATTTGCCATGCTGCTCCTGACGCTCGCCTTCAAACCGACCGGCCTCGGCGGCGGGAGAGCGCGATGACCGAGCCGAAACTCCGCGTGTTCCCCCTGCTATGGGCAGTGATCGGGATCCTATTTGTCATCGCGCTGCCGCTCGTGGTGAAGAGCTCGTTTGCGATCGACATCTTCATCCGCATCCTGCTGTTTTCGTTCATCGGTGTCGCCTGGAACCTGATGGGCGGGTACGCCAAACAGCTTTCGCTCGGTCATGCCGCCTATTTCGGGCTCGGCGCCTACACATCGACCATCCTGCAGGTCGATTTCGGCATTTCACCGTGGATCGGGATGATCGCCGGCGGCGGGGTGGCCATGCTGGCGAGCCTGCCGATCGGCTGGCTCTGTTTCCGCCTGCGCGGCCCCTATTTCACCATCGCCACGATTGCCACGGCGCAGGCCCTGATGCTGATCTTCCTGAAATTTCGCGATCTGGCCTGGGGTGCCGAAGGCACGACCATTCCGAACCTCGGCAGCGCGCCGCTGATGATGCAGTTCGAGACCAAGGCCGCCTACTACTACGTCGTGCTCGGCCTGCTCGGGCTCGGACTTTTGGTCACCTATCTGATCGAGCGATCCTGGATGGGTTATTACCTGGTCGCTATCGGCGAGGATGAAGACGCCGCCGAAGCCATCGGGGTCAATGCCCCCCGGATCAAGCGCGACATCTACCTGGTCAGCGCGTTTCTCACCGCTCTGGCCGGTACGTTCTATACCCAATACATCTACTTCATCGATCCGGCCACCGCCTTCAGCTTCAACATCTCGATCGAAGCGGCGCTGGTGTCGATCGTCGGCGGGATCGGGACGCTGTGGGGCCCGGTGATCGGGACCATCCTGCTGGAAACCACCTCGACACTGCTGCAAAGCTGGCTTGGCAGTTCGATCGGTGGCGTTCAGCTCACCGTCTACAGCCTGATCCTGATTGCCGTCATCCTCTGGCGGCCGACCGGACTGGTGGGCATGATCGGCGAAGCCCGGCAACGCTATGCCAGCAGCAAACCGGCACGAGCGTAGAGGGGCGGCCCGATGGCAGAAGCACTCGTGATCCGCGGCCTCAGCAAACGATTCGGCGGGCTGCGCGCCGTCCAGGACTTGAGCTTCAGCGTGCAGGAAAATGAAACCGTAGCGCTGATCGGGCCAAATGGCGCCGGCAAGACCACGAGCTTCAACCTCATCACCGGATTTCACCGGCCCGACCAGGGTTCGGTCCTGGCCTACGGCCGTGAGATCACGGGTTTTCGGCCACACGAGATCTGCGCCCACGGCCTGGCGCGCACCTTCCAGGTGGCAAAGCCATTCGGCGCCATGACGGTGCTGGACAACGTCATGACCGGGGCTTTCCTGCGCGACAAGAACATAGCCGTCGCACGCGTCAAGGCGCGCGAGGCGATCGAGTTCGTGGGCCTGACGGCCAAGGAGCAGACCGCCGCGAAAGACCTGACCACCATTGACCAGCGCCGGCTCGAGATGGCGCGTGCGCTGGCGACGCAGCCGCGGCTGCTGTTACTCGATGAAGTCATGGCCGGGCTGAACCCTTCGGAGATCGATCAGGCGGTAGCTCTGGTCGGAAAACTTATCCGGCGCGGGCTGACCATCATCATCGTCGAGCACGTGATGCGGGCCATCATGGCGGTCGCCCGCCACATCGTGGTGCTCGATCACGGCCAGAAGATCGCGGAAGGCGCGCCTAAGGAAATCGTGGAGAATCCGGAAGTGATCCGCGCCTATCTCGGCTCGTACGTACACCCTCCCGCCGCGGGGCAAACCTCTTGCTCAAGCTAGACGCCGTGAGCGCCAGTTACGGCTCGGTGCCCGCGATCTCCGGCGTCAGCATCGAGATCGCCGAGGGCGAAGCCGTCGGCCTGTTGGGCGCCAACGGCGCCGGCAAGAGCACGACGCTGCGCGTCATCTCGGGGCTCGTAAAGCTCAAGTCCGGCGTGATCCGCTTCGCCGGCACCGACCTCGCCTCGCTTCCGCCGCACCGGATTCCGGAATTGGGCATTGCCCACGTCCCGGAGGGACGCCAAGTCTTTCCCGAGATGACGGTGCAGGAAAATCTCGAGATCGGCGCCTATGTTCCGAGGGCAAAAGCCGAGCGCAGCAGCACCCTCGACCTGGTTTACGGCATCTTCCCGAGGCTGGCCGAGCGCAGGAAGCAACTGGCGGGCACCATGAGCGGTGGGGAGCAGCAGATGCTGGCGGTCGGCCGCGGCCTGATGCTGAAACCCCGGCTATTGATGCTCGACGAACCCTCGCTGGGCCTGGCGCCGGTCATGACCGACCTGACCTTCGAAAAGATCGCCGAGATCCACAAAATGGGCACCGCGATTTTGCTGGTGGAGCAGAACGTCAGCCGCGCGCTGTCGCTGGTACAGCGCGCCTATGTGCTCGAAAGCGGCCGTGTGATCATGCACGGCAGCAGCGCGGAGCTTTCCGGCAACAAGCAGGTCCAGGCGGCTTATCTCGGGATTTAGTGCACGTCTAAATCACAACCGCCCGCTTTGGCTCGACGATCTCGAACATCCGCGGAAATTCATCCATCAGTCCCATCAACTCGGCAAGCCGCATCGGATCGCCGGTGCAGGTGATCCTGCCGCTGCCAACGGCTTGCGGAAAACTGGTCTGCTTCGCGATCACCTCGTCGAGGGTACCGCGCGTCAGGGTAAAGGTGGCATCGGCCGCGGCCGCCGCCGCGGCGCTATAGGTCAGCGCACAATTTTCAAGCGTGAGGGTGAATGTCTCCTTGGTATCGGTAAACATCCAGTTCAGCACGATGTGCTTGCCTTCGGCCTTGGGCCCGTTCAGCCTGACGCCGAGCACGTCCCACAATTGCTCTGTGCGCAGCGCGGCCAGCGTTTCCCTGGGGATCGTCGAGCGCGGTGACGCGACCGGCATGCCCTGGCGCAATTCCTGGGCGCCGAACAGATAGGCATTGCGCCAGGTCGCGCTTTCCGCGCCATAACCGAGCTGCTCGAAGGTGTCAGCAAGCAGCGCGCGGGCCGATTGGTTGTCGGGATCGGCAAATACCAGATGGCTGAGGGCCTGCGCGACAAAGCGAAACTCGCCGTTGGCGAAATCCCTGGTCGCTCGGCTCAAGATCGCCTCCGCGCCTCCCATATATTCGACGTATTTCTTGCCGGACTCGACCGGCGGCAGCGGATCGAGATGGGCCGGGTTGGCGTCATACCAGCCGAGGTATTTCTGATAGATCGCCTTCACGTTATGCCGGATATGGCCGTAGTAACCTCGCCCGTGCCAGGCGCCTTCGAGGCTCGACGGCAGCCGGATCGTCTCCGCGATCTCGGTCGCGGTGAGGCCGTGGTTCATCAGGCGGATGGTCTGGTCGTGGGCGAATTTGTAGAGATCGCGCTGCTGGCGGATCATGGTGTCGATGCGCTCATGGCCCCAGACCGGCCAGTGGTGCTGACCGCACATCGCCTCGGCCTTGCCGCCCCACATCCGCAGCGCCTCACCGAGATATTTCGACCAGGCGAGCGCGTCACGCACGTCGGCGCCGCGGAACGGCAGCAGATTGTGAAAATTATGCGTGCAGTTCTCCGCGAGGTTCAGCAGTCTGTAGCGCGGCAGGTAAAAATGCATCTCCGCCGGCGCTTCGCTGTTGGGCGCCATCTGGAATTCGAACTCGATCCCGTCGATGGTGCGCGTGTCGCCGGTCGCCATGATCAGATCGGTCGGCCGCAACAGCGCCACCGCACCCGATGCCATCGACTTGCCCAATCCGCAATCGACCTGGCCGCGCGGCCCCTTGGCCAGAAACGGCCCGAATTGATATTGCGCCCGTCGCAGCATCGCCGGTCCGGCAATGATGTTTTCCGAAACCGCATGCTCCATGAAGAAATTCGGGGCGATGATCGGCACCCCGTCGCTCGCCAACCTGTCGTCGTCGAGCACGCCGCGCGCGCCACCCCAATGGTCGGTATGGGTGTGGGTAAAGATCACCGCGACCACCGGTCTCTTGCCGCGGTGCTGGAAATAGAGCGCCATCGCCGCGCGTGCGCTCTCGATCGCGGTCAGCGTATCCACCACGATCACGCCGCGCTCGCTTTCGATGAGCGTCATGTTGGCGATATCGAACCCGCGAATTTGATAGACGCCGGGCACGACCTCGAACAGCCCATGATTCATGTTGAGCCGCGACTGCCGCCACAGGCTGGGGTTGACGGTCGACGGCGCCTCGGGTTCGGACAGAAAGCTGTAAGGATCGAGACTCCAGACCACCCTGCCGCTGGCTGTGGTAATCCGGGCGTCGTCCAGCGTCCCGATGAAGCCGCGCGACGCATCGTCGAAATCACGCGTATCCGAAAACGGCAACGCGTTGCGCATCGCCGCCTGCTGCGCGACGACCGATGCCGAGGCTTCCCTGGGAGCCCCGCTCGATGCTTGCCTGGATGCTGGGCCGTGTCCTGTCTGGGTCATATCATCATCCTTCGCAAACAGCGGAAATCAGGTTTTGATCGTGTGCGGAGCCTGCGGCAAGATAGGGCGATGTGTCGATCGACCAGGGGGGCATCGCCTCCATGCGGAAGATCTGCCGCAGGTGAACTTCGTCCGGCCCGTCGCCGATCCGCAGCAGCCGCCCCCAGGCCAGCGCCTGATGAATTGGCGTATCGTCGGATCCGCCCATCGCCCCGAACACCTGCATGGCGCGGTCGGCGATGCCTTGCAGCATGGCGGGAACTGCCACCTTGATGAGCGATACGTCGCGCCACGCGCCATGGTGGCCGGCCTGATCGAGCCGCCAAGCACAGCGATAGGCCAGCAACCTGGCCTGTTCGAGTTCGACGCGGGATATCGCGATCCAGCGCTGCACGGTGTCGTATTGATTGATGCTGCGTCCAAACGCGGCGCGCTCCGCCGATCGCGCCATCATCAGTTCGATCAAGAGTTCGCACAGGCCGATCGAACGCATGCAGTGGTGAATGCGTGCCGGACCGAGACGGATCTGGGCTACCTTGAAGCCCTCGCCCTCTTCCCCGAGCAGGTTGGCCCTGCTGATGCGGACATCATTGAAGGTAAGCTCGCCGATCGGCGCCACATGATCCTCGCAGCCCATCCAGCGCAGCCGGCGCACCAGGCGAACGCCGGGCGTATCCATCGGCACGATGACGCAGGAGTGGCGCCGGGTTCGGTCGGCCTGCGGATCGGTCACTCCCATCACGATCAGGAAGCTGCAGCCGGGATGGGCGGCGCCGGTAATGAACCATTTGCGCCCGTTGACGACGTAGTCGTCGCCATCGCGAACCATCGTGGTCGCGATATTGGTCGCGTCCGAACTGGCGACGTCGGGTTCGGTCATGCCGAAGGCCGAGCGGGTCTCGGCTTCCAGCAGCGGACGCAGCCAGCGCGCCTTCTGGGCCGGCGTCGCACAGTTCTGCAGGGCGACCATGTTGGGGACGTCGGGCGCCTGACAGTTGAACACCTCAGGCGCCCAAAATAGCCGCCCCATGATTTCGGCCAGCGGCGCGTAGTCGAGATTTGAAAGCCGTGTGCCGGGTTCGTCTGCCGCGAGTTCCGGCAGGCCGAGATTCCACAATCCAGCCGCGCGCGCCTTGCGTTGCAGTTCACCCATGAAAGGGGCGGTTTCGCGATTGGTTGCGACGTGATCGAGCCAGTCACGATGACGCGGGAGCACCTCTTGGTCGAAGAACGCCTGCAGCCGCTGGCGCCACTGCTCCGACCGGGCGGAAAGTTCGAAATCCAATATGATTTTCTCCCTGGTAGAGAAATATCTAATCGTATGCCAACACGAATTGCAAATGTGTTCCATTATATTGACAGAAAGTCTTATTTTGTCCAGTATTTGGCATGGCTACAGCTCCCCCTCCAGACCTCCCGGCGCCCCCCAGGTCCAGTCTCGCCGCCAACCAAAGCGATCCGGCCTTTGCCACGACGCTGGCACACGGGCTGGATGTTCTCGCTGCCTTCCGCAACGGAAGATCGTTGTCGAATGGCGACCTGGCGCTGCGGACGGGTTTGTCGAGGCCGACGGTTTCGCGGTTGACCTACACCTTGGCGCATCTTGGGTATCTGAAGCGTGACGCCAGAGGACGCTTCGAGCTCGGTCTTGGCATCCTGGCTGCAGCCTATCCGGTGCTGTCCGCGCTCAAGGTCCGGCAGCTGGCGCGCCCGCTGATGCGCGACTTCGCCGCCTATGCCGGCGGCACCGTATCGATCGCCATGCCGTTCGGCCTCGATTTCATCTATGTCGAAACCCTGAGGACGACGGATGCCGTGCCGCACGTTCCCGATGTCGGCTTCACAGGATCGCTGGCACCTACCGCCGTCGGCCGCGCGCTGCTGACGTTGTTTACCGAGGATGAACTTCAGCTTTATATTCGCACGGTAAAGTCAGAGCGTCCGGAAGAATTTGAATACGTGCAGGCGCGCACCTTGCCCGACATCGAGCTCTACAGAAAACGCGGCTTTGCGATTTCGCTTGGCGAATGGCGGCGGGAGATCTTCGGCGTCGCCGCACCGCTTTACCGCACGGCTGCGGGCGACTGTCTTGCCGTGAACTGTGGCATTCCCTCGTTCCGCTTCAGCGCCGAGCAGATCGAGCGCGAATGCGGGCCGCGGATCCTCGGCCTCGCGCGCAGCATCCGCGCGCTGGTCGAAAACGCGTAAGGCATCGCCGCGCGGGCGGCGGGGCGATTTAACCCGGCAGACTGGCCGACATAAGCAAGAAGCCCATCGCTCAAGACGGGCAACGAGGTGGGGACGAAAATGAAGAGACCTGGTGACATCGGCGTTGCGGCAAGCCTCGCCGTCCTGCTGCTCGCGGCAAGTGCGCCGGCGCAGGCGCAGTCCGATTACCCGAACCGGCCGATCCACATCGTCGTACCCTACCCTGCCGGCGGCATTGTCGACATCGTGGCCCGCGCCGTGACCGAACAGGTCGGCCGTGACTGGAAGCAACCCATCGTCGTGGAGGCAAGGCCGGGTGCCAACAGCAACATCGGCACCGCGGCGGTGGCCCGAAGTGACCCTGACGGCTACACGTGGCTGGTGACGGGCCCTGCCGTGCTAGTCAATCCAAGCCTGTACAAGGATGCCGGCTGGGACACGATACGGGATTTCAAGTGCGTCGGGTTGGCGGTGTGGAACCAGAGCGTGGCGGTCGTGCCGCCCGCAATGCCGGTCAAGACGCTGGCCGATTTCGTCGCGCTGGCGCGCAGCACGCCCGGCCAGCTCAATTTCGGCAACCCCGGCACCGGGTCATCGATTGATCTGACCGCGCAAAAGCTGTTTCAGGCGGCCGGCATCAAGCTGACCAATATCGGCTACAAGGGACAGCCGCAGGCACTGCTCGACCTGATGACCAACCTCGTGCATTTCGAGATCGTCTCGCTGGCTTTGGCGCTGCCGCATATCAGGGATGGCACCGTCAAGCCGCTCGCGGTCTTCACGGAAAAACGCGTACCCGATCTTCCGGACGTGCCGACGATCGCGGAAGCCGGCTACCCGGAGGCCGCCTATCTTCCCTGGTATGGCATCTATGTGCCGTCAGCCACATCCGAGGCGCTGGTTGAGAAGATCCATGACGGGATCAGCCACGCGCTGCAGAATCCCGACGTTCAACGACAACTGGCGATAGCGGACATCCCGGGCAGGCCGATGGCCCTGAACGAGCTCGCCGCGCTGATGAAAGCGGACCACGAGAAGCTGACGGCAGTGATCAAGCTTTCAGGCTTGCAGGCAGAATGAGCGGCTCGCCGCGAGCCGCCAGCCGCCGATCGAATTTGAACGCGTGCCCTGGGGGTAAGCGAAAACCAAACTCCGATATTGACATCGTGGGTCGGAAATTGGCGTAATCCTTTCGCTTTTGTTTCTCGATTTGGCTTTCAGGTGATCCATGTTAGGCCGCGCCCTGTTTGCAATTCTTTCCATGAGCCTGACAACCCTCCCCGCGGCGTCCTTGGCCGACGACATCAAGCCGAAGACACCCGAGTCCGCCTTTGCGGCTAGTGCGCGCCCGGATATTCTTGGCATCTCCACCGACTCCACGGCAGAGGCCGCGCAGGCGATCTTTGAATTGGCTTTCAAGGGGCGTGCCGATACCAAGACCGACATCCAGCGGCAGACGTTCGGCAGCACCGCCGTCAGCTACATCGCGGCTTTGACCTTCGATGTTCCCGCTGGCCCACAGCAGACCGGCGAAGTGCTTTCGGGCAGCTTCACTTCGCCGGCGAGCGCAAACCACGCCTATTTCGTCACCCGAAACCTGACGTTTGCGCCGGACCAGCAGCCTATCATGACCGAGATGATCAAACAGGTCGTGGACAAATACGGCGCGCCAACCATCGTGGGAGATCAGCATCTCTATTACATTTATCGCGGAGGCAGGATCGTCGGCGTGGGCGCCAAGTACAAGGAGACGGCGTTACCTGACGCGCTTCTCCGGCCGCTGGATCCGAGATCTGCGATCAAGCTCGACGGCGCCGATGGCCGGGGCAGCTGCGTGGCGGTGGTGAAACGTTTGCAGAGCAAGGATAAAACGCTGACCGCGATGCTGGACGAGGCCAAGGGGGCCAACTGCGACGGCGCCCTCAGCGTGCAGCTGACGCCGGGCATTGCGCCGGACCGGGTTGGCAATGCCCAATTCACGCTGACCGATTTCAAGCGCATCATCAGCGCGGCAGCGATCGACGGCGATGCGCTTGACGCGGCGAAGCACGGGCGGATCTCCACGCCGCCGGGCAACGTGCCGAAACTCTAGCCCCGATAGCCAACAGAAATTTCGTCGATGGGCCCGTCACGTGTTGTGTCGGATCTCCTGGCGACGGCGCGGCGGGGCCACGCTGGCATTTTTGATGCCTGCCGTGTATAGTTTCAGATCACTTGGCGATGTGCGGATGTCCATTTTCGCAGGCAGATTAGCTTTCGCAATCGTATTGGCCGCGCTCGCTCTGGGCGGGCGGACGGCCCATGCCCAGGCCGCTCCCGTGACCTATTGGATACCCAACTGGCCCTTCGGCCTCAGTGGCAATGTGGCCGCCGGCCCGAGCTCAAACACGTACGGCAACTTTCCGAGCTTTGACGACGGTGACGCCCGGCGCGGCGGCTTTTCCTATCTGCGCTACAATTTTCCGAACGGCTGGTTTGTCGGCAGCGAAACCGGTGGTCTGGGTTTTGGCATGAACGGCATCAGCCCGGCAGGCGCATTCGGCAGCTCGCTTTCCTACCAGGGCGTGCAGTTCGGCTACACCTTCCAGAACTCGGGTGGATTACCTCTCAGGGTCTATGCCGGTTTCGACACCTTGAAATACAACCCCGGCATCGGCGGCCCCTTTGCCTCTTACGACAACACGTCCACCACATTGCCCGGCTACAGCGCGCATGCCGGCGTGGAATTCCAGCCGGCGCCGAATGTCAGTCTGTCCGTTGGGGTCGGCTTGACCCAGCAGCCGGCACGCAGCGACTTCAATTCGCTGTTGCTGCCCGGCGCCTCGCTCAGCGGTCGTCCCTGACCAGAACATTTCGTAGGGTGGGCAAAGGCGCCCTTTGCGCCGTGCCCACCATGTTCGGATGCGGAAAGATGGTGGGCACGCCGTCGAGCCGCGCGTTCGCGCCTCTCGCTGGCTCTGCCACCCTACGGAACTACGCAGCGCTCCGTCATTCTGTTGCGCGGCCCATCTCACTTCCTGACCTTGCTGGCGTCCATCTTGATCGAGGTGTCGAGCATTCTGGTCGTGAATGCATCTTCGACCGGAAACGGCTTCTCCATGCCGAGATAGGTCTGCACCAGCTCGTAGTCCTTTTTCATGCGTTCGCCATCGATCCAGCCCAGCGCCTTGGTCGTGGTGAAGTCGTCGGTCATCAGGAACTTGATCCGTTCCCACTGGCGCTCCTGGTTTTCCTTATCGAGCCCCGACACCTGGTCGAGCAGCGCCTTCAGGCACGGGTCGACATCGGCGACGCAGGCCGCGAACGCCTTCTGGCTGATCCTGACGAAATCCTCGACCAGCTTCGGATTTTTCGCAAGAAAAGCGCCGTTGACGATCAGTGAATTGCCATAGGGGTTGAGGCCGATGTCCTTCCAATTGACAAACCCGAGATCGCTGCCGAACACGATCACCTTCAAGTCATGCTCATTGTAGAAGTCGCTGATGATATCGACGGTGTGGCTCTTCAGCGCCGCGATCTTGGCGGTCGGCCCGACATTGACGAAGTTGACGGCATCGGGCGCGATCCCTGCCGCCTTGGCGAAAGCGGGCCACATCACGCGCGAGGCGTCGCCGGGCGGATTGCCTATTTTGTGGCCGGGAAAATCCTTGACGCTGTCGACACCATAGCTCTTCAGCCAATAAAAGGTCTGGCCGGTATTGGCGTAGATGCTCATCAGCGCCACGTCATCGGCGCCCTTGCTGCGCGCCACCAGCATGGTCGCGAGATCCGCGATCCCGAACGCCGAGCCGCCGGAGCCCACCTTCAGCGACGACACCCCCGATCCCTTGCCGACCTCGATGTTAAGATCGATCCCCGCCTTCTCGTACCAGCCCTGGGCCTTGGCGTAATAGAACGGCGAATGGTCCGCGGTCGGCGTCCAGTTCAGGATCAGATTGACGGACTCGGCCGCGACGGCAGGAGCCGCCTGCACCGCCAGCGCGAGAGCCAAGCCCGCTATCCCCACACGTTTCATCGCCGTTCTCCCGTCGTTGCAGATCGTGCCATCTCGCCTTGATCTTCTTGGCGCCTGGTGTCGGCTGATCGGATCGCCTTGCCGCTGCGCCCTGTAGTCGTTACCAATGCAACAAGGCGACCGCGCCATTGTCAATTGAACGAACAGGGAGCATGCGGTGACCAGCGACGGTACGCGCTCAGCCCGGTCGGTTGCGATCATTCTGCTCGTGCATCTGGCCGTCATCGTGCTGTGGCAGGTCTCGGTCGACGCCTTCGATGTGCCGAGATTTGTACTGCCCTCGCCGCTGGCCACGCTTGCGACGCTGGTATCGGCGAAATATGCCTGGGCGTCGAACCTCGCCGTAACCGCGGTCGAAATCCTCGGTGGCTTCGCGCTCGGAGCCTTGGTCGGCGTAACCCTGGCGGTCCTGTTCTCCTGGTCGCAACTGTTGAGCCTGTTGCTGCTGCCGTTGTTCGTCACCCTGAACATGGTGCCGAAGGTAGCGCTCGGCCCGCTGTTCATCGTCTGGTTCAGCTATGGAATTTTCTCCAACATTCTGATCGCCTTCAGCATCTGCTTCTTCCCGATGCTGCTGACGACGGCGCGCGGCTTGAGCGAAGTCGAGCCCGATCTATTGGATCTCGTCAGATCGCTGCGCGGCTCGCGCTGGACCCTGTTCCGCAAGATCCAGCTGCCGGGCGCTTTGCCCTATGTGTTTTCCGGAATGAAGGTCGGTGCCATTCTCGCAGTCGCCGGCGCCATCGTCGGCGAGTTCATCGCCTCCGAACGCGGGCTCGGCTATCTCATGATCCAGGTTCAGTCCTCGCTCGACACCCCGGCGATGCTGATGGCCGTCGTACTTCTGACGCTGCTGGGAGTGGCGCTCTACGGCCTGGTGCTTGGCCTCGAACGGCTGTTCGTGGTCCGGGACGTGCGGCTGCAATAGATCACATCGGGAAAACGACATGCTGCTGACGCGCGAACTCTCTGCCGGATACGATCCCCGATGTCGCGGCCCTTGACGATCTGCTGTGCCGGCCGAGCCAGGCGCTGATCGAGGATCTCCAGAAGGTCGAAGGCGACATCATGATCCTCGGCGTCGCCGGTAAGATGGGACCCACGGTGGCCGGCCTTGCCAGGGCGGCCCTGCCGCAACGCCGTATCATCGGCGTCGCCCGCTTCAGCGATCCTTCCGTCCTGAGCTGGCTCAAAGCCCGCGGCATCGAGACGCTGGGCTGCGATCTGCTCGATGAGACCGCCATCAACCGGCTGCCCAAGGCACCGAACATCATCTTCATGGCGGGACGCAAGTTCGGCGCGCAAGGCGATCTGTCGCTGACCTGGGCGATGAACACCCACGTTCCCGCCTTGGTCGCGCAGGCCTTCGCGGGTTCGAAGATCGTGGCCTTCTCGACCGGCTGCGTCTATCCGTTCGTGGCGGTCGGCGGAACCGGGGCCGATGAGGGCGTTCCGCCCGATCCACCCGGCGAGTACGCCCAATCCTGTGTCGGACGCGAGCGCCTGTTCGAGTACTTCTCGCGGAAGTTCGCCACGCCCGGCCGGCTGTTCCGGCTGAATTACGCGATCGACATGCGCTATGGCGTGCTGCACGACATCGCCACCAAGGTTCTCGCGAACAAGCCGATCGACGTCAGCCTCGGCCATGTCAATTTCATCTGGCAGGGCGACGCCGCGGCGCAGGCGCTACGCTGCCTCGCTTATTGCGACACGCCGACCTCGCCGATCAATGTCAGCGGCCATGAAATCCTCCGCGTGCGCGATCTCGCAAGCAAGCTTGGCACGCTATTGGGGCACGAACCCGTCATCGTCGGCGCCGAACAGCCGACGGCATGGCTCACCGATACCTCCCAGGCGGTCAAATTGTTCGGCCTGCCGGTGGTCGATACCAACAGGCTGATCGCCTGGACCGCGGACTGGGTGGCGCGGGCGATGCCGAACCTTGGCAAGCCGACCAAATACGAGGTGCGCGATGGTCGCTATTGAGCCTCTCGCCATCGTCCGGCTCGATTCGGACGATGCGACGGCAGGCTTGGAGTTATCGAAAGAGGCCGGCTGGAATCAAAACGAGGCCGACTGGAGCTTCTTCCTGCGCGAGGGCAGCGTGTTCGGCATGCGCGACGAGGATGGCGTCCTGATCGCGAGCGCGGCGCTGCTGCCCTACGCCTCCGGTCAGGCCTGGATCAGCATGGTGCTGGTGACCGCGCGCTGGCGCCGCCGCGGTGTTGCGACAAGACTGCTCGATCGATGTCTAGCATGCGGCGCAGAAACAGGGTCTCACGCCCCTGGCTCGATGCGACGCCGGCCGGCGCCGCGGTCTATGGCCCGCTGGGTTTCAAGCCGACGCTGCAACTGCGGCGGCTGCGGCTTGAGAATTCACGCCCCATCGCCGAAGTGCCGCAACCGCCGCCGAGCCTCGAACTGGCGCGCTTCGTCGCGCGCGACACCAGCGCCATGGGATTTGATCGCGCGTCCCTGCTGACCGAACTTGCTCGGCGCCCGGGTTCCCGGCTGCTTTGCCATGGCGATGCCACGGCCCTGGTCCGCGATGGCCACAAGGCCCGCCATATCGGCCCCCTGTTTGCGGATCGCGCGGATGCGGCGCTGGCGCTGGTCAGCGATATCGTTCGATCCGAAACATCTCCGCTCTTGATCGACGCCGTCAGCTCGCGGGATGATTTTCTGCAAGGCCTCACCGGCGCCGGCTGGATCATCGAGCGGCCCTTTCAGCGCATGCGATTTGGCCGCGTCAGCGCCGGATCAGCCGAGCTGCCGTTCGCGGTCGCCGGCCCGGAATTTGGATAAGGGATCGGGACCATGCATCATAGCCGGATGAAATCCGAGGTCAGGCACCTGATCGCCGAAGGCACGGTCATTCCGGCCCATCCGCTGGCGCTCGACGCCGATCGCGCCCTCGACGCTGTTCACCAGCGCGCGCTGACCCGCTATTACATCGACGCTGGCGCCGGTGGCCTCGCCGTCGGCGTCCACACCACCCAATTCGCCATCCGCGACGTCGGTCTTTACCGGCCGGTGCTCGAACTGGCGGCAGAGACGGCGGCGGCCTGGACCAGGAGGCCACTGGCGCTGATCGCCGGCCTCGCCGGACCAACGCAGCAGGCCATCGCCGAAGCGAAGACCGCGCTCGGCATCGGTTATCATGCCGGGCTGCTCAGTCTCGCTGCCATGCAAGCCGCATCCGAAGACGACATCATCGCCCATTGCGCGGCGGTGGCCCGCGAAATCCCGCTGTTCGGCTTCTATCTGCAGCCCGCGGTCGGCGGCGTCATCCTCAGCGCCGCATTCTGGCGGCGCTTTGCCGAGATCGACAACGTCATCGGCATCAAGATCGCGCCGTTCAATCGCTACCGCACGCTCGATGTGCTGCGCGGCGTCAACGCCGCCGGCGCGCTCGATCGCATCGCGCTCTACACCGGCAACGACGACCATATCCTGCTCGACCTCGCGCTGCCGTTCGACCTGCGCGAGCGCGGCGTCACCACCCGCGCCTCTATACGCGGCGGCCTGCTCGGGCACTGGTCGGTCTGGACCGCAACCGCCGTCAAGCATTTTGAAATGTGCCGCGCCGCGCGCCAACAGGAGAGCCTATCCGCCGAACTCCTGGCGCTGGATGCCCGCGTCACCGACTGCAACAGCGCTTTCTTCGATGTCGCCAATCATTTCCACGGCTGCATCGCGGGTTGCCACGAGGTGCTGCGGCGGCAGGGTCTGCTGCGGGGGATCTGGTGTCTCGACCCGGCCGAGGGCCTAGGCCCCGGCCAATTGCATGAGATCGACCGTGTCTGCAATGAGCACGCCGATCTCAGCGACGACGATTTCGTGGCCGCCAACCTGCACAAATGGCTGGCATGAGTTTGCAGCCGGAGCCCTTCATTCGTCTTCGAAACGTTCGCAAGATCTATCGCACGCGCGGTCGGGAGCATCTCGCGGTGTCCGACGTCACCATGGATGTCCAGGAGGGCGAATTGATCTCGCTGGTCGGCCCCTCCGGCTGTGGCAAGACCACCGTGCTGAAGATCCTGGCCGGGCTTCACGACGCCGACGGCGGCACCATTCAGATCGGCAACGCGCACACGCCGTTTGATCCGGCGCGCGACATCGGCATGGTTTTTCAGCAGCCCCTGCTCTTGAAATGGCGGACCGTGCTGGACAACGTCCTGTTGCCGGCCGAGATCGTCGGCCTGCCGATCAAGCCCGCCCGTGCCCGGGCGCGCGAGTTGCTCCATCTGGTCGGATTGGCCGGCTATGAGGAAAAATATCCGCAGCAATTGTCGGGCGGCATGCAGCAGCGCGCGGCGATCGCGCGCGCTTTCGTCCACGATCCGAAGCTGATCCTGATGGACGAACCGTTCGGCGCGCTCGATGCCCTGACCCGCGAGCAGATGAACCTGGAAATGCTGCGGATCTGGCGCGACAGCGGCAAGACCATCATCTTCGTGACCCACAGCATCCAGGAGGCGGTGTTCCTGGCTTCGCATTGCGCGGTGCTGACAGCAGGGCCAGCGCGAATGGCGGACTATTTCCCGATTCTCTTGCCCTTTCCGCGCGCGCTGCCGATCAAGACCACCGACGCATTCGGCGCCTATGCCAGACGAATTTATGCGCGCCTTGGGCTTGGTGCGGGAGCGTGAGCGGCCTCAGTTCGTTCTGACCCTGGCATTTCCGTCATTCCGGCTCACCCCACGGATCGCGTCGGATGACGCCGATTTCGTAAGCTGCAAAAAGACGCCCTTTGCACCGTGCCCACCCTATCGGTTGCGAAAAGATGGTGGGTTCACGATGGCACCGTTCATGTGGCATCCGGCTCTGTCGGTCAGGTCCTATCTTAGGTTGCTTTTGCCACTCGACAGGGACTATTTTCAGCAGCCCATAAAATCTCGATGCCGATCCAAAAAGGCCGGTCGAGGCGGCCTTCAAGGTCTGGCACAGGAAGCAAGAAAGCACGAACGGGGGGCCCCAAATGAACCGCCAACAGGCCACCGCTAGGTTGGCGGGCGTTGCTTCGGACACGGTGTGGCATCTCGTCAGGGAGTTCGATGAGGTCTACGGCGCCGAATACGCGGACATCAGGAAACAAGCGCGAGCGAACAGGACGCCGAGCGTCCGGGACGGTATGACGGGGCTCGCGCTTTCGGGAGGCGGGATCCGATCGGCGTCGTTCGGTCTTGGGGTTTTGCAGGCACTTAACGCCGAAGGCATCCTGTGCAAGTTCGACTATCTTTCGACCGTGTCGGGCGGCGGCTACATCGGCACGTCGCTGACGGTCTCGATGTCGGCGGCCGAACGCGACGCGCGGAAGACTGCCGCGGCTGCCGGGACTCCGGCAGCCGCCGACGGTCCCGTGCCATGGAGATTTCCGTTCGGAAAGACGGGCGAAGACATCGGAGAGACCGACGAAACCCGTCATCTCAGGGACCGCTCTCGATACCTGCTTCAAAACGGGGTGTCCTCCGCCTTGTCGGCTCTGGTGATCTATCTCCGTGGCATTGCGATGAACGTCTTCATCGTGCTTCCAATGCTGCTTCTAGCCGCAGCGTTTCTGGCGCTTTTGAAGCCGGACACGCGTGCGCTCGCCAGCCCGCCGTCCTGGTTGTCCTGGCTCCCCGAGGGCATCGTTCAAAGCGGGTGGCCGCTGTCGATCTGCACCGCAGGTCTATTCGTCCTCCTACTGATCGTCTACGCGCTGGCCGTGTCCGTCATTCCGATACAGCCGAAGCCCATTCGACAGCAGGTTGCGGAGGGTGCAACGATTATTCTATTGATTTGTGCAATTCCCATCGTGCTTGAGTTTCATCTTGCGCTCCTCAGGCTGATGTTTGGGCCGGATGCGCTGGGCATAAAACCAGTCAGCGCGGATCACGCTGTTTCAAAAACCTCCGGCTGGTTCGACGACATTAAGCGGGTCGTCGGGCTGATCATACCGCTCGTGCTCGCCGCCATGCCGTTCCTGCGGCGGATATCGGAGAAAGCCGTCACCGCCGTCACCTCCTCGTTTTCGGATGCCGCATCAAAGTGGGCGAGCCGGATCGTTTTGCTCGTCGTGGCAGCGATCGTCCCGCTGCTGCTATGGCTGACGATCCTTCAGCTCGCCTATTGGGCGATCGGGATAACATCGTGCGAAGCTGGGGGGGTCGCCAGCTGCGCACAGCCCTGGGGTGCCGATACCTGGACGCACGCGCCGCCCTTTCTCGAACGGCTTTTTCGGCATATGAGCACGTTCGTCCCCGGCTACCGCGCGAGCGTCGCCTATGCGATCGTGGCGTTGGCTCAGCTGTTGCTCTGGCCGTTATTTAACGTCAATGCGAACTCGCTCCATCAACTCTACCGTGACAGGCTGGGTGGCGCCTTCCTGTTCCAGAGGGATGGCAAAGACGATTCGCTGGTTGGGGCCGACCGCTTCCTGCTTTCTGACTTCGCCCCTGAGGCGTCGCCCTACCATCTGATCAACGTCGCGCTCAACGTTCCGGGCTCTCGCTTCGCGAACCGCCGGGGCCGGAATGCGGACTTTTTTCTCTTCAGCAAGCGGTTTGTCGGCAGCGAGCTGACCGGATACGTGGATACCCGATTGGCCGAGGCCGCGATGGACGGTCTGAATGCAGGCACGGCGATGGCCATATCGGGCGCCGCCGCGGCGCCGAATATGGGAATGGCTTCGATGCGCCCGCTGTCCCCGACCATCGCCTTGCTCAACATCAGGCTCGGACGGTGGATGCGGCATCCCTTCGACATCGCAAGATACGCCAAGACAAGCAAACTCGCTCGATGCTGGCGGGGACGCCCCGGTCCCACGCGTCTCCTGAGCGAGGCGTTCTCCAAGTCGGGTCAGGACGTCGCGGAACTCAATCAAAACAGCGGCAAGAATGCCGGCTTCGTGTTCCTGACCGACGGCGGTCACATCGAGAACCTCGGGGTGTACGAACTGCTCCGCCGGCGTTGTTCGTTGATCGTGGCCGTCGACGCGGAAGCCGATCCGACCTACGTCTTCCCCTCCCTGGTTCAACTCGAGCGCTTCGGCCGCATCGATCTGGGCACCCGCATCGTTCTGGATTGGCAGCCGATCGCCGAGCGATCCCTCCTGGTTTCGAAGACTTTCGCGGCGGCCGAGAGATCTTCGCAAGCAGGTCCTCACGTTGCGATCGGACTGATCGACTATCCGCCGCTGGCCGAGGGTGGCGCCAGAGAGCAAGGCGTTCTGATCTACATCAAATCCTCGATGAGCGGCGACGAGAACGACTACGTGACCGACTACAAGAGGAGAAATCCCGACTTTCCCCAGGAATCCACGATGGAGCAGTTGTTCTCCGAGGAGCAATTGGAGGCCTATCGCGCTTTGGGCGAACACATCGGCCGCCGAATTCTGCAGGGGCGAGGACGAGGCTACCGTGGTGCTCGCCCATGGCCGATCGCTCCTGGCGCAAGCGATGCAGACCTTTCCCGACATGCGGCCTGCGCTCGACGTGGACGCTGCGGGCGCGCGATGACGCGGATTCCGCGCATCCTCGGGCACGGTGACCTACGACTGCTGCGGCTTGTTGAAGCAAGGGCGACCACAAGGGTCGCCCCTACGCCATGTCGATCCCTTGGGGCGACCCTTGTGGTCGCCCTCTCTCAAACTCACACCGGCGTTTCTTGTCAACCGCGAAGGGTGGGCCAAGGCGCCCTTGCGCCGTGCCCACCATTTTCGGAAAATGATAAGATGGTGGGCACGCCACCGGGTGCGCGCATTCGCGCGGCCCGTTGGCGAGGAGCCCTTGCGACGAAGCAATCCATGCTGGTGCAAGACGAGAGGTGGATTGCTTCGCTGCGCTCGCAACGACGGAGGAGGAAGCGCTGGAGCGCACGCCGGGCCCGTCATTGCGAGGAGCCCTTGCGACGAAGCAATCCAGCTTTCTTGGCGCGGCGCGAAAGCTGGATTGCTTCGCTAAACGCTCGCAATGACGTGGAAAAAGCGGGGGCCCCCTGGTCAAGGAGCCAAGCAATGACGTGATGGTTGCCCTGCAATGACGGCCCCCCACCCCGCGCATTCTTGATTTGAATTGTTGCCGTTTCCGGTCCAAACATCCCCTCGAAGTTCAATCGATGGATTGGACCAATCAGGGGAACGCGATGGCAAACCTCACTATCAATGGCAAATCGTTTGACGTGGATGTCGAGCCGGACACGCCGCTGCTCTGGGCGATCCGGGAAAACGCCGGCCTAACCGGCACCAAATATGGTTGCGGCATTGCGCAATGCGGGGCCTGCACCGTTCATATCGACGGCGTCGCCGTGCGCGCCTGCGGCGTGCAGGTCAGTGACGCCACAGGCAAACAGATTACCACCATCGAGGGGCTGGCCGCCGATGGCAAGCTGGACAAGGTGCAGCAGGCCTGGATCGACAACGACGTGCCGCAATGCGGATATTGCCAGAGCGGCATGATCATGGCGGTTGCGGGGCTGCTCAAGGAGAAGCCGAAGCCGACCGACAAGGATATTGACGAAGCCATCACCAATATCTGCCGCTGCGGCACCTTCCAGCAGGTCCGCGAGGCGATCCACGCCGCCGCGAACGTTTGAGGAGGCAACCATGAACCACATGCCCGCTCTCAACCGCCGCGCTTTCGTGATCGGCACCGCCGCCATCGGCACTGGGCTCGCGCTCGGCCTCGATCTTCCCTTCGGGGGTCCCGCCGCGGTGCAGGCCGCCGACGGCTCCCCCGAAGTCAATGCCTGGGTCGTGGTCCGACCCGACGACACTGTCGTGATTCGCATCGCGCGCTCGGAAATGGGCCAGGGGTCCCTCACCGGCCTAGCCCAGTTGGTCGCCGAGGAACTGGAATGCGACTGGTCGAAAGTCACCACCGAATATCCGACGCCGGGTCAAAGCGTCGCCCGCAAGCGCGCCTGGGGTGATTTTTCCACCGGCGGCAGCCGCGGCATCCGCAGCTCGCAGGACTATGTCCGCAAGGGCGGGGCCACCGCGCGCATGATGCTGGTCCAGGCCGCGGCGGACCAATGGAAAGTCCCGGCCGCGGAGTGCACCGCCGCCAACAGCATCATCACCCATACACCGTCGGGTCGCACCACAACCTATGGCCAGGTGGCCGAAGCCGCCGGCAAGCTCACCCCGCCCACCGATGTCAAGCTGAAGGATCCGAAGGACTGGAAGATCGCCGGCAAAGGCGTCAAGCGCCTCGACACCGCCGACAAGACCACCGGCAAGATGACCTACGGCATCGACATCAAGCTGCCGGGCCTGCTCAACGCCGCGATCAAGGATTGTCCGGTGTTCGGCGGCAAGCTCAAAAGCTACGACGAGGCCAAGATCACGGGCATGAAGGGCGTCAAGAAGGTGGTAAGGGTGAACGACCACGCGGTCGCCGTCGTCGCCGACACCTGGTGGCACGCCAAATCAGCGCTCGATGCCCTGCCGATCGTCTGGGATGAAGGCGAGAACGCCAAGGTGTCCAGCGCCTCGATTGCGAAGTGGCTCGCGGAAGGTCTGGATGCCGACCAGCCCGCCTTCGTCGGCAACCAGAACGGCGACGCCAAGGCCGCCGTCGCCGGCGCCGCCAAGAAGGTCGAGGCGGTCTACAACTATCCCTACCAGAACCACGCCACCATGGAGCCCATGAATGCCACGGCGCTCTATACGCCCGATAAATGCGAGGTCTGGTGCGGCACCCAGAATGGCGAGGCCGCCTTTGCCGCGGTGCTGGAAGTCTCAGGCCTGCCCGCCGACAAGTGCGACGTGCACAAGCAGATCCTCGGCGGGGGCTTCGGACGTCGCGGCCAGACCGACTATGTGCGGCAGGCGGTGGCCATCGCCAAGCAGATGCCGGGCACGCCGATCAAGCTGTTGTGGTCGCGCGAAGAGGACATGCAGCACGGCGCCTATCATCCGATCACGCAGTGCAAACTGACCGGCGCCTTCGACGCCGACAACAATTTGACCGCGCTGCAGATCCGGCTGTCCGGCCAATCCATCCTGTTCAGCCTGCGGCCGGAGGCGCTGGTCAACGGCATGGATCCGGCCGCGTTCCAGGGCCTTGCCGCCAAAGGCGAAGCCGCGATCGGATATTCCGTGCCCAACCTTCTGGTCGAGCATGCGATGCGCAATCCCCACGTCCCGCCGGGCTTCTGGCGCGGCGTCAACGTCAATCACAATGCCATTTATCTCGAATGCTTCATGGACGAGCTGGCCCATGCCGTGGGCCAGGACCCCCTCTCGTTCCGGCGCAAGCTGATGACCCAGCACCCCAAGCACCTCGCCGTACTCAATGCGGTGGCCGAGAAGATCGGCTGGGACAAACCGGCATCGCAAGGCATCTTCCGCGGCATCGCCCAGCATATGGGCTATGCCAGTTACGTCGCCGCGGCGGCCGAGATCTCGGTCGACGGCGACAAGATCAGGGTGCATCGCATCGTCGCCGCCACCGATCCCGGCTATGCCGTCAATCCGGCGCAGATCGAGCGCCAGGTGGCCGGCTCCTTCGTGTTCGGATTGACCGCGCTGTTCTACGGCGGCTGCACCGTCAAGGACGGCCGCATCGAGCAATCCAATTTCGACACCTACAATTCGATGCGGATCAACGAGATGCCGAAGGTGGAAGCGATCATCATGCCGAGCGGCGGATTCTGGGGCGGCGTCGGCGAACCGACCATCTGCGTTGCGGCGCCGGCCGTGCTCAACGCCTACTTCGCGGCGACGGGAAAGCGCATCCGCTCGGTGCCGCTGCGCGATCAGAACATCAGCTTCGCCTGACCCAATAAGCGGCGGCCTCGAAAAGCGGCCGCCGCTCAGCTCCCGGATCGTGCTCATGGATGCGCGGCGCCTGATGACGCGGAGAAACGTCGTTCGTGGCATCGCCGCGACGGCGCTGCCGCTTGGCTCAAGCCGCCCCGCGGTGGCGCAAACGGCCGCCCGCATCGTCATCATCGGCGGCGGTTTTGGCGGCGCCACTTGCGCGCGTGCGCTGCGCAGCATCGATGCCTCACTCGAGGTCACGCTGATCGAGCCGAACCGGACCTTTACCGCCTGCCCCTTCAGCAACGAGGTCATTGCCGGTCTGCGGGAGATCGCAGCCCAGCAATTCACCTACGACAGGATCGTGGCCGAGGGTGTCACCGTCATTGCCGAGGCGGCGGTGAAAATCGATCCGCAGCTGCGCGCGATCGCGCTCGGAGGTGGCCAGTCGCTGCATTACGACCGTCTGATCCTGGCGCCCGGCATCGAGCTGCGGTTCGACGCCTTGCCGGGCTATGACAAGGCCGCCGTCGCCGCGATGCCGCATGCCTGGCAGGCAGGCGAACAGACCTTATTGTTGCGCAGACAGATCGAAGCGATGGCGGACGGCGGCCTGGTTGTGCTCGCGGTGCCTGCGGCTCCGCTGCGATGTCCACCTGCGCCTTACGAGCGCGCCAGCCTGATCGCCCATTATCTGAAGGGCCGGAAGCCGCGTTCCAAGGTCCTCATCCTCGACGCCAAGGACGCCTTTCCGCAGCAGCGCCTGTTCGAGCAGGCGTGGAAGGAACTTTATCCTGGAATGATCGAACGGGTATCGCTGTCGCAAGGCGGCCGGGTGGTATCGGTCGATCCGGCGCGCCACCTCCTTGTCACCGATTTCGGGAATTACACTGCCGATGTCGCCAACGTCATTCCGCCGCAACAGGCGGGGCGCATTGCGGCCATCGCCGGCGCCGTCGACAACACCGGCTGGTGCCCGATCGACCCTGTGACGTTCGGCTCCAAACGCGTGCCCGATATTCACGTCATCGGCGATGCCTGCATTGGCGGGGCCATTCCCAAATCCGCCTCCGCCGCCAGCGCGCAGGCCAAAGCATGCGCCGGCGCGGTGGCCGACCTGATCGCAGGCCGGCAGCCGGCGCACCCGGCGCTGACCGGCGCCTGCTACAACACGGTGGCGCCCGGCTATGCCTTCTCGCTGTCAGGCAGGTATCAGCCCCGCGACGGCCTGTTCGTCGAGGTCGAGGGCGGCGGCGCAAGTCCTCTTGACGCACCGCCCGAGGTACGGGCACGCGAAGCCGAACATGCACAAGATTGGTACAAGAGCGTCACGGTGGACGCCTTTGATTAGGAAAGTTCGGATCAGATTCGCCATCACCATGGTCAGCGCGTGGCTCGCGGCGACCGCGCTGCCCTGCGCCGCGAAGGAGACAGAGCCGCGTTTCCAAAGTCATGATCATGTCAGCTTGCTCCCCCTCATGCTGAGGAGCATCGCGTCAGCGATGCGTCTCGAAGCATCGCCGCAAACCCCGGTGCAAGCGGCCATCCTTCGAGACGCGAGCCAAAGGCTCGCTCCTCAGGATGAGGTCGGAGAGTTTGCAATCGCTCAATCCGCACTGCGGCCTTTTGTCGTCGAGGGCGATGCCATTGCGGTCTCGCTGACCGGCCTGCCCGGTGATGCCGCGCGCGGACGCGCGCTGGTGCTTGACCGCAGCAATACCTGCATCCTCTGCCACAGCGGGCCTTTTCCGGAAGCGAATTTTCAGGGCGATCTCGCGCCTGATCTCGCCGGCACCGGCAGCCGCTGGACCGAAGGCCAGCTCCGGCTTCGACTGGTTGATGCCTCCCGCCTCAATCCCGCGACCATCATGCCCTCCTACTATCGCGTCGACGGACTTGTGAATGTCGGCCAAGCCTTTCGCGGCAAGCCGATCCTGACCGCCGAACAGATCGAGGATATGGTGGCCTACCTGGTCACGCTGCGCCAATAAAAGGGCTTCTCAAGGATGCACGCCAGATCCACTCGCCGCCAGTTCCTCGGCCTCGCCGGCACCGCCGCGCTGGGCGCCAGTTCCATCGTCACGATCAGGCCCGCCGAGGCGACCCCGGCGATGCTCGCGGCCGCGATCCGCCAAGTTGTTGGCGCGGCCACGGTGCAGCCAGGCAAAGTGAGGCTGGAAGTGCCGCCCCTGGTGGAGAACGGCAATACCGTGCCGATGACGGTGAGCGTTGTAAGCCCGATGACACCGGAGGATCACGTCAAGAGCATCCATGTTTTCAATGAGAAGAATCCGCAGCCGAACATCGGCCATTTTCATCTCGGCCCGGCTAGCGGCCGCGCCCAGATCTCAACTCGTATTCGGCTTGCCGACAGCCAGAAGGTCGTGGCCATTGCAGCGATGTCCGACGGCTCGTTCTGGTCCGCGAGCGTCGACGTCGTGGTGACGCTGGCGGCCTGCACCGAGGAGCTGATCTGATGGCCTCAGCACTGATCAACGTTCCCCCGCGCGCCAGGCGCGGCGACATCATCGAGATCAAGACGCTGATGTCCCATGTCATGGAGACCGGCTATCGCCGCACCGCCACCGGCGAAACCATACCGCGCAATATCATCACCAACTTTGTCTGCCGCTACAATGGCGTTGAGATCTTTCGCGCCGAGCTGTTTCCGGCCATCGCGGCGAACCCATTCATCACCTTCTTTACGGTCGCGACCGAGAGCGGAAAATTCGAATTCGAATGGATCGGCGATCAGGGCTTTGCCGAGACCGCGTCGGCGACGATTGCGGTCGAATGAGGCTGGCTGGCGCGATCGCTGCCGCGGTGCTGCTGATCGCAGCCTCTTCTGTTGGCGCCGCCGAGATCGCGGCCGCCGAGCGCCGCTCCGGCTACAGCTTCATGACGCCGGATACAAGAGCGATCCAGGACGACGATACCGCCAATCCCGGCATGCTGTTTGTGCTCGACGGTGAATCGCTGTGGAAGCAAAAAACCGGCGCGGCGGACAAGGCCTGCGCCGACTGCCATGACGATGCCCGGGGCAGCATGAAGGGCGTCGCCGCGCGCTATCCCGCCTTCGACCGGCAGCTGGGGCGCCCTGTCAACCTGACGCAGCGCATCAATCTGTGCCGTGTCGAACATCAGCAGGCTACGCCGCTTGCCTACGAAAGCCGTGACCTGCTGGCGCTGTCGGCCTTTGTCGCCGAGCAATCGCGCGGTATCGCCATCGCGGGCGGCAGCGACCCGCCACTTGAACCCTTCATCGCCAAGGGCCGCGAGCTGTTCATGCAACGCCAGGGCCAGCTCAACCTCGGCTGCGCCAATTGTCACGACGACAACTGGGACAAACACCTCGCCGGCTCCGCCATCACGCAGGCGCAACCGACCGGCTATCCGGTGTACCGGCTGGAGTGGCAGTCGCTCGGCTCGCTGCAGCGCCGCCTGCGCAGCTGCATGATCGGCATGCGCGCGCAGCCTTACGACTACGGCGCGCCGGAGCTGGTCGATCTGGAACTGTATCTGATGTCGCGCGCCAAGGGGATGCCGATCGAGACCCCCGCGGTGCGGCCGTAGAACAGTAGATCGATTCCGCAAGATTTATCATTTCGGGCCACGAGCATTGGCCTCTCACTCCCTTTCCCGCTCTTGTCCGCCGAAGCCCGCCTTCGGGCGAAGGCGGATGCGGGGAAGCGCGGGGCGGGGGCGCCTCGGCATCCGCCTTCGCCAAAGGCTTCGGCGGACACGGAGACACTACCCCGCGTGGGCCCCCACCCCAACCCTCCCCCGCGCGAAAGAGCGCGGGAGAGGGAGCGCAGCGTCGCAAGCTTCGGTAGGATCAGAACTCAGGAACGGCTTCCTTCAGCGCCGGACGTAGCAGTGGAAGCCGCCGTAGATTGCCGAGCGGTCGAGCTCGAAACCGACCGCGCTGCGTTCCTCGTCGCGCCGCCAGGTTTGCAACAGCGGCGCGAGGCCTGGGCCTTCCAGCGGGGAGCAGGTGCCGGCGGTACGAAAGATCACGCGAACCTGATCGCTGCCGGAGCGGTCGATCGCATTCCAGAGCGAGCGGATTTCCTCCGGCGCCATCCAGTCCTGCGAGTCCAGGAGAACAACGGCATCCACTTCGCGCGCGGGAAGGCTCTCCAGGAACGCGCGAAGATTGGCTTGGACCGGAATGATCAGTCCCGCGCCATTGCGCATGCACTGGTACTGGCGACGTTGCAGATAGGGCGGCAGGCAGCGGTCGCCCGGCCCCGGATAAGCCCGGTGCAGCGCCTGCCAGGCGAAATAATTGGTATCGCAGGGCTGTCCATCGATCAGGCGCTTCAATCGCTCATGAAGTACCTCATTGAGGCGCGCGCCCGCTCCCAGCAGCGCCCGCTGCTGTGGCGGAATACCCAGGCTGAACAACAGCGCGGGAGTTCCCGTGATCAGACGCGCCAACCGCGAATGGAACAGCCGATCCAGCCGATCCAGCGCCTGAAGACGCTCCGGAGCGTCCGCTTCGCCCTGCAGCAAGGCCTGCAGATCGATCCGGGCGCATCTTGCCACCAGGTGCGCCAGCCCGATGAAGCGGCCGAGCATGCCGTGGCGGTAGAAGCCGTCCGTGAAGTAGGCGTGGCGGGGACGCCCGATGACATTGCGCTTGTCCCAATAGGCGCGCGCATCGGAATCGAGCCAGGGACGCAGCCGCTCGCGATAGAGGGTGGAGTTGGCGGGCGAAGCCGCCTCGCCGAAGAACTGCCAGAATTCGGCATAGCCCGGGAAAGCCCGGATACCGGCCAGCTTCAGCTTGAGCAAAGACAGGTGCGCTTCATTGAGGTCGACCGCATAGACCTGGGCCGGCTGCGCCGTCAGATAGGACAATGCATTGCATCCGCCCGACGAGATGGTGACGATGGTCGATCCCAGCGGCAGTTGCAGCGCCGCGAGATCGGCTTCGGGATCCTCCCAGATCTGGGTGTAGACCAGGCGGCGAAACCAGAACGCAAACAGTCTATCCCAGATCGTCGCTTCATTCTCGGTTCGGCTGTTGCGGACCGCGTCCGCGATGAGTTGCGTGTTCATCCATCCCTCGAATCAACAATCTGATGAGGGTATCGCGCGCTCGCTGCAGTTTTGCGACAGACGGGGCTTGGATGAGCCCGTACGATTGCGTACTCCGCACCATCTGTACTTAACGTGGATCCATCGCCCTTCTGTCACATCCCTGTCGCGCGAACATCCGAAGTGAGGGAGTATGGTGCGATCGGGAGATTCATCGATGTCCATTATTTTCCCCGAGCTTTCCTCGGATGAGCTGTGGCCGGCCGAAGCAACCCGCCGCATGAACCGGATGTATCGCCGGCAGCGTCATATCTACGACGGCACCAGGCGCTATTATCTGCTCGGCCGGGACCGCCTGATCGCCGGCCTGCAGCCTGCCATCGGCGCGCAGGTGCTGGAGATCGGCTGCGGCACCGGCCGCAACCTGGTGCTGTCAGCGCAGCTTTATCCCGAGGCACGGTTTTTCGGCATCGACGTCTCGACGGAAATGCTGACGTCGGCGATCTCGGCCATATCGCGGCGCGGCCTTTCGGGTCGCATTCGCGTGGCGCACGGCGATGCCTCGGCGTTCGACCCGCGGCAGCTGTTCGGCATCTCAGCCTTCGACGCGGTGATGATTTCCTACAGCCTCTCGATGATCCCGCAATGGCGCAGCGTTCTGGAGCAGGCGGCGGGCCACCTCAAGCCCGGCGGTCGTCTGCACATTGTCGATTTCGGCCATCAGGAACGACTGCCCGCGATCGTGCGCGTGCTGCTGCGGCGATGGCTCGGCTGTTCGACGTCACGCCGCGCGACGACCTCGATGCCGTGCTGTGGGCCATGGCCAAACGCCGCGACGCTGATCTGACCTTCGAGCGTCCGTTCCGCGGCTATGCCCAGCATGCCGTGCTGACCCTGCCATCGGCGCCGGCAAAACCGTGAGTGCGTGGCTTGCACTGCTCGGGGCGGGGTTGCTTGAGATCGCCTGGGCGCTCGGTCTGAAATATTCCGAAGGCTTGACCCGGTTCTGGCCGGCCGCCGCCACCGTGATGGCCATCGTGCTCAGCTTCGGCTTAATGGCGGTCGCGCTGAAGTCGCTGCCGTTCGGCACCGCCTATGCGGTATGGACCGGGATCGGCGCCGTCGGCAGCATCGTCGTGGGAATGCTGGCCTACAGCGAGTCGACCGACCCGGTGCGCATTCTCTGCCTGACGCTGATCGTGGCGGGGATGATCGGACTGAAACTCAATTCGCCGGTGTGAGATCATCGGCCGGATGGCCGATCAAGCCTTTGGACGCAGACTTCGCCAACCTTCCACGCCTCCGAACAAAGCGAGCGCGATCACGAATGGCAGGACGTGATAGAGCAATCGAAACATCAGGAGCGCCGCGACCAGCGGCTCCTGGTCCTCGCCGCCCAGTCCGATCAGGATCGCGGCATCGAACACGCCGATGCCCGCCGGCGCATGACTGGCGAAGCCCAAGAGCGTCGCGGCAATGAAGACGGTGGTCAGCCGGGAGAATTCGATCGTCAAGCCGGCGGGGATCAGCACGTACATCGCCAGCGAAGCGGCGCCCAGATCGAACACCCCGATCGCGATCTGCAGCAGCACCATCGGTCCGGAGGGCAGCCGGACCGGCCAGCGCTTGGTCCCGAGGCTGCGCGGGGACAGCCAGCTCCAGATCAGGAAGGCCAGGATGGCGAGCAGCAGCGTCGCTGCCAGCGCGCGGTTGAGCTGCGGCGGCAGATAGTCCGTCAGGCTGATGGCGGCGGGTTCGTAAGCGAGGCTGAGGGCGAAGGCGGTGAGGTTGCCGAGCCAGAAGGTCAACCCGGTCAGGAAGCAGATATTTGCGACGTCGACGGCGCCAAGCCCATTGCACGAATAGATCCGGTAGCGGATCACCGGCGAGATCAGCGCGACCAGGCCGATACCGTGCGCGATCGGATAGCTGGTGAAGCTCGCCAGCGCCGCGATCCGATAGGGGACGTCGGTGCGGCCGATGGTGCGAAGCGCCAATAGATCATAGAGCGTCAGGCTGCCGTAGGAAGCCGCCACCAGCATCAGGGCCAGCGCGATGACGCGGTGATCGGTGCGCCCCATGATGGAAAATACCAGGCCGAAGTCGATGTGCTTCAGCGCATGCGTCAAGGCGTAGATGGCCATCGCGGCGATGGCGATGCTGATGACGACGCCGAGGCCCCTCAGTCGGGCGCCGCGGCCGGCGTTATGCTTCGGCACACTGATTGTCAGGGCGGGTTCCGTTCGGCCGGCGACGTCCAGGGTCGTGCCGCCTGATTCGGGGCGATGCATGCCGCCTATTGCCACGTTGTTGTGACAGCCGCGTTACCCCGACCGCAGGCGATCACGTAGGAGCGCTCCTCCGGATCGACGTGGCGTAGGGGCGCCCCTTGTGGGCGCCCTCGTGCCGCATCCGCGCGATCCGCGTTTGTCGCGGCAGGGCGACCACAAGGGTCGCCCCTACGGATCGACACTGGTGGGCGCCCCTGGATCAATTTGTTCCCTACGGCGAGGCGCGCCGCGATCAACAAGCATTGATCGCCAATCGAAATCCGGACGCAGGATGGTCGCATCCCGTTCACGCGCTGGCTTTAGACCGCCTGCACCAATGACCCCTGCCGAATCACTTCAAGGTATTGAAATCGAAAATGAGCTGCGAATTCGACTACGATCTGACCGCCGATCAGTGGGAAGCGCTCAAGGCACTGCGCCTACCCGCGGCAAAGCGCGGCAACTTGCGTCAATTCGTCGTCGAGCAATTGACCGGGCTTGAGCTCGCGGCGATGCATGGCGATTTAGCGGTCCTTACCCCGCTGGGACGAAAGGTCCTGATCCGGGGCTCATCCAGTTTATGGGACGTGGCAGCCTGAAGCCATGCGCTACCTCGGAATAACAAAAACCCGGAGCCGCCGCTCCGGGTTTTTCTCGTTGCCGCCGCCGCTATTCGGCGGGCGCAGCGAGGTGCATCTCCGGCTCCGGCTGGGGCATCGCCATCGTCGTGGTGCCGTATTTGCCGTAGACGAAGAACCCGGCGGCGACGGCCGCATAGGCCAACGCGACACCGGGCGTCACGCCCAACCCGCCGCCGATGCCGACGGCCTCGCCGTGCATGAAGCCGAAATAGGTCATGACCGCGCCGGCAAACGCGAAGGCCGAGGCCTTGACGAACTCGCGCTCGATCACGAACACACCGATCGCACCGAGGATGAGGCCGGCGAGGATCGAACCGCCGCCCAGTACTTCCAGCCCGTGATAGAGCACGCCCTGCTGCGGCAGCGACGCGATCGCCGCGGCCTTGACGTCGCCGACCTTGTCGGCGGCGAGGCCGCCCACGCTCTGCGCCGCGCTGATCGTCGCCCCCAGCATGGTATCGATCTGTAGCTTGGCCCAGGCCGCCAGATGCGGCGTCAACGCGAGCACGATCGCCGGCGCATGCCTGAGCGGCGTGGTCTGGAAGGCCTGCGCACCGATCAGCATGCCGATATACAAGAGGATCGGCGAGATCGCGACCACCGGCACCAGCGCCAGCAGCACCGAGATGATGCCGAACCAGGCCAGCACCACCACCATGATCCCGGTCGCGGCGGAATAGCCGATCCGGCCGCCCATCGCCTTCCATCCGGGATGACCGATATAGACCGCGTTGATGAATGGATTTCCCATCAGGCAGCCGATCAGGCTGATGACACCGTCGGCGGTCAGAACGCGCGTGGTCGGGTAGGCGTCGCCCGCGGCCTCGGCGCTTTCGACGTTGTCCATGGCTTCGACGAGGTCGTAGATGCCGAACGGGATCGCCGTCACCAGAATGACGCCGAAGAACTCGAAGCCGGAGAATACCTGGTTGACCGCGGGCAGCGGCACCGAAAAGCCGAAATTCACGAAGGCATCGCCGAGGCCCTTGAGGCTGAGCCCGCCGAGTCCCAGACCGAACAGGTTTGAGCCCCAGGCGATCAGCATGCCGACGGCGATGGCGACCAGTCCGGCCGGGATGCCCTTGGGATATCTCACGCCGCCGAACCAGCTCACGATGATGATGGCAAAGCAGACCAGGCCGATCTGCGGCGTCATGTACATTTCCAGCGCCGGTCGCATCGAGATGAAGGCCACGGACACGCCGGCCAGCGTACCCAGCAGCGCGGCGCGCGGGGTGATCTTGCGGATGACAGGCGCGATGAAGCCACCGATCATCAGGATGAAGCTCTGGAAGAACACCCATACGAGGCCGGCGGACCAGCCCTTCAAGGGATCGCCGGTCTTGATCGTGATCGGCAGCATGATCACGAAGGTGACGATGAACATATGCGGCACGCTGACGCCCGAAGGCAGCGCACAGACGTCGGTGCGGCCGGTCTTCTGCGCCAGGCGATAGGCGAGCCAGGCATAATAGAAGGTCGAGAGGCAGAGCATCAGGCCGAGCGCCGGCAGGATGCGGCCGAACACCAGGCTGTCGGGCATCTTCAGCACGAAGCGCAACAGGCCCGTGAGCACCAGCATGTTGACCAGGATGTTGGTGCCGAAGCCGAAGAACGCGTTCCAGTCACCCGAGGTCCACAGTACCGGCTTGAAATCGGACCTTCCGGCAGTCCCCGTCATGCTCGTGCTCATCGTGATCCTCCCTCTCAGCTCACGTGGTTGAAGTCTCCGGTGTCATCGCGGGTGTCATGGCTTTGAGAACCGCAGCCGGAGTCGCTGACCCAGCCGAAGATCCCGCCCTGGGCCTTGATCATCTTCAGGCCCATCTCGTGGAATTCAGGGAAGTAGGAGGCGCAGCCATCGGCCAGCACCACGCAGCGATAGCCGCGGTCGTTGGCCTCGCGCACCGTGGTGTTGACGCAGACTTCGGTGGTGACGCCGCAGACCAGGAGATTCTCGATGCCGTATTTCGCCAGCACGTCGCCGAACTCGGTGGCGTAGAACGCGCCCTTGCCGGGCTTGTCGATGACGATTTCGCTGTCGAGCGGATAGAGCGCGGGAATGATGTCGTGGCCGGCTTCGCCGCGGATCAGGATCCGCCCCATCGGACCGGGATCGCCGATCCGCAGGCTGGGCGCGCCGCGCTCGATCTTCGCCGGCGGCGCATCGGACAGGTCGGGCAGATGGCCCTCGCGGGTGTGCACCACCAGCATCCCGAGCTTGCGCGCAGCGCTGAGCACGGAAGCGATCGGCTTCACCGCCCGCGCCAGCTGCGAGACGTCATTGCCCAGCGTTTCGCCGAAGCCGCCGGGTTCCATGAAATCGCGCTGCATGTCGATGATGAGGAGCGCGGTGGTCGACCAGTCCAGATCGATCGGCTCCGGTTCGGCGGCGACCGTTGCGGTGGAAGTCTTCACTGAGTTCGCCATGACAGTTCGCGCCCCGGCCGAGAGAACCCTCTCATTGATCGAAGCAAAGCTCGTGCCATTGTGTACAATGCGCGCAGGCCTCGGCGCTTCCGGGAAATTCGCATCATTTCAGCGAGTTGATGATTCCTCGGGAACCTGCTGGTGGCCATGCGCGCAAATTCGCGAGGCGTCCTTGCACATTCATTGAGCGTGGTGATGTCTTGTGCGTGCATGCATCGGTCATATCCCGCCGCGCCAAACTGCGTTCACGGCACAAGGGCGCCCACAAGGGGCGCCCCTACGCAATTTCGATTTGCGTAGGGGCGGCCCTTGTGGCCGCCCCCTCGCCTTCGGCGCCCCGGGTAGCGCGGCGTCGGATCTAGCCTTGCGGCGCATGCAGCTGCGGCCGCGACCAGGTGAACGACATCCGGCCGCGCTTGAGGCCCCATAGCGGTTGGGCCAGCGCGGCGATCGCGGCGGCGGGATCGCGCGCATCGAGGCAGACCAGGTCGGCGGGCCCGCCAACGCGGATGCCGTAGTCTTCAAGCCGCATCAGCCGTGCCGCGCTGCCCGTGATCATGTCGAGACACCCGGCGAGATCGGAAGGCCGCGACACCTGGCAGACATTGGCATAGAGGTTGGCCATCCGGACCAGCGAACCATCGCCATAGGGCGTAAAGGGGTTCAAGACGTTGTTGGTCGAGATCGAGCAGGTCACGCCCGCCTGGCGCAACGGCCCGGCCGTCACCACGCCGCGCGGCACGGCATGATCATGATTGCGGCCCATCAGAAAAAGATCGGTGGCGGGCAGGATCGTCACCGCGACGCCGGCGCTGGCCAGTTGCGCCGCGATGACCTGGAAGCGGTCCGGCGGCAACAGCGACATCTGCGTCACGTGTCCGACCGCGACCCGTCCGCCCCAGCCGAACTCTTCCGTCTTGCGGCAGACATACTCGACCTGCATTCCCTCCGTGCTCTCGGCGAGGTCCAGATGCATGTCGATGTCGACGTCGTATTCCCCGGCGATGGCAAAGATCCGGTCGATCTGGCCGCGCGGGTCGATGTCGAAGTAAGGCGCGGCGCCGATCGCCCGCGCACCGCGGCGCAGGCCCTCCCGCAAAAGCTCCTCGGTGCCGGGCGTGTTGGTCAGCCCCTCCTGCGGAAACACGCAGAGTTCGAGATCGATGGCCCAGGCATAGTCGCGCTTGAGCTGCTCGATCGCGTCATAGCCGATCATGCCGATGCCGGGATCGAGCTCGACATGGCTGCGCATGCGCATGGTGCCCTGCGCGATGCAGCGCTCCAGGGTTTTCTGGCCGCGGGCGTAAACGTCTTCGATGGTGAAGTGGCGCTTGGCCGCCGCGGTCTCGCTGACGGCCTCGACGACGGTGCCTTGCTCGATCCGGCAGCGCTCGAGGATGCAGGTCTTGTCGAGATGAATATGGGTCTCGATCAGGCCGGGGACGACCAGGCAGCCCGCCGCATCCAATTGCGGCGCGTCGGCATCCAGAGCAGGTGCGATCGCGGCGATCGCGGTGCCTTGAATACCGATATCAACGGTGCAAAGCTCACCGTGCTGCAGAATGCGGGCGTTGCGAACAACCAGGTCCATCTCTTTACCACCACCGATTTCGAGCCATGCGCACTCGCTCCCTCCCCCGCTCTTGTCCGCCGAAGCCCGCTTTCGGGCGAAGGCGGATGCGGGGGAGCGTCGGGGTGGGGGTGCTTCAGCATAGACAGCACCCCGCGCTGGCCCCCACCCCAACCCTCCCCCGCGCGAAAGAGCGCGGGAGAGGGAGCGCAGCATCGCAAGCTTCGATAGGATCAGAGCTTCGGAAACACCGGACTAGACCAGCGTTTCCGAAGTTCTGATCATATCGGCATCCTCCCCGGTCCTCATCCTGAGGAGCATCGCGCAAGCGATGCGTCTCGAAGGATGGCCGCAAAGGCAGTGCAAGCGGCCATCCTTCGAGACGCCCGGCTTCGCCAGGCTCCTCAGGATGAGGTCAGAGCAAGGCTCGATATGATAAGCTTCAAGGAATCGCTCAACTAGATAGGTGTGAGCAAAGGCCATGCCAAGCGTCGCCGAGCCTCTGCAAGGCCCGCGCCTTCGCCAGGCGGGCATCCGTCGTTGGCACGCTTGTTGCTAGTTCGCAGCTGATTTTCGCAACCCGGGGGAGCGTTCGATGACGGCCATGACCACCACGGCGGCAATGGAGCGAAAGCCGCTTTACGCGTCACTGTTTGTCCAGGTGCTCGCGGCGCTTCTGCTTGGAATCGTGCTCGGCATGGCCGTCCCCGATTTCGCCATCGGGCTGAAGATCCTCAGCGACGCCTTTCTGAAGCTGATTTCGATGATCGTGGCACCGATCGTGTTCTGCGTGGTCGTGCATGGCATCGCCGGCGCCGGCGACCTCAAGAAGGTCGGGCGGGTCGGCGTCAAGGCGCTGGTCTATTTCGAGGTCATGACCACGGTCGCCCTCATCGTCGGCCTTGTGCTCGCCTACCTGTTCGGTCCCGGCCACGGCATGAACATCGATCCCTCGACGCTCGATGCCAAGGCGCTGAACAGCTATGCCGACAATGCCCACAAGCTGAAGGGCGGCGGCATCGGCAGCTTCCTGCTCAACATCATCCCCACCACCTCGTTCGACGCGCTGGCGCGCAACGACGTGCTGCAGGTGCTGTTTTTCGCGATCCTGTTCGGCGTCAGCCTGGCGCTGGTCGGCGGCGAAAAGGGCGAGCGCATCACCTCCTTCATCGACGCGGTATCGACCGTGCTGTTCCGCGCCATGGGGCTGATCGTGCGCGTGGCGCCGCTCGGCGTGCTCGGCGCGGTCGCCTATACGGTCGGGCAATATGGCGTCGGCTCGCTCAAGCAGCTGCTGTCGCTGGTCGCGCTGTTCTACGTCGCGCTCGCGATCTTCGTGCTCGGCGTGCTCGGCGGCGTGATGGCGCTGGCCGGATTGAACATCCTCAAATTCCTCTCCTACATGCGCGAGGAATTGACCATCGTGCTGGCGACCGCGTCCTCGGACGCGGTGCTGCCGCAGATCATGCGCAAGCTGGAGCGGCTCGGCGTCAAGGATTCGGTGGTCGGCCTCGTGATCCCGACCGGCTATTCCTTCAACCTCGATGCGTTCTCGATCTATCTGACGCTCGCCGTGGTCTTCATCGCCCAGGCCACCAACACGCCGCTGTCGTTCGGCGATCTGCTGCTGGTGCTGGGCGTCTCCCTGATCACCTCGAAGGGCGCGCACGGCGTTCCCGGCTCCGCCATCGTGATCCTGGCGGCGACCTTGAACGCGGTGCCGAGCATTCCCGCGATCGGGCTGGTGCTGGTGCTGTCGGTCGACTGGTTCATCGGCATGGCGCGTGCGCTCGGCAACCTGATCGGCAACTGCGTCGCCACCGTGGTGGTCGCCGCCTGGGAGGGCGATCTCGACCGCGCCCAGGCCGTGCGCGTGCTCGACGGCGCCGAACTGGTGGACGTGACCGCGGGATAGGATCGGCAGGATCGGCGGACCATCGAAGCAGGGCGACCACAAGGGCCGCCCCTACGCAAATCGACATGGCGTAGGGGCGCCCCTTGTGGGCGCCCTGTCTCAACATCACCGGTGTCCCGGCGCAATTCCGGATCGCTCCGGTCGTTCGTATGCGCACGGACGGCCCTGCCGCCGTGTGATAGAACTCGATCATGAAGACCCAGGGTTGACCGAGGTTCTGTAGCGTGTCCGGGCGATCGGTGCAAGCCTGATCCGAATTTCAAGGTTCGGCCCATCATGAAAGCTCCGCTCCGCGTCGGCCTTTTGGCTTTACTTGCTGGCGCCGCCGCCTATTCGGGCACCATGGCAAACACACAGTGCGGCCGCCCACACGACCCTGCTTGCCAGCAAGCGACAGGCGCGGTCGCGGCGATAAAACACCGGAAATCTTGTATTTGATCCGCTTCGCACTGGCCGGCGGCCAGCTGGCGTTCGATCCGATGGCCAGCCCTTCGAGCCTCAGGTCGCCAACGATCGCTTGTAGGATCTCGGCGAGACTCCGGTTGCCCGCTTGAAACCTGTGCTGAATGCGCTCACCGATTGATAGCCGGCGATTTCTGCGATCTCGACCATCGGCTTGTCTGACGATGCCAACGCCGCCTTGGCGAGCGTCAGTCGCCAGTTGGCGAGGTAATCGATCGGCGGCATGCCGATGATCTGCGTGAAGCGGGCAGCGAACGCGGACCGCGACATTCCGACGGCGTTGGCGAGGGCCGCAACCGTCCATGGACGCTGCGCGTCCTCATGCATGAGGCGAAGCGCCTTGCCGACCTTGGCATCGTCAAGTCCCGCCAACAGACCCTGCTCCGGGCCGGGCATCCCGGCACCCCGATAGCGCAGCGCTTCGATCAGCATCACCTCAAGCAGACGATCCAGCACGAGCGACCGGCCGGGTCGATCCGTCAGCGCTTCGTCGCCCAAGTGCCGACAGCAGCGAGCTGAGACGGCCCGCGATGATATCGGTCGCGCGAACATGCACGATCGGCAGCATCAGGCTCGCGACCAGGTTGGCATTGGCTGGCGCGAAAGCGAAATTCCCGGCGATGAATCGGGTGATGGTCGGGCGCTGCCCGGCCGACAACAATAAACCCGGATCGGCAATCGCGGCCCCGAAGTCGACCGGCGGACCACCCTCGGCCGCTGTCATCGTCCAGGGCGGTGGTGCCGGCATCAGCAGGAAATCGCCGGCTGAAAGGTCGAGGCCGGCGCCATCATCGCGTTCGACACGGGCCGCGCCCTCGATCATCTGGCCGAATACGACGATGTCGCTGGGCTGGAAGCGGATCGTCCAGGCGTCATGCGCTTCGACCACGCGCCAGAAGATGGCTTGCGGCTTGAGCAGGGCAATGATCTGCGAAAACGGATCCATTTTGGACTATCGATAAACAAATATGGACTTTGAATTATATATCATCCTGCCTCTTCGCGATAGATAAAAGTCACCGGCGGATGCTTCGCCGGGTGACGTGCCGGCCTCGGAAGGGGCGGCTGCAGCCAAGAAGAGGAGAAGTCCATGCGTGTATTCGTTACAGGGGCAACCGGGTTCGTTGGGTCCGCTGTTGTCAAGGAGCTGATCGGCGCGGGCCATAGCGTCACGGCGCTGGCACGATCCGAGGAAACGGCCCAGAGGTTGCGGGCCAAGGGAATCACGCCGCATCTCGGCAACATCGATGACCTCGACAGCCTGCGAAGTGCCGCGGCGGCGGCGGACGGGGTGATCCACCTCGCCTTCATGCACGGCCTGTCGCAGATCCCGCTGGCGAAGCGGCTGCGCGTTCTTCTCGGCGGGCTGCCAACCGGCATCGTCTCACGCTTCCTGGCGGTGTCCGCCGAGGCGGACCGGCAGGCGATCAACACGTTCGGCGCTGCGCTCAAGGGATCGGGCCGGCCATTCGTGACCACCTTCGGCGCCATGGGGCTGGCGGACAGCACCCTGCGGGCGGCACGGCCCGCGACCGAGAACGATGCGCCCGCTTCCGGTTCACCCGGCATTGCCCGCGCCAAGACCGAGGAGTTGGTGGAAGGCTGGGCCTCGCTCGGCGTGCGCGCCACCATGATCCGGCTCGCACCCTCGGTGCATGGCGACGGCGATACCGGGTTCGTGCCGCAACTGATCGCGGCCGCCCGCAACAAGGGCCACTCGGCCTATGTCGGCGATGGCAGCAATCGCTGGAGTGCCGTGCACCGCAGCGATGCGGCGCGGCTGTTCAGGCTGGCGCTCGAGCGCGGCGCGGCCGGCGCGCGCTATCATGGCGTTGCCGACGAAAGCATCCCGTTCCGGACCATCGCCGAAGTGATCGGTCGCAGGCTCGATGTCCCCGTGGTCGGGATTTCGGCAAAAGCGGCGCCGAAGCAGTTCAGTTTTCTGGCGCCGTTCGTTTTGGCCGATAATCCGGCATCGAGCGAGCTGACGCGCGCGCAACTCGGGTGGCAGCCGAAAGAGCCGGGACTGATCGCCGACCTCGAACACGGGCGTTATTTCGACACGGCGCCGGTGGTGTCACCCGCGCCGAACTCGTCCGGGGCCCTGCGACGTTCGCAAGCCGCTTAAGTTGGCGTCCCTGCGACCGATCCGGCCGCGCGGCAATCAGGCTACGAAAGTTTCCATCCGGATTGCCGCGCCGCCGTCATCCCACGCATTCCCAACCGGAGTATTCCCAATGATCAGCACAGACCATCTCGACGCCGATCTGATATGGGCCTGGGCGACGTTCGGTTTTGCAACAAACGCTTATTGCGTTTTCAAGCGATATATGAAGTACGGTCGATGTTCCCGAAGTTTTGAATCGTTCGGCGGCCGCACCAACTGGTCGATGTACGAAGGAATCGAACTATCGGTAAAGTAGACTGAGTTATCCGCGCCGACAACAACACCGTCCGGCCAGACGATATTCTTCGACCTCCCGAGCGTTGATAATCGCTTCGTCGTTGGATTGAACGCCATAATTCCGCCGTGCTCGACATCAGTCAGGATGACACGTCCATTTTTGTCGAGAGCGATCCCATCGCTCATGGGCTTTTGTCCCAGATCTTCCACACTCAGATTGAAGGCTTCGGACGATGTTGACGAATTCAAAACGACCGACATGGGTGCCCGACAGAGACGAGAATTGGTCATCGATGCGATGTAGAGCCATTTCTGATCTTCGCTGATTTCAATGCCGTCGATACCAACCGCGAAATTAAGAAGTCCCCAAACCAATCGGTCGGGTCCATATGGCGTTTGAATGATCCAATCTTCGGGGCTCAAACATGGGTGATCGGATTTGATCGAATAAAACGTGTGATCCAAAACGGAATAGACGACCACACTTGGGGTCGTGAAACTGAAGAGGCCAGGATTGGGTAGAATGATATGTTTACCGTCAGCCGTGATTCGGATGTCTTCTGCGAACTGCGCCTGCCCTTCGGGAAACTCAAAAAACTCCACCCGCTTTTTCGTATTCAGATCAAACGCCGACAGGCGCGTATGCTTGAAATCAAAGGCCGCTGGTTCAACGAACCAGATTCGGCTTTGTTTATCGATGGTCATTCCGAACGTTCCCTGGAAGTCTTTCTGCGCTTCCAGAGACGGAAATGGTTCCGTCTTGCCATTGGACCATTTGAACACCGTCGCTGGCGAAAAACGTTCGGCTTTTGCAAGCGGATGGTAGTTGAAATAAACGTCGCCGTTATTCGAAACGGCAAGATTTCCGGGCGGATAGTCCAATTGAATCAATTTTTCGAGGACAAAAGATTCGGTCGTTAGATTGGCTCCAAGATCCGGATACTCTTTTCCGGTTCCGTATTTGAATTTAACAAAGCCCAGGAAAATGAGAAATGCCGCGATCACAAAGGCAAGAACTCTTCAAGGCAATCGATTTTTTCATAGCGGCGCTGCCGGTTTCTTGAGCTTTCTCTCAATAGGCTCGGCATAAACGAACGCTCTTTCTTTTGAAAAGTGCTCGACCCCGAAGCCCGAGAAGCAGAACAGAGCGGCGTCTTTCCCAAAGCCGCTCCATGCTCCCGTGATCAATACCGCTTTAGCCATGTCTCACCCTCGTTTAAGCAACTGACAAATATCGTCTACTTGTCTAATATTGACAAAAAGACACAATATGTCAATAGTAAAGAAATGGTTGTTGAAAAAAGAGACAGGGTGCTCACGGCGGCTCGCAACACCTTTCTGCGTTATGGCTTTAAGCGCGTAACGATGAACGATATTGCGGAAGCTGCGGGTATTTCGAGACCCGCCCTTTATCTGGTCTTCAATAGCAAGGAGGAAATTTTTAAGGGCGTATACGAGCACTGGGTACAAGAGACTTTGGCTGAGATAGAAAGCAAAATTGCGCCTCTTAAAACACCTGAGGAAAAGCTTCGAGCCGCTTTTGAACTCTGGACGGTTCGCCCGTTTGAAATGACGCTGGCGTCCAGCGAAATGACGGAACTCCTGGAATGCGCGTTTGGGTTCGCCCAAGACTCTGTCAAACAAGGGTATCGAACCTTCGAGAAGATTCTTTTGCCTATCCTTCAATCTCATTCCAAATTTCAAACTGGTAAAACAAAAGTTTCCGTCGAAAAAACGGCGCATATTCTTTCGAGCGCCGTTCGCGGGTTCAAAGTCGCAGCAAAGGACGGGCCCGAGATCCGGTCCATGATTAAGGAACTTCTGATTCTCACTCTGGATGATTGATCGAACCTTCACTACGCCTGTTCCTCTTGTTCTTTCGGCGCGGCTGTTCAGGCTGGCGCTCGCGAGCGGCGCAGCAGGCGCTGCGCTATCATGGCGTTGCCGACGAAAGCATGCCGTTCCGGACGACCGCCGAGGTGATCGGTCGAAGGCTCGATGTCCCCGTGGTTGGAATTGCGGCAAGGGCGACGCCGAAGCCGTACAGTTTTCTAGCCCTTTCGTTTTCGCCGACAATCCGGCATCGAGCGAACTGACGCGCGCAACTCGGGTGGCAGCCGAAAGAGCCGGGACTGAGCCGTTCAAGTTTGGATCCCTTGCGTACAATCCTGCCGCGCCCCCCGAGGTCAAAGATGCCCTCGGAGGTCAAAGATGCCCTCTTTTAAAAAAGGGCATCTTTGAGGTCCAAGGGCATCTTTAAATCTGCAGCGCCCGAAACGGCCGCCTTGCATCGCATCCCGCGGCTTCAATTTCGCGATCTTTGCGCAACCGAAATGGTGGGCACGGCGCCAAGAGGCGCCTTTGCCACCCTGCGAGATCGGCTTCATTCCGGCGCGATCCGGATGGATCGGTGTCGTCGGTCTGCTTTGGACATGGCTCTGCCATCCCTCTCTCAAGGGATATCAGCGCACAGCGTGGTCTCCGCCTCAGATGCCTCCGAAGTTAAAGATGCCCTCGGAGGTTAAAGATGCCCTCTTTTAAAAGAGGGCATCTTTGAGGTCGGAGGGCATCTTTGAATCTTGGATGGCCCAGACCCATTGTCCGTTGCTCCCGCCGTTGCGCCGCGCCACCACGCCGAGCGCCTTGCGCGCGGCGCGGAAGCATTTGTTCTGGCTGATGGCGCTGTCGAGGCCGAGCAGCCCGGCTTGGCGCGCCTGTCTTTCGATGTCGAGCACCGCGATGCCTTCGACCGTGAGCAGACCCTTGAGGAAATCGATGGCCTCGTCCTTGCCCGATCGCACCTCCTCGCTGCCACGGTTCTCAGAGGCCGATAGCGCCTCGTCCACCGATGTGGTGACGAGGCCGGTGTCCCACCTGATATTGGACGCCTGGATGTCGCCACAGACCAGGCGCTGCTCGACCCGGAAGGCCAGTCCCCGGTGCTTGGGCCCGAGGTTGCTCTTGGCCGGCAGGAACAGCCGGCGGTCGGCGTCATCCGGGTCTTCGATCACGAGGTAGGCCGAACGCGCGGCCGCCACGAACGCGATCGAGCCGGCGAACCGGTTCAGCGCCGATTGATTGGCCACGCCGCCCTTGTTCAGATGGGTGACCGCGACCACCGCGATGCCAAGCCGGTTGGCCATCTCCGCCAGCGGTTCCAGCACCTCGCGGGTCTCGACATTGCCGTTGCCGTCGGCGCCGCCCATGTAGGCCGAGATCGGATCGATCACGATCAACTTGACCGGGCCGACCTCGCGGGCCAGCCGCTCCAAATGATCGACATCGGTCTTCAGGCTGAAGGTCCGGCGGCCTTTGCCGTCAGGCCGGGTCATCGCCGCGACGATGTGAACCTGCCCGATATCGGCCTCGGCCGCCATCAGGCGCGGGACGATGGTATCGGCAATTCCGTCCTCGGCGCTGAGCATGAGCACCGCGCCCTGCGACGCGCGGCCTTCGCCGCACGGCCACGGGCCACCGCGGGAGACGGTCGCCGCAATGTTGGTGGTGAGCTGGCTCTTGCCGAGCCCCGGCGGACCGCCGAGCAGCAGGACCTTGCCACGCGCGATGCGGCCGGGCCACACCCACTCCAATCGCTCAGGCGCAATGTCGCTGGCGCGGTGGCTGATGATCTGGCGTGCGAGCGAAGCGGGGCCGGCCGCGCCGGCAATTCCGGGCAGCCATTGGCATGCGGCCTGCGCACGCTGCTGCAACTCGGCTTTGCCATGGCCGGCCGCGATCCAATCCGAAACATCGCCCTTGTCAGCCAATTCTGGGAAATGGACGACGCGGACCTTGGCCGCGGTCGAGGCAATCAGGTTGGCCTTGCGCTCGGCATGCTGGCGCCCGCCCTCGTCATTGTCAGCCAAGATGATGACGTCGCGGCCGGCGAAATGGGCCGCGCATGCCTCCGGCAATCCGTCCCCGGTGCCGCCGAAGGTGATCGCCTGCAGTCCCAGCCGATGCAGGCTGTCGACATCCTTTTCGCCTTCCGGCCAATAGATTTCGTCATCCAGAACGTCGCGGTCGAGGGAAGCGCCGCCGCCGACATAGGGCACCTCGACAAACCCAGGGGGTTTGCGGGCCTGCCATCCGACCACGCCTGCGCTGTCGCGGACCCGGTACCAGTTCACGGCGCCGCCATGGCTCTTCATGATCTTGATACGGACCGGCTCGGCGCCGCGCGTGAACACATGCCGGCGTTTTTCATCCGGTCGGACTTCGGGGCCGTCCTTGCCCCAGGGCTGGAAGGCCGGCTTGCCCTGGGAATCCGGCAAGGTCGCGAGCGGAAACAGATCCGGCTCGCCGGCCGTCGGCACGGCGGTGTCAGCAACCGACGCCGGCCGACCCGGTGCAGGCCGCGGGCTCGGTCTGGCCTGGCGCGCCGGCGCGGCCGTTCGCTGTTGGCGCTGGCCACTGCGAAAGCCGCTCTCAATGACCTTCAGGGTGGCCGACTGGCCATGTTCCCTGAGGTAACCGTTGGCGCCCGATGCCCGCAGCAGCGCGCCAACCGCGGTATCGCAGGGCATGTCGGGGATGCTGCCGAGGTTGAAGGCCGCGCGATTGAGGGCATGGTTGCGCGTGGAGGCGAGCGCATTGGCCACGATCGACGCCTCGCCCTCGATCGCCGCACGAAGATAGTTCTCGGAAAGGTCGCTCATGGTTCACTCGACCTCCCTACCCACCATGGCGCGGTCGAGCTTCGCTTCCAGCGCGTGAACCGGAACGCGCAACAGCTTGCCGATCCCCATGGTCGGAATGTCGCCGCGCCTGGCGGCGGCATAGGCCGCGTTGCGGCCGAGATGAAAATAGGTCTTGCCCGCCTCCGGGACGGACAGGGTGATCGGGTGGGTCTCCGGCATCAACAACAACTCCCCTTTGATGGCATCGCGTTCGGGAAGTGTACACGTGTCACACCGAAATGCTACACTAAAGGGTGTTCACAGGCGCCGATTCCTGTGACTACCGTCGCCCCATGCCTGGTTTGAAACCGGCGCCGATCCCAGGCAGCGCCGCCTGCCGACGCAGGGCGGCCACAAGGGCCGCCCCTACACAGATCGACCTGGCGTAGGGGCGCCCCTTGTGGGCGCCCTCGGCGGGCCCGCCATTCTGTTCGCGTCCGATGATGGTGGGCACGGCGCCAAGGGGCGCCTTTGCCACCCTACAAGACCCGCCGCGTAACGCTCCCCTCACCGCCCCGCCGGCTTCGGCTGGAAATGCTCGATCAGCCGCAGCAGCACGCGGGCGCCGGCGTCGGCGTCGGCGAGCTCCACGTGCTCCTCGGGATGATGGCTGATGCCGCCCTTGCAGCGCACGAACAGCATGCCGACATCGGCGATGTCGATCATGGCCATGCCGTCATGGCCGGCGCCGCTCGGCAGTTCGAACACCGGAAAACCTTCGCTGGCCACGGCGGCGGCCACCTGGGCCTTCAGCCAGGGCGCGCACGGCACGGTGCGGTTCTCGTGGGTGATGTCGACCTGCAGTTGAAGCTTGCGGCGTCTGGCGACCGCTTCGATGTGGCGGACGATGTCGGCCACCGCGCGCTGGCGATGGCTGTCGGTCGGGGCGCGCAAGTCGATGGTGAAATGGGCCTCGCCGGGAATGACGTTGGTCGATCCCGGCATGGCGTGGATGTAGCCGACGGTGCCGACCAGCCCGCGCTCGTCGGTGCGGCACAATTCCTCGATGGTGGTGATGCATTCGGCCGCGCCCGCCAGCGCGTCGCGCCGCAAGTCCATCGGCACGGTGCCGGCGTGGCCGGCCATTCCGGTCAACCGCGCGGCCAGCCGGGTGGCGCCGGCGATCGCGCTGACCACGCCGACCGCCAGATTTTGCGCCTCCAACACCGGCCCCTGCTCGATGTGGAGTTCGACATAGGCCAATAACTCGCCGCGCACGCGCGCCGCCGCGCCGACACGTTCGGGGTCGAGGCCGAACCCCGCAAGCGCTGACCGCATCGAGATGCCGGCGCTGTCCTTGTTGTTGAGCACGCTCTCGACGAAGGTGCCGGCGACCGCGCGGCTGCCCAACAGCGTGGAGGCGAAGCGGACGCCTTCCTCATCGGCGAAACCAACGACCTCGATCGCGAACGGCAATCGCTTGGCTCGCTTGTTCAGATCGGCGACGCAGGAAATGGCCGTGATCAGTCCGAGCGGGCCATCCCATTTGCCGGCATCGCGCACGGTGTCGTAGTGCGAGCCGAGCATCAGGCAGGGCCGGCCCGGCCGCTCGCCTTCATAACGGCCGCAGACATTTCCGATCGCGTCGAGATCAGCCTGCATGCCGGCCGATCGCATCCAGCCGAGGATGAGGTCGGCGGCCAGGCGATGCTCAGGGGTCAGGAAGACGCGCGCCAGATGCTCCGACGTCTCGGAAATCGCGCCGAGTTCGTTGATGCGGGCGACGATCTCCTCGCCGAGAGACGCGTGCGCGGCGATGGCCTCCTTCATTTCACTCTGCTTTTCCCATGACGAAGGCCGCCCCGACCGGCACGCGCTTCTAGACCCCGTTGATACAAGTTCGGTGCCAGCAGGGCCGGCGAATCCCCTTGTGCGAGTTACCAAACCATCGGAGCGGCCCGCTTGACCAGCCAGGAAATGATCCCACGGCCGCCCGCTGTGGGTGGCGGGATCATAGTTAATGATTGCTCAACTCGGTTGCATACAATGGTTTAATATCGCTTAAATATTAAGCAAGAGTCCCTTGCCCAAGTTTTAAACCCTGGCGCCATCATCATGATAATGTTTATAATTCAACATGTTACGCTTGAATGACCATTAAACAGGCCATGGCATGAAGATTGCGATGGTGCCCGGCGGGCTCCGCCGCGTCGGCGAAGCCGCGAATTAGCGGCGGTCCATCCGCCAAAGGAGCAACCATGGATTTTGGCAGGATTTCACGACGGCATCTCTTGCAAGGCGGCGCCGCCCTGACGCTCGGCACAGCCTTCGGCGCCCGTTCCGCGTTTGCGGCCGACACCACGATCGGCTTCATCTATGTCGGATCGCGCGATGACTATGGCTACAACCAGGCCCACGCGCAGGGCGCGGCCGCGCTCAAGAAGATGCCGGGCATCAAGGTGGTCGAGGAGGAAAAAGTCCCGGAAACCGACGCCGTCGAAAAGACCATGGAGTCGATGATCAATCTCGATGGCGCCACGCTCCTGTTCCCGACCTCGTTCGGCTATTACAACCCGCATATGATCAAGATGGCGGCGAAGTATCCGAAGCTGCGCTTCGAGCATTGCGGCGGTCTGTGGACCGACAAGGATCCCAAGAACGCCGGCAGCTATTTCGGCTACATCGACGAAGCGCAATTCATCTCCGGCATCGTCGCCGGCCATTCCACCAAGACCGGCAAGCTCGGATTCGTCGCCGCCAAGCCGATCCCGCAGGTGCTGCGCAACATCAATGCCTTCACCCTCGGCGCCAAGCTCGCCAATCCGAAGGCCACCACCCAGGTCATCTTCACCGGCGACTGGTCGATGCCGGTCAAGGAGGCGGAAGCCACCAACAGCCTGATCGACCAGGGCGTCGACGTCCTGACCTGCCATGTCGACGGACCGAAGACGATGGTGGAAAACGCCGCGCGCCGCGGCGCGATGGTGTGCGGCTATCACGTCAACCAGTCGGCGCTGGCGCCGAAGGCCTATCTGACCGGCGCGGAATGGAACTGGGAAGCGCTCTACCCGAAGTTCGTGAAGATGATGGCATCGGGCGAAACCATCCCGAATTTCTATCGCGGCGGCTTCAAGGAAGAGATCGTCAAGGTCTCCCCCTATGGTGAGGCGGTCTCGGCGGAAGCCCGCAAGCAGGCCGACGACGTCAAGGCCAAGCTCACCGCAGGCACCTACACCATCTTCCAGGGCCCGATCGCGGACAACAAGGGCAAGACCGTGATCGCTTCCGGCACCGCGCGCGGCCAGAAGGATCCCGAGCTCGAAAAAATGGACTACCTGGTGGAGGGCGTCATCGGAGCCACTTCGTGACATCAGAAATTTCGGATCCCGTCGAAGCCAGTGCGATCGCTCCGGCCGCGGATCCGGAATTCCTGCAGCGTTACGGCGGGACCATCGAATACATTCTCATTCCGGGCGCGGCGCTGGTCGGCGCGCTCGGGGTGTTCGGGGTCTTCGTCGCCTTGTTCGGCAAGAGCCCGCTCGATCTTTACTTCTATATGTACCAGGGCGCGTTCGGCACCTGGTTTTCCTGGCAGAACACGCTGACGCGGGCGGCGCCGCTGATCCTGACCGCGCTCTGCACCGCGCTGCCCGCCCAACTCGGAATGGTCATCATCGGCGGCGAAGGCGCGCTGCTGATCGGTGCGCTGACGGCGACCAGCGCTGCGCTGGTCATGCCGTCGGCGCCGCCTTTGGCGGTGCAACTGGCCATGGCGGCCGCCGGCATCATAGGCGGCGGTCTCTGGATCATGCTGGCGGGCGGGCTTCGTCAGTACCGCGGCGTCAATGAAACCATCTCGAGCCTGCTCCTGGTCTATATCGCGCTCGCCATCCTCAACCATCTGGTCGAGGGTCCGATGCGCGATCCCGCCAGCCTCAACAAGCCGTCGACCCCTGACATCGGCGCCGCCAACATGATCGGATCGATCCCCGGCACCGACATCCATTGGGGGCTGGTGTTCGGCATCATCGCCGCCATCGCTTCCTACATCCTGATCTACCACACCACCTTCGGCTTCGCCGCGCGGGTCGCCGGCGGCAACCTCCGCGCCGCCAAGATCGTGGGCCTTGGCGTCGGCCGACTGATCCTGACCATCTGTTTCCTGGCAGGCGGCGCGGCCGGCCTGGCCGGCATGGTCGAGGTCGCCGCGGTGCAGGGGCGGACCAACGCCAACCTGGCCGCGGGCTATGGTTTCACAGGCATCCTGGTCGCCTTCCTGGCGCGGCAAAATCCGCTGGCCACGATCCCGGTGGCGATCCTGCTCGGCGGCATCAGCGCCAGCGGCGGCCTGCTGCAGCGCCGGCTCGGCCTGCCCGACGCCTCGGTTCAGGTGCTGCAGGGCATCATCTTCGTGTTCGTTCTGGCCAGCGATGCCGTGTATGGACGCATTGGCTTCCTGAAAGGAAAAACCTGACATGGCGGATGGAACCATCGGCCTCTGGACCGTCCCGCTCGCGGTGTTCGGCGGCGCCATCCGCGTCTCCACGCCCTTTCTGTTCGTCAGCCTCGGCGAGTGCATCACCGAGCGCTCCGGCCGCATCAATCTCGGCCTCGAAGGCACGCTGGTGATGGGCGCGATGAGCGCCTACGGCATTTCCTACCTCACGGGCTCGCCCTGGCTCGGCGTGCTCGCCGCCGGCGTCACCGGCGCCATGCTCGGCGCGCTGCATGCCGGCATCTGCTCGCTGCCGCGCGTCAACGACATCGCCGTCGGCATCGCGCTGATGCTGTTCGGCACCGGCCTGGCGTTCTATCTCGGCAAGCCCTTGATCGAACCGACCGCGCCGCGGCTGCCGGCGATCGATTTCGGCTGGTGGAGCGACATCGCGCAGGTCCGCGCGGCGCTCCGGATCAATGTCCTGTTCCTGATCGGCCTCGCGCTCGCTCCGATCCTGGCCTGGGCCTTCCGCACCACGCGCTGGGGCCTGTTGATCCGCACCGCCGGCGAAAGTTCGGACGCCGCGCGCGCGATGGGATATTCGGTGCTGGCCATCCGGCTGCGCGCCACCATGGTCGGCGGTTGCCTCGCCGGCATCGGCGGCTCGTTCCTGTCCTTGTTCTATCCCGGCAGCTGGAACGAAGGCCTGTCCAGCGGACAGGGCATCACCGCGGTGGCGCTGGTGATCTTCGCGCGCTGGGATCCGATGCTGTGCCTGTGGGCTTCGCTCGCCTTCGGCGGCGCGGCCGCCCTCGGCCCGGCGCTGCAGTCGGTCGGCGTGACCTCGGGCTATCACCTGTTCAATGCCGCGCCCTATATCCTGACGCTGGCGATCATGATCATCACCTGCTCGCCGAAACGCACCCTGACCGGCGCCCCCGCCGAATTGTCGATCACCCGATGAACCCTACGAACTGACCGAAGAGAGTGTGACATGGCCGAACGCTATCTGAAGTCCGAGCCCTACGCCTGGCCCTACAACGGCGATCTCCGCCCCGAGAACACCGCGCTGATCATCATCGACATGCAGACCGACTTCTGCGGCGTCGGCGGCTATGTCGACAAGATGGGGTACGACCTGTCGCTGACGCGCGCGCCGATCGAGCCGATCAAGCGGCTGTTGGCCACCATGCGGGCCAAGGGTTTCCACATCATCCATACCCGCGAGGGCCATCGCCCGGACCTGTCCGATCTGCCGGCGAATAAACGGTGGCGGTCGCGCCAGATCGGCGCCGGGATCGGCGATCCCGGCCCCTGCGGCCGCGTGCTGGTGCGCGGCGAGCCGGGCTGGGAGATCATTCCCGATCTGGCGCCGCTGCCGGGAGAACCCATCATCGACAAGCCCGGCAAGGGATCGTTCTGCGCCACCGATCTGGAGCTGATGCTGCGGCTGCGCGGCATCGAGAACATCGTCTTGACCGGCATCACCACCGATGTCTGCGTCCACACCACGATGCGCGAGGCCAACGACCGCGGCTTCGAATGCGTGCTGGTCGAGGACTGCTGCGCCGCCACCGACAAGGGCAATCACGAGCATGCGCTGAAGATGATCAAGATGCAGGGCGGCGTGTTCGGCGCGGTCGCGACCTCGGCCGACGTGATCGGAGCGCTGGCATGATCATCGGCGAAATGCCGATGCCGAGCGGGGCGCTGGGCGTCGATGCCTTGGCCATGACCATGCGGTTCGGCGATTTCGCAGCCCTCGACAATGTCGAGCTGAAGGTGCGACCCGGCTCGTTCCATGCGCTGCTGGGCGAAAACGGCGCCGGCAAGAGCACGCTGGTGAAGTGCATCATGGGCTATTATCACCAGACCGAGGGCAACGTGCTGGTCGGCGGCCGCGAACAGGCGATCGCCAATCCCAGGGATGCCCACGCGCTTGGGCTGGGCATGGTCTACCAGCATTTTACCCTGGTGCCGGCGATGACGGTGGCCGAGAACCTGGTGCTGGCGCGCGACGATGTCCCACCGGTCGTCAACTGGCCCCGGGAAAAGGCCGAGCTCGAAACCTTCCTGGCGCGCATGCCCTTCAAGGTGCCGCTGGATGCCAGGGTGTCCGACATCTCAGCCGGCGAACGGCAGAAATGCGAAATCCTCAAGCAGCTTTACCTGAAACGGCGCTTTTTGATTCTCGACGAGCCGACCTCGGTATTGACGCCGGGCGAAGCCGACGAGGTGCTGGGCATGCTGCGCGGCATGGTCGTGGCTGGCGATCTGACCATCCTGATGATCACGCACAAGTTCCGCGAGGTGATGGCGTTCGCCGACGAGGTGACCATCCTGCGCCGCGGCAAGCTCGCCGGCCACGGCCGGGTCAAGGACCTCACACCGGACGACATGGCGCGCACCATGATCGGCGCCGAACAGCTGACCCTGCAGCCGGCCCGGGTGGGCGATGTCGGAAAGACGCGGCTCGAGTTGAGCCAGCTCGAGGCGCGCGACGATGCCGGGGCGATCGCGGTGCACCAGGTATCGCTCGCCGTCCGCGCTGGGGAAATCGTCGGCATCGCCGGGGTCTCCGGCAACGGCCAGCGCCAGCTGGTCGAGGTACTGGCCGGCCAGCGCGAGGCCGAAAGCGGCGAGATCCGCGTCGCCGGCGAGATCTATCACGCCAGTCGCGAGGAAATGCGCCGGCACCAGATGTCGCTGTTGCCGGAAGAGCCGCTGAAGAACGCCTGTGTCGCCGGCATGAGCGTTGCCGACAACCTGGCCTTCCGCGAATTCGATCGCGCGCCGTTCGCTAGCCTCGGCTGGTGGCTGAACAAGGCGGCCTTCCGGGCGAGCGCCGAGCGCAAGATCGCCCTCTACAAGATCAAGACCCGCTACCCCGATACCCCGATCGCGTCGCTGTCCGGCGGCAACGTGCAGCGCGCGGTGCTGGCGCGCGAACTCGGCGGCGAAGTCGAGGTGCTGATCGCCGCCAATCCCTGCTTCGGCCTGGATTTCGCCGCGGTGGCGCAGATCCACGCCGAGATCATGGCCGCGCGCAACCGCGGCGCCGCGGTGCTGCTAGTGAGCGAAGATCTCGACGAACTCCTGGAATTGTCCGATCGCCTGGTGGTGATGTTCCACGGCCAGTTGGTCTACGAGGCCCGCGCCAGCGAAGCCAACCTGACCGAAATCGGCCGCCACATGGCCGGCCATTAAGCGCGGGGGTCCGTTCGAAATGTAGGGGCGCCCCTTGTGGGCGCCCTCGTCACCCACCCGCCCGGCGACGATGACCGGCAAACCATCCGCAGCGCGGTCTGCCGAAGCAAGGGGAAACGGCCGATGCACGATCTTTCCAAACTGACCACTGCCGAACGCGATGCGCATTTCCTGCGGCGGTCGTTCGACGTCGCCCGGCGGGCGATGACGCATGGCAATCATCCCTTTGGCGCCATCCTCGTCGACGACAAGCAGAATGTGCTGCTGGAGACCGAGAACGGCTACCTGCCGGCGCGTGACGGCACGGCGCATGCCGAGCGGCTATTGGCGAGCCTGGCCTGCACCACGCTTGGACCCGACGTGCTGAAGGGGGCGACGCTCTATTCGTCGGCCGAGCCCTGCGCGATGTGCGCCGGTGCGATCTACTGGGCGGGCATCGGCCGGCTGGTCTATGGCCTCAGCGAACATCGCCTGCGCAGGCTCACCGGCAATCATCCGGAGAACCCCACGCTCGATCTGCCCTGCCGCGACGTGCTCAGGAGCGGCCAGCGGCCAACCGAGGTGATCGGCCCACTGCTGGAGGACGAGGCCGAGGCGCTGCACGACGGCGTCTGGAACGATTGATATAACGGCCGGAAATCTCGATCGGTCAATATAACAATGGCGCCGCGGGGTTCATCGCGGCGCCATCATTTTCAATTGGAAGTCAGTCAGCCGGTTAGAACTTCACGGTGATGCCGGTGTAAACCCCCTGCTCACTGCAAGTACGATTGTTCACACCATTGGTATAGCAGACGCCGTTGGCCGGGTTAGTGTCGTCAAGACCGAACTTGTTGTGCCAGTAACGATAGGCCACCCAAGTAGTCACGAACTGCGCGTATTTCGGGCCCCAGAACGCCTTGCTGGCGTCGAAGGTCAGGCGGATCGGCTCGCTGTTGAGTTCGACCGCGGACGGGGTAGCGTTATTGAGCGGCGCATTCGAGTTACCTTTCGGTCCATACCAACCGGCGCGACCGCTTATGGCGAAATACTGGATGCTCTCGGGCAGGAAGCCCAGATCCATGTAGTAGTTGGTCTCAACCGCCCACGTCGTATTGAAGTTCGTATTGCCGTCAAGGGTACAGGTAACATTCACAATGCCACCGAGAGCGCACTCCGTGAAGGCATTGTGATTGATCTCCTTGTACGCCAAGGGCACTACGTTGAAGAAGCCCTTATAGGGAAGATCAAAGGCGAATTGCAGACCGGCAACGAAGTCACGCTTGGCCGGAGCCAGCGCGTTGTTTTCAGCCTCGCCGTCGGCGCCAATCTCGAACGAGATGTTATGCAGCGGCCCAATGCTGAAGGCCTTGGTGTTGAAGAGTTCGTTCCATCCGAACGTGCTGCGGAACAAGCCGTAGAATTCAGTCGCACCGGCGCAACCAGTGCCGGGGAATGCGCAGCCGGCCGCGGGATCGTTGTGGTCCGACTTGATCATGGATATGGTGAAGAAGTTGGTGCCGTAGGCCCACGCATCGAAATGGGTGAACGAATAATAGGACTTCGCGGTCTTGCTGTCGAAGCCGCCGCCCGCCTTGGGAGTGAAAACACCGGGATCGGTACCGTTCGGCTGCCATGAGTAGGTCACCCGATCATCGATGACGAAAAAGAACGGCGAGTCGGGCGGGGGCTTCTTCGCCTTGACCGGCATTGGAGCCAAGTCTGCCGCACCGGCGAAGCTCATTGGTGCAAGCGCGGCAAATGCGAGCGCCGCGGCTGCGATTGTTTTTAGTCGGTAGGACATCAAGCAAACCCCCAAGTTACGATCGTGTGATCCAAGTCTTGAGGGAACCCTTGCGCTATTTGCCAACGTTTAAAAGCCTCAAATATTTCCGGGGCATGCCACACTTTTCATCAAGAGCGCCTAGAACAATGACATCTCAGGTAGTAGAAACTTCATGCTGCAATGCATCAAGTTAACCCAAAAACTGAATGGGCTGGCCAGGGTAAGCCTGCATTTCAAGCGTTTCTACAACTATTGCCGACAACGCTGATGCAACCGAGGTCGGCGTTCAGCGCGCCTGTATACGATGAAACTCCCCTGCTCATAATCGAGGCAAGCGGGATTCGCGCGCTTGCGATTTGCCGCGATTGTCACAATTCTGCAACAGCATATGCACGGCGACGACAACATCATATGCACGTCACCACCAATATCCCGTCAGACAAAGCCCGCCACGGCGCGAACTAAGGAATCAGCAGGCACCATCGCCTCTCCGGCAAGGGCCGGCGCATTTCCCCACTTACGTCGAAACTTAAACTGGCCCAGTATTGTGGGCAGCCACCCCTCCGACGCGTGATCAGCGATGTTAGATCCGACGCCCATCGGCCAGCCATCCGGTCCAACGCCGCTGCTCCAGACCATTGGGCTGACCAAGCGTTACGGCAGCTTTCTCGCCAACGACAAGATCGACATCGAGATCTGGCCACGGCAGATCCATGCTTTGCTTGGCGAGAACGGCGCCGGGAAATCGACGCTGGTCAAGGCCATCTACGGCTTGATCCAGCCAAGCGACGGCGAGATGCGCTGGGACGGTGAGAGGATGGTGCTGTCCGGACCGTCGCAGGCGCGCGCGCGCGGCATCGGCATGGTGTTCCAGCATTTCTCGCTGTTCGACAATCTGACGGTCGCCGAAAACGTGGCGCTCGGGCTCGACGGCAATGAATCCTTCAAGGACATGTCCGAGCGTCTGGAACAGGTGTCCTATGTCTACGGACTTCCGCTCGATCCGAAGCGCGAAGTGTGGCAGCTCTCGGTCGGCGAGCGCCAGCGCATCGAGATCGTCCGCGCCTTGATGCAGGACCCGAAATTCCTGATCCTCGACGAGCCGACCGCCGTGCTGACGCCGCAGGAAGCCGATCAGCTGTTCGTGGTGCTGGAGCGGCTGAAGGCCGAGGGCCGCGCGATCCTCTACATCAGCCACAAGCTGGAAGAGGTGAAGCGGCTGTGCGATACCGCCACCATCCTGCGCGGCGGCCAGAAGGTCGCGACCTGCGACCCGCGCCTGGAAACCGCGGGCTCGCTGGCGCGCATGATGGTTGGCGCCGACATCAGGGAAGTCAAGGCCGAGGCGGGCCGGCAGACCACGGTGCCGCGCCTCGTCGTCAACGATCTCAGCCTGGAGCCGGAAGATCCTCACGGCGTCAAGCTCAGGCACATCTCGTTCGAGCTGAAGGGGGGCGAGATCCTGGGCATCGCCGGCGTCGCCGGCAACGGCCAGGACGAGTTTTTTGCAGCCCTTTCGGGCGAACGGCTGGCGGGCGATCCCGGCACCATCGTGATCGACGGGGTTGCCGCGGGACATCTTTCCATCACCGAGCGGCGCAAGCTCGGCGCGGCTTTCGTGCCCGAAGAGCGCCTCGGTCACGCCACCGCACCACGGATGAAACTGTCCGAGAATGCCCTGCTCACCGGCCATGCCGCCAGCGGGATGGTCCAGCATGGGTTCATCAACACCGCCGCGACGTTATCGACGGTCGACCGCGTCACCGACGCGTTCGACGTCCGCAAGGCCAAGCGCGATCCCGAGGCCGCAAGCCTGTCCGGCGGCAATCTGCAGAAGTTCATCGTCGGCCGCGAAATCCTGCGCAACCCCTCCGTCCTGGTGGTCAGCCAGCCAACCTGGGGCGTGGACGCGGGCGCCGCGGCCGTCATCCGGCAGGCGCTGATCGATCTCGCGGCCCATGGCGCCGCCGTGCTGGTGACGAGCCAGGATCTGGATGAACTCACCGAAATCACCGACCGGATCGCGGTGATGTTTCATGGCCATCTCTCGGCACCGCTTTCGACCCACGATGCCAATCGCGAGAAGCTCGGACTATTGATGGGCGGAAGCAGTCTGGAGCAGAAGGAACCGGCGCATGCAGTTGGTGCTTGAAAAACGCGCCGAGCGATCCAACACCATCGCGCTGGTGTCGCCGCTGATCGCCATCGGCCTGACCATCGTCACCATGAGCATCCTGTTTGCCATCCTGGGCAAGAATCCGGTTTCCGCGCTCGGCGTCTACTTCATCGATCCCCTGACCGACAGCTATTCGCTGCAGGAAATCGCGGTCAAGGCGACACCGCTCGTCATGATCGCGATCGGGCTGTCGCTCTGCTATCTCGCCAACGCCTGGAACATCGGGGCGGAAGGACAATTTCTGATCGGCGCCGTCGCCGGCAGCTGGCTTGCCGTGAAAACCCAGGGCACCGGCGCCGGACCTTGGGTGTTGCCCGCGATGCTGCTGCTCGGCGCCTTGGCCGGCGCGCTCTATGCGCTGATCCCGGCGCTGTGCAAGGTCAGGTTCGGCGCCAGCGAGATCCTGACCAGCCTGATGCTGGTCTATGTGGCGGATCTTTTCCTGGACTACCTCGTCCGCGGACCATGGCGCGATCCGGCCGGTTTCAATTTTCCGACCACCGCCGACTTCGATCCGGTCGCCACCGTGCCGGTCCTGATCGAGGGCGGCAGGCTGCATCTCGGCGCCATCATCGCGCTAGCGGTCGTTGCCGCGGCGACGGTGCTGCTCGGACGGACCATCATGGGGTTCGAAATCCGCGTGGTCGGCGCAGCACCCCGCGCCGCGCGCTTCGGCGGGTTCAATTCCAACCAATTGATCCTCTACGACCTTCGCCCTGTCGGGCGCGCTGGCGGGATTGGCAGGCATCATCGAAGTGGCGGGACCGATCGGCCACCTTCAGCCCGGCATTTCGCCCGGATATGGCTTCACCGCGATCATCGTCGCCTTTCTCGGACGCCTCAATCCCATCGGAATATTGATTGCTGGACTTTTTCTCGCGCTCACCTTCATTGGCGGAGAGCAGGCCCAGATCGCCATGAAAATCCCGTTGGACGTGACCAAGGTCTTCCAGGGCATCCTCCTGTTCTTCGTGCTGGCCTGCGATTCCCTCATCCTCTACCGTTTCCGGCTGATTTTTGCGTCGTCAAAGGTGTCCCGTGGGGTTGCTTGAAGCCATCATTCTCTCGGTGCTCGCAGGCTCGACACCGCTCCTGATCGCCGCCACCGGCGAACTGGTGGCCGAGCGCTCCGGCGTGCTCAACCTCGGCGTCGAGGGCATGATGATCGTCGGCGCCGCCTGCGGCTTCGCCACGGCCTGGCTGACCGGCTCCATCGTGGTCGGCGCGATCTGCGGGATGATCGCGGGCACCCTGATGTCGCTTTGCTTTGCGATCATGACGCTCGGCCTTGCCGTCAATCAGGTGGCGACCGGGTTGGCGCTCACCATCCTTGGCATCGGCCTGTCCGGCCTGATCGGCGCCGGTTTTGTCGGCGAAAGAATTACGCCGGCGCCGCATCTCTACCTCCCGGGCCTCACCGATATTCCGCTGCTCGGGCGGATCCTGTTCGGCGAGGACGCCTTCGTTTATGGCTCGCTCGCGCTGGTCGCAGCGGTCTGGCTCTTTCTCTACCGGACCCGGGCCGGGTTGGTGTTGCGGGCCTGTGGCGACAATCATGTCTCGGCCCATGCACTCGGCTATCCCGTGCTCCGGATCCGAATGTTCGCGGTAATGTTCGGAGGAGCCTGCGCGGGCCTTGCGGGAGCCTATCTGCCGCTCGCCTACACGCCGTTCTTCATCCCGGGCATGACCGCCGGCCGCGGCTGGATCGCGCTCGCGCTCACGGTGTTCGCCTCCTGGCGCCCGGGCCGGCTGGTGCTCGGCGCCTACCTGTTCGGCGCCGTGACCATCCTGCAATTGCACGCGCAGGCCATGGGCCTCGGCGTTCCCTCGCAGTTCATGTCGGCGCTGCCGTATCTGGCGACCGTGATCGTTCTGGTCCTGATCTCGCGCGCGCGCACCGGAGGCTCGACCGCCCCCGCCGCGCTCGGTACCGTGTTTGTGCCTGACCGCTGACTTGATCTTCCGGACGTTGCGCGAGGGGGCGCCACGTTCGGGACTTCCGCTCCCCCCGACTGTCTGGAGATCAAATGATGAGGAAATTACTTCATGCGGCCGCCGCGGCCGTCCTGCTGCTGGCCGGCGGTATTGGCCATGGCGCCCTGGCCGCCGACAAGTTGAAGGTCGGGTTCATCTATCTGGGCCCGGTCGGCGACCTCGGCTGGACCTACCAGCATGAGCTGGCGCGCCAGGCGCTGGTCAAGGAATACGGCGACCAGATCGAGACCACCTACCTGGAGAACGTCCCCGAGGGCCCCGACGCCGAACGCGCCATCGAGCAGCTGGTCCGGGCCGGCAACAAGCTGATCTTCACCACCTCGTTCGGCTACATGGATCCGACGCTGAAAGTGGCGAAGAAGTATCCGAACGTGCATTTCGAGCACTGCTCGGGCTACAAGCGCGAGGCCAACATGGCGACCTATTCGGCGCGCTGGTATCAGGGCCGCTTCATCCAGGGCCAGATCGCGGCCAAAATGTCGAAGGCCGGCGTGCTCGGCTACATCGTTTCATTCCCGATTCCGGAAGTGGTCTCGGGCATCAACGCCACCATGCTCGGCGCCCAGACCGTCAACCCCAATATCAAGGTCAAGATCATCTGGGTCAATTCCTGGTTCGATCCCGGCAAGGAAGCCGACGCCGCCAAGGCGCTGTTCGACCAGGGCGCCGACGTGATCATGCAACATACGGACTCGCCGGCGCCGATGCAGGTCGCGAGCGAGCGCGGCAAGTTCGCCTTCGGGCAGGACTTCGGAGATGATCAAGTTCGGACCCAAGGCGCAGCTGACCTCGATCCTCGACACCTGGGCGCCCTACTACATCGCCCGCGTCAAGGCCCAGTTGGATGGCACCTGGAAATCCGAGGATACCTGGGGCGGGCTCGACACCAAGATGTTTGCCATGGCGCCCTACACCAACATGCCTGACGACGTGAAGAAGATGGCCGAGGACACCCAGGCCGCCCTCGCCTCCGGCAAGCTGCATCCCTTCAAATGCCCGGTCGTCAATCAGGATGGCACCACCGTCGAATGCAAGGGCGGCGACCATCTCGCCGACGGCCAGATCCTCGGCATGAATTTCTACGTCAAGGGCATCGACGACAAGATCCCCGGCAAGTAGCGGTCAGCGACCCACGACATGTAGGGGCGCCCCTTGTGGGCGCCCTCGTGCCACAAACGGCAACAGCGGAATTTGTTTCGGCAGGGCCGCAAGGGCCGCCCCTACGCTACCCCACCTGCATCGCGTGGGCGGCGGCGCTGTGGCGACGGATCAGATCGGGCAGGTCGAGCGAGGGGATGGCGCCATCGGACACCACCCAGTGGCCGGCCACCATCACCCGGTCGGCGCGGTGCGCCCCGCACAGCACCAGCGCGGCCAAGGGATCGCCGCGGCCCGAGAAGCGCAGTTCGTCGAGCTTGAACAGCGCCAGATCGGCGGCCTTGCCGACCGCGATCTCGCCGAGTTCGGGGCGGCCGACACAGGCCGCCGAACCCTTGGTGGCCCAGCGCAGCGCATCCTTGTGGCTGACGCGGCCGACGCCGTAGCGCGCGCGCTGCAGCAGGAAGGCCGCCCGCACCTCCTGCATCAGGTTGGATTCGTCGTTCGACGCCGAGCCGTCGACCCCCAGACCGATTTTGACCCCGGCCTCCTCCATCTCGCAGACCGGACAGCAGCCCGAGGCCAGCACCTGGTTGCTGCAGGCACAGTGGCTGATGGTGGTGCCGGCCTTCCCCAGCCGCCGCATCTCGGCGGCGTTGAAATGAATGCCGTGGGCGAGCCAGGTCCGCGCGTTGAGCCAGCCGCATTGCTCGAGATAATCGAGCGGCCGGCAGCCATACATCTGCTCGCAGAACTTGTTCTCGTCCTCGGTCTCGGCCAGGTGGGTATGCAGGCGAACGTCGAGCCTGTCGGCAAGGTCGGCGGTCTTGCGCATCAGCGACGTCGTCACTGAGAACGGCGAGCATGGCGCCAGCGCAATCTGGACCATGGCCTCCTCGCCACGCTGATGATGCGTGGCCACCACGCGTTCGCTGTCGGCGAGGATGATATCTTCATCCTGCACCACGCTGTCCGGCGGCAGGCCGCCGTCGCGCTGCGACAGGTTCATCGAACCGCGGGTCAGCAACACCCGCACCCCCAGGCGTTGCGCGACCGCGACTTCGATATCGACGGCATCCTCCAGACCGGCGGGAAAAACGTAGTGATGATCGGTGGTAGTGGTGCAGCCGGACAAAAGCAGTTCCGACATCGCCACGGTGACACCGAGTTGAAGCGATTCCGGTGTCAGGCGCGCCCATACCGGGTAGAGCGCCTGCAACCATGGAAAGAGCTCGCGATCCAGCGCCGCCGGCAAGGCGCGGGTCAGCGTCTGGTAGAAATGATGGTGGGTATTGATCAGACCCGGCAGCACCACGTGGTCGCCGGCTTCAAAGAACGCCGCCGGCGTGGCCGGCTGGCCGCCCTTCGGCACCAGTTCGACGATCCGGCCGTTCTGCACCACGATGCCGCGTTCGGCGCCGTCGGCCAGAATGGCGAGAGGGTCCTTGATCCAGATCGCGCGCTTGGCGTCCATGCTGTCAACCTTTGGCCTTAAATCGAACTTGCAAATCCCCAGGGAAAGAGCCCTGCAAATCAAGGACCAGTCGATCCCCTGAAGGAGTTGGCGCCGGTCTTGCAAGACCCTGGAGGCATCAAACCATCGCGTTGAAAGTTCTCACCTATCCATGGATTTGAACACCATAAATTCGGTCGCGCGGCCGCAATCGCGGACCCAATTGCCCGTTTGGACGGCAGGCGATGCTTGGCTCGCGGGCGGCACCTGGCTGTTTTCGGAGCCCCAGGTCCATCTGCGGCGGCTGATCGATCTTTCCGATCTGAAATGGCCGGCGCTCACCATCGGCGAGCGCGGCCTCACCATCGCCGCGACCTGCACCATCGCCCAGCTCGACGCGCTGGCCTGCCCGCCGCACTGGCTCGCCGCGCCCGTGATCAACCAGTGCTGCCGGGCCTTTCTCGCGTCCTTCAAGATCTGGAAGACCGCGACCGTCGGCGGCAATCTCTGCATGTCGCTGCCGGCCGGGCCGATGATTTCGCTGACCTCGGCGCTCGACGGCGTCTGCACGATCTGGAAGGCCGACGGCCGCGAGCAGCAGCTCAATGCCTTGGATTTCGTGATCAGCAACAACCGCAATGTGCTCGAAGCCGGCGATCTGTTGCGCCAGATCGAACTTCCCGTCGCGGCGCTGAAGCGGCGCACGGCCTTTCGGCAAGTCGCGCTGACGCCGGTCGGGCGTTCCGGCGCACTTTTGATCGGCAGCCTCGACAGCGAGGGCGTGATGCGGTTGACGGTGACGGCTTCAACCGTGCGGCCGGTCCGGCTGGCTTTTGCGGCCATGCCCAGCACCGCCGATCTGCGCGAGGCGATCCTGCAAGGGGTGCCGGACGGGCTCTATCACGACGATGTCCACGGCAAGCCGGCCTGGCGCAAACACATGACGCTGCGGCTCGCCGAGGAAATCCGCGGCGAATTGCAAGGTTAGGCCTGGCATGAGTATCCAGATCAACGGCAAAGAGTTCTCCGCATCACCGCGGGCCGGGCAGTGCCTGCGCACGTTCCTGCGCGAGCTCGGCCATTTCGGCGTCAAGAAAGGCTGCGACGCCGGCGACTGCGGCGCCTGCACCGTGCTGATCGACGGCGAGCCGGTCCATTCCTGCCTGATCCCGGCCTTCCGTGCCGACGGCCATGCCGTCACCACCATCGAGGGCCTGGCACCCAACGGTGCCCTGCATCCGATGCAGCAAGCCTTTCTCGATGCCCAGGCCTTCCAGTGCGGCTTTTGCACCGCCGGCATGATCCTGACCTGCGCCTCGCTGAACCAGGCGCAGCGGCAGGATCTCGGCAACGCGCTGAAAGGAAACTTATGCCGCTGCACCGGCTATCGCGCCATCGAGGACGCGCTCAACGGCAAGAGCCATGTCGAAGACGCCGCCCCTGGCCTTGCCATCGGCCGCAGCCTGCCGGCGCCGGCCGGGCCGCAAGTGGTGCGGGGCACCGCGCGCTACACCTTCGACATCGCCCTCGAAGGGCTGCTGCACATCAAGCTGCTGCGCTCGCCGCATGCCCATGCCCGGATCATCGCCATCGACAAGGACGCGGCGCTGACGGTGACCGGCGTCTACGCGGTGCTGACATCCGAAGATGTTCCGGATGTCTTGTTTTCGACGGCACGGCACGAAAAGACCTGGATGGATCCTGATGACACCCGCGTGCTCGACAGCGTGGTGCGCTTCATCGGACAGAAGGTGGCCGCGGTGGTGGCGGAGACCGAAGCCGCCGCCGAAGAAGGCTGCCGCCGGCTCAAGGTCGAATACGAGATCCTGCCGGCCGTGATCGATCCTGCTCAGGCGATCGCCGCGGGCGCACCGGCGATCCACGGCGACAAGACGGGCGTCCCAGGGATCGCCGATGCGGCGCGCAACATCGTCGCCGAGAGCCACGGCGAGTTCGGCGATGTCGCGCAGGCGCTGGCGACATCAGCCGTCACCTACCAGGGCACGTTCACCACCCAACGGGTCCAGCACGCGGCGCTGGAAACCCATGGCGGGCTGGCCTGGCTCGATGCCGACGGCATCCTGAACGTTCGTTGCAGCACCCAGACGCCATTCCTGACGCGACGCGCGCTGGCCGACATTTTCAAGCTCTCGCCGGACAAGGTCCGGGTCTATTGCGAACGTGTCGGCGGCGGGTTCGGCGGCAAGCAGGAAATGTTTGTCGAGGACATTCTGGCGCTGGCCGCGCTGAAGACCGGCCGCCCGGTCAAGCTCGAACTGACCCGCGAGGAACAATTCATCGCCACCTCGACCCGGCATCCGATGCGCGTCACGGTCAGGGCCGGCGCCGACAAGGACGGCAAGCTCACGGCGCTGCAGCTCGACGTGCTGTCGAACACCGGCGCCTATGGCAATCACGCCGGCCCGGTGCTGTTTCATGCCGTCGGCGAATGCATCGGCGTCTACAATTGTCCCAACAAGAAGGTCGACGCCGTCGCCGCCTACACCAACACCGTGCCGGCGGGCGCCTTTCGCGGCTATGGCCTGCCGCAGACCCTGTTCGCGGTGGAAGCCGCGATCGACGAATTGGCAAGGCAGCTCGGTATCAGCCCGTACGAATTCCGCCGCCGCAACATCATCAAGCCTGGCGATCCGATGCTGTCGCCGCCCGCCGCCGACCACAACGACGTGTTGATCGGCTCCTACGGCCTCGACCAGTGCCTGGATCTGGTCGAGCGCGCGATGCAGGCCGACACCGCGATATCAGAACTCTCGCCCGACTGGCTGACCGGCGAAGGCCTGGCGCTGACCATGATCGACACCGTACCACCCGACGGGCATTTCGCCGACGCCATGGTGGCCTTGCGCGAGGATGGCGGGTTTGAGCTGACGGTCGGCACCGCCGAATTCGGCAACGGCACCTCGACGGTACATCGGCAGATCGCCGCCACCGCGCTTTCCACCACCGTCGACCAGATCAGCCTCAGGCAATCGGACACCGCCCATGGCGGCCATGACACCGGCGCCTACGGCAGCACCGGGACCTTCGTGGCCGGGCTCGCCACCCAGGCCGCGGCCGAAAACTTGGCGCGCGAACTGAAGTCTCTCGCCGGCAAGATCACCCGGACCGATCCGGCATCCTGTGTGATCCAGGATGATGCCGTGGCCTGCGGCAAGCATCGGCTCAGCTTTGCGCAGCTGGCAAAGGCCGCCCACGAAGGGGGCAAGCAGCTTTGCGCCAGCGGCACCTCGGCAGGTACGCCGCGCTCGGTCGCCTTCAATGTCCAGGGCTTTCGCATCGCCGTCAACAAAGCCACCGGCGAGATCAAGGTTCTCAAAAGCGTGCACGCCGCCGATGCCGGCCGGGTCGTCAACCCGATGCAGTGCCGTGGCCAGGTCGAGGGCGGCGTCGCCCAGTCGCTCGGCGCCACGCTCTATGAGGAGATGGTGATCGATGACAGTGGCCGCGTCGTCAATCCCAAAATCCGCGACTACCACCTGCCCTCGTTCGCCGATATTCCGCGCACCGAAGTCTATTTCGCCGATACCTTCGACAGCGTCGGGCCGATGGGCGCAAAGTCGATGAGCGAAAGTCCCTATAATCCGGTGGCCGCGGCGCTTGGCAACGCGCTGGCGGATGCCACCGGGATCCGCTTCACGGAGTCACCGTTCAAGCCGGACCGGCTGTGGCCGCGGCTGCAGGAGAAGTTCGGGTAGCCGGTCGCACCCGAAAGGCTTGACGCCAAGAGCGGCATACCGCCTTCGTTGAATTCGCAGCCGACCGCCACAATCCGTCCACAGCAACGGCGGGCATCGGCTGGGACACGCCCGTAACTCCAGCGCTAAACTCATGCGGGAGGAAACTTCCAAAGTCCGATTCGCCAGGAAGACAGCATGCGAGAGGCATTACTTCTCAATCCATTCAACTCGAATGCGGAGCCGGCGCAAATCGTCAAACGGCGAGCGACATGGCCGGCACGATCGACGCCGGTCTGCCGCGATTGCCACTCCGATGATATCGTCTGCCACGCGGTGGCCCAATGGAGCAATGAGTTCCCAGGAATGGCAGCTGGCGAGCACGTTCGACCAGCCAGTGCACTGCAATCACTGCAACGGCCCCTGCGGGATTGTGTGGCTGCCGCTCGGCTAAGGGCCGCTGTCAACTAACTTGCTACTTTTTTTGCAGGCAGGTCCGTGCGTTGAGTCGGCGTCGTTGGCACGGGGTTTGTATTGGCTCAAGCTGGTCGAAACACAAACCATTGCCTTCAGCCAGGAGGAGCAATCCATGAGCACCCCCATCCATCCGGTCGATGAGATCCTGCCGACACCGCGCTTGTTGGTGCTCGGCTTGCAGCATGTTCTGGTGATGTATGCCGGCGCGGTCGCGGTACCCCTGATCATCGGGCGCGTGCTCAAATTATCGCCCGAAGACGTGGCTTTCCTGATCAGCGCCGACCTGTTCGCCTGCGGCATTGCCACGCTGGTGCAGTGCATTGGCTTTCCCGGCGTCGGCATCCGGCTGCCGGTGATGATGGGCGTCACTTTCGCCTCGCTGGGGCCGATGTTGTCGATGGCCGCCTCCCCCGATATCGGGCTGCTCGGCATCTATGGATCGGTGATCGCTGCCGGCCTATTTGGCATACTTGCCGCGCCATTCATCAGCCGGCTGCTGCCGCTGTTTCCGCCCGTCGTCACCGGTAGCATCATCCTGGTGATCGGAATTTCGCTGATGCGGGTCGGCATCAACTGGGCCGGCGGCGGCCTGCCGACGGTGACCAAGATGGTCGACGGCGTGCAGGGCGCCTTCCCCAATCCGGCTTACGGTCAGCTGCAGGGCCTCGGCATCGCGCTGTTCGTGCTGCTGGTCATCCTGGGTCTGATCCGATGGGGCACCGGCTTTATCGCCAACGTCTCGGTGCTGCTCGGCATCATTGCCGGCGCGATCCTGGCCAGCGCGCTCGGCGTGATGCATTTCGAGAAGGTCGCGGCAGCCTCCTGGGGCGCGCTGGTGTTCCCGTTCCGCTTCGGCATTCCGGAGTTTCACCTGGTGCCGATCGTCACCATGTGCATCGTGATGGTCGTGGTGATGATTGAATCGCTCGGCATGTTTCTGGCGTTGGGCGAAATCACCGGCAAGACCATCGACCGCGATGCGCTGACCCGCGGTCTGCGCGCCGACGGCGTCGGCACCGTGATCGGCGGCGTGTTCAATACCTTTCCCTATACCTCGTTCTCGCAGAATGTCGGCTTGGTCAGCGTGACCGGCGTGCGCTCGCGCTGGGTGACAGTCACCGGTGGCTGCATCATGATGCTGCTCGGCCTGTTGCCGAAGATGTCCGCGCTGGTTGAGGCCGTGCCCCAGGTGGTGCTCGGCGGCGCCGGCCTTGTCATGTTCGGCATGGTGGCAGCGACCGGCGCGCGCATTCTCACCGCGGTCAATTTCAAGACCAACGGCTTCAACCTCTTCATTGTCGCGGTCTCGGTCGGCTTCGGCATGATCCCGCTCGCCGCTCCCACTCTTTTGCACAACCTGCCCCACGATCTGCAGCCGCTGCTGGAATCCGGCATCCTGCTCTGCGCCGTTGTCGCGGTGCTGCTGAACGCGTTCTTCAACGGCCTCGGCAGCAAGGAAAGCGCGGCAGCCGACGCGGCGGCGGTTGCGGCCTCGGCGCAGCACGTGTGACATGGCGTAGGGGCGCCCCTTGTGGGCGCCCTCGTGCCCCATCGCACGATCGGCGTTTGTTGCGGCAAGGGCGGCCACAAGGGCCGCCCCTACAGCAATAGAGATGACGGCATCCCGGTCGCTCAGCTGCCGCGATAGGTCGCGTAACTCCAGGGTGTCACCAGGAGCGGCACGTGCAAGTGGCCTTCGGGCTCGCTGACGGAGAACCGCAGCGGAATTTGGTCGAGGAACGGCGGATTCGATGTCGGCACCTGCCGGTCGGCAAAGTATTTGCCGACGCGGAAAGTCAGCTCATAGCGGCCGATCGGCACCGGCCGGCCGCCGATCAACGGCTGGTCGGTCCGGCCATCCGCGTTGGTGGTCGCCCGCGTCACCAACCGGGGAATGCCGAGTTCGGATAGCTCGATCAATTCGAGCGCGATCCCCGCCGCCGGCCGGCCGCTGTGGGTGTCGAGCACATGGGTCGAGAGCCGGCCATGCACTTGCAATCGATCGTCGCCGGCGACGAGATGATCGAGTCGCAAGGCCGCGATCCGGCAGATTTCCTCGACCGAGCGTTGCATTTCGGTATTGGCATCGTTGGGCAGGCGATGCTCGAAATCGCGCAGCACGGAGTCCTTGGTGTGCCTGCGCACGCTGACGATGTAGGGAAAGCCGAACTTGGCCCGATAGGCATTGTTGACGCGCTCGAAGGCCTCGTATTCGGCGTCCGACAGCCGGTCGAGCCCGAGGCTGTTCTGTTCCGCGTCGGATTCGGCGGTCAGCCCAGCGGCGCGCTGCGTCTTGTTGGCGAGATCGGGATGGGCCTTGATCAGCGCCAGGCGCAGGTCCAAGGGCGCGCGGCCAACCGCGGCCTTCATCGCATCGAACAGCTGCCTGACGCCTGTGAACGGCCGCGCCGACGCAGCCTCTTCGGCAATCCATGGCGAGTATTCGAAAATATTGGCGAGCGCGGCGATAAAGTCATCCTTGCTGCAGGCGTTCAACTCGGAGAGCGTCTTCTGCGACATGATCGTCCCGCTTACCCGACGCTCGGTGCATTGATGGCAAGATGCGCCAGATTGGCGTGCCAGTGCTGCGCGATCTGCAACCGTGTCGGCACCCACACCCGATCATGCTTGATAATATAATCGAGGAAGCGCATCAGCGACGCCGCGCGTCCGGGACGGCCGACGACGCGGCAGTGCAGGCCGACCGACATCATCTTCGGCGAGGTATCGCCTTCGGCATACAGCACATCAAAACTGTCCTTGAGGTAGGTGAAAAACTGGTCGCCGCCGCCAAAGCCCTGAGCGTTGACAAAGCGCATGTCATTGGCATCGAGGCTGTAGGGGATGATCAGGTGCGGCCCCGCCGGGCCCTTGATCCAGTACGGCAGATCGTCTGCATAGGAGTCGCAGGAATAAAGGAAACCACCGGCCTCCATCACCAGCCTCACCGTGTTGATCGAGGTCCGCCCGGTGTACCAGCCGAGCGGCCGCTGTCCGGTGACCTCGGTGTGAACGCGGATCGCATCCGCGATCTCCACCCGCTCCTCCGCCTCCGACATGTCCTTGTGTTCGACCCATTTCAGGCTGTGGCTGGCAATGTCCCAGCCCGCCTCCTTCATGGCGGCCACCACTGGCGGATTTCTCTTCAACGCGGTCGCCACCCCAAACACCGTCACCGGCAGCCGGCGTTCCCCGAACATCCGCCACAACCGCCAGAAGCCGGCGCGCGAGCCATATTCGAACATCGATTCGATGTTGGCGTGGCGCTGTCCCGGCCAGGGCTGCGCGCCCAGGACGTCGGACAGAAAGGCTTCCGACGCGCGGTCGCCATGCAGAATATTGTTTTCGCCGCCCTCTTCGAAATTCACCACGAACTGCACGGCGATCCGCGCCTGTCCGGGCCAGCGCGGATCCGGCGGGTTGCGGCCATAGCCGTGGAGATCCCTGGGGTAAGAGGCTTCCGCCATCTAGACTTCCTCGAAGCGGACTTTCTGGGCGCCCTTCCACAGCACGGTCTTGCCCAGTGCGGACAAATTCTCCAACCCCGATGTCAGCGTGATGAAGTGGTTGCCCGCGAGCTGGCCCACCTTGCTGGCGAAATGCACGCCGCCATAGGCCAGCAGAATCTCGGTTTCGCTGATGCCGCCGGGATAGAGGATGATCTGGCCCGGCGCGGGATAGCTGGTGTGGTTCTCATAGGAAACGCCGAAATCCAGGTCGCCCAGCGGCATCCAGACTCCCTCTCCGCTCCAGCGCACGTGGATCGCCTGGCTCTCGAACGGCATCGCCCGGCGGAACGCCGCGCAGGTCTTCGGCGCCAGCTGCTCCTCGAACCTGGCCTGAAAGGTGAAGTCGCCGGCGTGGACAATGAGTTGGCTCATGCATCAAACCTGTAATTGACTGGAAGGGAACGCATGTTGACGGCTACATCGTAACCGAACCGGAACCAAGCAAGGCGCATTCCAGCCGAGCGCCGATCGCACTCATCCGGCCTGGCCGCGGCGCTTCTTGCAAAGCCTTGGCCTACTGGTCCGGCTTCTTCATTTCATAGGACATTCCGAAAATTCCGCTGCGGTGGATTTCGGGCTCGGGGGCCGGCGCCTCCTTGATCTCAGCCTGCGGCGCCGCAGGCGGGGGCGCCGGCATGTTCTCGCACTTCATCGAATAGACCAGCTTGCCGTCTTCCGTCCGGCCGATCGGCGCGCAATTGTCGACGCGCGCGGTGACGCCCTTGGGCACCAATTTGGTTTGCGCAAGCGCGGGCGATGCGATCAAGAGAATGGCAAACACGAGCTTCTTCATAGGCTTCGCTCACATTGACAGGCCGTGGCCCATTGAACCGGATCATCTCAGGGAAGTCTATAAAGGTGTTTGGCCTGAAGCAGAAGCCACCGGCTAGGTCCGCCTGCTGAATATTTAGCCGCAAAACGCCGCTGACCAATAAATTTGCTCGCCGCTTCGTGACTTCCCGGACGCTGATAATTCCGACGGCCCAACGTTAGATAGAGATTCAGGGGCGGAGGAAGCGAGATGCCTTGCATCACTATTGCTTCGCACCCGAACAAGGGAGACTTAAAAATGCGAAAAATTATCCTGACACTCATTGGCTCGGCTTTGTTTGCAGCGTCCACAGTGCAGATTGCCGCCGCTGCGCAGCATCACCGGGTCCCGAAGGCAGACCGGGCAGCGCTGAGCGAGCAATCTCGCAACGCCAACGCCTATGCCTGGCCCGCTCCGTGGGAACAACCGGGCTGGTCGCGCTACCAAGGCGGCGCAATCTCGGCACCCGCTGGGGTCAATTAATGCGACTGCTAAGTTGAGCGCCGCTTCCAGATGCGAGCCGGCCGCGAGAAGCGGCCGGCTAGCGGGCCGCCGCGGGCTTACCGGCGGACGACCCTGACGTCCTCGGGCGTAGCTGCATCCCGGTAAGCATTGCCGAAATGGGTGCGCAGATAATTTACCACGGCGGCAACCTGATCGTCACTCATCATGGTCCCGAATCCCGGCATTCCCCGCTGTCCATTCACGACGACATCAACAGCATATCCGACCGCTTCGAGCTTTTGGTTGGCCGCGAGCGACGGATAGGTTCCGGCTCCCGTCGCACCTTTGCCGTCGGACATGTGGCAGCCCTGACAGACACTTGCGAACAATTCCTCGCCGCTGTTCTCCGAAAAGCTAAAGCCGGCGCTCAAGGTGGGTTCGGACCCGGAGCTTTGTGCGAAGGCCTTCAACGAAACTTGCAGGAGTGCGGCCGAAATCATCAAGGCCGCAACGTTGCGAAGGCTCAACTTCAACTGCATGGCCTGGATGATACCCACAACAAGAACAAAGTCTTAGAGGCATGGCTACAGTTTTTGGCTTCAGGTTTTGACGACCCGTTCGTGCAGCCGGGTGATGGCATCGAGGGCCGATAGAATGGCGCCCTCCTGCCATGCCGGAAGGTAGGATACGTGCTCGCCCGCCAGCACGATCCTGCCGTCGATCTGGCACAGGTCGGTGTAATGCGCCGCCCTCGCCGCGTCGGTCCAGCTGCCGGCACATCCCAGGGCAAAAGGCATGCGATGCCAGGCGACGGCGACGCCGTTCTCATATTCGGCCCGGTATTGCGGATGAAGGATGGCACCGCATTCGACCGCGCGGGCGACCCGCTCTGCCGGCGGCATCGACGTGAGTTCGTAGGCATTGGCGCCCCCGAAAACATAGGCGCCGAGCAGCACCCCTTTGCCTGTGCTGTTGTAGCCGGTGTTGGGATAGGCGATCTGCCGGATCGGCAGGTCGGTATAGCTGATGCCGCCATAGATCGCCTCGTCCTCCTCCCAGAATCGGCGCCTGAACTGCAAGCCGATCTTGACCGACGCCGCATAGGGTACGGCATCGATGGCGGCTTTCATCCGGGTGCCGACATCGATCGGAAGCTGGCTCAGGATGGATAAAGGGATGGTGCAGACGCACCAATCGGCTTTGGCCAGCTGCGGCGTCGCCGGATCCCCGAGGTCGACATAGCTCACCGTGACGCCGCTATCATCCTGCTGGATCCGGGTCACCTTCGCATCATAGCGAATGACATCGCCGAGCTCCCGCGCGAACGCCTTGCCGATCATGTCCATGCCGCCTGCCGGCTGGAACATGGTGGTCTGGAAGGCATGGAGCGCGAAATTCTGCAGATAGCGCCACAGCTTCGATTCCAGGATGTCGGTGAGATCGATCGGCTCTCCCGGGATCGGCGCGGCATCGAGGCCACCACCGGGAGCCCTGGCATAGCCGCGAAAATCAGCCGAAACGAGACTGGCCTTGTAGGCGTAATTCGGGTCCAGCGCGCCCCACGACCTCAGCGCCTGCATCAGGATCTCGCGATCCTCTTTCGACAAGACCTCGTCAAGCCTACCCTGCTGGGTTGTCTTGGCGAGCAATTCCGCAAGCTGTCCCTGGAAATCCGCCTTGATGTCGCGAATGCGCTGCGGCGCGCCCGCGAACGCCTTGGTGCTGTGCAAGAACGCGTTGTAATTGAGCTGGATGAAGGGCTCGAGTGCGATACCGAACCGTTTGCAGTAATCAAGCACCGCGCGGTGGTGATAGGGAATGCGCCATGGGCCGGGGTTGATGTAGAGACCCTGATCGAATTCGCAGGTCTGCCTCATGCCACCGAGTTCCGTGAATGAGTTGCCGCCCCGCAAGGTCCAGTTGCGGCCGCCCGGGCGGCTGTTGAACTCGAGCACCTTCACCTCGTATCCAGCCTGACGCAGCTCAAGCGCGGCGGTCATGCCGGCGAGCCCAGCGCCGAGAATCAGCACGGAGGCGCCCTTCGGATCGCCTTCGAGCCTGATCGGACCCAGGTATCCGGAGTTGGCGGCGAATCCCAGGCTGGTCATGGCGTGATACATCGCCGCGCTGCCCGAGACCGCTCCGATCAGGGACAAGAGATCGCGCTTGGTAACTTTGGCAGGCTCGCTTTGCATCGGAATTTATGGCTCAGCTGGTATCAAACACCAAAGCGCGGAAGCAATCCTATATCGAGGATTGAGCTTTTTCGACATGGTGACGGATCAACTGAAGGTGTCCCGGTCCGTTCTCGCGAATGCAGCGATACGCCCTCGAACAGGCACAGTACCGGCCGCAGCCCCATTACGGTGTCAAGAGCGGCAACCTGATGCATTCGGAGGTGCCCTGGCGAAGCAGGCATCGAGCCGCAATTGGCTTGCGTCTGAACCAGCGACTGGGCGCCGTTCTTTGGCTTCAACAGTTCTGACGCCGTTTGCGCATGATCTCGCCGTTGATTGCATCAAAAAGCGGCAGCCGACACATTGCGATGGATCAACGGGAGGCCCTAAAGTCTATTCCTGCGCGGTTTGCTACGGCAATCATCTATCAACAAGGGGCGGTCATGTGGGCATCGGTTGTTTCGGAATGGGCGGGCCTGATCCTGCGCTGGCTGCACGTGGTGGCTGCCGTCGGATGGATCGGCAGTTCGTTCTATTTCATTCACCTCGACCTCAGCCTGCACCCTGACCGCGATCTGCCCGAGGGAGTCTACGGCGAGGCCTGGCAGGTCCATGGCGGCGGCTTCTATCGGATCATGAAATATCTGGTGGCGCCGACGAAGATGCCGGACGAGCTCACCTGGTTCAAATGGGAGGCCTACACCACCTGGCTGTCCGGCTTTGCCCTGATGGTCGTGGTCTACTATCTCGATGCCGAGCTATTCCTGGTCGATAAAGCGAACTTCGACCTGACGCCGCTGCAGGCCGGCCTGTTCAGCCTTTGCAGCCTGGCGCTGGCCTGGCTGTTGTACGAAGCGGCCTGCCGAACCGGTCTCGCCCGACATGAACTGCCGTTCGCGATCGGCGGCTATCTGTTCCTGGTCGCACTCACCTATGCCTTCACCCATGTTCTCTCCGGTCGCGGCGCTTTCAACCAGATCGGAGCGCTGGTCGGAACCATCATGGTCGCCAATGTGTTCACCGTGATCATCCCCAACCAGAAGAAGATCGTGGCGGCGTTGCTAGCCGGCAAAGCCCCCGATCCCAAACTTGGTCAAACCAGCAAGGAAAGATCGGTCCATAATAACTATCTGACCTTGCCAGTGATCGCGCTGATGATCAGCAATCACTATCCGCTGTTGTTTGCCACCCGCTACAACTGGCTGATCGTCGCGATCTTCCTGGCGCTCGGTCCGATCATCCGGCATTTCTTCAACGAACGCCATGCCGGGCGGAACTCGCCGTGGTGGGTGTGGGGTGCAGCCTTCGCCGGCATGGTGACGATCGGCCTGTTGTCCGCCGCCGGCCCGCGCGATGCCAAGACGGTATCGCTCGCCGAGCCCACAACCTTCGCCGATGTCGAAGGCATCGTGACATCGCGATGCAGCATGTGTCACGCCGCCGAGCCGCTCTGGCCGGGAATCACGACCGCGCCCAAGGGCATCCTGCTCGACGATTCCGAGCACATCCGCCGCAACGCCCGGCTGATCGGCCGTAACGCCGCCTGGTCGAGCGCGATGCCGCCGGGAAATGTCACCGAGATCTCAGACGAAGAGCGCGCCCAGATCGCGGCGTGGCTGGCGGATCCGAAGCCGTAGGCGCACTCCACTCCGCTGATCAACTCAGCGTTTGATCACGACCTTCTGGTAAAGGCCGCCGAAGAAGGACTGTTTGCGCCATGCGGCCCGCGCGGCCTCGGGCAGAAAATCGCTGATCTCCTGACGCCAGAGATCGAGCGCGAAAGGCTCGAGCGCCGCGAGCAAGGGCCGCCACAGATAGCGCAGCGGATGCCACCAGCGCGGCTGCGCATACTCGACGATGACGATCTTTCCTCCCGGCCTTACCACGCGAAACACCTCGCTCAGCGTTCGAGCCCGGTGTGCTGCCGGCTGCTCGTGCAACAGGAAAAACAACAGCGCCCGGTCGTAACTGGCATCCGGAATCCTGAGATCGGCGGAATCCATGGCCAGCAATTGCGCCGGCGCGGCGGGCGGCAGCTTGCCGCGCAGATTTGCCAGTTGGGTCGGCAGTACATCGACAATGTCCAGTCGGCCGCCGCCGGCGGCGACCCGATCGATCAGTTTGCCGGTAAGGTCGCCGTACACGCACGCCACCTGCAAGGTCGCGCCGGGAAGCACCTCCCCAAGCTCGGCCATCGCCGCGTCGCGCAGCCGTGTATAGTTGCCCCACAGAATGAGGTTGACAAGCCATTGTCGCTCGAAAACCCATACCGCCCTGGGGTGCACATAGGCCCACCAGTAATGCGCGGTGAGATAGTGCGGCACTTTGATCTGGTGTTCGGATCGGGATTCGACAATGGAGCGGTCGGTAAGCGATAGAACGCTCGCAGTGACGCCTGTGAATGCCCGCTTTGAAATATTTTCGCTGCGGCTCCTTGACTGTAATTGGGTCAATTGTCCTCCGGCCGGCTAGACGGGCGGTCATATCGCCCAATTGCCATATTGGCCCGAAAGCCGCAGGGCAGTTTGATTCTCGTCAACATGCCAGCAAATAACATCAGCCTTTTCGAAAACCGCGCGATGCAGCCATCTTGATCTTTGTCAATGGCTCCCCAGCTCCAGCTTGATAGGCAGAGCAAAATGATCAAGCGCAGGGAATCATGGGATACCCGCTCGACCATCAGCCGGTGGGCTCATGTACTTGAGCGGACCGGACTGGCGTTGACGGGCGCGTCCTGCGGTCTGTTCGTTGCCGCCCATGTGGGAAGAGCCGACATTGAACTGATCGGCTCGGCCGCCACCGTGCTGGCGATGATGCTCTACGGGGCCGCCGGCTTCTATCTCGGCATTGACCTGCCACCAGTCCCGAGCCATCACCGCATGCACCTGCCGTTGCGGCACGGGCTCGGTTCCAGCGCGGACACCGTGGAACTGCTGAGCGCAGCCGGCACCTTCCTCGCTGCAATGGCGGCGGTGGTGTCAGTCTCCAGCATCGTGCTCGACGAGACGGCGCTCGCGAGCACAGCTCTGGTGATCAGTTTCGCGTGGGGAATCGGCAGCACCATGCAGATTGCCGCAGGCGTCATTGTGCGCCTGCGGTCAGAGGCCTCGGCCAATCCATAGCGGCGATCAGCCACGCTTGCCTCGTTGTTGCCGGTTGACGGAACAGCGTCGGCGTAGAACTATTGCCGGCGAGGGTCGTTTTGCATCGGTGTCCTGGGGTGAGCGGATGCCAGCCATTCAGGAATGGCACGAGAACGCAAATGTCGGACGATGATTCGATCAACTGGATGTTGTCAGAGGCCATCGACCGGCTGGCCCGCGCTGAACGATTACATCAGCGCTTCTTCAGCCTGCAGGTCCGGGCTGGTTCGCGGGAACCCTGCTGGGAACCGCCGATCGATGTGCTGGAGACCGACCACGAACTCCTGATCCTGATCGCGCTGCCGGGCGTCGATCCCGATCAGGTCGAGGCCGTGATCGACGAGGGCATGCTCGTCATCCGGGGCCACCGGGTGCTGCCGGCCGAGCTGCGCAATGCGCGGATTCATCGGCTTGAGCTTCCGCAAGGCCGATTCGAACGTCGCATTCTACTGCCGGCCGGGGCTTACGCCGTCAGCCGTTTTGCCGTTCACGGTTGCGTCGGGTTGCGCCTGTCAAAGGCCTGAGTGAGGACCGCCATGCCGCAAGCCAACGAACAACCGGGCCCGGTCTCTTCCCGCGTCAGCTCTGGATCAGTCGACGCGCCGATCCCCGGTGATGCCCTGATCATCGTTCCGGTCCGCAATACCGTTCTGTTTCCAGGGGTTGTCTCTCCGATCACGATAGGCCGGCCGCGATCGATCGCCGCCGCGCAACAGGCGTTGCGCGAGCAGCGGCCGGTCGGCATCCTCCTGCAGCGAAACCCCGAAGCCAATGAGCCCGGTCCGGAGGACCTCAACCGGATCTGTACGATCGCCAATATTGTCCGTTACATAACCGGACCGGATGAAACCCACCACATCATCTGCCAGGGGATCCAGCGCGCGCGTATCCTCGATTTCCTTCCCGGCACGCCCTTTCTCGTCGCCCGGGTGCTTCATATCCCGGAGCCCGCATCCAGCTCGCCGGAGATCGAGGCGCGCTTCCTGAACCTGCAGAAGCAGGCCATCGAAGCCATCCAGTTGCTTCCGCAGGCGCCGCCGGAATTGGTCGCAGCACTTCAGGCGACCACCTCTCCTGCCGCGCTCGCCGATCTCACCACCTCCTACATGGACATCAAGCCGCAGGAAAAGCAGGAGATCCTCGAGACCATCGACCTGTCGCAGCGCATGGAAAAGGTTTCCCGTCGCCTCGCCGAGCGGCTGGAGGTGCTGCGACTGACGCACGAGATCGGACAAAAGACCAAAGCCACCTTCGATGAACGTCAGCGCGAGGCTATCCTGCGCGAACAGATGGCAACCATCCAGCGCCAGCTCGGAGAAGGCGACGGCAAGGCGCAGGAAGTCGCGGAGTTGAACGCGGCGATCGCCAAGGCGCAGATGCCACCGGAGGCGGAAAGCCAGGCGCGCAAGGAAGTGCGTCGCTACGAGCGGATGCCGGAAGCCGCGGCGGAAGCCGGCATGGTGCGCAGCTATCTGGATTGGCTGATCGAGCTGCCTTGGGCGCTGCCGGCCGAGAAGGAAATCGATATCGCCGAAGCACGACGCATTCTCGATGAGGATCATTTCGGCCTGGAGAAGATCAAGAGCCGGATCGTCGAATATCTGGCGGTTCGCAAGCTGGCCCCGCAGGGCAAGGCGCCGATCCTGTGCTTCGTCGGACCGCCCGGTGTCGGCAAGACCTCGCTGGGGCAGTCGATTGCCCGGGCGATGGATCGCGCCTTTGTCCGCGTCAGCCTCGGCGGCGTCCATGACGAGGCCGAAATCCGCGGCCATCGGCGGACCTATATCGGCGCCCTGCCCGGCAACATCATTCAGGCGATCAAGAAGGCCGGATCGCGCAACTGCGTGATGATGCTCGACGAGATCGACAAGATGGGACGCGGCATCCAGGGAGATCCGTCGGCGGCGATGCTCGAGGTTCTCGACCCCGAGCAGAACGCCACCTTCCGCGACAACTATCTAGGCGTTCCCTTTGATCTGTCACGCGTCGCCTTCATCGCCACCGCCAACCTGCTGGATACGATTCCCGGGCCGCTGCAGGACCGCATGGAGATCATCAGCCTGCCCGGCTATACCGAGGACGAAAAGCTGGAGATCGCGCGGCGCTATCTGGTGCGACGGCAACGCGAGGCCAACGGGCTGAAGGACGAGCAGGCCGAGATCGATACCGAGGCGCTACGGCTGATCATCAAGGGCTATACCCGCGAGGCCGGCGTTCGCTCGCTCGAACGCGAAATCGGCAGGGCATTCCGGCATGCCGCGGTGCAGATCGCCGAGGGCAGTTCGAACCGGGTTGTACTGGGTGCCAAGGACGTCACCGCCGTGCTGGGGCCGCCGCGATTTGAAAGCGAGATCGCCATGCGCACCAGCATCCCAGGTGTGGCGACCGGGCTGGCGTGGACGCCGGTCGGCGGCGACATCCTGTTCATCGAGGCTACCCGCGTCCCCGGAAAGGGCGCCCTGATCCTGACCGGCCAGCTCGGCGATGTGATGCGCGAAAGCGCCCAGGCGGCGCTGACCCTGGTGAAGAGCCGCGCGGCCGATCTGGGGATTGATCCCTCGCTGTTCGAGAAGAGCGAGATCCATGTTCATGTGCCGGCGGGCGCCACGCCGAAAGATGGACCGAGCGCGGGCGTTGCGATGTTCATCGCGCTGGCCTCCCTGCTCACCAACCGCACGGTCCGGAGCGACACCGCCATGACCGGTGAAATATCGCTGCGCGGCCTGGTGCTGCCGGTCGGCGGCATCAAGGAGAAAGTGGTCGCCGCCGCCGCCGCCGGCCTGACCCGGGTGATGCTCCCCGCCCGAAACCGGCGCGACTTCGACGACATTCCCCAGGGCGCGCGCGACAAGCTGCAATTCGTCTGGCTGGAGCGCGTTGACGACGCCATTGCCGCAGTTCTGGCGCCGAGTTCGACCATCCGCCCTGGCCGGCAGCTGATCGGCGCAGAACACTCAAGTTGCGGCAGCGGAGGCGGCTCAGGTCGGCCAAGCCGAGCAGCCCTGGCCAGGTTGACCCTGATCAAGTCGAGCGCGCCGCTTTCAAATATCCTATCGTGGGCGGTACGGAATCTGGAGACCCGCGATGCTGGCGCGTCACATCATGACCCCGGACGTGATCACGATCGACGCTGACAGCACTGTCGTCGAAGCCGCCGACATCATGCTGCGGCACCATATCAGTGGCCTCCCCGTGGTCGACACCGCCGGCAACCTGATCGGCATCCTGTCCGAAGGCGACTTTGTCCGGCGTGCCGAGATCGGAACTGAGCGCAAGCGCGGCCGGTGGCTGAGCTTCCTGGTGAGCCCGGACAGGATCGCCTTGGATTTTGTGCACGCGCACGGCCGCAAGGTCCATGAAATCATGACGCCGCATCCACAGACCGTGACCGAGGATGCGCCGCTCGATGAGATCGCGCGGATCATGGAGGCCCATGACATCAAACGCGTGCCGGTGGTGCGCGGCCAGCGCGTGGTCGGCATCGTGGCTCGTTCGGATTTTCTCGCAGCCGCCGCCAGGCTCGCCCGGGAGGCTGCCCCGCCGCGGCTCGCCGACGAGGATATTTGTCGTGCGGTTTCCGAAGCAATCGGGCAAGCCAGCTGGCGGCCACGCCGGCTCAATATCACCGCGCATGACGGCATGGTGGGCCTCAGAGGCGTGGTCAACAGCGACCACGCGCGCCAGGCGGCCATCGTAGCGGCGGAAAATGTGGCTGGCGTGAGGGGCGTGATCGACGGGCTCTGCGAGCGGCCGCCTTATCCGCCGCCGGAAGAGGACCTTGGCGGCGGCGATATCGTCTCGCTGCAGGAACAGCCCTCGACCCGGGATGACGAACCGCTATGAGCGCCCGGTGCCCGCGATCCATGAAGCAGATGATGCGGGTGGTCGCCGTGCTTGCCGCCGAACTGAGCGGCACGGCGCTCGCACAGAATGTCGAAAACGGCCAGCGGCTGTCGGAGCGGTGGTGCGCGGCCTGTCACGCCATCGGCCCCGCGGCGCCGCGCCGAGCCATGGCCGCGCCCCCCTTCGCGGCGATCGCGGCCAAGGACGGCGTCACCGCCGACATGATCGTCTCGTTCCTGAACCTGCCGCACGCGACCATGCCGAACGTGCCGCTCCATGGCAATGACGCGCAGGACATCGCGGCGTTCATTCTTCAAGCGGGAAAATAAATGCCGCCAATGGCGAAGGCTTAGAGCGGGCAAAGGCGCCCTTTCGATAATAGACGAAGTTTCAAAATCACAACGCTAGCTCGACAGCCGCGGCAACAGCTTCAGCGCATTGCCCCGTTCAATGTCCATTAGTTGCACATCGGTGAATACGCCGGCCTCGCGCAGTCCCTTGACGTGGTCGATGCTGGTTCGATACGGGAAATCGGTGCCGAACAGGATCTGCGAGACCGGAATGATGGCCGAGAGCGCCGACATCGCGCTCTTGTTCGAGGTCTGCGCGGTGTCGTAATAGAAACGCTTCAGTTCGGCCAGCGTACCCTCCGGCGCGGCCGCCTTGGCCCTCGGATCGAGCAGCGGGTTGCGGACAAAGCGCTCGATCAGGAACGGCATGGTGCCACCGGCATGGGAAAAGATCCAGCGGATGTCGCGAAACTTCTGCGCATTGCCGCTGAAGATGATGTCGGCGATAGTACGGGTAGTATCGGTGCCGAACTCGATCATAACGGGCTGCTCGGTCTTGACCAGATTGACGCAGCAATCCGCCGCGGTCGGATGGGTATAAACCACCGCTTTGCGCCGATTGAGTTCCTCCATCACCGGCCCAAACGAAGGATCGCCGAGCCATTTGTCGTGGTAGCTCGTCATCAGGCCGATGCCGTCGGCCTTGAGCGTATCCATGGCATAGGCAATTTCCTGCAGGCTTCCCTCGGTATCATCAAGCGGAATCATCGCAAAATTTCCGAACCGGCCGCGATGGTCCGCCGCCAGCTTGGCGCCGTATTCGTTGCATTCGCGCGCGAGCTTGCGCGCGGCCTCGCCGGAAGTGAAATTAAGGCCGGGCGTGGTGATCGAGAGCATCGCGACGGCGACGCCAGCTTTCTCCATATCCTCGAGGGATTTTTCCGGCGTCCAGCTTTTCATCAAGGATTCGCCGAAATGGTACTCGTTGGATGCCGCGATATAGGCGGGTGGCGAAAGATGATGGTGGACATCGATCCGGTAGGGCTTCGCGGGCTCGGCGGTCTGCGCCGCGGCGCTCCATGGTTTGCCGAGACCGACCGCGGCCAGGGCTGCCGCGCCCGCGACAAAACCGCGCCGGCTCAGAGCCGTGCCCGATAACGAAAGCGTGCTTTCGCAGCAACATGCACATCCGCGAAGACTCCAGCGATGCTCGTCCTTCATCACGTCCCCTCTATGGATTTTTTTGTAGGATTCCTGAATTCAGTTGCGGCGACGCACCACTCACCCGTCGAGAATGGCGACCGCCCGGGTCCAGCCGGCGGATGCGCGTTCGATCTTGACGGGGAAGCAGGAGACGGTGAAGCCGGTAGATGGCAATTGTTCGAGGTTGTGCAGCTTTTCGAGGTGGCAGTAGCCGATATGGCGGCCGGCCTTGTGGCCTTCCCAGATCAGGCCGGCATCCCTGGTTTCGGAATATTTCCTGGCGGTATGCACGAACGGCGCATCCCAGCTCCAGCCATCGATGCCGGTCAGCCGCACCCCGTGCTCGAGAAGATACATGGTTGCCTCATAGCCCATGCCGCAGCCGGAATTGACGTAATCCTGGCGGCCATATTTGGCGCCCGCCGAGGTATTGACCACAACGATCTCCAGCGGCGAAAGCGCATGGCCAATGCGCTTGAGCTCGCTTTCGACATCTGCCGCGGTCGCCACATAGCCGTCCGGCAGATGCCGGAAATCCAATTTTACGCCAGGTTGCAGGCACCATTCCAGCGGCACCTCGTCGATGGTCCAGGCGCGCTCGCCGCGGTTCATGGTCGGATGATAATGGTAGGGCGCATCAAGATGGGTGCCGTTGTGGGTCGAGAGCTGCACCGTCTCCATCGCCCAGCCCTGGCCATCCGGCAGATCCTCGGCCTTGAGGCCGGGGAAGAAGCCGAGCATCCGGGGCAGGCTCTGCTGGTGATCGTGATACTGGATCACGGGATTGATTCCCGGAGGATCGGCCGGCACGTCATTTTGCAGCGGCACCGAGATATCGATCAGTCGTCTGGCCATTGGCGTCCCTCCAGCTTTCTTCGAGATGTTTGATGATGCCACCGAACCCGTCGGCGCCCCCGCGTTGCCACTTCCCCTTACACCGGCTTGATGCCGGCCTTGGCGACGACGTCGTGCCATTTCGGTACCTCGAGCTCGATCCGCCGTCGCAGGCCGTCCGGCCCGTTGGCGATGACTTCGTAGCCATCATTGCGCAACTGCTCGGCGACCTCCGGCGTCTTGAGAATGGCGATCGACCTGGTCGCCAGTCGTTCGATGATGCCGGACGGGGTTTTCGCCGGCGCCAGAAAGGCCTGGAAGGTATCGGCGATGAAGTCGGGGTAGCCGAGTTCGACCATGGTCGGAACCTCGGGCAGATCAAACCAGCGATGCGCGCCAGTCACCGCCAGCGCCCTCAAGGCCCCGGAGACGATGTAGGGATGCGCGGGTGGCAGCGCCGCGCAGGCGAGTTGGGTGACGCCGCCGAGTACGGCCTGAATGGCGGGAGCCGCACCGGGATAGGGCACATGCGTGATCTCGATGCCGGCGACGATCTTGAGCAGTTCGCCAGAAAGTTGCGGGGTGGTGCCGACACCGGGGCTTGCATAGTTCAATTCGTTCGGGTTGGCCTTGGCACGCGCGATCAGTTCGGCGATCGAGTGGATGCCGAGCTTGGGATCGGCCAGGATCACGTTCGGCGAGGTGCCGAGTTCGGCGATCGGCGCAAAATCCTTGAAAGGATCATAGGGGATTTTCGTATAGAGGGCGGGATTGACGACGAAGGCGCTCGATATCACCAGGAGCGTGTAGCCGTCGGGCTCGGCATGGGCGACCGCGCCGATGCCGATATTACCGCCGGCTCCCGGCTTGTTTTCGACGACCACCGAACCGCCCAGCGCATCGCCGAGATGGTTCGCGACGACGCGCGCCATGATGTCGGTCGGGCCGGCCGGCGCAAACGGCACGATGATCCTGACGGTCCGTTCGGGATAGCCCGCCGCCCTCGCCGGCCTCAGGCCAAGTCCGGGCACGGCCAGCGCGGAGATCGCAGCGCCGGCCGACCGCAGGATCGCGCGACGCGATGGCAGGTTGGATTTCTCACTCAAAATGCAGTCCTTTCGCGATCGCCTCGCGTCTTCGGTGCTACAGATAACCCTCGCCGGCTTCGGCGGCAAAACGGCCGGGATCGCCCTCCCAGACGATCCGCGCATGCTCCAGCACATAGACCCGATCGGCGTGCGGCAGCGCAAAGGTGACGTTCTGCTCGCCGAGCAGGACCGTGATCGGCGTGGTCTGCCGCAGCTTTTCCAGCGCCTTGGAAAGCTGTTCGAGAATGACCGGCGCGAGCCCGAGCGTCGGCTCATCCAGGATCAGGATTTTGGGCTGCATCATCAGCGCGCGGCCAATCGCCAGCATCTGCTGCTCGCCGCCGGACAGCGTCTGGGCCATCTGGCCCTGGCGCGCTCTCAGGATGGGAAACAGCTCGAACAGCCATTCCAATTGCTTCTCCATGTCCTGATCGGAAAGATGCTGGCCACCGAGATCGAGATTTTCGCGCACGCTCATCTCGCCGAACAGCTCGCGCGATTCCGGGCACTGCACGATGCCGCTGCGGGCGATCCGGGCCGAGCTTACGCCGCGCAGCTTTTCGCCGTCGCGGATGATCTCGCCGCTATAGGGCAGGAAGCCTGAGATGGTATTGAACAGCGTGGTTTTGCCGGCGCCGTTCAGCCCGACCACCGAGACGAACTCGCCTTGATGGATATGGATCGAGACATTTTCCAGCGCCTGCGCTTTCCCATAATAGACACTGACGTTCTCGACTCTCAGCAACGGCACCTTGTCCTTGAAGCTGGTCTCGGGGCGGGCCGAGGTTTCGATGGCGCCGCCGAGATAGACGCGCCGCACCGTCTCGTTGCGCATCACCTCCTCGGCCCGGCCGGTAACGATTTCCTCGCCGAGATACATCGCCAGCACCCGGTCGACCAGAGCGGCGACGCTCTTGACGTTGTGGTCGACCAGAAGCACCGCGCGGCCTTCATCCCGAAAACTGCGGATCAGTTCGGAGAAGATCCCGACTTCGCCCAGGGTCAGCCCGGCAAAGGGCTCGTCGACGAGAACCACCTTGGGATCCCTGGCGATGGCTTTGGCCAGTTCGAGCCGGCGCAAGTCGGCGAACGGCAAGGTCGGCGGCCGCCGGTGCATCACGGCGCCAAGGCCGACGCGGTCGGCGATCCACTTGGCGCGCTCGGTCAAAAGCCGGTCCGGGAACAGCATGAACAGGCTGTCGGGCAACAGCGCGACCATGATGTTTTCCAGCACGGTCTGCCGGTTCAAGGGCCGCGAGTGCTGGAACACCATGCCAAAACCCTTGCGCGCGATTTTGTGCGCGGGCAGTCCGGCCACGTCTTCGCCCTGGAAGATGACCTCGCCGGCGGTCGGGCGCTCGATGCCCATGATGGCCTTCATCGCGGTCGATTTGCCCGAGCCGTTCGGGCCGATCAGGCCGAAGATCTCGCCGGCTCGAAGATCGAGACTCAGGTTCTTGACGGCGGTGAGACCGCCGAACCGCTTGGTCAGGCCGCGGACTTCGAGGACCGGCGGGTTGTTGGTAGCATCCATCATTGTCGTGCCCCATGGGACAGGGCCGCGCCGAGGAAGCCATTGGGGAAGAACAGGATCACCAACAGCGCCACGCTCGATACAATGAAAGTCGCCAATTCGCCGGTGGGCCTTAAGAACTCGCCGGCAACAATCAGGAAGATCGCGCCCAGTGCGGCGCCCAGCACGGTGCGCCGTCCGCCCAGCACGGCGGCGACGATCACCTGCACGCCGACGGCGACATCGACCACCGTACCCACCGAGGCCGTTCCGAAATAGAACACCAGCAACGCGCCCGACAGGCCGGAGAAGAAGGCGCTGACCACGAAGGCCGCGAGCTTGTGCTTGACGATATTGAAGCCGAGCGCCCCGGCCTGCACCGGATCCTGTCCGCTGGCCTGCAGCACCAAGCCGACCGGCGACTGCGACAGCCCGTACAGGATGGCGGCGCTCAGGGTCATGAAACCGAGCGCGATCCAGTAGTTCGCGCCGGCATTGATGGTGATGACATCGGGAATGGTAAGGCCGATCTCGCCGCCGGTCAGCCCGGCGAACACCACGATGAAATTCTGCAGCATCAGCACGGCGACCAGCGTGGTCAGCCCGAAATAGGGGCCGCGCACCCGCAGGGCCGGCAGCGCCAGCACAAATCCGGCGACCACCGAGGCCATCGCGCCGAGAAAGATGCACAGATAGACCGACCAGCCATATTCGTTGTTGAGGATACCCGCGGTGTAGGCGCCGACACCGATCAGGAAAGTCGGGCCGAAATTGACTTCGCCGGCGAAGCCGAACAACAGGTCCCACGCCATCGCGAACACGCCGAAATAATACGCCACCGTCAACAGGCCCAGAATATAGCCGGAGACATAGAGCGGCAGGGTCGCGGCGATGACCACGATGGCCAGCGAGATCAGGAATAGCCGCGACTTGAAGAAATCGGCCATGCTCATCGCCTCCCGAGCAGGCCCTGCGGCCGGATGTACATCACGATCACCAACAGCAGAAGCGCCGGAATGGTGCGGTAGGCCGGTGACACCAGATAGGCGGTCAGCGTCTCGAGATAGCCAACCACGAAGGCTGCGATCAGCGAGCCGGAGACGCTGCCAAGACCGCCCAGGACGACGATCGAGAACGCGCTCGCGGTCAGCGGCCCGACGCTGTAGGAGCTGACGCCGAGGAACATGCCGAGCAGCACGCCAGCGATGCCGGCCAGGATGCCGTAGATCGCCCAGACCAGGACGTAGATGCGGGTGAGCTCCAGCCCAAGCAGCGTGACACCGCGCGGATTCATCGACGCCGCCAGCACCGCCTTGCCGGTGCGAGTGCGGTTCACCAACAACCAGAGCAGGCCGATCACCAGACAGCAGACCACGGCGGTGAAGATCTCGTTCTTCGGCGTGCGTACGCCCACGATGTCGATCACTCCCTCGACGATCGGCAGCACGGTCTTGGCATTGTTGGTGAAGAAATACGCGATCAGTTCCTGAATCATGATCCCCCACAGCAAGGTGCCGGTGAGAACGAAAATTTCCTTCTCCTCATTGGCAATTCGGCTCGACCGCTGGATCGGCTGCACCACCGCGAAATAGGTCACCAGCGCCGCGACCAGCGCCACCGCGACGCCGACCAGCGCGCCGGCATAGGTATGCAGATGCAAGATGCTCGCGGCGGCCCATGCCGCCACAGCCGCCAGCACCATGATGGCGCCATGCGACAGATTGAGCACGCCTGAGACGCCGAAGATCAGGGTGAATCCGGTCGCCCCGAGCGCATACAAGGCGCTGATGGCAAAGCCGTCGATCAGGATCTGAAAGGCAAGCATCTAGAATGGCCGCGGCATCATCGCTGCCCTACTCCATGAAAATGTGAAAATGCCCCCGGGCTGCGGGCGCGGGAGCATGATCGTCAGGCGATCAGTTGGATGTGAGCTTGATGAAGCTTGGAAACTTCATCTGACCCTTGGCGACATCCGAAGGCCAGACCGCGACCTGCTTGCCGTCCTGCCATTGCAGCATCAACCCGGTAACCAGGCCCTTGCCGTATTTGATCGAATGGGTGAATGGATCGTCCTTGCCGTAGAACTGGATGCGGCCGATGGTGCCGACCCAATCGGTCGCCTCCAACGCCGCGATCAGCTTGTCGGCGTCGGTCGATCCGGCGCGCTTCACGGCGTCGGCGATGTAATAGACTTCGTCATAGGAGGTATATCCGGCATAGGACGGGAAGTTGCCGAACTTGGCCTTGAAACCCTGGGTGAAGGGAAGGCTCTTCGGCGTCACCGGGACGTCCGGACCGGACACGCCCTGATAGAGCACACCCTCGGCGGCGTCATTGGTATCCTTGCCGAAGGTCGAGTTGGTGGCCTGCGAGCTGATGCCAAGCATCGGGATCGGAACCTGCTGGTTCTTCCATTGCACCGTGGGTTGAACCCCAACGTGCGAAATGCCGGTGATGATCACGTCGGGCTTGGTGCCCTCGATCTTGTTGAAGATCGGGGTGAAGTCGGTGGTGTCCGGCGAGAAACGGATGTGATCGAGCACCTTCAGGCCGATCTTGGGCAGGCACTCCTCGTAGCCGACATCGAGCGGCGTGGTCCATGCGGCGTCCTCGCTCATGATCACCGCGCTTTTCATATGCTTCTGGTCGACCAGCAGATCCTTGGCGGCGTCGCAGACCGACAGCGCCAGCGCCGCCGACGTCAGATAGCCGTGGAAGGTATACTTGTTCTTCTCGTAGTCGTTATGGACGCTCTTGCTGATTTCGTTGGAAGCAGCACCGGGCGTGATGAAGGGTGTCTTCAGACGCGAGGCCCAGGGCTCCAGCGCCAGCACCACTTCGCTGATGTAGCTGGCGATCACGATATTGACCTTGTCCTCATTGACCGCCCGCTGGAAGGCGCGCACGGAATCCGCCGAGGAGGAATGGTTGTCATAGGTGACGATCTCAATCTTACGTCCATCAACGCCGCCCTTAGCATTGATTTCGTCGGCGGCCATCTGGGCCGCCTGCGGGATCGATGCCCCGGCGATCGCCTGGGCTTCCGCGATGACGCCGATCTTGATCGGGTCGGCGGCGAGCGCATGGCCTGACGCCGTTGCCAGCAGGCCAAGCGCGGTCGCGCCCAAAAGCCTGCGCAAGGACCAGAAAACAGCTGGCCGGGAGGTGTTCTGCATGTTGTTTCTCTCCAATGATAGGCCTCTCAAGGCCTTTTGTTCTGCCCTTGCGCCATTCTAGCCATGCCTGCGAACGCAAGCCAAGCGAAACCACGCCCCGGCGCGCATCGGGACGCGCAACTAAAGTAGGTGGCCAGGTCAGGGTTGGCGTGCGCGACCGGCGCTGCTGCAATGCCTGCTAGAAAACCAGACCCTATCGAGCCTGTGGCTTGCGTTCGACCGGGTGGATATCGATGGCGCGCAAGCGTCCCATCCGCAGCACATCCATCTCAATGGTACGATCGATCCGTTCGCGGTCGAGCGCACGGATCAGATCGTCGACGCCGTTGACGTCGACGCCGTCGAGCCTGATCACGACATCGCCAGGCAATAGCCCAGCTCGGGCCGCCGGCCCGTCCGGTTCAATGCCTGTCAGCAGCGCACCCATGTTGTTATCGACGCCTGCGATCACCGCGTGCCTTCTGGGAATCGGCGCGGTCTGACCGGAGACACCGATATAGGCCCGCCTGACATAGCCATGGCGGATGATTTCCGACAGCACGAATTGCGCGGTGTTGCTCGCCACCGCAAAGCAGATGCCCTGCGCGCCCTTGATGATCGCCGTGTTGATGCCGATCACCTCGGCCGATGATGACACCAGCGGGCCGCCGGAATTGCCGGGATTGAGCGCGGCATCGGTCTGAATGACGTCTTCGATGGTCCGGCCCGTCACGGAGCGGATCGAGCGGCCGAGCGCCGACACCACGCCCGCCGTGACGGTCGATTCAAAGCCCAGCGGATTTCCGATCGCGACGACGAGCTGGCCGCGGCGCAGGCCCTTGGAATTGCCAAGCGAAGCGTAGCGCAGATCCCGCGCGCCATCGGCGCGCAGTAGCGCCAGGTCGGTGTCCGGATCGACGCCGAGAACGCGGCCGTCGGTGACAATGCCCTCGTGATCCCGCAGCCTGATCTGCTTTGACGAGCCGACCACGTGGCTGTTGGTCAGCACCAGCCCGTCCGGGGAGATCACGATCCCGGAGCCCAGCCCGGGGCGTCCGCGCGCGTTCTGCGCGGTCGAGCTTGCTTCGACGCGGATCACGGCGGGCCCGACCCGTTCGGCCACACCGGTCACGGCATGGGAATAAGCGTCGAGCAAAGCGCGATCATCGGCGACGCTGGGTTCGGATGACGACGTCGGCGGGATCTGATCCAAGGCGTCGAGGGCATTTGATGTGTCGTGCGTAAAATCCAACATGTCGGGTTCCTTCGGCCGTCAGATGGTGGCCCGGTTTTGCCGACGCAAGAGGCGCGGTCGAACCCTGCCCGCGTTGCCGTCCGAGCCAAAAGGACCGCAGGCCGCCAACAATCGGTAGGGGCGGCCTAGGTAGTGCTGGGTTCCAGACGCGGAAACAAATGACGGAGTTCCAGCCGCGGGAACAAAATCCTAGCGCCAATGTTGTCGGCAAACGATCGCCCGGATGCGACCCTCGCGCAACGCGGGCGATTGATCTTGCTTCCTATCTTCGATTGCGGGCGCTCGTTTGCAACACTCGACAAATCAAGCCGGCTCGGTCGTTTCCGCGTTTGAAGCCCCTGTGTCCGTTGCCGGCGGGAACGCAGCCCCGCGCGACCGCGACAAGCGGGTCAATCTTCTCATACTCTGCGGACTAGCACTGGCGGTAGGTGTGATGACGGGCTGCGGCGCGGTCGCTCTGCGCAAGCTCATCGGGCTCTTCCATAATGTATTTTATAATGGAACCCTGAGCTTCATCTACGACGCCAATGTCACGGAAGGGCCCAGCCGATTTGGTGACCTGGTGCTGCTGGGGCCGATCCTCGGCGGCCTCGTCGTTGTCTTCATGGTGGAACGCTTCGCGCCGGAGGCCAAGGGGCACGGCGTTCCCGAGGTGATGGACGCGATCTTCTACCAGCGCGGCAACATTCGCGGCAAGGTAGCGCTCATCAAGGCACTGGCCTCGGCACTCTCAATCGGCAGCGGCGCCGCCGTCGGCCGCGAAGGGCCGATCATCCAGATCGGTGCCGCGCTGGGATCGGCCTTCGCGCAAGCGATCAAGCTGTCGACCTGGCAGAAGATCACCCTGCTCTCGGCCGGAGCCGGCGCCGGGATCGCCGCGACCTTCAACACCCCGCTTGGCGGCGTGCTGTTCGCCCTCGAAATTCTATTGCCGGAAGTCTCGAACCGAACCTTCCTTCCGGTCGTCATTGCAACCGGCGCCGCTACCACGATCGGGCGGATATTGATCGGTCCGAATCCCGCTTTCGCCGTCGCCGGCATTCCGCTTTCTCTATCCCAGGCGATCGGATTCCAGGAGACGATCGCGTTCGTGCTGCTGGGATTGTTGTGCGGCGTGGCCTCGTGGGCGTTCATCCGCCTGCTTGTCGTAATGGAGGACGGTTTTCCAAAGCTGCCGGGGAACATCTACACCCAGAATGCCCTGGGCATGGCGGTGATCGGGTTGATGATGGTCATCCTCACTCACACTTTCGGCCATTCCTACATTGATGGCGTCGGTTACTCGGTGATCCAGTCGATCCTTGACCAGAAAACGACAGCCGCGGAGCTCTTGACGCTGCTGTTCGTTCTCAAGCTGCTGGCGACCACCATCAGTCTCGGTTGCGGCGCATCCGGAGGCATTTTCTCGCCGTCGCTCTATATGGGCGCGACCTTGGGCGCGGCCTTCGCCGCCGCCGCGGCGGCGTTGCTTCCTGGCGCCGGAGTGAGCGTTCCCTCGGCCGCGATCGTCGGAATGGCCGCCGTGGTCGGCGCCAGTACCGGGGGTGTCATGACCGCGATCGTCATGGTGTTCGAAATGACCCGCGACTACGCCATCATTGTTCCGGTGATCGTTGCGGTCGCGGTGGCTGCTGGGATAAGGCGCCTGCTGATCGCGGAGACCATCTACACGGTGAAGTTACGACACCGCGGCCATCGCATCCCCAAGGAACGGCATATCAATCTCTATCTGGTCAAGCAGGCCAAGGATGTCATGGAGCGCCATTTCATCGTCGCCCAAGCCGGCACCACGCTGAAGGAGGCGCTAGTGACGGAAGATACCAGCGATCTCCGCGCCATCATTGTTGCGCGCGACGACCGCATTGTTGGCCTTGTGCCACCGCGCTCAGGCCTGTGGCTGGAATCCCGGCTGAATCCGCATTTGCAGGTCGAGCGCTTCGTCGAAAGCCCGGTTGTCGTTTGCCGCGACCGTGACCTTCTCAGCATGGTGTTTGCACGGCTTAAACGCCACCGCTCCGGTGGCGCGATCATCTTTCAGGGCGATGAGCGCCCCAGGGTCGACGATATCGTCGGCATCATCACCAAGCGCGCGATCGCTGACGCGGTGATCGACAATTATGAGGATTAATGGCAATCCGTTGAGCATGGGCCGTTGGCCGATCTGAGACGGCCATACCACAAGGGTCGATTGTCGCCTCGGCCGTTCCCGCATCAGCTCCGGAACGATATCCGCAAGTCGCTTTTTTGGGCGCCAGACGGCATTCACTTGGCGGCTTGCGCGACCTTCTCGTCCGACGCCACTTTGACCCTGCTGCCCTCATGCAGGCTCGCCGGTGGACCCAGTACGACCATTTCGCCGCCCTGCAGTCCATTGCTAAGCTCCAGCGAACCGCCGGTGTCGCGGTATACCGTGACTGGTTGCATATGAACGCTCTTGTCGTCGTTGACGGTCGCGACCCGAAGTCCCTGCTGGTTGAAAATCAAGGCGTCGGCTGGAACCACCGCGTTCGGATGTTCGCGGGGCACTGCGAAGGCAACGTTGACGAACATGCCCGAGCGCAGCGCATGCTCGCTGTTGTTGACATCGACCTCGACCGGCAGCGCCCGCGACGATGACAACAAGGCCCCGGCGCTGCGCGCCACCTTGCCGGCAAAGCTGCGACCAGGCAGCTCGAACACCTGGATTTTGGCATCGAGACCATCCCGGATACTGATCGCCAGGCTCTGCGGTACGTTGATCGAAACCCGCAGGATATCGTCACGAACCATTGTAAACATCGGCGTGCCACTGCCATTATCGGCATTGACGAGGTCGCCGGTATCGACGTTTCGAACCGTGACGACCCCATCGAACGGCGCCCGCACCAGCTCGAACTCGGCCAAGGTGCGCAGCCGGTTCACAGTGGCCTGCTGCGCCTCGATATTGGCTTTCGCGACCTTGACGCCGGCGCGGGCGGCTTCCAGGTTGGCCTGCTGGGTCGAAACGTTGGCCTCCTGGCTGTCATGGTTCTGGTAGGTATCGAAGCCCTTCTTGACCAGATCGTCGGAGCGGGCAAAGTTGAGGTTGCCGAGCTTGAGATTGGCCTCGGAGAGGCTGACCTGGGCTTGCGCCTGGGCGAGCGCCGCCTCGACCTGCCCGAGCTGGGCAACCGCCTGGTCGAGCTGCCGGTCCAGATCCGGCGCTGCGATCCGCACCAGGATGTCGCCCTTTTTGACAGTGCTCCCGATATCGACCATGCGTTCGGCAATGTAGCCGGTCGCACGGGCATAAATATTGGCACGGTCGAACGCGTCGGTTTGGCCCGGCAAGGTCGTCTCGATCGGATCGGTCAGCAGTTGGACCCGGGTGGTGCGTACCGCCGGCACGAACGCCATGGTTTCGTGCTGGGTTTCCTCCGCCGCGGCATCGGTCCGCCAGTGCCCATAGGCACCATAGGCCAGGACGCCCGCGACGATGACCAGCACGCCGAAAAGCAGCCTTTTGGACGGCGGCGGCGGCACAGCAGCGGGCGAATGCCCGTCAGCTCCGCCGTGGCCATGAGCCGGGATGCGATCGGCAGGAATTGTGGCTGGGTCTTCGGTCTGTGCCTGATCCACTTTTTCCAACTTGTTCATTCATAATCTTTCACGGGTTCAACCTTGCCGGTTCGCAGCACCGAATACAGGAAGGGAACGAAAAGCAGGGTCGAACAGGTTCCTACCAGAATTCCTCCTAGCACAGCGCGTGCCAGTGCCGCGTTCTGCTCACTGCCCTCGCCAAGGCCAAGCGCCATCGGGATCAATCCGACGAACATCGCCGCCGCCGTCATCAACACCGGCCGCAGCCGCGTCTCGCCCGCCTTGATCGCGGCCTCCGCCGCACTGCATCCGGTCTGTTCGCGAAACTCGCGCGCGAACGTCACCAGCAGAATGGAATTGGCGCTGGCGACGCCGACGCTCATGATCGCGCCAAACAAAGAGGGGATCGAGAAGGCGGTCTGGGTCACGAACAGGCTCATCACAATGCCGCAGAACGCCAACGGAAGCGCGGCCAGCACCACGAATGGATCGCCCCAGCTCTGGTAATTGACCGCCATCAGCAGGTAGACCGCGATCATCGCGATCGCCAGGCCCAGCCCGATATTCGAGAACGCGCTATGCATGTCGGCGATTTGCCCGATCACCGAGATCTTGTCGGGAACCGGCAGGTTCTTCTGCTCGTCCTGCATGATGTCGGCGATATCGCGGCTGACCGCGCCGAGGTCGCGATCCTGGACGCTGGCTAAAATATCGTATTTAGGCTGGGTATTGAGATGATTGACCACGGTCTGCTCGGCCTGACGGCGCAGCTTGGCGACGTTGTTGAACAGCGTCACCACGCCGCCGGTGGAGGCGTTAGGACCGGCCGAAACATTGAGGGGAGTGTTACCGACATCGGTCATCGAGTCGATGCGGTATTCTGGGGCTTGAACCCACAGCTGGTAGGGGATCCCGGTCTTCGGATCGGCCCAGAAATTCGGATTGACCTGAAAACTGCCGGCCAGCGCGACATTCATCGAATTGGCGATCTGCTGCTCGGTCAGACCGATTTCATCGGCCTTCTGGCGGTCGACGTCGGCGAAGAATTCAGGCGCATCGGTAATCTGCTGAATATGCACGTCGACGGCGCCGCGGACGTTACGCAGCCGCTGCTCGATATGCTTGGCAACCTCGAGGTCTTTGCCCGCGTTGCGGCCGTTGACCTGAACATCGATCGGCGTCAGCGTACCGAAATCGAGAATCTGGGTGATGATGTCGGAGGGTTGAAAGTAGAATACCGTATCTGGAAAGGCTTCGGCCAGCACCTTGCGTAAGCTCTTGCGGTAGTCACTGGTTGGCGCGTGGCCTTCCTTCAGCGAAATCAGGATCTGGCCATCATTGTTGGCCACGAACGAACCATCCCCGAACGCGAAATTATAGTTGCTCGCCGGCAGGCCGATATTGTCGAGGATCAGGCTGAGATCATTGGGTTTGATGACCTGCCGGATCTTGTCTTCGACAGCGGAGAAGACTTGCTCGGCGGCTTCGATGCGCATTCCTGGGCGGGCGCGGACGTGCAGCGTCAGCTCGCCAGCATCGATCTGCGGGAAATAATCCTGGCCGACGAACGTAAAGAGGCCGCCGGCCAGCGCGAACACACAGAGCACCACCGCGATGGTCGCGATCCGGTGCCCGATCACGACATGCAATAATCCGAGATAGCCGCTATGAAAACGGCCGAACCCGCGCTCGAAGGCGGCATGAAACCTGGTGAAGATCCCCGGCCTGCGCCCAGGGGCTTGCTCCTGATGTGCGCCATGCGCCTCACCTGCATGCGCGTCATGCGCCCCACCGGCATGATGGGCGCCATGCCCCTCACCGAAACGCTGATCATATTCCTTCTTGACCAGCACATCGATGAAGATCGGCACGACGGTTCGTGACAATAAATAGGAGGTCAACATCGCAAACACGACGGCCAGCGCCTGCGGCGTGAACAGGAACTTGGGCGTATCGGTCAGGAACAGCACCGAGACGAAGGCCGCGCAGATCGCCAGCGTCGAAATCAGCGCCGGCTTGGCGATGCCCGCCGCACCCTCGACCACCGATTTTCTGAACGGATGCCCCTCCTCCATCAAACGGTAGGTGTTTTCGATCGCCACCGTGGCGTCATCGACCAGGATGCCGACCGCGAGCGCGAGGCCGCCGAGCGTCATGATGTTGATGGTCTCGCCAAGCAGCGCCAGCACCGCCAGCGAGGTCAGGATCGACAGCGGGATCGAGATCAGGACCACCAGGGTCGAGCGCCACGATCCGAGGAACAACAGGATCATCAGGCCGGTCAGGCCGGCGGCGATCACCGCTTCGCGAACCACATCCGAGATCGCGCCGGAGACGAACACCGACTGGTCAAACAACAATTCGATCTTCGCGCCGGCGGGGGCCGCGGCCCGGATCTGGGCCATGAATCCCTTGACATTGTTGACCACCGACAAGGTCGAGGCTGCGCCGTTTTTCAGGATCGTCAGCAGGATCGAGCGACCGCCATTGGCGCGCACGATATTCTGCTGTGGCGGCGATCCGTCACGCACATAAGCGACGTCGCGCACCAGCACCGGCGAACCCGCGACCACCTTGATCGGTATCGCGTTGAGCTCCGACAACGCCTCCGGCGCCGAGTTCAGCCGAATCGGATACTGCCCGTCGCCAATCTTGGATTGGCCGGAGGGCACGGTCAGATTCTGAACCGATATGGCGTTGGTGACGTCGAGTGGCGTCAGCCCGTAACCTTGCAACGCATGCATGTCGAGATCGACCATGATCTGCCGCGGCGCCCCGCCATAGGGCGAGGGCAAGGTCGATCCCGGCACCTGCGTCAAGGTCTGACGGATCCGGTACTGCGCATAATCGTAGAGCTGCGCTTCGCTCTGTTTGTCAGACGACAGCGCCAGCTGGATCACCGGTACCGAGGAGGCCGAAAAACGCAGCACCACCGGCGGCTGGATTCCGGGCGGCATCAGCGCCCGGATCGAGTTCATCGCCGAGACCACCTGGGTGATCGCCAGGTCGATCGAGACGCTTTGATCGAAATAGACTTTTTCGATCGCCACGCCTTGCAGCGTCGTGCTCTCCATCCGTTTGATGCTGTTGACGTTGTTGGAGAGCGAAAACTCGCTATAGGTCGTGATCCGCTGCGCCATGTCGGTGGTGTCGAGGCCGGTATAGGTCCACACCACCACGACTACGGGAATATCGACCGTGGGCAGCACGTCCTTCGGCATGACGACGATGGCGCCGATGCCGCCCAGCAGCATCAGCAGCGACAGCACATAGAACGAGACACGGAACTTGAGCGCGTATTTAACAAGCCCCATGCCAACCCTTCAAACCAATCGATATCATCGTGGGAACGCGCTCCTGCTTCCAGATCTGCAATTTAGACATAGCTTGAATATTGCGCCGCACAAATTGTCGTGAGAACGGTTTGGGCTCGCGTAGCGTGCTGCCTTCGAATGAGGCACTTTCGCGCATCATTTATAGTCGTGATGAACGGACGTTCCAGGATTTCTACTTCACCTCGGCGAGGGCCGTCTCGACCATAACCTCAGGGTTCGCTGAGCCAGCCCTGGCCGATGGCAAAATGAATAAGCTCCACCCGGCTTTGGAATCCCAGTTTGGTCATGTAGCGTGACTTGTAAGTCTCGACACTCTTCGCCCCGATGTGCAGCTTCAGCGCAATGTCCTTGGTGCTGTGGCCGGCCGCGGTCAGTCGTGCCACCTCGATCTCACGCGGACTGAGTTCGATGCCGCCAGGGATCGCTTTGCAGACCCGTATCCGTTGGCCGGATGATCCGAGCGCGCGGCCGGCGATGGCCGGATCTAAATAGATCCCTCCCGCGGCCACGGCATGGATACCCCGGCTCAATTCTTCGGAAGCCGAGCGTTTCAGGACATAGCCAACAACGCCTATTTCCAGGACCTGTCTGAGGTAGGCGGCATCCTCATGCACGGTCAGCACCAGCACGCGGCAATTCGGGCAGTCCGCGATCAGTTTGCGCGCGACGTCGACGCCGTTCATTCCGGGCATCGAAAGATCCAGCACCGCGACGTCAGGCCTCAGTTGCATCGAGCGCCGCAACGCGGTCGGTCCGTCCGAGGCATCGCCGACCAGCTCCAGCTTCTGGTCAGCGGCGATCAAGGCTTTCATCCCGTCCAGAACGATCGGGTGATCGTCGGCGAGGAAGACGCGCAAACGCGGGGATGGCTGGATGTCCGGCATTTAGATGGGTATCCGGATGAACACGGTGGTGCCCCGCCGAGGGGCGGATTCGATTTCCATCGAGCCATCGACCAGGGCCAATCGCTCGCGGATACCGATCAGCCCCAGCCGCGCGGCCGGCGTTATCGCGGCGGACAGGCTATCGGCCAGGAATCCCCGGCCGTCGTCCTCGACGATCATGGTGATGTCGCTGCCGACGACGTTCAGCACCACTCCGACTTTCTGGGCCTCGGCGTGCCTGACGACATTGGTCAGAGCCTCCTGCAATACCCTGTAAAGCGTGGTTTCGACGGCCTTCGGCAGCCGCATTTCCTTCGGTGAAATGTGCAGGTAGTATTTCAGCGAAGAATGTTCGCTCCAGCGCTCCATCAGGTTTTCAATGGCCGTCTGGATGCCGATGTCGTCGATGGCGGTCGGACGAATCTCCCAGGCCAGCCGATTGACGTCGCTGCCGAGATTGGCCGCAAGATCCTTCACGGCGTCGAGACGCTGATGCAATTTTTGGCCGGCGGGGATTTCCTGACCGATGGCCTGCAACCCCAGCTGCAGCATTGTGAGAGATTGCCCCAAGGTGTCGTGCAGTTCCCGCGCCAGGCGTTGCCGCTCTACCTCCTGGTCGTCCACTGTTCGACGCAGGACCTGGGAAAGTTCCTGTTCCGCGACGGCCCGAAGTTCGGTCTCCCTCTGGAGCGCCTGCGCCAGCCGTTCGGATTGCGCCAGCCGTTCGTTCAGCTCGGTCGTGAGCTGTTGCTGGCGGCCTCTCGCCGCCTCGCGCTCCCGCGCGATCTGGTCGATCCGCCGTAGAACGACCTCGAGCAGCGACGCGCGAAGCCGATGGGCGGCATCGACTTCCGATCCAAGCCACGGCGAAGCGTGCAACCGGACCTGTTCCTGCCACAGCGCGAAGCTCTTGCGCGGCGTGAGCCACTCGCCATCGGCCGGCACGGCCTTGTCCGGCTTGCCAGCCCAATTCACCGTTCTCACCAGTTCGGGGCGAAACCATAAGACATAGTCGCGCGGATTCCTGGAAACGGAGAGCGCCAGAAGCCCGCTGGCGACGTCGGCAAAGCTTGCCGCCGCTGGATAGCGCAGCGGCAGACGATCGGTATGAAATACGCCCTCCTTTACCGTGGCGTTGAGCCAAGTCACGATGGCCTCGATTTCGGCTGGCCGCGGCGTCGCCCCGAGACTGCTGAACTGCCCATCGATCCAGAGCCCGACCCCGCCCGCCGGAATGAGGTCGAGCAAGTTCGGGCGAAACCGAATCAGGCCCGCGGCCAGTTCGGCCTCCTGGCTCATCCGATTGACCAGTTCCTCATGAACCCGCGCGCCGCGCTGCTCCGCCTTGAAGCGCTCGGCGGCGGCTCTGCCCTGAAGCTGGGAGGATACCATTTCAGCGAACAGCTCGCAGGCTTCGCGCAGTGCGTAAGGCAAATAGCGCGGTTGGCGGTGATGACAGGCGATCAACCCGAAGAGCTGGCCGCGCATGATGACCGACATCGATAATGATGCCACCACTCCCATATTGGCCAGGTATTGGCGATGTACCGGCGAAACGCTGCGGATGATGCTACGACTGAGATCGAGCGGAGTGTCGGGCTGAACACCGGCCATCGACAGGATCGGCGCGGGTGCATAACGGGCGTCCGGGATCGCCCGTATCCAGTTGGTGCGATAGAGTTCACGCGCCTGCTTGGGAATGTCGGACTCGGGATAGTGCAGACCAAGGAACGAATCGACGCCAGCGTCGAGGGCCTCGGCGACGACCGCGCCGCTGCCGTCGTCCAGGAAGCGATAGAACATCACACGGTCGAAGCCGATGACGCGACGCACCTCGTCGACGACCGCTTGGCAGAAGGCTTGAGCCGTCTCAGCCTCCTGGATGCTGCGCAGCATGGCATGGATGACGGTCAGCGGGTTATCGGGCGCCGGCTCGCGTCGCGGATCGAACTCGGCCACCAGCCATTGGCCACTGCGATAGCAAATGACATCGGAGATCACCGCGGCATCGGCCTCGCTGGCGATGCTGAAAGGATGCACCGCACGCAATGGCGTGCAAACGCCATTGGCCAGCTCTCGCAGCCGCGTCAGCTGCGCTTCCGAAAAAAAATGGGCGCCATTTTCGCCGAGCAGCGATCGCGGTGAAACCCCCAGCGTTTTCAGCGTGTCGCCGCCGGCATGAGCAACGCAGAGATTTGCGGGATGAAGTGCCAGCAGCGCGCCGTGCGGCTGAATCGTACCCGGGGTGTGGATCGGCTCGCGGTCGCAGAGCGTCAATTGCGTCTCGTCAAATGCCGGAGGTTTGACGGCCCCGTCGAGGAAAAGGTCCATTATTTCAACCCGATATCGGCTGATGGAGGGCCCGCGGGCAGCATTCGGTGTGTCGGCTTGCCAACGTAGGGGATTATCCGGACAGCGGCCTTCGTCAATCTCTATTGACAATCTAACATGTAACGAAGAGTTTACAACTCAGGTTCCATTTCGATGGGGTAACCCACCGGGCGGAATTGCAAAGGCATGACGCAGACGCCGACCTTACCAGGGAAGGCGAACTAGGTTCCATGCTCGGTCCTGTAAATGGCCTCTAAGAACAGGGCGATCGAGACCGCGCTCGTCCGGCTTCAAAGGTCAAAACCCGGTGCGGGTTCAGCACAGAATTGATCGTAATCCCAGGAGGTGTTGCTATGGCGGACGATCCCAATAGAGTTTGGCCGACGGGTCTGACAATCCCGGAATCAGAGGAACTTCATAAGCATGTGATTGATGGCGCTCGCGTTTTCTTCGTGATCGCCGTGGTCGCGCACTTGCTTGCCTATATTTATTCGCCGTGGCTGCATTGAGGGGACGAACATGAACCAAGGTAGAATCTGGTGTGTGGTGAGTCCCACCGTAGGGTTGCCGCTTTTTCTGGGTAGCGTCGCGGTAACATCGTTGATCGTGCACTATGCCGTGCTGAGCCATGTGACTTGGTTTGGTGGGTATTGGGAGGGCGGAAAATCGAAGAAGGCCTCTCTCGAAGAGTCGGTGGCCCCGGTCGCTGCATTGAGCTCAAAAGCCCTGCCGGGCTATGTGATCTCGGTGGCTCCGACCGCTTCCGGCGACGCCAAGCTGGCGACCTCTTTCGTCGTGACCGTTGCTCCGGCTGCGGCAGAATCCGCCGCGGCCACGGCAGATACCTCATCGATCCGTCCGCCTGATAAGCTTTCGCTCGCCACACTCTCCCAACCGGACGAGAAGTAACTGGTACGCTCCTCGTTAACCTGAACAGGCCTGGGATCCACGGGTCCCGGCCATTTCGCAGTGGAGTGAACCCGGTCCCGTGATCTCTGCAGTACAACAGGCTACGGACCGCCAGTTCCCGGCGCTGCACCGATGCGCAGCCCAATGTTCGCGCAACCAATCGCGATGGTCGCCAAAATGATCCGGGATTGATGGTGGGAATGCTTGAACGATGAATCGGGTCAGCCAACGCTTGATGAAAACCTGGGTCGGCATGGGAACGCGCTTCCTGCCGTTCGCGGATGCGGCCACGCCTGACCTGCCCCTCTCCAAGCTGTTGCGGCTGTCGCTGTTCCAGGTTTCGGTCGGCATGTCGCTGGTGCTGCTGATCGGCACGCTGAACCGGGTCATGATCGTCGAACTCGACGTTCCCGCCTCGCTGGTCGGGGTCATGATCTCGCTGCCGCTGATTTTTGCGCCTTTCCGGGCCGTGATCGGCTTTCGGTCCGATAACCATCGCTCGGAGCTCGGCTGGAAGCGGGTGCCCTTCATCTACAAGGGCACCATGCTGCAGTTCGGCGGCCTTGCGATCATGCCGTTCGCGTTGCTGGTTCTCTCCGGTGGCGGCAATGCCGGACAGGCACCGGCATGGATCGGCCAATTGGGGGCGGCGCTTGCCTTTCTGCTGGTCGGCATCGGTCTGCATACGACGCAAACGGTCGGCCTGGCGCTGGCCACCGACCTCGCTCCGGTCGAATCGCAGCCGAAGGTGGTCGGCCTCATGTACGTGATGCTATTGTTTGGAACCATCGCCAGCGCGCTGCTGTTCGGTGCCCTGCTGGCCGACTTCACTCCGGGCCGCTTGATCCAGGTGATCCAGGGGTCGGCGGTTGCCACCGTCGTTCTCAACGCCACCGCACTGTGGAAGATGGAGGCGCGCGGTCGTGCGTCGAAGCCGAAAGCGTCGCAGCGCCAAGCCACCTTCCAGCAATCATGGGCGAGTTACGTTGGCGGCGGACAAGCAATCCGGCGCCTGGTCGCCGTCGGCCTGGGAACGATGGCCTTCAGCATGGAAGATGTCCTACTCGAACCCTATGGCGGGCAAATTCTGCATCTGACCGTCGGCGACACCACCAAGCTGACCGCGACGCTCGCCCTCGGCGGGCTGTTTGGGTTCGGGCTGGCCTCGCGGGTTCTCAGCCGCGGCTTCGATCCGTTTCGCATGGCCGGTTACGGCGCCACCGTCGGTATCCCTGCCTTCATCGCAGTGATGTCCGCTGCGCCGTTTGGCTCCGCCGTGCTGTTTGCTACAGGAACATTTCTGATCGGCTTTGGTGCTGGTCTGTTCGGGCATGGAACCCTGACCGCGACCATGAATTTTGCCCCGCGCAACCAGACCGGACTGGCGCTCGGGGCCTGGGGAGCGGTGCAGGCTTCGGCGGCCGGCGTCGCCATCGCGCTTGGCGGCATCATCCGTGACGTCGTCGCGGCGGCGGCACCGCGAACCACGCTTGGCGCGGCGGCCGGCTATGATTTCGTCTACGCCATCGAAGTGATTCTGCTGTTGGCAACGCTGGTCACCATGGTTCCGCTGGTTCGGCGTACTGAGGCATATGCGTGAGCGCGATAAATTGCTTTACTGGGGCTGAAAAACCGCACGCTCGAAGCGGATTGGGGAAGTCATGAGCCATACCATCAATCGACTGTACGCCACCCATGAACAAGCCACCGCCGCGGTGGCCGCGCTCGAGGATGCGGACTACTCGGACATTCACTTGGTGCCCGGCGCAAGCCCAGGTACCTCCATGGATGATATCGTCGCGTCGATCACGCGCGGAAATGTGCTGAAGTCCGACGCCAAGATCCTTGCCAAGGGCGTCAGTCAGGGCAAATCGCTGGTCACCGTCCATGCCCCATTCGGCGGTGCCGCGGGAGCGACCCGGATCCTCGACAAATTCAGCCCGGTCGATTCCGGTCTTACCGAACCCGAATATCACATCATGGCATGGGATGAGGCGACGCCGATGTCGTGCATCCTGCATATGCCGGTTCTGCTGGATGACGCGGTGCCGTTCTCGAAGTTCTGGAATGTATCGCCCTTGGCGAGCGGGTCGTTTTCGCTTTCATCCTTGTTTGGAATACCGCTGCTCTCGCAAGCGAGTGGTCCGTTTAAATCCTCCATTGGCCTGCCGCTGCTAATCGATAACCCGGCGCCCTTGTCCTCGCTGTTGAAGCTTCCGACCCTCAGCGGGTCCGCAAGCTGATGCGAGGTCCAGCGGCCCAGTGGAATTCAGTCGTCGCCTTTTGATATGGTGTGGAGGTGAAAATGACAGCACGGGAAATATTCGATGTCGTCGTGGTCGGCGGGGGTCCGGCAGGAGCCACAGTTGCCAACGATCTCGCTCTGCGCGGCCGGTCGGTGCTGTTGCTGGACCGGGCTGGACGCATCAAGCCCTGCGGCGGGGCCATTCCGCCGCGGCTGATCCGCGATTTCGACATTCCCGATGATCTCTTGTGTGCCAAGATCACCTCGGCGCGGATGATCTCGCCGACCGGGGTCGAGGTTGATATGCCGATCGGCAAAGGCTTCGTGGGCATGGTCAACCGCGAGGTGTTCGACGAATTCCTGCGCGCGCGGGCCGCCGGCAACGGCGCCGAGCGGCGTACCGGCACCTTCCAGTCGCTTTCTCGCGACGCCGATGGCCTGTTGGAAGTTCACTACAGTGGCCAGCAGGCCGGCGATAGCACCGTGAGCGCTCGCATCGTGGTAGGGGCAGATGGTGCCAATTCAGCGGTGCGCCGCGAGGCCCTCCCCAACGTGCGGAAGCCGAAATTCGTCTTTGCCTATCATGAGATCGTCAAGGCGCCGACCGACACAAAGGTCTCGGCGCTGGCGTCCTATGATGGCACTCGTTGCGACGTTTATTACGATGGCAGGACGTCGCCGGACTTCTATTCCTGGGTTTTTCCGCACGGCTCAACCATGAGCGTCGGCAACGGCAGCGCCAACAAGGGCTTCAACCTGCGCCATGCCGTGGCTGATCTGCGCGGTCGCCGTGGGCTTGCCGGCCTTGAAACCGTCCGCCACGAGGGAGCGCCGATCCCGCTCAAGCCGATGCGGCGATGGGACAATGGCCGCGATGTGGTGGTGGTCGGAGATGCCGCGGGAGTGGTGGCGCCCGCTTCGGGCGAAGGCATCTATTACGCGATGGCTTGCGCGCGATTTGCCGCCGAGGCCGTGGAGCAGGTGCTTGCGACCGGTCAACGCAAATTTCTGGCGACGGCCCGCAAGAAATTCATGAAAGCCCACGGCCGCGTGTTCCTGGTGCTCGGGATCATGCAATATTTCTGGTATTCCAGCGACAAGCGCCGCGAACGCTTCGTGTCGATCTGTCGGGACAAGGACGTGCAGGAACTGACTTGGCAGGCCTACATGAACAAGGAACTGGTCCGCTCCAAGCCAGCGGCGCATGCGCGGATTTTCTTCAAGGATCTGGCGCACCTGGTGGGAATCGGCGCCAGCTGAACTTGGGATCTCGCGCAGCGGTCCACATTCCTCATTCTGGGGGCATCGCGCCAGCGATGCGTCTCGAAGGATGGCCGCGGGGGCAGGTGGTTCGAGACGCGCGGCATAGCCGCGCTCCTCACCACGAGGCAGAGCGGGGGAAGCGCTCAACTATAGTCATGAGTTGCTAACGTTTATAACATTTGGGCGGCCGAATCGTGCCGGCCGCCCACTTTAGACCAGGTCCTTCAGCTACTCACTTCATCGCGTCATAGACGGTAAACGTATAGGCGCCTTCCGGCTTCTTGGTGATGACGGGATCCGAGCCGCCCGACAGCAGAGTTGCGACCGTGCGGTCGTAATCCTTGACGTCGAGCTTGCCATCGGCGGCACCGAGCAGCTTGGCGATTTCCGTCATCATCCGCTTCTGGTCCTTTTCGGTTTTCGCGCCGGTGGTGTCGCCGGCCAGGATGATTTTCACGGCTTCGTCCGGATGGCTCTTGGCGTAGTCCCAGCCCTTCATCGAGGCCTTGACGAATTTCGCCATCTTGGTCACGAAGGCCGGGTCCTTCAGATTTTTCTCCAGCACATAAAGACCATCCTCCAGGGTGGCCACGCCCTCGTCCTCATACTTGAAGACCACCAGCTGGCTCGGCTTGTAGCCGCCATCGATGACCTGCCAATATTCGTTGTAGGTCATGGTCGAAACACAGTCGGCCTGCTTCTGCAGTATGGGATCGACATTGAAACCCTGCTTGATGATCTTGATGCCACCGGGCGAGCCGTCGGTCTTGATGTCGAGCTTCGACATCCAGGACAGGAAGGGATATTCGTTGCCGCCATACCAGACCCCGATGGTCTTGCCCTTAAAGTCGGCGGGCTTCTTGATGCCGGTGTCGGCGCGGCAGGTCAGTTCAAGACCCGACTTCTTGAAAGTCTGCGAGATATTGACCAGCGGCACGCCCTTTTCGCGCGACGCCAGCGCCGACGGCATCCAGTCGACCACGACATCGGCACCGCCGCCGGCGATGACCTGCGGTGGCGCGACATCGGGGCCACCCGGCTTGATCGTAACGTCGAGCCCGGCGTCCTTGTAGAAGCCCTTCTCCTTGGCGACGAAATAACCGGCGAACTGGGCCTGCGCGACCCACTTCAGCTGGATGGTGACGGGGTCGGCCGCCTGGGCGGTCGAAAGCGACAGCCCCATGGTGATGCCTGCCGCGAGTGTCACTAGACCAGCGATCCCAAAGTTCCGACCGGGTCGTAGCTTGCGATGCTGCGCTCCCTCTTCCGCTTGCGGGGGAGGGTTGGGGTGGGGGTGCCTCAGCATAGACACCACCCGCGTCTGCCCCCACCCCACCCTCCCCCGCGAACAGCGGGAGAGGGAGTGGGAGGCCAATGCTCGTGGCCCGAAATGGGAGGTGTCATGGGATCGATCATCTAGTTTCTTCATTCGATGCTCCGAAAGCTTTGAGAACCCGCCGAACTAGGTTCGATAGGATGGATGCCAGAAAGTGGTCGCGCGCTCGGCGAGCGCGACAAGTCCGTAGAAGGCCATTCCGGCGATGGCAGCGAGCGCAATTTCCGCCCACACCATGTCGATCGCCATTCGACCTGCTTCCGTCGAGATGCGAAAGCCGATGCCTTGCGTCGGCGTCCCGAAGAACTCGGCCACGATGGCGCCGATCAGCGCCAGCGTGGCGTTGATCTTGAGCGCGTTGAAGATAAAGGGCAGCGCCGCCGGCAGATACAGTTTGGTCAGGGTCTGGCGGTGGTCGGCACCGTAGGACCGCATCAGATCGCGCTCGATGTGGCCGGAGGCGGATAACCCGGCGAGCGAGTTCACCAGCATCGGGAAGAAGGTCACCAGCGCCACCACCGCGGCCTTCGAGGGCCAGTCGAACCCGAACCACATCACCATGATCGGCGCCACGCCTACCAGCGGCAACGCCGAAAAGAAATTGCCGAGCGGCAGGAGGCCGCGCCCCAGGAAAGCAAAGCGCTGGGCGACAATGGCGACCAGAAGGCCGCTGCCGCAACCTATGACATATCCGATCAATACGCCGCGAACGAAGGTCTGGACGAAATCGGCCCCAAGGATCGGCAATGACGCCGCGAACCGGGCTGCCGCCGCGCTCGGCGCCGGCAGGATCACCGGGGATACGCCAAAACCGCGCACCGATACTTCCCAGAGATAGAACACCACCGCGCCGAATATGAGTGGGATCGCCAGATCGAGCGCGCGGCGCGCTGACCCCGCGAGCGGCCGCGCGGCCGCAAGCGTCATCACGCCAAGCGCGGCGCCGAGCCAGACCGAAAGCACCATCGCCCAGAAGCCCATGGCAGCCGAACCAGCGATCGAGGGATCGCGCAGCAGGGCCAGCGTGGTCGCGCCGGCACACAACACACCGGCAAAACCAGGCGCGATCGCGCGCGAGCCGCCGATCCAGGCCGCCGTCGCGAATGACAGCGCCGCAGCCAGCGTCAGCGCCAACAGCAGCGGCCGCGTCGGCAGGGTAGCCGCGGCCGCGCTGGAAAGCGGCAAGAGCAGAGCCAACAACGCACCTGCAGCGGCAACGAGAAATCCCAGCTTCAGCTTGCGCTCCTTCACGGCCGGATCCCCATGCGCAGGCCGACCAGACGTTCTGCCAGGTCGACCAAACCGATCAACCCCGAGGCCAGGATCGCCGCCGCCAGCAGCGCCGCCCAGATCTGTATGGTCTGCCCATAATAGGATCCCGCCAGTAGCCGGGCGCCGATGCCAGCCTCTCCCCCGGTCGGAAGCTCGGCCACGATGGCGCCGATCAGCGAGATGGTAATGGCAACCTTGAGGCTGGCGAAGAGATAAGGAACGGCCGCGGGCCAGCGCAGCTTCGCGAGCACCTGCCTGGATGTGGCCGACCAGGTTCGCATCAGATCGAGTTGCATCGGATCAGGCGCGGTAAAGCCCTTCACCATCCCGATCGTGATCGGGAAGAAGCAGAGATAGGCCGAAATGATCGACTTCGGCAACAACCCCTGCAACCCGATCGCGCCGAGCACCACAATGAAGATCGGCGCCAGCGCCAGGATCGGAACCATCTGCGAACAGATGATCCAGGGCAGCAGGCTCTTCTCCAGCACCCTGCTGTGCACGATCATCAGCGCCAGAGCGATCCCAAGCATCGCGCCCAGCACGAAGCCGAGCAGCGTCGCAGACAACGTCACCGCCGAATGATAGACTAGGCTGCGCGGCGCGGTCGGCGGGTAGCCGAAGACCGAATCGGTGAACGCCGATATGACTTGGTGCGGAGCCGGCAGCAGCGGCCGTTCCGCGCTCATGGTGCCCGCAATCAGCTCCCAGGGGGTGTAGGGGATCTCTTCCCGTTCAAAAGCGCCGCGCACCAGCGACAGGTTCATCAGTACCGCCGCGACGTACCAGATGGCCATCAGCGCCAGAACGATGGTCGCGACCGGCGCATAGCGGAACACCAGCGGATGACGCCGGAGGTGACCTGCAGCCGAAACCGGGAGGCTGAGCGCGCTATTCGTCATAGGAATGCCCGGCGCGCAGCCCGACCCGCACGCGATGCGCGATCCCAAGAAACTCCGCTGTCTCGCGGATCTCCAGCGTGCGATCGCGCGGAAAGTTGCAATCGACGATATCGATGATCCGCCCCGGACGTGGCGACATCACCACGATCTTGGTCGACAGGAATACCGCCTCCGGAATCGAGTGGGTCACGAACAGAACGGTCTTTCCGGTCTTGTCCCACAACTGCAGCAATTGCTCGTTGAGATGATCGCGAACGATCTCGTCGAGCGCGCCGAACGGCTCGTCCATCAACAGCAGCGCCGGATCAAACGACAGCGCGCGGGCAATCGAGACACGCTGCTGCATGCCGCCGGATAATTGCCAGGGATATTTACGCTCGAAACCACCGAGATTGACCAGTGCCAGATAGCGCTTTGCACGCGCGCGCTGCTCGGCCTCGGAAAAGCCCATGATTTCCAGCGGCAATTTCAGGTTCTTCTCGATGGTACGCCAAGGGAACAACGCCGGTGCCTGAAACACGTAGCCATACCGGCGTTCGAGCCGCGCCTGCTCCGCACTGACGCCATTGACGAGAAGCGTGCCGGCCGTCGGCCGCTGCAGATCGGCGATCAGGCGTAGCATCGTGGTTTTGCCGCAGCCGGACGGTCCGATGAAGGAAACGAATTCGCCTTCGGCGACCTGCAGGCTGACATTGGACAAAGCGTCGACCTGGCCGTCGGCAGTCTCGAATGTCAGCGATACGTTATGGACGTCGATCGCCAGCCGCCGCGTCGTCGATGCTGATTGAGCCGTGGCATCCAGAGTCTTGTTCATCATTCCCGATGCGATCGCAGTGCCGGACGACTGACTGCCGTCCGGTTGCAGCCTAGCTCCCGGAGCATTCGGCTTCAATGACTTCGGCATCGACTGCGCCATGGGTAATATTTTGACAAAGGCCGCGGCCTCCTGGCGCGCTCAATGTTTGCGCAGGCGGAGATTTAAATGGGCAAGAACACCGATCTGGGCCAAACATGCCCCTATCGGATTTTCAGATGGACTTAAAATAACTGCGAAATTTTGACTTGAGCGAGGGGCCGCCTCATACTTCCGGCGTTGCCTGCGCGAACCTCACGCAGGCCGCTTTTGGATTCCCCGCACGCGAGCGCCATGAAGCCTGCCCCTTTCAAATATATCGCCGCCACCTCACTGGAGCAGGCGCTGGCGCTCAAGGCTGAACATGGCGACGACGCGAAATTCCTGGCCGGCGGACAGAGCCTGATCCCGACCATGAATTTTCGGTTGGCCCGGCCAGCCGTCCTGATCGACATCAACGGGATCGAGGAACTCTCCGGCATAAGCTCTTCCGAGTCGGCGACGCGGATCGGGGCGCTGACGCGCTACCGAACGCTGCAGCGCGATGCGGCCTTCGTCGGCTTGTTTCCGCTGATCGGCGAGGCCCTTCCACATATCGCGCATCCGCAAATCCGCAACCGCGGCACCGTCGGCGGCAACCTCGCGCACGCCGATCCGGCGTCGGAACTGCCCGCGATCATGCTGGCCTTGCGTGCCCGGCTGCGGGTTCGGGCCCAAAGCCGCGAGCGTTGGATCGACGCGGCGGATTTCTTTATCGGTGGATTGACGACCGATCTTGAGCCCGACGAAATGCTGGTAGAAATCGAGTTGCCGTTGCCGAACGCACGCAGTGGCGCCAGCTTCCTGGAGATCGCCCGCCGCAAAGGAGATTTTGCCATAGCCGGCGTTGCCGCGATGGTGGCGCTGGACGATCAGGATCAGTGCAGCGACGTCCGGTTGACCTTGTGCGGGGTGGGCGATACCCCCGTCGACGCCAGCGCAGCGGCCCAAAGTCTCGCCGGCCAGGTGCCGAGCGAAGCTTTGGTGAGCGATGCTGCTGGCGCGGTGCAGGCGATGATCGATCCCGGCGGCAGCGTTCACGCCACGGCCGACTACCAGCGCCATATCGCCGGCGTTCTGGCCGAGCGCGCGCTGCGCACCGCCTATCAGCGGGCGCGCGATGGACATTGACGATCACGACATCAGGCTTGCGGTCAATGGCCGGACCTATCGGCGCCGGATCGAGTCGCGCCTGCTGCTCAGCGACTTCCTGCGCCACGAGCTCGGCTTGGCCGGAACCCATGTCGGCTGCGAGCATGGCGTCTGCGGCGCCTGCACCATCCTGTTCGACGGCGAGCCGGTGCGGGCCTGCCTGATGTTCGCGGTGCAGGCCGACCGGCACGAGATCTCGACCGTCGAAGGCCTCGCCGCCGCGGATGACCACTATCACCCGCTGCAACAGGCCATGCATGATCATCACGGCCTGCAATGCGGCTACTGCACGCCCGGCATCCTCATGACCATGTCGGCCTTTCTTGCCGAAAATATAGCGCCTACCGAAGAGGAAGTCCGCGAGGCGCTGTCGGGCAATCTGTGCCGCTGCACCGGTTACCAGAACATTGTCGATGCCGTGCTGGCGGCGGCCAAAAGCATGCGGGGCTGAAGCCATGTCCACCCGCAGCTTCGGCGAACCCGTCAAACGCAATGAGGACCGCCGGCTTCTCACCGGCCGGGCGCTGTTCATTGACGACGTCGAGCTGCCGGGCCTGTTGCACGCCGCGCTGTTACGCAGCCAGATGGCGCACGGGCGCATTGTGAGGATCGATGTATCCCGCGCCCTGCAGCGGCCGGGTGTCGTCGCCGCCTATGTGGCCGGCGACCTCGGCCCCTACTGGCAGCCCGGCCCGGTCCTTGTGCCGCCTCCCCCCATTGCCGGCATCGTCTTCCACGCGCGGACCCAGGTGCCGCTGGCCAAGGACAAGGTCCGCCATGTCGGCGAACCCCTGGCCATCGTGATTGCCGAGAGCCGCTATATCGCGGAGGACGCGCTCGACGATATCGAAGTCGAGCTCGATCAGTTGCCCGCGGTGGTCGACCTGGAACAGGCCCTCGATGCGGGATCGGCGCTGGTCCACGACGACGTCGGCTCCAATATTTCGGCCCACGTTCGGCAGACCAAGGGCCACTACGCGGCCGCGGCGGCGGGTGCCGATCATATCATCCGGCGGCGTTTCCATTACGAGCATGGCATTTCCTCGCCGATCGAAACCCGCGGCGTGGTGGCGCAATGGGATGGCCGCGCCGGCCAGATGACGATCTGGGACACGACGCAGGCGCCGGTGTTCGTCCGCAACGGTCTCGCCGGCGTGCTCGGGCTCAACGAGCGCCAAGTGCGCGTCATTGCGCCGTTCGTCGGCGGCGGCTTTGGGCCGAAGATCATGATGTTCTATCCCGAGGAAGTGCTGCTTCCCTGGATATCGATGCAATTGAACCGGCCGGTGAAATGGATCGAGGACCGGCTGGAGCATTTCGTTGCCACCACCCACGAGCGCGGCCAGATCCATGATGCCGAAATCGCGCTCACCAAAGATGGAAAAATTCTCGGTATCAAGGACGTGTTCCTGCATGACGGCGGCGCCTACGACCCCTACGGGTTGACGGTGCCGATCAACAGCCAGTGCACCCTGCTCGGCCCCTATGTGGTGCCGCACTACGACAGCACGTTCACGCAGGTGTTCACCAACCTGCCGATCGTCACGCCCTATCGCGGCGCCGGCCGCCAGCACGGCGTATTCGTGATGGAACGCCTGCTCGATTTTGCCGCGCATGAGCTGAACATCGATCCGGCCGAGATCCGGCGGCGCAACCTGATTCCGCCGGATGCCTTCCCCTACAAGAACGAGATCATCTATCAGGATTTCGCGCCGCTCGAATATGACAGCGGCAATTACGAGCCGGTGCTCGACATGGCGCTAGACGCGATCGGCTACAAGGCCTTCAGGGATGAGCAGGCCGCGGCGCGCCTGCAGGGCCGCCATCTCGGGATCGGCATCGCCTGCTATGTCGAGGGCACCGGCATCGGTCCCTATGAGGGTGCCAAAGTTCAGGTGCAGTCCAACGGCAAGGTCAGCATCGCCACCGGGATCGGCACCCAGGGCCAGGGACACTTTACCGTGTTTGCCCAGATTGCCGCCGACCAGCTCGGCGTGGCCGTCAGCGATATCAACGTGGTCACCGGCGATACCGACCAGTTCTATTGGGGCGCCGGCACCTTTGCCAGCCGCGGCGCGGTGGTCGCCGGCAATGCCGTCAATGAGGCCTCGAAGGCGGTGCGCAAGAAAGCCCTGAAACTCGCCGGCGATCTCTTCGAATGCGCCGAGGAAGATCTCGTGATCGCGGACGGCAAGGTGTCGATCGTCGGCATTCCCGAGAAGTTTGTCACGCTTGGCGATCTGGCCCGTCAGGCCAATCCGATGCGCGGCGCGGTGCAGCCCGGCACCGAGCCGGGGCTCGAAATCGACGCAATATTTCGGTCCCAAGATGGGTGCCACCGCCAACGGCGTTCACGCCATGACCGTGGAAATGGACCCCCGGACCTTCGAACTGAAGATCTTAAAATACGTCGTGGTGCATGACTGCGGCACGGTGATCAACCCGATGATCCTGGCCGGCCAGATCCATGGCGGCGTCGCCCAGGGCATCGGCAACGCCTTCTACGAGAAACTGGTGTTCGACGAACAAGGCCAGCTGCTGACCGCGACGCTCGCCGACTATCTGCTGCCGACCGCGCTGGAAGTGCCGCGGATGGAACTCGCCCACACCGTGACCAAATCGCCGCTCAATCCGCTGGGCATCAAGGGCGCGGGTGAAGCCGGCGCCATTCCCGTGGGGCCGCTGTTCGCCCAGGCCATCGAAGACGCGCTCGACCTGAAGGCGAGAGGCGTGGAGCTGTTGGAGATTCCGCTGAGCCCTAGCCGACTGTTCGAACTGAGCCGCGAGGCGAAGTGGTAGCGGTCGCTGCACTTATTGCGAGCTACGCTTGCTTCCTCGCAAGCGTAGGTATCACTATTTGCTCGGAGCCCGCCCCGGCACGGCCGACGACGTCCCGCAAACCGAGCCCGAAGGCCGATTGAACAACCCCTGGACCTTTCCGCTATCGGATTCGACCCGAGAATCGCCCGTCGTCATGTCGACCAGGAGGCGATCATCGCGCAGTACGCTCATGCACTGGCTCAACACGACGCCGCCGAGCATCGTGATCAGATTTATCTTGGTGTCGAACACGGCGGTCTTCCCGGTCACCACCTGATCTTTCTGGGTCACTCGGACATCGCCGCGCGCCTCCAGCCGCTGGATCGACGAACTGCCGCCCGCACCAGGGGTTGCGGATCGCAGTGGTGCTGCTTTGACCGCGCCCTTCGTGTTCGTCGGCGCGGACGCGGCAGCTGCCGAGTTTGAATCAAAGAATACCACCAGCGTCTTCGACGTCATGGTGGTGTCGCCCTGCACCACCTTTACAGTGCCGGAGAAGGTCGCCTGCTTCGTCTTGTCGCGCCTCGCCGGGTTTGTCTTGTCGCGTATCTCAAGCTTAGTTAGCCGCCTCGATCTGGATCGGCTGGTCCCTGTTCTTTGAGAACCCCTGCATGGCGTTGGGAACGCCATCCACTGAACTTTGCGCGGTGACCCCGTAGGCGGCACCCAGCGTGAGGGCGAAGGTCATCGCCGACGCGGCGAGGCGATAGATGAAGTTGTTGGGTAGAGCCGCGAGGTATTTCAACATGCGTCCACCGTCACGAAAAATCCATTCGATTGGAGCCGGCCCCTACTGTCTTTATCAAGCTTCAGGTCCATCGAACAGCCGACGAATGTCGGCCATCGGCCGGAACAGCTTCATGGGCTGGTCCGGAAGCGGCAGAAAGCTTTCGCGCGCATAGAAGCGCCGAGCGCTTTCGTCCTTCGCATCGACGATCACTGCGAATGAAGCGATCTCGCTCTGAGCGGCACGGTAGAGCGCATCGGCCAGAAGGAACCGACCATACCCTTTTCCCTGTTGCCGCCGATCGACCGCGAGCCGGCCCAACAGCGTCGCCGGCACCAGCGGATATCTGGGCAGCTTCCGCACCGTTTTCTCCGGCAGCTCGCCGAGTTGCACAGACGTCGAGGAGAGCGTGTAGTAGCCTGCGATCGTCCCATCCGGCAGCAGCAACACGTACGGTGCCGCCATATTCTTCCGCGCGTCCTGGCCGGCCTGCTTCCGAAAATATCGGTCCAGCGCCTCGACGCCGCTCTCAAATCCCGATCGATCGTGGCCTGAACCCAGTGGCTCGACGCGGAGCTTCTCTTCCATTTCGCCGGCCACACCTCAAACGCCGGCTCTCTTGCGATAGCGGCGCACGGTGTCGCGAAGACGATCATTGACCGCCTTCGGATTCAGCAACGCCTCAACGAACGCCTCACTGTCGCGGACTGAGAGTGAGAGCTGGTGATGTTCCTCGATCGCACGCCGGGCGGCATCCTGCAGGCTCGTAAGCACGAAGTCCGTGAGTGTCCGGCCCTGGAGGGCGGCCGCCCGTTCAATCAAACTCTTTTGCTCCGCCGTGACCCGGGCCTCAAGGCGCTCTGCCCTGGCGCGGCCGCGGGGTACTTTTGCAGGTACATTTGCCATGGTTTTTCTCCTGGCCCTAATGTACGGCCAATTACCGGCCACTTCAAGAGCCTTCGACGGGGCTACGCTAGCTTCCAATTGAGCATCGAGAGCGCCGTACCAGCGAGATCGGCAGGGAATCCAACAGCTGGCCTGCGCCAGCGGTTTCAAGTTCGTCCCGGGTACCATAACCCCAGAGCACGCCAAGACCGCGCATGCCGACCTCATGGGCGCCGGCAATGTCATATCGGCGATCCCCGACCATGAGACGGTGCGATGGCGAGAGACCATGTTGAGAAAGAATATAAGCGAGCAGTTCGGGCTTGTGGTCCAGTTCGCCGCCAGGCAACGAGCCATGGATGCCATCGAAGCAGGTGGCAAACTTTAGATGGTCCAGAATGCGGCTTGCGAACATCTCCCGTTTTGAGGTCGCGAGATAAATTCGCAATCCGGCCCGCTTAATCGCTTCAAGGGATTGGCCAATACCCGGATAAGGCACGCTCCTCGAGCAGCCCGCTTTCGCCGTAGTGTTGGCGATAGGCGGAGACGGCTTCTTGGACCCTGTGCCCTCCCAACTGATATGGAAGCCAAGGAAGTCTCGGAAATACTGGGCGCAGTTGTCGATGTCGGGAACAGCGAGCAAGAAGGCCCAAGGCACCATTTTGATGGCACGGCGGCTCCCCTTCAGAGCGATAGACCGAGCCCACCCATCTGACGGCAACTGATGCGTTATCAAACAGTGGCGCACCAGTGGTCGGCATGACAGCAGCAGTGTGCGGACCACCGCAGAACGAAGCCCCGAATGTCGCTTGGCTCATCCGGGCCACGCTTGCTAGGCCATCATCGCGCTTCGCCCGAGAATGCCCGCCGCAACGCTGACAGCCGGTCAAGCGCCGCTTGCGGCAGCGGGCCTTTTTCGGCGGCGGCGAGTGCGTCCTCGAACTGCTGCGGCGTCGCCATGCCAACCAGGATCGTACCCATCGCGGGGTGCGACAGCGCAAACCGCGTAGCGGCTTCGGTCAGGCTGTTGGCAAAGCCCTCATTGACCAACGGGATCAGCCGGCCTGCGCGGACGACGTCGGCATCGTAGCTCATCGCCGAGCCGATCGGCTCGGGCGCCGGACCCGCGATCGGGTGACGCTCGGATGAGCCCGACAGGGCACCGCCCGCCAGCACGCGGATGCCCACCACGCCAACGCCCGCGGCCTGGGTATGATCGAACAGGCGTCCATAATCCTGTGCCGGATAATTTTGCGGCAAGGGCTCGGCGGCCGACGGATTGAGCATGTTGTAGACAACCTGAGCGCTGTCGAAGACGCGTGCATCGATCACTTGGCGCAGCGCCGCCGTGTCCCCCAAGGCCGTAATCCCGAGGAAACGAGTCTTGCCCTGCCGACGCAACTGCTCGAACGCCGGCACGACTTCGTCAAGCACCTGTCGAGCGCTCAGTGTCGATCCGCCCCCGGCCACGGTAATCTCGTTGTGCAGGTGAAAGATGTCGACCCGGTCAAGACGCAGCCGCGCCAGACTGCCTTCGAGAGATATCTGCACGGCGTCGGCAATGCGGCCAAAGTCGCTCGAGGGAATGCGGACTTTGGTGCCGACGACGACATTGGCCGGCTTCAGCTTCTGCAGAACGCGGCCAAGGTTCTTTTCGGATTCGCCATTGCCGTACTGCACCGCGGTATCGAAGTAGTTGACGCCGGCGGCGATGGCGCGGGCGATGGTGCGCTCCTGGTCGGCGGGATCACCGCGCACCATCAATCCGCCGACCGCCCCGCAGCCAAATCCGAGCACGGAAAGCTGCATGCCCGTCCGCCCAAAGTTTCTCAACTGCATCTTGGTTCCTCCGTCTGCATGCACGGTGGCATTGACGATCATGGATTTAGTCGTTTTTGTAGCGTGCGCAAAGCCTGCGGACCGTGCGTGCGCGCGGGACGCCACGCGCGGAGTTTGACATGATCCTGGTCACCGGCGCCGGCGGCAAGACCGGCAAGGCTGTCATCAAGGCGCTGGTTGCGCGGGGGGCGGCGGTACGGGCCTTTGTGCGCACCGCGTCGCATGAGGCCGAACTGACGGCGATCGGGGTTCGCGAGGTCATCGCAGGCGCGATGGACGACGGCGCAGCTGTCTCGCGGGCCGTGCAAGGGATGGAGGCGATCTATCACATCTGCCCCAATGTCAGCCCGCATGAGATCCCGTTCGCAGCCGGCCTCGTTGAAGCCGCCACCGCCTCAGGCCGCCCTCGCCTCGTCTATCACTCGGTGCTGCACCCGCAGATCGAAGCCATGCCGCATCACTGGAACAAGCTCCGGGTGGAGGAGATGCTATTTGCCTGTCGGCTGGATTTCACCATCCTGCAGCCTACCGCCTACATGCAGAACAGCCTCGCCGAATGGGACCGCATGGTGAGCGAAGGTATCTATCGCGTTCCCTATCCCGTCGAGACCCGGCTCAGCCTGGTCGATCTCGACGACGTCGCTGAAGCCGCCGCGATTGTGCTGACAAGCGACGGCCATTCGGGGGCGAGGTATGAGCTGGTCGGGACGCCCCCGCTGAGCCAGGACGAGATCGCCGAGATCTTCGGCCGGGTGCTGAAGAGAGCAGTCCGCGCGGTGGCCGAATCCGTCGAAGACTGGGACCGTCGCGCCCGCGCCGCCGGCCTCAGCGATTTTGCGCGCGACACCCTGACAAAGATGTTTCGCAGCTATGCCCGCGACGGCCTCAAGGGCAATGCCAACGTGCTGGGCTGGCTATTGGGCCGGCCACCGACCTCGCTCGCCGCATTCGCGGCGCGACATGCTGCGGCTCAGACCGATGGATCGATTTCATGATACCGATCGGTGCTCCTATTGGGCGAGCGCGCCGCGTTGCTCCCATAGTCCCGGATTGAGAACAGCGCCGTTGACTTTACCAGTCGCGTCGCGAATGAAAGCAATCCGCGTATGATCGCCACGCTCGACGTAGAATTCATCCCTTGCAAGAGCCGCCACGGGCGTCGGCTGGCCCCTGTAAAAATCAAGGATCGACCAGCCCCCCGTCGCCTCAACGACAAGCTTGCCGTCCGCGATATGGATTTGAAGCTGGACACTGTGCGAGGGGGCCGCCTCGCGGGCAAAGGCGACAACAAGCGGTTCAGTCTGCTTATGACGGATGATTTTGAGCTTCATGCCCTCGTTGACCGGACCTGAAATCCGGCGAAAGGCCGCTTCCAGGGTCTGGCCCTTGATTGATTCGGCGCCGATCGCGGTGATGAGATCTCCGGCCATGACACCCGCTCTCGCGGCGGGGCCCGCCGCGGCCGGTTTAATCACTCTTAGGCCATCGGTCTCTGCGACGACGGCATCAAGACCGATCCAACCGGCTCCGTCGACGAGCAGAAGCTGCCTGTCCAGCGAGCTTGTCGAGCCGCCGAAGTCGTATCGTCCCGCATATTGCGCGAGATCGCCGACATCTGCCGCCTGCGTCGGCGCGGCGCGCGCGTCGGGTTCAGGAACGCTCAGCGCCCCATAGGGCAGACGGCGGATGGCATTGAAATAGAAACCGTTTTCACTGTACTGCCGCCGCTGCATCATCATCACCAAGATCAGCTTCTGCACTGGGTCGACTGAGAAAAACGTCCCCCAGCTACCTTGCCAGTTGAAGCTGCCGACCGTGCCTGGGATCAGGCTGAAATCCGGATTGGTACGGATGGCGAACCCAAGCCCCCATCCCGTGCCAAAAGCTGGGCCGGCTTCGTGCCCCGCGATGTGGATTTCCGGCGGCAGGGAATTTGTCGTCATCAGTCGGACCGTTTCCGGCTTCAAAATGCGCACGCCGTCAAGCTCGCCGCCATTGAGTAGCATCTGGCTGAAGCGCAGGAAGTCGGGGACCGTCGAGACGATCCCTCCCCCACCCGAAAAGAACGTCTGCGGCTTCCCGACGTCCCAGTTCCCAAAAGGTTGGGGCTGCGTACCCGGGGCGGCGACGAGGCGAGCGAGTTTATCCGCCGGCACGGAGAAGCCGGTATCGACCATGTGCAGCGGCGCAAAAAGGCGGCTTTGCAGAAACTGGTCAAAAGGCTGGCCCGAGACGACTTCAATGACGCGTCCGAGAACGTCGAAGCCGATAGCATATTCCCAGACTTCGCCGGCTGATGCAGAAGCGGGAGGGCGCCAAGGCTTTTGACGAAATCGGCGAGGGTCTTATCGCGCCGGAACGGCGCTTTGAATCCGTAAAACGCGTGGATCGCGGCGTTGCCAAATCCGGGGTCGGCGAAATAGGGCTCCGCATAGACGAGGCCGGACGTATTGCGCAGAAGGTCGCGGATAGTCATCGCGCGCTTCGCCGGTTCAAGCTCGCCGAGGATCGCATCTCCGGTGGCGGGATCGGTCTTGACGACCGGCATATCCTTGAGTTCAGGCAGATATTGCGCCACGGGGGCGTCGAGGTCGAGCTTGCCTTCATCGACCAGCATCATGGTGGCGACGCTGGTGATCTGCTTGGACATCGATCCGATACGAAAAATCGAATCCGGCCGCATCGGATTTTTCTTGTCGGGGTCCTCAAAGCCGGTCGGCTGCAGATAGGCGAGCTTTCCGTTTCGGGCGATCGCCACGACAAAACCGGAGGGATCGCCCTTTTGGCTCAGCGCCTCAAACCAGGAGGTCATGCGCTCCAGCCGGCGCACCGAGAAGCCGAGACTGCCGGGATCGCTGACCGCCTGCAGATCGTCGGCATGCGCCGCGCCTTCCAGACAGAGCGTGAGCGCCGCCATCCAGCACACCCGGATCATTTTGGTTAGAGCGACGTTCGAAAAGGAAAGTTTCGCGGTTGGATGGCGCATGGCGGGGGTTCCCTCTGCTGAATTAAATAAGGGAAAACCTGCCCGGCCTATTCGGTGCGCTCTCGCCTAATTCGAAACTTGACCGACCGATTTCCTCATGCGGACTTGCCGATTTCCAAATTATCCTGATCTTTCAGGACGGTAGATGCATGCCTCGCCAGCGCGAGGCGGCGGAATTCGGTTGGGGTGAGATCGGTCGAAGCCTTGAAGGCGCGGTTGAAGGGGCCGAGCGATTGAAAACCAGCATCCATGGCGATGGTGAGAACCGGAACGTCCCGCTGTTCGGGATCGGCCAGCGCCGTCTTGGCGTCTTCGATGCGATAGCCATTGAGGAACGCATTGAAATTGCGGTGCCCCAGACCCTCGTTGATGAGCTGTCGCAGCCGATATTCCGGCACGCCGAGCCGCGCCGAAAGCGATCCGATGGTCAGGCCCTCGCGCCGATAGGCGCGTTCGACGACCATCAGCTGCTCCAGCCGGCGCAACAACGCCCGCTCGATTTCGGGCGGCTTGCGCTCGCCATCCCTTGCCATGGTGCGCGCGGAGCCGGATGCATCGCCGGTCGCCGAGGCCAGGATCGAGCCTTGCGTATCGGCCGCCCGTAACAGATTCCATGCGCTAACACCCACCAAACCGAGCAAAGCGAAAGCGTTGGCGACACTCGCCACCGAGGAAAAGGACATCGAAGGCGTCCCGGCAAAGTTCGCGGCAGCCACGATGACGATATAGGTCGACGCTCCAATCAGGACGACCAGCCGCAGCCGGCGTCGTCCTGCCACCAGGTCCGTCCGCCACGTGGCCAGCGTCTGCGCCGCGGCCAGCAAAGCCAGGCCAAGCGTGGTCAATGACAGCGCCCGGTCGAACGTCGGCCACAGGCTCCAGCCGGCGACATAGAACTGCAAGCCTGTAACGGCTGCCCACAAGCCGCCGTGCCAGCGCTTGACGACAAAGTCGTCATCGAAAGCTGCCCGCGCCCATAGCCAGAATATGACCGAATTTCCCCCGGCCAACGCCAGAATGAACGGCGCCCACCATTGGAAAGGCCGCGGGAAGGTCGGGGCCGAGTCGATCGCGGACGCGGCGGCACCGACCGCGAGCGCCGCGCCCAGACGCACGACCGTGCTGTCACGGTGATCCCGCAGCCCCACGCCGGCGATCAACAAACACAATCCAACGACTGCGCCGCGAAGACCCAGGTCGATAGACATCAAACCGCTGCTACCCACGATCGACGACACTCCATAGAGTTGTCGCGGGGTTCAGGCCGTAGACCGCATGAGCGCAGCGATATGCGGGACTACCGCAGCAGGAGGAAGTCCCGCCTATCGCTACGCTCTTCCGGGCTACGCTTACTTCCAAGCGCGAACTGGCCGGGTGTCACGCAATCTACCCCAATATGGTCTTACCCGTAAGGCGGCCAGCCGATCGGATGAGTCTCCTGCACGATCTTCATGGCCGACAGGATCTTCGGCTCCTCGAAGCGTGGACCGACGACCTGGATGCCAACCGGCAGGCCATCTGTAGTCTTGCCCGCCGGCACGCTGCCGCCGGGCAGGCTCATCAGGGTGATCAGGAACGAACCGGCGATCCAGTCGGTGTAGTTGTCGAGCTTTTTGCCGTTGATCAGGGTTGGAAAGTTCATCTCCACCGGGAACTGCTTGACCGGCGATTGCGGGGTGATCAGGAGATCATATCGCTCGAAGAACTCCGCAAAGCGCTGGAACAGCTGGGCGCGCTTCTGTTCGGAGGCGGCAAAATCCAATGGCGTTACTTTCAGGCCGGCCTTGACATTGCCTTTGAGATTGGCGCCGAACTCTTCCAGGTGGTCGAGGTTGGCAAATTGCTGGCCGACCATCCACAGCCCGCGCCAAGCCTGATAGGGCGACTTGCCATCGGAAATATCGAAAGCCGTCTCCTCCACGGTGGCGCCGGCATCGCGCAGCGACATCGCCGTCTTCCGGCAGATCGCATCGATCTCAGGCTCGACCCCGATGCCGGCGATGTCGGAGACATAGGCAATACGCAGGTCCTTGACGTCGCGGGCATCCCTGACGATGGCGCGGGCGCTCTTCCATGGCGGCGCCACCGATATCGGCGAGGCACGGCTGAAGCCCACCAGCGCGTCCAGCATCAGCGCGGCATCCTCGGCGCTTCGCGCCAGCGGCCCGTGAACCTGGCCGGGGTCCCAGGCCAAGGGCATCGGCCAGTTCGGCGTCAGCCCCGGCGTCGGCCGGATGCCGACAATGCCGCAGAAGGAAGCCGGCATCCGGATCGAGCAACCGAAATCGGTGCCCTGCGCCAGCGGCACCATACCGGTTGCGACCGCAACCGCCGATCCGCCGGAAGAGCCCGAAGGGCTCAGCGCGGGATTCCAGGGATTGCGGGTGACGCCGAACACGTCATTGAAGGTATTGGCGCCGGCAGCGAATTCGGGCGTGTTGGTCTTGCCGAGCACGATGGCGCCGGCCTGCTTCAGGCGTCGCACCGCCTCGGCATCCTCTGATGGCACGTTATCCCTGAAGCGCGGCGAGCCATAGGTGGTGCGTATGCCAGCTGTCGGCGTAACATCCTTGATCGCGACCGGCAGCCCGTGCAGCGCTCCCAGCGCGTCGCCGCGCTGCACCGCTGCCTCGGCCTCTTTTGCCTTTGCCCGCGCGGCATCCGCCACCAGCGTGACGATGGCATTGAGGGCGGGATTGACGCGGGCGATGGTAGCAAGATGGGCGTCGATCACCTCGACCGGGCTTACGGCACGGCTCGCAATCAGCGAGGCCAGTTCGACGGCGCTCTTGCGGCTCAGGCTCTCGGTCATGTCAGCTCCCGTCTACTTGCCCGACCAATGGACAAAACGCCGCTCGATCGTGAGGAACAACAGATTGAGGCCATAGCCGAGTGCGCCGGCGGCGAAGATCGCGGCGTACATATCGGGCATGTCGAACAGCTGCTGCGCCTCGAACACCCGCTGGCCGAGCCCGTCGGTCGAACCGATGAACATCTCGGCCACGACCACGATCACCAGCGCCAGCGATACGCCGTTGCGCAGGCCGACAAAGGTCTGCGGCAGCGATTCCAGCAGCATCACGTCCCAGAGCACGCGCAGCCGCGAGGCGCCCATCACCCGCGCCGCCAGGATGCGCGTCTTGCGCGCGTTCATGACGCCGTAGGCGACATTGAACAAGATGACCAGCGCCGCTCCGAAGGCGGCGACCGATATCTTGGTGCGGTCGCCAATGCCGAACAGCACCAGGAACAAGGGAAACATCGCCGAGGCCGGCGTCGAGCGGAAAAAGTCGATCAGGAATTCGACCGAGCGATAGAGTTTTTCCGACGAGCCGAGCAGGATGCCGAGTGGATCGCGATCACGGCCGCGATCGCGGTCGAGTAGACCGTGCGCTCGACGGTTTTGAGGAAATCAACGCCGAGCTTGCCGGAGGTCATGCCGATCCACATCGCCCGGAAGGTCGCCGCCGGCGACGGCAGCAGCACCGGATCGACCACCCGGGCCCAGACCGTCAGCGACCAGATCAAAAGCAGGACCGCTACGCCGACAAAAGGGAGCAGGATCTGGAGACGCTTCATCGCCCTTATCCCTTGTGAACTTCGCGCTGGAACACCTCGAGGCAATGTGCCTTGATGGCGATGAAATCGGGTTCCGACATGGTTTTGGGCGTGCGCGGCCGCGGCGCGTCGTAATGCACGAACTCGACGGCGCGGGCCGGATGGCGGGACAACAGCAGAATGCGGTCCGACAGATAGACCGCCTCTTCCAGGTCGTGCGAGACCAATACGGTGGTGGTCGCGGTCTCCACAAAGATGCGCTGCAGCTGCTCGCGCATGAACAGCGTCATTTCATAGTCTAGCGCCGAAAACGGCTCGTCGAGGAACAGGATTTCCGGCTCGACCACCAGCGCGCGCATGATCGAGACCATCTGCTGCTGTCCGCCGGACATCTGGTAAGGATAGAGGCTGAGGTCGATCTTGACATTGAGATTGGCGACGATCTTTTCCACCCGCGCGGTGCGCTCGGCCTTCGCTATTCCCATCACCTTGAGCGGATAGGCGATGTTGTCGAACGCCCGCAGCCACGGAAACATCGCTTCGCGATAATTCTGGAACACGTAGCCGAACTTGATCTGGCTCAGCGGCTGGCCGTCGAACAGGATCTCGCCGGCATCGACCGGAAATAGCCCCGCAATCATGTTGATCAGCGTGCTCTTGCCGCAGCCGTTGGGTCCGAACACCGACATCAACTTGCCGCGCGGAATGTCGAAATCGAAGTTGTCATAGATGGTGGCGTCGGAAAACCGCTTTGTCAGGCCGCGGATCGTGACATGCGGCGCGGTACGCCGCGCCGCATCCTGGACCAAGCCTGCCCGTTCGATGTTCGCAGTTCGCTCAGCCAAGGCCACGGGGGAAGCCTTTTAGAATTTCTGCAGAAATTTATTGACGTCGACTTTTTCAGGGACCACCCCAATCGAGGTGCCAAAGTCGGCAAACTTCTGCAAATCGTCAAGTTGCCGCGGCGTCATGTCGCCCACCATGACATAGCCGAGCATCGAAACCATATCGACGACGTTATCAGGCGTGAAGGTGTTCTTGGCCAGGTATTTGCGGGCTTCGTCGGGGTTGGTGTTGATGAAATCGATCGCCTTGCGCCAGGCCGCGGCGAACCGCTTGGCCACATCCGGCCGCTTGGCGATGAAGTCGCTGGTCATCGCGCAGCCCGCGGCATAAGCGTCGGCATGTTCATCGCCCAGAATATACTTGGAGATCACGCCAGCCTCCAGCGAACGCGCGACACCGGCCTTGATCATCATCGACGCGTTCGGCTCGAGCGTATAGCCGCCGTCGAACGTGCCGGCGGTCATGGCATTGACATGTTGGCTCATGTCGAGCTGATCGATTGTATAATCCCCCTCCTTCAGACCATTCTTGGCCAGAACGGCCTTGGCGGTGTTGAGATTGGCCGGCCCCGGCGCCGACAACAGCTTGGCGCCTTTGAGGTCGGCGATGCTCTCGGCCTTGAAGCCGTTGCGGACCACGAATTGTTCCATCTTGAAAACTTTGGTCTGGCTGTTGAGCGCGATATACATCGCTACCCCCGGCTTCTTCACGTCGGCATTGAGGCCTTCGAGCGTCACCAGCACCGCAGAGACCTCGATCTGGTTGGTCATCATCGCCGCGACGTTCGGCGGACCGCCCATCAGCTTTATCATTTCAGGTTCGATATTGACTTCCCTGAAAAACCCGCGCTCCAGCGCGACGAAATAGGGCAACGATGAACTGAGCGGAAACACCCCGACCGAGACCTTATCCTGCGCCAGCGCCTGATTGGACGCGGTCGCGCCCAGGGCCAGTATGGCAAGGGTAAAGGTCGTGCGAATTAACCATCTCATCGGCGCGCTCCAGTCGAATCCGCTCGCAGCATAGCTGGCCCCGCCAGCCGGCATCATCCTTTCTCAGCAAGGAACGTGCCGATTTTACTCATCCAGCTCGACAATGGCGATCACCGGACCGCCGCCATGGGGCCCTTGGTGCATGGCGTCGACGGAGACGAATACGGCGGGATCGCCGATCGCCAGCGCGGCCACGCCGCCCACCGCCGCCTTGGAATGGCGGTGGTGGTGGACGTCGGAATCGTCGAGCATGATCTGCCGCCGCCCGCGCAGCGTGCCGCGGCGGTCGGCCTCGCATTTCATGAAGCAATTGACGACCCGCCCCTTGAGGTCTTCCAACCGTGGCCGTTCCGGCAATTCCAGGCCGGCGTTGCGAATGGAATCGTAGATGCCGTCGATATCGAGTGCGTCACGCATCACGGCATGACCGATGCGGTAGCGGCCGCCGGCGCCGGCCTTGTTGCCGAGCAGCACGATCTGGGCTTGGGTCAGTTCCACGCCGGAGGAGCAGGACGCCACCGACGAATAAAGGTCGAGATCCCGGCAGATCTGTTCGGCCTTTGGCATCGGCACCTCGCCCAGTGCCACGGCAATGCCGAGCGCTGTGGTGCCGTTGGAAACGCCCATGGAGTCGTGGACCTCGCAGGCCAGCGTCTGGTGACGGGATTCCGCATCGCGCACGGAATCGATGGTCAACAGCGGCGTCTTGGTCTGGACGTAATGCACATCTTTTGGTTAGTGATCCCGGCATCCCGCATCGCCGCTTTGACGGCGTCGGCGACCTTCTGAACCATCGCCGGACGACCGATGTCCTCGGGCAGCAATTCCGCGCTGAGCGCGGTGCCGATCACGAGGCGCGACTTGTCGGCCGGCCCGGTCTTGCTGTTGCGAGCGAAGATCGTGGCATGCGGGGTGATGACGCCGTCGCAGCCGCCGGACCAGACCATCGGGATGGTGTGGATCTCG
>CAVTNW010000042.1:0-156144 GCA_963736075.1 uncultured Alphaproteobacteria bacterium | reverse complement strand
AGCACCGGATCGAACGCATGATCGCGCGGCGACCCGGCGGCCGCCGTCAGGTCGATATTCTGCTCCAGCGTCGAGAACAGCGGCAGTTCGCAGGGCTCGATGATGAGCGGGATCAGCTTGCCTCGGGACTTGGCGCGGTTCGCCTCCGACCGCACCCCGGGCGATCCGACGGAGAGCCCACACCACATCACGATCACCGCCTTTGCAGCGGACAATTCACGCTCAATCTGCGCCTCGTAGTCCTGCCCCCGCACCAGTTCGAGGTCGAACCAGACGGAATATCCATAACGGAGCAGAATTCGCTCCAGGCGCCGCGCGGCCGCGCGTCGCTCGCGCTTGTAGGAGATGAAGATGTCGGCCATGGCGACGGCAATTCGAGCGAGGCGTGAAGAGGCGTCCCAATACTACCGAGGGCCCGGACACTGCGAAAGGCCACAAACATCTCCCGGCCAAGGCGCGAACCGTTCGCCCTCGGAGAGTGTCTGCCTGAGGCGAAAGGTATCCGCGTGACTGATGCCTGCCGGCCTTGGCGAAGACTTCTTCCACCGTGGCGGGCTTCGTCCTCGGCATCCACGTCTTTGTTTCGATGTCCGCAGCCGACAGTATCGTCGCGGCAAGAGATGTCGTGGGCATCCACCGTCTTGATCTCGGTATGCCGCGAGCGCATGACATCTGCGGAGCGGAAAGCCTGCAATTCCCTGTCATTTCCGGGCGCGCCCAGGGACGATGCAATCCGGCTTTTCGTTCCGTGGCGTCCATGGATTGCTTCGCTGCGCTCGCAATGACGGGGCTAGAGCTGCGGCAAGGATCACAAAAGCTGAGTTGTGGGGGCTCATCCCACCCCGTCATTGCGAAGCAATCCATGCTTCCGCTTGTGACGCAGTGCTATGTAGAGGCCCTAAACGCGAGCCGGAGCGCGCTACCCATGGCTCGCGCGTCAGTCCCCAAGCTGCCAAACCAACCGGGGCACCCCGACGCCATTGCGATGCACTATCCGCAGATCCCCTCATTCCGTTTGACGTCGCCCTCCCCGGTGTTAGCCTCGCCGAAACCTTTGCCTCGTAGCAAGGTGCAAGCCATGGGCACCGGGACGGAAACCATGAACATCGCGCCAGCTGCCGTGTCGGCCACCGAGCCCGTCAACGCCGAGGGCGTGGTCGCGGCCGGCGCCTATGTCGATGGCAGGCGGGTCGCCAATATCGCCATCGAGGAGGCCTCGAGCTGGCGGGCGCGGCCGGGCCATGTGGTCTGGATCGGGCTGCACGAGCCGGACATGGCGCTGTTGACCAGCGTGCAACGCCAGTTCCAGCTGCACGATCTCGCCATCGAGGACGCCGACCACGCCCATCAACGGCCGAAGATCGAACAATATGGCGACGGGCTCTTCATCGTCGCGCGCACCGCGCAGCTGGTCGGCGACAGCATCGCATTCGGCGAGACCCATCTGTTCGTCGGCGAAGGCTATCTGGTGTCGGTCCGCCATGGCGCCTCGACCTCTTACACGCCGGTGCGCGAGCGCTGCGAGAGCTGCCCGCGGGCCCTGGCGCGGGGCGAGGACTACATCCTCTACGCCATCCTTGATTTCATCGTCGACAACTATTCGCCGGTGCTGGAAACCATCCATCAGGAAGTCGAGGTCATGGAGGCGCAGGTGCTGGCCAGCGCGATGACCCGGGCGCAGATCGAGCGGCTTTATCTGCTGCGGCGCGACCTCTTACGGCTGCGCCACGCGGTCGGGCCGCTGGTGGAAGTCTGCCGCCGGCTCGAGCATGATAATCTGCCGATGGTGCGCACCACCATGCGTCCGTTGTTCCGCGACGTCACCGACCACGTCCGCACCATCCAGGAACAGATCGATTTGCTGCGCGAGGTGCTGGCGTTTGCCTTCGAGGCGAGCCTGCTGGTCGGCCAGGCCCAGGAGACCGCGGTCTCCAAGAAGCTGGCGTCGTGGCTCGCCATCATCGCGGTCCCGACCATGATCGCCGGCATCTACGGCATGAACTTCAAGAACATGCCCGAGCTGCAATGGGACTATGGTTACTACGCGGTGTGGGGTGTGATCCTGGCGACCTGTGCGGGGCTGTATTTGCGGTTCCGGCAGGTGGGGTGGTTGTGATCGAGGACGAGCCCGGCAACCCCGCCGGCCAGGCTGGGCGAAGAGGGCGACCACAAGGGTCGCCCCTACGGGATCGAGATGGCCCCACCTCAATCCCCTGCCCTTAGGCGATAGCCGATCCCCGTCTCCGTCAGCACGAATTGCGGGCGCTCCGGGTCGTGCTCGATCTTCTGGCGGAGCTGGCGGACATAGACGCGCAGATACTGCGCGTCGGTCAGTTCGTCCCAGAGTTCCTTCAGGAGAAAGCGGTGGGTCAGGACCTTGCCGGCGTGCTGCACCAGCACGCGCAGCAGGTCATATTCCTTCGGCGACAGTTTGATGTCCTTGTCGCCGACCTTGACGAGGCGGCGCACCAGATCGACGGAGAGATCGCCGGATCGAAAGACCGGGCGCTCGCCGTGAACCTGCAACTGATGCCGCAGGGCGGCGCGCATGCGGGCCAGCAGTTCATCCATGCCGAACGGCTTGGTCAGGTAGTCGTCGGCGCCGAGATCGAGCGCCGCGACCTTGCCGGCCTCGTCGCCGCGGCTCGACAGCACCACGATCGGGACGCTATCGTTGCGCCCGCGGATCATGCGCAACAGCTCATGGCCCTGGATGTCAGGCAGACCGAGATCGAGAATGATCAGCGCCGGATCCTGCGCCAGCTGTTCGAGCGCGGTCTTGCCGTTGCTGGCTTCGAGGATTTCGTAGCCCTGGGTGCTCAGACCCATCCGCAGCAGCTTGCGGATCGGCGGCTCATCGTCGATGACCAGCACCTTGATCGGCGTCGTGCTCATGCGGCGGTGTCCAAGGGCTGGCGTAACGTCGGGATCGGCAACCTGATCGTCAGCACGGCGCCGCCGCGGTCGTCGCGGTTGTCGGCCGTTATCGTGCCCCCCATCGCCTCGACAAATCCGCGGGAAATCGCCAGCCCCAGCCCGGTGCCGGGGCGGACATGATCGCCTTTCTGCGCCCGATAGAATTTGTCGAAGATGCTCTCCAGCTCCGCCGGCGGAATGCCGTCGCCTTCGTCGATGATTTTCAGGGTCACGGTTTCCCGGTCCCGCACGCTCCTGATCGATATCGTGCTGTCGGCCGGCGAATATTTCGCGGCGTTGTCCAAGAGGTTGAACAGCACCTGCTCGAACAGCACGGCGTCGAGTTCCAGCATCGGCACGTCGGCGGCGAGTTCCAGCAGCACCCGGTGCCCGGCCAGGATCTTGCTCGCCCGCCGCAACACGCTGCCGATGATCTCGCCGATGTCGTGCGGCGCCGTGTTGGGCACCACGGCCCCGGATTCCAGCCGGGTCATGTCGAGCAGGTTGGCGATGAAGCGGTTGAGCCGCTCGGATTCGTCGATCACGGTGGCCAGCAGATCACGCTTTTCGGTCTCGGAGAGGCCGCTGGCCAGATCCCGCATCGTCGAGGCGGCGCCGAGAACCGAGGCCAGCGGGGTCTTGAGATCGTGCGAGATCGAGGTCAACAACGCCGAGCGCAGGCGTTCCGACTCCACGCTGCGCTTGACGCGATCCATGTCCTCGACCAAGAGCACCCGCTCGATCGCCAGCGCGCCCTGATCGACCAGCGCGTCGAGCAGGCGACGTTGATCCGGGGTGAGCAGCGGTCCCGAGCGGTCGTCGTCGATGCCGATGACGCCGATCAGCCCGCGTCCGGTCCGCATCGGCAGGAACAGGCGCTTGGCGCCGGGCAGCGTATCCGAGCCGCGCCCGGCCGGACGATCATTGCTCCATGCCCAGTTGGCGGCGGCGAGATCGGCGTCGTCGAGCTGGTCCTCCGGCGGATAGCCCGCCTTCACCGTCAGCACGCCTGCCTCAGGCAGCAGCAACACCACCCGGACCTTCAGCATCAGGGCGGCCTGATAGGCGGTCGCCCACAGCACATCGTCGAGCGTTGCGGTGCTCGCAAGCTTGCGGCTGAAGGCGTACAGCAATTCCGTGGTCCGCACCCGGCCGATCGCGGACACCGCCTGGGTGCGGACCCGCGCCGCGACATTGGAGACCAGGATGGCGATCAGCATGAAGAAGAAGAACGCCGCGATGTTGGTCGGGTCGGTGATGGTGAAGGTATAGACCGGTGGCAGAAAGAAGAAATTATAGCACAGCGACGCGGCGATGCTGGCCAGCAGGGACGGCCATAGCCCGTAGCGCACCGCCACGCTGACCACCGCGGTAAGGAACACCAGGTCGACATTCTCGATGCCGAACATGGGTTTGATCAATTCGGCGGCGACCAGGCCGATGGCGGTGATCACCAGCGCCATCAGGTAGGGCCCGGGATTGAACGGCTCGGGCCGCATCGCCGTCTGCACCGCGGACTTGGCGACCGGCGTGGCGGACAGTTCGTCGCCGGCGATGACATTGACGCTGATGTTGCCGGCGCGCCGTACCAGATCGTGCACCACCGAGCCGCGCCGGAGCACGAACCACCACGAACGCGCCGACTTTCCGATGATGATCTGGGTGACGTTGTTGGCCTGCGCAAAACCGATGACGTCGTCGGCGATGCGGCGGCCGACGCCGGGGATGGTCAGCGCTTCGCCGCCCAGCGCCTCGGCCAGGCGCAGCGTGTCGGCGAGCCGGTCGCGCTGCTCGTCGGTCAATTGCAGGCTTCGCCGGGTTTCGATGCTGAGCGCGGTCCAGGGCGCATGCAGCCGGTCCGCCAGCCGCTTGGTGTAGCGCACCAGCCCCGCCGCGCGCGGATCCTCGCTGACGCAGACCATGATCCGCTCGCCGGCGGCCCAGGGACCGGCGATCGCGTTGGCCTGCATGTGCGTACGCAGTTGCTCGTCGACGCGCTCGGCGGTCCGCCGCAACGCCAGCTCGCGCAGCGCCGTCAGGTTGCCGGGCGAGAAATAATGTTCCAGCGCGCGCTCGGCCTGTTTGGGAACATAGACCTTGCCCTCCTTCAGCCGCTGGATCAGGTCATCCGGCGTCAGATCGATCAGCTCGATGGCATCGGCGCGGTCGAACACCGAATCCGGCACGGTCTCGCGCACCCGCACATGGGTGATCTGGGCGACAACGTCGTTGAGGCTCTCGATGTGCTGGATATTGACCGCGGTGTAGACGTCGATGCCGCGGGAGAGCAATTCCTCGACGTCGAGATAGCGCTTCGGATGGCGGCTGCCGGGCGCGTTGGTATGGGCCAGTTCGTCGACCAGCGCGATCTGCGGATGGCGCGCGATCAGCGCGTCGAGGTCCATCTCCTCGAGCATCTGATCCTTGTATTCGAGCCGCTTGCGCGGGAGAACTTCAAGCCCCTGCAGCAGCGCCTCGGTCTCCACCCGCCCGTGGGTCTCGACCACGCCGACCACCACATCGGCGCCCGCCTTCAGCCTGGCGTGCGCGCTCTGCAGCATCTCATAGGTCTTGCCGACGCCGGGGGCGGCGCCGACGAAGATCTTGAGCCGGCCGAGACGGCTGTCCTCGCGCCGGGCCCTTTCCAGCAGGGCTTCCGGCGAGGGTCGTTGTTCCGTATCGCGGCGCAGCTCGGCCATACCGCATTATATTCCTCTCGCCTGGCCAAACCTAGCTCAGGGCTATTTCGAGGCGACACGATCCAGCGCCAGGTTCAGCGCCAGGACGTTGACGCGTGGCTCTCCAAGCAACCCGCCGAGCGGGCCAGCGGTATTTTCCGTCACCAGCTGGCGGATGCGATCTTCCGGCACCTGGCGTGCCTTGGCGACGCGCGGCACCTGGAACAGCGCGGCTTCCGGCGAAATATCGGGATCGAGGCCGCTGCCGGAGGTGGTGACGAGATCGACCGGAATGGTGCCGTTGGGATTTTCCGCTTTCAGCTTGTCGAGGTCCTCCTTGACCCGGTCGTTGAGGGCCTTGCTGGTCGGGCCGAGATTGGACCCCCCCGAGTTGGCCGCATTGTAGGGCGCCGCCACGGTCTTGGTGGCATCGGCCGGGTCCGGGGCCGTCGTCGCCGAGGGCCGGCCATGGAAGTATTTGTCGTCCTTGAATTCCTGGCCGATCAGGGCGGAGCCGACCACCTGGCCGTCGCGTTCGATCAGGCTTCCGGCCGCCTGCTTGGGAAACAGCACGCCGGCGATCGCGGTCATGGCCAGCGGATAGCCAAGACCCGTGATCAGCGTCAGCCCAAGCAGGATGAGGATGGCGGGGCGAATTTCCTTCAACATGGTGGTCTCCTCAGAATGCGTTTCCAGTGTGGGCAAAAGCGCGATGCCTTGCGCCGTGGCACCACCATTGTCAATACCCGAACAAAAGATCGTGGGCATCGCGCGATCTTCGATGCCGCGCATGCGCGCGGCCCGCTGGCTTTGCCCCCCTACGACCGCTGACATCGCCATGACCCTCAAACCAGGTGCAAGGCGGCGACCACGAGGTCGATCGCCTTGATGCCGATGAAGGGGATGATGATGCCGCCGAGGCCATAGACCATCAGGTTACGGCGCAGCAGCGCACCAGCGCCGATCGCGCGATAGGCCACGCCCTTCAGGGCCAGCGGAATCAGCGCGATGATGATCAGGGCATTGAAGATGATCGCCGACAGGATGGCGCTCTGCGGGCTCGCCAGATGCATGACATTGAGCACGGCGAGTTGCGGATAGAAGGCCAGGAACATCGCCGGGATGATGGCGAAATACTTCGCCACGTCGTTGGCGATCGAGAAGGTCGTCAGGGCGCCGCGGGTCATCAGCAGCTGCTTGCCGATTTCGACCACCTCGATCAACTTGGTCGGGTTGGAGTCGAGGTCGACCATGTTGCCGGCCTCGCGCGCGGCTTGCGTGCCGGTGTTCATGGCGACGCCGACATCGGCCTGGGCCAGCGCCGGTGCGTCATTGGTGCCGTCGCCGCACATCGCGACCAGCTTGCCCTTGGCCTGTTCATCACGGATCAGCTTCAGCTTGTCCTCCGGGGTAGCCTGGGCCAGAAAATCATCGACGCCGGCTTCCGCGGCGATCGCCGCCGCCGTCATCGGGTTGTCGCCGGTGATCATCACGGTGCGGATCCCCATGCGGCGCAATTCGGCGAAGCGCTCGCGAATGCCGCCCTTGACGATATCCTTGAGCTGCACCACGCCGAGCAGGCGGCCGTCCTTGGCAACCGCAAGCGGCGTACCGCCCTCCTTGGCGATCTCATCCGCGATGGCCCGGATCTCGCGCGAAACCTCCGATAGCGCGGGTTGCATCACCCGCGCGGCATTTCCCGAGGCCACGATGCGAGGCTGTCCGCCCTCGGTGTAGTTCAGGATCGCATCGACCGCACCCTTGCGGACCGAAGAAGTGCCGAGGTCGACGCCGCTCATGCGGGTCTGTGCGGTAAAGGGAATGAAGGTCGCGCCAAGTTCCGCCATGTCGCGGCCGCGGATGCCATATTTCTCCTTCGCCAGCACGACGATGGAACGTCCCTCCGGGGTCTCATCCGCCAGCGATGCGAACTGCGCGGCATCCGCCAGTTCCTGCTCGGTGACGCCACGCACGGGGCGAAACGCGGTGGCCTGCCGGTTGCCGAGTGTGATGGTGCCGGTCTTGTCGAGCAAGAGCGTATCGACGTCGCCGGCGGCCTCGACCGCGCGGCCCGACATCGCCAGCACGTTGAAGCGCACCAGCCGGTCCATGCCGGCAATGCCGATCGCCGACAACAGCGCGCCGATCGTGGTCGGGATCAGCGTCACGAACAGCGCCACCAGGATCACGACCGAGATCGAGCCGCCGGCATAGGCGGCGTAGCTCGGGATGGTCACGGTCGCAAACACGAAGATGATGGTCAGGCCCGCGAGCAGGATATTGAGCGCGATCTCGTTCGGGGTCTTCTGCCGCTCGGCGCCTTCCACCAGCCGGATCATGCGATCGATGAAGGTCGATCCCTGCGCCGCGGTGATGCGGACCCGGATCCAGTCCGACAGCACCTGGGTGCCGCCGGTGACCGCCGAGCGGTCGCCGCCGGATTCGCGGATCACGGGCGCGGACTTGCCGGTGATCGCGGCTTCGTTGACCGACGCGACGCCTTCGATGACTTCGCCGTCGGAGGGAATATTGTCGCCGGCTTCCACCAGCACGACGTCGCCGACCTTCAGGCTGGTACCGGACACCATCCGGTAGGTCTTGTCGGAACCGGTCAACAGCTTGGCCTGGCTTTCGGTGCGGGTCTTCTTGAGCGATTCGGCCTGCGCCTTGCCGCGCCCTTCCGCCACGGCTTCGGCGAAATTGGCGAACAGCACGGTGAACCACAGCCACAGGATGATCTGGAAGGTGAAGCCGAGGTGCTCGCCACCGGTCACCAGATCGCGAATAAAGATCACCGTGGTCAGCGCGGCCACGATCTCGACCACGAACATCACGGGGCTCTTGATCATCAGCCGGGGATCGAGCTTGGCGAAGGCCGAACCGATGGCCGGGGTCACGATTTTCGGATCGAGCATCGCCGATACCGGCACGCGCTTCTGCAGTTTCATGGTTTCCATGACGGTCACTCCGACAAGAGATCGATCAGAACAGGGTGTTGGCTGTCATCGCGAGATGCTCGACGATCGGCCCGAGCGCCAGCGCGGGGAAGAAGGTGAGACCGCCGATGATCAGGATCACACCGACGACCAGGCCGATAAACAGGCCGCCGGTGGTCGGCAGCGTGCCGGCCGACGGCGGGATCGACTTCTTGCCCGCCAGTGAACCGGCAAGCGCCAGCGCCGGAATGATCATGAAGAAGCGGCCGACGAACATCGCGCTTGCCAGCGTCAGATTGTAGAAGAAGGTGTTGCCGGAGAGACCCGCGAAGGCCGAACCGTTATTGCCGGTCGCCGACGTAAAGGCATAGAGCACCTCGGTGAAACCGTGCGGCCCCGCATTGGCCATCGAGGCTACCGCCGAGGGCACCACCACCGCTACCGCGGTCCAGCCCAGATACATCAGCGGCAGCACCAGAATGGCGAGCATCGCCATCTTGACTTCGCGTCCCTCGATCTTCTTGCCGACATATTCCGGGGTGCGGCCGACCATCAGGCCGGCGACAAAGATCGCGATGATGACGAAGATCAGCATGCCATAGAGCCCGGAACCGACGCCGCCGACAATGATTTCGCCAAGTTGGATGTTGATCAGCGGGATCATGCCGCCAAGCGCCGTGAAACTGTCATGCATGGCGTTGACCGCGCCGCAGGATGCGTCGGTGGTGATGACAGCGAACAGCGAGGACGCAACGATGCCGAAGCGGACTTCCTTGCCCTCCATGTTGCCACCGGTCAGTCCGAGCGCATTGAGCGCGGTGGTGCCGTTGGCCTCCGCCCAGTAGGTGACGACGACGCCGGCGAGGAACAGCACCCCCATGACACCGAGAATCGCCCAACCCTGCCTGGGGTTGCCGACCATGCGGCCGAACACGTTGGTCAGCGCGGCGCCGATCACGAAGATCGAGATCATCTGCACGAAGTTTGACAACGCGGTCGGGTTCTCGAACGGATGGGCGGCGTTGGCATTGAAGAAGCCGCCGCCATTGGTGCCCAGCATCTTGATCGCCACCTGCGAGGCCACGGGGCCGACCGCGATGGTCTGCTTGGCGCCTTCCAGCGTCGTCGCATCGACGTAAGCGCCAAGCGTCTGCGGCATGCCCTGCCAGACCAGGAACAGCGTGTAGACGACACAGATCGGCAGCAGCACGTAAAGCGTGGTGCGGGTCACGTCGACCCAGAAATTGCCGATGGTGCGCATCGAGGAACGGGAGAAGCCGCGGATCAGCGCCACCGCGAGCGCGATGCCGGTTGCCGCCGACAGGAAGTTCTGGTGCGTCAGTCCCAGCATCTGGACCAGGTAGGACAGCGTGCTTTCGCCGCCGTAGTTCTGCCAGTTGGTGTTGGTGATGAAGCTGATCGCGGTGTTGAACGACAGGTCTTCGGCGACCGCCGACTGCTGCGCCGGATTGAACGGCAAAAACGCCTGCAGCCGCATCACCGCATAAATGATGAGGAAGCCCCCGGCGTGAAACAGCAGCATGGCGACCGTGTAGGTCAGCCAATGCTGCTCACGCCCCTCATCGACGCCGCCGATCCGATAGAGGCCGGTCTCGACCGGCCGCAATAGCGGAGAAAGCCATGTGCGCTCGCCATTGTAGACGCGCGTCATGTACCCGCCCAGCGGTTTGACCAGCGCGACGACGATCGCACAATAAAGAAGAATTTGAATCCAGCCAATGACGGTCATGGTGGCATGTCCTTGGTTCGCACGTGATTTATCTGGAAACCAGCGCCGCTTCCGGAAGCCGCTGCGGCGGACGCCCTCGGATGTTCAGAAGCGCTCCGGCCGAAGCAGGGCGTAAGTCAGGTAAACCAGCAGCCCGACGGAGACGAGGCCAGCGAGCGAATAATCGAAGATCATGATCGTTCTCCCTCAGAGCCGTTCGCAGGCATAGGCGTATCCTATCCCCAGCACGAAAAGACCGAAGCCGAGGGCCAGCATGACGACGTCCCACATGAGATGCTCCTTGTCGCGCTTGTTGCGGAGCGCCAGCGTCGCGCACTTCCGGCAAGCGGACTTGCGTTGGATCAACCAGGGATCGCAACGCAGCCCACGCCTTACCGGCATCCGTGCGCCCCAAGTGCCACTCGGCGCGTAGGTTTTCGAGGCGGTCGCAATGGCTACGTTATAGGAATCTCATAAATGGCCCCGCGCTTTCCGGCCCTAAATAGGGCAAACGGACGCCTGGCTCGTTGTCTCCATGGGTAGCAGATAGCGCCCGACACCCCGCCCCGGCCGCGGATTCCGCCGCAGCGGCCCGCGTCAGCTTGCTTGACCCGCGGCCCACCCCGCCCCCGGGACGGGCGGCATAACGGCCTCCGCCGCCTCCACTTATGACATCTCTATTTCTGGGGCTGCCGTCCGCTCTCGTTTTCAAATGCGATCCTCGCCATCCTTCGCGCAGCGGCCGATGGTGACCGCGCCCGATGAGGAATGAGACCATGCTGCTCCTCAGAGAATATCCCGGTCCCGCTGAACTCGGCGACCAGCTGCGCGGCGCGCATGCCGTGACGACGGAGCTGATGTGGGACGTGTTCGGCGAGGCATGCCGGCGCCTTCCGTCCATCCGGCAGACAGAGAAAGCGGCGCATATCGAACGATTGATCGCGTCCGAAGCCTGGACCGACGCGGCACTGGCGCTGATCGACCTGGCATTGCCGCGGTGGCAGGTTCGCCGCATCGTCTATGACGATGGCGAATGGTACTGCGCCCTGTCGCGCGGGCGCGAGCTTCCCGATTGGCTCGATCGGTCGATCGAGAGCCGTCACGCCGATCTGGCGCTTGGCGCTCCTGAGCGCCTACGTCGAGGCCCGAGGCGTCGCCGCATCATCCGGCCGCCCCAGCGTGCCGACGGTGTCCCGCGACGCCAACCCGCTCTACGTGCGCCTTTGCTGCGATAATTTCGCGTGAGGCACGCGGAGCAGGGATCGCAGGAGGCTCAGGTTTTGGCACAGCTTTCGAATCGGTCGCGAGAACTGAGGTCGACCCAGACGCTCGTTCGCTTCGTCCTGCGAACGAGCATCCTGGTTGCTTTCGCCGCGTTTGGCAGCACCGGCTTTCTTCCAAGCCTGGCCATGTTGCTGGGGATGTCCATGGTCTTCAGCGCGGTCATCGGCACGGTCAGGCGCGAGCCCCGCTGCGATATCGTTCTCAATCATTGGGATGAGACGGCGGCCTACGCGGCCTTGTTTTGCCTGGTCGGCATCTTCAATCATGCGATCCCGATTTGAAACAACCCGGCGCGGTCTTATGCGGCACTTATGAGATCGCGGTCCTGTCACGCTCGCTTTCATATCCGAGCGGGAAGATATTGGGCGCATGAGTCAAGGCCACGCCCCGACCACCAACAACCATCCGCACATTCGCACCCGGAAGATGCCCGCGACGGGTCGGCTCAAGGCGTCGGAAGCACGCGCCACTCGCCCAGGATAAGGAATACCAACGTGAAGCTCGTCGAACCTTGCTCGTGCAACTCGCCGTCCGCAATCGTCCTTATTGGCAGGAACAGCCGCGGCAACTGGATCGCCCGAGAACAGCACGGTCTCTATGGCGGCCTGTTCGTCGACCGCGCGCAAGCCATCAAATACGCGCTGTCCGAGAATGGCCATCATCCGGAAATGATCGTCGAGCTGTCCCGCGGAATCGAACTCGATATCGACGGCAAGCAGCCGTTGACCGACGCACGGCGCGCCGCCTGAAAAATCCGCCACCCGTCATGGAGGAGAACCCGATGGATCAAGCCTATTCGATCTCGAACCGGGAGCGCCGGGAGCAGGTGGTCGATACCATGATCGGGCTCACGCGCTTGTCCAATCTGCATCGCGCTATCGTCGCCGGCAGCAACAGCCTGGAACTCTATCTGGCCCTGCATCGGCGCGGGTATATTCGCGTGGCGACCATCGCGACCTGCCGCATCGCCAAACGACAGCACACCGTCGGCCTGATCGCCAGCCAAGAACTCGCCGGCGGCGAGCGAGGCGGCGCTGGCCCAGATTTCGCCATTCCTCAGCGCCAGCGCCACGATCGCCGTCCTGATCGACTCCCGCGAGCGCAGCGCATGCCTGAAAATACGCGCACGGCTGCAGGAGATGGGCTTTCGGATCGAGGCTGGCGTCAGGTGCCCGCAGGGTCTGGTGCTTTCCGCCCACCGCCCGGGCTATGGCCAGATCGAAAAGGCGGCGTGAATCCCGATGACATCTTCTGCGCACCCCGCCACCTGGCTCAAGGGGTACATACCGGATCTTCCCACGCCCTTCGACGAGGCGGGCAGGCTCGATCTGAAGGCCTTCGCCAGGCTTTGCGAAAGGCAGATCGAGGCCGAAGTCCCGGCCGTCGTCGTCGGCGAGACCGCCGGCGAGGCGTCGACGCTGACGTCGACCGAACATGACACCATCATCCGCAGCGCGGTTGAGATCGCGCGGGGGCGCGTCCGCATCATCGCTGGCGCCGGATCGAATTCAACGAGCCATGCCGTCGCGCTGACGCGGCGCGCCGAACAGGCCGGCGCCGACGCGGTGCTTTCGGTCGTCCCCTACTACAACAAGCCGATGCCGTCCGGCATCGAAGCTCACTTCCGGGCGATCGCCGAGGCGAGCTCCCTGCCCATCATGCTGCACGATATTCCCTCGCGCACCGTACGCGAACTGTCCGATGACACGCTGGCGCAACTGGCGAGGTCGGAACAGTTCATCGGGTTGCGGGATGGCGCCGGCGATGTGACCCGTCCCGCGCGCTTGCGGCCGAGACTGCGGCCGGGATTTCGGCTGTTATCGGGGGATGATGCGACCGCGGTCGCCTATATCGCAGGCGGCGGCGACGGCTGCGTTTCGCTCGTCTCGAACGTCGCGCCGGATCTGTGCCGTGCGATTTTTACCAGCTGCCGGCAGGGGCGGCTGCAGTCGGCGCGATATCTGCACCGCCGGCTGGCCGCGCTGACAGCTGCGATCAACAAGGAGGGCCCCGCCGCCCTGAAATATGCACTGTGCCAGCTCGGCTTGATGCCGGCGAACACCCGCCTGCCGATGGTCGAGTTGGCCGATGCCGCCAAGGCCGAGGTCGCTGCCGCCATCGCGCCAATCGGCGACGAGGATCTGGCGTACGGGACCGAAATCGCGCAACGCTTTCACCTTCGCGGGGATCTGGCCGCCGAATTTTAAGGGACCCTTCGTGGGTCACGCACGGCGTGCCGCGGGCTCACCGGCCGCCGGCGGAGGCGCGATCCAGCAAATGCTTCTCGCGCCATTTCGGTCCGGGGCCGCGCATGTAGTGCTCCTCCGGCCGATATTTGCCGGCCGGCCCATCCCAGGATGGACCAAGAAATGTCACCATGGAGTTGATGGCGCTGCGCAGGATGGAAACAACAATCGAAGTGGTGCTCGAAGACTTGACTCATATGACGCCCCCGGATTAGAAAGATGAAACCAGGCGGACGGGCCAGACAGCCCACTTACTCGTCGCACCCGGCCGCCGGGGACTTTCCCGTTCCCCAGCCCTCGCTCGAGTGATCGAAGCCGCGGAGCTCGAGCTCACGCCGCATGCCGCGCAGCTTCGCGTCGGCGACCGCCTCGATCATGTTCTTCATGTAACCGTTGAAGCGTCTGAAGGCGCCGCGCGCCCGCACAGCGAGACGCGGTCCCTGCATCCTGCCGAACTTGTAGCTGCCCGGCGCCTTGCTTTGGGCCATCAGATGCGATCGAAAATCATCGTCCCAGATAAAATCCCGGTATCTGTCGTCGCTGGCAAGATAGTGAGGCATCTATCGATCTCCGCCGTCAGCCCGATCGCGGGCTATCCATTGCGAAGATGTCGCTGGCTGCATAGGAATTCGAGACCGCCCGGGGCGCTCTGTCATAGCCGCGATATAAATGCCGAAGCGCAAATGGAGGGGCGCTGTCTGGCTCGAGAAATTCCTATATCTCTCCTATGAGGGGAAAGGCCGCGCCATCTGGCATTCCTACGGCCTCATCGGCACATCATGGCGGCGAGATTCGTCAGGAGGCCGCCATGGCCGCAATCACTTTCAGTACTGCCCATCAAGCGGAGCAACCCGAAGCACGGCCCCACACAACCGTCCCTGCAAAATTTCGGCCGCTCGATCCCGGCATTGTCAACGAGGCGATCTCGGCGTTTTTCATCGGCCGCAACGCGGAAGGCTTCTGGGTTGCCCGCGACGGCAATGGGCAGATCGGCGGCATTTTCCTGCTCGAGAGCTCCGCATTGTCGTTTGCAAGGCGCCATAGCCGGCCGGCGGGGTGCGCGGCGATATATCCATCCGGGAGGATCGAACTCGACCTGGTGAACAGCGGCAATGCGCTGATCGGAAAGCTCGGATCTCTGCTCCGCCTTTCGCGGCGACCGGGCCGGCGATCGGCCGGCTGGGTCGGGAAGATGGCAGCCGCGATCGGACGGCAGCGTATGGCCTGTTCGTCGGCACGTCGAACCACGGCCGGGACCGAGGTGGCGGCTGCGCGGCTGGCACGGATCAAGCGCTTTTGTTCGCGGGCCGCTTTAATGCTGCTGACGGTGGGTGTGCTGGCGGGGATCCTCGGGCTCAAGACCGTGATCTATGTTTGGCGGTTTGAGCATTTTTGACGCACGGCGCGTCACCTTGAACATCCAGCGCCGTCACCCCGGAGAGCCCAACCGGGCCGAAACGGGCTCCGTCGGCATCTAAGCTGTCACCCACCTGCCAGCACGAACCCTTGGCGGGATCATCGCAGTCAAGGTCCTGTTCATTATCGCCGTTTTCTCTATTTTCGACGCGCGCCGGGTGCAAATCGGGCTGATTCTGGGCGGTTGGAATGGTAATTCTTGACGTACCGTTCTGCCCCGCAAAGGCGCATGGAGGATCCGATGATACCTGGCGCCTTAGACCTCTGGGCCGTACTGGACCGCATTCTGGATCGAGCGTCCGATAACCTCCGATTCGCGAAGGTCCTGGTTCAGCTCGGTCTCGATCCCAACAACGTCACCTATGACGCGATATTCAACCGGCTTTTGGAAATTTTCCTGGCCAACATCACGTTGGCCAACCTGTTTGCGCTGGTCGGCGCCATCTTCTTTGTGGCGACCCTGCTGACCCAGACGATGGTGCCGCTGCGGGTCGCGAACATGGCAGGCTGCGCGTTTTTCGCAGGCTTCGGCGCGCTCGCCGGAGACGTCAAGACGTTCCTATTGTACCTGCTGTTGCTTCCCATCAATGCCTACCGGCTCCGCCAGATGCTCAATCTGGTCAAAAAGGCGCGCAGCGCAACACAGGGCGATACCTCGATGGAATGGCTCAAGCCATTCATGACCGAGCGCAAATATCGCAAGGGCGGCATCCTGTTCAAAAAGGACGACCCGGCCGACGAAATGCTCCTGACCGTCACCGGAAAATTCCTGGTCAAGGAAATCGGCGTCGAAGTTCCGCCGGGACGCCTGATGGGCGAACTGGGCTTCCTGACGCCCGACAACCGGAGAACCGCGACCATCGAATGCATCGAGGACGGGCATGTCCTGACCATCACCTATGAAAAGCTGCTCGAAATCTACTTTCAAAACCCGCAATTCGGCTATTATTTCCTGGTCCTGACCAGCCAGCGGCTTTTGGAGAACATCGCCCGGCTCGAGACCACGGTGGCGCAACAGAAGAGCGCGCTGCAGGCCGCGGCCACGACGGAACGAACTGAGCATTGATTTCGAACGGTATGTCAATCTCGCACGGTCACCTATGCCATTGGACAACTCGATCGTGCCGGAGCGTATTGCCGAAACCTTGCGGCTGATCCGGCCGCATGTCCGGCATACGCCGGTCCTAAGCGTCGACTTGGCAGATTTCGGCACCGCATCGAACCCGGTCGCGCTCAAGCTCGAATGCCTGCAGCATTCGGGTTCGTTCAAGGTGCGGGGCGCCTTCGCCAACCTGCTCACGCAACCGATCCCGGCTGTTGGCGTGGTCGCAGCGTCGGGCGGCAATCACGGCGCGGCGGTGGCCTATGCCGCGATGCGGCTCGGCGTGCCAGCGACCATCTTCCTGCCCAGTGTCACCTCGCCGTCGAAGATCGAACGCATCAGGAACTATGGGGCCAATCTGGTGATATCAGGCGAGCGCTATGCGGATGCGCTGGCGGCGAGCGAACAATTTGTCGCACGGAAAGGAGGACTGGCCATCCACGCCTTCGATCAGATTGAAACCCTGCTCGGACAAGGCACTCTCGGATGCGAGATCGATGCCGACCTGCCTGACGTCGATACGCTGCTTGTCGCAGTAGGCGGCGGAGGACTGATCGGGGGCATCGCCGCCTGGTTCCGCGGCCGGATCAGAATTATTGCGGTCGAACCAGAGGGCGCGCCGACGCTGTACTGCGCGCTGGCGGCGGGCGAGCCGGTCGATGCGCAAGCCGAAGGCATTGCGGCGGACTCGCTGGCGCCAAAGCGGGTCGGCGGAATCGTGTTCCCCATCGCCCAGGCCTTTGTCGAACGCTCTATCCTGATCACCGACGAAGACATCCGCGCCGCGCAGTTGGCGCTGTGGGACAAGGCTCGGGTGGTAGCGGAACCGGGCGGGGCGGCAGCCTTCGGCGCTCTGCTGTCGGGAAAATATGTGCCGACACCGGACGAGCGCGTTGCGGTGCTGATCTGCGGGGCCAATACGACCGCAGTCCGGTTTGACTGATCGCCGCCCTACTCCGCGGCGTTGCTGATCTCGGCGCGTTCGGCCCTGACCGCGCAGAACTTGAATTCGGGAATCTTCCCGAACGGGTCGAGCGCCGGATTGGTCAACAGGTTGGCGGCGGCTTCCGCGTAGCAGAACGGCATGAACACCATGTTCTCCGGCACGTCGCGGTCGGAGCGCACCTTGATGATGACCGCGCCGCGGCGCGTTTCCAGCCGCACCCGATCGCCCGGCCAGAGGTTCAGCCGCCGCATGTCCTTCGGCGACATGAACGCCACCGCTTCGGGTTCGATCTGATCAAGCACCTGCGAGCGGCGCGTCATCGAACCGGTGTGCCAGTGTTCGAGCACCCGGCCGGTCGACAGCACCATCGGATAGTCGGCATCGGGCAATTCGTCCGGTGGCACCACGCGCGCCGGCACGATCTTGCCGCGGCCGTTCTCGGTCGGATAACCGGTCGTGAAGATGATCTCGTTGCCGGGCTGACTGGGATCGTCGACCGGATAGGTCACCGCGCCCTCGCGCACCAGCCGCTCCCAGGTGATGTTGTTCAAGGACGGCATCACCTGCGTCATCTCGGTGAAGACATCGGCGGGTCCCTCATAGCGCCAATCCAGCCCCATGCGCCGGGCAATCTCCTGGATGATCCAGAGGTCCTGCCGCGCATCCCCGGGCGGTTTGATGACCTCGCGCGCCAGCTGGACGCGGCGGTCGGTATTGGTGAACGTGCCCGATTTCTCGGCAAAGGCCGAGGCCGGCAGGATGACGTCGGCATGAAAGGCGGTCTCGGTGACGAACAGATCCTGCACCACCAGATGCTCCAGCTTGGCCAGCGCCTGGCGGGCGTGCTGCAAATCGGGGTCCGACATCGCAGGGTTTTCGCCCTCGATATACATTCCTGTGATCTCGCCGGCGTGGATTGCATTCATGATCTCGACCACGGTGAGACCGCGAACCGGATCGAGATCCATTTGCCAGAGCTTTTCGAACGGCTCGCGCAGGTCGGTGCGTCCGACCGGCTGGTAGTCGGGCAGGAACATCGGGATCAGTCCGGCATCGGAAGCACCCTGCACATTGTTCTGTCCGCGCAAGGGATGCAGCCCGGTGCCGGGGCGGCCGATCTGGCCGGTGATCAAGGCCAGCGCGATCAGGCAGCGCGCGTTGTCGGTGCCGTGCACATGCTGGCTGATGCCCATGCCCCAGAAGATGATGGAAGCGCGCGCCCGCGCATACATCCGCGCCACTTCGCGGATCGTTTCGGCCGGGATGCCGCAGATCGGCGCCATTTTTTCCGGCGTGAATTCGGTAATGCGCGCCTTGAGATCGTCAAAGCCCTCGGTGTAGCCGGCGATGTACTGCTCGTCGGTCAGCCCCTCGGTGATGATGGTGTTGATCATCCCATTTAGGATCGCCACGTCGCTGCCCGGCTTGAATGCCAAGTGCCTATAGGCATGGCGCGACAGCGTTTGCCGGCGCGGATCCATCACGATCAGCTTGGCGCCGCGCTTGGCCGCGTTCTTGATGAAAGTCGCGGCGACCGGATGATTGACCGTCGGATTGGCGCCGATCACGATGATGACTTCGGCGTCCATGGCGGCGGCGAACGGCGCCGATACCGCGCCCGAAGCCAAGCCTTCGAACAAAGCTGCGACCGACGAGGCGTGGCACAATCGCGTGCAGTGATCGACATTGTTGGAGCCAAAGCCGGTGCGCACCAGCTTCTGGAACAGATAGGCCTCCTCGTTCGAGCCCTTGGCCGAGCCAAAGCCGGCCAGCGCCTTGACGCCCTTCTGGTCCCTGATCCTCACCAGGCCCCCTGCTGCAATATCGAGCGCCTCCTCCCAGGAAGCCTCGCGGAAATGCGTGAAAGGATTGGCCGGATCGACCTGGTCGTTGGCGTCCTTTTTCGCATTCGGCAACCGCACCAGCGGTTTGGTCAGGCGATGCGGATGATGGATGTAGTCGAAGCCGAAGCGGCCCTTGACGCAGAGCCGGTTATGATTGGCCGGGCCGTCGCGGCCTTCGGCGTAGATGATTTTGTCGTCCTTGACCTGGTAGGTGACCTGGCAGCCGACGCCGCAGAAGGGGCACAGCGAGTCAACCTTCCTGTCGGCATAGGTAACGCGGGTCTGTTTGTCGTCGAGCATCACCGCGGGCATCAGCGCGCCGGTCGGACAGGCCTGCACGCATTCGCCGCAGGCGACGCAGGTGGATTCACCCATCGGATCATCGAAATCGAAGACGATCTTGGAGCCGTGATTGCGATAGGCCATGCCGATCACGTCATTGACCTGCACCTCGCGGCAGGCGCGCACGCACAGGCCGCACTGGATACAGGCGTCCAGATTCACCCGCATCGCCGGATGGCTGGCGTCGGCCGTCCAGCGCTCGGCCGCCGGAAAGCGGCTTTCGGTGACCTCGACCTTCTCGGCCCAGTGCCAGAATTTCGAACTGGGATCGTGGGATGTCGCGCGCGCCGGCTGATCGGCAACCAGAAGCTCCATCACCATTTTCTGCGCGGCGACCGCCCGCGGGCTGGCCGACTTCACCTTCATGCCGACGCTCGGGGTGCGCTTGCAGGAGGCGGCCAGCACCCGCTCGCCTTCGACCTCCACCATGCAGGCGCGGCAATTGCCGTCGGGCCGGTAGTCCGGTTCGGGGGAAAAGCACAGATGGGGAATTTCGCGGCCCTGGCGTTTTGCGACCTGCCAGATGGTCTCGCCGTCGACGGCCTCGACCTGCTTGCCGTCAAGCTCGAACGGGATCCTTGTCATTCCGCTTCCTTCGTCAGAAACTCGTCCGGGAAATACTTAATCACGGTCGTCAGCGGATTCGAGGCCGCCTGGCCGAGACCGCAGATCGAAGCATCGCGCATCGCCGCGCTCAATTCGTCCAGCAATTGCCGGTTCCATACCGGCTGCTGCATCAACAGCGCCGCCTTCTCGGTGCCGACCCGGCAGGGCGTGCACTGGCCGCAACTCTCGTCCTCGAAGAAACGCATGAGGTTGAGCGCCGCATCCTTCACGCTGTCCTGCTCGGACAGGATGATGACCGCGGCCGAACCGATGAAACAACCATATTTTTCCAGCGTGCCGAAATCGAGGGGTATGTCGGACATCGACGCCGGCAGAATGCCGCCGGATGCGCCGCCGGGCAAATAAGCATGGAAGGCATGTCCCTTCGCCATGCCGCCGCAGAATTCGTCGATCAGCTCACGCACCGTGATGCCAGCGGGCGCGAGTTTCATGCCGGGATTTTTCACCCGTCCTGACACCGAATAGCTGCGCAGGCCGTGGCGGGCGTTGCGGCCATGGCTGTTCCACCAGTCGGCGCCCTTCTCGACGATGTCGCGTACCCACCACAGCGTCTCGATGTTGTTGATCAGCGTGGGCAGTCCGAACAGCCCGACCTGGAAAGGATAAGGCGGCTTGTGCCGCGGCAGGCCGCGCTTGCCCTCAAGACTTTCCAGCAGCGAGGATTCCTCGCCGCAGATATAGGCGCCGGCGCCGCGGCGCAGATGCAGGCGAGGCCCGTCCGGCGGCAATTTGGCGATCTCGCGTTCGAGGATCTGGCGCGCGGCCGGATACTCGTCGCGCAGGTAGATGTAGACTTCGGGCGCTTCCACGACATGGGCGCCGATCAGCATGCCCTCGAGAAAGCGGTGCGGATCGCTTTCGAGATAATAGCGATCCTTGAAAGTGCCGGGCTCGCCCTCGTCGCCGTTGACCGCCATCAGCCGTGGCCCAGGCTCGCCGAGCATCGCACGCCACTTTCGCCCCGTCGGAAATCCAGCACCGCCGAGACCGCGCAAGGACGCGTCGTCGAGCGCCTTCAACAGGTCTTCTCGTGCAAGCTGACCCGATCGCAGACGATTGAGCAGCGCGTAACCGCCGGCCGCAATATAGGCGTCGTAGTCGACATATTTTGGCAGATGGGCGTGGGTGTCGCCGGCCCTTGCCGCCGCCAGCACGCTGGCCGCGGTGGCACGATCGACGAAGCGATGACCGACCTCGGCCGCGGGTGCGGTATCGCAGCGGCCGACGCAGGGCGCACGCACCACGCGAATGCCCGCCCCGGCGGTGCGCTGCAACTCCGCCAGCAACTTTTCCCCGCCAAGCATCGCGCAGGTGAGTGAATCGCAGACCCTGATGGTCAGCGGCGCAATTTCCGCCTCGCCCTCCTTTACCACGTCGAAATGCGCGTAGAAGGTCGCGGTCTCGAACACTTCAGCGAAGGCGAGCTTCATCTCGTCGGCAAGGGCGGCGAGGTGAGCGGCGGAAATCTGGTGATAGGTGTCCTGGATGAGATGCAGGTGCTCGATCAAGAGGTCGCGCCGGCGCGGTCTGTCGGCGAGCAAGCGGGCGATCTGCTCCGCCGCCTGCGGGTCGACCTGACGTCCCTTGGGGGTCGATTTGGCGCGCTTGCGCCCCTCGCCGGGATGTTCAAACGAGCGAACCTGTTGCGTATCATGGCTCATCGAGATCGCTCGCTTTTGTCTTCCATTTCCCCGCAACTGTATTCCGTGGCATGCCAGATGCCAAGAGAGTTAAGAAGGTCCGATCAAGCATACTCGAAAACGTTCAGCGAGGCAGAGCGGCCTCCGCCGTTCTGCCTCGCTGGTGTTTTGAAACCCGATCTGGCTTGCAGATCGCCTTCTCTCACAAACGACGTTATTCAGGCACCCAGACCGGAGGGGAATGGCGACCAACGCTACTGAAAGAGTTTCATCGCGTTGGACAGCGTCTGCAGAATTCCCCAGGCAAGCGGAATGCCGACGAACCCCCAGGCGAGGAACAGCTTCAGTTTCATGGTACCGTCCTGATTTGCGTTTTGCATGATGGCCTCCTCATGCCCCGGCGGGCTTGGAAATAGCAGCAATCTCCGCGACGGTGTCTTCGGCCTCATGATCCTTCATATGATAACGGGCGTGGACGGCCTGGATCATGAAGTTGCAGATGAAGCCGATCACCAGCAAGCCGGCCATGATGTACATGGTGGTGTTATAGGCCTGCGCCTTGGGTACGCCGCTGTCGATCTGGTACTGGCGGATGTAATTCACCAGCACGGGACCGAATACGCCTGCCGCCGACCATGCGGTGAGCAGCACCCCGTGAATGGCACCGACATAACGCGTGCCGAACATGTCCTTGAGATAGGCCGGCACGGTGGCGAAGCCGCCCCCATACATGCTCATGATGATGACGAAGCACAGCACGAACAGCGTGACGCTGCCGATCGACCCGGTCCATGGCACCAGACAATAGAGCAAGGTCCCGAGCGCGAAAAAGCAGAAATAGGTGTTCTTGCGTCCAATGACGTCCGAGGTCGACGCCCAGAAGAAACGACCGGCCATGTTGAACAGGCTGAGCAGGCCGACGAAACCTGCGGCGGCAACCGCGCTGACATGACCCGGGAACATCTCCTGGCTCATGGCGGAAGCCTGTCCGAGCACGCCGATGCCGGCGGTGACGTTGAGGCACAGCACCCACCAGATCAGCCAGAACTGCGGTGTCTTGATCGCGTCATAGACGTAGACGTGCTTGGTGGTGATCAGTTTCTGTTCGACCACGGGCGCCGTATAGCCTTCGGGCTTCCAGTTCGGCGCCGGCACGCGCACGATCGCCGCACCGACCCACATGAACACCAGATAGACCAGTCCCATCACGATGAAGGTCTCCGCGACCCCGACATGCGTCGGCGTGGAGAAAATCGACATCAGCCAAACCGACAGCGGAGATGCGATGAAGGCGCCGCCGCCGAAACCCATGATGGCCATGCCGGTGGCCATGCCGGGACGATCCGGGAACCACTTGATCAGCGTCGAAACCGGCGAAATGTAGCCAAGCCCAAGACCGCATCCGCCGAGAACGCCGTACCCGAGATAGACGATCCAGAGATTGTGAACGTAAACGCCGAGGGCAGAAAAGAGAAAGCCGCCGGACCAGCATAGGCCAGCGGTGAACATGGCGCGTCGCGGTCCGCCTTCTTCCACCCACCGCCCGAAGATCGCGGCCGAAAGGCCGAGGCAGACGATCGCGATCGAAAAGATCCAGCCGAGATCGGTCAGGTGCCAGTCGTCGGGGGCAGATTTGCTGATGCCGATCAGCTTCGTCATGGGCAGATTGAATACGCTCAACGCATACGCTTGGCCGATGCACAAATGGATGCACAGTGCCGCCGGGGGAACCATCCATCGGCTATAGCCGGGTTCGGCGACCGTATGATCACGATCAAGAAACGATAACATAGCCATTCAGTCCTCCCCTACAGCCGCCCGTGGCCGAGCAAGTCTGCCGATCTGCGATTACGATACTGTCAATTAAAACCCTTCAACGCGCACAAGCTTCGGGCTTGCGGGTTCGCATCGTTCAGTCGAGCGGCGCCGAGCTGGCGCGGCGCACTCGAAGGATAACAACACTCGGCTGGACCGGTTCTGCCATCCGCGTCACCGGACCGGGTATTGAAGGATCACTCTAGCTTGGATTGCGTGTCAAGCTGCCCCATGACACGCGTTTTGCCGCCGCAAGGATGTAAAATTGGGGCAGAAACGACTGCCTGTCGATACGTAAAAGGTAGAAATCCACCTTTTAGCCGGATACTGTATCCCAAGTGCATCGGTGGACCCTTGGAACTAGCTAAGTTCCTCCAGTTCCATTCATTTTTTCGATCAGGAACACGATGCGCCGCTCCCCGGGCTGCCTGATCTCGACCTTGTCGCCGGTTTCCTGGATCAGGGTCGGGATATCAATCACCGACAACGGATCTGTGCAGTAGACCTCAAGCTTATCGCCTGGCTTGAGCGCTTTCAGCGCCTTTCGCGTCTTCAGGGCCGGCAGCGGGCATTTGAGGCCGGTGAGATCGAGCGTTGTCGTGGTCATGCCTCATCCATGGCGAAGGCAGGCGCAAGCGTCAACGGTCGCTCAGACCAGGCTCGCATAGGACAGGAACCCGACGCTCTGACCGGGATCGACGCGGGTGGTATCTTCGCTGAGTTCAACCAGCCCGTCGGTGTCCACCAGCGAGGACAACAGGCCGGCGCCCTCCCGTGGGAACTTGGTGGCTTCGAGCACCCCGTCCTGCGCCTTGCGCAGGGTGACCCGAACATACTCGCGGCGGGCGATCTTCTTTTTGTAGGTAAAAGCGGCGCGAACGGGCAACGGAACCAGCGGCTCTTGCGCGGCGCCTGCCAGTGCCAGCACGGTTGGCCGCACCACATGAACGAAGGTGACAAAACTCGCGACCGGATTTCCAGGCAATCCGATCAGCGGCGTGCCGCCAATGATGCCCATCGCCACCGGGCGCCCAGGCTTGATCGCCATCCGCCACAAGACCAGCTTGCCTGCGCTTTCGACGGCGGCCTTGACATGGTCTTCCTCGCCGGTCGAAACGCCGCCCGAGGTCAGGATCAGGTCGTGGCTTCCGGCCACCTGGTTCAGACTGTCGGCCAGAGCGGCCCGATTGTCGCCGATAATACCGAGATCGCTGACGTCGCAGCCCAGCCGCACCAGCATCGCCATCAGCATGTAGCGGTTGGAGTCGAACACCTGCGCCTCGCCGCGCTGATCTCCGGGTGAAACCAGTTCATTGCCGGTCGAAAACACTGCGACGCGAACGCGCCGGCGGACATCGATCTCGGTCAGGCCGAACGCTGCCATCAGCGCGACATCCTGCGGCCGTAGGCGTTGGCCCGCCTTCACCGCAGCATGGCCGGCCGGGATGTCCTCACCGGCAGGTCGAACATTGGCGCCCGGCCGCAACCCCGGGGGAAACACGACCCGGCCGTCCTCATCGAGCCGCACGTCCTCCTGCATGAACACAGTGTCGGCTCCCGCGGGCATCGGCGCGCCGGTGAAAATCCGCATGGCGTGGCCGGCCTGGAGCGGCTGTTGCGCCGAGAAGCCCGCCTGGACGCGTCCGGTCACGGGGAATACGGCGACCGCTCCTGCCAGGTCCGACAGATCGCTGCCGCGCACGGCATAACCATCGACGGCGGAGTTGGTGAACGGCGGCAGCGGCGCTGGGGCGGCAATGTCGCGGGCGAGCACCCGCCCGTCGGCATCGCGGAGCCGCACCGCCTCGATATCCTGCACCGCGCGGAGGCGCGCGGCGATCAGGCCGACGGCTTCATCGACCGACATCATCGGCCCACCGAAGGCAAAGCAATCGTCGGACAATTGCGCCATCTTGGCTCTCAGCTTTCGGCCCGGTGCCGCGCCAGCACGTCGTCGACAGAAATCGCCAGGCGCTGCATCATCGCGGCAATGGCCGGAATGTCATCGAGATGGGCGACCGGCAAGCCGGTTTCAACCGCTGCATCGGTCGCCAGGCCGGCGATGCCGGGATCGCTCGGAAATAACCACGCCTTGCCATTGGCGAGCCGATGCACCTCGATCTTGCGATGCGGCTCGGATTTGAAGCCCTCGACGACGACCAGGTCGACCGGTGACATCTTCGCCAAAAGCTCCGGCAACCCAGGCTCCTCGGCGCCGCGCAATTCATGCATCAGGGCCCAGCGAATGCCGGAGGATACCAGCACCTCCATGGCGCCCGATTGCCGATGCACCCAGGAATCCTTGCCGGGGACGTCGACGTCAAAGCTGTGGTGGGCGTGCTTGATGACGGAAACGCGAAGGCCAAGACCGCGAAGATGCGGGATGATACGCGACAACAACGTGGTCTTGCCGGCGCCACTCCAGCCCGCCAGCCCAATCACTTTCATTGCTTTCTCCGAGCCTTCGACGGAACCGGGCTATGTTTTGTCTCCTGGTGCTTTATATCGGCCATCAGGGAATGTCATGTTAGCCTGGCCAGGATGACCAAGATCGATCAAGCCCCCGTCCCCCTGATCCTGCCCGATCCGCGCGATCCACGGCTGACCGAGCGTGTCGCCGGCACCGATCAGGCCGGGGCCGCCGTCGAGATCAACGTCCCGGTGGAGCGGCCGCTGACGCTCTATCTGAACGCGCAGGAGATCGTCACCATGATGACGATCGGCGATTACCCGGAATACCTGGCGCTCGGCTATCTGTTGAACCAGAACATGCTGAAATACGACGATGTCGTCACCGAAGTCGACTATGACGACGACCTGCAGGTGGTGGTGGTGCGCACCTCTCACCACACCAATTTCGAGCAGAAACTGAAAAAGCGTACGCAGACCTCGGGCTGCGCGCAGGGCACCGCGTTCGGCGATCTCATGGAGGCAGTGGAAAGCGTGGCGCTGCCGGAAGCCGAGCTGCGTACCTCCTGGCTCTACCAGATGACGCACGCGATCAACACCATGCCCTCGCTGTACCTGGAGGCAGGCGCGATCCACGGCTGCGTGTTGTGCAAGCAGGGCACGCCGGTCTGCTATACCGAGGATGTCGGCCGCCACAATGCCGTCGACAAGATCGCCGGCTGGATCTATCGCCACGGCGTCGATCCCGCCGACAAGATCCTCTACACCACAGGCCGGCTGACTTCCGAGATGGTGATCAAGACGGTGCGGATGGGCATTCCGATCCTGGTGTCGCGCTCGGGCTTTACCGCCTGGGGCGTCGATCTGGCGCGGCAGGTCGGGCTGACGCTGGTCGGGCGTGCCCGCGGCAAGCGCTTCATCGCACTGTCGGGGCAAGCGCGCATCGTCTACGATCAGAACCTCGCCTTTGTCGAAGAGGAATCCGCCCGCCACAAGCGCAAGGGCGCCGACCGTGACGACTGAATTCCCGCCGATAACAGGCGTGCTGCTCGCCGGCGGCCTGGCGCGGCGGATGGGCGGCGGCGACAAGCCGATGCGCCAGATCGGCGGCCGCACCATTCTCGAACGCGTGATCGCGCGTCTGCAACCGCAATGCGACGGGCTCATTCTCAACGCCAATGGCGACCCTGCGCGGTTCGCGCCTTTCGGTCTGCCCGTGATCGCCGATGGAGTGGAGAATTTTCCCGGACCGCTGGCCGGCATCCTGGCCGCGCTCGACTGGGCGGCGGCGGCGAGGCCAGACGTTGAATGGGTGCTGAGCGCGGCGGCGGATTGTCCCTTCCTGCCGCGCGATCTTGTCGCCCGCCTGCATCGCGCCCGCGCCGATGAGAATGCCGAACTCGCGGTCGCTGCTTCCGGTGGACAGTCCCATCCGGTGATCGGATTGTGGCGCGTGGGCTTGCGCGAGCAGCTGCGCCATGCGCTGGTCGTCGAAGATATCAGGAAGATCGACCGCTGGACCGCGCGCTACCGCCTCGCCACCGTGGAATGGCCGGCCGTTCCGCTCGACCCGTTCTTCAACGCCAACACCATGGAGGATATCGCCGAAGCCGAGCGGCTGGCGGCGCTGGATCACGGATGATGCTCATTGCCCGATTCGAGCGGGCTGCGTCGAAACCGGATCGTTCCGGTCAAGCGAGCCCTTGACTTTCCAGGCGATGGGGCGCGCCACGAGGTTCAGACGGGCGTTCTATTGTTCTGACCCTGACAGTTGCTCCGGACCGGCCCGACAGCCGCCGCTACCCTTTCTTCACCAGCGGACAGGTGCTGTCCTTGAGCGGACGGAACGCCTGATCGCCGGGAATGACTTCGCGGAGCTTGTAGTAGTCCCACTCGCCGTTTGATTCCGATGGCTTCTTGACCTCGTAGACGTACATGTCGTGCACCATGCGGCCATCTTCCCGGATCCGGCCATTCTTGGCGAAGAAGTCGTTGATCGGCAATTCGCGCATCTTGCTCATCACCGCCTGGGCTTCATCGGTACCGGCCGCCTGGACGGCCCTGAGGTAATGCATGGTCGATGAATAGTCGCCGGCATCGCCCATATGCGGCATCCGCTTCATTTTCTCGTAGAAGCGCTTCGACCAGGCGCGGGTCTCGTCATCGCGGTCCCAGTAGAAGGCGTTGGTCAGCACCAGGCCCTGCGCCAGATCGAGTCCGAGGCTTTTGATATCGGTGATCCAAACCAGCAACCCCGCGAGCGTCTGCCCGCCCTTTTGAATGCCAAACTCCTGCGCCGACTTGATCGCGTTCACCAGCACGTTGCCCGAGCCGGCCAGGGCGACGACTTTGGCCTTCGACGACTGCGCCTGCAGCAGGAATGACGATTGGTCGAAGGTCTCGATCGGATAACGCGTCGAACCGATGACTTCACCGCCCATCGCTTTCACCACCGCCGTCGTATCGGCTTCGAGCGCATGTCCGAACGCATAATCGGCGGTCAGGAAATACCAGCTCTTGTCGCCGGCCTTCAGCAACGCGGCACCCGTTCCCCGCGCCAGCGCGTAGGTGTCATAGGCATAATGAATGCTGTTCGGCGTGCAGGCGTCGTTGGTCAGGCGCGATGCCCCCGACCCGTTGATGATCGCGATCCGGTTGGTTTCCTTGGCGAGCTGCGAGATGCTGAGCGCGATCGAGGAATTGATGAGGTTGGCGATCATGTCGACCCTGTCGACATCGATCCATTTGCGCGCGATTCCGGTCGCAATGTCGGGCTTGTTCTGGTGATCGGCGACCACGACTTCGATCGGCTTTCCCAGCACCTTGCCGCCGAAGTCCTCCACCGCCATCCGGACAGCGGTGACGGAACCCTCGCCGGATTCGTGCGAGAACTGACCTGACATATCGGTCAGAACGCCGATCTTGACGACGTCATCGGAGATGCTGAGGCGCCTGCGCGGCGGCGAGGCCGATGCCGCCGACAGTCGCCCCCACCATGACCAGCAACCTGCAAAACCCAGCCTTCATGATGCCCCTCCCCGAGCCGATCGATCCGGCGGATGACGACGACCCGCCGCTTTTTTGTGACATGCATAACTAGACTGAAATTTTTTCGCGAGTCAATCGGGATGTGTGATAGAGGGCGTCTCACCCCTTGCGCTCACGCGTCCCCGCTGCCCCCGAGCCACGCCTTCCGATGCCGCGTCATGCCGCCGCAAAAATCCCGCAAGCCAAGCGGCCGGCAAGACCGGTCGCGACGTCGGCCGCGACGCGCGCGGCCGCGACGCCGCACGGCGAACGAAGCTGCTCGGTGGCGCGAACCCTCGACATTGTCTCGGACGCCTGGGCCTTTCTGATCATTCGCGAGGCCTTCTTCGGCACCCAGACCTTCGAAGCATTCCGTTCGGCACTAGGCATTTCCCGTGCAACGCTCACCGACCGGCTGAGAAAGCTGACGCAGCTGGCCATATTTCGGCAGGTGGCAACCGGAAGCGCGACGCGAAAGGAATACCGACTGTCGAAGATGGGGTTCGATCTCTATCCGAGCTTTATGGCCTTGATGCAGTTTGGCGATCGCTGGCTTGCCGGCGGCAGACCTCCGCCCTTGACGCTGGTTCACATGGGCTGCGGTTGCGAGAGCCATCCGGTCGTTGCCTGCTCCAGCTGCGGCGAAAGGCTCGACGCCAGGGAGGTCAGGTTTCGTGATGGTCCGGGATCCGGCAGGCAGCGAGCCAAGATCGGCCGCAACACAAGACGAGCCTCCGACGGCGGCCGGTTCCTGCTTGGACGTCCGAGTTCGGTGTCGCGGGCGCTGCAGATCATTGGCGACAAGTGGAGCTTCATGGTCGTGCGCGAGGGCTTCTTCGGAAACCGCCGCTACGACCAGATCCAGACCGAGCTGGCGATCGCTCCCAATATTCTGACCGACCGCTTGACGCGGCTGGTGGCGAGCGGCGTGTTTTCCAAAAGGCTCTATCAGCGCTCGCCTGATCGCTACGAGTACATCCTGACCGACATGGGACGAGATCTCTACGGCCCCTTTGTTGCGATGCTGCGTTGGGGTGACCGCTGGCTTTCCCGAGGCAAGCCGCCGCTGCTGCTCAAGCACATCCGCTGCGGGCGCGATTTTTATGCATCGGTCAATTGCGACCGCTGCGGAAAACCCATCGTCGCCGCCGACATGCGCTACAAGCTGACCTACGATCCCAAGGCCTACGGCGCCCTCGGTCCACGCTCGCTGGTCTGAACTGGCGGCATCTCCTGCCAAGACCAGATCTCTCGATCACTTGTCGAAGCATCCCATGCTGCCTCATGGTGAGGAGCGGCGCGAAGCGACGCGTCTCGAACCATCTGCGCCCGTTGCCATCCTTCGAGACGCATCGCTTGCAGCGATGCTCCTCAGGATAAGGGTGCAATTCGCTGGACCAGATCTCTCAACGACTAGCCCGCGCCCAATGCCTCGACCAGCCTGAAGCGCATGATCTTGCCCGATCCGGTGCGCGGGATCTCGGCCACGAGGTGGGTCGCTTCCGGAAGCTTGTAGGACGACAGGTGCGCCCTGCAGTGATCCATCAGCGAGTCGCGATCGAGCTCTCCCTCTCTGGCGACCACGAACAGGCACGGGACCTCGCCGAGCGTGGCATGCCGGATGCCGACCACCGCGCAATCCGTTACTTGTGGATGACGGATGACCACTTCCTCGATCTCGGCCGGCGCGATGTTCTGACCACCCCGGATAATCAACTCCTTGATGCGTCCGGTAATCCTGAGATAGCCGGACGGATCGGACCGTGCGAGATCGCCGGTGTGATACCAGCCGTTGCGCAGCGCCGAGGCGGTCTCCGCCGGCTTGTTATGGTAGCCCTGCATCAGGTTGGGGCCACGGACGATCAACTCGCCTTCGTCGCCGAAAGCTGCGTCCTCCTGCGAGGAAGGATCGACAATTCGGACCGCGAGACCCGGAATGGGCAGGCCGCAGGACCCCATCGGCCGGGCGCCGCGAAGCCAGTTCATCGTGACCATGGTCGAGGTTTCAGTGATGCCGTAGCCGTCGAGCAAGGGTATTCCGAAGCGCGCCTCGAACGCGCTGTTCAGCGTTGCCGGCAGGATCGCGCCGGCGGAAATGCACAACCGGATGGCGCCGAGCCGATCGCTATGGCTCTCCTGCGCCCGATGCAAGAGGTAGTGGAACATGGTCGGCACGCCAGGGAAGATCGTGTATTTTCCTGTCTGCATCAATTCAAGCGCCTGCTGGGGCGAAAATTTCTCCATGATGTGCTCGCTGGCGCCGGCGGCGAGAACAGCCAGCACCGAGAGGTTGAGGCCGTAGGAGTGGAACAGCGGCAGCGGCGACAGGATCACGTCCTTTTCGCTCAGCCCGCAGATCGGAGCCCAGCACGATGCGGCGATCCACAACATGCCGCGCAACGACAGCAGCACGCCTTTGGCGCGACCTGTCGTTCCCGAGGTATAGATGATGAAACAGGAGCGATCGATATCCTCGGGATCGAGCGGCAAACCGGCAGCGCCCGCGGCCAGATCGGACAGTGCAAGGCCGGCCGCGCGCGCGTCCCTGCCGGCATAGATAACAGCCGGTGCGATGCCGGCATCCCTGGCGAGCCTGGCGATCAGGTCCTTGCGGGCCGGCGTGGTGACAATGGCCGCGCAGCCTGCATCGGCCAACCGATAGCTGATCTCGCCTTCCGCCGCGTCGTAACTGATCGGAACCAGCACGGCGCCGGCCCGCAATCCGGCGAAGCAGGCCTCGATCCAGTCCACCCCGTTCGGCAGGTAGATCGCGACCTTGTCGCCTTCGCGCAAGGAGGCAGCCGCCAAGTTCGCCGCGATCGACGCGGTGCTGCCGGCAAGCTGCCGATAGCTGATCGACCGGGACGCGTCCCAATAGGCGACCTGCTCCGGTCGCTCCTGCAGATGCCGGTCGAGGAGCCTTGCGATCGGCGCGATCATGTCAAGATGCAGCATCGTCCCTCCTCCCCTAGAGCATGCTGAATCCGCCGTTGATACTGATGGTCTGGCCCGTGATCCAGCTGCCGGCATCGGAGGCCAGGAGCGCGACCATCGGCGCGACGTCGGACGGCTGACCGAGGCGGCGGATCGCATAGGCCTTGACCAGTTTCTCGCGGTTTTCGTCGACCCAGGCCTTGTCGTGCGCGGTCTCGATCAGTCCGAGCGCGATCGAGTTGGCGGTCACGCCGGAACGGCCCCACTCGCGCGCCAGCGACTTCATCAGCGCGATCGTGCCGGCGCGCGCCGCCGCCGCAATCGCCAGGCCGGATTCGCCGACCCGGGATGAATCGCCCATGATCGAGATGATCCGGCCGCGTCCTGACTTCTCGAGCAGCGGTCCGGCGGCATGGCAGCAGTTGAGCGCACCGTACAGGCAGGTATCGATCTGCTTGCGCCAGTCCTCCGCGGTGGTGTCGCTGAAGCGCTTTCGGAACACCAGACCGGCGTTGTTGACGAGGATGTCCAGGGCGCCGAAATCGTGCTCGACGCCTGGCGATCATCTGGTTGACGGCGGCCGCGTCGGAAATGTCCGCCTGGTAGGCCTTGGCCTTGCCGCCGGCCTTTTCGATGTCGGCGACCACGCTCTCCGCTTCGTTCCTGGAGCCGTGATAGTTCACCGCGACCGCCGCGCCGCCCTCGGCAAGCGTCCTGCAAATGGCGGCGCCGACGTCGCGTCCGCCGCCTGTCACAAGCGCCACCCGTCCATGCAGATCAGTCATTGGCTTTTTCCTCTGCTTTGATGTTGGCTTGCTGCAAGCAGCCGGAAGATGCGCTCGGGAGTCATTGGAAGAACCGATACCTCCAGTCCGAGCGGGGAAAGTGCGTCGGCGATCGCGTTGGCGACCGCGGCTGGCGCACCGATCGTTCCACCTTCGCCCATGCCGCGAAAACCTCCCGCGACCGCCGAGAAGCTCTCGATATGGACGACCTCCATGTCCGGGATCTCAGCTGCCGAGGGAATCACATAGTCGACAAGGCTGGCACTGAGGAGCTGGCCTTGTTCGTCGTAGATCATCTCCTCGTAGAGCGCAGCACCAATCCCCTGCGCCACACCGCCATGCACCTGGCCGTCGACGATCATGGGATTGATGATCTGGCCGCAGTCTTCGGCAACCACATAGCTGTGGATCTTCACACAGCAGGTCACCGGATCGACCTCCACCGCCGCGATGTGAGTGGCCGCGGCGGTGGTGCCGTTGATCGGGTCGTAGGTGTAGCTCGCGCTCAATTCCTCGCGCGCCGCGACCGGCAGCGTCTTCATGTCGGAGTAGACCGCCTTCGCAACTTGCTTGAAGGTAACGGCGCGGTCGGTGCCGGTGACGATCGCCCTCCCACCGGCGACTTCGATGTCTTCCTGGTTGGCCTCGAGCAGATGCGAGGCCACACGCTTGATCTTGTCCCGCAGCAGCGCCGAGGCGTACTTGGCCGCGCCCCCGCCCAGCACCGCGCTGCGGCTGGCATAGGTGCCGGTCGACATCGGCACCTCGTCGCTGTCGCCCTGGATGACGCGGATGTCGTCGAAGTTCGCCCCCAGGTCGTCGGCGATGATCTGGGCCAGCGTGGTTTCGAGCCCCTGCCCGTGGGAAGCGACCCCGAAGGCCGCGGTGATCGCGCCGGTGGAGTCGATTTGGATCTTGGCCGTCTCCGATCCGGTGTTGATCGGCATGCCCGGGGCCACCGCAATGCGCGATCCGATACCGGTCAGTTCGGCATAGGTCGCGATGCCGATACCGAACAGCCGCCCGTGCCGGCGCGCATCGGCCTGCCGGAGGCGCAGTCGTTCATAATCGGCGGCATCGCTGGCCGCGTCGAGGCATTCGACGAAGCCGGTCTTGTCCCAGATGATCCCGGATGCGATCCGATAGGGAAATTCGTCGGCGCCAACGAGGTTGCGGCGACGGATCTCCAGGGGATCGAGGCCGAGCGCCTTGGCGCCGAGATCCATCAATCGTTCGGCGACGAAGGTCGAGATCGGCCGCCCAACCCCACGGTAGGGTCCGGTCGGCGGCTTGCAGGTGGCGATGCCCCGCACGGCGCCGCGATAGGATCGGATCTTGTAGGGACCGGGCAGGAAGCTCACGACCTGGACCGGCTCCAGGCCGCAGGTCCATGGATAAATCGAATAGGCCCCGACATCTCCGAGGACGTCGGCCTTGAGCGCAATGGCAACGCCGTTGGCATCGAAACCCATCTCGGCATCGACGATCTCGGCAAAGGCCTGGCTGCTGCTGCAGATGTCTTCCAGGCGGTCCGCGGTCCACTGCAGGGAGCGGCCGAGCTTGCGGGCCGCGATGCAAAGCAGCAGTTCCTCCGGATAGAGCGACCCCTTCGATCCGAAGCTGCCTCCGACGTCGCCCGCCACTACCCGCAGGCGGCTGCCGGGAAGGCCGAGCGACTCGGCAATCGCGTCGCGCACGATGCCGGGAATGTTCGACGAGGTATAAAGCGTGATGGCGCCGCGCCTATTGCTGTATTCTGCCGAGTAGCTGCGGGGCTCCATGGCAAGCGGCGCCTTGCGCGTCATCTCGAAACGGCCGCTAACCCGAACCGCTGAACTTTTCAAATCTGCCTCGACATTGCCTTTGCTGAATTCGCGGGCAATCAGCACATTGGTACCTGCTTCTTCGTGCAGCAGCGGCGCGTCCTCGGCCATCGCCCGCGCGTTGCATGAGACCGTCTCCAGCGGCACATAGGCGATGTCGATCAGCTCGGCCGCGTCCTCCGCCAGATATCGCGATGTCGCGATCACGGCCACGATGGCCTCGCCGACATAACGAACCTTGCCGGAGGCCAGCGGCACAATGGGGGTAGCGTAATAATTCGGCATCCGCGAGAACGGAATGACCGGCTTGAATTCACCGGCGATGCTCTCGGCCGTCAGGACGGCGACGACGCCTGGCGCCGCCTCTGCCGCGCCGATATCGATCCGCAGTATCCTGGCATGGGCCTGTTCGCTGCGGCGAAAGGCGATGTGCAGCGCCCGATCCGGCTTGCGATCGGAGGTGTACTCGCCACGCCCGGTCAGAAGCCGCGGGTCTTCGGTCCGCTTGATCGGCGCGCCGACATGGCGCGGGCGCAGGACATCCGAGGCTTGCGCGAAGTCGCTGTTATTCATATCCGGCAATCCCCTTGCGCAGGGTCTGCCATTGCGCGTCGTCGTGGCCGCAGATCACCGTGGCGCCGGCCTTTTCGATCCGCCTCACCTCCTCGAACGACTGACGCAGCACCTCGGCATTCCAGGTGTTGCGCGGGGGCGTATCGCTGTCGAGGCTCTGCCGCACGCTGACGGCATCGGCCGCCAGCAGGAACGCGCCGTCGCGATCAAGGCTGACCCTGGCGCCGAGCGATCCGGGCGTGTGACCCGGCAGCGCGATCAGCACCACCCGGCCGTCACCAAACAGATCCTTCTCGCCGGTCACCGCCTCGATGGGCTGGCCGCAGTCCCATTCCCGGCGCAGATAGCCAACGGTCTCCGCGCCCGGAGCACTGGCCGCCTCGATTTCCTTGGCATGGGCGATGAAGGTCGCCCTGTTGAAGAACTGGTTGCAGCCGCAATGGTCGGGGTGGAAGTGGGAGTTGACGACGATATCGATATCATCCGGCTCGAGCCCGACGCAGGCGAGGCTCGGCAGTAATGTTTGCTCCGGACCCATGATCGGTGTCATGACTTCTGGCCAGCCCTCCCCAGCGCTCCTCGGGCTTATCGACCACCGAGGGATGGCATCCGGTATCGAACAGCACGTTGCCCTGCTGGTGTCTGATTAGCGCGCTGCTCACCGGCAGCTCGATGGTCTCGCTGCGGTCCGCACCGGGGATATAGATGCTCTTCCTCATGCGAACACGACCCGCCGGCAGGAAATTCAGCTTCATTTGTCGTTCCTTTGGCGCAGGGCGGCGGCGCTGCGGATGGCCACGACGATGTTCTGATAGCCGGTGCAGCGGCAGAGATTTCCGGACAGCCCCTCGCGGATCTCGTCATCGGTCGCCAGCGGATATTTGCGGAGCAGATCTTCGCCTGTGATCAGCATGCCTGGCGTACAGAACCCGCACTGCAAACCATGATGTTCGCGGAACTGGGCCTGCAGACTGTTCAGGGCTTCCGGTGTTCCCAGTCCTTCGACCGTGGTGATATCAGCGCCATTGGCCTGGACGGCGAGAGTGAGGCACGAGCGCACGCTGTCGCCGTTCATCAGTACGGTACAGGCGCCGCAAACCCCATGCTCGCAGCCGACATGCGTGCCCGTCAGTCCGAGCGTATCGCGCAGGAAATCGGACAGCAGCAGACGCGGCTCGACATCCGCGATCTGGTGTCGCGTGCCGTTGACGGTGACGGCGACCCCTATGGTCATTGCTTGGTCCCCATCCCCGCCAGCGCCGCCGTCATGGCCCGCCTGGCAAGGCCCTCCAGCAGGTGCGTGCGGTATTCGGCCGAGGCGTGCAGGTCGCTGTTCGGCGTAACGCTGGACGTCACCAGTCGGGCGAATTGGTCGGCCGTGGCGGGGCTTTCGATCTCGATCCCAACAAGGGACTGTTCAACCGTCCTGAGCCGAAGCGGCGTGTCGGCCACACCCATCACCGCAACGCGCGCCTCATCGATGCGCGCCTCGCGGTGACGAATCGAAAGCGCGATGCTTGCCAAAGCAAAATCGCCGAAGCGGCGCGCCTTCTCCTGGAATGACCAGCCATCATGCCGCAGCGGTGGGAATTGCACCTCGACCACGATCTCGTCCGGAGCCAGCACGTTGGTCAGCGCGTCGACGAAAAAGTCCTCCGCCGCGATGATCCGGCGTCCCGAACTTCCCTGCACCAGGATCGCGGCCTCGTAGAACAGCGCCAGCATCGGCAACTCGGCCGCCGGGTCCGCATGCGAGAGGCTGCCTCCGATGGTGCCACGGTTCCGGATCGCCAAATGTGCCACGTGGCGCATGGCCGCCGCCATCACCGGCAGCTCGGTTGCGATCAAAGGGGACTGCTCGAGTTCGCGGTGCCGGGTCAAGGCGCCGATCACCACGGTCTCTCCCCGCAATTCGATGAAGGACAGTTCCCGGATGCCGTTGACGTCGACCAGGATGCTCGGCCGCACCATCCTGAAATTAAGCAGCGGTAGCAGGCTCTGGCCGCCGGCGAGGATCTTGCCCTCGCCGTTGGCAGCCGCGAGCGCTTCGACCGCCGCGTTCAGCGTCGTCGGCGCTATGTAGTCGAACTTGACAGGCTTCATCGAGCTTGCCCTCCCGGCGTTTTGTCCGTTATGCGGCGCCGCGTATTATCGGCCGCGAAATCGCGGCGCGCGCTTTTCTGCGAAGGCCAGCCGGCCTTCCCGGAAATCATCACTTTCAGAGGCCCCATCGACCAAGGCTTGTGCCGCCGCCAGATCGAGCGCTCCCGTTCCCATCGAGATCTGATTGAGCATGAACTTTGCGCCCGCAATCGACAGCGGCGCGCTGTTGGCCAGGCCCTTCAGAAAGCTGTCAGCCGCCGCAATGGGATCGTCATGGATCTCGTCGATCAGGCCCATCGCCTTGGCCTGCGCCGCGCCGAAGCGATCGCCGGAAAACAGGATGCGTTTCGCATTCACCATGCCGACCAGCTCCAGCAGCCGCTGTACGCTGCGGACCCCATAGACGATCGAGAGTTTGGCGGCTGGAATTCCAACCGACGCCGTGGCATCGGAAAAGCGGAAGTCGCAGGCCAGCGAGAGATGCCAGCCGCCGCCCAGGCAATAGCCCGAAATCGCGGCGACGACCGGTTTGCCCAGGCCCGCGATGGCGTTCGAGCAGGCATCGACGGCGACTTCGTAGTCGGTCGCCTGCTCGCTGTTGAGGCGAATACTTTCGAACTCCGAGATATCCGCGCCAACGCTGAAATCATCTCCGGCCCCCGTCAGCACGACCGCGCGCACCTCCTCGTCAGCGCCAAGACCCGAGAAAATCGCGGCCAGTTCACGCCACATCGCCAGCGTCACAGCATTTCGTACCGAAGGCCGGTTCAATGAAACGCGCGCGATACGATCCTGCCGCGTGACACTGATTTCATCCACAAGGAGCTCCTTATGCTGCATCGCTAAACATCGCGCCGGCGCGGCTCATCGCAGCGGCCGGAAGTCACTTGCATAAATAGACTGATAAGTTCGGGCTGGTCAAGATCGTCGACGCCGATGCAGGACGTGGTCATATTTGGAACCCGCGTCGCGAAAGGCATCTCGGAAGCGGCCATACCGACCGCAAGAAGGCATTCTCTCTGGTTCACAAGTCCTTGCCAAAACATGCTAAGCTTCAGTCATGCTTGAGGTTCTCGTCCAAGCCATCGAACAGAAGAAGGCGCAGCTGGATCGCTTGCGCCCGATGTCGGTGGCTGCCCTGGCGCACCTGCAAAAGCACTACGACGTGGATCTCACTTACACGTCGAACGCCATCGAGGGCAACAGCCTGACTTTGCGCGAAACCGCTGAAGTCATCGACCACGGCATTACCGTCGGCGGCAAATCGCTACGCGATCATCTCGAAGCCGTCGATCATTACGACGCTTTGCTGTGGATGCGGGATATGGCCGCAACGTCAACTCCGATCACCGAGCAGGTTGTCTGCGAGCTGCATCGACGGATCGTCGCCCGCAGTCAGCCCGCGATGGCGGGCACCTATAGCCGACTTCCGCGTCGCATTGCCGGATCGCCCGTGGTGTTTCCGAATCCGATGAAAATTCCTCAGCTGAGGGAAGAATTCGACGCCTGGCTGCAAGCGGCGTCACCGGGTCCGGCGTCGGCCTTCGATGCCCATTTCCGTCTGACGGCGATTCACCCTTTCAGCGACGGCAACGGGCGCACGGCGAGGCTCCTGATGAATCTGCTGTTGATCCGCGATGGCTACCCGCCCGTCGCCGTGCGGCCCGAAGATCGCAAAACCTATCTCGATGCGCTGGAACGCGGTTCGCTCGCCGAAGATCTGGAACCGTTTCAGCGCTCCATGCATCAGCGATTGGAGGCGACCCTGGCGGAGTATCTCACCGCCTTGCATGAGGCACTCCCGCCATCCTGAGTAAACGCCGCGCGGTCAGCCTTCGTAGAGTGGGCAAATCAAAGCCATCGGGCCGCGCGAATGCGCGGGGCGATGGCGTGCCCACCATCTTTTCATCCGAAATGGTGGGCACGGCGCAGGGGCGCCTTTGCCCCACCCTACGCGATCCCGATGCCTACACCTTCCTAAATCCCGCTGCCTCCAGCGCCGCGCGGCTCTCTTGCGATGCCAGCGCCTGCAGGAAGGCCTGCACCGCGGGGCGATGTTTGCGCGCGGTCACCAGGGCAAAATCATAATGCTCTTCCATGAGCGGAATGAAGCCCAACCCCGCGGCATGTGCGACCGGCGCGATCGTCATGCCCCAGTCGGCACGATGCTGGGCGATCGCAGCGGCGACCGCGTTGTGCGATTTCGGCTGGTTCCAGTAGCCTTCGGGACGGGCCTCACCAAGCAGCCGTTCGATCAGGATGCGGGTGCCGGCGCCCCGGTTGCGGTTGACCATGATGCAGGTGGGATCGGCCAGTGCCGCACGCACCGCGTCTTGCGGATCCCGTCCCTCAAATCGCGCATCGCCGCTGCGAAACACGATGCCCTGCATCCGCCGCCAGCCCGGCACCAGTTCAAGCCCTTCGGCGAGAAACGGCGTGTTGTAGGTCTCCGACTTTTCGTCGAACAGATGGATCGGCGCCAGGTCGCACTCGCCGCGCCGCGCCGCTGCGAGGCCTCCGAGGCTGCCGACCGCGATCGTACGCACCGTGAGACCGGCGCGGGAAAGTGGCGCCAACACCAAGTCCAGTCCGGTGCAATGGCTGCCGACGATGATGAGGTCGGGCACCCGCACATGCGGCGTGAACAGCGTCACCTCGGTCTCGCTGCCGGCAGGCATCTGATCGGCCAGCGCATCGATCTTCAGAAAGCCGTCGGCCTGCGCAAACGAGGTGATGGCACCGCTACCCTTGCCGGATGGATAGGCAATCAGGCCTTTGGCGCCTTCGATCAGCGACACCATGACAAATTCGGTGCGGCCGAGTTCGGAAGCGATCCGCACCGGCACTTTCGCCATCACCCTGGCATCGGCGCGCGGCGGCAGTCCAGCCATCCGGCGCAGCACCGGCACGATCATGTCGTGAAAGGTGAACATCGCCGAGGTCGGAAATCCCGGCAGGATCACCACCGGCTTGCCGTCGCACATCGCAAGGCAGAGCGGCTTACCAGGCTTCAGCGCGACGCCATGGGCGATGATGCCGGGTTGGCCGAGCCGGGCCACGATGCGATGGGACACATCGCCCGCCCCCTTCGAGGTGCCGCCCGAGAGAATCAGCATGTCGCTGGCCGCGATCGCCCGGCGCATCACGGCCTCGAGCTGTTCCTCGTCATCGGCAATGGCGCCGTAGAACACCGCTTCGCCGCCGTTCTCGCGCACTGCCGCGGTGACGATGGCGCCGTTGGTGTCATAGATCTCGGCTGGCCGCAGCAACTCGCCCGGCTGTACCAGTTCATCGCCGGTGGAGATCACCGCGACACGTGGCCTGCACGCGACCTCGACCTGTGCGATGCCGCAGGCCGCCAGCATGCCGATCTCCCGCGACCCGATCAAAGTGCCGGCGCGCAACAGCGCCTCGCCGCGGGCCATATCGGAGCCGGCCGAGGTGACGAATTGCCCCGGCGAGGCCGCCCGCCTGATCTCGATGGCGCGCCCGCCTGCGGGCTGGCTATGCTCGACCATGACGATGGCGTCGGCGCCGCGCGGCACGGGGCCGCCGGTGGCGATCGGCGTCGCCGTTCCCGACAGCACGGGATGCATCGGCAGGGTCCCGCAGGCGATGACCTCGTCGTTCAGCCTTAGCCGGACCGGCGTCGCTTCTCCGGCCGGGGCGAGATCGGCGGAGCGAACCGCAAAGCCATCGACATTGGAACGATCGAACGGCGGCACGTCGATCGGCGCCACGACGTCCTGCGCCAGCGCGTGGCCGAGCGCGTCGCAAAGCCGCCGCTGCTCAGTGGGAATCGCGCGCGGAAACAAGACGGCTTCGAAACGCCGCAGCGCCTCCTCGCGCGACAGGACAGTCAGGAACTGATCCTGGTCGAGGCTGTCGCTGGCTTTCGGAAGTCGGGCATTGGTCATGTCGTAAACCTCTACCAGTCCCGCAATAGATAGGCATCCAGCGGCGCGCCCGCCGCAAAACCTTCGGCTTCGGAGGGCACCAAAAGCCACGCATCCGATCGGGCGATGGCCTCAAGCGACAGCTCGCCGACCGCGAGCGGCATCCAGGCGCCGGCATTTCTTTCCAGCAGAACGATCTCGGCAATACCGACGCGCGAGGCGATCTTGCGCGCCAGCGGCAGCGTGACCCGCTGTCTTGGTTCAAGCCCGCACAATCGGTCGAGCACGGGAAGCACCAGGGCCCACCACGCCGCGAGTGCCTGATCCGGTGCGCCCGGCAGCGCTATGACGGGGGTCCTTCCAATCCGGCCAGCCGCGGCCGTTCGGCCAGGCTGCAAGGCGATGCCGTGCGCCATGACCGCGCCGCGCGCGGCCAGCGCAGAAATGACCGCATCGGCGCGGCCGGTGCCGCTGCCGCCTGTCGTGACCAGGACGTCGCAGGCGCTGGCGTCGATCATTGCGGCGATCGATCGCGCATCGCGCGCGGCGGCCGCGGTAACCACGACCTCGGCGCCCGCAGCGCCCGCGACCTCAGGGATCAGCTGCGCCGTGATGGTGTGGCCTAAGTCAGCGGGAACATCGAGGAGGCGCAGGCGTGGGCGGCGCACGCTGATCCATTCAAGTCCAGCCGCGCGCGCGACCAACAAATCAAGCGAGCGAATGCGACGGCCGGGCGCCATGACCGAAATGCCTTCGGCGATGTCGCCGCCCATTCGACGAACGCCCTGCCCCGGAATGGCATCCGTCAGCACCTCCGTCAGCGGACCTGTCTGATCGATGGCATCGGCAGCGAGTACGCAGTCGCAACCCTCCGGCATGGGTTCGCCGACTTCGACGAAGACCGGCGGCTTGATCAGCGGCAGCGGCGAATAGGATGACGCGCCGGCGATGTCGCGGGCGCGCAGCGCAAAACCGTCGGCGGCAGCGACGTCGGCCGACGGCATCGCCTTCAGCGCAGGCATCTTCGCCGCCACGCAGCCCAATGCTTCTGCCAGTCGAAGCGCAATAGGCGCCACGGGCTCCAGTCCGTCAAGCAACGCTGAGCGTGCGGTGTCGAGGGGAGTAAGCGAAGCCGGCAGGCGCTGGATCGGAGTCATCCGGGAATGGTGGACCAATAACCCTCGACTTGGCAATCGGCGTTCACCCATCCCTGATCCTGCCGGCGAATGCCGATTCGACATCACGCTCGCCGCCGGAGTGGTCCGGCGCGGTCGCGCCACCGTCAATTGATTGAACAAGGCCGCGAATATGCTTAGAAGTAAGGTCAAGCACACCAAGCAATACGGCCAACGCGCCGAACCCAAGGGGAGACGCAGCTTTGATTCCAGCCCAAAAGATAGCCATGCTCGCAGCGATTGCGGCCGTGATCTCGGCAGCACCGGCGGCGCGGGCCCAGATCTCGGATGACGTCGTCAAGATCGGCGTTCTCACCGACATGAACGGTCCGGCATCAACGCCGACTGGCCAGGGCTCGGTGACGGCGGCGCAGATGGCGGTGGATGATTTCGGCGGCACGGTACTGGGCAAGCCGATCAGCGTGGTGGTCGGCGATCATCAGCTCAAGCCGGATATCGGCATCGGCATTGCCCGGCGCTGGTACGATACCGAACAGGTCGATCTCATCGTCGACGTTCCGGTGTCGGCGGTCGGGCTTGCGGTACAGAACGTCGCCAACGAAAAGAAGAAGCTGTTCATCGCCCACTCCACCGGGGCGGCTGATTTCCATGGCAAGTTCTGCTCGCCCTACGCGATGCAATGGGTGTTCGACACCCGCGCGCTCGCGGTCGGAACCGCGCAGGCCGTCGTCAAGCGCGGCGGCGACAGCTGGTTCTTCATCACCGACGACTATGCCTTCGGACACTCGCTCGAGCGCGACGCTTCGGCCGTGATCCTCAAGAACGGCGGCAAGGTATTGGGATCGGTACGCCTGCCGCTGGCGACGCCCGACGTGTCGTCCTTCGTGCTGCAGGCGCAGGCTTCAAAGGCCAAGATCATCGGCATCGCCGCAGGCCCCCCCAACAACATGAACGAGATCAAGACCGCCGGCGAATTCGGCGTGTTGAAGGGTGGCCAGCAGATGGCGGCGCTGCTCGCATTGATCACCGATATCCATTCGCTGGGGCTGCCGGCGGCGCAGGGCCTGTTGCTGACGACGTCATTCTACTGGGACATGGATGACAAGACCCGCCAATGGTCGAAGCGCTATTTCGCCAAGATGAACCGGATGCCGACGATGTGGCAGGCCGGCGTCTATTCGTCGGTCATGCATTATCTCAAGGCCATCAAGGCGGTCGGCACCGACGAACCGCTCCAGGTGGCGGCTAAAATGCGCGAGATGCCGGTCGAGGATTTCTTTTCCCGCAATGGCCGGCTGCGCGAGGACAACCTGATGGTTCACGACCTCATGCTGGTCGAGGTCAAGAAGCCGGACGAGTCCAGATATCCCTGGGACTATTACAAAGTCCTGTCGACCATTTCCGGCGCGGATGCGTTCGGGCCGCCAGATCCGGCCTGTTCGCTGGTGAAGAAGTAGCTGACGCCGTCCCCGGCGAACGCCCGGACGACGCTCAAATTACTTCGCCACCCCGATCTCGCGGAGATATTTCATCACCCCAGGATGAATCTGGTCCTGGCTCGGCGCCGCGGCCACCGTATTGGCGGCCGTGGTTTCGCAGGCCTGCGTCAGCTTCTTGCAGAAAACGCCCTCGACGCCATGCAGCGTCCGTGCCAGCCGATAGGCGACGTCATCCGCCAGCGTGTCGCGCGCCAGTACAAAACTCCACGAGCCGACCGAGTGGATCGGCGTGGCCTGGTTCGGATAACTGCCGGCCGGCACCGTGAGTGGCTTCAGGGTACTATACTTGGCCCGGATGCGCGCGATCTGGCCGGCGTCGGGGGCGATGAAGCGGCCGCCGCCCTCGCTGGCCGCCACCGCCGTAAATCCAGGCCAGCCGATGCCGGCGCCCCAGAGCGCGGCGACCCGGCCGTCGAGCACCATCGCCGGCCCGTCGCCGGCGTGTTCGAGATAGACGGATTGGAAATCCTTGTCCTGCGCCAGACCCAGCCCATCGAGCACATAGCGCGACAGGATCGGCAGACCGGAGCCGCGCGCACCGAACGCAACGCGTTGACCTACGAGATCGCCAATGGTCCGGTAAGGGCTGTCGGCGCGCACCACGAACATGCCGGGGCTCGAATACATCGCGGTCAGGATTTTCAGATGCGACGCCGGCCGGCCGATGCCCATGAAGGCCTCAAGGGCGGGCTCGCCGGCGACCAGCGCGATATCCAGCTGGCCCGCTTCCAATAGCGGGATGTTCTCGTTGCTGCCCTTGGTGTTCCGCGGCGCGATCGACAGCGTCGGATCCGCCGCGTTGATGACTTCGGCAAAGGCATCGCCATAGAGCGGAAAGCCGCCGCCCGGCGTCGCCGTCCCCAGCTTGATCATGGTCTTTGGTATGGCCTCGCCTCCCTGTTGCGCCACGGCACTGCCCAGTAGCAGCCAGAGACCGAAGCCAGCGCGCGCGATCTGTCCTGCCGACCCCATTTGCCACCGCCTCGAGCTGACCGCCAGACGGCAGAGTAGGCAAATTTATGTTTCTGTGAAAGCATGGATCGGATCGATTTCAAGAGCGGCACTGACCGCGGCGACAGGGATATCACGGGGGAAATCATGATCGCATGGTTACGCGCGGCCGTTCTCGCGCTGGTTTGCACATTGGGCCTCATGGCCGGGCCTACGCCGTCGGCCGCTGCCGACTATCCGAACCGCCCGGTGCGCTGGCTGATCGGCTTCGCGCCCGGCGGTCCGGTCGATATCGTGGCGCGGATCATGAGCCAGTGGCTGTCGGAGCATTTCGGCCAGCAGTTCGTGGTGGAGAACCGAGCGGGCTCCGGCGGCAATATCGCCGCAGCGGCAGCGATCAACGCAACCCCGGACGGCTATACGCTGTTGTTCGTCGCCCCCAATAACGCGATCTCGACCTCGCTCTACAAGCATCTCTCCTACGATTTCATCCGCGACACCGTGCCGGTCGCCAGCATCATGCAACTGACCAATATGCTGGTGGTCTCGAACGCCATGCCGGTCAAGACCGTCCAGGAGTTGATCGACTACTGCAAGGCCAATCCGGGCAAGGTCTCCTACGCGTCCTCGGGCTACGGCACCTCGGTGCATATGTCCGCGGAACTGTTCAAGGCGATGACCGGGATCAACATGGTCCATGTGCCCTATCGCGGATCGGCGCTGGCCTTTCCCGATATCATGTCGAACAAGGTGCAGCTGATCTTCGACAATCTGCCCTCGGCACTGGAACAGTCGCGCGGCGGCACCGTGCGCGCCCTTGGCGTGACGTCGCCGCAACGCTGGCCCGGCGTGCCCGATGTTCCCGCCATCGCCGAAACCGTGCCGGGATTCGAATCGGTCGGCTTCTACGGCATCTCGGCACCGAAGGGCACACCGCCCGAGATCGTCGAGATCCTGAACAAGGCGGTCGGCGAGGCGCTGCGGGATCCCAAGCTGGTCGCCAAGCTCAGCGAAATCGGCGGCATCGCCAAGCCCATGACCCCGGCCCAATTCGGCCAGCTGATCGCCGATGAGACCGAGAAATGGCGCAAGGTGGTGGAATTTGCCGGCGTTTCCGTGGATTGAACGGCGGACCGGGATCGGCCGCCCTTTCGGGCGGAAACGCACCATTGCCGGATCGCGGGCGCCAAGGTAAGGGGTCGGAAGCACCGCCGGCCGCAACAGCGGCCGTTCGCGGCGGGGCCTGTAGCTCAATGGTTAGAGCCGGCCGCTCATAACGGTCTGGTTGGGGGTTCGAGTCCCTCCGGGCCCACCACTGCTTTACGCTGTCCGCGCCGAAGCTCTGTCCACGCGAGCTCCAGCCCGGCATCGCGAAAGAATATCGAAAACAACCCCATGCAAAGTAGCCGGGAGAGCGCTGGCGGGCTATTTCGACCGCCCACCGAGCGGTCAATAAAGCACTGGCATGGTGTCGTTGGTCGAAGTCAGCGCCGCCGGCCAGCCTCCCTCGGCATCTGCCGTCAATGTTCGATCCGCACGGTCATGCCCGGTTCGAGCGCTGCCACCTGTCCCTGCGGGTCAAGGCGCAGGCGCAGCGTATTGCGGTCGTGATCGCCAATGACCCGCTCGGCTTGCCAAGTCGCGAAGGTCCCGAGCGGTTGCAGCTGGGTGACGACGGCTTTGCTCGTGGCATCGGCGCCGTTCCGCAGCACATTCACGGTCTTTCCTATCGCAAGGCCGCCCAGACGGTCTTCGCGCACGTTGAACGACAGCCATTGGCCGCCATCCGCTTCGACCATCAGGATCGGCTGGCCCGGACGGACGTTCTCGCCCAGTTCGGCGGCGATGACACTGACGACACCGTCGACCGGCGCTCGCAAGGTCATCTTGTCGAGGCGGCGCTCCAGCACTGCGACCGCGGCGGCAGCGGCCTGCACCTGCGCGTCGGAGATCGCACGCTCCTCGCGCGTCGGGCCCGCAACGGCCGCATCGTAATTCGCCTGCGCCGCCGCCACGTCGGCGCCTGCGCTGGCAAAGTCGTTGGTGGCCTGGTCTAGAGCCTGCTGGGACTCGAAATCCTGCCTTGCCAGCGTGCTCGTCCTGGTAAGCTGGGCCTGCACATAGGCGAGGCGGGCGTCGGCCTTGGCGATGGCGGCCTGCAGCGAATCGAGCTGTTCGCGGCGGACGCCGGCATAGATGTTGTTGCGGTTCGCAGTGACCGAGGCCAGTGCCGCGCGCGCCTGGTCCACCTGCGCCGTCAGCTCCACCGCCGAGAGTTTGGCCAGGACATCGCCAGCGTGTACATGGTCGCCTTTCCGCACCGCAATCGATACGAGCTGGCCGTTCACTTCCGGCTCGACCCTGACCTCCGTCGATCGCACGACCCCGATGATCTCGGTCGGTGCTTCGGGACTTCGCGCGAAATGGATCACCGCACCGCCAACAAGCACGACTGCAATCGCAATGATCGCGGCACGACTAGCCCTGCGCATGTCGCCGTCCTCTCCTGATCGCAAACGCCGAGATCACCGCGAGAATGAAATAGCCGATGGCCAGGCACCACAGCCCGATCCAGTCATGCGCGACGTCCCAGATGCTGGCCCCGAGCTGATTGATACGCACCAGGCCATCGATCGCCGAATCGGCGGGAAAAAGCCGGCCGAAGGCCAGCGCAATGTCGGGGATTGCTTCGCGAGGCCACGCGAAGCCGGCCATGAAGAACTGCGGCAGGCTCGTCGCCAGGAGCACGATGGTCGCGTTCTCCGGCCGCGTGAACCAGGCGCCGACTGCCTGGCCCATGAAGCTGGTCGCCAGCAGGAACAACGCGGCGAGCGCGAACAGTTGCGGCAACTGCCCGAGCGTCGAAAAACCATAGAGGCGCGGCAGCACGATCAGATAGAGCGCGAGTGCCGGCAGGTAGATGGTCGTATGGGCGACGCCGCGGCCGAGCACACCGGCGAATCCGCCGCGGCCCTTTGCGACCGCCGCTCTGGTCAGCATCGCCGCACCGATCAGAAGGGTCTGCTGCAGGATCAGGATGAATGCGGCCGGAACGACGTAGCTCGCATAGCCGCCGACGGGATTGAAGATCGGCTGCAACAGAATGTCTGCCGGACTCATGCTCGCCAACTTCGCCTTGACCAGGCTTCCGTCGGAGCGGGCGCCGCGCGACACAAGCTCGGAAGTCAATGCGCCGATCGCGGTGGCGACGCCGCCGGCGGTCGATCTGTATACGAACAGATAGGTGGCATCGGCATAGATCGGGATGTGGGCCGTGATGCCCTTGAGCACGTCACGCTCGGTGCCGGGCGGGATATCGACGGCGGCGAAGGCCTCGCCGTGGTCGATCGCCGCACGAGCCTCGGCGAGGGTTCGGGCGCGAACCGTCACGCTCAATGCGCCGCTCGCGTCCAGCGTCTCGACGATCTGGCGGCTGAGCTCGGTCAGATCATTGTCGACGACCGCAATGGGGACCTTGCGCAGGATCTGGTTCAGATAAGGCTGGGGATAATAGATGCCGTAGATCAGCGGAGCGAGGAACAGAACGCTGAAGGCGCTCCGCGCTCCCAGGACACGCCGCCACTCCGCCATGAAGGCGCCGCCGATGCCGCGCGGTGTCGGGTCGCTCGCGCCGCGCTCGGCAGGCCGAGGCCTTTCGAACCAGCCCCTGCGGGTCAGGCTCGCCATGCGCAGCCATGCGAGAACGGCAAAAAGCAGCGCCAGCCCCGCGAGCGCCGCAAAGGCAACCGCGGAATCGGAGACCGGCAATCCCCGCGCCGCTTGTCCGAGCAACACGGCCATGTACCAGCGCAGCGGCAGGACCGCGCTCCAGACATGGGCGAACGTGTTCATGCCGAGCGTAGGAAAGCCGACACCTGCATAACCGAACGCCGGAGAGGCAATCAGGCCCGCAAGTCCCAGTCCCGTTGCGAGGTCGCCGACCAGCAGCGGCAGCAGGGCGCCGAGCGACAGGTGGGCGACGATCAGGAGGCAGCCGGCAGCGATCATCAGCGGCACGTCCCCCTTGAACGGGATCTGCAGTGCGCCCTCCAGCACGAACGGTTCGGCCAACATGATCACCACGAAGATGCCGAACAGCGGCGCGAGCTTGCCGATCAGCGCAACGACGGGATCGCCGCCCGCGCTTTCCAGCCATGCCCGCGCATCCCGACGGCCGAATTCCGACCCGACCGAGTAGACCGCGGCCAAGGTGATCACGACGTGGATGATGGTCGGCAGCAGCGCGCGGAGCAGGAACTGCGCGTAGTTCTTCTGCGGATTGACCAGCGCGATGGTCTCCGCAGTCATCGTTCCGATGGACGCCGGCGCAGGCGCGGCGCGGCGGGCAGGGGCGGCCACGGCCGCCGCCGCCGACAGCGCATCGCTCAGACCCGAGGACGCGATGCCGGACGCCGTGAGAAATTGCTGATTGTAGAAACCAACGACCTGCGGCCGACTTCCGGCCTCGAGGTCGCGCTCGAAATCGGGCGGGACATGGATCGCCGCGATTGCCTTGCCGGAGCGAATATCCTGCACCGCCGTCGAGAGCGTGCCTGCGCGGTCGGCAATCTGCAGGCTCGGGGAGGCTGCGACATATTCCGCGAGCGCACGCGACGCATTCGACCGGTCCTCGTCGACGATTGTCACGCCAAGTCCGCGGATGACGGGATGGCTGAAGACGGTCGTGAGCACGATGAACGCGAAAAACGGAACGCCGAAGATCAGGAGCAGTGCCACGCGGTCGCGCAACAGCCAGCGGCACTCGCGCCGTGCGACCAGCCAGAATCCGGGCCTGGATACCGTCATCGTCGTGACCGCCAGTCGAGGTAGGCGCTCATTCCCGGCCGGAGCTCCGGCACCGGCTGAACCGGGTAGGCTCGAATTGAAAACGTCCGTAGATCGAAATCGCCCGAGGCGCGGGTCGCTCGCCAGCTCGCATATTCGCCCTTGGTCGCAATCAGCTTGACTTCGACCGTGACGAGCCGGTCATCGAGCGCAGGAATGTGCACGTCGAACCGGTCGCCGACCTTCAGTCCCTTCACCAGGTCCTCGCGCAGATCAAAGTGAATCCAGACATCGGCGAGGTCGATCAAGGTAACGAGCGGGACGCCGGGTGATACGTATTCGCCCGGCTCCACATTGCGCTGGTAGACCTGCGATGCGACGGGGGCATAGACAACGAGTTGATCGATGATCGATCGAACGCTCTGGATGTCGGCATCGGCCTTCCCGACATTGGTCTTGGCAATCGCCCGTTCTTCCTTGGTGTAGCCATTGACGGCCTGTTGGTAGGCGGAGGTTGCCTGATCGACCGCCCGCTCGGTTTCGTGCAGGGTGTCGGTCACCTGATCGAGGCGGGCTTGCGGTGCGTTGCCCTGTTCGGTCAGAGTATGGGTGCGATCGAACGTTTTCTGCGCCAGCACCAGTGCGGCTTGCGCGCGCTCCATTTCCGCTTTCCGCGCGGCAATGGTCTCCACCCTTGTTCCGACGAGGACGTTGGCGAGCTGGGCGTCTGCTACGGCCTTGGCGGCCTTCATCTGCTCGAGCTTGGCCACGGTCTCGGGATTGTCGATACGCACCAGGACCGCGCTTGCCGGGACGTTCTGGCCGCGTTCGACGGGAATCTCCTTGACTTGTCCGTCGACACGCGCGGCGATGTCGAACCGCGTCGCATCCGCCTCGCCCTGCACCAGCAGCGGTTCGGGGCGCAGCAGATAGAACAGGGAAAGCCCGATGATGCCGATCGTGACGACCGCCACGATGATGACAGCCGTCGGTGTCGCAGCGGGCTTGCTCTGCCGCTTCCCGTTTGCTGCCCCGGCCGGGGCTTGAGTATCCGCACCACAGCTCGACGCTTCCATGCCCTTTTCCCTTTGGTCCATCATCGAATGATGTCGATTGCGCCCTGACGTCAGTCGAAGCTTATCTCGACGACTTTTCCCCGGAAAACGCGGTAAACGACGGCAGTATAGCCGATTGTCAGCGGCAGCACGAAGAGCCCGGCGCCCCAGAACATGAAATCCAGGCTCGAGCTCGGCGAAGCGGCCTGGTCGATGGTCACGGAGAAGGGGATCATGAACGGCCAGAACGAAATTGCCAGCGTGGCGAACGCCGTCACGAAGATCAGCGCGATCATGCGGAACGGCAGCAGGTCCTGCTTGTCCTTTATCCCCCTGAGCAAGGAGAAAGCTGCGTAGACACCCAAGAGCGGAAAGACCAGCAGATAGGGACGTTCCAGCCAGCGGCCCATGATCTGGAAGTGCATCGCCAGGGCATAGACAAAGGCGACGACCAGGAAAGCCAGCACCGCCGCCGTCAGGAAGGCCAGGTAACCATAGGCGCGGTCGCGCAGCGGCCCGTCGCACTTCCTGACCAGCCAACCGGCGCCCAGCAGCGCGTAGCCCAACGTCAGGCCAGCGCCGCACAGCAGGGCGAATGGACTGTACCAGCCGAAGGTACCGCCGACGTAGTGTCCGTCCTGGACAGGCAAACCTCTGGCCAGGGCGCCGACGGTCATTCCCTGCACGAACGAGACGACGATCGACCCGCCGGCGAAGCCGACATCCCAGAGCCAGCGGAAGCCGATTTTCGCCTTGAAGCGAAATTCGAACGCGACGCCGCGGAAGATCAGTGCCCCCAGCATCACGACCAGAGGCAGATAAAAGGCCGACAGCAGGGTGGCGTAAACGAGTGGGAAGGCGCCAAACAAGATCGTCCCCGTTAGAACCAGCCAGGTCTCGTTGCCGTCCCATACCGGAGAAATGGCAGCAAGCATGCTGCGACGGTCAGCTTCGTCCTTCGCGAAGGCAAAGAGCACGCCGACCCCGAGATCGAAACCGTCCAGCAACACGTACAAGAGCGTCGTCGAGGCGAGCACCGCTGTCCAAAACATGATCATATCCAGCCCTCCGCATTGCGAGTTTCCACCTGGACCGCCGGCGCCTCGCCAGGAATGGCCAGCGGCCGCTTCGGATTGATCGGGATCTCAGACTTGGTATCCGATGGGCCAGCCTTGAGGAGCCGATAGATGTAGAGCGTCCCGAAGCTGAAGATCGTCAGGTACACCAGAGCGAAGAACGCCAGCGACGCAATGGTCGCATTCACGGTCAGCGTCGGCGTGACGGCATCCGACGTGCGCAGCAGTCCATAGACGCTCCATGGCTGACGTCCGACTTCGGCTGTGAACCATCCGGTCAGGGTGGCCACGAAGGGCAGCGGAAAACTGAGAAAGGTCGACCACAGCAGCAGGTTTTGCCATTTGCCTCCATCGGTGAGCAGGTAGAGCGACCCCGCCCAGGCGACGAGCAGCATGAGCAGGCCGCAGCCAACCATCAGCCTGAATGCGAAAAACGGAATCTGGATCGGCGGGCGCTCGGACTTTGGAAAGTCAGTCAGGCCCACTTCCTTCGAATCGAGGCGCATGGTCGCGATTAGGCTGCCGAGATAGGGGATGCGAAATTCGAGACGGTTGCGTTCGTGGTCGGGGTCGGGAATCGCAAAGAGGACCTCGGCGGCCGGCTGCTCGTCATGCCACCTCGCTTCGATGGCGGCGAATTTCGCGGGTTGTTTGTCGTGCACGTATTCGCCGTTCAGATGCCCAAACACGAACTGTATCGGCAACAGTACTGCCGCAAAACATAGGCCCATCTGGAGCATCAGGCGACCTTCGAGCGCGAACTTGTTGTTCAGGCGATACCAGGCGCCGGTGGCCGCCACGCAGAAGGCGCCCGTAATGTACGCAGCCAGCAGCATGTGTGGAAATCGTGCCCAGACCACCGAGTTGAAAATGATCGCGGCCCAATCGGTTGGGACGAACGTTCCATGTTCGATCGCATACCCCACGGGCACCTGCATCCAACTGTTGTTGACCATGATCCAGAACGCGCTGAAGGTCGTTCCGAGCGCGACCATCAGCGTCGACAGGAAGTAGAAGGCCGGCGCGACGCGATCGCGTCCGAAAATCAATACGCCGAAGAAGGACGCCTCGAGCGCAAACGCCGTGAAGCTTTCATAGCTGAGCAGCGGCCCCTGTATCGGACCGGTCGCCTCGGAGAGACGGCTCCAGTTGGTTCCGAACTCGAAGGCGAGAACGATGCCCGATACCACGCCCAAGCCGAATGCCACGCTGAATATCCTGAGCCAGAATTCGAACAGTCGCCGGAACACGGGCCGCAGCGTGACGAGGTACAGACACTCGAGCACGGCAAGCCAAGCAGCAAGGCCGATCGTGAACGAGGGAAATATGATGTGGAACGAGACGGTGAACGCAAACTGAAGACGCGAGAGGAAGAGCGCAGTCCAAGTCATGGCTAAACTCCCTGCTGATCAAGACCCAAGGTTGGCCCAAGCAAGATCAATGCGATCGGCGGCTCGGCCGCCGAGCACCTTTGCAAACCGCGCAGTCCCGCGATCCGACAGATTCGACCTAGTCAGACGAAATTCTCTTTCGCCATCTCCCACACTTCTCCGCTGCGTCCGTGCAGGACCGCGCGGACGGTGTACAACGCCATCCCCTTGGCCGCGTCGAATTCGATCGTCGGCGGCATCACCAGTTGCATCGGCGCAACCTTGACATTGAGCAGCGCGGGTCCAGGCTGGGCGAGCCAGTCTTGCACCGCTTGTTCCAGCTCGCCGGCCTTGGAAACGGTGCGACCCCACAAGCCCATGGCCTCGGCCACCTTGCCGAAATCCGGATTCTTCAGGTCGGTGAAGGTGGGCAGCAGGCCTTCCGTCTTTTGCTCGATCTCGACGAAGCCCAGCTTTCCATTGTCGTACACGACGATCTTGATCGGGAGGTTCTCCTGGAGCGTGGTCATCAGCTCGCCGAAAAGCATCGCGATTCCGCCATCGCCGCACATCGCAATGACCTGACGCCCCGGTTGCGCGGCTTGCAGTCCAAGCGCCGACGACAAGGCCGTCGCCATGGTCCCATGGAGCAGGCTTCCGAACGTTCGCCGCTTGCCGTTCACTTTGACCAACTGGTGTAACCATACGACGGGCGTGCCGTCATCGCCCGTGAACAAAGCATTCCCGTCGGCATAGCGATCGATAATGGTGGTGAGATAGTTGCCGGGGATGACGTCTCCGCGGAGCGGCCTGGCGGCCGCATAGCGCCCCGCCATCATGTCCTTGTAGCGAGCCACGCTCTCATCGTGGAACGAAGAAATCGGTTTTCTGATGAAGCCTAGGGAGCAAGGCCGCAAGCGTCGCCTTGACGCTTCCGATCGCCCCGATGGTGACGGGATGACGCCGACCAAGGTGGGTGGGCTCAATGTCAATCTGAATGGTCTTCGCTTTCTCGGGATAAAACTGACGCCAGGCGAAATCGGCCCCAAGTTGCAGCAGAACATCGCAATGGAGCACCGTGCGATAGCCCGCCTCACCCCCGATCAGGCCGGTCATTCCGACGTTGTGCGGGTTGTCGTACTCGATGAAATCCTTTCCCCGCGTGGTATGGGCGACGGGCGCCATCAGCTTCTGCGCCGTCGCGAGGATCTCGTCGTGAGCGTCCTGACTGCCCGACCCAGCGTAAATTGCCACCCTTTTGCCGGAATTCAGGATGGCCGCGATCCGATCGAGCTCCTCCTGGCTCGGCACCGTGGCTGGCCTGCTGACATGGACGCGATAGGGCACGTCGTCGTCGATCCTGGCCTTCGAGACGTCGACGGGAACGATCAGAACGGCCACTCCGCGCTTGGCGATTGCGGCCTGACAGGCGATCACCGTCTTCCGCCGCGCCTGCTCCGGCGTGTAGACCATGTCGCAGTAGACGCTGCAGCCACGGTAGACGTCCTTGAAATCGACTTCCTGGATGAAATCGAAGCCGAGCTCGCTACGCAGCACCTGGCTCGCGATCAAGATCACTGGCGAACGATTGCGATGACATTCGAAGAGCCCGTTGACGAAGTGGAGGCTGCCTGGGCCGCAACTTCCTGCGACCGCGGTGAGTCCTCCAGTCAACAGCGCCTCCGCTCCCGCGGCAAACGCGCCGGCTTCCTCGTGCCGCATGTGCACGAATCGGATGTCGCTGTTCTGAATGCTGTGCGCGATGTCATTCAAGGTGTCGCCAACCACGCCGTAGCACCTTTTCACGCCGGCGGACTGCAATGTCTCGACGATAGCATCTGCAACTTTGGTAGCCATTTCCGCTCTCCCATTTTGCCGGCATCGATATTCGGCGGCTGTCTGTGTGGTGTGCACGACGCTGCCTTTGACATCCGCCGTTGCAACCCATTCAAGCGGGGTTCATCCAAGACCGTAAGTCGCACGAAGGTGCTCATCCCGGCATGAATTGGTTTCCGGATTATCAAACTAAGGTTTGCCCTCGCTCTCGAGATCGTGATGGAATGACACCCGGGCCATGGTCGCTCTCGGGGAACGCGACTCAAGCTCGATCTGGCGTTCTCCCGCTGCCTCCGGTATGGTCGGGCAATCCTCGGCAACCTCGACCACAAAATCGCGCATGACTGCAGAGCCCGCCCCCTTGATCTTGGTGGTAGACGATGACGCAGATATCAGGGAGGCACTTGCCGGCCTCTTCAGATCGATCGGCAACCGGATCGTATCATTCGAGTCAGCGCAGCATTTGTTGGCAGCAGGGATTCCTGCGGAAGCGAATTGCATGATCCTCGACGTCCGCCTGCCGGGCACCAGCGGCCTGGACCTGCAGGACATGTTGACGAGACTGGACGTTCGAATCCCCGTCATCCTGATGACCGGCTACGGCGACGTCCCGATGACGGTGCGAGGGATGAAGGCGGGCGCTCTCGACTTCCTGACCAAGCCGTTTCGCGAGCAAGAGATGCTGGATGCGGTGGCTGCGGCTGTCAACCTCGATCGCAGACAACGGGAAGCCGCACGGAAGCGAAACGAGGTCGTGCAGCGCTTCGCCAGGTTGACGCCGCGAGAGAAGCAGATTTTCGAAATGGTTTCCGCCGGCTCCTTGAACAAGAACGTGGCGGCGGACCTCGGACTGAGCGAGATCACCGTGAAGATCCACCGCGGCCGGGTGATGAAGAAGATGGCCGCACGCTCGATCGCCGATCTGGTGAGGATGGCCGAGCTGATCGCTCCGCGATCGGGGGAGGCGATGTAACACCATCGTATGACTTATGGCACTGGAGGACCTGCTGCACTGTTTCGAGGCGTCGGATCGTCCTGCATCACCCTTGAGGATGGCAGAATTGACCATCGGCAAGATCATATCGGTGATAGATGACGACGAGAACGTCCGGATCGCCATCGAAGCGCTGATCCGTTCGCTCGGGCATACCACCCGTGGGTTCGAATCGGCCCAGCAGTTCCTCGAGTCCGACGCAGCCTCATCGTCGGCCTGCCTGATCACTGACGTTCAGATGGCCGGCCTGAGCGGCGTCGAACTCCAGTCGAAGCTCGTCTCCGAAGGCAGGGCGCCTCCGGTGATCTTCATCACGGCGTTTCCAAGCGAGCGGATTGAAGCCCAGGCACGATCGCTCGGTGCAATCGGCTTTCTGAGCAAACCGTTCGACGCCCAGGTGCTCGTGCAATGCATCCAGCAAGCCTTGAGCCGCACGGGTCCCGGCTGATGGGTATGTCGCCTGCAACAAATGGATGATCGTTGTGAAGCAGATCACGGATCAGGTGGAATTCCTGCGACGCGGCGGCGGCTTCAACGTCTACAGAATGCGAGACGGTGAGACGGCACGTACCCGCCTGTTGCTGATGGGGGATTCCGACGATCCGGGCGCCGTGCAGCGGCTAAACCAGGAGTTCGCGCTGACCCGGGATCTCAACTCCGATGCCGTGATCCGACCACGCGAAGTGGTATCCGCCCGTGGCCAGACCGCCCTGCTCATCGACGACCTCGATGCGCGCCCGCTGTCCGAGCTGCTGGCGCAACCGATCACCGTAGCTACGGCGATTCGAAGGGCGATCGGACTGGCGCGGGCGCTCGGACACGTTCACGAACGCGGCCTGGTCCATCGCAATCTTCGCCCGGATACCATCTGGGTCGACCACGCCGACCGGGTCTGGCTGACCGGATTAGGCGGTGCGTCGCAGTCACGCCGGGAGCGCCCTGACCTCGTGGGACACGACACGCCCACCGGCTCGCCGATCTACATGTCTCCGGAGCAAACCGGCCGGGTCAACCGCTCGGTCGACACCCGAAGCGATCTCTATGTGCTCGGCATCATCCTCTATCAGATGCTCGCCGGCGGCAGCCTGCCGTTCCTGGCCGGCAGTCCGAGCCATTGGATACATTACCACATCGCGCGCAAGCCGAACCCGCTGCCCGACGCCCGTCCGGAGACCGCCGCGATCGAGCGACTCGTCTTCCGGCTATTGGCGAAATCCGCCGACGACCGCTATCAGACCGCCGCCGGCGTCGAGCGCGACCTGCGGAACTGTCTGGACGCGTGGGAAACCTACGGAACCACGGCGGGCGTACGACTGACTGTGCATGACACCGCCGGCATCGTCCGCATGCCGGAGAAGCTGTACGGGCGCGAAGCCGAAATCAACGCCATCCTCTCGGCATATCACCGCGTGGCATCGACGGGCGCCACCGAATGGCTGTTCATCTCGGGATATTCGGGGGCCGGAAAATCATCGGTCGTCAACGAGCTGCGCAAGTCGCTGACGCCGACCAACGGCCGGTTCATCTCGGGCAAGTTCGATCAATACAAGCGTGATATTCCTTTCGCGACGCTGGCGCAGGCGTTTCAGTCGCTCGTGCGCCAAATTCTCGGGCAAGGCAACGACGATCTGGCGGGGTGGCGAACGACGCTGCAAGAAGCCGTCCGCGAACACGGCGAACTGATGGTCAACCTGATCCCCGACCTCGCGCTCGTGATCGGCGATCAGCCACCGCTTCCGGATCTACCACCGCAGGAGAGCCGAAGCCTGTTTCAAGCCGTGCTTGGACGTTTTCTCTGCGCGATCGCGCGGCCCGAGCATCCTCTTGTGCTGTTTCTCGATGATCTGCAATGGCTGGACGAGGCGACGTCGGAATTCCTGTTACGATTGGCGAACGAAATCGACACCAGCCATCTTCTCGTGATCGGCGCCTATCGCGACAACGAAGTCGATGCCGCGCATCCGCTTGCGCGTACGCTGGAGAACATTCGGCACAGCGGGCCGTCCGTCAAGACGATACATCTGCCACCGCTCGGATCGCAGGAAGTCAAGGCGCTGGTAGCCGGTGTGCTGCGCAGCGACCCCGAGCGCGTCGCGCCGCTCGCAGCCTTGATTTACCGAAAGACCGGCGGAAACCCGTTCTTCGCAATTCAGTTCTTCTCCTCCCTGCTCCACGAGCAACTCGTCAGCTTTCACGCGCTGCATCAGGAGTGGACCTGGAACATCGAGCTGATCGACGGTAAGGGCTTTACCGACAACGTCGTGGACCTGATGGCCCGCAAGCTCGAGGCGCTGCCGCCGCGCACGCGGGATGTTCTGCAATACTGCTCTTGCCTGGGGATGACTGCAGACGCGGATTTGCTCGCGCAATTATGCGGCCTCGCGGCCGACGACGTGCATGAGGCATTGCAGGAGCTCGTCGCCAACGAGTTGCTGCTGCGGACCGGCAACGAATATCGTTTCGTTCATGACCGCGTTCGCGAGGCGGCCTACGGGCTGATCGACGCTTCCGACCTGCCTAGCCGGCATCTGAGGATCGCTCGACATCTCGCCAATACCGTGCCGGCATCCTCCGATGCTCTGTTCCGGGTCGTGAGCCATTACAATCTCGGCGCAGCCCTGATCTCGTCGGACTCCGAGAGGGCTGCCGCTGCAGGCTATAATCGCGACGCCGGCCGCGCCGCGAAGAAGGCGATCGCTTACGGCTCGGCGCGGATCTACCTCACGACGGCGCTGTCATTGCTCGGCCAGGATCGATGGGACCGGCAGCGGGATCTTGCGTTCGACATCGAATACCAGCTCGCTGAATGCGAATTCCTGACCGGTGCGCTGACGGAAGCGGAAGCGCGGCTGCAACGCCTGGCGACCAAGGCTTCCGACGCGATCACGACTGCCGCCGTCGTGGCGTTGCAGATTACCCTGTACACGGCGATGGATCGCAGCGACCGTGCCATCGGAACCTGCCTCGGCTATCTGAACGACGCCGGCATCGTCTGGTCGCCGCATCCGGACCGAGCGGAAGCCCGCGCCGAATATGAGATCTTGAGGCGACGCCTCGATAGCCGCTCGATCGAGTCCCTGATCGATCTGCCACCGCTGGTCGATCGATCCCGATCGACCATCTTCTCGGTGATGATCTCGGCGCTGGCGCCGGCGTTTTTCACCGATCTCAATCTGGTCTGCCTGCTGCTGTGCCGGATGGTCAATCTCAGCGTTCAGCACGGCAATTGCGGCGCCTCCGCCCTCGCCTACGCTTATCTCGGGATGGTGGTCGGTCCCTGCTTCGGCGACTACGGCACAGCACTCAAATACGGCAATCTCGGCCTCCGCCTGGTCGAAACTCCTGGTTTCGGCCGGTACAAGGCCCGCGTGCATCTCACCTACGGCGCGCATGTGCTGCCCTGGGCCCGCCCGCTGCACGAGGCCCAGCCGTATCTTCGCCGGGCGTTCGACGAATCCAACGAGACCGGCGATCTCACCTATGCCGGCTTTTCCTCCTGCACGCTGATTACCAATCGGTTGTCTGCGGGAGACCCGCTGGACGAAGTCGAAATCGAGGCCGCGGCCCGGCTGTCGCTGATGCAGCGGGCGAAATTCGGCCTCATCATCCATATCATTACCACCCAACTGCAGCTGATCAGGTCGCTTCGCGGCGAGACCATCGCCTTCGGGTCCTTGAACTCATCCGGATTTGACGAGGACGCGTTCGAGCGGCAGCTCTCGACGAACCGCAGCCTGGACATCGCTGCCTGCTGGTTCTGGATCCGCAAGATGCAGGCGCGGTACTTCGCGGGCGACCACGAGGACGCCTTCGTCGCACTTCGCAAGGCGGAGCCATTGCTCTGGACGACGGTCGGCCATCATGAGTACTCGATCTTTCATTTCTATGTCGGGTTGATCAGTGCGGCCAAGGCCTTTTCCGCGACGTCACCGCCGGAGCGCGTCGAGTTCGAGGAAAGACTCGCAGCGGCACACAGGGAAATGGCCGGCTGGGAAGTTCACAATCCCGGGAACTACAGCGGCGCAGCGGCGCTGCTGGCAGCCGAGATGGCGCGCCTCCAGGGGCGTTCCTTCGACGCCCTGCAGCTTTACCAGCAGGCCATATCGCTGTCACGGCGTGGGCGGGTCTCGCAGGTCGAAGCCATCGCCCACGAACTTGCCGCCGACTTCTACCGCCATCACGGCCTCGAGACCGCCTATCAGGCACACCTGATCAAGGCGCGCGACTGCTACCAACAATGGGGCGCCTTTGGCAAGGTCGCCCATATCGAGCGGCTTCACCCCGATCTGGCTGCGAGCTTTCCGGCCGCAGCGCAGGTGCCTGCCAGCATTGCCGAAAGCTTCGATCTGGCCGCGGTGGTGAGAACCTCGGAGGCCGTCTCCAATGAATCCGGCGTACCGCGGCTGATGGAAACGCTGATGACGCTCGTTGTCGAGCATGCCGGTGCACAACGCGGCCTGTTGATCTTGCCACAAGCAGACGATCTTTCGATCCGCGCCGAGGCACGAACGACGCAGACCGGCATCGAGGTGGCGCTCCGCGACGATATCGTCTCAGTCGAGGATTCGCCGACCTCGATCGTGAACATGGTCGCCCGCACCGGCGAGGCGATTACGATCGATGATGCCCAGGCGAGCCCGTTCAGCGCGGATCCCTACATCGTCAGGGCGCGCTCGCGCTCCGTCTTGTGCCTGCCGTTGATGAAGCGCGCCAAGCTGATCGGGATCATCTTTCTCGAGAACGATCTCGTACCCGGCGTCTTCACGCCTGTGAAGCTATCGATGTTGAAACTGCTCTCGTCGCAGGCCGCGATGTCGCTGAAGACCGCTTTCCTGGAAGAAAAGGACGCGCTGGTCGAGGCGCTCCAAAAGTCACAGTCCGAGCTGATGCGAATGTCGCGGCTCACGGCCATTGGCGAGCTGGTGATCTCGATCGCGCACGAGATCAATCAGCCGTTGACGGCCATCATCACCAATGCCGACGTCTGTCAGCGCTGGCTCAACAGCGAGCAGCCGTCGACCGCCGAAGCCAAGGACGCCGCGCGGCGCGTCGTCGAAAACGGCCGACGCGCTGCGGACGTCGTCAAGACCATCCGAGGACTTGCCGTCAAGTCGGCACCGAAGATGTCGCCGGTGGACATCAACGAGATCGCCAGCGAGATGTTGTCGATCATCCGGAGCGAGCTACGCCACCACAATATCGATCTCGAGACCAGGCTGGCGGACGGCAACACCACCGTGTTTGGCAACAAGGTGCAACTCCAGCAGGTACTGCTAAACCTGACGATGAATGCGATCGAATCGATGGCGGCGACCGAGGGACGTCGGAAGCTGATCGTCGCCTGCGGGCCGGGAGACTCGAACAGCATTCTCGTCAGTGTCACCGACAACGGCCTTGGCTTCGACGAGGAGCGGATCGATCAGCTGTTCGAGGCGCTGGTCACCACCAAGCCGCAGGGCATGGGCATGGGACTGTCGATCAGCAAGTCGATCGTCGAGGCGCATGGTGGCCGGTTGTGGGCCAATTCCGTCAAACCCCACGGCGCATCGTTTCACTTCTCCATTCCATGCCTCTCCGGGTAGGCACCTTGCACCGATGAGGCGCGCTGGACAGGCACGATGCCGGGCCCACCAGTCAAAATCAGATCCTTACCAAATCCAATTTCGGAGGTGCCCTCCAGAAGTGCCACCATACCTGAGCGGTTTGCCAACTAACGCTCGACGTTCTGGTGCGAGGTCGCACTCGCTGATGCTTGGACAAGTACCCCGGAAGCGTCCTTGGTGACGCCGCAGTTCATGCCGTTACGGTCTCCGGGCCGCCGCGAAGACGTCGCGTGCAGATGTCGTACCCGCGACGTGCTCCGTACCCTCGAACTCCGAGATCCATCCATCCGGCGTTCACGGCCTCAAACATTTCTTCAGCAGGTCCGGTGTGGCCCTTGGGAATGCCGAATTGCTCGAACGCTTCCGCCCACCCTGCGCGCGGGACTGCAGAGGCTTTCACGTCGAGCTTCAGGACTTCACCCAATTGCTTCGCGACCTGGTCCGCGCTGACCATCGAACCAAGCTCGATGACGCGATGCCCTGGCCAGGATGGCCCGGTCAAAAGGGTTGCGACCTCCGCGCCGATGTCGTTGGTCGCGACCATGGTCGATTTGCGGTTTGTCGGATTATAGTAGACCGGCAGCATTCCGCCTTGGGCGACGTGCAAGCCGTAAAGGAAGTTTTCAAAGAATCCGCCTGCGCGCACGAAGGCGACCGGAGATATCAGGTTGCGAAAGCCTTGCTCCAGAAGCGACAGCGCCGTGATCATCCCGAGCCCGCTGGCTCTGTTCGCACCCATCGACGAGAGCGCTACCACTCGCGGCGGCGCTGACTTGGTGAGCGCCTCGACATAGTTCGCAATCACGCCCTTTGCTTCTTTGTAGTCGGGCGAGGGCGCCCATACAGCCGGCAGCATAACAAACGCACCTTCAACGCCTTTGAGCGCCTGCTCGATGGCTGCCGAGTCATTCCAATCACCGTCAACCAGTTCCACGCCCTGGTTTGCCCAGCTTGACGCCTTCTCGCGATTGCGAACGAGCGCGCGCACGTCCCTGCCCCGCGCCAACAGATGTTCCGCCGTCGCGCCGCCCACTTTTCCCGTGATTCCCATTACTAAAAACATGCGTTTTCTCCTTATCTTGAGGGACAGAGCACTGCCCCGTTGGTTTAGCGGATGAGCGGCAGAATGGCGCGAATCCGGGGATCGCGCGCGTAGAGGCCGCCCCATGTCATCGCGCCCAGCAGCAGGGAAACGAGTTCCGGCGGCGACCCCACCTCACCAATGCGGACATGGGCGCAGATGGCACCTCCCAAAAATCCCGTCACCAGGATCGCGCCGAGGACGGAAGTGACCGGGATGGCGTAAAGCATGGCGCAGGCGAGTATGATCGGACCCACGACACGGGTCAGGTCCATCGCGAACCCGGTTTCGTGCAGCATGCTCGCGATCTGTGCCGGCGCGAAAAGCTGAATGGTGCCGTCTGCCACCATAGCGATAACGACGAATGCGCTCATGATCCGCCCGGCCCACTGGGCGCGATCCAAGCTCAAAGTGTCAGGCTCCTGATGCAGGTTCATCGTTTGGGACATTTGTCATTCTCCGATGGGGGTTCCTAAGTTCGAGACTTATTGTATCCAGCAGGCATGATAAATACCTTGGAATTGAACTCACCGTTCTCTCTGCGGTGAACAATGCCGAGATACGAACATGCAGAATCTCGAACCCATCTTGATTTTCACAACGGTCGCGGAAATGGGGAGCTTCACCCACGCAGCCGATAGTCTGGGCATTCAGAAGGGAAGAGCCTCAACGGCGGTGCGGAAGCTGGAAGAAGATCTCGGTGTCAGGCTTCTGCACCGGACAACGCGCAGCGTGCAGTTGACCGAAGACGGACGGATATTTCATGCACGTGCCCGGGATCTGCTTGCCGACGTTGATGATCTGCACTCGATGTTCGCAGGCGATCGCGTGGCGCTTCGCGGACGTTTGCGGGTTGATCTGCCAAGCGAGCTGGCGCGTACGACTATTGTGCCGGCCTTGCCGGCCTTCATGGCGACTTATCCCGAGTTGGAGCTGGAGATGTCGAGCACGGATCGCCAAGTTGATCTGGTTCAGGAGGGCTTTGACTGCGTATTGCGACTTGGCCCCATCGGGGACGAGACGCTGATTGCCCGCCCGCTGGGCAAGTTGCGCATGGTCAACGCAGCCAGTCCGGCCTACCTGGAGCGGCACGGCGTCCCTCTATCGCTAGAAGATCTCCGGCGCCAGGGACACCAGGCCGTTCATCTTGCAAGGACGCTCGGCGCAAAACCCTTTGGATGGGAATATCCGGACGGCGACAGCTACGCGACGCTTGAGTTGCCAGGTGCGCTGCACGTCAACAGCGTGCAGACCTATGAAGCCGCTGGCGTCGCCGGTCTTGGCCTGATTCAGGCACCCCTGTTGGTGATTGGCCGTTACTTCGAGAGCGGAGCGTTGGTAGAGATTCTACCCGATTTTCAGCACAGGCCGCTCCCGGTGTCCCTGGTCGTAGCGCATCGGCGCAACCTGTCGCGTCGTGTCCGCGCATTCATGAAATGGATCGAAAATCTGCTCGCGCCTTATATATAACACCGAAACGAGGGACTTCGCTCCGGCCAATGCGGGGCCGGCCTCGGCAAGATGGAGCTTGATCCCATTCACCGCCGTGTCGGCGCGCCGTCATCGGCATTGCTTCGTGCCCCGCCATCAACGATCGCGTGGTACGTCGTCGTTATCAGTTCATCGACCTGTGCCGGCGGCGCTTCGCGATGCTCAAGATACGGCTTGATGGCGGCGATTGGAACTCCCGCGAGCACGAAGGCGGCGCGCTGGAGTTGGGCCGGACCTGCGCGACCGAATGCAAGTCGTGCAAAGTTCGACAGGCAGGTCTCGAACCGTTGCGCCTGGTCGCGCACGCTGCGTTTGAGAGCCGCGGGCCAATCGCCCTGCACGAAATCATGACGACTGTAGAGCAACAGTAATCGCGCGTCGTCCAAATGCTGGCGCGCCCAGGCAGGCGTGTGAAGCGCCGCAGCGAGCCCGTCCGCGGCTTCGATGGCCGCGACGAACCCCTCCTGATAGGCCAGCACGGTTTTCAACCACAACTCACCGAGCAGCGCGTCGCGCGAAGGAAAGCGGTGATAGAACGAACCCTTTGGGGCTTTCAGCCGTTGCGTGATGGAATTGACCGTCACCGCACCGGGGCCCCGTTCGCAAGCCAACGCACGAGCCGCGGCGAGAAAGCCCGCATTGTCGAAGAGTGGTCGTCCCATTTCATGTAGACTATTTGGTCTAGACCTAGCAGTCAACAAGTGATATATTGACCACCGTCGAGAGAGGATTTGTCCATGTCACAAACCGAAAACCGGCGCGATGACGGGGAAGTAAGCCAGCTCCTCGGAGGCGCTGCCAAGACGATCGCCCGCGTGCAATATTGCTGGCTGCTGACCGAAGCCGAGTGCGGCGGCGCCAACGCGCGGCCGATGGGGCGCCTGATGCCCGACGCTGACGATCGCGACTGGACTGTCTGCTTCGTCACCGACGGCCGCTCGCGCAAGGCATCCGACATTCGTCGTGCCGGCAAGGTCGGACTCATCTTTCAGCACGACCACGACGATGCTTTCGTTGTGTTGAGCGGCGACGCCGCGCTGATCGAAACCGCCGCCGAGGTCCGCCGGCTCTGGAAGAGCGCCTACAACGCCTATTTTCCCACCGAGGCGGACCGGGAGAACGCAAGTTTCGTGCAGGTCAACGTCCAGCGCATGGAGCTCTGGATTCGCGGTGTCACGCCGGAGCCTTTCGGAAGATCCACGACAGTATTGGAGCGGAGTGCCGAAGGCACTTGGCGTCTGAGTCTCGGAAGTCGGAACGCCGCGTGATCAGGGAGGTTGCGATCGTGACCGCGAAATGGCGTGACACCGCGAAGGCGGCGGCCGCCCGCTTGGCCCCGATCAACCGCATAGCCAGCGCTTTCGAGCACGGCGACCTGAAGCGAGCGCTGACGATTTGTCCCGCACCTTCCTTCATCCCCGAACTGAAGCATCATTGAACCGCCCGATCGAGAACCTCGATCGTGCGCCGATAGAAGCGATCCGCGCGCTCGGGCGTCGGTCCGATACAGACCACGCCGAGCTTGCCGAACTCGGATAGGGCCCCGATGAGATGAAAGGCGACGCCTTCGCCGGTCGCGGCGTGAAAATGCAGGCCGTTCAAGACGGCGATGTCGACGAGATCGTACGGGGTCAGGCCGCCATAACGCTCCGACTCGAGATTGTCCGATGCATAGTAGCAACGCGGCTGGCCGGCCGGCGTCAGGAATTCCCCGGTCGCGGGATCGTAGCGGCCGTCGGTGAGGAACTGCAGCATGAGGAAGGGGTGCGTGGTGCCGCCCTTTCGCAGGTTGATCTCGATGGCGAAGTGCCGCCATCCGCCGCCCTCCTGCACCGAGATGAAATCTATTCCGAACCGGCCGAGAACGCCCTTGCCGGCAAGCCCCTGCGCCACCTTGGCGCCGCGCTCCTGGATGTCGAGCCGATAGGCCGGGTCGGCGGGAAAGCGACAGCCGAGAAAGATCTGCCCGTTGGCCCCGCCCAGCACCTGGTCGTGGGTTGAGACCGCGTCCACCGCGCCGACCGGATTGATGCGGAACTGCGCCGAGGGCGATCGCTTCACCGCGCCGGGGATGAACTCTTCGACAATCCCGCTCATGGAGGCAAGCTTCTCCTGATAGAGCTCCCAGTTCATGTCGCGCGCCTCGAAGCCAAGGGCCGGCAGGCGATCCTCGATCCAGCGAACCAGCGATGAATCGGTGGGCGCGCCGGCGAAGTCAAACACCGCGTTGCCTTCGCCTGAGAATCCTTCGTTGAGCTTGACCACCGCCTTGTGCAAGCCGGGCTTGCTGCCCTTCAGTTCCGACAGGGCCCGGGCGACCTGATGGCCATCGCCGAGGTCTTCGAAGCCGAGCGGCAGGTCGACGTTCGATTCCCGGAAGATTTTGCGCGAGCCGCTCTTGGTGCCCCAGTACGCGAGCGATGGATCACACCCGTAAATCGGCAGACCCAGCGCCAGAGCCAGCTTGCGCTCGAGCTCGGTCACCGTGAAGCATGTCATGTGCGCTGACGTCAGTTCTCCAATGGCCTCGCGAATTCGCGCGAGCAGGCGCGGCCGCGCCAGGATCTTCCGGGTGAGCGCGACCGCGGATCCGTCGTCGCACGAGATCAGCGTCAGCCGGCGGCGGGCATGCACGCTGGGCACGCCCGGCAACAAATGGAGATAATAATCGATGATGGTTTCTGAGATCGGCGTGCTCGTCACATAGATCACGCGCGTTCGCGGCAGCCGCAGCAGCAGCAACAGACACAGCATTCTCTCTTCGTAATGATGGACGCCCGAGACCTTGGCCATCACCTCTTGATCGAGCGTCAGGCTCGGTATGATGACCACGGTCCGCGGGATTGCGGGGTCTTCGAAGATCTCCGTGAAGGTGCCGGAGAATCCTGCTTGCAGGGCGCGGAATCTAGCGAGTTCTTCGGCCTTGGGCGGCGCGCCAATAAGGCTGGCGGGCGGGGGCAGTTGCGTCTCTGGCAATTTTTCGTCTCTCCCGTCCTCGTTCCGCGAACCGGCCTTAGCCCTCAGTCCGTGCTGCGCCTGCCGTCCCGGCCGATCCGATGCATCAGATAGCCCAGGCAATCCAGCCGCACGGCGTTGGGATCCAGCGTCAGCATCGCCGGAATGGCGCGCTGTGCGAGCCGGATCTCACCGCCGGCATACTCGAAATATTCGCCTTGGGGTGCCTCGGCGCTCTCAGCCAGGAAGACGCCGAGCCGCCTAAGGCCATTGCGGCCCAGCGTTCCGAACAGGGTCCCGCGATCGAGCTCAGAAAAATTCAGCGCGTCAAGGTCGCCACGCAGGCGGAAATCAGCATCCGTGCCGTCATATGAAAAGCTCGCGTCGGGCGGAACTTTGACAATGGCGAACGTCCGCATCAGGTCGATGTCGCTGTCCGGGATCGGGTGACTGGGAAAATGCGGTAAGGCGAGCGCCGAATTGATCAGCTCAGCGGCATGCGTCACGCCGCTTATCGCACCGGGGCGCCCGCATTCGACAGTGACCGCCGGACAAAGCGTTGCGAAGGCGGCCGATTGCACCCCGCGCGGCTCCTGGAAGAACACGACGGTCCGGCCAAACAGCCGCGCCAGCTGAAGATGAGGTTCCTCGAGGCTGTTGACGCAGGCGTAGTGCGGGTTGTTTCCGGTGTTGTTGTGGATGTCGATGCTGGCAAACAGCGTCTCGCGCCGCGCGATCTCGACCACCTGGCGCATGAGGCGGCCGGCGGGGGTGTCGGGATGCGGCGTCCCTGGCCAGGCGCGATTGAAGTCGTGCTGTTCAGGCAGCGTCCGGCGGTTGGCCTTGGCAGCTGCGATGTTGCCGACAAAGGCGAGCAGCGGCCGAGGCAGCGGCCTGGTGCGGTGTTGCCGCAACACGGTCTGAAGAGCGCGCCACCCGGTATCCTCATTGCCGTGGAGCAGGACGCTCACGAAGACGGCTCCCGGCTGCCGGCCGGGCAGACAAAACAGCGCAGGACCGCGCAGATGCCGCCAGAGGTCGCTGGCAGCGACCTCCAGCAGTTCATCGGGGAAATGGTCGAAGCAATCGAGATCAGGAATTACGCGGGAGCTTCCGCTCGACAAGTTGACTATTGGCATCTGAACCCATCGTTGATGCCGATCGAAAGAAGGCCGGCATAGTCTATTGGCCCTGCCGGGCTACGGGGATTTTGATCCAGGTCAACGACGTCAGCGGCCGACTGTATCTTTCTGTCATTACGACTGCGCAGGCTTCTCAAGCGCCAGGACCCCCCGCATCCAGCCTAGCGCGGCCGTGCCTGTCTTACGCAGCCAATTCCCGCAGCGCCAGCGCTACGAAGTAGCGCACGCCGATGGGCAATGCCTTATCGTTGAAGTCGTACTTCGGGGTATGCACCGAAGCAAAGGAGCCATCCGCCGCAACGCCGTTGCCGAGGAAGATGTAATTGCCGGGCCGTTGCTGGAGCATGAAGGCAAAGTCCTCCGAACCCGTCACTGGGGATACCGCGGTATCCACGTGGATCTCGCCAACGATCGAATGGGCGGCGGCTATCGCGGTTGCCGTGCAGTCGGCATCGTTGAACAGGGGCGCAAATATCCGCTCGTATAGCAGTTCGGCCGTACATCCATGGACCGCGGCGATGGCGTTGGCTATTTCGTACAGCCGCCGCTCAAGAAGCGCGCGCACCTTCTCGTCGAAACAGCGAGTGGTGCCGCGGATCACCACCTCCGACGGAATGACGTTTGGCGAGCCCCACGCGCCACCGCCGATATAGCCCACACTGATGACCGCCGGTTGCAGCGCCGGCACGTTGCGGCTGACGATCGTCTGTGCGGCCATCACGAACTGCGCCTGCGCCACCGTCACGTCGGTCGAGAGATGAGCTGTTGCGCCGCCGTGCCCGCCGGTGCCACGAAAAGTCACGGTCCAGCTGTCGCCGGCCGCCATCAGCGCGCCAGTGGTGGTACCAAAACGACCGACCGGCATACCCGGCCAATTGTGCAGCCCGTACAATCTCTCCACCGGAAAACGTTCGAGCAGGCCATCTCCGAGCATCGCCAGTCCGCCGCCGAGTCCTTCCTCCGCGGGCTGGAAGATGAACTGAATGGTGCCCGCGAAATCCCGGTGATGCGCCAGCGTGTAGGCCGCCCCGAGCAGAATAGCGGTGTGGCCATCATGGCCGCACGCGTGCATTTTCCCCGATACGGTGGATGCGTAAGGAAGTCCCGTCGCTTCCTCGATATTGAGCGCGTCCATATCGGCGCGTAGTCCGATGGAACGGTTTCCCGGACGCGTTCCCTTGAGTGTCGCGACAACACCCGTGCGCCCCACGCCGTCCGTCACTTCGAGGCCCCAGCGACGCAGGGTCGATGCCACAATAGCGGCGGTGCGGTGTTCTTCGAAGCCGGTTTCGGGATGCGCATGCAGATCGTGCCGGATCGCGATGAGCTCTGGCTCGATTGCGCCAATGATCGTTTCAATCTGGTCAGTCATGACAATCTCCTCTGATTCGCTTGGCGACCCCTAGTCCAGTTCGCCGCCGCGGGTTTCCGGCATGGCGAACATCGCTATGGCGCCGGCAATACTGGCGACGATCAGGTAATAGGCCGGTGCGAGCGGATCTCCGGTCACGCCGATCAGATAGGTCACCACAAGCTGCGTCGTGCCGCCGAAGACGGTGACGCTAAAGGCATAAGTCAGCGAAAGGGCCGCGCTGCGTATCGCGCGTGGAAACAATTCCGAGATCGCAACCAAACTCGGCGCCGCGCTGGTCGCAGTAAGCGCGGCCATCAGCGCCGACATCGTCAGCAAGGTAGCGGCACCGGGCTCGCGTATCATCAGCAGGAAGGCCGGATAAGCGATCAACACCAAAAGCGCCCGCGGAACGATCATGACGAAGCGTCGGCCAAATCGATCCGAGAGCCAGCCCCCCAGCAGGGAAAATATGAGAACGCAGACACCCACGACCGCGGTCGCGGCGATCGAAAGGCCGGCCGGCAGATGCAGCGTCGTGATGGCGTAGGTCGTCATGTAGTTACTGATGAAATTCGACACCGTTCCGCAAACACCGACCGGTATGGTCAGCAGCAACAGGCCGAGATGCGACGTCAGCAGCCGTCTCAGGACAGCGCCGGTCGACGCCTCCGCGACGCCTGCGGATTCGCCCGCCGTTTCCGGGAGCTTGTTGCGGATATAAAGGCCGACAGGGATGATCAGCAATCCCAGCAGAAACGGAATGCGCCAGCCCCAGATCTGCATCTGCTCAGCCGTCAGGACCAGCGACAGGGCGACGCCGATGGTGCCGGCACAGAGAATCGCCGCACCCTGGCTCGCGAGCTGCCAGCTCCCGAACAGGCCGCGCTTGTCCCCGGGCGCGCTTTCGAGAAGAAAAGCCGTAGACGGACCGACCTCGCCGCCGAGCGCAAAGCCCTGGATCATGCGGCCCACGACAATCAATACCGGCGCCGCCAGACCGATCGTCGCGTAGCCCGGTGTCAAGGCGATCAGCAACATGCCGATGGCCATCAGACCGATGGTCAGGATCATGGCCGGCTTGCGGCCGGCCCGATCCGCATAGGCGCCGATGAAAATGCCCCCCAGAGGCCGCGTGATAAAACCGACACTGAAGGTGGCGACCGACAGCAGCAGGCTGACCCAGCCATCGGTTGCCGGAAAGAAAGCGCGGCCGATCATCACGGCGAAGAAGGCGTAGGTCGTGAAATCGTAGAATTCCAGGGCGTTGCCGAGCACCGCAGCCGCGATGGCGTGGCGAGCCGAAGGATTGGCGGAAGACAGGGAAAGGTTCGGTGAGGAGGCCGTTGCCGGCGCGCTTGAAAGAACAATAGACATGATCTCATTCCTTGGCCGGTATATCCGACCTGCTCGCGGTATGAGGATGGCCAACCGCTTGTCGCGAGATCCATGCGGCGGACCGTAGCTCGATGTTTGAATAAGGCGGCCTGATCGCACCGGCCGCCTTGCGGTGATTGCAACGGCCGATTTGAAGTGGAATTGCGGTTGGCGACCGGTGAGCGGCCCAAAGCCAGCTCACCGGCATCGCTCGATGCATTACGCGGCCAGACGCGTCTCGACCGGGATCGCCTTTTGCACGGCGTCCGCCGCCAGTTGCGCCGTCGCGGCTGAAAGAGTCCAACCGAGGTGACCATGTCCGGTATTATAGAAGATGCCGGGACGCTTGCCGGAACCCACGCGCGGCAACATTCCGGGCATCATCGGCCGTAAACCACTCCAGGCGACGACACGATCGGTAGCCACGTTCGGAAACTGCTCGCGCGTCCAATCGACCAGCGGCTTGATCCGATCATGGCGGATGTCGCGGTTGAAGCCGTTGAACTCCGCCGTTCCCGCCACCCGAAACCGATCGCGGCCGAGCCGGCTGGTCACGATCTTGGTGGCATCATCAAGAATGCTCACGGTCGGCGCCGCATCCTGGCTCTCGGCCGTATAAAGCTGAACCGTGATCGAATAGCCCTTGACCGGATAGATGTTCAGCCGGTCGCCCAGCGCCGCGGCAAAGCGACGGCTCGCGGTGCCGGCACAGATCACGACGGCATCGACGTTGACAGGCTCCCAGTCTGCGACATCAGCGCCGCCATCGTCGCGCGCCACCGGAAGCCAGCCGATCCGGTAGCCTCCGCCCGACGCTGTGATGTCTTCCACCTCGGCATCGTAATAGAACTGGGCGCCACGCCGGCGACAGGCATCGGCGAGACCGCGCGTGAATTTGTGAATATCGCCGGTCGAGTTCGGACGGCGTGAAGAATCCGCCATAATAGGTGCCCTTCAGCGTCGGTTCGATCTGACGAATTTCCTCCACCGTGACCGAGCGTCGATCGAGACCGCCCCTGTTAAGAAGGTCGTTGACCTTCATCGCCTTTTCGAAGCCGGCCTGGTCACGATAAAAATGCAGAATTCCGCGGTTCTGCAGGTCGAACTGGATGTTCTCCCGTTCCGCCATCGCAGCCAGGTACTTGCGCGCCACGATCGCCAATTTAACGGTATCGATCGTGTTCTTCTCGTAGTTGGCGATGTTGGCAATGAACTCTGCCATCCAGGAATACTTGTGCCAGCCCGGCAACGGATTCATGAGAAGCGGGGCATCGCGCCGCATCATCCACTTCAAGCCCTGGAGTATGGTTGAGAACTTGTTCCAGACCTCGGCATTGCTGGCGGAAAGCTGGCCGCCGTTGGCGAACGATGTTTCCATGCCGGCGTAGCGATGCTGATCAAAAACAGTGACAGCATAACCACGCTCGAGCAAGGCATAGGCCGTCGTCACGCCAGTGATACCGGCGCCGATAATAGCTATATGTTTCATGTAAGAAGGTCCCTGAGACTAGAGCTGCGAAAATGCCGAACAACATGTTCGGCTCGACAGCCCCATCTGTCTCGGTACCTGAGAGTTTCAGCCCGTCGCCATCGGCGACGGGAGTTCCCCTTCGGTGGACGCTCTATTTCAAGCGTCGCTCTCCAGATTGTCCAGGTAACACGGTTCTTGATGCCTGAGAGTTTCCGGGGCGGTTGCTCCGTCGGCGCCGAGATGCCTCGCAGCATCCCGATCTCTCCCGCAATACCTTAATTGACAAGACGAGCTATACCCTTCGACACGTTCGTTCACAAGCGGAGCGTTGCTGAAACAAATGGCATGGATGGTCTAAAAATATGCAAACAAGTTAATCTCAAAACAAAGCGGACGGATCTCTGCTCCTGACGCTTGTTGAGCGTACCGCGACAGTTCTGGTCTAACCTCGCCTCGGCGACCTAGAAGTCCACCCGGCATCACGAGCTTTTTTGGCGCTTCCGCGCCGAGCTTTCCCTGCAGCATCCGAACCCAAAAAATGGTCGGGATGAGCATGCGAGATTAAAACCGTCCTCAAGGTCTTTCCCGACTGCGCGATCATGTCCGCCAGCTTGCCGGCTTCAATACGAAGTTGAACGACATCGAACAGCAGCGCCTCGTTGCGCCCGGTGACGAGATAGGAATTCGACCAGGCCCCCGCTTCTCTCGACGTGAATGGCGTGACCGAGAATTTTGGTTCGGCTGACATGGAATTCCTCTTAGGCGGACAAAGGAAGAGATTGGACCGTGCCGTCGGTCGCGATGTGCCAGACGCCATCGGTCCGGAAGGCGTCAGCGACGGCCAACGTGTTTTCGACGAAGCGGTATTTTGCGATGAGCCCGTCTTTCAATTCCGCGATGACGGCGTAGCCGACATCCGTGGTCCGGCCTGTCTAGAGCGCGCGAAGGCGAAACCAGCCAAATACCGCAGCTTTTTCACCGTCCGAGACGACGGTGCGGGGACCATAGGCCATTACCTCCAAGTTCTGATGAAGGCGGGCGAGAAAGGCCTTTACAGCCGCGCGTCCGCGATGGACGCCAAACCACGGAAAGACCTGCTGCAGATCGGGAGAAATCGAGGGCACCCCGCTGGCCGGGTCAGGGAAAACAACGCCATTCACCGTGTACTCGATGTCGGGATCGAAGAAGCGGTCAACCGCGGTTTCGTCCTTGCGGCTGACTGCCTCCAGATACTGTGAAATCAGGTCACCGCCCGAACACCGTGCTTGCTTTGGACCGCTCATGACGCTCCTCGGTTGCTGCGGGATCTTGAGTAGTGCTGCTTTCAGCCGTCCGGCTGGCTGGCTTGCGGCTACCACGTCAAATGGTCTTCGGCGGGCGGGGTCACCGTGGCCCAGCGTTCCGCGATCTTTGCGCCTTCGAAGCGCCAGAGCACAAAGCCGTGCATTTGCATCTTTTTACCCGAGGATGGATCGGTCCAGCGCCAGATATTTCGGCAGATGACCCGGTCGTTCTCCGCAATCATCTCTCGGATTGTGAGGTGAAGGTCCGGCATGGCCTTGTACATGCCGAGCATCATGGCTTCGTCGCCCTTGGCGTCCGTGGGCTGTCCACCTGGCCCGTCGTGATCAAGAAAGTCCGGTGACATGTTCTGGAAGATCACGTCCGCCCGGCGATTGTTGACGAAGTCCTCAAAATGACGCCGGACGAAATCTTTCATTTCAGCCGGCGTTAGATGGGTTGGCATGGTTTCATGTCTCCTGTCCGGTGTTTCATTTGCGGCGGGCGTCTCTTGCGCGCGCGCTTAGCGTCATCGCCTTGACTAGCGCGGCGATCCGGAGCCACGCTATAGCCGGAAAAATTTTTTATACCCAGCGTCCAACCGCGAGGGATTGCCGATGAATGAGTTTACCGGGCGCACCGATGCGATGTCGGACGTACTGGAACTCGTCCGGCCGGTTCCCGCCGCGGAAGCAGTTTCGGACCAAGACCATGGCGGTGTCATCCGGCACGTCGGGATCGAGGGTCGGCACGGGCATCCGCTCGAGTGGTTGAGACTGACAACCCAGTTCCTCGCTGACGAAGCGCGCAATCCAAAACCGGCGACCGCCATAACGATCGGGCGGCTGATCGAAATCCTTTTTATTCAGGCCGTCCGCGAATGGGGCGGAAAAAGCAACAACAGTCTTGGCTGGCTGAGTGGATTAAAAGACCCCGCCATCGGGCGTGCCCTGACAGCTATTCACAACGATCCCGCGCGCAAATGGACACTGGCTGACTTGGCGGAGCGCGCCAGCCTCTCCCGCTCGGCCTTCGCCGTGCGTTTTGCCGAGGTCGCGGGTCAAACTCCGCTCAGGTATCTCACCCTTTGGCGGCTTGGTCTTGCAGCCGATCAACTTCGCAGTGGAACGGCAGCCATCGCCGAAATTGCCGAGAACGTCGGTTACGCATCTAAATCGGCGCTCACCCGTGCCTTCAAAGCCCAATACGGAACAACGCCCGCTGCGTTCCGCCGAAATAAGTGACGGCGCCCTTCCATGCGGGCAGACACCGGGCGGTCAGGACGACGCGATCAACAGTTTCGACGACTTCATTCGGCCGAGTATCGGCTTCGCGGCGCTTCTCAAAAATAGCTCGGGCCCGTCAAGGTCGTCTCACCGGCCACGAATAGGGGTTCGGGTTCATTGAGGCCGGCGACGGCGAAATCCACCGCGGCCGCCCTCCGAACGTCTGTGCTCAATTCTCTTAATCTTCGAGTTCCAGGTGAGCCGAAGACTACGTGGCCGTTCCGCGACCCAGCCTATACCGCACCGAGGCGCCATCACGGTCTTGCACTAACCATCGGGCGTTGAGCCAGCTCGCCGCAACAATGGCCGCGATGGCCACCAAGCCGCCGGCAATGACATCAACTCCGTAATGCCCTCCTGAGATTGGCGTGCTCAAGATCATCAACCCATTTACAATGACGGCCGGTGATCGAACGTAGCGAGCGGGCCAGAGCGCCCATACGAACAGGATCGCGCTCGTGGTATGGAAACTCGGAAATGTAATCAGTCCTTCAAGGTTGTTCAGACGAATGCTCGTCAACGTTCCGGCGCGTAAAGAATTTTGTGTTTCAGTGTGGTTGAACGAATCCACAGCAGGAATGACTGCCGCGATCAAGGCGGTGCATATCATGGATATAGCGAGCGCCAATACAAACTGCTGCAAGCGCGGTAGCCGCCCGCTTAAAACCAAAATGAACGGCACCAGGGCCGTCTGGGGTTGGATTGTGGCATAGGCTGCGTCCAGAATGAAACGAAGCCCAGGCTTGGACTCCACCAGGGCTTGATAGGCTTGCCGATCAAAACCCATCCACCGGTCAGCGGCATATAACTCCGGATCGCGAAACGGTAACCCGACTGCGGTCGCTGCGTAGGTCAGCATGATCCCCGCGAGCAAGACCAAGAACAGCTGGCCTACTGTCGTCATTGCATTGGCCAATGGCACGTCGCGACGTATCGTGGAATAAAACCATGTGACAGCCACGTAGGCGAAACTAGCCGCGATCAAGGAGGGGTTACTGGTAATATCAATTCTGATTCGTAACAGCAGGAAACCGAATGTTGCGATCGCCGTCATGACCACAATCAGCAACCAGAGCAAACGTGCTGTAGATGCCTCTGCGGAGGCATAAGGCCGATTGTCAGCAGCACGAACGGCGCTTGCGATGCCTTGATCGCCTGGGTGCGAAATCATCTCCGTATTTTTACGTACCAAATCTTAAGGGAAACTTAGCGTGATTGCTCGCCCGCAGTGGCGCACCCCGTGAGAAAGGGCTCATTGTGCCCACTGCGGCTGGGCCTCGTAGTGGACGGGGCGCCCAACAAGGCATGCCTTTTCTAAGGCCTCGGCGCTGATAAGCTCGATCCCGATGGGATTATCCGCTCCGGCATGCTTGAAACCCTGACTGGACAGGAACCGGGTTTTGCGCGACGGCGACGGCATCGGGGTGCCCGGTCGAGCAAATTGGGACCTCCGCACCCCCGACGCAGTGTTTTCGGGCTTCGACAATTTGCAGAATATAGCAATAATTTCAGTTATTTATCCGATACAAGGTCCTTGCGTCGTCGCTACCTTCGGCCCCGGCCAAGGCATCATTGGGTCGATTATGCAATTGGCCGAAGCGGTCGCTACTTGCAGGATTGCAGCAATGCGGTCACGATCCACACCGGTTCAAACAAGAAGACGGCAGTGCAGGCAAACCCACCACGGAATTTGGAATGCTGTCACAACCGCCAGATCAAATGGAGGAAAGTATGCGAGAACTGACGCCGGAAACAATGACGGATGCGGTGCTCGACCAGATGGCGACGACACCCGACCCGCGGATGCGGGAGGTGATGGCAGCCGCAGTCAAGCACCTGCATGCCTTTGCCCGGGAGATCAACCTGACCCCCGGCGAATGGATCAAGGGCATCGAATTCCTGACCGCGGTCGGCAAGATGTGCACGCCGGAGCGGCAGGAATTCATTTTGCTGTCGGATACCCTGGGCCTGTCGGCGCTCGTCAACGGGATGCACGACAACACCGCGATCGAGGAAGGCACCCACACCAGCCTGCTCGGCCCGTTCTACCGCGAGACCGCGCCCAGACTGGCGGCGGGCAGCCAGATCGCCCGCAAGGTGAACCCAGGCACCGAGTGCGCGCTTTACGGGCGCGTCACCGATGTCCACGGCAAACCGCTCGCCAATGCCACCGTATCGATCTGGCAGACCGGCGCCGATGGTCTCTACGACATCCAGGAAAGTGCCACGCAGGTTGATTACCGCGGCATCTTCACGACCGATGCGGAGGGCGTCTACGTGCTGCGTACCGTCAAGCCGGTCGGGTATTCCATCCCGATGGACGGCCCGGTCGGCGGCATGGTCAAGGCGCAGGCGCGACATGGCATGCGGCCGGCTCACATTCACTTCCTGGTCGGTGCACCCGGTTATCGCGAATTAGTCACGGCGCTCTACCTGCGCGACGATCCGCACCTCGCCGACGACGTCGTGTTCGGCTCTTCGGGTGACCTCGCCGTCGACCTCGATGCGAATGACCCAGGTTGCCCCATTAAAGGGCTGCCGAGCATCCGCTTCGATCTGCGGTTGTCGCGCGAAGGGGCTGCCGACAAGACCAGCGGTCGCGTCGGCGCCGATCCGGCCACGATCGTGAAACAGCCGGCATTGACCTGACGTCAGCAATCGCCCTGCGATGGTGCCGTCGGCGCGCCACTTGCGCCAGACTGCGCGTTCGCATCGGCGTCGCGGCGAGATACGGCCTGTGAGGGCTTCCCCTGGAGCCCCACGCGAGAGTCCTATTGTGGCCGGGGCCGCTTTGGTTCTAACGTAGACCGCAACGAGCCGAGACCGTTCCGGGCGCAATAATCGGGCGAAGAACCCGAATGACCGCGGGCGATCATGAGCAGGATTGAAACATAGGTTTGGGAGGAATTATGAAACGCAGAACCCTTCTCGGCGGTGCGGTCGCCGTAGCCGCCTTTGGGCGGACCTCGGGCCTCTTCGCCCAGCAGCCGCCGATCAAGATCGGCATGAGCATGGCGCAGACCGGCGGCCTCGCGGGCGGCGGCAAGGCCTCGCTGCTTGGCATCGAGATCTGGCGCGACGACGTCAACGCCAAAGGCGGCCTGCTCGGCCGCAAGGTCGAACTGGTCGTCTATGACGACAAATCGAGCGCTTCGGAAACCCCGGCGATCTACTCGAAGCTATTGGATGTCGACAAGGTCGATCTGTTGTTCGCGCCCTATGCAACGGTGCCGACCGCGCCGATCCTGCCGCTCGTCAAGCAGCGCGGCCTGCTGCTGATCGGCAACTTCTCGTTTCAGGTCAACAGCAAGATACGCCACGACATGTGGTTCAACAATGCGCCGTGGGGGCCGGCCGACAGTTGGGCGACGGCGTTCCTGGATATCGGCGCCAAGGCCGGCGGCAAGACCATCGCGCTGCTCACCGCGGACCAGGAATTCGCCCAGAACCTGGCCGTAACCGCGAGGGATGTCGCCAAGAAGCGCGACATGCCGATCGTGTTCGATCAGGCTTATCCTCCCAACACGGTGGAATTCTCCAGCATCATCGGCGCGCTTAACGCCTCCAAGCCCGACATCGTCTATGTCGCGTCCTATCCGCCGGATTCGGCCGGAATTCTGCGCGCCGTCAACGAGATCGGAATCGCCGACGGCGTCAAGATTTTCGGCGGCGGCATGGTCGGCCTGCAATTCGCCGCCGTCATGACCAGCCTGGGTTCGCTGCTCAACGGCGTCGTCAACTACAATACCTGGCTGCCGGAACCCAGCATGTATTACGATGGGACCAAGGCGTTCTTCGAGGCCTATACCAAACGGGCCATCGAAGCCAAGGTCGACCCGCTCGGCTACTATCTGGCGCCGTTCGGCTACGCCTCGGGACAACTGATCGAGCAGGCCATCACTGCGACCGGCTCGCTCGACCAGAAGGCTCTGGCCCAATATCTGCGTGACCACGAGCACAAGACCATCGTTGGCCCGATCGCGTTTTCGGCCGACGGCGAGCGCAAGGAAACTGCGACCCTGATGGCGCAGTTCCGCGGTGTCGTGGACAAGAACGTCGAGCAGTTTCGCAACTCGGGCAAACAGGTCATCCTGTTCCCGAATAAACTGAAATCCGGCGATCTCGTCAGTCCCTTTGAAGTCGCCCGCAAATAGCCTCGCGGTTTTCTCTCGACAGATGGCGCGGCTCGCCCGGATCGTGGCAAATACCTGCCGCGCCCGCCGATCGCATCACCGGTCGCGCGCCAAGCGCGGCAGCCATGGCTTAAGAGCGGCGGCTTGAAGAAGGTTCAAGGGGGACCTGACGTGCTTTCAATGAACTTGCTGCTCGACGCGGTGGTGCTCGGGACACTGCTCGGCTGCTTCTATGCGGCCGTTAGCCTTGGCCTGTCGGTTTCGTTCGGCCTGCTCGACGTTCCCAACGTCGCCCATCCCGCCTTTCTGGTGGCGGCTTCCTACGGCGTGGTCTTCCTCAACGACCAGTTTGATATCGACCCGCTGCTGGCGGGGCTGTTGATCACGCCGCTCTTGTTCGTGTTCGGTCTCTTCGCCTACCGGCTATACTACGAGACCTTCGAACGACGCGGCAGCGATGCCGGCGTGCGCGGCATCGCGTTCTTCTTCGGCATCGCCTTCATTATCGAAGTGCTGATCATCCTGCAGTTCGGCGTCGACCAGCGCTCGGTCAGCGCCTCCTATATCGGCAAGGCCTGGCGGATCGGCGAGATGCGGATCCCGCTGCGGATGCTGGTCGCGTTCGCGGTCGCCGCCGGACTGACGATCCTGTTGGCGCTGTATTTGTCGCGAACCTTCATGGGCCGCGCGATCCGCGCAGTCGCCCAGGATGAGGAGGCGCTGCGACTAATGGGCGCCAACCCGGTCTGGATCAAGCAATGGGCGTTCGGCATTGCCACGGCCGTGCTTGGGATCGCAGGCGCCCTGCTCGTGATCGTCGCTCCGATCGAACCGACGCTTGACCGCGCCTATATCGGACGGACCTTCTGCGTCGTGGTCATGGCGGGGCTCGGCAGTATCTCCGGCACGCTGCTGGCCGCCATTATCCTGGGGGTCGCCGAAGAGATCGTCGTGACCCTGTTCGGCGCTTCCTGGGCGCCGGCCATTTCGTTCGCGATGCTGCTCGGCGTGCTGGCGATCCGGCCGCAGGGCCTGCTCGGCAGGCGCTCATGAGTCGCAGCAGCCTGCCGTTCTGGATCGGCGTGGCCCTGTTTCTCGTCGCCGCCGCGGGGATGACTCAGGTCATCGTCAACGAATATCCATTCTTTGCCGCCTACGGCATCCTGCAGTTCGTCGTGCTCGCCGTGGCCTGGAGCATCCTCGGCGGCTATGCCGGCTATGTCAATTTCGGCACCAGCGCATTCTTCGGCGTGGGCGTCTACACCGCCGTGTTCCTGACCAAGGCGATCGGGGTGCCGCTGGCGGTGCAGATCGCGGCCGCCGCGATCATCGGTGCCTTCCTGGGTTTCGCCGTGGGCCTTCTGACCCTGCGGATGCAGGGGATCTTCTTCTCGATCGCGACCATCGCTATGACGATCATCATCGAGACCTCGGTGACGAATTGGCAATTCGTCGGCGGCGCGGCCGGCATCCAGTTGCAGCGGCCACCCGTCATGCCGCCCTTCGGCAGCTACATGCAGATGCTGTTCTTCGTTCAGGCGCTGCTGGCGGTGCTGGCCATTGCGGTCGCGCGCTACATCCAGGGCTCGTGGATCGGCCGTGGGCTGCAGGCGCTCAAGGACGACGAACTCGCCGCCGAGTGCAGCGGGGTGCCAACCTTGCGGCTGAAGCTGATGGCGTGTGTGATATCAGGCGCGCTGATGTGCGCGGCCGGCGCCCCCGCCGCGATGTACCTGCAATACGCGGACCCCTCGTCAGCCTTCAATCTGAATTATTCGGTCTCGGTGCTGGCGATGTCGCTGATCGGCGGCACCGCGCATTGGGCCGGCCCGGTCCTCGGCGCCATCCTGTTGGGCGCGACGCAGCAGGCGCTGGCAGTGACCATCTCGTCGGAAGTGAACGTGTTGGTGCTTGGTGTCATGCTGGTGCTGTTCGTGGTGGCGGCCCCGGAGGGCTTGATCGGACTGATCCGGCGGGGTGTTGGCCGTCGTAAAGGGGACAAGGCATGACGTCCGCCGATGGAGCCGGGATGCCTTTGCTGCGGATCGGCGCATTGACAAAACGGTTCGGCGGCTTCACCGCCCTGGACAATGTCAGCGTCGATATTCCCTCCGGCGAGCGCTTCGGCCTGATCGGCCCGAATGGCTCGGGCAAGACGACGCTGATCCATTGCATTTCCGGCGCGTTCCGAACCGAGGCCGGCACCGTGGTATTCCGTGGCGAGGATATCACGCGGTTGCCGCCGTACTTGCGCACCCGCCGCGGCATTGCCCGCAGCTTCCAGATCCCGCGGCCGTTCAAAAGCATGACCGTGGTCGAAAACCTGATGGTCGCGCTTGACTTCGCGACCGCAGCCGACGACCTGCTCTCGAGCGCGCAACGGCGTGACGCCGCGCTGTCGATCCTGACGCGGATGGGCCTTGAGTCCAAGGCGGACGTGTCGACCACGAGGCTCAGCCAGGTCGAACTGCGCAAGATGGAACTGGCGCGCGCGATGGCGACGCGCCCGAAGCTTCTGATTTCCGACGAGGCCATGGCCGGCCTCTCCCACTCCGAAGTCGATGAGGTGCTTGATCTGCTCATGAGCCTGGCGGGTCAGGACATGACCATCATCATGATCGAGCACATCATGCAGGCCGTGATGCGCTTCTCGCAGCGCGTGATGTGCCTCGACGCCGGCAGGATCATTGCCATCGGCGCGCCGGCCGAGGTGATGGCCGACCAGCGGGTGCAGGAGGCCTACCTTGGCACTTAGCCTCGCGATTCAAGACCTCGATGCGGGTTACGGCGCCGTCAAGGCGCTGCGCGGCGTCACGCTGCATATCGAGAGCGGCGAGACCGTCGCCTTGCTCGGCACCAACGGCAACGGCAAGAGCACGCTGATGAAATGCATCGCCGGCCTGGTTCGTCCGCGCCGCGGCGCCATCTCGCTTTCGATCGACGGCAGCGCGCATGACCTGACCCGGCTGCCGCCGGAGGCGATCGTCGATCTCGGCGTAGCGCTGGTTCCCGAGGGGCGGCGCTTATTTCCAAGGCTGACGGTCGCGGAAAATCTGATGCTCGGCGCCTTCCGCCCGGCCGCCCGCCGCGACATCGATCGCAACCTTGCGCTCGCTTACGAGACCTTCCCGGCCTTGCTGGAGCGGCGCAAGCAGCTTGCGGGCACCATGTCAGGCGGACAACAACAGATGCTGGCCATCGCGCGAGCGCTGATGTCCTCGCCGCGGCTGTTATTGGTCGACGAGCCTTCGGTCGGCCTGTCGCCGCTTCTGGTATCGCAGACCATCAGCAAGATCGGTGAACTCAGCCGGCGGGCCGGGTTGACGGTGCTGATGGCCGAACAAAACTTCAATCAGGCCATCCGCATCGCCGATCGCGGCTACATCATCGTCCATGGCGAGATCGTGGTCGCCGCGGCCTCGGTCGACGAGCTGCGCGGCAACGACATCGTCAAGCGGCTCTATCTCGGCGGTGTGGCGTGAGGGCGCAAATCAGCTTGCTCCCCATCCTCATCCTGGGGAGCGAGCCATCGGCTCGCGTCTCGAAGGATGGCCGCTTGCACCGGCGCTTGCGGCCATCCTTCGAGACGCATCGCTGACGCGATGCTCCTCAGGATGAGGACGGAGTCCGCGGATACAATAAGTTTCAAGGAACCGCTCAACCAAGTGCGGCGCTCGTCGTCAATCAGACGATGTCGGCCAGCGTTTGCCCGTGAAGATCGATGCTGAGACCATCGAGCGCGAGATCGGTCACCTCGCCGCCCATGGCCTTGATGCTTTCCTCCCGGATCAGCGACATCAGGCCCCTTCGCAGGCCAAGGAATTCCGAGGACATCATCATCGCCTGCTGCCGCGGTCGCTCCAACGGGATGGCGATCTCGGCCTTGATGGTGCCGGGGCGCGCCGTCATGCAATAGACGCGGTCGGACAGGAAGATGGCTTCATCGATATCGTGGGTGACGAACAGGACCGAGATCTTCAGCCGTTGCCACATATTGGTGAGGATCTGCTGCATGATGATCCGGGTCTGCGCATCGAGCGCGCCGAAAGGTTCGTCCAGCAGCAAAACCTTCGGCCCGGTGGCGAGCGCGCGGACGATGCCGACACGCTGCTTCATTCCCCCTGACAGACTATCCGGATATTTGTTCTCGAAGGCCGAGAGCCCGGCGAGGCCGAGCAGGGTGCGCGCGGCGCGATCCCGGCTCGACTTGTCGAGGTGCTTCATCTTGAGGCCAAATTCGACGTTGCCCTTCACGGTCTTCCAGGGGAACAGTGAATATTGCTGAAAGACCATGCCGCGATCGGCGCCCGGGCCATCCACCACCTCGCCATCGACCGTCACCTCACCCCCGGTCGGCTTGAGAAAGCCCGCCACCGCGTTGAGAAGTGTTGACTTGCCGCAGCCGGACGGCCCGACGATCGAAACGAATTCGCCGGGATTGACGTGGATCGAAGCATTGCGGACTGCCTCGACGGGACCGTCAGGGGTTGGATAGCTCAACGCAAAATCGCTCACGTCGATGCGGCCTTTCGATGGAAGCTGGCTCGCGATCGGTTGGCTCATGCTCTCCTCCAAGGCATCACGAGCCTGCCCAGGCCCCTGATGATCGCACTCGAGCCGAGCCCGAGCACGCCGATGCAGATCATTCCGAGCGCGATGTCGGCGTATTGCACCAGCGAGTAGGCTTCCCAGGTGTAGTAGCCGATGCCGAACTGACCGGAGATCATCTCGGCTGCGATCAACGACACCCAAGCCACGCCGACGCCGACGGTGAGACCGGTGAAAATATGCGGCAGCGACGCCGGGAAATAGACCTCGCGGAAAATCGACAGCTCCCGCGCACCGAGGCACTGCGCGGCCCGGACCAGCACCGGGTCGACCAGCGCCATGCCATGCAGCGTATTGACCAGGATTGGAAAAAACGCTCCGAGAAAGGTGATGAAGACGATGCTTTGCTCGTTGGTCGGCCACAGCATGATCGCCATCGGTACCCAGGCAATGGCCGGGATCGGACGCAGAATTTCGGTGACCGGAAACAGGATTTCGTGAGCCAGCCGGAAACGCCCCATCACCAGCCCGAGCGGCACCGCGACTACAGCCGCCAGCGAGAAGCCAAGCACAATCCGGCGACAGCTCAGCATCATATGCATGAAGAATTTCGAATCGTGCGAGGCCCGAACCAGGCTCTCATAGACCGCGCCAGGCGACGGCACGTTGGTGAAGCGGACAAAGAACACCACCCGGTGGGTGGTGAGCAGGTGCCATGCCAGCAGGAAGGCCGCGAGCGAGGCCGCACCGACCACCGCCGCCCGCAGGCTGCTGCGGTTGAGCTGCAGCCATCTCTTGATATAGGCCGTCGACTTCGGAGCTTGGGTTGGCCCCGCCGCAGCCGCCATCTCGCCACCCAGCCGATGCGCCGTGGGCACCGGATCATCGCGCCGAAGTGCGAAGCGCTTCACGCCTATCCCCCGCTGACCGCCGCCTTGAGCGCGTCGTCGAAATTTGACACCTTGCCGCCGATCCTGGCCGCGTAGGCTTCGGCGTCCTTTTTCAGCAGGAATGGCGCAATCTCGCTTTTGCTGACGGCATAATACGCCTTGTCGGCGAATAGCTTGATGCGGCGCGTGGTATCGAAGACGTAGGCTACGTTGATCTTCTTGCCCTTGGCCTTGAAGTCGGCATAGGCGCCGAGCGTACAGGAAGCGCTGCTGAAGGGGGCAATGCCCTCGCCGTCGACCCAGACTTCGCCAGCCTTGCGAGGGTCCGCAATCGGCTTGCTGCAGAACTTATCCTCACCGGCGATCTCATAATTTTCGGTGCTTTTCAACGCCGCGTCATAGTCCAGGTTCAGCTCCGCATAGGCCTTGCGAAGGTAGCTATCGTCGACCCATTTGCTCGGCTCGAACTCCTTCATGCGACCTAAATTTTGCAGCACCTTGACATCGGTGGCGGCGGCTTCGATCAGCGCTGGCTTGATGGTCGGGTCGGTGGTCATGTTGCCGCCGGGCCCGAGGAAGATATAGACGACTTCCTTGTTGATCCCGGTCCATTCCTGAATCTTTTCAGCGGCGAGTTTCGGATCGGCGCGCAGCCAGGCATTGGCGGCCACGATCGCCTTGATATAGGCTGTCACCACTTCCGGATATTTTTCCGCAAAGTCGGTTCGAACCACGACGCCGTGCCAGGTCGGCAGGTTGGTTTCGACGCCGTCGAATATCTTGCGCGCGAAGCCGCGGAACGGCAGCAATTCGGCGAACGGAACGAAGTCGGCGTGGGCGTCGATCTTTTGCTCCTGCAGGTTGGTCGAGCCAACTTCGGGACTTTGGCTGACAAGCTGGAAATAATCCGACGGCCAGCCGCGGTCCTGCATGGCCTTCAGGATCATGCCGTGCGCCGCCGAACCGAAGGGGACGCTAACCAGCTTACCCCTGAGGTCGGAGAGTTCGTAATAGGGCGAGTCCTTGTGCACCACGACGCCGTTGCCGGAACCCTGCAGGCTGTAGGCTGCGACCGCGATCAGGCGGCTCTTGCTTTCCGGATTGCTCTGGAAAGTGAAGCCGTTAACGATTAGCGGATAATCGCCCATCATGCCGAACTGAAGCTTGTTCGCCATCATGCCATTGGTCACCGGCGGCCCCGAGGTGAAATTCTGCCACTCGATTTCGAACTTGATGTCGGCGTATTTGCCGTCCTTGGGAAGATATTTCTCCAATAGATGCAGCTGGCGGATGATGGTGCCCGTCGTCGCGGTATTGGTGGTTGTATCCTGGGTTCCGATGCCGATAGTTACGGTGGTTTCCGCAACCGCCGGTCCCGCAACCATCCATGCTACGGCGGCGATGACCGCTGCTAGGTTGCGATGTGCTGAATTGTAATCCATGGCAGACCCTCTCGATGGTTGGCGCGCCCGCCCGTCAATTCCCATCCTTTGTCTAACTCGTCGATGCCGCAAACACCGTCTGATCCAGGCGGTCGATTAGTTGCCGCCATAAGGGTCGCTGCTTAGTCCTTGAGCAATCCGACCGCTGAAAGCCACATCTCTGGGCACCTTTTCTCAGTCGCCTAGTCCCTTCATCTCCCGCAACAGATCGAGCCGACGCACGACGATCTGGGAACAGCGGGACATCAAGATACCTTTCTCCTGCATGCGCTTGAGGCTGATCGTCACCCACTGCCGGGTCGCGCCAACCATGTGCGCAAGATCCGCATGGGTGAACGCCGATGCGATCAGAACGCCGTCCGGCGCCTCAACGCCGTACAGTTGGGTCAAATGCAACAATAGGTGCGCCAGCCGTTCGGTGATCGACCGCGTTCCCAGCATTTGCGCCAGCGCGGAGTAGCATTTTCCCTTGAAAGCAAGCCCTTCGATCAGTCCTATCGCAAGATTAGGCACCTCCACGACCAGCGCCCGCAATTCCCTGCCTGGCAGATGGACGACGCTGGAACTGCTGTTGGCAACGCCGGACCACTGATGGATGCCCCCGCCGAACACTTCCGGCCCACCAACGAAATTGCCGGGATGCCAGTAGGCGAGCGTGATCTCGCGGCCCGAGGGCGCGGAATAAAATACTCGGATTTGTCCGGTTTCGATGAGATAGATACCATCGTGCCTGGTGCCCTGGCTGAACAGGGTCTGGCCGCGATAGAAGACCTTGCGGCGACCGCGATGCAGGACCAGCTCACGTTCCGGTTGCGAGAGCGCCTCAAACAGCGACGGCGCGCCGCCGAGCGAGCGCGCATTTTCGGTCAGCAGCAACGACTCTCCGGGGGGCGAAGTGACGATCCGCGGCTTGGAAGGTCCCGCTACTTTATTGTTTGCCGCATAAGTTTGCATTGCGGGCTCCAGACACGACAATCTGTCCGAAGGAACAGCAAACCCCGTGCCAAGTAGGGCATTTTCGTCGGCACCGCGGATCGTACGGGCTTCACCAGACCGGCTATTGTGGCCATTCAGCGATGACGAGCAACTAGACGCCTGGCAATTCCATCAAATAGCTCCACGGATAGATGCCGCGCGCATGGCCATCCGAGAATGCAATGTTGATGGCGTAGTCGCCGACCGGCACTATCGCCGTGATGGCGATGGCGTCAAAGCGAACGGGGAATCGGTTGTCGATGCGCGCCCTGACGCAATGCGCGCACTTACAGGCGGCGCGAAGCTCGCCGGCCGACAGCTGGACCTCATGACCGTCCGCCGTCCTCAGTTCCAGAAAACCGAGGCTGCTGCTGATGGCGACCTGTGGCGGCGCCACGGTTGTCGGTGCGAGCGGTCCTGACATCATGATTTCTCCGTCCGCGCATCTCGCCCATGTGCGACAGCAAACCTACAGCAATTTGTTGCCGAATGATGAGGTTTTCTTCGATGCTGCGGCCGCTCTTCAATTGCTGCGACCGCACGCCGGACCTGTTCACTCCTGATCGACAAGGGCTTTCGTTGAATGCCTGACCATCTAACCCATTGCGGCCCCGAAGCGCGGCAACGGGTTCTAGTTCGGCGGGAATTGCGCCGGAAATCGCGAACTTGCCTTTCATGCCGCTGACAACTAATTGCTATCACGGACTGTTCTTCCGCCTAGTCTGATCAAGGTCCGATTTCATGTTCGGCGGAATGAACTTGCTCCGATTTGGCCAGGGAAAGAACGATAGCGATGGACGACATTATTGACGGTCTCTCCGAGGTCTCCTGCGACGTATTGGTGATCGGAGGCGGTACCGCCGGACCGATGGCCGCGCTCAAGGCCAAGCTGAAAAATCCCAAGGCTAATGTCGTTCTGCTGGAGAAGGCCAATGTCAAGCGGTCGGGCGCGATTTCCATGGGGATGGACGGCCTCAACAACGCGGTCATTCCGGGCTACGCGACGCCCGAGCAGTACACCAAGGAGATCACCATTGCCAATGACGGGATCGTCGACCAGAAGGCGGTCTATAAATATGCAGAGCGCTGCTACTCGATCATCGAAGAGCTCGACAGTTTTGGCATTCGCTTCCTGAAGAACGAAAATGGCGACTTTGCCGTCAAGAAGGTCCACCATATCGGAACCTATGTGTTGCCGATGCCCAACGGCGAGACGGTCAAGAAGGCGCTCTATCGCCAGCTCCGCCGCGCCCGCATCCTGATTTCGAACCGCTACATGGCGACGCGGCTGTTGACCGGGGACGGACGCGTCGCCGGAGCCATCAGCGTCAACACCAGGACGGCGGAGATCCTGGTCATCAGGGCCAAGTCGGTCATCCTGTGCATGGGCGCCGCCGGCCGGCTCGGATTGCCGACCTCAGGCTACCTGTTCGGGACGTACGAGAACGCCGCCAATTCCGGCGACGGCTACGCCATGGCCTATCACGCCGGCGCCGCGCTCGCGAACCTCGAATGCTTTCAGATCAACCCGCTGATCAAGGACTACAACGGGCCCGCCTGCGCCTATGTCGCCGGCCCATTCGGCGCCTACACCGCCAACAATGAAGGCGCGCGCTTCATCGAGTGCGATTACTGGTCCGGACAGATGATGCTCGAATTCTACAACGAGCTGCAGTCCGGAAAGGGCCCGGTATTCCTGAAACTGAACCATCTGCACGAGGACACCATCGGCGCGATCGAAAAGACGCTGCACCATGTCGAACGGCCAACGCGCGGCCTGTTCCACGAGGGCCGCGGTACCGACTACCGCGAGGAGCCGATCGAGATGCATATTTCCGAGATCGGTTTCTGCTCAGGCCACAGCGCTTCCGGCGTGTTTGTCGATGATTTCGCACGGACGACGATCCCCGGTCTTTATGCTGCCGGAGACATGGCCAGCGTTCCCCACAATTACATGCTGGGCGCGTTCACCAACGGATCGGTAGCCGGCGAGCATGCCATGCAACATGCCGGCGGCATCGACTTCGCCAAATTCGATGCGGGAGATGTCGAGCGGGAGCGCATCCGCGTGATGGCGCCGACCCGGCGCGAAGACGGTATTCCGCCGAACCAGATCGAATACAAGGCCCGTCGCCTGGTCAACGACTACTTGCAGCCGCCCAAGGTGACGCGCAAGTTCCAACTCGGGCAGCGGCGGCTCGCCGAGGTCCGCGATGATATGGAGAACCGGATGATCGCGCGCAACTCCCACGAATTGCTGCGCGCGCTTGAGACCCACTCGATCATCGACTGCGCCGACATGGCCGCGCATGCCTCGCTTTATCGTACCGAGAGCCGCTGGGGCCTCTATCATCTGCGCACCGATTATCCGGAAAAAGACAATGAGAACTGGTTCTGTCATACGCTGCTGAGCCAGAAGAACGGCAAGATGACCAGTGAGAAGCGCGCCGTGGAGCCCTACATCGTTCCGATCGCCGACGGCGAAAAGGACCTCTATGACAAGCAGCGCGTGCGCGCGTCCGCCTGACCTCTCAAGCCCCCTGCAGCCTGGAGCTGACTGATGCCTCTCGCAACTTACCAGACTTCCGTTCCCGTCGTCGTCGATGAGGCCAAATGCATTGCCGACAAGGGATGCACGGTCTGTGTCGACGTGTGTCCGTTGGACGTGTTGCGTATCAGCGACATGACGGGTAAAGCCTACATGGCCTACGACGAATGCTGGTATTGCATGCCGTGCGAGGCGGATTGCCCAACCGGCGCCGTCACGGTCAATATCCCCTATCTGCTCAGGTGACCCATGGCGGATCCGTTCGAAGCCTACGACGATCTCGACGATCTCGACGATCGCCTGACGGCCGCTGATGCCGGTGAGCGCCGCGTGGCGATTATTGCGCTCGCCAATTCCGGTGACGCGGCGGCTGTCAACCGTCTCGATCGAATGACGGCCGATCCAGATCCAGGCGTCCGCCAGCAGGTGGCGCTTGCCCTTGGCGAGTTCGATGGGCCGGAAGCCGCTTCCGCGCTGGCCAAGCTCGTGGTCGATCCCGAACCGGCGGTAGCCACAGCGGCTGCCGATGCCATGGCGGAACTGAAGCACCCGGACAGCGCCGATCCGATCCTGCCGCTGGTCGTCCATTCCAACGCCTTTGTCAGGATGGCCGCCCTGCGGGCCCTGAAGGAACTGCGGCGCAAGGATGCGCTCAAGCCGGCGCTCGATGCGCTGCGCGATGTCGACGCCTCCGTTCGCGTGCAGGCGGTCGGTGTGATCGGATTTCTCAAGCTGGAGGAATCCATTCCTGCTTTGACCGCGGCGACGACCGATCCCGATCCGCATGTCCGCCGCGCCGCCGTCAGTGCGCTGGCATTTTCGCAGATGAAACCTGCAATGGAATCCATTACCCGGGCGCTGGCCGATGGCGACTGGATGGTACGCGAGATTGCCGCTGAGACGTTGGGCACCAACATCCATGGCCCGCTGTCGGCCGATGCGCTGATCGATCGCCTGAACGACGAATTCTGGCAGGTGCGGCTGAAGGCAGTCCGCAGCCTCGGCAAGATGCGCATCGTGCGCGCCGTGAAAGCGATCGGCGCCTGCACCGCCCATCCGCAGGCCAACCTGCGCAAGGAAAGTGCCGCCGCGCTCGGCGAAATCGCCGATCCCGCCGCCGGGGAATTCCTGGCGCCGATGGCGGAAGACGCCGACCCCGAAGTTCGCAAGAACGCGCGCTGGGCGATGCTGCGGATTCAATCCGGCAGTATCGCCGCCGGATCTTAGGCTCTGCTCCTCGCGCTGGCTTGAGTCCCTGTTGATCGAACCGATGCGGCCCTTGCGGGCTTGAAGCGAGCGAGAATCGGTAGCTGCAGCATGTCAGACGGCGGCGTGCTCCGCCGCCACGGATGCGAGTTCAAACGAGCGCCCGAGGGTCCGGATCAAGCCATCTTCGCCGGCCGGGGCAATGAAACAGAGCGAGGACCGCAAGCCGTCCGAGCGTGCGAGGCCCGGAATGGCGACGGCGCACATGTCCAGCGGATTGACAAAATAGGTGTAGGTTCCCATGGCGCTATTGAGCGTCATCGGATCGGCAAGCATCCTGTCGACGGTGAAGATCGTCGGCACCGTCGGCACCACCATGGCCGCAAATCCCTGCAACAGAAGGCCTGCCTGCCGTTGCACGGTCTTGAGCGAATGCAAGGCCTGGAACACGTCGCTGGCGGAATATGCGAAGCCGGGCTCGATGGCGGCCCACACCGCCGGGTGGATGGCTTGCGGATGCTGCTTGATCACGTCGGCATAATCGACCATTCGTTCCGCGACCATCGCGCTTTGAAACACCAGCCGCCCGGCTTCCTCGAACAGCGAGAAATCGACCGGTTTCAACCGGTGTCCAAGCGATCGCAAGGTAGCGAGGTTGGCTTCATAGGTCCGTCGGGCCTCATCGTCTCCGCAAAACTGCAGTTGGTCGGACCGGACGATCGCCAACGTCACGGGTTCCGAAGGTCGAAGCCGCAGGTCGATCGCATCGGCATCGGCGCGGCTCCATGGATCCTGGACGTCGAAGCCCGCAATGTGCTCCAGGACTTCGTAGGCTTCATCGGTGTTTCTCGCGAAAACGGGGATGCAGTCAAACGATCGGTTGTTGTAGAGAAGGCCGCGGGTACTGACGAGACCGATCGTCGGCTTCACGCCGACGATTCCGTTGCAGGCCGCAGGAACGCGCCCAGAGCCGCCAGTGTCGCTTCCCAACGAGAAGGCAACGACTCCGCGAGCTACGGCGACCGCAGAGCCGGAACTCGATCCCCCCGGAATGAAGGCGGGATTGATCGCATTCCGGCAAAGCGGTTCCGGGCTGCGCGTGCCGTTGAGCCCGGTGGCAAATTGATCGAGCGTATTCTTCCCGATCAGAATGGCGCCGGCCGCCTCGAGCCTTGCAACCGCCGCCGCCGTCTCCCGCGGCTCCAGGCGAAGTGCCGGGCAATTGCTGGTGGTCGGCAATCCCGCGACATGAATGTTGTCCTTGACCGCAAATGGTATCCCGAGCAGCGGATAATCTGCCCCGGCTTCGGCCTCGCTCCGCAGCTGCCTGGCGCGCCGGATGGCATCGTGGGGTGCGACCAGCGAGACAAAGACGCCCTGATCCGCGCAGGCCTCCGCGCGCCGACAGGCTTCCGCTACGATGCCCTCGGCGGTGACGCCATCGGCAATGGCGCGATGGATCGAAGCTAAGCTGAAATCAAGTGACGCGAGCGTCATCGGAATACTCTTGGCGAACGATGATCGACCTCACAGACCTGCTTCTCATCACCCAATCTGCCGCCGCAGCGCGGCAAGGTCGTTGACCATCATCTTGGTTGGTCCAGCCGAGATAATGCCTTCATCCTGAAGCCGCCCAAGCACCAGGCTGATCGATTGGCGTGTCGCGCCGATCATCCGTGCCAGATTGGCCTGGGTAATGCGTCCCAGCGGTATCGGACCCTCTTCCGTAAGCCCGGCGCTCTCGCAGAGCTTCACCAGCAGCAGCGCCAGCCGCTCGCCTACCTTCTGGCCCCCGAGGGTCTGCGCCAGATCCGAATAGGTCTGGCCCTTGAAACCCAGGCACTCGATCAGCGCGATCGCGAAGTCCGGCGAAAGCACAATCAACCGGCGGATCGCCGTCTGATCGAGGTGCAAAGCCTCCACCGGTCCGAGCGCCCGTGCCGACCAGCTATGCGGATGATTGCCGAGCACATAGGGCGCCCCGACGAAGTCACCCTCGCGCCATGTCGCCAGCATCAATTCCCGGCGCTGGTCTCTGCAGATGCTTTCGACCACACCACTCAGAATGATATGGATTCCGTCGCCGGGTTCGCCCTGTCGTAGCAAGTAAGCACGGTTTCGATAGCGAAGGATGTTGCCGGTCGCCATCACGAGGTCGACGTCCGGCTTCTCCAGCGCCCTCAGCAGATAACGATCGGTGTCGGCCTTGCGCCAATGGGCGCGGGGCGAGCGGTCATCGATCCTCTTGTCAGCGATCATGCTCCTCATGTCAGCTCTCCGGATCAACGCGATGCTGCGAAAGCTACGAGCTAACTGCGCTGTTAGCAATGCACGTACGCGACGGCGACGGTCTGGTCCCAGGCGCGAACCGGGATGATGGAGACGGCAACGGGCCGAAAGCGCCTCCGCGAACGGCCAGCTATTTGGCGATCGCCTTTTCGATGTACGACGGATCGATGAAGTTTTCGAAATCCTTGCGCGGAAGCAATTTCGGCAAGCGGTCTTGCTTCACCAGAAAGTCGGCCGTGGACACCAGCGTATCGACAAACTGCCCTTTCTTGGCCGAGGTCCCGAGATATGGGGCGGTCAGTTGCTGATCGCACGGCACCATCGCGGTGCCGTTCATCATTCGGGTCGCGTCGGCGATCGGCAGCGACAGTTCCTCGGCAATGATTTCGGCGGTCTTGGCTGGATTTTTCAACCAGAAGTCGATGCCGGCGCATTCGGCCTTGACGAACTTCTCGACGTAGTCGGGATACTTCTCGGCAAATGCGTTCATCACCACGCCGACATCCCACGTTGGATAGCCGCGCTTCGCCATCAGACCCGAAGTCAGGAAGATGTGTCCATCGTTGTTGACTGCCTTGTCGAGATTTGGCTCCCAGAACCAGGCGGCGTCGAGATCGCCACGCAGCCAGGCGGCGGCGATGTCGGAAGGCGGCAGGTCGATGATCTTCATCGATGCGGGATCGACGCCCTCATCGTTGAGTGCCTGCAGCAGCAGATAATGGGTGGTGGATCCGAACGGTGCCGCCACGGTCTTGCCCTTGAGATCCTTCAGCGACTTGATGTTTTTCGAGGTGCGCACCACCATCGCCTCGACATAGTCGAGCATATTGATCACCAGAATGCCCTTGATCGGCAATCCACGGGTGATGGCAATCGCAGTTGGCGGGTTGCCGATACCGCCGAAATCCACGTCATTGCCGGCGATCACGCGAAGCATGTCTCCGCCGCCGCCGACCTTGACGTATTTGATTTCGAACTCCAGGCATCTCCTTTGCGATCAGGCCGAGATGCTTGGTCACGAGCTGGGCGTTCACCAGGTTGAGATAACCGACCGTGACCTTGTCGGGCTTGTCGGACGCATGGGCCAGCCCCGAGAAGGCCAGCACGGCCGCCGTGAGCGAAGCAATCGGTCTGAACATGTTCATTTTCTCCCGTGATAAAGCGGCATCCCGAAGCTATTTCCCGGCATGCCTCTCAGGCTTCAGCGTTGCGATCGGTACGTCCAGGGCATCAGTAGCCTTCCGATCAATCGCATCAGGCAATCCAGTGCGACGCCGGTGAGACCAAGAACGATGAGACCCATGATGACGATGTCGGAGAGCAGAAACTTGGCCGCGTCCCAGATCATCCAGCCGATGCCGGCAGAGGCCGCTACGATCTCGGCGGCGACCAGCACGGTGTAGGTAAACCCGAGCGATATCCGCATCCCGGCCAGAATCGTCGGACCAGCGGCGGGCAGATAGACTTCAAGGATGAGAGCGCGACGAGACGCGCCCAGTGATTTTGCCGCGCGCACCAGGATGGGATCGACGGTCGACACCGCTTGGATCGTGGAAATGACAATGCCGGGCAGGCCGGCCAGGAACAACAGCGAGATCTTGGAGGTCTCGCCGATGCCGAGCCACATCACCAGCAGCGTGTAGAGGCCGAGCGGCGGCAGCGGCCTGTAGAACTCGATCGCCGGATTGAGCAATGCCCGCGCGTCGCGCGACACACCCATCAATATCCCGAGGGGAACACCGATCACACAGGCCAATCCAAACGACACAAGGATCCTGTAGAGGCTGGTGCCGACGTGCTGCAGCAACGTCGATCCCTGGTAGCCCTTGGTCATGGTCTTGATGAAAGCAGCCCATACGGCCTGCGGCTTTGGCAGGAACAGTTCGTTGGCCCATCCCATTTCGGTGACCAGCAACCAGACCGCCAGCAGAAAGACGACCGACAGCGAGGACAGCACAAAGCTCCGCGACAGCGGCGGTATCCGCAGCTTCAGGCCACTGTCGCTCGACGTCTCCCGGCCCACGACCGCCATCCCCGTGCCAATGCTCATGCGCGCACACCCAGTATCTGCATGATGGTGAGCGCATAGATGCGGGTCGCCATCACCGCCTTGGTGATCGAGATGTACTCGTTGTCGACGGCCCAGCCGTCTTCGCCGGGTCCGAATGTCACGGCATTGATGCCGGCTTCGCGAAAACGGATGGTATCGTTGAAGGCGTTCTTGCGGTTGACGCCGGGCTCACGTCCCATCAGCCGCCGATAGACCGCGCGCAGCGACCTGCAGGGCTCCTCATCGAGCGGCACTGGCTCGGTCGCATTGACGAACAGCGAGCCCGGCACGCGCCTTACGTCAAAACCTATCGCGTTCATGTCGGCGAATGCTTCGCGAGCAGTCTGCTCGATGTCGTGAATGACGCTGTCGAGCGTCATTCCGGGCACGATGCCGACCACCGCCAGCGTGATGGTGCAGGTGTCCGGCGAGAACTGCATCTCCCCCGGCAGGCCGCCGCGGATACGCACCAGCGAGCAGCACGGCGGGGTGTGGCCCATGAAATGGGCGGGCTCGTGGGTGAAGCTCATGGCCTGCAGCTTCGGCAATAGCCGGCCGGCTTCGGTAATGGCGTTGATGCTGATATCGGGACGCCAGATATGCGACTTGGCTCCCTTCAACACGATCTCGATCAGGCAGTGTCCGGAATTGGCGACTGAGAGATTCATGCCCCAGTCGCCGGACACATCCCCCCATGCTGTAGGCTCGGCGGTGATCTCGTAGTCGGCCGTGAGACCGACTTGCTTGAGCATATAGATCGAGCCCTCGGTGCCGTTGCGCTCCTCATCGACCGTGTAGCAGCAGATCAGCGTTCCATCGAGCACGACGCTGGCCTCGACCAGCGCCTGCACGGCCAGCAGCGACGCCGCGAGATTGCCGCGGGTGTCGGACGTTCCGCGCGCAAACAGCAAGTCGCCATGCCGTGTCGCCTTGAAGGGGTCGAAGTCGGTCATGTTCCACTTCTCCGGCTCCACCACCGGATAGGTGTCGAGATGGTCATTGAGGATCAGTGACGGTGCTCCTTCGCGGCCCTTCAGCACGCCGACGACGTTCGGCCGGTGCGGCTGCGCGGAATGCTTCGAAACCGCCATCCCCAGCGCTTCCAGCTTGCCGGCTACCAGCATCGAGATGGCCTCCTCCTCGGCCGGCGGCAGGTCCGGATCGAGCGGGTTACCCGAGCGCGGCTGACCCGTTCGGATCAACTCCGCCGCCAGCGTGAGCCAGCGCTCTTCCGTGATCCGCGAGAGCACCTTTGCCTCGATGTCGGCGGCTATTGGCTCGGCGAGGCTTTGCATGGTCTCTACGTAACCGATGACAGAGGCATGGCTGTTGCTCCCCCCACGTTTGAATAGGGCCTTGCACCCCTCGTGCCAGTTCGGGATGGCACCGGGATCGGCCGATTCACTTCGTCGGTTCAGGGACTTGTGAGCCAGAACGCGCGACGCAAATATTTGCGCGGGAATCGGCGTCCGCCAATTTCCGAGCAATATTCGGGCTGGTTCGGATCAGCTAGCCGGCAGGAGATGTTCTGGCCCTTACGCTCACGCGATGCGGACATCCGTCAATGGGAAAGTCGTTGCCTTTAAACAGCGACGACGCATCCATGACCTTTGCCAGCCGGTAGGCGAAACAATCGCCAAAGTTCAGCGCCGCGCCATGCCCGGTCCCCTTGCCGAACCGCAGATGTGCGGAGCGGGCTGCCTGGGCTTGATCCAGCGTTACTGGTTCTATCCGAATGCCCGCCGAGCCGCCTTGACATCAATGCAATTTCACGGCGGGCGCCGGCCGGGCTCCCGGCGCGACCAGGCCGAGCAGCGTGCGGGTTCGGCCATGCAGGGCCGCCTCGTGCATTTTGTACAGCGAGCGATACATCAGGCGGGCAAAGGTGCCCTCGATCAGAAAGCCGCGGCCGACCAGCGCGCCCATCAGGCTACCGATCGTGCTGTACCGGCCGAGCGAGACCAGCGAACCAAAATCCTGATAGGTGAACTCGGTTAGCGGCCGGCCGGCCAATAGATGGCCGACCTGCTTGACCATGAAGTCGGATTGCTGGTGCGCGGCCTGGGCGCGCGGCGGCACGTTCTGGGGAAAGCCCGGGCGGGGGCAGGCCGCGCAGTCGCCGATCGCAAAGATATCGTCATCCAAGGTGGTCTGCAGCGTGGGTCGGACGACGAGCTGGTTGATGCGATTGGTCTCGAGCCCGGCGATACCTTCGAGAAAGGCCGGCGCCTTGACGCCGGCGGACCACACCACCAATTCCGATGGAATGACCTCGCCATCACTGAGTTTCACCCCGTCTGCCATGACTTCGGCCACCCGCGCGCTGGTCCGCACCTCGACGCCGAGCTTGATCAGCAAATCCTTGGTCGAGGCCGAGATGCGCTCCGGCAGCGCTGGCAGCAGGCGATCGGCCGCCTCGATCAGCACGATGCGCAGGTCATGTTCGGGGTCGATCTTGTCGAGCCCGTAGGCAATGATCTCGCGGGCGGTGTGGTGCAGTTCGGCGGCGAGCTCGGTGCCGGTAGCCCCGGCCCCGATAATGGCGACATGAAGCTGGCCGGGACGGACCGGCGTGTCCTGGTTCTGCGCGCGCACGCAGGCATTGACCAGCCGGCGATTGAACCGGCTGGCCTGTTCGGGGGTTTCCAGCGGCACGGCAAATTCCTTGGCCCCGGGCGTTCCGAAATCATTGGTGACGCTGCCGACCGCGATGATCAACGTATCGTAGCCGAGATGGGAGACCGGACTGATCTCGCGCCCCTCGTCATCGACGGTGGGAGCCAGGGTGATGGTTTTCTGTGCGCGATCGAGGCCGGTCATCTCACCGTTGCGGTAGCGGAAATGGTGCCAGTGGCCCTGCGCCATGTAGTTCAACTCGTGCTGCGAGCGGCGCAGGCTGCCGGCGGCGATGGAATGCAGCAACGGCTTCCAGATGTGCGTTCGGCTGCGATCGACCAGCGTGATGCGCGCGAGCTTCTGACGGCCGAGGCTGTCACCTAATTTGGTCGCCAGTTCGAGCCCGCCGGCGCCGCCGCCGACAATGACAATGTGGCGAAGGGAGCTATCCGTCATCTGGCCGCTTTCGAGATTGCTTCAGCGCTGCGCATCAGGATGCATAGCACTTCTGTGCGCTCGGTGCCAAGCCGTGCGGCCGTCCTTGACTGACCATGGAAAAACTTCATGCGCTATGGAGCAGTTCTGCCAATGGTCTTGATCGGGCGGCCTCGGCCGGCGCACGCATTTTTTCCCAGCTGACGAAGCGGTTTCGTCCGCTGGTTTTCGCGGCATACAAGGCCTCATCTGCCCGTTTGACCAGATCGGCCATTTCGCAAGGCATGCTGCCAAGCGATGCTATTCCAATGCTGATGGTGACCCGTTCGCCGTTCGGCAGCCAGCTCGTCACACCGGCGACCGCCTGTCGGATCCGCTCCGCCAATTGCTCGGCGCCCGGTTCGCTCAATCCGGAGACTGCGATGCAGAATTCCTCGCCGCCGTAGCGGCCGACCAGGTCTTGATCGCCACAACAGCGCTTCAACATATCGGACAGCCCGACCAGGACCTTGTCGCCGACGGCGTGACCGAAACGATCGTTGATGCTCTTGAAATGATCCGCGTCCAGCATGAAGAACGCCATGGGCTGGCGCTGGCCGAGGGCGCTCAGAAACGCCTGTTCGGCTTTTTCGAAAAAGGTTCTGCGATTGAGGCAGCCCGTCAACGGGTCGCTTGACGCGAGGAACTGCAATTGCCGGTTCTGCTCGGATATCTTGGCTTGAGAACGATGCAACTGTGCTACTGAAATATTGAGTTGCTCGTTGGTCCGGTGCAAGAGGGTCACGTCGTCGAAGGTGGCGATCACTCCGCGAACGTCGCCGCGGCCATCGACGATGCGCGTGGCGTTGACCAGCAGTCGGCGGGTATCCCCGGAGCGATCGCGGACCGCCATCGGGACGCCCAGGATGGGCTGCTCGATGCGCATGGCCTTTTGCCAAGGATATTCATCGGCAACCGCGGCGCTACCCGATGCCGCCCAAGGCAACGCACCGGCGTTGATACCGATCAGTGATTTGGCACTGGTGTGGATATTCTTGACAAAAGCTTCATTCGCAAGCAGCACGTGTTCGCTTTCATCCATGATCAGCACGCCTTCGGCCAGCGTGTCGAACGCCGCCTTGACCCGCTCCGGAATTGCACGGCTCGGATCCAGTTCCCAAAGCGCGCGTTTGAGCAGCAGAAAGTAACCCGCAAAGCCTGCAAAGCCCATGAAGCCCGCAAAGCCGATCAGCGTATCCGGAACGCCGAGCATGGTCGCGGCGGTGGCTATGGGCCGATACAGGATCTCGATCCTGCCTGCGGGGACATCGCCGTTCAGCAAGGGGATCTGTACCTGCGTTGCCGTCGATTTGCCGTCCGCGCGCTCCGTCCAGCGACTGTCGTGATCGCTCGATGCGACCAGCAGCTTGCCATCCGCTCCGCGGACGGCAATCGACAAGACGTCGGGATCGCGGCTGACGACGGCATCGATCGTGTCCTTGATCGTATCGGATTCGTTGCGGCCGGCCAGGTTCGCGAGTTGGATAGCCAGCGCTTCGGAGATGTTCGCGCGCGCCTGCAGCGCCGCCTTTTCCTCGTTCGGAAAGAATCCGAGTGCGTAGGCAATGAAGATCAGACTGATCGTCAGCGACAGTAGCCCGATGCTGATCTGCAGCGGGGGGGTTAAGAATTTTTTCATGACTTGCAATCTCCCGTGGAATAGTTGGATGCGTCGGCATCGTCGAACAGCCGATCGACATCGGAAGGTGGTTGTTCCTCCTGGTCGCGCCGCTTCGGCCGCATCACGACCGGCAGCGGATCGAACTCGCGCCACAACGGCATCGATGACAAGAGCGCGCCGAGCAACGCGCCGCCGCGCAATAGCCAGCTGACGATGCCGACGGTCAACCCGAGGCTGGTGCTGGCCATGGCGAGCGTCAGTACCGTCTGCGGACCATTCCTGAAGTCCGTTACCTCGGAGAACTCCCGATTGATCGCTTCAGCCAGCGCGTCACGATTGAAATTGGTCAATGCGAAGCCGATCCGGCCCCGCGGCGTCGGCGCGGCCGCCGGTCCGCATGCCTCGCCGGTGCCACCGGCACTTCCACTGCGGCAAGCCGCTTTGGGATCCGAGGCCGCCGCGATGTTGGGCGATGCACCCGCGACGGCCGCCGGCGTGTTGATGACGACGGGAGCCGGGTTCGCGGGGGAGGTGCCGGCATTGCCGGCGCCAGCCGGCGCGCCGGAATCGGCTTTTGCAGCCGAAGCAACGCGACCGCTGCCTCCAACGCTTCCATGATTGCCGGTATTGATACTGCCGAGAGGACCGGCAAGCCCGTTCAACACACCGGCGCCCCCGTTGGTTGGTGGGACCGCAACCGACATGCCCGGGATGAAGCGCGACGAGCCGCCAGTCAGCGAGCCCCGAAGCGCAGGCGATACCGGATTGACGATCCAGCTTCCGTTATTGGTATTTGTGACCGTGTAGTTGGGGTTGGTCAGCGTCCCCGTCACTTCCATGGTGTAATTGCCGGTGGTGCTGCTGCTGGTGATGCCGAACGAGTTGCGCAGCCCAATGAGGGCGCTGACATTCTGCCCGTTCTGCAGACCGATCGCGGATAGGCCCGGGTTAGCCGGAGACGAGCCGTAGGTCGACGCACCGCCCAGCGCGGTAACGCTGACCGGCGCGGGGTCGATGGTCCAGCTACCGCTATGGGTGCTGGAAACCGCGTAGTTGGCATTGGTCAGTGTGCCCGCGACATTCACCGTGTAGGTGCCGGCGTTGCTGGTGTTGTTGATGCCGAATGAATTGCTGAGCCCGGTCAGCACGCTGGCGTTCTGCCCATTCTGCAGACCGGTCGCCGAGAGACCCGGATTCGCCGGCGAGGAACCATAGGTCGAGGAGCCGCCGAGCGCGGTGACGCTGATGGACGCCGGATTGACGGTCCAGCTGCCATTCGTGGTGCTGGCGACCGTGTAGTTGGCGTTGGTCAACGTACCCGCGACGTCGAGCGTATAGCTGCCGGCGTTGCTGGAGTTGCTGATGCCGAAGGAATTGCTGAGCCCGGTCAGCACGCTGGCGTTCTGTCCGTTCTGCAGGCCGGTGGCCGACAGACCCGGGTTCGCCGGCGATGAGCCATAGGTTGAGGAGCCGCCGAGCGCGGTGACGCTGATGGACGCGGGGTTGACAGTCCAGCTGCCATTCGTGGTGCTGGCGACCGTGTAGTTGGAATTGGTCAGCGTGCCCGCGACGTCGAGCGTGTAGCTGCCGGCGTTGCTGGTGTTGTTGATGCCGAATGAATTGCTCAGCCCGGTCAGCACGCTGGCGTTCTGCCCGTTCTGCAGACCGGTCGCCGACAGGCCTGGGTTTGCCGGCGACGAGCCATAGGTCGAGGAGCCGCCGAGCGCGGTGACGCTGACGGAAGCCGGATTTACGGTCCAGCTGCCGGCTGTGGTGCTGGCGACCGTGTAGTTGGAATTGGTCAGTGAGCCCGCGACATCGAGCGTATAGCTGCCGGCATTGCTGGTGTTGCTGATGCCGAATGAATTGCTCAGCCCGGTCAGCACGCTGGCGTTCTGCCCGTTCTGCAGACCGGTCGCCGACAGACCCGGATTGGCCGGCGAGGAACCATAGCTTGAGGAGCCGCCGAGCGCGGTGACGCTGACCGGTGCGGGATTGACGGTCCAGCTGCCGTTCGTGGTGCTGCCTACCGTGTAGTTGGGATTGGTCAGCGTGCCCGTGACATCAGCCGTATAGCTGCCGGCGTTGCTGCTATTGCTGATGCCGTTACTCAGCCCGGTCAGGACGCTGACGCTTTGCCCGTTCTGCAGTCCCGTCGCCGAGAGGCCCGCATTCGCGGGTGACGATCCGTAGATCGAGGAACCGTTGAACGCGGTGACGCTGACGGACGCGGGGTTGACGGTCCAGCTGCCGTTCGTGGTGCTGGTGACCGTGTAGTTGGAATTGGTCAGCGTGCCCGCGACATCGAGCGTGTAACTTCCGGCGTTGCTGGCGTTGCTGATGCCGAATGAATTACTGAGCCCGGTCAGTGCGCTGACGCTCTGGCCATTCTGCAGCCCGGTGGCCGACAAACCCGGATTCGCCGGCGAGGAGCCGTAGGTCGAGGAGCCGCCGAGCGCGGTGACGCTGACGGGCGCAGGATTGACGGTCCAGCTGCCGTTCGTGGTGCTGGTGACCGTGTAGTTGGAATTGGTCAGCGTACCCGCGACATCGAGCGTGTAGCTGCCGGCGTTGCTGGTGTTGCTGATGCCGAACGAGTTGCTGAGCCCGGTCAGCGCGCTGACGTTCTGGCCGTTCTGCAGCCCGGTGGCGGAGAGGCCCGGGTTCGACGGCGACGATCCATAGCCCGAGGAGCCGCCGAGCGCGGTGACGGTGACCGAAGCAGGAGTGACCACAATGGTGTCGTTGACGAACTTGAATGAGTAGCCGGCTTGCGCGAGCAGCGTTCCCAGCGCGACATAACCGGGCACGGAAGTATCCGCCGAGGTCGCGGTCGATAGCGTCGTGTCGATCAACGGCGTTCCGCTGAAATAAGCCGAACAGTCCGACGTGCAGAGAATATTTCCGCTGCCGTCGGTCACCGTATAGCTGAATGCAGGAGGCGCCTGTCCGTAGGTTGAAGTTCCGGAATTGGCGTCGGTTGCGGTAATCACGACCGGGGTCGTCGCGGGTGGTGGCGAGCTTACGGCCTGCCAGTTGAGCGCCGGGTAAGAACCGTTGGTCGCGCTCCAGGTGGCCGAACTGAGGCCCGCCGGCAAGGAGCCGTCCTGGAATGTCGCCGTCGTCAGGCCGGTGGCGCTAGCGCCGCCCCCGTTGGAGTTCGAACCGATGCCCGCGGTTTGGCCCGTCGTATTCGTATCAAAATATGAATTGGCGACAGTTCCGGTGCCGGTGTTCTGCCCCACCAGGCCGCCGGTTGAGGAAGCCGAGAGGCCACTGGTCGCGCCGGTCGCATAGGAACTGACGATACTGCCATCGTTCTCGCCGACAAGACCTCCAGCGTTGCTCGTAATATTGGCCGCGCTGACCGTGCTGGTCGCATAGGAGTTGCTGATGACCCCGCCCGGGGCGTTCTGACCGACAAGTCCGCCGACATTCTTTTGGCCGGTCACCGCGCCGGTGGCATAGGATGCTGTAATTGTCCCGCCGGCATTGACGCCCGCCAGCCCCCCGACGCCGATATCGCCCGCTATGGATACATTGATCAGCCCGACATTACTGATGATACTTCCTCCACCGACATAACCAAACAGCCCGGCGTCGTTGAGCGAATTGAAAAGGCCCGAACCGCGGTTGACGGTGAGGTTGGAGATGGTATTGCCCGCTCCGTTGAAGCTACCGGTAAAGCCTGCGCCCTGCACATTGCCGGCGGCATCGGTGCCGAGCGGAATCAAACCTGCGCCGGCGTTCCAGCCCGACGTCGCGCTGGCGTCGATGTTGCGGCCGAGCGCATAATTGGCGCTAAGATTGTTGTTGATGTTCTGCAGGTCGTAGACATTATTGACGAGCATATAGGGCGTAAACCCGCCGGCGCTGGCGCTGATGAAGCTCCCCCAGGTTTCCCCGGGCGTTGCGCCGGTGAAGCTCGACCCGTTGACGGTGCCAGCGGCGTTGTTGGTGCCGCCATTGGCGACGGTCCGATTGGATGCCGGGTTGTAGAAAAGCTGTTCGGATCCGTAGATCAGGCTGACCTGTATGCCACCCGCGAAATTCACGGTGCCGATCCCGCTGCCACCGGAATCGGCCCGCAGCACCAGCCCGGCGCCACCGCCGCTCCCGGTGATGGACGCACCCGCCGCGAAATTGATATTGCCCGCCGCGTTCAGCGTCAGCGAGTTGCCGCTCGACCACGAGATCTGCGCATTGGACATCAGGTTGATGTCGCCGGCGGCCCCGTTCGCGCCGGTGGCGTTATTGGTGTCGATGGTGACGTTGGCGGATGCCAGCTGGCCCGAAATGAACTGCGCGGTGAACGTGTCCGGACCATTGAGGGCGGACTGGTTGGCAAGGCTGGTCTGATCGATAATGTCGACCGTCCCGGGATCGAACAAGATGGTTCCGGTCGTCCCCCTGAGCGCGCTGAGGTCGGCAAGTGGGGTTTTGCTATAGTCGCCCGTCAGATTGAGTTCGACTTTGCCGGACACTTCGGCCTGACCGCCATTGCCGCCCTGCGCGCCGCCGCGCGCCGATATATGACCGGCGAAGGTGGTTGCATCGTCGGACCACACCGTGACGCTGCCGCCGTTGCCGTTCTCGGTCGCATCGGCCTTGATGAGGCTGGCGCTGTCGACGCTCGTCGTCGTGGCCTGCAGCAGCGCTCCATTTCCCTGCGGTCCGCCGCCGATCTCGACCGTGCCGCCGCCGGTGCCCCCGGAAACATCGACCAGGGCCCCATGCAGCCCGATATTGCTGCCGGTCACCAGGATGGATCCGCCTTTGGACTGCTTGCCGCCGGTCGCCTTGAGCTTGCCGGAAATCACCACATTGCCGCCGGCGCCGCCGTCGAGCACGATGTTGCCGCTGCGGCCCGACACCGATCGCGCCGACAGTGCGCCGGACACATTGACGGCGTCGCGCACCGCCGCCTGCGCGGTCGCCGCCTTGATCTCGATGCTGCCACCGGCGGCCCGGATGCGGCCGGAGACATCGACCAGCGCGCCGCCATTGGCGGCGACCGCACCGGTCGGCAACGCCACCTGCAAAAACCCGTCACCGGTCGGATCGAGCGTGACCTGCTCGCCGGAGCCGAGGCCGACCTTGCCTAGCGGCACGCTGATGGTGCCGGAATTCGACACCGTGCCGCCGATCAGGCCGACGAAGCCGCCCGGCGCGCTCAAGATGCTGCCGGCATTGCTGACGCCGGCCGAGGCGCCGTTGCCGGAGAAGGCCAGATTGCCGGCATTGAAATCGCCATTGGCGATGTCGAGCGTGGAGGCGACAAAGCCGCCGCCGACCTGCACCGTGCCGGAAGGGGTGATGGCAATGCCGTTGGGATTGACCAGGAACACCTGCCCGTTGGCCGTGATCGCGCCGGCGATGGTGGAGGAGGTCGACCCGGTGACGCGGTTGAGGATCGCCGAGGAGGCCGTCGGCTGGATGAAGTTGACGCTGCCGCCGGATCCAACCGAAAAGCTGTTCCAGTTGACGATCGCCCGCGACGAATTCTGGGTGATACTCACGGCATCGGCGGAGGATGCGGCGATGCTGGCCTGGCCGGACACCACGCTGCCGCCCTGCGGCAGCGCGGTCTGCGCCCGCACCGACGCCGGCAACGACGCCAGCAGGCCTGCCAGCGTCAACGACCGCGCCAGCAGATGGGTCCGGCAGCCCGCGCACTGGATGTTTGCGGATCCTCGCATCAAGGCACCGCCGACGTGTCGGTGTCAGCGCGCTGCCTGGGCCAGACAACGGGCAGGTCGATCGATCCCCGCCCGTCTGGCTGCAGGCCGTCGCGCGCCGGCATGATCGAACAGCCGATCGACATCGGAAGGTGGTTGTTCCTCCTGGTCGCGCCGCCGAGGCCGCATCACGACCGGCAGCGGATCGAACTCGCGCCACAACGGCATCGATGACAACAGCGCGCCGAGCAACGCGCCGCCGCGCAATAGCCAGCTGACGATGCCAACGGTCAGTCCAAGGCTGGTGCTGGCCATGGCCAGCGTCAGTACCGTCTGCGGACCATTCCTGAAGTCCGTTACCTCGGAGAACTCCCGATTGATCGCCTCAGCCAGCGCGCCACGATTGAGATTGGTCAGTGCGAAGCCGATCCGGCCCCGCGGCGTCGGCGCGGCCGCCGGTCCGCATGCCTCGCCGGTGCCACCGGCACTTCCACTGCGGCAAGCCGCTTTGGGATCCGAGGCCGCCGCGATGTTGGGCGACGCACCCGCGACGGCCGCCGGCGTGTCGATGACGACGGGAGCCGGGTTCGCGGGGGAGGTGCCGGCATTGCCGGCGCCAGCCGGCGCGCCGGAATCGGCTTTTGCAGCCGAAGCGCCGCGACCGCTGCCTCCAACGCTTCCATGATTGCCGGGATCGACATTGCCGGAGGCGCCGGCGAGCCCGTTCAAGGCACTGAGGCTCCCGTTGGTTGGTGGCACTGCAACCGACATGCCCGGGATGAAGTGCGACGAACCATCAGCCAGCGAACCCCGCAGCGCAGGCACGGGGCTGACGATCCAGCTTCCGGGGCTGACGGATGCGACCGTGTAGTTCGGGTTGGTCAGCGTGCCCGCGACATCAAGCGTGTGGGTGCCGACGCTGCTGCTGCCGGTGATACCGAAGGAGTTGCGAAGCCCGGTCAGCACGCTGACGTTCTGCCCATTCTGCAGACCGGCGGCGGACAGACCGGGGTTCAATGGTGAGACGCCAAAGGTCGAAGCGCCGCCCAGCGCGGTGACGCTCACCGAAGCGGGATTGACGGTCCAGCTTCCGTTCGTGGTGCCTGCAACCGTGTAGTTGGAATTGGTCAGCGAGCCGATGACGCTCAGCACATAGCTGCCGGTGTTGCTCTGACCGGTGATCCCGAATGAGTTACCCAGTCCAGTCAGCACATTCGCATTTTGTCCGTTCTGCAAGCCGCTCGCCGACAGACCAGGGTTGGTCGGCGAGGATCCATACGTTGACGAACCCCCGAGCGCGGTGACGCTGACCGGCGCTGGATTAACGGTGAGTTGCCCATTATTCAGGAAGCTGAAGGCGTAGCCGGACAGCGCTGTCAGCGCCCCCTGGGCGACACTGATGGTATACGGGCCGCCCGCAACACTGGCGCCGGGCGCAGATCCCGTCGAAGTTACCGAAGGCGCCCCGCTGAACACGTTTGCCGCGCTGTCGGAGAGAAAGGCGCTGGCCACGGCGCTCTGATAACCCGCGATCGTGTAGTTGCCCGTGATTAGGGACGTCGCATCCGTGCCATAGGTCTTCGAGGCGTTGGTCGAGGTGAATGTCAGCGTTGGCTGCGCCGCGAACAGGTAGCGATTTCCCGCTGCCGTTACATTGGCCGGAGGCAGGCTCGCATAGGTCGCATTCCAGATCGCGGTATTGGCGCTATTGAGCGCGCCGAAATTGTCGCTGCCGGGGGCACTCGAATAGATCAGCCAGCGTCCGGCGGTCGCATTCACCGCGGTGGCGCCGGCGCTGTTGATGAAGGCCGCTGCCGTCGCCAGCACCGGGCTTGCACCTGCGACCTGCGCGGTGGACGCAATCGTCAAATTCCCCGCCGCCGTGACCGTTACCGCGCCCGTGGCGGCGATGCCGGTTGTCCCCTGGACAGTACCGATGGTGAGCGCCTGATTGTTGTTGAATAATACAGCGCCGGCATTGGCGGCGATGGTGCCGATCGTGTTGGCCAAGGAAAGCGCGAATGAACCCGCTCCCGACAGCAACAAATTCGCGGCCGTGATGGCGCCGCCCGACTGGGTGACCGCGCCGGTGTCGCTGATCACGACATCGCCTGACGGTGACGCGATCGTCGCCCCCAGCCTGTCGCCGCCGGTCCCGTTCAGCGTCAGCGTGCCGCTGCCATTGTTGGTGATGGTGTTGCCGCTGGCGGAGGTATCGATGCCGGCCTGTGAACCGGACGCGGTCGTGCCGTTGATCGTCAGCGCGCCGCCTGATATCGTCACCGCGTCGCTGCCCTGGGCCAAAACGCCGGCGCCGCTGGTCGACGTCCCGGACAAGGATACCGGGCCGGATGTGGTCAGGCTCGTCAGAGCTGTTGAATTGAAGGCCGTTGCCGGAACCGCTGGTCCCGCCTGCCGTCAAGGTTCCCGTGCCGCTGTTGTCGAGCGAGTCCGCATTCGTCACCAGCAATCCCTGATTGGAGCCGGTCGTGCCGGTGATGGTCAGGGCGCCGGATCCGGAATTGGTGACGGCGCGTTGCCGCGAATCGGGTCCCGACCCCTGACGTCGAGGTTCCGTTCAACGTCACATCGCCGCTGGAATCGGTAAAGGCGGAGGAATTGTTGAAAAACACACCGCTGCCGCTATTGGCGGTGCCGGAGAGCTGGGTATTTCCGGAGACCGTCACATTGCTGCCGATGTAGAATTCGAGCGCCCGATAGGTGCTGCTGGTACCCGAGATCGACAGCGTCCCCGCGCCCACATTGGTCACGCTGTCGGTTCCCACAAAAAACACACCATTGCTCGAATTCGAGCTTCCGGTCAGGGAGAGATTACCGCTCGACGCCGTCAGCGTGTTGCCACCGAAAAAGTAGGTGCCGATGCCGCCGTTGGTCGTGCCGGCCATCGACATGGTGCCACTGGTCGTCAGGCTGGCGTTGGTGTCCAGTTGAACCCCGCTCCCGGAGCTGCTGCTGCCGTTCAGGGTGAGCGCGCCACCGGTATTGGTCAGCGAAGTCGCGGCAAGGAACTCGATGCCGGTGCCCGAAGTCGACGAGCCGGTGACGGCGAGGTTGCCGTCGACGCGGTCAGCGAGCTGCCGCTGCCGAACTGAAAGCCGCTGCCGCTGGTCGAGGTGCCCGAGAGCGTGATCGGACCGGTGGTGGTGACGGAGCCGGTGATCTCCGTTCCCGCGGCCGAAGTGGTGCCGGTTCCCGACAGGTTGAATGCGCCAGCGCCGTTGTTATTCAGGGTGCTGCCACTATAAAAAAACGTGCCCGCCAGCGAAGCCGCGGTGCCGGCAATCGTCAGGCTGCCGTTCGCATCCGTAATCGTAGCGTTATCGATACCGACGCCATAGGTGTTGGTCGATGAACCGGAAATCGTTACGGTCCCCGTTGTCGTCACTGCCGATCCGACATTAAAGTTGACGCCCGAATTGTCAGCGTTTGTGCCACTGGTCGTGCCGGACACCGCCAGCGTTCCGGAGCCCGTGTTGGTCAGGGCGAGCGCGCCATAGAAATCCACGCCGCGATAGGAGCTGCCAGCTCCCGTGATGCTCAGATTACCGCCGCTGTCCGTCACCGTGTTCGCAGACTGAAAAAAAACTCCGGTCGCCTCGGTCGAGGTACCCGAGAGCGAGACGTCTCCCGATGTGGTCAGGTTGCTGCTTGAATTGGTCGCTATGCCGTCGGCGGTGCCGCTGACTCCGCTTACCGCGAGCGAACCCATGCCCGCTTGGGTCAGGGTCGTGGTCGCAGAATTGAGCCAAATGGCATTGTCCGAGGTCGACGTTCCCGTGATCGTCAAATTCCCGGCGTTGTCCGTGAAGGTGTTACCCCCCAGCAGGTAGAAGCCGACCTGGCTGTTCGACAGACCCGAGAGCGCGACGCTTCCGGACGTTGTCAGACTTGCATTGGTATACACTGTGACTCCGGTACCGCTGTCGCTTGTGCCGGCCACCGACAGCAAACCGGCCCCCGAATTCGTCAGCGTGTTGGCGCCCACCGAAAACAAGCCGTTACCGGTGATAGATTGCCCGTCGAGCGTCAGGTTTCCGCTCGACGCGGTGACGCTGTTTCCGCCCGAAAGGATCAGGCCGGTGCCGCTGACGGCGGTTCCTGACAGGGTCACGCTGCCGGCCGCGGTCAGGCTTGCGTTGGTCGCGAACTGCACGCCGGTGCCGGAAGCGGTGGTCCCCGACACGTTAATGGTTCCCGTGGACGCGGTAAGGCTGTTGCTGCCGCTGAGGCTGACGGCGGTGCCACTGGGCGAGGACGCCGCTGATCATGCTGTTGCCGCTGCCGACACTGACCGTCGCGTTGCTGAAGCTGACGGCCGTATTGGAGCCGCTGGCGGTGGCCAGCGCGCTGAGCATCCCACCCAGATTGATCGCGCTTCCGCTCACTGAAATGGCGCTGCTGGTCAGGCCGAGGTTGCCACTGCCGCTCGTGAGATTGGCCGCGATCGTGAGGGCACCGCTCGATGCAAGCCGCAGCAGGCTGCTGCCCCAGGTGACATCGTTATTGACGGCAAGCGTTCCGGATGTGGTCGAGAGCAGAACGTTGCCAACGCCGAGCAGATTTTGCAGCGAGGTCGTGTTGATGTTCGTCGTGGCCGTCGTGCCGGTCAGCTCCGTATCGGCCGCGGTCGAGACGGTGAGGTTGCCAGCAGGTCGAAGCGGGTGCCGCGCCCAGGATCGTCGTTGTCCCCCGTAGCGTCGGAAAATAGCCCGCGGTCTGGTACCAGGTGCCCGAGAAATCCCAGCCGGAGAAATTCGATTGGGACTGCATCTGGACGGTGGTGAGCCCCGTCGTGCCGGAGGCCGCCCCGCCCGAACTCTGGCTCGATGTGTCCGTATTCCAGTAGTCGTTGGTGAAAGTGGCAATACCGCCTCCGGCGAAGCCGAAGCCGCCGCTCACCAACCCGGTTGAATAGGAATTCGAAATCGTGCCCGCCGAGGCATAGCCAACGAAGCCGCCGACGTTCGACGCGCCGGAAACCGCCCCGGTCGCATAGCTGTTGCTGACGTTTGCATTGACCGCGCCGACCAGACCTCCGACGTAGCTCTCGCCGGATGCCGACACGTTGCCCGTTGCCGATACATTGAGAATGGCGCCTCCCGCCTCGAGAGAGCCGACGGCACCGCCGACCCTTCCGATGGCGCTGGTCACGTTGACCGCCGCCGCGGAATTCTGCAGCATCGAACCGTTGTAGAGCTGACCGACGATGCCCCCAATACAGCAGTCATTGGGACCGCCACCTGCGACACCGGTCATTGCCCCCGTGACGGCGACGTTCTGGATGGTCGAGTTGTCGGCAACGCCGACCAGCGTACCCGAACCATGCCCCAATCCGGTGGCGCTGCTCGCTGTCACGTTGGCATTCAGCAGATAGAGATTTTCGACCTTCGCGCCGCTGATGTAGCCAAACAGGCCGACCCGATCGCTGCTGCCAAGATTGATGAAGAGGTTGGCGATGGCGTAATTGCTGCCGTTGAACATTCCGGTATAGGCGGTGGCGGCACTCACGCCGATCGGATTGAACCCCGCACCGCCATTCCAGCCCGACGTCACGGAGGCGTCGACATCGCTCGCGAGCTGGTAGGAGCTGCCGAGATAGGCCGCGGACGAGCCGATCCCCTGCACGCCGTAGATGTCGGTCAAGAGGTAGGGCGAGCCCAGTGTCCCCGATCCGCCCGCCGCGCGCAGGAAGCTGGCATTCGCCCCGATGCTGAAATTGCCGGCTGAGAGGCCCGGGAGGTTGGCCGTGTTCTGGGACCAGGCGCCCTGCGAGATCGTCAGGGAGCCGACATTGATGGCTCCGGTCACGTTGATCGCGGAGGTCGGCGAGCCCGCGCTCAACGTCAAGCCACCGGAGGGCGCGGTCACCGGCGCGTTGATCGCGATGGCGCCCGCGGCACTCAGGGTGAGCGCATTGCTGCTGGTCCAGCTCACCGCGTTGGCAACGGTGATGTTGCCTGCGTCGCTGCCGCTCGATCCGGTCGAGACCGTGACGTTGGCGCTTGCGAGCGCGCTTTCCAGCGTCGAGACCTGCAGGATGGATTCGCTGCCTGTCGGCGTGCAGGTCCCGGAGGAGCAGGTCGCGGCAGGCGAGCCCGACGCGGTCTGGATCGTCACGTCATAGGGGTCGAGCAGCAGGGTGCCGGTCCGGCCGCTCGCTGCCGTCACGTCGACGAGGCCGTCATAGCTGAGCACGCCATGGCTCGACACTTCGACGGCGCCGCCGCTGCCCGTTCCCGCGCCGGTCGCGGTAATGGTGCCGCGAAAATCGGTCGCGATATTCGACCACACCACGACATTGCCGCCCGCGCCGGTGGTGCCGTTGGCGTTGATGACGGCGCCTTGATCCACCGTCGTGGTCTGGGCATTGGCGACGGCACCTTGGACGAGCTTGTCGGAGGGATCGAGGCTGCCATGCAGGTCGCCGCCGACCAGAATGGTGCCGCCGCTGGTGCCGCTGGCATTTAGCTTCGCGCTTGAGGTCAGCGTGACATGGCCGCCGGTCGCCACGATGGTGCCGCCGGCGTGACGCTTGCCGCCGGTCGCCTTGAGCTTGCCGGAAATCACCACATTGCCGCCGGCGCCGCCGTCGAGCACGATGTTGCCGCTGCGGCCCGACACCGACCGCGCCGACAGTGCGCCGGACACATTGACGGCGTCGCGCACCGCCGCCTGCGCGGTCGCCGCCTTGATCTCGATGCTGCCGCCGGCGGCCCGGATGCGGCCGGAGACATCGACCAGCGCGCCGCCATTGGCGGCGACCGCACCGGTCGGCAACGCCACCTGCAAAAACCCGTCACCGGTCGGATCGAGCGTGACCTGCTCGCCGGAGCCGAGGCCGACCCGGCCGAGCGGCACACTGATGGTGCCGGAATTCGACACCGTGCCGCCGAGCAGGCCGACGAAGCCGCCCGGCGCGCTCAAGATGCTGCCGGCGTTGCTGACGCCGGCCGAGGCGCCGTTGCCGGAGAAGTTCAGATTGCCGGCGTTGAAATCGCCATTGGCGATGTCGAGCGTGGAGGCGACAAAGCCGCCGCCAACCTGCACCGTGCCGGAGGGCGTAATGGCAATGCCGTTGGGATTGACCAGGAACACCTGCCCATTGGCCGTGATCGCGCCGGCGATGGTGGAGGAGGTCGATCCGGTGACGCGGTTGAGGATCGCCGAGGAGGCCGTCGGCTGAAGGAAGTTGACGCTGCCGCCCGTCCCGACCGAAAAGCTGTTCCAGTTGACGATCGCCCGCGACGAATTCTGGGTGATGCTCACGGCATTGGCGGAAGACGCGGCGATGCTGGCCTGGCCGGACACCACGCTGCCGCCCTGCGGCAGAACGGTCTGCGCCCGCAACGCTACGGGCAACGACACCAGCATCCCGGCCAGCGTCAACGACCGCGCGCAGATCCAGCCACGCCCGCCACAGGGTCCGAATTTTGCGGAGCTTCGCATCAGAACGCCGCCGATGCGTTGATGTTGGCGCGCCAACCCTGCCGGACGCCGGCCAGGTCGGTATATCCGCGCCCGATCTCGACCCCGAGGCTGGCCGAAGGCAAACCGGCCTTGGCTTCGACGGTGCCGCGAACGCCCAACCCAAAGGCGCTGGCATTGATGACCGACTGTTCGAGACTGGTGGCATCGACCAGCCAGCCGCGCCCGTACGAGCTGAACAGATAGGGCGACACGACGGCGTTGGTGGCATTGAAGCTGACCGCGAACGGCCGGGAGAGTTCGCCGCGCAAGGTCACGCCCTGATCGGCGGTGAAGGTGCCGGAGGCAAAGGCTGACACCGCATCGCTGCCGTCCAGCGCAATCTGCTCGGGCCGCATCATCGGCTGGCCCAGCGAATACTGCCCCGCGCCGATCAGGTCGAGCCGCAGGTCGGCGGGCAAGGGCTGCGCGAGGTGCGCATTCGCGGTCAGCTTGGTGAACTCAGGTCCGGCGCCCTGCCGCGACAACGGCACGCCGGACACCGCCGCATCGACCGCGCCGCGGCCGCCGAGGCCCTGGGAGAGATTGGCGCCGAGCTGCAAGCTCTCTCCCCACGGCAGCGTCATGGTGGTGTCCGGGCCGACCCGCAGCACCGCATAGCGATCGCTGTTGAGCGTCACGCCGAAATCAGGCGCCGTCACCTGCTGCGCCACCTCTTCCAGCGAAACATTCAGATAGAGCGAGGTTTTGCGCGTCAGCAGCAGCGGATCGCGCAGCCGCAGGGCATAGCGGTCGAAGGTGCCCAGCGATGCCGGCACGCCCGGCGCCTGCGCCGTTCGCGTCGTCGAATGGGTATATTCCGGGTTGATGGTCATGCCATCGGTGCCGATCGGAATCACCGCACCGCCGCCATAGACCGCAAGCGGCGTTGTGCCGTCGATCGCGGCGCGCAGGTCGGCCCCGAGACCGACGGTGCCGTAGATCTGTTCGCCGGCACCGAAGGCGCTATTGACCGCGACCGAACCGCGCAATTGCCAGGTACCCAACGCCGACGAGAGGCGATCGTCGCCGCCGACCGAACCGGTCACGATCCGATGTTCGCCTTCGAGCAGCAGCCGGACGCCGCCCTCGCGGCTGCCGCGCATCAACGTGCTTTTCAGCTTCAGGCCGGGAACATCCCCCGCGATCAGCAGCGCGCGCTCGATCTCGGACATTTTGAGGTGACGGCGACCGACCAGGAGATCGGTGCGCGCCGCCACCACATCGACCACCCGGTCGGGAAGGCCTGCGACATCGATCCCTTCAATGAAGCCGTCCACCACGACAACGACGAGGCGGCCGCGATCGACCAGTTGCTGCGGAGGGATCACGACCCTGACCAGCGGATACCCGGCCTCGGCATGAATCCGCTCCAACGCCGCCGCCGCGGCATAGATCTGCGTCACGCTGATCCGCCGGCCCCTGATTTCGGCGACCCACGCCGCGGTGGCGGAGGAGAGCTCGGCAAAGGCGCCGGCGACCTCCACGTCGTCGATCAGGACGTTGAGATTGTCCGCCCCGGCCGGCATGGGGACGGCGGACGGTCCGGGCAGTACAATTCCCTGATTGCCCGACAGGGCCTGCGGACGAAGGCTTTGCGGCGTGAGCTGACTGGGTGCTGCGATCTGGGCAACGCAAAATGACGGCGTGGCGATCGCCGAAATGCTCAACGCAGCCGTAAAGATACGGGCCCTATGCGTGCGACCGCACATCTTTCTGATCTCGACTCAACAAATTGCAAGATCAGACTTTTCTGGCCCGATAGGCTGCCGAGAGCGCTCTCTTCAGCTCCCAGCAACACTAGGAACTTAACCTTAATAAGCTCTTTAAGAGCTTGTCCGTAGGCTGCGCCGATCCCAACTCTCAGCCGGGTGTGTTGCGGCTCAGTTGGGCCGATTGAGAGGTTGTCAAGATGCTGGCCACGTTCCTTTATTACAGCGCCTTGGTATTCGAGGGCCTGATCGGCGTGTTCGGCATCCGGCTCTACGAGGAGCCGCGCTATGTCGTCGTCGGCGATGTCGCAAACCGCGTCGAAATCCGCCGCTACGCCCCCCGGGTCGCGGCCGAGGTGGACCTGACCGACAGCGGCAGATCCGAGCGCGAACAGGCCTTCCGGCTGCTGTTCGCCTATATCGCCGGCGCCAATCAGGCGACCACGCCGGACGGTGCCAGGATTTCGATGACCGCCCCGGTCGAGGTGCGTGACAGCCAACGGCTGGCGATGACCGCTCCCGTGCAAACCCAGGATGCATCGGACGCCCTTCGCATGCGGTTCTTCCTGCCGGCCAAATACAGCATGGAAAGCGCGCCCAAGCCCAGGGATCCCAGGGTTCACGTGATAGCGATCCCGGAAGAGACCATCGCGACACTGCGCTTTTCAGGCTCGGTCGCGGATTTCACCGAGCGCGAGTCCGAATTGCTCCGCCTGCTCGCGGGATCGCCCTGGCAACCGACCGGCGCGCCCTACGCGCTCACCTATGACGCGCCCTTTACGCTGCCATTCCTGCGCAGGAACGAGGCGGCGGTTGGGGTGGTTAATGGCCGTTAAGCTCAGCGCCTCGCATCAAGGTGGCCTAGAAATTGACAGCTTTTTCCAGCGCCGCCGCCAGATCCTTGGCCGTGTACGGCTTGGCCAAATGGCCGAATTCAATCGATCGGTGCGCCGGCAATTCGGCGTATCCCGTCGCCAGGATGATCGGAAGCCGTGGATGGCTGCTCTTGATTCGTTGCGCCAGTTCAAATCCATTCATTCCCGGCATGGCATAGTCGGTCACCACCACGTCGAATCGCAAATCGGATTCCAATAGGTTCAGGGCGTGGGCTCCGGATTGCGCCTCCGTCACGCTGTGACCGAGATCGAGCAGCATGTCGGCCGCGCCCATGCTCACCAGAATGTCATCATCGACCAGCAACACGCGCAAACTGCTTGCCTCGGTCGACCGGGCAGGCTGCGTCTCCGCGTTCGCCGCCACCGGACCCTTCGTTGCACGCGGCAGGCGCAACGTGACTTCGGTGCCATTGCCCGGCTCGCTTCTGATCCGTATCATTCCGCCGGACTGGGCGATGAACCCCTGCACCATCGAGAGGCCAAGGCCGGTGCCCTTGCCGACGCCCTTGGTGGTGAAGAAGGGCTCCTGGGCCCGCGCCAGCGTCGCTTCGCTCATGCCCTCGCCGGTGTCGGTAATGCTGATGCAGACGAAGGGATCTCCCGAGAGCTCGCCGCTATCATCGTTGTGACAGGCAATCGTCAGCGTCCCGCCATGGGGCATGGCATCTCGCGCGTTCACCGCGAGATTGATCAGAGCCAGTTCAAGCTGATTTGCATCGACCTCGATCGCGTTTACGTCCGGCGATATTTCGATGTGAATGGCAACGTTCGGGCCGACCGAATGGCGCAGGAAATCGAGCATTTCGGGAATCAGCTTCTGCAGGGCGACGAACTCGACCTTCAATTCCTGCCGCCGCGCAAAGGCGAGCAGCCGCGTCGTCAACGTCGCGCCACGCTCGGCGCCCAGGATCGCGCGATCCAGCAATCTGGATACCCGCGGATCATCGGGAACCGCCTTTTTAAGCAGGCTCAGGCTGCCGAGTATGATGGCCAGCAGATTATTGAAGTCGTGCGCCACGCCGCCGGTCAACTGGCCGATGCTTTCCATCTTCTGGGATTCGAGCAGCTGCTGCAGCGCGATCTCACGCTCCCGCGTGCGCTGTTCCACGCGACTTTCCAACTCTTCATTGCTTTTCTGAAGCGCATCCCGGGCGTCGCGCAAGGCGGCATCGGCTTCCACCCGCTCCGTCACGTCGCGCCAGATCGTGGTCACAAAATTCCGTTGGTCGGCCCGCCAGTGCCCCAGCGAGACATCAAAATAACCCGAGTTTCCGTTCTTGTACCGGCCCACAACCGATATCGCGTTATCGGCCCTGCTGTTGACCGTGGTCTGCGCAAGGGCCTGCAGGAGCGGATTGTCGATGTCGAGCAGGATATCGATTTTCTGTCCGAGCAATTCGGCATGGCTATAGCCTAAGACATGGTCGACCGCGCCATTGACCCACTGGATGTTGCGATCGTCATCAATCGTGACGATCGCGTCCGGAGCGGAATCGACGATAGCATGATAGCGCGCGTTCTGGCGCTCCCGCAGAACGCGCTCGCGCATCACCGCCACCGTGACGTCGGTGATCTGCAACAGGCAGTAATTCATTTGCGAGGACGACAGCGGCCGCACCACGATATTGTGCAGTAGCGGCTCCGCGCTTTCGCCCCGCAACGGCAGCAACGCATTCAGGGTATGGGTCAGGATGCTCGAGCTGCCGGCATGAAATGAATCGGCAATCACGTCGGGCAGACGGGTGTGGCGCACCTCCGGGAAAACTTCGGAAAGGGCTTTGCCAAGCACGTCCCGGGCCGGTCGACGCGAAACGCGGGCAATCCATTCATTCCAGCCGACGATACAGCCTTGGCCATCGAGCACGACCAGACCGATGTCGACAGCGTCAAACACCGGGCGGAATACCAGATCGGACGCGTTATCCAACATGACCAGAGGGTCGCTTTTCGATACCACTGATGAAATCGTTCACGATGAGCTTGAGGGCGGCGATCGATGGCAGATCCATCAGCAGCGCAATGAACCCATGAACGTCGCGCTTCTTGATATTGAAATCGATATACAGGAACAGGACAAACTGCTCTCCTGAGTTCGTCTCATCAACCTCGAACAGCTTGGCTCCATCGCCTCGAATGATGGAAGGCAGCGACATTCGCATGGTCCGGTGCAGCAGATTTGCGATCGTCGCCAGACAGCCGTTCAGGATGATATTGCCGGTTTCAGCGAGCGCTTCCTGCTCCAGATCAATGACATCTTCCAAGGAATGCCCGTCGCCGACAATCGAGCGGACCAATTCCAGGCTCTGGGTCTCTGGAAAGATCAACAGCGCCCGGCCCGCGAACGGCCCTTCAAAGGACTGCTGCACGGCGACCAGCTGTTTAGCGTTGTTGCGCTCCACCAAATGCGACGCGGCCCGGCGCGTGACGATCTTGACGGCGGGCACTGACAACAGCACTTGCTCGCCGACCATCTGCCGCAGGCTGCTGGCGGCGCGGCTCACCCCCATATTGGCGATTTCCGCAAGCGCGTCCTGCTCAATGTCGGTAAGTCCGTCGGCTTGCATGTTATGGCGCCGCTTTCTTCAGGCGAAGCGCGGCGCCCGAAAGAAACGCGGCAAGGGCATCATCCGTCAAAGGCTTGGAAATGAAGCCGGCATTCAGTTCCCGGGCCCGCCCGATGATCTCGTTCTGGACGTTGGCGGAGACCAGGGCGACAGGCATGCCCGGATGGCTCCCGCGTATTTTGGCCACCAGTTCCAGACCGTCGGTCCCCGGCATGTTGAAATCAATCAGCGCGATGTCAACCGTGCCCACGGCGGTCAGCGCCTCGTCGGCATTGGCGCTTTCGACCAAGGTCCATTCCGGTCGAAGCCGCCGGAACGCGCTCGCCATCACCATCCGGGCAAGCTTGCTGTCGTCGACGACCAGAACCTTGTAAGACATATCGGAGCTTCTCGCGGCTGCACCGCCGACCGCTTTTGACAGGCGGCGGCGGATTGAATGGCTTGTCCGTCTAGCTCTAACGTCATGTCAGAAGTGGGTAAACGGTTGTCTGCCGGACTGGTTCCATCGGCAGGCGCCCTGCCGCCCGGTTCATCCGCCGGTCCCGCATCGGGGCAGTTTTGGAACCAGCCATTGGGCTATCCAAGTGTCGCCGCACGGCCCGATCGGGGCCCTGCCCGACGCCAGGACAAGCTGGAGCACCGCCGTATGCAAATGGCGGCACGGCCTTAGATCAACCTGTGCCGCCGGCATGCTCTGCAACATCTGCAACAGCGGCTCGGCATCTTCGACCGGGCAGACGCCGTCGAGCACGATCGCGCCGTCGTCGCCGCGACGAACCGTCATGGCAAGATCTCCTTCACGTCGAGCACCAGCAAGACCTGTCCATTGCCCAGCAGGGTTGTCCCGGCATAGCCACGCGCGTTGGCCAGCAGCCCCTGCATCGGCTTGAGGACGACATCGAGGCGGTCCCGGATGGCGTCGATTTCGAACGCCGCGATCCTGCCGGCGGCTTCCACGACGACCAAAAGTCTCGGCACCGCGGTCTGCTTGGCCCGTTCCGGCAGTTTCATGAGTTCGGCCAGCGAAACGATCGGCACGACGCGCTCGCGCAGGACCAGGCCAAGGTTGTTCTTGATCCGGCGGATCCGGTCGGGCGCGACCCGCACGGTCTCCGACACCGCGTCCATCGCAATGCCGAACACCTGGCCTCCCGCCTCCACCACCATGATGCGGGACATCGCGATGGTCATCGGCATATCGAGCCGCACCGTGGTGCCCGCCCCTGGTCGGCTTGCCAGCGAAACCCGGCCGCCCATCTGCTCGACCACCGTGCGGACCACGTCCATGCCGATGCCGCGGCCGGAAATGTCCGATACCTCGGCGGCGGTCGAAAATCCGGGAGCAAACACCAGATCGATGACCTGCTCGTCGGTCAGAGCATCAAGCTCATCGAGCGGCACCAATCGCTTCTCGGCGGCCTTCCGCCGCACCACCGCCGGGTCGATGCCGCGGCCGTCGTCGGTCACCTCCATCAGGAGCCTGTCTCCCATTCGGGATGCCTCGATCGAGATCGTCGCGGTCTCGGGCTTGCCGGCCGCCCGCCGCTGCCCGGGACTTTCGATACCGTGATCCACGGCGTTGCGCAGCAGATGCACCAGGGGCTCGAACAGGCGATCGACGATGGCCTTGTCGGCTTCCGCGGTTTCACCTGATGTCACCAGGGCGACGTTCTTGTCGAGCTGCCGCGACACATCGCGCACCAGCCGGGGGAAAGATCGAAATACCTGTGTCATCGGCACCATCCGCAACTGCAGGATGGTGCCGTGCAGTTCGACCACGAGGCGATCGATGGCGTCCTGGTCGCGTTGGATCGAAGCCGCGGCCTCGTGTCCGCCGAGGTCCTGTTCAATGCGCCTTGCCGAATGCGCCAGGGCATTTTTCGCAACAACGAGTTCGCCCGCCAAATTGACCAGGGCCTCGATTTTAGCCTCGCTGACCCGCAGCACGCGCTCGGCTGGCCGTTCGGTGGCGCTCGCCGCACCGGCGCTCGATCCGGCGGCAGTTTCGGCGACCGCCGCTGGTGTCGTATCGCCGAGCACAGCCAGTGCGTTTTCCAGCACCGTCAGCAACGGCCGGGTGTCGCGCTGCGCAAGGGCCATGGCCGCGGCGCGCTGCACCGAATCCGCCAATTGCGGCTGCTCGCCATGACGCAGAGCATTGGTTGCAACACGCGCCGCAGCGCCGGTGCAACCGGCGAAATCGTCCGTTCTGTCGGAAACCCGCAGCAGTTCGCACTGTGCTTCGATGACCGTCCGGATCAAGGCCTGGTCGGTGTCGCTGGGAGCCAATAGTGGGCCCGGCAGCGCGTCCAGCGGAATGCTGGTGATGTGCACCTGGTCCGGCACCAGCCGGAAAATCCTGACGATTTCGTCGGGCGCGCCGGCCGAAATGGCCTGCAGGCGGAGATTGCAGGCATAGGGATCGATAGCCTGCAGGGCCGGAAAGGCCTCGCGCGGCTCGATGTGAAACGCCAGCAGGCCCGGAACCAGCCGCATCAGCTGCAAGGGATCGTCGCCGTTGTAGAAGCAGCCCGCGATAGGCTCGTAGGAAATCGCCGACAGGGCTGACGGGCGCCGCGGCATTCGCGAGGCGATGACATCGCGATCCGCCGCGATGAGGCGTGCGACCCATTCCGGCAAGCCCGCCTCGCGGTCCGCCGCGGATTTCCCGGCGGCTCGCCTCGGCGGCTCGCCTGCTTCGGCCGGCAGAAACGACCGCAGCCGTTCTGCCACCACACGGCCATCGTCGCCGGCCTGGGCGGGCAATGCACCGGCGGTCTCGAAGTGGTCGACCCAACTTGACACCTGATCGAGACAAGCCAACGCCGCGTCGATGATGTCGGGGCCGCCGCCCAGCGTTCCCTGCCGGACGCCGGCGAGCAGATCTTCCGCGGCATGCAGCATGACGCTCATGGCCGGCAGTTCGACCACGCCCGCCGAGCCCTTGAGCGTATGAAAGGCACGGAACACCCGGTCGATCCGCTCGGGCGAGCCGCCGTCACGTTCCAGCACGATAAGGTCGTCCGTGGCCTGACGGATCAGTTCGCGGGCCTCGGTGACGAACTGCTCCCCCAGGTCGCTCACGATGCCGCTCCGGTGAGAACGCAGGCATGTCGAACGATATCGGCTTCCGCTACCGGCTTCACCAGATAAAAATTGGCGCCGGCCGCTGTGGCAGCGGCGAAGTCCTGCATTTCCGATTCGGTCGAAATCATCAGCGCCGGCAGCGTCGCGACATCGCCCGTGCCGCGGCGAAGCGTGCTCAAAAAGGTGAAGCCGTCCATTCGCGGCATGTTGACATCGACGATCACCAGATCGAAGGGCTGTGACAGCACCCTTTCCATCGCCTCGATGCCATTGATCGCCTGCTCGACCCTGAAACCGGCCTGCTCCAGTGCCGAGCGGTAATAGAGCCTTACCAATGACGAATCGTCGACGACCAGGACCCGTGCCTTGGCGGACGCGCCGACCTCAACCATGATCGCTCTCCGGTCTTTGATAGACGATCGCGTCGGGAAACCGGCAGACGCTGAACAGCGGCGATATCCGACTCATGCTTTCCGAATGCCCCAGACAAATGTAGCCGCCGGGCCGAAGACAGTCATAGAGATTTTCCGCCGCCTGGCGCCGGGACGCGTCATCGAAATAGATCAGGACGTTGCGGCAAAAGACCAGCTCGAAATCCCGGTACTGCGCCATGTCCTGCGCATCGATCAGGTTGGCGCGGGTGAATTGGATCGAGCCCCTGAGCCCTTCATCGATCTGATGATTGCCATTGGCGACCGGCTTGAAGTAACGCGTGACGATGTCGCGTGACAGCCGCATCAGCGCACGCGGGCCATAGATGCCCTCGGCGGCGGCTTTGAGCGCGCGGGTGTCGATATCCGATCCGACAATCTCGATATTGTAGTTGTCGACCTGGGGCCAGTTCTCCATCAGCCAAAGTGCGATCGAATAAGGCTCTTCGCCGGTCGAGCACGGGATCGACCAGATGCGGATGGTGCTTCCCGGCGGCTTGAGATTTGCGATGCCGCCGAGCAGACTGGAGGTCATGCAGCGGAGCTGATGATCCTCGCGATAGAAATAGGTCTCGTTGACGGTGAACGAATTGATCAGATGCTCGATCTCGTGATCGGCGTCGGCACGCAACAGCGAAAAATAGGCCTGGAACGACGACGAGCCGGTCGCGACGATACGCTCCTCGATGCGGCGATCGATGAAGTATCGCTTGCCCTGCGCGAAGGAAAGGCCGGTGCGGCGGTAGAGAAATTCGCAGAATTGCTGGACTTCCTCCGGCGTGATCGGGAAAAATGGCGGCGTCCCCGTACCGCCCATCGGCCTAGCCTTCCGCGCCCGATAGGCGCGAGATGGCCACCGAGACCGCAAACGGCAGAAACGGCGTCGCCGCAAAACGCAACGCGCATTTTTCCAGCGCGGGAATGGCCTCCGGCGTTCCGACTTCCGTGAGCACGTCGATCGCCGCGGCGCAGACGTTGGGGTGCGGCTCGCGCTCGAGCAGGTCGCACAGCAGGCGGGTGGCTGCCGACGCCTCCATGTTGCGCGCCAGTTCGGTCGCAAGCAGGCGCACGTCGGAGTCGCGGTCGCCGAACAACGGAACCATGAAGGGCGCGATAGCCTCCGGCAGCGCCTGCAGGGATTCGATCGCAGCCGCGCGGAGCGCCGCATCCTGCGATCGCAGAAAAGGCAGTATCGCTTCCACGCTGGCGCTATCGCCAACGCGCATCAGGGCCGTCATGATGGCTTCGCGCACGCGCGGCACCGTCTCGCGGCCGAGCGCTGCGGCAAGCTCCGGCACGGCTTCCGCACGACCGGCAAGCGCGCGGGCCGCGGTCCAACGGCTTTCGGCATCGGTACTGTCAAGCGTCGTTCGTGGCGGCGTCAGATCGCCGCCGACGTCCGGGCCTATGGCGCCGCCTCTAACAAGTGGCATGGGAGCTCACCAGCTCGACGATCGTCGCGGCGATATCCTCCAGCGGCCGCACGATTTCGGCGCCGCCATTCTTCACCAGTTCGCCCGGCATGCCCCAGACGATCGCCGTCGATTCCGCCTCGGCGATGGTGCGGCCGCCGCCCTGCCGCAGTCGCTTCATCGCCGCGGCACCGTCATTTCCCATTCCGGTCATCATCACGCCGATCATGTGAGGGGCATCGAAGTGTTCAAGCGCACTGGCCACCATGCGTTCCACGCTCGGATGCCACAGATAGTCGGCTTTCGCCGGCACCGGCATGGCGATGAGACCGGCCGCGCGCGGCGCCACCATGATGTCGGCGTCGCCCTTGCCGATATAGACGGAGCCGGGCTTCAGCAGCATCGGCTGATCCACTTCGACCACGTTCAGATGACATTCCCGGTCAAGCCGCCGGGCGAAGGCGCCGGTGAAACTCGCCGGCAGATGCTGGGCAACCATCACCGGCCACGGAAAGTCTGCCGGCAGCTGCGGCAGCACCATGTCGAGCGCGGCCGGGCCGCCGGTCGAGGTGCCGATCAGCACCAGCCCCGGCAGGGCGGCACCGCTGCCCTTGGCCGCACCCGCACCGGCCCTGGGCTGCTTGCTCGCCCGGGCGCCGGCCGCCGGGGCTCGCGTCGCCAGCCCGGCGCCGCGAAGTTGATGACGGACGCGTTCGGTCAGTCGCAACGTGCGCCGGATCCGAGCCTTGGCCGCGGCACGTACCTTTTCCACCAGCAACGGACCCAGCCGGTCAATCTCCAGCGAAACCGTGCCGCTGGGCTTGGCGACAAAATCGACGGCACCGAGCTCGATCGCCTCCAGGGTAGCCTCGGCGCCTTCCGCGGTCAGCGAAGAGATCATCACCACCGGGCGCGGCGCCTCGATCATGATCCGGCCCAGACAGGTCAGGCCATCCATGCCGGGCATCTGGACATCGAGCGTGACAACATTGGGATCGAACGATCGCACCAGTTCCAGCGCTTCGTTGCCATTGCGGGCCAGACGGATGTCGAAGTCCCCCTCCTTGAGGAAAAGGTCTTCGAGCAACTTTCGCATCAGGGCCGAATCGTCGGAAATGAGCAGCTTGATCACGGGACCGTCGCGGATGCGTCGAGCTCGTCAGGCCTGAAATTGGCGAGCAGGTCGGCTTCGACCTTGTCAAGCAATTGCGCGGGATCGACGAGCAGCACCATTCGCCCCTTGGTTTGCAGATTGATGACCCGGGAGATCAGCCGCATCTGGTCCGGCGACAAGTCGGGCGCAGGCTGGATGGCATCGATCTGCACTTTCATGATCTCGGATACGCTGTCGACCAGGAAACCGGCGGTGACGGCGCCGGTCGCCACCATCAGAATGCGCTGTGATCCCGCTTGTTCCGCCGGGCTCAGATCAAACCGGCGGCGCAGATCGACGATCGGCACCACGCTGCCGCGCCGATTCATCACGCCGTCGACAAAGTCGGGCGCCTTCGGCAGCCGCGTGATGCGATCGGGCCGCCGCGTAATCTCGCGGACCGCCGCGATGGGTATGCCGTAGTCCTGATCACCGACCCGAAAAATGATGAACTGCTCGTCTGCCATGACGTTTGCTTCCGCTTGCGGTTCGGTTTGGTCTGCATGGGCCTCTTGGGCAACCATACGACGAACCAGTTCCGACCGGAAAAGCCGGTCCGGCGACAGCAGCGCGACCAGGCGATGCCCGTCCTCCAGCCGGCAGAGTGAGACAATTTCGGCGTCACCGTCGCCCCGGGTGAGCAAGGCCGGCGCTGGGTCGATGATATCCGGATCGACCCGCAGTATCTCCTTCGTTGCATCGACAACCACGCCGACCGTGGCATCGCCCAGGGACACCACCACGACCTTGCCGCGCGCTCCGCGCCCGTCGTCGGCCGCCATCCCCAGCAGCGCGCGGAGCGACACCAGCGGCAGCAGGCGGTCCTGCAGCGTGATGACGCCCAGTACGGCTGTTTCCGGCCGCGGCAGCGCCGAGATATGGTCCGGCAGGGCAACGATCTTGCGCACGCGGTCGAGCGGAAGCGCATATTCCTGCTCGCCGAGGCGAACGCTCAACAAAGAGATCAGCGCCTGGACCGGCGCTGCGGCCGAGCCGCCGATCGCGACCGGCGACCGAATGGCCGCGCGCGCCGTGGAGACGCCAAGCCGGGCAAACTGCCCGCTCAACAGCCGCGATCGATTCAATACCTTGATCGTGCTCTGGCCTTCCGGGCCCTTGATGGTGCCCTCCAGCAGCGCCGGATCGGTGGTACCGGCGCCGGCCTCGTCGTGTTCCAGGTGGTGCGCGGCAAGCGCCAGCAGGCGGTCGACCCGATCGACGACAAAGCCGACCGCGGCTTCTCCACGCATCACGATCACACGCGTCTGCTCGTCGGCCTGATGGCCCGGCAGCCGCAACAGCGCCCGCAGATCGATGACAGGCAGCACCATCCCGCGCAAATTGGCGAGGCCAAGCAGGCTCGGCGGGACCAGCGGCATATGCGACAGATGCGGCAGCCGGATGATTTCGGCAACGGAAGCCAAGCTCCATCGCGAACAATTCTCCGGCAAGCTGGAAAACCAGGAATTCCTCCGCGGCCACGTCCCGCTCTCCCGCGACAAGCGGGACGGCGGCCGCAACACCGGCCGTTTTTCGAGGCTGCTGAAGTCTACCGGCCATCGCGGCGCTGAATGGTTTCCGCAAGCGAGGCGATTTCCTCGATCGCCGCGGCGAGATCCTCCGCGCCCCGAGCCTGCTGCTTGGCCGCCGCCGCGGCTTCAGCCGATGCGCCGGCGGCTTCCTCGGCGACCGAAGCGACCTGCCTGGCGCTTTGAGCGACATCCTTCATCGAGGCAAGAAGGGCTTCGGCGCCGGCGCCGATCTGATCGTAGACGGCGGCTATCTCGGCAACCTCCTTTTGCACGGTGTCAAAGCCTGCCAGCACCGCATCGGTCTTTTGGTTTTCCGCCTCTGCTCCGGCGATCACGCGCTCGAGCTCGCGGCGGACCGCGGCGATTTGACCCTGGATCGCGAGCACGGTGTCGTTGATGCGCGCGGCGTTCTCGCCGGAGTCGCGGGCAAGGCTGCGAATATCCTTGGACACGACGGCGAACCCCTTGCCGAATTCACCGGCGCGCGCCGCCTCGATCGAACCATTCACCGCCAGCATATTGGTCTGAATCGACACGATTCCGATACTGTCAACGATCCTGCTGATATGCCGGCCGACGTTTTCGAGGCCGGCGATCAAGTCCAAACTCTGGCGCGTCGTCTCAATCGACCGCGTCACGCCCTGCGACAGGCCGGCGATCTGCAGCCGGCATTCGCCGAGCATGGCGTCCATCCGCCTGGTCCGTTCCATGGATTTCGCGGCGCTCTCCCGGGAAAATTGCGCGGTCTTCTCGACCTCTGTCATCGCTGCGCTGGCTTGCTGGGTCGCGGCTGCCTGCTGTTGGGCGCCGCGGCTGATCTGATCGACCGCCGTCATGATCTCTGCGGCGGAACCCGACAGTTCCTGAACGGCGGACGAAAGCTGCTCGGCCGCGGAAGCGAGTTGATTGGCGCTGGCATCGCTGGCCGAAATCGACTTGAGATCCACGGCGAGCGAGGCCAGAGATCGGGACGCGGCCTGACTTTCATCAAGGACGCTGGCCTGCTGTTCGACGCTGCGAAGCGCTTCGGCGGAGGCGGCGGCCTGTTGTTCGGCCGCGGACGAAATGATTTCGGCGCCCTTCTGCGCCTCGCGCGCGGCCAATTCAGCCTGCAGTGTTGCTACCGCAATCGACTGGCTGCCTTCCGCCAGGACGCCGACTTCCTTGCGAAGTTCGCCAAGCGCGAGCATCACGGTCTGGCTTTTTTGAGCCTCGCTGGTGGCTATCTCGGCCGCCGTTCGGATGATGGAAGACACCGAACCGACCTGGGTCTCGATCTGTGCGGCGAGATCCTGCACATCGCGCGCACTCTGTTCCGACGTCTCGGCCAGTGCTCGCACTTCATCGGCGACGACCGCGAAACCACGACCGTGATCGCCGGCGCGCGCCGCCTCGATCGCGGCATTGAGCGCAAGCAAGTTGGTCTGGTCGGAGACCTGGCTGACGGTCCTGGTGACGTCCCCGATGCTGGCGGCCTGCTCGCTCAGCTTCGCCATGATCTCGACGGTCCCGGCCTGCCGCGCGCCATTCTGCTTGATATTGCTGGCCCACATTTCGATCTGGTTTGAGGTTTCGATCAGCAGCGCTTCCAGCGCGTCGGTCCGGCGCCGCGCGCCCTCGGACCGGCCGCGCGCCTGCGCCAGCGTTGCCGCCGTAGCCGTGGCGACCGCGAGCGTCTCCTGAGCGGCGCTGGCGGCTTGCTCGGCGCCGCTGGCGATCTGCTCCATGGAACGGCGCAGTTGCTCGGCCGCGGAGGCTGCCTCGGTGGTTCCCGCCGAAAGCTGCTCGGTCGCCGCGGCAATCCGTTCCTCGATTTTCTGCTGGCGGTCGCCGGAAATGTTGCTCGGCCTGGGTTTGCGGCGCTGGGCCGGAATAGACGGGGAACTGGGGGCCGGCTGAACACCGGTCCGGCGATCGGCAGCCCGGCCGGCGCCCAGCGCAGAGGTTTTCATCAGGGATTTTGGACCGCTCGCGGCAAGGGTTTTCGAAGCGGCTGCGGCATGAGCGCCGTTCGCACCGGTTTGCAGCGGATTGCCCGCCGCGCTCTGTCGCCGCGGCTTGGCCGCGAACCGCTCAGTCGTCCCCGGCTTTTTCCGCATCGCAGAATCCGTATTCTCGACGATCGCCCGCAAGCGCCGGGCAACCCGAATATCCATTTGACCTCAAAGTGAGCGGTTTGCGCAAGCCGATACAATCGAAACAAGAGTTCCCATGGAACCTCGCTTGGATCAAACTGTAAACGGAGATCGTGGTAGTCATCCAGCCGAGACAGTGAGGGGGACCCAGCAGCCCCCCATTCAGGGATCGGAAAACCAATGACATCCGAGCGTTTGGTGCCCTTGACCGAGATCGAGCGCGACGCCCTCGCCGAGCTGAGTAATATCGCGATGGCCAAGGCTGCCACCAGCCTGCGCAAGATGATCCAGAACGAGGTTCTGCTGGCGGTGCCTTCGGTTGATATTCTGACCAGTGAAGCGGCCGCCAACCTGGTTGCAAAACCTGACAACCCCAAACTGGTCGCGGTGCGCCAGGATTTTGCGGGCCCGTTTAGCGGCCGGGCGCTACTGATCTTTCCGGAAACCAACAGTCTCGAACTGGTGCGCGCGGTAGTGGGTCGGCAACTGGCGCTGGAAGACATCGTGGATCTGGAAGACGAAGCGCTGGCGGAAACCGGCAATATCATTCTCAACAGCTGGGTCGCGACCATCGCAAACCTTCTGAACAGCGCACTGAAAATGTCGCTTCCAATCGTCATCCGAGGCGATGGCAAACGCATGTTCGAGAGCGCAAGCTCGACGCTCGTGCTGTTCTTGCATATCAAGTTCGAGATTCATCAAAAGCAGATTGGCGGCTATGTCGCGCTCTTGATGGACATCCCGTCCATCGACGAACTGCGATCCCTGATCGCGGGCTTTGTCGGATCGCTCACGCAGGACGACGAGGCCGAGCCGGCGAGAAGGCAAGCCATGACTAATTGAGCGATTCCGTGAGACCTATCCCGAGCGATGCTCTTTCCCTCCCTCTCCCGCACTTGCGGGGGAGGGTCGGGGTGGGGGGGCCAACGCGGGTAGTGTGTATGCTGAAACACCCCCACCCCAACCCTCCCGCGCCTAGGCGAAGCGAAGCGCTTCGTCCGGGAGCGGGAGAGGGAGCGCAGCAGCGCAAGCCTCCATATGATGATAACTTCGGAAGCGCCGGTCTAGCCAATCTAATCGTCGCAGCAGGTGGGCTTTACGCCGATATTGTTGATCCGGTCGGGCTTTGAATGCCTCATCCCCCCGTCCGATTATCCCGCGCGGTGCCGATCTCGACCTCGCCCCTGGCCGCCATCTCGGCTTCGACCAGCAACAGATACTGGCGCAGGCCGCGGATGTCGTCGATGGTGCCCTCGGCGCGGCGGTCGGCGGTGAGGTGTTCAAACACATTGTCGCGCGAGGCGCCGGGCACGCCGTCCTTGGACTCGATGCGGGTGGTAACGCGCTGGACGATGCGGTCCCATTTGCGCGCCAGCATCATGAAGGCGCCGATGCCGCCCGAGCGTTTCCAGCTGTTGCCGTAGGATTTTTCCTTGTCCTCGATGGTGGCGATGTCGGCCCGCGCGATCGCCTCGAACTGGTCGAGATAGCCCCGGCCGCTGTCGGCCACATCAGCTTCGGCGCGCGCGGCCATCTCGGCTTCGACCAGCATCAGATAGCGGCGCAGATCCCTGATATCATCGATCAGACCATCGGCGCCGCGGTCGGCCGCAAGGTGCTCGAAAATATCGTACGGGCTGGCGCCGGCTGACGCCGCTGACGCCGCGATATCGGACGAGACGCGCTTTTCGACGCGCTCCCATTTGCGCTTCAGCATATGGAAGGTGTCGACGCCGCCGCGCAGCTTCCAGCTGTTGCCGTAGGATTTTTCCGAGGTTTTCAAACCGCCGACGTCGCTGTCGGCGACCGCGCGCAGGCAGTCGAGATAGCTCTTGCCGCTGTCGGCGGCGTCAGCGCGTGCCTTAAGCAACGCCGCCAGCCGCCGCAGCGTCGGGGTGTCGCAGGCCGCAAGCTTTTCCAGCAGCGCCTTGCGTTCGAGGTCGTCACTCATGGAGCATGCCCGAGATCATATCGGGGTCCTCCCGGTCCTCATCCTGAGGAGCATCGCGCAGCGATGCGTCTCGAAGGATGGCCGCAAAGGACGGTGCAAGCGGCCATCCTTCGAGACGCAATCCTTCGCCCCCCGGGGCGAAGGCTTGCTCCTCAGGATGAGGACCGAGAGCGTGGGAAACGGTTGATTTCACGGCATTGCTCAACTAGCTCAGGGACCGCCGCTGCAACCATTCCCGGGCCGCGCGCTGCCAATCGGTCGCGGCGCAGCGATCGAGCCATTGGTCGGCGCCTTCGCGGTCTTTGCGCTTATAGGCGAGCCAGCTGTTGTGAACGGGGGTGGCGACGCGAAGAAAATAGGGATTGCGCCAGGTTGTTGCTTCCGCCTCCCATTGCGCGAAACTGAGATCATCCGGCGGGTTCTCGAACCAGCGCACGAGTTCCGCATCGAAATGCAAGGGATCGGCGACCAGCGGATAGACCGACACCTCGCCTTGCACATAGGGATCGCCGCGAAAGCGCGCGGCGATGTCGCTGATCTTGGGCCAGGTGTCGTGATAGGCGTGGTAGCTGTCGCTGACCTGGCGGTAGATGCCGGGCTCGACGCCGATGCGCGCGGCCATGTATTCCAACAGCATCGAGAACTGCACGGCGTTGGCGCCGTAGCAGCCCCAGACGATGTCGTTGGAGCGGTTGGAAATGGTCATGTTGAGCCGGCCGCCGCGGACCTTGAACATCGCCTGGGTGTTGCAGGCGAGATCGCGGCTGTTGACGCCGAGATCGGCCTCGGCGTCCCAGATCTGCAACACCGCGCGCCGGCTGTCGGGATCGGCCCGCAGCAGCTCGACAATGACGCTGAGCTGATCGCTGGACACGCCGCCCGAGGCGGGCTTGAGTAGAAATTGCTGCCGCCAGCGATAGCCATAGGCGGCGTTGAACACCACGCCGTCGTCGGAATATTCCGCCATGCGCGCGTTGAAGCGCGACAGCCAGGCGACATCGCGGCGGCCCGCCAGCATCCACAGCGCTTCCATCAGATGAAAGAACGGATTGGCGTCGCGCACCGGATCGAACAGCACGCGTTCGCAGCAGCGCTCGTAGACGGTGCAGACCGGCTCGGGATATTCCAGCGTGCCGCCGCCGCGGCTGTCCTGATGCAGCCCGCCCTCCTTCATCAACTGCGCGCCCTTGACGACGGCGTCGTTGACGTTCCTGGCCGTGATCACCTTCATCTGGAGGTCACCTCCAGCGGCAGCTCCGCCTGCAGCGGAGGTGGCGATGGCGACTTGTCGACGGCGGCGTATTTGGAGCGCAGCCGCCCCTGGCCCGCGGCCACCCGCAGCCACTTGTCGGTTTCGCATAGCGAGTGCTCGATCTCGCGCAGTTCCAGCGGCGGGATGAAATCGGGCAGGCTGGTCTTGGACAGTGCCAGCAATTCGCGCATTTCCGCGCAGGCCTGCTCCTGCGACAGCGATTTGGTGTAGGGGCGTCCGTGCAGCCGGTGCAGGCCGCGGATGGCGCCGGGGCCGGCCACCGCCCAGGTGTTGATGTCGGGCGCGTGGCGCAGGTAGCGCGTATGCCGCAGGTCGGTCACCACCTCATAGGCCATGAAGTCGCCCCAGCCGCGGAACCCGCGCAGCCAGGAATGCACCTCCTGCATGGTCGGCTGCCGGCCGCCGGCGAACAGCGCCGCGAACTCCTCGCGCGCGCGCCACAAGGCGCCGACCACGATTTCGGCGGTATATTCCGGCTTGGCCATCCCGGCATATTCGCCCGATGGCGCGCTGATCATGTAGGCCCCGGTGTAGACCTTTTCACCGCGCCGCTTGCGCGCCTCCAGCGCGCGCTGGATCGATTTCGCATCATAGCCATGCTCGGGAAAGCCGACCTCGGCCAGCGTCTCCGGCCAGTTGATCTGGCGCGCCAGGCACATTGCAATCCACAGCTGGGCGTTATCGGCATAGGGATCGCGCCAGTTTTCGCGCAGCCAGATCGTCACCGTGTCGAGTTCCCGGAACACATTGCAGAACCGGAAGTTCTGCATGATCTTGTCGTCGGTCCATGGCGGCGGATCGCCGGCCTGTTTCTTCAGGTAGATGCGGTGGCGCTCGGTGATCCAGGCCCAAAAAGGCGCTGCATTCAGGGTCATGGGTCGCGCTCGATGGTTGCCGGAAGTCGGGGAAACCGCGATTCGGTTAGGCCTTAAAATAGGCATCGCGGCGGGCGATCACCATCGCCAAATCGGACAAATACCTCTTCGCGCTGGTGAAACCTGTGCGTAACGCAGTGAACAACGTCATTCGCCGCAGCCCCGGTCGATGATAGGATTGGGCCCGTTTAGCCGCCATGTGGCACCGCTATTGCACGGCCAGCGAGCAAGCCATCCGCCTGCCGCGCTTACGGCGACACCGAGGATGGCGCCGTCACAACGACCCAATCTCGGAGATCCCTGATGCGCGTGTTCGTCCTGCTGGTCGCCTTCCTGATCGCTCTCGCCGCCCCCGCCTTTGCCGCCGACGACGTCGCCAGCGCGCAGAGCGTGATCCGCTCGCAGGTCGAAGCGTTCGGCCATGACGATGCCGCCACCGCCTACTCCTATGCCGCACCGGGCATCCAGGGCATGTTCCCCCAGGCCGACATCTTCCTGTCGATGGTCCGCAACCAATACGGCCCGGTCTATCGGCATAAGAGTTTCGAGTTCGGCGAAGCCAAAGTCGCCGACGGCAAGATCGCGCAGCAGGTTCATATCATCGACGCCGATGGCGTGCCCTGGGAAGCGCTGTACACGCTGGAGCAGGAGCCCGACGGCAGCCTCAAGATCAGCGGCTGCGTTCTGCTCAAGGCCGGCCAGGCGGTGTGAGACACTCCTCAAACCCCGCATCGACATTGAACTAACTTGGCGGCTGAATCGACCAAGCAGGCAAGACCGCCATTGTTCGCGGCAATGAACCCGCGTCGAAATAGCGTGATATTGTAAGCTGAAGACATTTTCATGCTCTTCACGGCAGCAGCGCCGTGCCGGGTCAAGCTTTTGCAATCCCAGCAAGGGAGCCCTACCATGATCGGACGTCCAAGGGAACGACGCGTGCATCTGGCGGATCGGCTGGCCGGCAAGGGACCCCGCAAGCTGCTGGCATGCGACGGCGGCGGTATCCGCGGCGTGCTTTCGCTGATGGTGCTGGCCCGAATCGAGAAATTGCTGATCGAGGAAAGCGGACGGGCGGATTACCGGCTCGCCGACTATTTCGACTATGTGGCCGGCACCAGCACCGGCGGCATCATCGCGGCCGGCATCGCGATGGGGATGTCGGTCCAGGAAATTCTCGACTTCTATGTCAACCACGGCGCCCAGATGTTCGACAAAGCGAGCATCTTTCGGCGGCTGCAGACCAAGTTCGAAAGCGAACCGCTGGCCTTGGAGCTTCAGAATGTGTTCGGCAAGGCGACCACCCTCGGCGCTCCCGAACTCGAGTCGCTGCTGCTGCTGGTGATGCGCAACGCGACCACCGACTCGCCCTGGCCGATCTCGAACAATCCCTTCGCCAAATACAACGCCGCGGCACATCCCGCCTGCAACCTGAAGATCCCATTGTGGCAGTTGGTTCGCGCGAGCACGGCAGCTCCGACCTATTTCCCGCCGGAAGTGATCGACTGCGGCGGCAAACCCTTCATCTTCGTCGATGGTGGCGTCACCATGTACAACAATCCGACTTTTCAAATGTTTCTGATGGCCACCGTCGACCGCTACTGGGTCAACGCGCCGTCGGAAAGGCGCGGCTGGCAGACCGGCACTGACCAGATGCTGATCGTGTCGGTCGGCACCGGCACCAGCGCCGGGGAAAACTACAGTCTGCAGCCGGACGAGATGAACCTGCTGTTCAATGCGACCACGATCCCCTCCGCGCTGATGTACGCGGCACTCAACGAACAGGATCTGCTTTGCCGGGTGTTCGGGGACTGCGTCGCAGGCTCGCTGCTGGACCGTGAACTCGACACCATGATGCCGTCGCGGGGACCGTTGAGCACAAAACTGTTCCGCTACGCGCGCTACAATGCCGAACTCACCGCCGAAGGCCTGAAGGCATTGGGCTGCGGCGATATCGACCCGACACGTGTCAGGAAGATGGACTCGGTCGCATCGATTGCGGACCTGCAACGGATCGGAACGGCGGTCGCGGCGCAAAAGGTCGACCGCGGGCACCTCAATTTCGAGGTGTTCAAGCCTTGACGACGCGCATACCCCTGCGGATTACGCGAGCAACCCCTTCAGCCGGACAATGACCGCCAGAAGCCGCGCTCGCGCGGCGTCGTCCTTGACATGGTTGGCGCTGGCTTCGAGGTCACGCATCGTCGAGTTGAGCTTCCACGCCGCCGGTCCGTCCGCGATGACCTCGTCGGATAGTTCTTCGGCCTTGTCGGCATCGCCGGCATCGAAGGCCGCGCCGAGCAAGGTGGCGCGAAGCCATTCGTCGCCCACATTGCGTCGCTTGGCCCGTTCGCAGGCGGCGATCACGAGCCGCAACACGTTCTGCGCCCGCTCCTCGTCGCCGCGGCGATCGCGCTGGCGATAAAGCCGCGGCAGGTTGCTGGAACAATAATAGGCGTTGAGGTCGAGCTCCATTCCCCGCTCGTAGCTCTCGATCGCCTTGGCGAGATATTGCTGCCGCTCGCCGGCCGTGGCGGTGGCGGAGTTGACCAGGCGCTTGTAGCGGCCGCCCAGCAAGCCGAGCCGCTCCGGCGTGGGGCCGATGGTGGCGATCAGGGTTTCAAGTTCGGCGATCGATTGCGTGACGTTGCCGGTCTGTGACACCGCGAACGCCAGTTGCTCCCTCACCTCCGCCTGCGCCCTGAACTCTTTGGGCAGCGTTTGCGCGAAGTCGATGACGACAGTCCAGTCGGCGGGCGCACTGGCGGCATCGCGCAGCAGCTCCAGCAGCCCCCGGGCGACCGGATAAATCATCGGCGGGACGCCATCGCTGGCGGCCAGCGCCTTGGCGCGCGCCATCCGTTCGATCGCCGGGGCCGCGCGAACGGCGCGCAGACGGGTCTGAAAGGCGGCGAGTTCCGCCATCTGATCCTTCATGGTCGAGGCGGCCGCCGCCTCAACGTTAGAGGGATAGCCCGGGATCGACTGGTACATGGGGGAGGTGCCGTCCGACATTCCCCCGATCTTGTCCTTGATGGCGGCCTGAAACGCGAGCACAGTCGGCTCGGTCATATCTCCCTCGGGCAGCGGGTAGGTGATGGTTCGCATCTGCGCGACATCGAACAGCCGCCTGGACCAGTCTGCTGCGAACAGCACGCAGCCGGTTTCCTTGGCGGCGTGGCGGATGCCGACTTCGTAATAGACATTGCCGTTGGGGATCGTCATGTCGGCCAATACCAGATCGGCAAAATACAACCGCTCCAGCATCTGGGTGATGATCAGGGCGCCGTTGTCCTGATCCGCCCGCACCGGCTGGTAGCCGAGCGCCTCGATGACCGGAACGTAGCCGCGGTCCCACAAGGCATTGAAATCGATCTCCGCGGGCCCCTTGCCGGCCTCGGCCTGGGTGGCTTTGCGGCCGTACGGCATGATCATGAAGCAAAGCGGTTTCGGCATGCCGCGGATCCCTTCAGCCCCAGAGCTCCCTGGTGTCCAGCCAGTAGATGCGATCGCTTTTTCGCCTGGCCGCTTCCATCAGGTGCCGCGTCCCTCCCGGTCCATCGCCGCCCTGCCCATCCCATAGACAGATAAAGGCGATCTTCTCCGGCCCGAAGCGCGCCGCCTGCTCCAGCATCCAGCTATTATTACGCTCGTACGGATCTTCGCCCGATCGCAACGGGCCGAGCTCGTCAGGCATGATGTGCATCGTTGCCCTCGACTTCGCCGCCGTGAAGCGATCATGCCAATTTGCGTTGGCGAAGTCGACGGAATTTGCCAGGAATGTCGGCTGATCGAAGGGAATGTAGAACTCGAGCCGCGTCCCCTTGGCGAGACAGGCCTCGGCAAAGATCAGATCGCCGCCGCAGGCCCCGCCACAGATCGAAAGATCGCCCGGACCGGCGCCGATCCGAGCGAGTGTGTCGACGATCGCCTGCCTGGCGACCTTCTCCTTGTCGGGTGGAAATCGCGGCTGCTTGCGACCGGGCGCATCGATCATATGGCCGCTGAACAGCAGCACGTTGCGGGGTATCATCGCGTTATCCTCTGCCGGTATCGCTGGACCTTTCGAGTTTTTCAGGAGCCATGACGGACCGTCATATCATGCCGGCCATGGCAGATCGCCTCACGCCAGCACCAGCCGCGAGCGCGCCCGGACCAACAACGCCACCATGATGGCGATGTTCAACGCATTCCATGCCAGCCCGTTCAAAAATGCCGCGGCGTAGGAGCCGGTGGCATCGAAGATCACGCCCGACACCCAGCCGCCGAACGACATCCCGACCACCGAGGCCATGATCACGATCCCGACCCGGGTCGCCGCTTCCCGCGCCGGCATCAATTCGCGAACGATGATGGCGTAGCTCGGCACGATGCCGCCCTGGAACAGGCCGAACATCGCCGAGATCAGATAGAGCGAGGTCAGGCCGTCGAAAAACAGGTAGAACAACAGCGCCAGGCCCTGCGCCACCGAACCGATCAGCAGCGTGCGAATACCGCCGATGCGGTCGGCGAGAAAGCCCGAGCCGATCCGGCTGACCACGCCGAATGCCATCATCAGCGACAGCATTTCGGCGCCGCGCGCCACGCCATAGCCGAGATCGCCGCAATAGGCGACGATGTGGACCTGCGGCATCGCCATCGCCACGCAGCAGGAAATGCTGGCCATGCACAGCAACGCCGTCAGGGTATTGGTCGAGAGCTTCAGGTCGATCCGTGGTGGCGGCGCCTGGTCATGATTTCGCACCTCGGCGCCGCCGATCTGGACACGCAGCAGCAGCAGCACGGATGACATCGCCACGACGCAGACGATGCCGATGGCGGTATGGGTCGAGCGCCAGCCGAGCGATGAAACCCCCCAATTGACCAGCGGCGGCCAGACCGTGCCGCCGATATAATTGCCGCTGGCGACGATGGTCACCGCCAGGCCGCGATAACGTTCGAACCAGTGCGAGGCCTCCGCCATCAGCGGCGCGAAGGTCGCCGAGGTGCCGAGCCCGATCACCAGCGAGACGGCGATGAATTGCCACAGCGTGGTCGACAGCCCGGCCAGGACATAGCCGATCCCGAGCAGCGCGATGCTGACCGCCATCGCGGGCACGATGCCGAAGCGATCGGTGATCCGCCCGATGGCGACGCCACCGAGGCCAAAGCCCGCCATGGTGAACGTAAAGGCCAGCGACACCGCGCCTCGGGTCGCGCCGAATTCCGCCTGCACCACCGGCAGCACCACCACCACCGACCACATGCCGGCGCTGCCGATCGAGGCGATCACCACCGCCAAACCCAGCCGCATCCACGCCGGAGCGGAGTCCGGGGCGAAGGCGACGGCGGATCTGGAATGGAAGGGCGCGTGCACGGGCGACAACTTCGTCGTCTCTCACCCGGGGGTCAAGCAGCATGGCGCGATAATGGGCATGCAGGAGCAGTGCAACAAAACCGGCGGAATATGCCGCTTACCCCACGAACTTCCCGCAATAGCCGGCGAACAGCGCGCCACGTTAACGCTTTACTAACCATAGACCGGGCAAAAATTGCCCAGTGAAGTCGAGTGACGTCGAACGCGTGAACCGGGGAGTACCCGTGGACGCCAGTGCGGTGCCTCACTTTCGAAACGGTGGTCCTTCGGCCGCCGTGCAGTCGTTTGGCGCCCGCGACCGGCATGCGCGGGGGGAAGCAGCAACCATGGTCGATGTCACGGCAGCTCAAGGCGCGAACGCGCCGGGCATCGGATTTCCCGGCTTTGGCGAAATCCTCCAGATCCTGAAGCGCGGCGATCTGGCGCTGGCATTCGGCATCCTCACCATCCTGGTGGTGCTGATCCTGCCGCTGCCGTCGATCGTGCTCGACCTGTTCCTGGCGATCTCGATCACGCTGTCGATCCTGATCCTGATGACGTCGCTGTTCATCCAGGCGCCGCTGGAATTCTCGTCGTTCCCGACCATCCTGCTGATTTCGACCATGCTGCGGCTGTCGCTGAACCTGGCGTCGACGCGGCTGATCCTGTCGCGCGGCCACGAGGGCACGGCTGCGGCCGGCCACGTCATCGAGGCGTTCGGCAATTTCGTGATGGGCGGCAATTTCGTGATCGGAATTATCGTCTTCGCCATCCTGGTGATCGTCAATTTCGTCGTCATCACCAAGGGCTCGGGGCGCATCGCCGAAGTGGCCGCCCGCTTCCATCTCGACGCCATGCCGGGCAAGCAGATGGCGATCGACGCCGATCTCTCCGCCGGCCTGATCGACGAGAAGGCCGCCAAGGAGCGCCGCAAGGCGCTGGAGGACGAAAGCGGCTTCTTCGGCGCCATGGACGGCGCCTCGAAATTCGTGCGCGGCGACGCGGTCGCGGGCCTCTTGGTCGTGTTCATCAACATCATCGGCGGCATCATTATCGGCGTCGCCCAGCAGGGCCTCAGTTTCGGCGAAGCCGCCCACTCCTACACGCTGCTCACCGTCGGCGACGGCCTGGTGACGCAGGTGCCGGCCCTGATCGTGTCGACCGCGGCGGGTCTGTTGGTCTCCAAGGCGGGCGTCAGCGGCGCTGCCGACAAGGCGCTGATGAAGCAGCTGTCCGGCTATCCGCAGGCGCTCGGCATGTCGGCCGGCGTGATGCTGGTGCTGGCGATGCTGCCGGGTATTCCGATGCTGCCATTCCTCGCGCTCGGCGGCGGCGCCGCGGCGCTGGCGTTTTCGGCGCGCAAAAACAATCGTGTCACCAAGGCGGCCGAGGCCGCCGCCGCGGCGGCTCCGGCCGCGGCCGCGGCCGCCGCCAGCGCTGCGGACGAGCCCATCTCCACCGCGCTGAAGATCGACGATCTCAAGATCGAGCTTGGCTATGCGCTGTTGCCGCTGGTCAACGGCCCGGACGGCACCGATCGCCTGACCGAGCAGATCAAGGCGCTGCGCCGGTCGCTGGCCATCGAGATGGGCTTCGTGATGCCGGCAGTCCGCATCCTGGACAATGTCCAGCTCGAGGCGAACACCTACATCATCAAGATCAAGGAAGTGGATGCCGGCACCGGGCGGATCTGGCCGAACCAGTTCATGGTCATGGACCCCGGCGGCGGCCAGGTCGGGATACCCGGCATTCACACCACCGAGCCGACCTTCGGGCTGCCGGCGACGTGGGTCGACGCGGCGCTGAAGGAGGAAGCTTCGCTGAAGGGCTATACGGTGGTGGATTCGGCCACCGTGCTCTCGACCCATCTCACCGAACTGCTCAAGAACAACATGTCGGACCTGTTGTCTTACGGCGAGGTGCAGAAACTCTTGAAGGATCTGCCGAAGGAACAGGGCGAACTGACCAAGGATATCGTGCCGAGCCTGATCACGATCTCAGGCATCCAGCGCGTGCTGCAGCTGTTGCTCGCCGAACGGATCTCAATCCGCGACCTTTCGACCATTCTCGAAGGCATCGCCGACGCGCTGGCGTTTTCGCGCAACCCCGCCACCGTGGTCGAACATGTTCGTGCCCGGCTGGCGCGCCAGATCTGCGCCCAGAACACCTCGGTCAACGGCTATCTGCCGCTGATCGCGCTGTCGGCAAAATGGGAACAGGCCTTCGCGGAATTGCTGGTCGGCCAGGGCGACGAACGAAGCCTCGCCATGCAACCGTCCAAGCTTTCCGAATTCATGACCGTGGTGCGTGACCGCTTCGAGCAGGCGGCCCGCGAAGGCGAGGCGCCGGTGCTGGTGACCTCGGCGGCGATCCGGCCGTTCGTGCGTTCGCTGGTCGAGCGCTTCCGGCAGCAGACCACGGTGCTGTCGCAGGCGGAAATCCATCCCCGCGCGCGGCTGAAGACGGTCGGGAGCGTCTGATCGCCGGCTGGCGCGAGTTTATCTCACTTGCAACCGTCAGGACCATGGCCGTCCGCAAGACGGGCCTTTCGCAGCTTCCCGATTCAACTCCAGGCTGGGTCTTTCTCGTCACAGGCAAATTTTTAATTAATTCCAGCCGATTTGAACCGATTTTGCGTCGGACCCAGGCTGATTTCCAAAATATCTGGCAAGCCTATGTAATAACTGATTAATTGCTAGTATTTGAACGCTTTAGACGATCCTCCGATCGCAGCCGATCAAGTCTTATCACTGCCTTGTGATCGCCTCTTTGGAACCGAATACCGAAATCCTAAGTTTACGACCACGAGATGTTGAACCTGACGGCGGAACGGCCCGACACATCCGCAAGTAGCAGGAAGGCGGCAGGAGGCTTCCATGAACCACTCGATCTACAGCGCGGATCGCTCGACCCACCTCAAGATCGTGGTTGTGGCACTTGTCGCCGGCATTGCCGTCGCAGGCTTCGGCATCACCGCCCGTAATACGTCGAGCGACTACGTCCAAAGCGCGCACGTCATCAAGGCCGGCAAGCCGGTGGCGATCAGCAGTTCGGGCGCATCAGTGGTCCGCTAAAGGAATTCAAGGAATTCACGTGGCTCTTTAAACGCCCCCCAAAGTCGCCTCGTGGATATGTAGAAGACCCCAGTACCCCAAGTCGACACCCCCAAGTCGACGACCGAAAACGCCCGCTCCCCACGGGCGTTTTCTTTTTTGGGGGGCCGAATACCATCGATCTCGCCTCGCTGCTGCTTCGGCGGCGCCATCAGGGCGGGCTGCGACGTCCGGATGAGCAGCAAACGTAGAGCTTGCATGAACCTCCTCGTGCGGCTTTCGAGAGCGCGGCCCTGATCCCAAAAAAGGGCTCTTGCATTACTCCCCCTGGCTCACGTGCCCGAGCCGTGTTCCTGTTCGGCTTTGCCAAGAACGATAAGGACGACATTTCGGACGATGAGTTGGCCGCGTTGCGGAAGGCAGCACGGGAAATGCTGAATTGGTCGGACGAAGACGTTGAGGCTTTGGTGTCTGGCGGAAAATGGAAGGAGGTAAAGTCCGATGGTTAAAACCTACAAAAGCAAAATTCTGGCGGCGGTTCACGAAGCCATGCAGGACGCGAACGATGTCGGCGTGATCGACAAACAGACGATGCGCGAATTCGATGAGTTATGCCTGACCCACGTCGAGAAGCTGTCGGCTAGGGATGTCTTGGCATTGCGTGAGCGCGAAGACGTCAGCCAAGCGGTCATGGCGCGTTACCTGAATGTTGCGGTAAAGCTGGTCGGGGAATGGGAACGGGGCGAAAAACGGCCTTCGGGTCCGTCGCTTAAGTTGCTGGCTTTGGTGAAGGCAAAGGGATTGCAAGCCATCCTCTGACCTACCGCCTGGGCGAGGCGGCGGAAGCGGCGGGCGGAACGGCCTCGATGAGCTTGCCGGCGAATACCGGCGAGGAGTGCGGCAGGCCGTCCGGCGATCCGCCCGCCTGCTCGATCGTCACCGCATAGGTCGCATTGTCGATGATGTCGGTATCGTAGGACGCCAGCACGGCACGGGCGGTAAAGTCGCCGTTGCCGATCACGCCGAGCGAACGCGGCCGGGGCAGCCGGTCCGAGATCAGCCAGAGTTCATAGCTTTTGCCGGGTTCACCCGCGGCAGTGACCTTGCGAACCGTGAACTCCTTGGTGGCGCCGTCAACCGTCAGGATGAAGGCGGGAGATCCACTGTCGCGCTGCAAAACCGCGACGTATTGCGCGGACGGCGGCGTCGGAGCCGGCGGGCTCTTGACCTCGACCACACGAATCCTGGGCTTGGGGCGCAACTGGTCGGGAAGCAGATCGGGCTGGTAGATCCCAACCGCGATGATGGCGGCAAGCGCGGCTGCGATCGCGCTCATGGCGACCGCGACGCCGCGCCAGCGCCGGGTCCGGGACGACAAGTCGATCACGCTGGCGGTGTCAGGGGCGACGGCCGGCTCCACGGCCGCCGCGGGCTCCATGACCACGGCAGGCTCCATGGCCAAGGCAGGCTCCACGACCGTGGCGGGCGCGCGGTGTCGAGATCTGGCGCATCCGGTGGCGGCAACGGCGGCTGCGGCAGTACCGGCGGCGCCTGCGGCTCGGAAAGTCTGACCTCGGTTCTGATCTTTTCCCAGACCTCCGGCCGAGGCTCGACCGACCCGACCATCTGGTTCAGGACACCCAGCCTGAATTGCCACGCCTGCACCATGACCGTGAAGTCGGTGTCGACGGCCATCATCGCCTCGACCTGCTTGCGCTCGTCGGCATCGAGCGTGCCGAGGGCATATTCCGCGGCGAGCGCGATATGGTCTTCGCTATAAGCCATCATCTAAAGTCCAAGGCACTCCCTGATATCCAGCATGCTGCGACGGAGCCAGGTCTTCACCGTATTCACCGGCGCCTCGAACTGCGCCGCCAGCTGCTCACGGCTCCAACCATTGTAATAGGCCAAAAGCACGAGCTTTTGCCGATCCGGCTCCAGGCGGCCGACGCATTCCAGCAACCGCTTCAATTCCTCCGTCATCTCCCGGCGCGCCAGCGGATCCGGGCTGTCGGCCGCAACCTCCATGGCCGCCGGCTCGTCTTCGATCGAGACCTCGCTGCGCTTGCGCACGACATCAATGGCCCGGTTGCGGGCGATCGACGCCATCCACGTGATCGGCGAGGACAAATCGGGATTGAACTGCCCGGCACTGTTCCAGATCTTGACGTAGGCCTCCTGAATGACTTCCTCCGCCAGGTCCTGTCGACGCAAGATACGAAGCACCACGCCATAGAGTTTCGCCCGCGTCGCGGCATAAAGGCGCTCAAAAGCCGCCTCGTCGCCCTTGGCGACGGCGGCAACGAGCCAGACCAACTCAGCCGGCGTCAACATTCAGCGTCCCCAAAACCGCGATTCCCCAAAGCCTTTGTACACCAGAGCGGGCAGCCCAGAGCTCTATCATACCTTGCGCGAAACCAGTCCACCACGTCAGGGATCGTCAACCCCTTAGGAGGACGAAAAAACCCGGACCTTCCGGGCCCGGGCTTTGATCGTATCTGGCACGCAATCGAGCAGCAGACGTCAGGCTACTGCGCCGATCCGGCTGCGCATCAGGCCGATGCTGTCGAGATCGGCCTGTTCGCGGGCGCTTTCCTCAGCCCGTTCGCGCGCCTGGTCGCGCTCGTCCAGGAGTTCGACCTTTTTGAGTTCGTCGAAGGCTTCACTCAACTGGCTCTTGGCGTCTTCCAGCTGAATCTTCAACTCGTCGGCCGAGCGGGTAAGGTTTTCCCGGCGCTGGATCGCGGCCTTGGCATAGGTCGGGTAGGCGAAGTGCGAGGGGTCGTTGATCCCGGCACGCTCCTGCTCGCTCTGAATCTCGCGCTCCAGGTCGACGGTCATGCGCTGGAAATCCGCAATCATGCTTTCGATCTGGACCACCCTCCGGCGCTTTTCGTCGACCTGAAACTTTTTCAGGCGGATCAGGGTTTCACGTGACTTCATCGACTCATACTCCCCAGAAGTCCCGATCTGAACGCGGGACAGAGCCGGCCCACCACCCCAAGGGTCATATGACGGGTCATACGAAGGGTCGCACCGGCATCGTTAATCGTGTAGCTGGGATCATGGCCTGACAAAGTTAGCGTTCCGTTTCTAAATACCTAGGGATTTGCCAGGATTTGCTCAAGTTGCCGGTAGCCCTCATTCAAACCGGTGACCTCGTCCTTGGCCTGCCGCAGGAAGCCCTCGAGCGGTTCATGCAGCCGAATGGCCTGGTCGACCTCCGGGCTCGACCCCGCGCGATAGGCACCGAGCCGGATCAGCTCTTCCATGTCGGCATAGGTAGCCATCACCTGGCGCGCCCGCGCGATGACCGGCAAATAGGCCGGATCGGCGGATTTCGGCATGGTGCGCGACACCGATTTGAGTATGTTGATGGCCGGAAAACGCCCGCGTTCGGCGATCGCGCGCTCCATCACCACATGGCCGTCCAGGATACCGCGGACCGCGTCCGCAATCGGTTCGTTGTGGTCATCGCCGTCCACCAGCACGGTGAAGATCCCGGTGATGGAGCCGACGCCGGTGCCCGGACCGGCGCGCTCCAGAAGCTTCGGCAATTCGGTGAACACGGTCGGCGTATAGCCCTTGGCGGTCGGCGGCTCGCCCGCCGAAAGGCCGATTTCACGCTGCGACATGGCAAAGCGCGTTACCGAATCCATCAGGCACAGCACGTTCTTGTCTTCATCCCGGAAGTATTCCGCGATCGCCAGGGTCAGGTAAGCCGCCTGCCGCCGCATCAAGGCGGGTTCGTCGGATGTCGCCACCACCACCACCGAACGCGTCAGGCCCTCTTCGCCGAGATCGTCCTGCAGGAATTCCTGAACCTCGCGGCCGCGTTCGCCGACCAGGCCGATCACCGTGATATCGGCGTCGACATTGCGTGCCAGCATCGACAACAGCACCGACTTGCCGACGCCGGAGCCCGCGAAGATGCCAAGCCGCTGGCCGCGGCAGCAGGTCAGAAAGGTATTGAGCGATCTCACGCCGAGATCGAGTGCGGCGCCGACGCGCTTGCGCGAATGCGCCGGAGGCGGCGAACTGCGATAGGGGATCGGCGAGGTGCCCTGCGGCAGCGGCCCCTTGCCGTCGATCGGCTCACCCATCGCGTTAAGGACGCGGCCGAGCCACGAGGGCGACGGCCGCACCTGGCTGGCGGCGTTGGCGATCACCGCGCGGCAGCCGCGGCGGACGCCTTCGAGGCCAGCGAACGGCATCACCACCGCGTTGTTGCCGTTAAAGCCGATCACCTCCGAGGGGATGAAGCGGTCGCCGCCGGTCTCGATGATGATGCGGGCGCCGACCGACATGGCGTGGATCGGGCCGGCGATCTCGACCATCAGGCCGCGAACACCGACCACGCGGCCATAAATATTGACGCCGTCGATGTCGCTGATCTGCTCGGCCAGCGCCTTCATTGCGAAAACCTTAAGTTCTCACCGGCTTCATCCTGGTTCTTAACTTCGTGTTTACTCGCATCGTTAATCATTGCGTCACTGTCTTTGATGACTGAGAGCGCTTGTCCATCAGAAGGATGGCCGAGTCGTATGAGTCGGTTAGGCCCGCCTCTTAATCTGGAACCTGAACGAAAGCGGATACAAATAACTGCTACTGCGCAATACCTTAGGGCGATTCGATAAAAATTGCACTGATAGATCTTGCGAACATGAATCAGTTTTTGTTAACCATATGTCGTCAGGATCCGAATCAGTTGTTCAAAGGCGTTTTGAGTGCCGCAAGTGCGGCCGACCTGACGCCCGGAGCGGCGACTATAGGGGACTGGCATGCGCGTATTGCTGATAGAAGATGACAGCGCCGTCGCGCAGTCGATCGAGTTGATGCTTAAGTCCGAGAGTTTCAACGTCTATACGACAGATCTCGGTGAAGAAGGCGTCGACCTTGGCAAACTTTACGACTACGACATCATCCTTCTCGACCTCAACCTGCCCGACATGTCTGGTTATGACGTGCTCAAGCAGCTCCGGGTCTCCAAGATCAAAACCCCGATCCTGATCCTCTCCGGCCTCGCCGGCATCGAGGACAAGGTCAAGGGTCTCGGCGTCGGCGCCGACGACTACATGACCAAACCCTTCCACAAGGACGAACTGGTGGCGCGGATCCACGCGATCGTGCGCCGTTCCAAGGGCCACGCCCAGTCGGTGATCCAGACCGGCGATCTCGTGGTCAACCTCGACACCAAGACGGTGGAGGTCGGCGGCCAGCGCGTGCACCTGACCGGCAAGGAATACCAGATGCTGGAGCTGCTGTCCCTGCGCAAGGGCACCACGCTGACCAAGGAGATGTTCCTGAACCATCTCTATGGCGGCATGGACGAGCCCGAGCTGAAGATCATCGACGTCTTCATCTGCAAGCTGCGCAAGAAGCTCGCCAACGCCTCGGAGGGACGCAACTTCATCGAGACCGTGTGGGGCCGCGGCTACGTGCTGCGCGAGCCGCACGATGCGGAAGACCGCATTCCCGCCTGAGGCGAGATCGGCTCGCATCTCCAAGACCGGACCCCGCCGCGAACGGCGGGGTTTTTGCTTTTTGGGGCGGCCGCCCAGGGGACATCCGACCGCCAAAGGAAGCCTGGCTTGGAAATGACCGGGCAACCGATCGGAAACGTCATCAAATAAGGCACAACTTTGCGTGTTCTGGACCAAAACAGACGGTATAAACCGAACCTTTGCCTCGCGACGCCGTTGGGCACCTGCAGCGTTTCGCTGTCAGGAGCGACAAAATGTTCTTCTACCCTTGGCATCCAGCGATGATGTTGGCCGTTGAATTGAATAATGTGATTGATATTCGCCTGCGGCAGATGGCGACTGGAGGCGTTGACGCCGCGGCGGAAACGCGGCTGATGATCAGCGAGAAAGTCGATGCGGCGCTCGAAGCAGGGGCGATGATGATGCGCGGTGGCAGTTCGGCCGATGTCATCACATTCTATCGGAAGCACGTCGCGGCCAATGCCCGGCGCCTCGCACCGCGCCCGCGGTAGCGCCGTTCGCGGCCAACTCCCCGGCAGGTTCCAGGACGCGCCGACTGCCTGACCCTTTCCAAACCAATCCCACCGAGTCCTGCTCCGAAACGACGTGGTTTCGGAGCAGATATTGCTGCGATCTTTTCCTTGAGCCGCCCGCAAGCGCCAACCGAATCAGCGCCATCGCGAGGCCGCGCCCTTGGCTGCAGGCACCGCGGGCGCGACCGCGGCCTCGCCCTTCCTGCCGAACACGATGATCTCGGCCTGCTCCCGATCTCTTTTGATCACGTAATTATAGCCATCGAGCAGCCGGGCCACGACCTGCGACAGCGAGCCCGAATAGGCGCCGCTGACCTCGTCTTCGAGCGGCACCGACGTCCGGTATTTCACCGGCAGGACCGCGCCAAAGGCCGACAGGACATCCGACAGCGGATCGCCGCTCGTGGTCACCCGCAGCGCGCCCGCGTTGCCCTCGACATGGACTTCCGCGGACGCACGGGTTGCCAGGCCGCAGGCAAATGCGACCATGGCTGTCAGCAAACAGCAGTGGCTACGGATGTGACGATCTACCATGGCCTTCCCATCGCCGAGCAGAGATGCGACCGCCGGCAACTCCGGCGGTCGCATCGCTGCGTCAGCGATCATAGCGCATTTCGAGCGCGGTCAATGGCCGTCATCCCGGTCGTGATCGCCATCATCGAGCCTGATGAAAACCCTGGACCGATCGCAGATCTGCGGCTCCACGTCGCCGTTCGAGTAGCTGTGGGTTTCAACGGTCGTGGTGGTTTGGGCGCCGATCAGCGTCTTGCCATCCTGCGAAATCAGGCCGGTAATCGGCGGAATCGCATCGACGTTAGCGGTCTCACCGGTGCGCGGACCGGTCAGGAAGGTTTCCGCATAGCTGCCGGGCACCATGGTGCCGATCCAGCTTCCGTCAGGATTGACGACGTAATTAAAGGAGAAACTGAAATCCGCCGATGACGCCGCCGGAGGAAAGTGCGGATAGCCGCCGGGTCCCGGCGTCGGCCGGACCGTCAACGAGACCGCGGTCCCCTTCACGGTACCCGTGCCATCGCCGTTGAAGGTGCGGATGCCTTCCACCCCGAAGGAATACGAAAAGGACGCGGTCGCGCCCGTCACCACATCGTTCGGTCGCAGGTCGGCCTGAAAGCCGGCATTGGGCAGCAGCACCCCCGGCGTCGGATTGGGAATCGGCGGCCCGCTCGGATTGCCGGCGTAACCCGGCGCGACCAGACAGGTGGCGGCGCCGGTGAAACCATACGATCCCTTCAGTCTCGGCGAATCCGCGGCCGCGACGGCGGTCCAGGTCAGGGTGAGCGCGGATACCGCGATTGCAAATACGTGGCGCTTCTCGAAACGCATCAATGCCTCCATAAAAAAATTAGGTTCAATGTTCGAAAAATTACGCAACCAAGGCATGTAATATAGCACGCGAAATATTACAGGTAAATGTCCGGGAGTCATTCTATCTCAGGTCGATCGCGAATCCATTGCCGGGGCCCGCGCAGTCGATCGGCATCCATCGCAGGAGTTGATTGGCTTGGGGATTGAACCGGCGATCTCGATGCGCCGACCGAGGGATCGTGCGATCATGCCGGCCAATGAGAAAAGGCGGACCTGAAATGATCCTTCAATCATTGGCCGGCTTGCCGGCGTTCCTGGTCTATTTCTGCACGGCGCTGGTGGCCGTCGTGGCCTACCTGTTCGTCTATACGCGCGTCACCCCGCATGACGAATTCAAGCTGATCCGGGACAACGACCCGGCGGCCGCGATCGCGCTGGGCTTGAGCCTGCTTGGTTTCGTGCTGCCGGTCGTCAGCGCCATCGCCCATTCCGCCAACCTGGTCGACTGTGCGGTCTGGAGCGCGATCGCCTTGATCGTTCAGATCATCGTTTATTTCATCGTCAAGATACCGGTGCCCGACCTGTCGAACAAAATCGCGGCAGGTGAACTCGCCGCCGCGATCTGGCTCGGGCTTTCCTCGCTGGCCGCCGGCGCGCTCAACGCCGCCTCGATGATCTACTGATCATGCCGGAGGGGCCGCGCCAGGAATTCGGCAAGAGAAGGCCGGTTGAGATCGAAACCGCCGCGCCGGCGAAGCGCTCTCATCATGTGGCGCTGCTGCTGATGGGCACCCTTGCCGTCGGCGGCAGCGCCTATGCGTTGATGCCAAGAGAAAATTGCCACCCCAACCAGCCCGGGATGGCAGCGGATCTGCCGGGCAACGCCGACTGCGCGCGTGGCTGGTCATCCCGAGGCGGCGGCGGTGGCTCCCACGGGTGGTCGGGGACAAGCAGCTTGTTCCGTGGCGATGCCTCAACCAACGTCGCGACTTCGACCGCCTCGCCCGATGGTAGTGCGGAGGGCGTGACACGAGGCGGGTTCGGCGCTTTCGGACGTGCCTTGGCGGCGCATTTTTCCGGCGGCGAATGACAAGCCAGCCTCGTTCAAGCGCAGTCCCGTTTTAACTTGCCAGGCCGCATCCAAATGAGCGACTATTGCGCCTCATGAAAACCGGGGCTTCGCCATGAAACGTTCCCGCCGAGTTGTCTTGACCATGATGGGTAGCGCCGCGGTCGGCGCGGTATCGATGGGTTTTGTGCGGCGGCGCCCCTGCCCTCCCGGCACCGTTCCGGTCGTCGTGCCCGGGCCGTATGGGCGCCCGGTCGTGAGCTGCCAGGTCACTTATGGCGGCTTCGGCGGCGGCCCCTATCGCTTTTACGGTCACGGTCATTTGCACGGCGGCGGCTAGCAGACCAGGATGCGGCGCCTCGCCTGTCCCGAGCGCGACGATTGGCGTGTGACCGCCGAGCAAGCCGGATTTGATTTCCACACCATCGACGGCGAGCGCTATTGGGACGAGCGCGCCTGTTATGCCTTCACGCTGGATGAGATCGAACGCCAGATCGAAGCGCCGACGGCCGAGATCGATGCCATGTGTCTCGAACTGGTCGCCCGCGCCATCGACGACGAAGGCCTGCTGCGCCGGTTGAAGATACCGGAAGCCTTCTGGCCGTTGATCAGCGAAAGCTGGCACCGCGATGAGTTGAGTCTCTATGGCCGGCTCGATCTCAGTTTCGACGGCCGCGGGCCGGCCAAGCTGCTCGAATACAACGCCGACACCCCGACCTCGATTTTCGAGGCCGCGGTCTTTCAATGGACCTGGCTCGAACAGGCCATCGAGCGGCAGATCGTCGAAGGCGATGCCGACCAGTTCAACTCGATCCATGAGCGGCTGATCGACGCGTGGAGAAAACTCGGCCAAGGAAAACTCGGCCAGCCGCGCCTGCTGCATCTGGCGGGGACGACCGACAATATCGAAGATGCCGGCACGCTGGCCTATCTGGAGGACACCGCGCGGCAGGCCGGCCTGCAAACGAGCCTGATCGACGTCGAGGACATCGGATGGCGCGATGACGGCGGCTTCGTCGACCTCGACAACCGCGAAATCGAGCTCGCCTTCAAGCTCTATCCCTGGGAATGGATGTTTCACGACGCCTTTGGCGAGCGGCTGGCCAAGGCGGCGACCCGCTGGATCGAGCCGCCCTGGAAGGCCATCCTTTCCAACAAGGGCATGCTGCCGCTGTTGTGGGAGATGTTTCCCGATCATCCCAACCTGCTGCCCGCCTACTTCGAGGACGATCCGAATTGCGCCCGGCTCGGCGCCTCCTATGTGCGCAAGCCGATCTATTCGCGCGAGGGCGCCAACATCGCGCTGGTGCGCGAAGGCGTCGAGGTGGCGGCGCAGTCCGGCCCCTATGGCACCGAGGGCTTCATCCGCCAGGCCCTTGCGCCGCTGCCGAATTTTGCCAACCAGTATCCGGTGATCGGCAGCTGGCTGATCGACCACACCCCGTGCGGCCTGTCGATCCGCGAGGACGCCTCGCCGATCACCGGCAATACCTCGCGCTTCCTGCCGCACGCCATTCTGTAGTTGAGCTCTCGCTCGCAAGGTCTCCTTGCGATGAGGCGACGATGCCCGGCCAAGCGCGCCTTTACTCACGCGCCAAAACCGTCATTGCGAGCGAAGCGAAGCAATCCACTGCCACGCAAACGCTTGCGGATCGATGGATTGCTTCGTCGCAAGGGCTCCTCGCAATGACGGCGACAATGGCCGTTGCGTAGGGGCGACCCTTGTGGTCGCCCTCTTCGTCGGCGCCCCGGCGTATATCTCGTGCCGCTCAGCGCGCCGCGGCGACCAGCTTCAACGCCGGCGCGGTGGCTGCGGCGAAAGCGGGGTTCGGGCGATAAAGACCGCGTCTGTCCGGGTAGGGCCTGAAGGCATCCGAGATTCCGGCGACCGATTCGGCGGCGCCCAACGCCAGCACGCCATCGGGTTCGAGCGCCCGCGCAAGCCGGTCGAAGATGCCGATCTTGGTGTCATGATCGAAATAGATCAGCACGTTGCGGCAGAAGATCACGTCGAATAGTCCAAGCTGGGAAAAATCCTGCAGCAGGTTCAGTTGACGGTGCGCAACCATGGCGCGGATATCGGCGTTGAGCTGCCACAACTCGCCGACCGGGGAGAAATATTTGACCAGCAGCTGGATCGGCAGGCCGCGCTGCACCTCGAACTGGCTGAAGATGCCGGCTTTGGATTTCTCGAGCACCGCGTGCGATAGATCCGTGGCGATGATTTCGACACGCCAGCCGGCCAGTGCGGAAAATTGCTTGACGCTCATCGCGATCGAGTACGGTTCCTGCCCGGAGGAGGAAGCCGCGCACCAGATCCGCAAGGCGCGGCGATGGGCGCGCGCCTGCAGCAGGGCCGGGAAGATCGTCTCCCTCAGGTGATCGAATGGAATCTTGTCGCGGAAAAAGAACGTCTCGTGGGTGGCCATGGCCTCGACCACCTCGACGGAGATCGGATCCGATCCCGCCTTCAGCTTCGCCACCAGTTCCGCAATTCCGGGCAGACCATTCCTGCGCGCCAGCGGGATCAACCTGCTTTCAACCAGATATTGCTTTTCGGAAGAGAGGTCGAGACCGGATCGCTCTTTCAGGAACTTACGCAAAAACTCATAGTCCGAAAGCGTCACGAACGGTCTCCCGAAAACAACCGGACCAGCTTTGGCGCGATCTGGCCAAGCGGCAGCACGGCGGCGCAGATGCCGGCATTGGCGGCGGCGCCGGGCATTCCCCACACCACGCTCGTGGCCTCGTCCTGGGCGATCACATTACCCCCGGCGGCGACGATCTCCTTGCCGCCGCGCATTCCGTCCGAGCCCATGCCCGTCAGCACCACGGCCATGATGCCACCCTGCCAGACATCGATCGCGGAGATGAACAGGGGATCGACCGCCGGCTTGCAGAAATTGACCGGCGCGCCGTCGTCGAGGGCGATCACGACATCACCGCCATGTCGCGCCACGCGCATGTGGCGTCCGCCCGGCGCAAGGTAGATCCGGCCGGCCTTGACGATCTCGCCATCGACGGCTTCGTGGGCCGGCCGCTGGCTGGAGCGCGCCAGATGCTCGGCCAGGATGGTGGTGAAGGTCGGCGGCATGTGCTGGGTGATCAGCACCGGAAATCGATCGATCACGGCGCCAATCCCGGTGACCAGCGTCATCAGCGCCTGCGGTCCGCCGGTCGATGATCCGATCAGAAGCACCCGCGGCGCCTGCGCGCTGAAGGCGCGCCGAGCCGGCAGCGGCGGCGCCACCGGCGACCTGTGCGATAAATCAAGCGACCGCGCCGGCGCCGGCGCCGGCACCAGCGGCGGCGATGGCACGGCATGCGCGGGGCGGCGAACCTTGGCGCCGAGATGCCTGATCTTCTGCATCAGATCGTGGCGAAAGGTTTCGGCGGCCGCCGGTTCGCGGGTGCTTTCGGGCTTCGGGATATAGTCCGACGCCCCGAGCGACAGCGCCTTGAAGCTGATCTCTGCGTTGCGGCGGGTCAGGGTCGAAGCCATGATGATGATGAGGTTGCGTTTCTTCGCCAGCAGCAACGGCAACGCGGAAATGCCGTCGAGTTCCGGCATTTCGATATCGAGCACGGCGACGTCGGGATTGACGCGTTCGATCTGATTGACGGCATCGAGGCCGGTGCGCAGCGAGGCCGCAACGACCATGTCCGGTTCGGCGGTGATCCAGCGCGAGATCAGCCCCCGGATGACGACGGAGTCGTCGACCACCATCACCCGCAGCGGCTCTTGCCGCTGCGCATTCGAGGTCGAGGAATTGGCCAACGCAACACTCATTTTTCACCAGAGAAGGCTGAAGCGGCTGCAGGGAAGCGATAACGCCGAGGGCCGTTCAGCCGCCGGTTCGACAAGGAAGGATCAGATCAGGCCCACTTCCTGGAATTTGGCCGTGACAATGTCCTTGTCGAACGGCTTCATGATGTATTCGTTGGCGCCGGCGTGCAGCGCGCGCGCGATGTGCGCGACGTCGTTTTCGGTGGTGCAGAACACCACCTTGGGCGCGTCGCCGCCCGGCATGCGGCGCAGATTGCCGAGGAACTCGTAGCCGTCCATGATCGGCATGTTCCAGTCGAGCAGGATGGCGTCGGGCAATCCGCGCTTGCAGACGTCGAGGGCCTTTTCGCCGTCCTCGGCTTCGACGATCTGGAAATTCAAGCCTTCCAGGATGCGCCTTGCGACTTTTCGGATGACGCTCGAGTCATCGACCACCAAACATGTTCTCATCTAAAGCCTCTGTTTCTTCAGATCCCGATGGGGACGTTCACGTTGCAACTCAGGTTCATGATGCGGCGGATGGCCCGTCGCGTCATGCCGCCAGCATGTCCGGCACGATTTCGAGGACGCGATCGACGTCGAGCACGACCATGAGCTGGCCGTCGAGGCGATGCACGCCGCCGGCGAGCTTGGCCATGCGGGGATCGAGATTGACCGGGTTTTCCTCCCGCCCGTCGTCGGGCAGCTTGAGCACCTCGCCGATCTGGTCGATCAAGAGGCCGTAGGACTCCCCGCGCAGGTCGACGCCGACCGCCATCGGCGGCTTGCCGTCGTCGTTTTTCGGCAGCCCGAGGCGGGCGCGCATGTCGACCACGGTGACGATGCGGCCGCGCAGATTGAGTACGCCTGCGATCTCGCTCGAGGACAGCGGCACCCGCGTCAGCCGCTCCGGCATGAACACGTCCTGGACCCGCGAGATCGGCAGGCCGAACAGCTGGCCGCCGATCACCGCGGTGACGTATTCGGCCACCGCGCCCTCGGTCGTCTGGTTTTTCGTGCTCATGGCCTGTTCCTTCATGCCGCCCGGCTGAACTTGTTCATGCCGCCCGCGCGATCTCGGCGGTCTGTTCCTTCAGCGCCGCGATCAGGCCGGGGCGGTCGAACTTGGCGACGTAATCATGGAAGCCGGCCTGCCGGCCGCGCTCGATCGCCGCCGGCGACACCACCGCCGACAGCGCGATGATCGGCATCGCGTTGAAGTGGGCGTCGGCGCGAATGGTCTCGGCGAATTCGAAGCCGTTCATGTCGGGCATTTCGATATCGGTCAGCACCACGTCGAACACCTGGCCCGAGCGCAGCGCGGTGAGGCCCTCCTGCGCATTCGGCGCCACCCGCACCCGGTAGCCCGCCGCCTTCAGCACCGGCGCCAGCATGTTGCGGAAGAACGCCGAGTCGTCGACCAGCAGCACCGATTGCGCCGAGGCCGAGGGCCGCATCTCCTTGCGGCTGAACCAGTCGGCGAACGCCATCGGCAGGAAGTGGCCGACATCGATCACTTCGGTGGCCTGGCCCTTGATGACCGCGGAGCCGAGAATGCCCGCTTGGGAGCCCGCGACCTCGATGTGCAGCCGCTCCTCGACGATGTCGATGATCTCGTCGACCACAAGCCCCATCGAGCGGCCGTCGTCGGCAAACACCAGGATCGGCTGCGAGCCCTGGGTCTGCACGCTGACCCCTTCCATCTGCACCAGCGGCATCAGCTGCTCGCGGTACTGCACCATGTAGCGGCCGTTGGAGAGTTCGATCTTGTCGATGGCGATCTCTTCCAGCCGGGTGACGAGCCCGAGCGGCACCGCCTTGGGCTGGCTGGAGCCGGCGCGGAACACCAGCAGCGAGGTCATCTGTTCGGCGGCGCTGGCGCGGGAGGCGGCGTTCTCTTCGGCGATCTCATGGCTGGCCTGGCCGGAGGCGCCGAGCGCCTTGGCGATGCCGTTGGGATCGATGATCATGATCACCGCGCCGTCGCCCAGGATGGTATTGCCGGAGAACATCTCGATGTGGCGCAGCTTGGTCGACATCGGCTTGACCACGATCTCCTCGGTGTGGAACACGCCGTCGACCACGATGCCGAAGGTCTGGCTGCCGACCTGGGTCACCACGATGAAGCCGTTTTCCGGGTCCGAGGAGGAGCCGTCGTCGATCTTGAGCAGCTTCTTCAGGTGCATCAGCGGCAACAGCTTGTTGCGCAGCCGCAGCACCGCGGTGTCCTTGATGCGCTCGATGCGGTGCTCGGAATTGGCCCGCGCCCGCACCAGTTCGACCACCGCCAGCTGCGGAATGGCAAAGCGGTCGCCGGCGGCCTCCACGATCAAGGCCGAGACGATGGCGAGCGTCAGCGGGATCTTGATGGTGACGGAAGAGCCCTCGCCGGCCACCGACTTGACGTCGATGGTGCCGCCGATCTGGTCGATATTGGTGCGCACCACGTCCATGCCGACGCCGCGGCCGGACACCGATGTCACGGTGGCGGCGGTGGAGAACCCCGGCGCGAAGATGAACTTGTGGATCTGCGCTTCCGTCATCTTCTCGAGCTCGGCCTCGCTGACCAGCCCGTTGGCGACCGCCTTGGCCTTGATCCTCTCGGTATTGAGGCCTCTGCCGTTGTCGGCGATGCAGATGATGATGTGGCCGCCTTCATGATAGGCCGACAGCCGGATGGTGCCCTGCTCGGGCTTGCCGCAGGCGGCCCGCTCGGCCGGCGTCTCCAGGCCGTGATCGGCCGAGTTGCGCACCATGTGGGTGAGCGGGTCCTTGATCAGGTCGAGCACCTGGCGGTCGAGTTCGGTGTCGGCGCCGTGCATCTCCAGTTCGATCTGCTTGCCAAGTTCGCCCGAGAGGTCGCGCACGATTCGCGGCAGCTTCTGCCAGGCGTTGCCGATCGGCTGCATCCGGGTCTTCATGACGCCTTCCTGCAGCTCGGCGGTGACGTTGGAGAGCCGCTGCAGCGGCACCTTGAACTCGGTATCCTCGTTGCGCCGCGAGATTTCCAGAAGCTGGTTGCGGGTCAGCACCAGCTCCGAGACCATCGTCATCAGATGTTCCAGGGTATCGACGTTGACCCGGATCGACTGGTTGGCGACCTTGTCGGCCTCCAGCACCTCGCCCTCGGCGGCGAGCTTGCCGGCGCCATGTTTGGCGGCGGCATGCTTTGCAGGGGCCGGCGGCAGTGGCCGCTGGGCTCGGGGCGGCGGCCTTCTCCGGCACCGGCGGCGCGCACAACCTCGGTCGGGGTCTCGCGGAAGGCGCGCTCCAGCTCATCCAGCGACACTTCGCCGGGGCGCAATGGCCGCTCCAGCGTCTGCGCCACCAGGGTGCCCTGCGACGGTCGCCGGCGCGGCAGCGGGCGCCGCGGCCAGCGGTGCCGCCGGCGCTGACGCGATCGGCGAAGCCATCGCCGCCATGCCGCGCTCCACCATCTCCTGGAGCTTGACGATCAGATCCTGGTCGGAGCCCTCGGGTTCGGCCTCGGTCGCCTCCAGGCCCGAGAGAATCTGCTTGATGCGATCGATGCTGCTCAGGATCAGGGTGACCGCCTCGGCCGTCACCGGCATGCCGTCGCGGAATTTGCCCATCAGGGTTTCGCCGGCATGGGCCAGCGCTTCCAGCCGCGGCAGTCCGAGAAAGCCGCAGGTCCCCTTGATGGTGTGCACCAGCCGAAAGATGTTATCCAGTATCTTGGCGTTGTTCGGCTCCTGCTCGAACCGGACCAGTTGGTTGTCGACGGTATCCAGGCTCTCGCTGGTCTCCGTCAGAAACTCCCGCAAAAGATCGTCC
>CAVTNW010000041.1:0-22175 GCA_963736075.1 uncultured Alphaproteobacteria bacterium | reverse complement strand
GAGTTTGGTTCGCGTCGGCCGGTACTGCTTTCACCCGCCGGGCGGCTTGTGTCCGCGATCTCGCAACATCTCATGATCGTGCGGCGCTCCCGCGTCGGCTTGCACCTTGGTGCGGCCGAACCGAAAGCTCAACACGCTGGAGCCGCGGCGGCGGAGTGGAGGCGGCGGAGGCTTCCGCCGCCCCCCGTCATTGCGAGGAGCTCTTGCGACGAAGCAATCCATGCCTGCGCAAGACGAGAGATGGATTGCTTCGCTACGCTCGCAATGACGGCGGAGGCAGCGGCCATTGCCGGGAACGCGAACGGGGCGTGGCACCGCGCCGCGCGCTGGTTTTTTCCTTGCGCAAGCGGAGATCCACGATGATGAGGGGGACAGACTGATGACCCGACGCATGGCCATGATCGACGACCCGGATGATCCGGACCAACTCCCGGAGCGGGCGCGTAATTTCATCCTGCGCAGCGGTGGCGCGCAGGACATCGGCTCGCTGGTGCGCTCGCCGAAATCGCTGTGGGACCTGGAATTCGAAGCGTTGACGGCGCAGCCGAAGCCGCCGCGCCGGACCGCTGAATGATGCCGCCGCCGGTCACCCATGACGTGACAATTCTCAGCACCCGGAAGCTGGCGCAAGCGCGCGTGCTCGGCGTGCCGCCGGAGGAATTCGGCATCGAGCGCGCGGCGCGCGATATCAGGACCTGCAACTACTGTTTCCACGATATCGTCACCAAGACCCAAGGCCAGCTGATCGCCGAAGGATTCGACGAGGACCAGGTCAAGGCATTGTCCGACTACACCGGCCATACCGAGATCGAGACGCTGGCGCGCGACAGCGTGCAGGAGCATTTCAACACCGCCGATGATTTCACCCCCTCGGCGCGGCCGGTGCGCTACACCGAGCATTATGTCCGCATGGACTATGAGGGCAACGGCAAGCCCGGCCTCTACCAGGTCATCACCGGCGGCGATCAGGGCGAAATCCTGAAGAAGGACGGCAAGGACTGCATCACGCCGTTCGACATGATCCCGTTCGCGACCACCACCCCGGTTCCGGTGACGCATCGCTTCTTCGGCCGCTCGATCGCCGACCTGGTCATTCCGGTGCAGCGGGAAAAGACCGCGCTCAAGCGCGGCGCGCTGGATAATCTCTATCTGCACAATAATCCGAGGGTCGAGGTCGCGGAAGCCAATGCCGGCCCGAATACGCTGGATGATCTGTTGGTGTCGCGCCCCGGCGGCGTGGTGCGCACCAAGACGGCGGGCGGCCTCAACTGGCAGGTGGTGCCGGATATCACGCAGACGGTCTACCCGATGCTGCAATATCTCGATGCCGAGCTGGAAAGCCGCACCGGGCTTGCCAGGCAAAGCCAGGGGCTGGACGCCAACGCGCTGCAAAACCAGTCGGCCACCGCGGTGGCGCAGGTGTTCAACGCCTCGCAGATGCGGATGAAGCTGATCGCCCGCATCATGGCCGAAGGCGTCCGGGATATTTTCTCGCTGCTGCATGCGCACCATCCGCAAGCACGGGCAGCAGGCGCAGACCGTCCAGCTGCGCAGCAAATGGGTCAGCGTCAATCCGCGGGAGTGGAAGGCCCGCGACCACCTGACGATCAATGTCGGGCTCGGCTCCGGCGGCAAGGCCCAGCAATTCGCCCAGACCATGGCGATCGCCAATGTGCAGAAGGAACTGCTGGAGGGCGGCAAGAGCAACCTGGTCGGCGACCGCGAGCTCTATAACACCGCCGCCGAACTGACCCGGATCATGGGCCACAAGAACCCGGACCGGTTTTTCAACGACCCCGACGCCAGGGATCCCGGACCGGCCAATGGCTGCATCCGCCCTCACCGCCGCCTCCGCATCCGGAAGCCATCAAGGGGCAGGTGGCATTGCAGATCGCGCAGGCCAAGGGCCGGCAGGATCAGCAGACCGCGGCGCAAAAGGCGCAGCTCGAGCAGGCCAAGGCGCAAACCGACGCGCTGCACCAGCAGATCAAGGTACAGGCCGATATCGAGATGGCCAAGGTCAAGTCCGAACTGGACGCCAGGCTGGCTATCATCGACGCGCATGTGAAGGCCCTGGTCGCCGCACAGGGCGCCGGCCATGCGGCCGAAAAGCACCATGCTGCCATGGCGGAAAGCGCGCTCGATATCGTTGCGGCGGCTCATCGGCAGGATGCATGATTTTCAACAGAAGGCCGTGAGCATGAGAGTGGTGCTGCTGTATGCGGCGTTTGTCGTGCTGTGGCTGCTGGTCACCCACGGCACCGGCCGGCATGTTGGGTTGTGACATGAGCGAAGATATGCTGTCCAAGGCCGCCGCCAGGGGCGTCCGCGCGCGCGATCTGCTCGCCGATGATCTTTTGACCGAAATCTTCGCCGGCCTGGAGCGCGACTACATCGCCGCCTGGCGAACCACCAAGGTCGATGAGGAAAAGGCCCGCGAAAAGCTGTTCCTGGCCATCAACGTCGTGGCCATCGTCCGCGACCACCTCGCCACGATGGCGGTCGATGGACGGCTCGCCGAACGCGAGCTGCGCGATCTGACCGAGGCCGCCGAACGCCAACGGCCGCTTCGGCACGCTCGGCTGATGTCCTGGCTCCGACGTCATTTGCGGCTCGCTCCGACGTGTATCTGCGGCTCGCTCCGACCTCATCCTGAGGAGCGCGCGCTTGTCGCGCGCGTCTCGAAGGATGGCCGCTTGCACTGTCCCTTGCGGCCATCCTTCGAGACGCATCGCTTCGCGATGCTCCTCAGGATGAGGACGGTGTCGAGACGCATCGCTGGCGCGCTGCTCCTCAGGATGAGGAGGCCGAATGCGCCGTCCTGCGCTTGGCCAGTTGCCGCAGTGCGGCGAGATCGCCGCTTATATAAGCAAGTTTTTTTTGCCCGGCTCCAGCGCTTGAGCTTGCGTTCGCATGCGATGGCGTCGGTGATGCGATCGAACCATTCCGAATAGAGCAATTCGACCGGCCGCCGCGAAGCGGTGTATCCGGGAAATGTTCCGGCGTTATGCTCTGCAATTCTTGCTTCGAGTGTCGAGCGCGTTGTGCCGACATACAGGCTGCCGTCGCGACATCTGAGGATGTAGAGATAAGCCCCGCCAGTCATGAAGCCCCCGCCGTCCGTAGCGTACGATAGCAGCGCTCAAGACAAGCATGCGACATTTCGGCAAGCTGTCAAGTGGTTGATGAGGCCATCCCCTCCCTCATGGTGAGGAGCGCGGCGACGACGCGCGTCTCGAACCATCAGCGCCCGCGGCCATCCTTCGAGACGCATCGCTTCGCGATGCTCCTCAGGATGAGGCTTCGAGACGCGTCGCTGGCGCGATGCTCCCTGGGGATGAGGACGGTGTCGAGGCGGATCGCTTGCGCGCTGTCCCTGGGGATGATGTGGGTGACGCGAGGCGAGCGGGGCGAGTGCTTCAAGGCTCTCGATCCTCATCCTGAGGAGCGCGCGCTTCTCACGCGCGCGTCTCGAAGGATGGCCGCTTGCACCGCCTTTGCGGCCATCCTTCGAGACGCATCGCGTCGCGATGCTCCTCAGGATGAGGACGGTGTCAAGACGCATCGCTGGCGCGCTGCTCCCTCGGGATGAGGCCTCGAGGTGGATCGCTTGCGCGCTGCTCCCTGGGGATGATGTGGGTGACGCGAGGCGAGCGGGGCGAGTGCTTCAAGGCTCTCGATCCTCATCCTGAGGAGCGCGCGCTTCTCGCGCGCGCGTCTCGAAGGATGGCCGCTTGCACCGCCTTTGCGGCCATCCTTCGAGACGCATCGCGTCGCGATGCTCCTCAGGATGAGGACGGTGTCAAGACGCATCGCTGGCGCGCTGCTCCCTCAGGATGAGGCCTCGAGGTGGATCGCTTGCGCGCTGCTCCCTGGGGATGATGTGGGTGACGCGAGGCGAGCGGGGGGAAGTTGCTTCAAAGCTTCTCGATCCTCATCCTGAGGAGCGCGCGCTTCTCGTGCGCGCGTCTCGAAGGATGGCCGCTTGCACCGCCTTTGCGGCCATCCTTCGAGACGCATCGCGTCGCGATGCTCCTCAGGATGAGGACGGTGTCAAGACGCATCGCTGGCGCGCTGCTCCCTCAGGATGAGGCTTCGAGTTGGATCGCTTGCGCGATGCTCCCTGGGGATGGGGCGGGTGACGCGAGGCGAGCGGGGCGAGTGCTTCAAGGCTCTCGATCCTCATCCTGAGGAGCGCGCGCTTCTCACGCGCGCGTCTCGAAGGATGGCCGCTTGCACCGCCTTTGCGGCCATCCTTCGAGACGCATCGCTTCGCGATGCTCCTCAGGATGAGGAGCGGGGAGGATGCCGATATGATCAGAACTTCGGAAACGCCGATCTGGTGCTGTTTCATACCAACCACAAACCGCCATCTCCGAACCCAAGGACTGATCCCTCATGACCGATGACACCAGCGCGCCCGTCGGCGCGGATATCATTTCCACGCCGTTGCCGGCCGATGCGCCGGCCGAATTTGCCAGCCCGTCGAAAGCGGCGGCCTATTTCATGAGCCTCAGGAAATCCCCTGCCGAGCGCGCGGATGACGCGACCGCAGAACACCCATCGTCCGATCAGGACGGCGCCGCCCCGGCAACGGATCCCGGCGAAGATGCTTCGGAAGCCGACCCTCAGGGCCAACAGCCTGAGCCCATCGAGCCGCCGAGGTCTTGGACGAAAGCCGAGAAGGAACGCTTTGCGACCTTGCCCCGCGAGACGCAGGATTACATCCATGCGCGCGAACAGGAACGGGAGCGCGAGTTCCGCCGCAGTCAAAACGAGATCGCCGAGCAGCGCAAGGCCATCGCGGCCGAACGCGACGCGGCGGAAAAGGCAAGGCAGAGTTACGAGGCCCAACTGCCCATCCTCAAGCAATCGCTCGAGGCATCCCAGCAATCGGCGTTTGCGGATATCAGAACCGTCGACGACGTCCAGAGGCTGGCGGCCGAGGACCCGTTCCGATATCTGCAATGGCAGGCGCATCAGACGAAGTTGCAGGCTGTCACCGCCGAATTCGAACAGTCCAGGGGCAAACAGGCGCAAGAGCAGCAATCCCAGTGGGCGGAACACGTCAACCGGGAAAACGCGCTTGCCGCTGAATTCATCCCCGAACTCGCCGACAAGTCAAAAGGCCCCGCACTCACCACCCGCGTTGCCCAGGAGCTATTGCCCGAATTGGGTTTCAAGCCGGACGAACTCGCCGCCCTCGCCAGTGGAAAGCAAAGACTTTCCATTTACGACCACAGGGTTCAGCGACTCCTCGCCACCGCCTTGAAATATGCCGACGTGCAGAAGGCCTCCAAGGCAGCCGTTGCCAAGCCCGTGCCGCCGGTTCAGCGGCCCGGAAGCGCCCGGCCATCCGGCCAGGGCCATTCCGATCGCATCCAAGCCCTCACCGAGCAGTTCAACAAAACCGGATCGCTGAAAGTCGCGCAGGAATTGCACGCGCTCAAATCGAGCCAGCGCCGGGGTTCGTAAATAAGGATCGCCTTCGATGGCAGCCCCTACCAACACCTTCACCACCTATAACGCGGTCGGAAACCGCGAAGATCTGTCGGACATGATCTACCGGATTGACCCCGTTGATACGCCCGGCATGTCCGCCATCGAGGTCGAAAAGGCCACCGCGGTGCTGCACGAATGGCAGACCCAGGCGCTCGCGCCTGCCAACGGCGCCAATGCCCAGCCGGAAGGCGGCGACTTCTCGGGCATCGCGGCGACCCCCACGGTGCGGCTCGGCAATACCTGCCAGATCAGCGCCAAGTATCCGGTGGTCTCCGGCACGCAACAGGCGGTCAAGCACGCCGGCCGTTCCAACGAAATGGCCTATCAGGAAATGCTCAAGGGCATGGAGCTGAAGCGCGACATGGAAACCGTGCTGTTCGGCACCAATCAGGCCAGGCAATCGACCGATCCGCGCAACTGCGCTTCGATCCTGTCGTGGATCTTCTCCAACACCTCGGTCGGCGCGGGCGGCGCCAACCCGACGGCCGCGACCGGCGCCTACACCCGCACCGACGGCACGCAGGCGCCCTTCACCGAAAAGATGATGAAAGGCGTCCTGTCCTCGATCTGGACCTCGGGCGGCAAGCCCGACCTGATCCTGGCCGGCGCCTTCAACAAGCAGGTGTTCTCGACCTTCACCGGCCGCGCCACGCCGACCGAAGCGACGGACAAAAAGAAGATCACGGCCGCGGTCGATGCCTACGAGTTCGATTTCGGCAAGCTGAAGATCGTCCCCGACCGTTTCCAGCGGCCGCGCGACGTGCTGGTGCTCGAAACCGACAAGTGGGCGGTGGCCTATCTCAACGGCCGCAAGTTCGTCTCGCTCTACATCGCGCCCACCGGCGACAGCGAGAAGCGCGAGGTGCTGTCGGAATATACGCTGGTGGCGCGCAACGAGAAATCCTCCGGCGGCGTGTTCGATCTCACCACGGCGTAAGCGTTAGCCTTCATCATCTCAAACTCATGAGGCGGGCCGCAGGGCCCGCCCGTTTTTCTTTGGAGGCTTGCCAAGTGCCACTTCCCACTCCCCGGCCGCTCAATGAGCAGTCCATCACGGAATCAACCACCTCGCTCGCGACATCCCCGGTTGCCGTCAGCGGCGTCGCCACCGCCTCCGGCTACATCGAGCGGGTGATGGCCGCGGCCAGCGGCACCACCACCGGAACCACCAATGTTGCGGTCTCGATCAACGGCGGCGCGGACGTCGCCGGCGGCAATCTCAACATTCCCGCCGGCACCGGCGCGCGCGCCGGCAACGTCTATGAATTGGGCCTGGCCGGCGTCAACGCGGTCTGGATCAATGAAGGCGATCAGATCACCTTCACGCCGTCCGGCGGCGGCGGGGCCTCCATTCCCGGCGCGTTCGCGCTGGTGATCCGTACCATCGCGTGAGCCAATGATGCAGGTCAACAACCCCTCTGCGACCTTCACGCGGCCGGCCAACGTGACGCCGTACGCGGTCGGCAACCTCGTCGCCAACTCGGTCACGCCCGGCTCGGTGGTGCCGATGGCGTTCACGCTCGGAAATGCGTTCGGGCAGGGCCAGCTGCGGCTGACCCGGGCCCGGCTGTACAAGAGCGGCACCGACATCACCAATGCCAGCTTCCGCATTCACGTCTACGAGGCGCCCCCGGTGGCGTCGAACGGCGATGGCGCGGCATGGCTCACCACCATGTCGCGCACTGGATCGGCAACATCGACGTGTCCTCGATGCTGGCCTTTGCCGACGGCGCGGCGGGCACCGGCTCGTGTCCGGCCGGCTCGGAAATCTTCCTCAAGACATCGGCGGGCGCAACGCTCTACGGCCTGTTGATGGCGCTTGGGGCTTATACGCCGGAATGGGCGAACAGTTCTCCGTCATCCTGGAAGAACTGGATGCCTACTGATGGGCGTCGATGTCCGCTTTCACCTCGATGCCAACGGCGAGGACCTGGCCGTCGAGCACGTGCAGGATTGCGACCCGATCCTGGAGTGGAACAAAGAGGCCCGCCGCGACGAGCAGCGCTCGGACTGGGGGCGCCACGTCGCGCGCATCCCCAACATCCTCTATGTGAAGTGGCTGGACGAGGAATACGCCAAGGGCAACACCAGCCTGCGGCTGTTCACGCCGGAATTCGACGCCATCGTGCAGAAGAAACTGCAGGACCCCGAATGGGCGCACCTGCGCGTCGATAAACGCGGCATGCAGGTCGGCTGGTGCTTCCGGTGATGAAATCAGGGCTGTTGTGGGGTAGGCAAAGCCAACGGGCCGCGCGGACGCGCGGATCGATGGCGTGCCACCATCCTTTGGTGTCCGTGATGGTGGGCACGGCGCGAGATGCGCCTTTGCCCACCCTACGAACTAGACCATCCTTTCCGAAGTTCTGATCATATCGTCAGCTCTCCCCGGTCCTCATCCCCAGGGAGCATCGCGCAAGCGACGGCGTCTCGAAGGATGGCCGCAAAGGCGGTGCAAGCGGCCATCCTTCGAGACGCGCGCGAAGAGCGCGCTCCTCAGGATGAGGTCGGAGCGAGCCTCGATATGATAACCTTCAGGGAATCGCTCAATAGACCATCGCTTCCGAAGTTCTGATCATATCGTCAGGTCTCCCGGTCCTCATCCTGAGGAGCATCGCGCAAGCGCGATGCGTCTCGAAGGATGGCCGCAAAGGCGGTGCAAGCGGCCATCCTTCGAGACGCGCGCAAGAGCGCGCTCCTCAGGATGAGGTCGGAGCAAGGCTCGATATTATAGGCCTCAACGAATTGCTCAACTAGACCATCCTTTCCGAAGTTCTGATCATATCGTCAGCTCTCCCCCGGTCCTCATCCTGAGGAGCATGGCGCAAGCGATGCGTCTCGAAGGATGGCCGCAAAGGCGGTGCAAGCGGCCATCCTTCGAGACGCGCGCGAAGAGCGCGCTCCTCAGGATGAGGTCGGAGCAAGGCTCGATATGATAGGCCTCAACGAATTGCTCAACTAGGATCTCCCGTGACCCTCATCCTCGACTATCCCTCGCTACAAGCGACGGTGACGGAATATCTGGCGCGTGATCAAGATACGACGCTGATCGCGCGCATCCCGACGTTTGTCCAGCTGGCGGAAGCAAAATTCAACCGCATGCTGTTCTGCCGGCAGATGGAGCAGCGCTCGACCACGCTCACCAACCCCACCGGCAACGAGCCGCAATACATCGCGCTGCCCGGTGATTTCCAGTCGATGCGGCGGGTGAAATTGATGAGCAGCGGCGCCAATATCATCAGCACGGCGCGGCTCGATTTCAAATCGCCGGCGCAACTTGATGAGTACCGGACCAGCATCGGCGACACCATCAACCAGCCGCTGTTCTTCACGATCTTCGGCAGCGAGCTCGAACTCTGCCCGACGCCGGATCAAATCTACACCGTCGAGATGGTCTACCGGCAGAACATCCCGCCGCTGGCGCTCAACGCGACCAATTGGCTCTTGACGCTGGCGCCTGACCTTTATCTCTACGGCGCGCTGCTCGAATCCGCGCCCTACATCAAGGAAGACGATCGCATCCAGACCTGGGGCCTCGGCTTTTCCACCGCGCTGAATGACGTCAACGGCTCTCGGGCAGATGTCGGCCTACAACGCCGGCCCGCTGGAAATCCGAATTTCGGGAGTGACGCCCTGATGGCTCAATTCAATAAATTCAACTGCTTCGTGGGCAACGTCGCGGCCGGCGTGCACAACATGCTCACCGGCAGCCCGCAATCCTTCGGCATCTATCTCTCGAACGTGCAGCCGGTGGCGTCGAATACGCTCTACGGCGCGCCGGCTGATCTTGCTCACCGGCAACGGCTACACCGCGGGCGGCCAGGCCCTGAGCTTCACCGGCGTGCAGACGGCGGGGCTGTTCCGGTTCGGCGGATCATCGCCGGCGTGGGTCGCTTCCGGCGGCTCGATCGGTCCGTTCGAATTCGCCGTGCTCTACAACATGACCGCGCCCGGCCAGCCGCTGATCGGATGGTGGGACTACGGCGCGCCGATCACGCTCACCAACGGCAACACCTTCACCGTCGAAACCGATCCGGTCAACGGGATTTTGACGCTCCAATGATGCAGCAACCGCACTACAGCCTCAAACGCTTCCCGTTCATGGCGCCGCAGGGACCGCACATGCCGGTCACCGAAGCCTATGTCGCGATCCCGCCCGCGCTGGTGATCCGCGACAACGAACATGCGCTGTGGACGCTCGGCTTCGACCGCGGCTCGAGCTGGCGCACCGGCGAATATGAATTCGATGTGATCCGCAACGGGATCAAGACCGGCGAGCACGCCTGCCGGATCGAATACCGCCAGCACAAGATTCGCATCTTCGGCGAAGCCGGCTGGCGGACCTGGAACGGCCGCACGTTCGTGTAAGCGATATCCCATCTCTCGCCGTAGGGGCGGCCCTCGTGGCCGCCCTGCCGCGACAAATTCCGTTTTCGTGATGCGGGCCGCGAGGGCGGCCACAAGGGCCGCCCCTACACCGTGGGAAGGTGCCTTCTACCAGCGCGGCACGACTTCGCCTTGTCGTCCACGACAGGGCTGCCTCTTCGCCCTTGGGCAAGGTAACCGGCGCGATGTCAGCGCATTCAACAGGAGTCCATGAACCATGCGTGAGTTTTCAATCTCGTCCGGCGGCTTGACCGTTGTCGGCGCCTCGACCCTGATCTTCGTCAACCCGGCGGCGGCGCCTTCCGTCAACTTGGAATTCCTGCGGTTCTGGGTTGGCCAGTCCGCCAACGCCACCTCGGCGCAGCAGCGCATCCAGCTGGAAACCCAGGCCACTGCGTTTCCGACCTTGACCGCGGCGACGCCGACCAAGCTGAAGGTGTCTGACCCCAACGCCTCCGTCATCGCCGGCGGCACCGCGGGCGCGGCGGGGACCGCGGGCATCAACGCATCCGCCGAAGGCGCGGGCTCGAAAACCACGGTGTGGGACGACGCCTTCAACGTGCTCAACGGCTGGCTGCATGTGCCGACCCCGGCCGAAACCCGCATCATGCCGGCCGGCTATGCGCAGGGCCTCGGCCTGTTCTTCCCGGTGGCGCCGCAGACGCTGACCAACTGGGCCTTCGGCACCGTGTTCCGCGAGATCTAGCGGCTTCGCTTCGTAGCTTCGTAGGGCGTGTTGGAGGCGAAGCCGTAACCCGCCGTTCCGGTGCGTGTAACGGCGGATTACGCCTTCGGCTCCAATCAGCCCTACGGATGCGGCCATCCCCAAGAAAGGAAAACCAGATGCCAACCATTATTTCTTCTCGACCGCAGACCAGGCCGCATGACGGCAAGGTCTGCACCGTGGTCCGCTCCATCACGATGGCGGACGGCGAGGCCTTCGATGTGGGGCTGGCCAAGAGCGTGGTGCTGCTCGATGACAACAAGACCGAAGTCACCGTCGCCAACATCGAGTTGCAGTTCTGATGCTGTGGCCGGTCGGCTCGTTTCCATATAGTTTCGACGCCGACCCGTCGCTCGATACTTTCCTCGGCGGCCGGCAGCCCTATGCGCCGATGCAAACGGCGTTCACGGCTGCCTTGGATGCCAACGCGCCGCCGTCCAGCATCGGCGGACCTGACACGGTGCAGCTCGCACTGGCCGCGCTGGCGCAACCCGACCCCTGGGCTTATGAGCTGTTCGGAGCGGCGCAGCCCTACGCCCCAAGGCAGAATTCACCGGCTATTCCCGGCCAGGATCGCGACAACCCGCCGTCGAATTTCGGCGGACCCGTTGCGCTATCCGCGGCCGTGACCGCGACCGGTCAGCCCGACCCGTGGGTCTATTCGTTTCACGGCGCCGCGCAGCCCTACGGCGCGTCGCGATTGTCGGCCGGCATTCCCGGACAAGATGTCCGCTTTGTCTTGAGCTTCAAGGGACCGTTCGCAACCACGGCCGAATTGGCCGGCCTGTCGCAGCCCGACCCCTGGCTTTATGCGTTCGCCGGCGCGCGCCAGCCCTATGCGGGCTTTACCTGGGCGGCGGCTTTGCTTTCGGGCGTGGCGCCGCCGCCGGCCGGCGCGTCGAACGCCATTGCCGCATCGCTGATATCGTTCGCGCAACCCGATCCCTGGACCTATTCCTTCGCCGGCGCGCGGCAACCCTATGCCGGGTTGACGTCGGCGGCGCAAGTCTCTGGCGTGGCGCCGCCGCTGTTGTCAAAGGCGCTTTCGGCCTTGCCAACGGCGATCGCGCAGCCGGACCCATGGACGTATTCGTTCGATGGGGCAACGCAGCCCTATGCGGCGGCGCGGCTTTCCGCTGCCATCCCTGGGCAGGATGTGCGTTTCCTGCCTGGCTTCAAGGGGCCGTATGCCGTTGCCGCGGAACTGCTCGCACTCACGCAGCCGGATCCCTGGAGCTATTCCTTTGTCGGCGCGGCGCAGCCCTACGCCGGAGTTTCCAACGCCGCTTCCAATCTGTCCGGCATGTTCGCGCCGGTTGCCTTCAAGGGACCGATTGCGATCGCGGCTGAGCTGATCGCTCTCGCGCAACCTGATCCCTGGACCTATTGCACCCTCGGCGCCGCGCAACCCTATGCGGGCTCGGCCAACGCCGCTTCGAACCTCTCGGGCAGGTTTGCGCCGATCGCCTTCAAAGGCCCCGTCACGATCGCTGCGGAGCTGGTCGCGCTCGCCCAGCCCGATCCGTGGACCTATTCCTACTTCGGCGCGGCGCAACCGTTCGGCGCCAGGATGCTTTCGCCTGCGATCCCCGGCCAATCGATCAGCGCCGCGCCCTTGGTTCATCCGGCGCGTTCGGCGTCCGTCAATGCGCTGGTCGCGTTGTGGCAACCGGACCCTTGGTCCTATACCTACTTCGGCGCCTTCGGTCCTTACATGATGCGCCGGCCGGGCTTTTGGCTCATTCCGGCCCCGCCGGTGCCGTTTTATCCGACCAGCGGCACGCCCGGCGCGCTCATCATCCGCGCCGCCTGGGAGCCGCCGGCGCCGGATGTTCAACCGCGGCTGATGTCGCGGCTTGAATTCCCGCAGGGCGACTATCTCGCCGAGAGCTTCGGTTCGTTCGCGCTCGGCGGCGTGGCCGCGATGTTCTCGATCCTGCAGCCGTCCGGCGGCACGAAATTTCTCGCGACCGGCAATGCCGCCACGCTGACCCGCGATTTCGTCAACTGGCTTCCCAAGCCTTCGATCACCGCGACATGGACGCCTGACAACGCGATGTCCATTCCCGATCCGGAGTTGGAGTAATGCCGCTCGTTCAATGGGGGCCGTGGACGCCTGACGTATCCGATTACGAAGGCGCATCCGTCCACGCCATCAGCAACGTGCTGCCGCGCGGCGATGGCTATGGGCCCTTTGCCTCGCTCTCGCCCTATGCGCAGGCGCTGCCGGCCCCCTGCCGCGGCGCCTTCTATGCCCTGAAAAATGACGGCTCGGTGGTGACCTTCGCCGGCACCAGCAACAAGCTCTACCAGCTCAACAACACCAATTACGGCTGGACCGATGTCTCGCTCGGCAGGCGGCACCTACAGCACGCTCGCGTCCAACGCCAATTGGAGCTTCGCGCAAGCCGGCAATCTGGTGTTTGCGACGCAGGCCGACGCGCTGCTGCAGGTATTTGACCTGACCCAATCGACGGCGTTTTCCAACGCGCTCGGCAATCCGCCGCAGGCCGCCTCTATCAGCGCGCTCGGCGGCTTTCTCGTGCTCTCCGGGCTGTTGTCGCTGCCCTACCGGATCCAGTGGTGCGGGCTCTATACCTACAACACCGCGCAGAGCTGGACCTCGGGGCTGAACAGCGCCGACTTTCAGGACTTTCCGGACGGCGGCACCGTGCGCGGCATTGCCGGCGGCGATCAGTCCGGGGTGATTTTCCAGGACCAGGCGATCCGTTCGATGGCCTATGTGGCGGGCTCGCCGCTGATCTTCCAGATCGAGCGGATCAGCGCCGGCAACGGGCTCTACGCGCCCTATTCGATCGTCACCGCCGGCGAAAACATCTTCTTCTTCAGCAACAAGGGATTCATGATGATCCCGCCCGGCGGGGTGCCGACCCAGATCGGCCGCGAGCGGGTCGACCGGACCTTCCTGCAAAATCTCGACAACGGCAACCTGCAGCTCTTTCAGGGCGCGTCCGATCCGCGATCGACCCGGGTCTACTTTGCCTATAAATCGCTGGCCGGCAAGGCGGCCAATTTCGATACGCTGCTCGGCTATGATTACGTGCTTGACCGCTGGTTCACGGTTTCGATCAGCGGCCAATACCTGCTCGGCATCTCGCAAAGCGGCCTGACGCTGCAAAGCCTCGATCCCATCGCCCCCGGCGCCATGGCGATCACGGCCATGGCCAACAATGGCGCGGGGCTGATCCGGGTCACGGTGGCGTCGACCGCGTCGCTCGCAGCGGCAGCGATGTCGCGATCGATAACGCCACCGGCACGGTCGAGGCCAACGGCTGGTGGAAAATCGCCGTCATCAACGCCACGCAGTTCGATCTGATCTCAAACAACGTCAGCGGCGCCGCCTCGGCCTTTGTCAATGCCTACACGGGCGGCGGCCTCGTCGCGGGCTCGGTCGATGCGATGACGCTGAGCCTGGATTCCTATGCGACCGCGGTGCAGCCGCAACTGGCCGCGTTCTCTGGCACCAACATGCTGGGATTTTTCACGGGCGCGAACCTGCAGGCCATCCTGCAGAGTTCAGAGCAGGGCACCGATGGCAAGCGCATCTCGCTGCGCGGCTTTCGCCCGGTCACCGACGCGCCGGCGCTGTTCGGCTCGGTGTCCTATCGCGACACCCAGGCGCAGACGCCGATCGCGAGCGCGGAAGTGGCCTTGAGCGCGCGAACCGGCCGCATCGATATCCGCCGCGACGCCCGCTATCAGCGCTATCAGGTGCGGATTCCCGCGGCGACGAGTTGGACCTTCTGCGCCGGCTACGAGCCGGATGTGACGACCAACGGCACGCAATGACTGAAGGCCTCATCCTGAGGAGCATCGCGTCAGCGATGCGTCTCGAAGGATGGCCGCAAAGACGGTGCAAGCGGCCATCCTTCGAGACGCCCGGCTTTGCCGGGCTCCTCAGGATGAGGACCGGAAGTTCGAAGCCGCTTTTGTACTGAGGAGCATCGCGCTTGCGCGATGCTCGCTGGGGATCAGGACCGGGGAGACTGCCGATATGCACCTTTGCTTCACCACGAGCGGCACCCCATGACCGTCTATATTCCCGGGCTCAACGAGACCGACCTGAAAAATCTGATCCGGTCGCTGCAACAGCTCGGCGCGGGCCGGTCCAATGCCACGGGCATCGTGACGCTTTCGACCAACGCGGCCACCACGGTGGTGATCCCGCCGCAGTCCGGCATCATCGCGCCTGGCTCGCAGCCGATCCTGACAGCCAACACGCCAGCGGCGGCGGCCGAGCTCGCCAGCGGCAACATGTTCGTCTCGAACGTTTCGGCCAACAGCTTCACCATCACGCATACCAATTCCGCGACCGCGAACCGGACATTTCTCTATGCCATCCTCGGTTGAACTGGTCTGCCTCATGAGCGCCGCCGACAAGGCGTCGGTCTGGCCGCATGTCGCGCCGCTGCTGCAGCGGGCCATCGAGCGGGCCGGGCTTTCCGCCTTTCGCGATGTCGAGCTCGATATCCTGCAAGGCGATGCGCTGATCTGGATTGCGTGGTCCGGCCGCATCGAAGCGGCGGCCTCGACATCGCTGCAAACAAGCGACGCCGGACTGGTGTGTCTCATTACGGCCTGCGGCGGCGCGGATCGGCGGCGGTGGTTGCCGCTGCTGGCAGAGATCGAGGACTACGCGAAGGCCGAAGGCTGCAAAAGCGTCCGCATCATCGGCCGCCGCGGCTGGCTGCGCGCGCTGAGGGGCTACGAAATGAAGTCTGTGATCTTGGACAAGGAATTGAATTGATGGGATCGAGCAGCCAGCAAAGCCAGACGACACAGCAGTCGACCACGGCGCCGAACGCCGCGGCGATGCCGACCGTCAACGGGCTTTTGAGCCAACTCAACCCGCTGATTGCAAATAGCGGCCTCAACCCGACCGAGAGCGGGGCCATCGATCAGCTGACCGCCAACGCGCAGGCCGGCAACCCCTACGCGCCGCAGATCGGCGCGAACGCGACCAGCCTGCTCAGCGGCGGCGGGGCGCTGAACCAGGCGCCCGCGCTGACCCAGAACCTGCAAAACTACGCCGCCGAAACCCAGCCGCTGGCGTCGAACACCAATTACGACCCGACGCAGACGCCGGGCGTGCAGGCCGCGTTGCAGGCGATCCAGCAGCAGGTTTCCAACAGCGTGAATTCGCAGTTTGCCGGCGCCGGCCGCGCGCTGTCCGGCGCCAACCAGATGGCCTACGGCACCGGCATCGCGCAGGCCGAAGCGCCGCTGTTGCTCGCGCAATACAACACCAACGTCGCCAATCAGCAGGGCGCCGCGCAAAATCTCTACAACGCCGGCAACACCACCTCCGGCGCGCTCACCGGGCTGCAGAACCAATACAATACCAACACCCAGGCCGGCACCACGGCCGCCGGCGCCGCGCTGCAGGCGCAGAACTACGCGCCCACCGCGACGCTTGCAGCCCAGCAGCTGGCGCAAAGCATTCCGGCCTCCAATCTCGGTCTGCTCGCTCAGATCGGCATTCCCATCACGCAGGCGCTGGGCTCGACCACGACGGGATCGGGAACGTCGAACACGACCACGGATCCTTCCTTGCTGTCTGATCTCGGGCAGGGCTCCAGCATCATCAGCAACCTGTTTGGCACGCCGAAGGGCGGCACGGCTCCGATCACCGCGCTTGGGCAGATGGGGTCGGGTCTTCTTTCCGGTCTCGGCGGCATTTTTGGATTGTGAGGATTGAGATGGCATCACTGCTCGATGCGCTGCTGAGCGCCGGCCGGGGCGGCGGCTTGTTGGGTGGCCTGCCGGCGTCATGGCAATATCCCCCATCCGCGCCTGAGGCCGATGAGGATGCGGAAAAGAGACGCCAGACCGCCGCGTGGCTGGCGGCGATGCATCGGGACCCCTCCCATGGCCTTCCAGTTCTGGGCGCCGCGCCTGGGGCGATGAACCGTGCGCCGCCGCTCGCCGGCATTGACGCCGCATCCTATGGCGGATCCACACCGTTCGGCCTTGGCGGCGTCAACCTGCCGGTCGCGGCCGCGCCGCAGGACGTGCCGGCCGCTGGACCGAATCTGGGCGTGCAGTATCGGGCCATCCGGCAGGCGCTGATCGCCAACGGCGAAAAGCCGGAGAGCGCGGCCTCCAAGGCCATGCTCGCCATTCTCAATCCCGAAGCGGCGAAAACCATGCTGCCCGAAGTCTTCACCGATCAAGCGCAGTTCAAGCTGATCAAGGACGGATCCGGCCGCGAGCATCCCGCCTTTGTCAATCCGCGCGATCAAACCATCAACGGCCAACGCGTCGCCGACTATGACAGACGCGATCCGGGCGCGCCGCCGCCCGGCGCTGCCGCGTCGGGTCCTTACCCAAACCTGACCGCGCAGGCGTTGCGGATGAAAGGCGTGCCCGAGGCCGACATCGCCGCGGCGATCAGACAACCCGAGTTGATGAAAGCGCTCATCAACGGCGATGATGGCTCTGCATCCGCGCCCACGCCGCTCGCTCCGGGGATGAAAGGCGCGCCTGAGAGCCATGATAATCCCTTGAAGGGGATGAGCCCCGCATCATCCGGCGCGGCCAGCCTCAACGCCAAGAACCGGACCCGAAGTGGATTTCCGGGCGGAGCACAAGGCCCCCTGTCCGCCGCTCGGCAACATGCCTCGGATGGGAACACCGCCGCCCCCGCGGTGCAGCTCGCACAACATGCGCCGGCAATACCCGCCGCACCGCTGCCGAACCCTAGTGGAATATTCCGCCCGGGAACACCGGCAAACGATCAATGGACCCGCGACTTCATCGACGCGAACAGGCGCGCCGGCCGCGCCATCGGGAATGCGATCGGTGACATCCTTCACAACGAGAATGCTCAACGACCGCCCGCCGGGTCTCGTCCTATCGATCAAGCACCTTGGTCGGGGGACCACAAACAGATAAAAAAGGCCGCTGCAGCCGGAGCCAAGGATGATGTCCGGATTTCGCCCGACGGCGAAGTTTGGGCACAACACCCTGACGGCAGCCGGACGCACTTTGGGCCCGCCCAGAACATGACGGGTTCTGGCAGACCCGGCGGACGGCGAGGAAAGGATGGAGATCGATGGTGACCGAACAGATCGCGGATCAGGAGACCAGCGAACTTCGCTATGAGCTTCGGCTCTTGATCAGGCACCCGAATATCGATCCCGACCGCATCACGGAAACTCTGGGGTCGACTCCGCACCTTTCCGCTATGGCGGGTGGTGTGCGAAAGGCTCCCAATGGCGTCATTCTTGCCGGACACCACAAATTCAGCGTGTGGAGCCATTGTTTCGATGTTGAAGGAAATCGCCTGTTTTTCTCGGATATCGGGAAAATGATAGACCGATTGGAGCCTCATAAGGCGTTTCTGGCGGAAATCGTCGACGGTGGCGGTTCGATCGAGCTTGCTGTCAATCTTCCCGGTGACATCAACATCGGCGACAGCCTCTCTTGGCGCGATCTGGCGCGCCTTTCAGCTTTGCAAATAGATCTGGGAATAGAGGTCTTTCCAGACTACAACTCATAGAACACTCGCCACCATCACGCACACTTCGCGCCGACGCGCGCAACCTAGCCGAAGCTTCGCTTCGGTAGGTGCGGGCGACATGTGGGTGAATCCAATATTCGTGCGGGACAAGCACCGCGACCACGCGCCCGATGCCGTGAAGCTTATCGTATCGAGGCTCGCTCCGACCTCATCCTGAGGAGCGGGTCTTCGCCCGGCGGGCGAAGGCTCGCGTCTCGAAGGATGGAAGCTTGCACTGCCGTCGCGGCCATCCTTCGAGACGCATCGCTTTCGCGATGCTCCTAATACGAAAGCGTCTTCAAACTTCCGGTCCTCATCCTGAGGAGCCTGGCGAAGCCGGGCGTCTCGAAGGATGGCGGCTCGAAAGGTCGTCGCCCGGGGCCATCCTTCGAGACGCATCGCTGGCGCGATGCTCCTCAGGATGAGGACAACTCGGCGTCGAAATGAAGAACAGACTTTCATGCGCAGTGGGTCGGCCGCGCCGATGGAGAACTCAGGATGAGGCTTCGGGACGCATCGCGCTTGCGCGATGCGCTCTGGGGATCGGCCTTCAAGATATTTCCTGCAGGGGGATCAAGCAATGCCCGTCTATGATTGGAGCCACGTCAACAACACCAACGCCACCGCCGATCCCACCATCAACTACCAGATCGGGATGGCGCCCAGCGCGGTCGGCGCCTCCGGCCGCGCGATGATGGCGGCCGTGGCGCAGTATCGCGACGACATCGCGGGCGCGATCGTGACGGCGGGCATCTCGACCGCGTACACGGTCAGCTCCTATTCCGGCTACACGTCGTTGGCGCAACTCGCCGGCCAGATGATCGCTTTCACGCCGCACGCGACCAACGCCGCCGTCGTCACGCTCAATGTGGACTCGCTCGGCCCGAAGCCGCTGCGCACCTCGCCCGGGGTCGAACTGCTGGCCGGCACCATCATCCAGGGCACGCCCTATTGCGCGATCTATAACAATTCGGACGGCGCGTTCTACCTGCAAGGGTTTTATGGCAACCCCTATAATGTGCCGCTTTGCGCCGGTCTCGATTTCTGGGGCTCGACCGCGCCCAATAGCTCGTTCGTGTTTCCGTTCGGGCAGGCGATTTCGCGGACAACCTACGCAACAGCGTTCGCACTGCTCAGCACGACCTACGGCGCCGGCGACGGGCTCACCACGTTCAATCTGCCCGATCTGCGCGGACGCGTCGCGGCGGCCATGGATAACATGGGCGGCGCGGCGGCGGGGCGGCTTGGGGCCGTGATTCCGGGTACGACGCTTGGGGGCGTCGGCGGTGCGGAAACGCACACGCTGAGTGTGGGCGAAATGCCATCACATAACCACGGGGTCAACGATCCCAGTCATACGCACGGCGGGATACCTTATCCTGGCGACAGAGTGGCAAACGAAGGAAGCTTTTCGGCCACGTTATGGGAAGGCGGGGGCACCGGAAGCACGGCAGGCGCTTACACCGGCATCTCAATTCAGTACAACGGCGGCGGCGCAGCGCACAATATTGCGCAGCCGACGATCGTCTGCAACTACATCATGCGGATTATTTAGCCGGCTTTTGCATAGCCGCGGCAGATGGTGGCGGCGACGGACGGAATCCATTGCCGGTAACCATCGGCGTTGAAGTGGACACGATCAGGCATCAGTCCCGTGACCTCAATCTGGTAGTAGGCGATGCCGGCCGATGCGGCGGCCTCGCGTTGCGAAGCCAGAACGGTCGGGTCGGAGGTGTTTGAAACCGCAGCGATATTGTTGGTGTAACCGGAAATCTGAGCCAGCAGGGCCCGGTAGTCCTCGGTCAGGTGGACCGCTCGCGTATCGTTCGCTCCTAGAGCGACGACAACCATATTCGGCTTGGTGCCGGCAAGAATGGCTCGCGACAAGATCAGGAAGTCGTTTGTCCCGGCGCCTCCATACCCAGCCTTCACGATTGGATATCCGCAGATGTGATCTGGAAATGGGGCGTTCGCGGTGATGCTATCGCCGAGGATGACGACGAACTCTCAGTCACCGCGGTATGGGCAGCATACTGCCAAGCTTCCATATAGTTGAATTTGGCGCGCCACCTTCCGAGTTCTGAGTAGGTTGCCAAAAAGGCAGCGAAGAAAATCGTGGCGGCAAGCCAAGGTAGCAATCTCACCAAAGGACGCATAAAGGTACCCCCAGACCGCCGTTAGGTGATACCCCTACAAAGTTACCTCGTAAAGTCACAAAGCCGCCTTCGGGCGGCCTTTTTTATGTCTGGAGGCGAACAATGAAGCTGAAGCAATTGGCGATGGGTCTGGAGCTCATCGAGGACTGGAAAACCCATCTGCATCGGGTCTGGAGCATCCGGCTGTCGCTGGCGTTCGGGGTTTTCACCGGCGTCCTGATGGGGCTGCCGGCGTTCGTCGATACGCTGAACCCGCTCCTGTTCATGGGGCTGGCGGTGTTTTTCAACGTGGTGATCATCCCGCTGTCGCGGCTGATCAAGCAGGCGGACTACAAGCGCGACCACCAGGCCGCGCCGGTTGCTGCGGCTCCCGCGCCTGCCGCTACCGTTGCGGTTCCGGCCGCGCCTGGCGGTGCCGCATGAAGGCGCCGCAGAAAACCGCCATCACCGTGGCCTCCGCGGCCTGCCTCGCGATGGCCTGTCCGCAAGTCGCAAAATATGAAGGGCTCTGGCTCACTGTCCAGCCCGACAGGCTGGCGAATGGCATCCCGACCGGCGGCTATGGCGAAACCCAAGGCGTGCGCCTCGGCGAAACCCACACCAAGAATTCTGGGATGCCCGGTTGGCCGCGCGGCTGCCCGACTACGATCGCCGGATCGGCGAGTGCATCCATGTCGAGTTGCCCGACGGCGTCCGCGCGGTGGCGATCTCGCTTGCCTATAACGCCGGGCCCGCGGCCGAGTGCCGCTCGCCGATGGTCGAGCGCTGGAACGCCGGCGATCTGCGCGGCGGCTGCAACGCCATTGCCGGCTGGTACGTCCGCGCCGGCGGCCAGGTGAGGCAAGGGCTGATCAACCGCCGCAACGACGAACGGCGGAAATGCCTCGCCGCGCTCGACGCGCCCAAGCCGCCGCCGGCGCCGATCCCGCAACAGCGCGTCGAGGCGCCCAAGCCTGCCTGCGCGTGGTGGAGGAAATGCAAATCATGAGCTGGCTGCATCTGATCTGGAATTTCCTGTTCAGCTCGGCCTCGATCGCGACCGCAATCGGCTGTGGCGCGGTCGCGGTCGCGGTGCTGGAGCCGAAGGTTCTCGACCGGATCACCGATCTTCGAGAATGGGCGATCGGCGTCGCCGTGGTCGCCTTTTCATTCACCGCCATAGCCGGGAAATTTTATCGTGACGGAATCAACGCCACGCGCGCCGAATGGGATGCAGCCCTCGCCAGGCAGGCCGAGCAGGGCGAGGCTGACCGTGCTGCGCTGTTGCTGCTGTGCCTGCTGACGCTGTTGACCGAAGGCTGTTCGACGCTGACCCCCGCAACCGTGACGCCCGGCCGCGATCAGCTGAGCCTCAAGGCCAGGTGCGCAGGCTGGCGTCCGATCTCCTATTCCGGAAGCGGCGACACGCTGCCGACCATCCGGCAGATCCGCATTCATAACCGTTTCGGCGTGCTGGAAAGGTGCTGGAAATGATCGACTATACCATCACGATCGGCAACATCATCGAGATCGCATCGATCGTCGGCGGCGGCCTCGCGGTGCTGTGGACGCTCAAGGCCGATGTCACCGCGCTCAAGCTCGATCTGACGGCGATGCAGACCGAGATCAAGAAGCTCGGTGAGATCCTGGTCAATCTCGCCGATATCCGCGGCGAGATCCGGGTGCTCGAAACCCGCGTCACCGCCAACGAGCAGGATATTCGCGAGTTGCGCCATGGCCACGGCCCGGTGCGCGGGCCGGCCGGCCTGGAGCGGGAATACCCCAGATGATGGCGCTGCATCTCCTGGAGGGCGGCGCGGTCGCGATGGCGGTGTTGTTGCTGGCCTATCTGGTCGAAGTGGCCCGAGACTATCGCCATCATGCTCCCCGTCATTCCCGGGGCCCGCGC
>CAVTNW010000040.1:0-14824 GCA_963736075.1 uncultured Alphaproteobacteria bacterium | reverse complement strand
CCCGGGTGCTGGCGCAGGCGCGCCGCATCGGGCTGCAGGCGCAGATGATCGATCCGGCGGAGCCGACCAAGATCATCCGAGTCCCGCTCGACAAGCGCACGGAGCTGCGCGAGACCGCGTTCGCCTGGTCCAATTACACCGAACCGCTGCGGCAATTCAATTTCCTGCGCTATCTCGGTAACTCGGTGTTCGTCACCGTGGTCGCCACCCTGATCACGCTCCTGATCAATTCGATGGCCGCCTATGCGCTCTCGATCTACGAGTTCCCCGGCCGCAACGCCGCGATGCTCGGCATCATCGGCACGCTGATGATCCCGATCACCATCATCCTGGTGCCGGTCTATCTGGTGGTGACCTGGCTCGGCCTGGTCAACAATCTGTGGGCGGTGATCCTGCCGGGGGCGGCGACGCCGACCGGCGTGTTCCTGCTGCGGCAATACTGTTGACCTTGCCGCGCGACCTGATCGAGGCGGCGCGGATGGACAAGGCCTCGGAATGGCAGATCTACGCCCGTATCGTGCTGCCGCTGTCGCTGCCGGCGCTGGCGGTGCTCGCGATCTTCTCGGTGATGTGGCGCTGGAACGAGTTCCTCTGGCCGTTGGCAGTGCTGTCGGAGCGAGAGTTACACCCTGCAGATCGGGCTCAACGCTTTCCAGGGCGATCTGCAGACCCAATGGCACTATCTCCTCGCAATGACGGTGGTCACGCTATTGCCGATCGCGACCGGTTCGCATTCCTGCAGCGCTTCATCGTCGCCGGCATCGCCAATACCGGCGTCAAATAGGCGGACCTTCGACATGGCACACTGGCTTGCACGCGGTCAAGAAGTTGTTCGGTTCTCTGCAGATCATCCATGGCGTCGATCTCGAGGTCGGCGATCGCGAGTTCGTGGTGTTCGTCGGCCCCTCCGGCTGCGGCAAGTCGACCTTGCTGCGGCTGATCGCCGGCCTCGAGCAGCCGACCTCCGGCGATATCGTGATGGACGGCAAGGACGTCACCGGCCTGCCGGCCTCCGACCGCGGCCTCGCCATGGTGTTCCAGTCCTATGCGCTGTACCCGCATATGAGCGTCTACAAGAACATGGCCTTCGGGCTCGAAAATGCCGGTCTGCCGCGTGACGAGATCGACAAGCGCGTGACCCGCGCGGCCTCGATGCTGCGGCTCAACGACTATCTCGACCGCAAGCCGAAGGCTTTGTCCGGCGGCCAGCGCCAGCGCGTCGCGATCGGCCGCGCCATCGTCCGCGATCCCAAGATCTTTTTGTTCGATGAACCCTTGTCCAATCTCGATGCCGAACTGCGCGTCGCCATGCGCAAGGAACTCGCGGCGCTGCATGCCGACATCGGCGGCACCATGATCTACGTGACCCATGACCAGGTCGAAGCGATGACGCTGGCGAGCCGCATCGTGGTGTTGAGGTCCGGCCGCATCGAGCAACTCGGCGCGCCGCTTGAGCTCTACAACCGGCCGGACAATCTGTTCGTCGCCACCTTCATCGGCTCGCCGAAGATGAACGTGATCGAGGCCGAGGTCCTGTCTGCCGATGCCAGTGGGACCAAACTCGGATTTGGCGCCGGCCGCTCCCTGGTGCTGGGCGGCATGGCCGGGCAACTGGCCGCAGGCGATGCCGTCACCCTCGGCATCCGGCCGGAACATTGCGAAGTGGTGACCGACGATACTGCCGATTGCGAGGCCGTGGTCGATCTCGCCGAACAGCTCGGCGGCGAAACCTACCTGTACTGCTCGGCGCCGAAGCTGACGCAGCTCACGGTGCGCGAAGCCGGTCAGCAGATGAAGATGCGCGGCGACAGCGTCAAGCTGGTTTTTCCCCGCGACCGGCTGCATCTGTTCGATGCCACGGGACGCGCGCTACTGCATGGCCATCAGGCCGCGCGCTCGTCGTGAATCCGCGCCATTCGATCCATACCGGAGCTTCTCAATGAAGGCGGTCACCTCAGCGCGATTGATCGGCCGTGACGGTCCACGCGTCAATTTCGCGGCCGACTACGGTACCACCATCATCGTGACCGTGCTGGAGCCGGCGCTGATCCGCGTCACCCTGCTGCGCGAGCAGGGATGGCGGCTCGACCGCACCTGGTCCCTGGCGCCCTCCCACCTCGAGCCGCCATTCGAAGGGCGGGCCAGGGACGATCTCTCGGGCTTCTCCTGTCCGGCCTTTGCCCTCGAGCCGGAGAGCGACCGGGTCGTGATCAAAACCGAAGCCCTCACGGCCGTGGTGCGTCTCGCACCTTTCGGCATCGACTGGCACCTGCCCGGACAACCACTGCCGTTCGCGCAGGATCGGCCGACCCAGGCCTACATGATCTCGCGCCGGACCGGCCAGCTCGCGCATTTCATGGCGCGCGACCCGGCCGAGCGGCACCACGGGCTCGGCGACAAGACCGGCCCTTACGACCGCACCGGGCGCCGCTACCGTCTCGACGCGGTGGATCCCTGCGGCTTTGATGCGGAGACCAGCGATCCGCTCTACAAGATCATTCCATTCTATCTGGTCGATCGCGATGGCGGTCCCTGCTACGGCATCTTCTACGACAATCTGGCGACAGGCGAGGTCGATTTCGGCGCCACCATCGACAACTATCATGGCCTGTTCCGCAGCTACCGCGCCGAGGACGGCGACCTCGACTACTACTTCATCGCCGGACCATCGATGCGCGAGGTGGTGGCGCGCTACACCGCGCTTACGGGCGGGGCGCACTTCCCGCCGCTATGGTCGCTCGGCTTCGGCATCACCTCGATGACCATCGCGGACGCACCCGACGCCGACGCCCGCGTCACCGCCTTCATCGCCGAATGCCGCGGCCACCAGATACCCTGCGACAGCTTTCATTTCGGCTCGGGCTATTCCTCGATCGGGGGCCGGCGCTACTGTTTCAACTGGAATCACGACAAGTTCCCCGATCCGGCGGCGACACTGCGCCGGCTGACCGAGGCCGGCATGCGCCCGGTCACCAACCTGAAACCCTGCCTGCTCGACGATCATCCAAAGCTCGCTGATGCGAAAGCGAAGGGCATCCTGGTCAAGGATGGCGAAACCGGACAGCCCGCGGTGGCACAGTTCTGGGATGGGCTCGGCTATCACCTTGATTTCACCAATCCCAGGGGGATCGAGTGGTGGCGCGACGGGCTGAAGACCACGCTGCTCGATCTCGGCGTGGTGACGGCCTGGAATGACAATAACGAATTCGAGATCTGGGACGAGGATGCGATCTGCGACGGCTTCGGCCGTCCGTTCCCGCAGGCGCTGGCCCGTCCGGTCCAGGCGCAGCTGATGAGCAAGCTGTCAAGCGAGACGCAACGTGCGCAGCGTCCGGGCGAGCGGCCATATGCGATCAGCCGCGCCGGTGGTCCCGGCATCGGCCGCTACGCCCAGACCTGGTCCGGCGACAACTCAACGGACTGGAAGACGCTGCGCGGCAATTTGCGCCAGGGCCTCGGCATGAGCCTGTCCGGGCTGTTCAACATCGGCCATGACGTCGGCGGCTTCCATGGCCCGAGCCCCTCGCCGGAACTGCTCTGCCGCTTCGTCGAGTTCTGCGCGTTGTGGCCGCGCTTCGTGATGAATTCCTGGAAAGCCGATGGCGTCGTGACGCTGCCCTGGATGTATCCCGATCGGCTGCCGCAGGTGCAGGAGGCCTTCGCGCTGCGCTACCGGTTGTTGCCGCACATCTACGCCGCCATGTTCCATGGCGCCGTTGCCCAGTTGCCTCCGGTACGGCCGATCGGCATGGATTTTCCGCACGACAAGCGGGCCGTGCGGGAAGCCGACAGTTTCATGCTCGGCGACGGCCTGTTGGTGGCGCCGGTGCTCGATCAGGGCGCGGTGACGCGAACGGCCTATCTGCCGCAGCATCCCGATGGCTGGTACGACTTTCATTCCAGGCAGTGGTTTGCCGGCGGCAGCGAGGTCACCATCGATGCGCCGCTCGGCCGCATTCCGCTGTTCGCGCTGGGCGGCAGCATGATCGCGACCTCGGAAAAACGCGATGGCGTCGATCCGCGGCGGGATCTGATGCGCCGACTTTTAGTGTTTGCGCGAGCTGAGCCGGGCACTTCAGCGGCTGAACTCTACGACGACGACGGCCTCACACCGGATTGGAACAAGGGCGCCGGGCGTCGGCTGGTGTTGAAGTTGCAGAGCAGCGCGCCCGGCCGCGCGCAGCTGTCGGCATCGTCGAGCGGCGCCTATGTCCCGCCCTATGGCCGGGTCCAGATCGAAGCCATCGGCGGCGAGGTCACGCTGGCGCCCGGCACCGAGAGCCTGCTGACGCTATAGCAACATTCGCAACTGCGTTCGGCCGCGGTAATGCGCTTTCTGATCACGTCGGCTGCGGCTCGGTGCGGGTCTCGATCGGAGGCAGCGGGTCGCCATGGATCCTGGCCTCGAAACCCCGCAAGCGCTGATAGATCGAGATCAGTTCAACGATCGTGCTCCACGCATTGACCAGATATTGAAAGGAGCTCCTGACCTGCTCAAAGGCATTCAGAATTTGCTGCATGGTGCCGAGCGTGATCTTGCCGGCAACGATCGTCGGTCCGAGCAGGACGTAGGGAAAGACCTGATCGGTCTGCAGATAGACGATGCGGCCGATATTGAAATACATGAAGTTCAGATAAAGCCGAAAATAGTTTCTGCGAATGTTTGTGAACAGTTCGCTGACCGTCGGCGGATCGGCGCGGGCCGCATCATCCTCGCCGAGCACGAGTTCCTTGCGATAGGCTGCCTCGACCCGCTGGTTGAAAAATTCGATCCGAGGCAGCCGGATGCCGATCAGCGCCAGCGCGCCGGTTCCAACCACCGACCAGATGATCGCGGCGAATACCAGCGGATAAGGGATGGTTCCGATCAGCGGCAGCTCCGTGACATTGCTGGACAGTCTCAAGAGGACAGGCAGGAAGGCCAGCAGCGTCAGCACCGAACTGATGAGATTGACGCCGAGAGCTTCCACGGTGGTGGCGAACCGCATGGTATCTTCCTGCACCCGCTGCGAGGCGCCCTCGATCCCGCGCAGTCGCGGCCAGTTGGCGATATAAAAGTCGTTCATCGCCGTCCGCCAGCGGAAGATGTAGTGGCTGACGAAGAACCGCGTCAATACGCCGACCGTGACCGCGACCAGCGCGATGCCGGCGAACGTCGACAATTCGCTGTAGAACTGCGCGATCGTGATCGTCCCCGGTTTCGTAAGCGCGGCCTGGACCAGATCGTAGAATGCCCCGTACCAGCTGTTGATGGCGACGCTGACCTCGACCTGGAAGTAGGAAGTGAACAGGATCAGCGCGGAGCCGAGGATCGACCAGGCCGACCAGGGATGCGGCGCCAACACCATCCAGGCGCCCGCGAAGATGGCGACGCTGAGGGCAAAATAGAAGTCGAACCATAGCGACCGCGTCGACCCGAACATGGCGACACCGACCGCCGGCGAGGCCGACGAGCCCATGAGATCGCTGGCGTAGAGATACCAGAACGTCATCGCCAACGCCGTCCAGAGGACGGCCGACGGAAAGAACAGCTTGGGTCGAGGAAAGAATGAAACAAACATGCCTGGGGTCTCGCACTTGGGTCAGAGGATCCGTCGACCCCTTTATAGGATACCTTTGCCTGCGGCGAAGGCCCGAAAGCCCATATGGAGGGAATTTATGGCGTCGCGCACATCAGAGCTTGGCAGGCTTTTTATTGCGGCAGCCGGGAACGAATCCTGGGTGGCTCACCGACAATGCAGATCCATTCTCCCATGATCGAAAGGCTGTGCCCGCCGAGAGATGGATTGCTTCGCGCAAGCTCGCAATGACGGGGATGGGGTTGCGGCAAAAAATCAGACAAGCGAGTCGTTGAGATCGCCTCACTCCGGGTTTTGGCGTTTCGGGCAGCGCCACCGCGGCCTTCCCCGTCTTTGCGGGGTGAGACGAACAAATGCCTTCAGCCTCACATCCCGGCCCTGATCATGTCGGCGGCCTTTTCTCCGATCATGATCGACGGCGCGTTGGTGTTGCCGCCGATCAGGGTCGGCATGATCGAGGCGTCCACTACCCGCAAGGCCTCGACCCCGCGCACGCGCAGTTGCGGATCGACCACCGCCAGTTCGTCGACGCCCATGCGGGCGGTGCCGACCGGATGGTAGACGGTATCGGAGCGTTTGCGCAGGACCGTGCGGATGTCGTCGTCGGTGCGAACGTCGTCGCTGTGCAATTCCGCCGTCCGCCATTTTGCCAATGGCTCGGCATCCATGATCCGGCGGGTGATCTTGTAGGCCTTGACCATGGTCTCAAGATCGTCGGGATGATCGTAGAATTTCGGATCGATCCGCGGCGGCGCCGAGGGATCGGCGCTTTGCAGCGTCACCGAGCCGCGGCTCTTCGGCCGCAGCAGGCAGACATGGCAGCCGAAGCCATGCCCGAAATGCCTGGTGCGGCCGTGGTTATCGGCCGTGGCCGTGCTGAAATGAAGCTGGATATCGGGAACATCGAGATTCGGGTCGGTTTTGAGAAAGCCGCCGCATTCGGCGACATTCGAGGTGATCATGCCGACACCGGCCTTGCGGTAGCGCCCGATCTCGCGCCAAAGCTTGCGCAGGCCGGCAAAGCTGATGCCGAATAGATCCAGGCTGTCCGAGCGGTAGCTGAAAGCAAAATCGATATGGTCCTGCAGATTCTGACCGACATCAGGCGAATGCTGCACCACATCGACGCCGGCGCTCTTCAAATCCGATGCATTGCCGATTCCTGACAGCATCAGCAACTGCGGCGACTGCAACGCGCCGCTGCTCAGAATGACTTCGCGCCGCGCGTGTACCGTTTCGGTTTTGCCGTCGCGGCCATATTCGACGCCGGTCGCGCGCTTGCCGTCGAACAAGACCTTGCGGGCCTGCGCCGCGGTGATGACCTTCAAATTCGGACGCGACCGGTTCGGCTCGATATAGGCGCGGGCCGCGCTCCAGCGTTCGCCGTTTTTCTGGGTAACCTGGTAGATGCCGAGCCCCATCTGGTGGGCACCGTTGAAATCCTCGTTGATCGGGAGCTGTAGCTGCCGGCCGGCTTCGAGGAAATATTCCTGGAATGGATTGCCGGTTCTGATCCTGGCCACGTTCAGCGGACCGCCGGTGCCGTGGAAGGCATCATGCAGGACCTCGTTGTTTTCGGATTTCTTGAAATAAGGCAGCACGTCGTCATAGGCCCAACCGGCATTGCCGCGCGCCGCCCAGCCATCGTAGTCGGAACGGTGACCGCGGATATAGACCATGGCGTTGATCGCGCTCGATCCGCCCAGCGCTTTGCCGCGCGGCTGATAACCCTTGCGGCCGTTCAATCCGGGCTGCGGCACGGTCTCGAATGCCCAGTTGTTGGTCTTGGAAGGCACCATGATCGCAATTCCGATCGGCGCCTTGACCACCCAGGTATCGCCCGCGCCGCCCGCCTCCAGCAGGCAAACCCTGACCTTTGGATCCTCGCTAAGGCGGCTGGCCACCACGCACCCGGCCGATCCCCCGCCGACGACGACATAGTCGAACTCTTCCACGCCCGCTCTCCCTGCTCTCGACTTTTTCTTGTTTGGCAATGATGACAACGAGCTAATTTCAGGCGCCGGGTCAAGGGCCGCGGCCGATGATCGGGTGCTGGGCTAAGCAAAAAGCCGCGGTTGCCGCCGTGCGCTTATCCGGCTTGACATGGGACCAACGTGCCCGCGCACTGGCGCGACGCGACTGAAGTGCGGCTCGAATTCACCGCAACCTAAGATTTACATCTCGTATTTTTGCCAGTGAAATAAATGTCGGTAGTGACAAAATTAGAACAACCATCGGGGAAATACTAAGTGACCAACGGCAAGGCGGTGACGATCGAGCGCCGGCTGTTTCGCCATGCCGATCAGGAATTGAAGAATTTCGTCGACGAAACGCAGATCAGCATTCTCACCGTCAAGGGATAGGCCGCGCCGCTAGCTGCGCAACCCCGGGGCCTCCTGCCCGGTGCGGGCGACATACTCGGTGTAGCCGCCGCCATATTGGTGAATGCCTTGCGGCGTCAGTTCCAGCACCCGGTTGGAGAGCGCGGCGAGGAAATGCCGGTCGTGCGAGACGAACAGCATGGTGCCCTCATATTGCGACAGCGCCGTGATCAGCATCTCCTTGGTGGCGATGTCCAGATGGTTGGTGGGCTCGTCCAGCACCAGGAAATTAGGCGGGTCGAACAGCATGATCGCCATCACCAGACGCGCTTTCTCGCCGCCCGACAGCACCCGGCATTTCTTTTCGACGTCGTCGCCGGAAAATCCGAAGCAGCCGGCCAGCGCCCGCAGGCTGCCCTGGCCGGCCTGCGGGAACGAATCCTCCAGCGACTGGAATACCGTGCGCTCGCCGTCCAGGAGGTCCATGGCGTGCTGGGCGAAGTAGCCCATCTTGACGCTGCCGCCGAGCGCCACCGTGCCGGCGTCCGGCGGCGTCGAGCCCGCCACCAGTTTCAATAGCGTCGACTTGCCGGCACCGTTGACGCCCATCACGCACCAGCGCTCGCGGCGGCGCACCGTGAAGTCAAACCGCTCATAGATGCGTCGTTTGCCGTAGGCCTTCTGCACCATCTTCAGGCTGACGACGTCCTCGCCCGAGCGCGGCGCGGGCAGAAAATCGAACGCCACGGTCTGGCGCCGCCGCGGCGGCTCGACCCGCTCGATCTTCTCCAGTTTCTTGACCCGGCTCTGCACCTGGGCGGCGTGCGAGGCCCGCGCCTTGAAGCGCTCGATGAATTTGATTTCCTTGGCCAGCATGGCCTGCTGGCGATCGAATTGGGCCTGCTGCTGCTTCTCGCTCAGCGCGCGCTGGGCTTCGTAGAACTCGTAGTTGCCGGAATACGTCGTCAGCGTGCCGCCGTCGATCTCAACCACCTTGTTGATGATTCGGTTCATGAACTCGCGGTCATGCGATGTCATCAAGAGCGCGCCCTCGTAATTTTTCAGGAACTGCTCCAGCCAGATCAGGCTTTCGAGATCGAGATGGTTGCTCGGCTCGTCCAGCAACATGGCATCGGGCCGCATCAAGAGGATGCGCGCCAGCGCTACGCGCATCTTCCAGCCGCCGGAGAGCGCCCCGACATCGCCGTCCATCATCTCGGGGCTGAAGGCAAGCCCGGCGAGAACTTCGCGGGCCCGACCCTCGAGCGCATAACCGTCGAGCTCCTCGAAATGGTGCTGCACCTCGCCATAGCGCGCGATGATTTTGTCCATATCGTCCGCTCGATCCGGATCGGCCATGGCCGCCTCGAGTTGATGCAGCTCGGCCGCCACGACGCTGACCGGACCGGCGCCGTCCATCACCTCGGCAACCGCGCTGCGGCCACTCATCTCGCCGACGTCCTGGCTGAAATAACCGATGGTGACGCCGCGATCGACGGCCACCTGGCCTTCGTCGGGGAGTTCCTGGCCCGTAATCATCCGGAACAGCGTGGTCTTGCCGGCGCCGTTAGGACCGACCAGGCCGATCTTCTCGCCTTTCTGAAGCGCCGCCGACGCCTCAATGAAGAGGATCTGGTGACCGATCTGTTTTGAAATGTTATCGAGCCGAATCATGAATGCTCAAGGCCGGGAATGAGATTGCCGCTGCTATTAGGCCATGCGGCGCGAATGCGGAAGAGGGCTGCGGCTGGCGACAGGGCGTCGCAGAAATGCACGACGCCAAAATGACATGTTCAGTCCGCTCAAAGTGTCCGTGCGCCTTTGGCCCGGCCGCTTAGAAGGTCCCGAGCGCGTTCCCCCCGCTTCGTCTGCTTGATCGGCGGCTATTTTGTCAGCCGCTGGCGGAGCGGCTTTCTGCTCAGGAGAGCCCTTCGTCAAAGCACGCATGGCGCCCTTGATCGCGCGTCAACGCCACCGTTGAACAAGTTGTCATCCCGCAGCTTCCATATTTTGGTCGTGATTCGTCGCGAATTGTGACAGGATTAATACGACCAAATGTCAGTTCGGTTACATGCGGAGCGGTTGATGAGCTTGGAATGGCGGACGCGGTCAATTTCCCTGGCCTGGTCAAATCCTTTGGCCTGGTGGTGGGGGATGCTGACGCTGGTGAGCGGGGTCAATATCGCCATCTGGTTCCTGCTGTATCGGCAGCTCCAGCCGGCCGGCCATCCCGGCAACGCATCTGGCATCGGGCTCATGCTGCTGCTCTGTGCGGCCTATGTGTTCGGCTGCGCATTCCGCTCGTTCCTGCCGCGCGCGGATGTGCAGCGGATCTGCCTGTTCGACACCTGGTTGTCGAGCGTTGTCGTCGGCCGCTCGGTGGCCACCGTGGCCGAGATCTGCTTCGCGGCGCAGTGGGCCATTATCCTGCATCAGCTCGGCACGATGACGGCGGCGGACACCACCCTGAACGCCGCCTGGGTGATCGTGCCGTTGATCCTCATCGCGGAATGCTTCTCATGGTACGCGGTGCTGACCACCCACTATCTGGGCAACGCCATCGAGAACTCGATTTGGGCTGTCGCCTTCCTTGTCGTAGGCATCGGCCTATGCCGGCTGCTGCCGGAATTCCATGGTCCGGTTCGCGCGATCCTCACCACTGCGATCATCGGGGTTGCAGCCTATCTGGTGTTTCTCGTGACCATTGACGTCCCGATGTATCTCGGCCGATGGCGCGCCGGCGTTGCCGATGGCAGCGTGCTTCTCAGACCTCTCGAGGGTCTGCGTGACGTGAGCACGCGATGGGTGGTGACGCATGACCTTGCCGAGTGGAAGGACGAGATTGCCTGGATGTCGCTTTATTTCAGCGCAGCAGTCTGGGCCAGCCTCGCGCTGTGCGTTTGCTACTCGCTGGAAGATCATCTCCCGCGCTTTCGTACCGAAGCGACGGTCGCGAGCCGCTCGCCAGACGTGTTGGCAGCAACCGGCAAGACGCCCGCGATGAACAATGTCCGCTTGGCGCCGGTGGCGGCAATCAGAATGTGATGCTCATCGACGCTTGCGACGGCGCGGCTGCTGGCTTGCGCGAGGGAACCCCGGCCCGTTGTCGCCCCGGCGAAAGCGTGGCGTCTGTAAGGCTATCCCGATTACCAACTTATGCGCCGAGCCGGCGTCGGCGATGCTCACACGCCGCCGGGCTGGACGTAACAGAATACGTAACCGCCGCGACTCAGGAACACGATGCCGTGCCCGGTGGGATTCGATCTGTCCCATTTGAGTTTGTTGTTCGGAATTTCGATCTCCGTTCCGATCGCGACGTGCGGCCGGCCGCGTGGCTCGTCGGGCCGGTCATCGGTGATCGTCGCATAGGTCTTGCCATCCCTGACATGGACCTCATCGGCCCAGTAGGCGTCCGCCTCACCGCAACATGATGCGGTTGGGACATCCGGCTGCATCAGGGCCTGATACCATTGCCGGACCTCGGGATCGACCGCATCCCATTGTCCCAAGTCACGCGCGTTAAGGTTTACAATCAGGCAGCTGAATACACCTAGACTGAGGATGATGCTTCTCATCCGTGCGCTCCCAAGGTTTTCCGGCGGGATCAACGAAGCAAGCTTCGTGCCGAAATTGCTGCGCTGCGACATCACTTGCGAGATATCAACAAGCAAGCGGCAGGCGTCGGGGAACCGGCGAATCGAGGTGAAGGCGGACGAAGGCGTTAACGATCAAGCGAAGAGTGAAGCCCTGAAGATGTATCGGGAAGATCAGTTGATCAAAGCGTGCGGGCATCCGACCCGTGTGTCCAAAAAAGTCGATCGAGAAATTGCCGTCGGCTGTGCAACATACATAGGCTTTGAGAGCTCGGCGGTGGCCACCCTGTTGGAGATGCGAGCCCCGCGATCGGGAGTTTGGTCGCAACAGGCGGTCCACCTCCGTCGAAATACGGAGCTGTCGCTTCCGCCGATTTATGAGCCGCGCAAGCGTACATATTGATTTTCATGCCAACCGGCACTTCGACAATTCTCGGAGTTTTCCAAGCCATCCCAAGTCTCCTTCAAAACGAGCGACACCTGAGATTGCGCAAGCTGTGAGGAACTCGTTCTAGCGCCAATGGATGAATCCCGCCAAGCCCAGCGATGCCGCTCCCACGATCCAGATCGCAGCGATCGTGATCGCCGCAGCCCGGCTGCGCGGGCGCTGCTCCATCTCGCTGGCGCGCGCACGACACTCGACCATCACGGCCTCCGGGATCAACGAGAGCACCAACCAGATACCCAAGGGAACCAGGATCAAATCGTCCACGAGCCCGAGAACCGGAATGAAATCCGGGATCAAGTCCAGCGGCGAAAGTGCATAGCCGGCCACCCCGATGGCGAGGATCTTTGCATACCAAGGCACATCCGGTCGGCGGGCAGCCAAATAGATCGCATGAACCTCGCGCCGTAGCCCGCGCGCCCAATTCCTGAGATCACGCAGCATCGTCGCGCCCGCCCCGCACCAAATCCGCTGGCAGGGCGTCAAGGTCGCCCCAAGGCCCGCGAAAAGGCCGGAGGCGAACCGGCACATCCGCCATCCTCACTTCAGGCTGCATTTGGTTTCGGGGCGATCAAGGCCGAGCGTATCCAGCGTCGATACCTGATGGAGGAAGCCCTCCTGCGGCGAAACCGAAACCGTGTTGCGGCCATCGAACAGCAGGATCGGCTGCCGCAGCTGCCAATTCCAATCGCGCAGCGTCAGCTTTTGGCCCTTGAAGGCCGCCACCGAGAAGGCCGGGCTCTTGATATAAGCCAGCATCTTGACCGGGTCCGCGGAGCCAGTTCGGATCGCCGCTTCACCGATCATGCGGACCGACGTCCAGGCTTGCATGTCCTGTGCCGTCATCGCGCGCTGAAATTGCTTGGTGAAGCGGTTCTGCAATTGAACCGCGCCCCATTGATCGAATGCGGCATTCCAGGTGTCGGGCACCAGCCCCGCCGAACCGGCGACCGGACGCGGATCCCAGGTCCGATAAGGCAAGTAGCCGGCAAACACTTCGCTTTCGTCGGCCGCAACCAGGACGTCGTAGGCCGGCGCGCTTTGCGTCAGGACCGGCATTTGCCGCTGAATTTCTGCCACGCCGCTGTCGGTGCGGCGGGCGCCGCCGGTGTCCTTGAATTCCCGCTCCTCGACGATCTTGCCGCCGAAGCGGGTCGCGGCGTGGCGCAAGGCCTCGGCGAACAGCGCATCCTTGGGGTGCGAGCCTGTCAGCAGCAGCCATTTGTTCCACTTCTTCCAGATCAGGTACTGTGCGAGCGCATCGGCGAGCATGGAGCGGGTGGGAGCGACATGGATGACGTTGGCGCGGCAATCCTGCTCGCGCAGCCGCTCGTCCAAGGCGGACGCATTGATCAAGGTCTCACCGCGCGCTTGGCCGGCGTCCGCGACCTTGAGCAGGAGGTCCGCATCGAGGCTGGTGACGATGAACGCCACGCCCTGATCAGCCAGCGCGTTCATGGCCGCGACCGGATCTTCACCCTCGCCGAGCACTTTCTCGATCAGCGTATAGTGTTGATTGAGGAAGCGCCCGGTGGCGTTATCGTCTTCGGCCGCCAGTTGCGCGCCGGCAAGCCCATCATTGGCGGCGGGAACATCGATCAGCGAAAGCCGGATTCGCGACGGCGTTTCGCCGAGATAGCCGATCTTGATCTCCAGCGCGGGCTCGGAGAGGCCCGCTCCGCAGGAAACCAGCAGCACGGCAACAGCAACCAGAATGCGGAGCAAATCATGCCTCCCATGCGAAGTTTCAACGCGGAACCGGCCAAAGGCCCATTCGGTGCCGGAAGATCATCTATTGTGACGGCGCGACATCGGATAGACCATGAATGCACCCTGCGGGAAATGAAATCTTCATTGTCGTGGGACCTGACATCCTGGAGGACGCATATGCCGGATTTGCGCTGCACGGCGATAGTGGGCCTTTCGTTGCTGGGATTTTCCCTCTGCACCAGCCCTGCCCTCGCCTACCTCGCTTACGTTTCCAACGAGAAGGGCAATTCAATCTCCGTGATCGATACCGACAAGATGGAGACGGTCGCGACGATCAAGACAGGGCAACGGCCGCGCGGCATCATCGTCGCCCGGGACGGCAAATCGATTTATGTGGCGCTGGGCGACGACGACATTATCCAGGTCTATGACACCAAGACCCTCGCCAACACCGGCGATTTGCCGTCCGGTCCGGATCCCGAGCAGTTCACGCTCGACCCGGCGGGAAAAATTCTCTACGTCGCCAATGAAAACGATGCCATGGTCACCGTCATCGACCTGGAGAAGCGCGCTTCCGTGGGCGAAGTATCCGTTGGCATCGAGCCCGAAGGAATGGCGGTCAGTCCGGACGACAAGACCTTGGTGTGTACGTCGGAAACCACCAGCATGGTGCATTTCATCGACACCCAGAGCCGCGAAATCGTCGGCAATCTCCTGGTCGGTTCCAGGCCACGCTTCTCGGCCTTCAAGGCCGACGGGTCGGAATTATGGGTGAGCTCGGAGATCGGCGGCGGCGTCGCGATCATCGATCCCAAAACACGGCAGCTCAAGCAATCGGTCAAGTCGAGATCCTGGGCTTCGCTCCGAGGCCATCGAACCCGTCGGCATCGATATCGCCCGGGATGGCAAGCCGGCTTCGTCGACCTCGGGCCGGCGATTGGGTGGCGGTGGTCGATGGCGTCACGATGAGGTCCTGAAGACCTCTTGGTCGGCGAACGCGTCTGGCATGGCGATTTTACCCGGACGAAAATACCTCCGGTCGCCAACGGCGTCTCAACGACGTCTCGCCAATCGACGTGGCGAGTTTGCGGGTGATCAAATCATTTTAGGTCGGCGAATTGCCGTGGGGCGTGGCGTTCGGACCGAAGTGAGCGACTACTGCCGAGACTATCGTCT
>CAVTNW010000039.1:0-15848 GCA_963736075.1 uncultured Alphaproteobacteria bacterium | reverse complement strand
TCTGCGGCGCGAGGAAGCCGCGAATGCCGGGCGATTGGTCTCGCTCGGATCGGCCCGATGAGGCCTTGACCGGATTGAAGGCCTCGGAAACACCTTCGAGGTAGGCGTTGCCGTTCTGGGTGATGATCGCGGTGATCCGCTCGGGATGCCGCGGGCGATGCGCAGGCCGATCGGTGCGCCGTAATCGAAGATGTAGATCGCAAAACGCGAAAGCCCGACGACCTCGGTAAACGGTCGACGACGTCGGCGATGTTATCGAACGTGTAGCTGAATTCTTCGCGCGGCTTCATGGCCGACTGGCCGAAACCCGGCAGGTCAGGCGCGATCACATGGTAGTGCTCGGCAAGCTCCGGGATCAGCTCGCGGAACATGTGGCTCGATGAAGGGAAGCGGCGCAGCAGCACCAGAGTTGGCTGTCCGGGTCGCCGGCTTCCGGTAATCCCGGTGCCGTTAACATCGACGGTCTTGTAGTGGGTCGTCATGGAAAGTCTCCTTTGGCTTGGGTCAGAGGGCGTGGCGGGGGGCACCCGTGGTTCGCGATTTAGGAGCTTTCGATTTTGGGTGTACCTGCTATTTCATAGAGGCTTACTTTCATAAAACGGAAGGTCGCGATGGATCGGTTCGATGCGATCCGGACCCTGCTGGCAGCGGTCGATGGAGGCAGCCTGTCGGCGGCATCGCGCAAGCTCGGCATGCCGCTGCCGACCGTCAGTCGCAAAGTATCCGACCTGGAGGCCCATCTCGCACCCAACTTGTCCCGCACCAGCCGCAAGCTGCGTTTGACCGATGGAGGCAGCGCCTTCGTCATGGCCGTCGCCGCGTGCTTGAGGACCTCGACGCGGCCGAACGTGCCGCGGCAGGAGAATACCGCGCCCCGCGCGGCGACCTTTTTGGTGACCGCGTCGATCATGTTCGGGAAGATCTATTTGACCCCAATCATTTTCGCCTTCCTCGCGGCCTATCAGGAGGTCAACGTCCGCGTGGTGCTGGCCGATCACGTCATCGATCTCGTCGAAAACCACATCGATGTCGCCGTTCGCATCGGGCGGTTGCCCGACAGCGGACTGGTCGCCACGCGCGTCGGCGATATTCACTGGGTCATCTGCGCAAGCCCCGCCTACCTGGAGGCGCATGCGAGACCGGCAACGCCTGATGACCTGGCCCACCATCGCTGCATCGGCTTCGAGGGACTGCAGATGGTGCGCACCTGGCCGTTCGGGCGCGGCGGCGATGCCGGACTGTCCCGATCGAGCCGCGCTTCTCGGCCAACACCGCCGATGCCGTGATCGAGGCGGCGATCGCCGGCATAGGCATCGCCCGGCTGACGTCCTATCAGGCGGCCAGATCGATCCGCGAAGGCCAATTGATCAGCCTGTTGCGGGGATATGCGCCGGAGCCCTTGCCGGTGCACCTCGTCCACACCGGACCGCCGCTGCTGCCGTTGAAAATGCGCGCCTTTCTCGATTTTGCCGGCCCGCGGCTGAAGGCAGGGCTAGCCGCTATCGCCAATATCTGATCGATCTACGATGTAGAACGAATGGCTTCGCTATGCCCGAGCGGCGATCACCAGCGAGATGGTCAAGGCCAGAAGCGCGATCGGAATCTGAAGCCGCCTCAGGTGTCCGAAATACAAGGGTGCTTCCCCGCGACGGGCTGCGATCGGATCGAGCACGAGTATGACGGTATAGCCGACGAGCAGAAAAACCAGGGCTGCGATCAAGGCGTTCAACCAGTCAGCCGCAAGCGCGGATACGCCAAGGCCATAGAGCGCCAGCATGGTCGCCAGTTGCAGCCATTTTGGTCCGCCCTCCGTGCGAAAACTGAGTCCTCGCCGCACGCCCGACAGAAAGATAAGGATTGCGCTACCCCAGAGGATGACGAACTGTAGCGCCATCAGAAACCAAGGTCCTGTCGAAGCCCACCACGCGACCATCGCGCCCAGCACCAAGGGAAGCATTGCTCCGAACGCAAAAAAGATGTCGAGCAGTGGAAGGGCATCTCTCTCCTCCACTTCGATCTGGCGCCGAGATTGATCAGTCATATGCGCCTCACATGCTTCAGGCCGCTGACCGCGGTGCTGCCCTCGCCAGTCTTTTATTCTCGGTTGCCGAGCCCTCTTGACCTCAGCGTGGGTGGCTACCACCACAAACGTAATAGCAGCCGAGCCTGTTCCAGTTGACACAAAAGCATGGCTGAAATTTAAACCCGTTGGTTTCGGTCGGTCTTCCCGTCGGCTTGGTTCTCGCGAATATCTGAGTCGGTCTACAATCTAAAACTCGCCATCGCCTTTTCGACGATCACGGCTCCTGCTTCCTGCGTAAAATGGCCGGCGTCGGCCAGTTCGAGGGGTGGTGGGCAGTTGCGAATGGTGGCCCGCAATGCCTTCATCGCGGGCGGTCCGAGAACTGGATCCTGCATGCCTATGGCCATGAAGGTCTTGCCGTCCCAATCGTTCGACAGGAAGTCCCGTGCGCGACGCGACAGCGCCGCGCCGTCCGCACCCGGCCGGTCCGGGACGAGGTTTGGAAAGCGCCGCACGCCGGCTTTGTACCGGACGTCCGGAAAAGGTGCCGCGTAGGCGGAGGCCTCGGCATCGCTGAGCGAGGGCACAGCGCGCTTCATCAGGCTGGCTACATCCATGTCCGGTTTGCTGTTCGAAAAGGCACGCCAGGCGAGAAAACCTTCGCCGAGGGGCACGTCGCCGGTCGCAAGCGCCGTGTTCATCACGAGGAGCCGCTCAAAGCGCTCTCGCATGTCCATTGGAATGGTCAAGCCGATAAGCCCACCCCAGTCCTGACAGACCAGCGTGATGCGCTGGAGATCGAGCGCCTCGATCAGGGCGACGATCGAATCGCGATGGAAGTCAAAGGTATAGGTCGCCTCCTGCTCCGGCTTGTCAGAGCGGCCGAAACCGAAGAAATCGGGAGCGACGACGCGCAGACCCGCACCGACCAAGGCCGGCAACATCTTGCGGTAGAGATAGGACCAGGTCGGCTGGCCGTGCAGGCAGAGCGCGACCGGGGCGTCACGCGCGCCTTCGTCGAGATAGTGCATGCGCAATCCGCTCAAGCTTTCCCAATAGTGCGGGATGAAGGCATAGCCGGGAAGGTTTGCAAAATTCCCGTCGGGCGTTCGCAAGGTGCTCATGGCTCTTTTCCTTATGGCGGTCGTTGCGTGAACGGAGAATGTCGAGAGGCGGAACTGGAATTTAACTGGTCCGAGATCCGCTACGGGTCACGGGCTGCCGAACAAAGCCGCACGCGCGGCCTCCGACGGGAAAACACAGGAGACATCATGGGCGCAACCTGGAACGAGCGTGACGACCCGGGCTTTGCTTGGTGAGAGCATGGCCCGATCATATGCGGCATACGCTACTCCGCGCTGCAGGCGGTACGGTCCTTGGGCCTCCGCCGCACAGGACTTATCGAGGATGCCATAATACGTGCCTTTGGCCTCACCGCTGTCGAGTTCTCCCTCCAGATATTGAATATCGGCCAGGATGTAGTGGAGCCTTGCCTGCGCCGCGCTCCGCTTCAGATAGGCCGGCATCTCATCCGTTCCGTACTTCCATTGATTGAAGTCGGCACAATCGGATGGTCCCGCAGAAAATCCGAATGAGCACTGCGTCGCATCGGATGCGCTGCAAACGGACCAGTCTGCGATCCGACCGGCTTGCAGGGGTTGGGGACGCTCTCGGTCAAAGTAGAGCCAGGTTCCGGGGTCTGCCACCACGTAGCGTAGCGTCACACCGGCATCATCGGCCGCGAAAGCGATATAGTGCTGAACCATTTGCGCACCCGCGGAAAAACCCGCCACGGTGATGGTTTTCAGGCTTGGCCACCGCTTGACGACCTCTGCCACGATGGCATCGAGCGCATCGAACGAGCTGAATTGTTCATCATTGCTCGCAACGCCGCCTTCGAGCCAGCTCTCACACGTCCACACCAGATCACCGTGCCGCGCCGCCGGCACCCCTTCTGTTTTGCATTTCCGTGCCTCGGAAGCCGGAACCTGGAAGAGGGGGGCGACGATCAGGGTGTCGTTCAGGCGATTGGCGCCCCGCGCAGCCGTCACGGCCGCATCGAATGTCTTGTTGGCGTCGCGTGGATGGCCGTGCATGGCGATCAGGGCGTGAGTTGGCGGCGGCCCGACAGTGTCCTCGTCCGTGGTTCGGGAAACGTAGTAATGCAGAACGCCCGCCGAGCCGGAAGGTTGGAAGGATGCGTAGTGGGCGGCATCAGCCTCATCGGCCGCACCGGTTGCTCCGGACAGCAACAGGGTGAGCGTCGCCGCTGCGCAAAACCATTGAGCTAGTCGACCCGACATCCGACCGTTATACGCATCACTCAGGCCGGTCGCAACGCGCGCTCGCGGATGCTGGAGAGCGTCGTCGCCGGGAGGATGGCGTCGGGGTCGATCTTGAGATGAATGATCGAGGGCAGGCCGCTCCGCCGCGCCGCCTCGAACGCGGCTGGAAAATCCGCGGTCTTGCGCACCACCGCGCCGAAACCGCCGAAGGCGCGGGCATAGGCGTCAAAATCCGGATTGTGCAACTCGGTGGCGCTGACCCGGCCGGGGAATTCGCGTTCCTGATGCATGCGGATGGTGCCGTACATGCCATTGTCGCAAACCATCACGATGATCGGCAGGCGATACTGCACGGCGATGGCAAATTCCTGGCCGCTCATCAGGAAATCGCCGTCGCCATTGACGGACAGCACCAGCCGCTGCGGATGCAGCCGTTGCATCGCAATGGCTGCCGGCATGCCGTAGCCCATCGACGCCGAGGTCGGCGCGACGTGGGTCATGAATTGGCGGAAGCGGTAGAAGCGATGAATCCAGGACGCATAATTGCCGGCGCCGTTGCACAGGATGGTATCGGCCGGGACATGGTCGCGCAGCCAGATCATGATCTCGCCGAGATTGACGTCGCCGGGTTGCGGCGTGGCGCTTCCGGTCCAGGCCAGATAGTCGGCATGGGCCGCGTCGGCCTGTTCGCGCCAGGACGCTTTCGGCGCGAGCCTCAGTCGCCGAAGGGCGGCGACAAAGCGGCTCGGCGAGGCATGGATGGCGAGATCCGGGCGATATAGCTTGCCGATTTCCTCGGCGCCGGGATGGATGTGGACCAGCCGGGTCTGGGGCGAGGGGCTGGAAAGCAGGGTATAGCCCTGCGAGGGGATCTCGCCGAGACGGCCGCCGACCAGCACCAGGAGATCGGCCGCCTTGGCGCGCGCGACCAGCTTCGGGTTGGGGCCGAGACCGAGGTCCCCCGCATAGAGTGGATGCAGCGGATCGAACAGCGTCGAACGGCGATAGCTGGTGGCAATCGGCAATCCGGTCGCGTCGGCAAAGGCATGAATATGACCTCGCGCGGCCTCGGTCCAGCGGCTGCCGCCGAGCACGAACAGCGGACGTTCGGAGGCCGCCAGCAGTTCGCCGAGCCGAGCCATTTCCTCTTCGCCCGGCGAGGTCTCGACCGGTTCAAAGGGCGGTGCATTGGCCACCGCGACGCGTTCACCCAGCACGTCCTTCGGCAGCGCCACCACCACCGGGCCGGGCCGGCCGCTGCTTGCGGTATAGAACGCGCGCGAGACGAATTCGGTGATGCGCTGCGGGCGGTCGACTTCGACCGTCCACTTGGTCATGCTGCCGAAGACCGCGCGATAGTCCATTTCCTGAAAGGCTTCGCGCTCCCTGACCGCGGTCTCGACCTGGCCGACGAACAGGATCATCGGCGTCGAATCCTGCTGGGCAATATGGATGCCCGCCGAGGCATTGGTGGCGCCGGGTCCACGCGTGACGAAGCAGATGCCCGGTCGCCCGGTGGCTTTGCCGATGGCTTCCGCCATCATCGCCGCGCCGCCTTCATGCCGGCAGACGGTAACCGTGATGCCGCTGTCGCGCAGCGCATCCAATACCGGCAGGAAGCTCTCGCCGGGAACGCAGAATACGTGCTCGACGCCGTTGATCACGAGCTGGTCGACCAGCGCTGTTGCGGCAGTTCGGTGAGGGGTGGGCTTGTGCATGGATGAACTTTTCGAAAGTTATTACGGCCGCGGCGTACCCGGACCTGCCAAAGCTTATGGCCCGTACAGTACCAGTTCGGTGTCGGTCAGGTCAGCGAGCCGGGGCGGGTGCGGGCCCTTGAAGTATTTGCGGCCGCGCAGGGTGGAATAAAGTCCGGGGAGACCCGGTATCCGCCCATTGGCGTCGAGAACGACGGAAATCTTGCCGCGCCGGATCAGGGCCCGGCCGATCGCGCCGGCGCAGCGCACATATTCGGCGATATCGCGGCAATAGATCAGTTGCATCGCCGGCGGGGCGATCCCCCCGCGGCGGATGCGCAGCGGCTGCAGGATGAACGGATAGACCTCACCGGTGGCGGCACGGCACACCAGGCTGAGACAGCCATAGCGCGCGTGCCGGGCCAGCAGTTCGACCTCCTCGTCGGGCAGGCCCGCGATGGCGCGGATCCCGGGCGCGATCGCTTCGACGCTGAGGCCCGGCTCGCGGCGCGACAACACCGGAATCGAGAGGAACAATCCGCTGCAATAGCAATGAAAGCCCTGGGCCTCGATGATCGGCCAGGTCCATGTGGCAGCGCTGATGTTGAGATAGGTCACTTCTTTGTTCTTCTGCGCGATCCGGGTCAAAAGCGGCGCGTAGCTGCGGAACGCAGGCTCGACATACCAGCTCGACAGATTGCAATGGACGGTCGTCGTGCGGTCCTGGTGCCGCGACGAATACAGAAGCAGCAGCACGCCGACGGCGCGGCCATCATGGTCGAGCATATAGCCGAAGCGCGGATATCCTTGCGGAATCTCTCGCGCCGCCTGATGCTGAAGTCCTTGCGTCCAATAGTCGCGCGATCGGCCGGCAAATCCGCGCGTCAGGAGATCGGCGACCCCGTCGAGGTCGGCGGCAGCGATTTCACGGCATCGAAGTTTCTGAGTGAGCACCGCTGTCTACCGATCCGTCTGAAAGCATCGCGCGCTTAAGGTTGTTTCGATGGCTTAAGGTCTGGTCCGTGAAAGCCGAGGAGTTCGCGCACTCTGGCTGGCCAGTTCGCCACCTCGGTGCCGTGGGTATGGAACATCGCCACCGCGAGGCGATCCATGCCGAAGGCGACGCAGCCGGTGTGGGCCGGCTGGCCTGCGGCATCGACGATGTCCCAGGTGGTGCCGAAATGGTCGCGGTGATAGTTGAAGCTCATACAGGCCGTCGGCTGCGCTTCCGAGCGCAGCGCCACCAGAAGCTCGAATTTCAGCGATTGCTGGAGCTGGCTCACCGCCTTCATCTGACCGACGCGGCCGAAGAACGGATCGCTGGCATAGTCGACCCGGAAGCTGAGGCCAAGATCGTGGGCGATAGCCTTCGCACGCACCATCCAGCGTTCGCGGAAATCGGACACGTCCTGGGCGCTGCCTATGCAGACATATTCGCGCATTCGGAACGACTGCAGCCGGTCGAGATGCCGCGAGGGTTCGCGGCGGAAGCAGTCTGCCGCGACGTCGAAGCGCAGCCCGCCCGGCGGCAGCGGTCCCCGCGCCGCCGCGATCGGATAGACCGGATAGCAGGCCGCGGGCGACAGCACGAGATCGGCCGGAGACAGCGAGGTGGTCCAGTCGCCGCCGGCGTCGAAGCGGCTGACCGCGGTGTGGATCTCGCGTTCGGTGCCGTGCAGGCCGCAGACACAGCCGAGCAGGTTGGGAAAACTCTTCAGATAGCCGGATTTCTCCAGTTGTCCGCGGCTCATGACCGGCGGAAAGCGCATCACCTCGGTGCCGGCCTCGCGATGCCCGGTGATCAGGGCGGCGAGGCGCTCGACCATGTCCTCATAGAGCGCGGTTCGGGCGTAGACGCCATCCACGCCCATCCGGTGGAACAGGGCATCGGTGAGGTAATCGAGCGGATCGGCCGGCTCGGCTGGGCTTGCCGGCCCTGGGTTGCGGATGGTGACATTCATGGCGGGGCCTATGGTCTGTGGATGGCGATGACGGATCAGTGGCGCAGGCTGGTGGGCACGCCGCTCATCAGGCTCGATGTCGCGATGTTGGCAAGGATCCTGTCGTTGTTGATCATCAGCGGTGCCGACAGCACGTCGCGGAGGTGGCGGGCGACGCTGAAGTCGCCGTCATTGCGATAGCCGGAGAGGCCGCAGGCCCGCAGCGCGCTCATGACGGTGGTTACCGCGAGCTCGGAAGCTTCGACCTTGAGCAGGTTGATCGAGGACTGGAAGTCGAGCGCAGCGAGTGCGCGTTCGTCATTGGCGTGGGCGGCGTAGCTGTCGAGATTGGCCGTGATGAGGGCGCGCAGTTTCGCCAGATTCATTTTCGCCGCGGTGAAGTGCGCGGCACCGGGCGGCATCTGGCCGCCGGAAGCGCGGGCGGCCTTGCGGATGAACAACTGGGCGCGCTCGAGCGCGGCCGCGGCAATCCCGGCCCAGACCGACGACCAGCAGAGATGGGCCACGGGCGTCATGGTCTGGGCATGAATCTTGTCATAGGCCTCCGGAAAAATCTGCGCGGCCGAGCCCTTGAACTTCAATTCGAAGCCGGCGCTGCAGGTGCCGCGCATTCCCAGCGTCTCCCATTCCAGGCTGCGTTCGAGCGTGTAGTCTCCCTTGGTCATGGCCAGCAGCACCTGGTCGGAGCCGGCGGCATCGTTGGCGCGACGGGCGATGGTGACGATGCCATCGGCCTCGGCGCCGTAGGAAATGACGGTCGCGTTGCGCGAGAGCGAGATCTCGGCGCCGTCATGCTCGACGGCAGCAGCGCTGAAGCGGATGTTGCCGCCGTTCTGTCCTTCGGTCGTCGACGAGGCCAGCAGCAGCTGTTCGGCGGCGACGCGACGCATCAGGGCTTCGTGCCAGGAGCTGCCGGCGCCGTGCCGGACCAGGCAGGCCACCTTGATCTGGTGCATGGCAAAGATCATCGCCGTGGAGGCGCAGGAGCGGCCGAGCGTGTAGCAGATGTCAGTCAGGTCGAAAATCGAGGCGCCGCCGCCACCGAACTCGGCGGGAATCTGCACACCCAGAAGCCTCTCGCGACGCGCCGCGTCGATGGCTGCCTTGGGAAAGCGACCCTCGCGATCGACCGCCTCTGCCTCCGCTGCGGCCGCGGCTGCGACCACCGCCGTGCGTCGCAGCCATGAAGCGCGATCGAGAACAAGCTGTTCGCTGGATAAACCCGCGGTCGAACTGTCGAACCTGGCTTTCTGAATATTCATGACCGATATCCTTGCCGGATTGGAAATTGAACAGCGCCCCCGCTCCAAGCAAAATGCATCAAATGCCAGACATCTTTAGGTGGAGTGAAGGCTAGGGATTGAATTGAAATGCGTCGATGGCATTCAGGCTCAAAAAGCCTCATTTCGCGATCGAAAGTTAACCCGTGGTTTTCAGGCATCCCGGCTCTATACAGTTTGGCGTTAACGATTTTGGCCATAAAAGCGCAATAATTTCTCCAGACGTGGCGTCACATAAAGGACATTTTAAGGTCGGCATCGTTCGATCTCGCGGCCACAGATGGGATAAATTATGCAAGACGTTAACGCCGACGTTCAGCGACGCCTGCTTGATCTCGTCCAGGCCATCCTGAAACAGAATGCGATCAAGGCCGAGATCGACCTGGATTCCCCGCTGGTGGATGTCGGGCTGACCTCGATGGACATGGTTAACCTGATGCTTGCCGTCGAGGCCGAATTCGATTTTACCATCCCGCAATCGGAGATCTCGCCGGAGAATTTTCAATCGGTCAGAACGCTGGAGCGCATGGTAATGCGCCAGCTGCGCCCCGTCGGCGTGGATTGATCCGCTGTCAACGATTGGTCCGTCTCACCTTAGGTCAGCCGTCGAATCTACCGCATCGGAATTTGCAGCGAGCCAAGTCCGTTGGTCTGCGCCGTCGACGCGATCCGTGACCTCTTGTCGAGGCATCCCGCGCTCCCTCATGGTGAGGAGCGCGGCAACGCCGCGCGTCTCGAACCATCAGCACCCCTGGCCATCCTTCTAGGCGCATCGCTTAACGCGACGCTCCTAAGCAGAAACTAATTTTTTGGTCCCGCAATGTCGGTCAAGCAGGGCGCCCACAAGGGGCGCCCCTACGCGATGTCGATCCCTTAGGGGCGACCCTAGTGGTCGTCCTCCTTCGATGTCCCGCATCCAGCCTGTTGGTGCGATCTCGCGGCAGCGGCGGTGAGCCCCCTCTCCCCGCGTCTATCGCGGGGAGAGGGTTGGGGTCACCTATCGGCAGAACTGCCAGGAACGGTCGAAAACAGTTGTCGGCGGCTCGCCGGCATGCTGAATCGCAGGGTAGAATAGGGCGAGGGGAAGACCATGACGAAGGCGGTTCTTGGCATCATCGGCGGCTCTGGCATCTATGATCTGCCCGGTCTGGAGAACGTGCGCGAGGAGGCCATCTCGAGTCCCTGGGGCGAGCCCTCGGCACCGGTCCGCCACGGCAGCATCGCCGGCCTTCCGATCGTGTTCCTGCCGCGTCACGACAAGGGCCATCGGCTGTCGCCCTCCGACATCAACTACCGCGCCAATATCGACGTGCTGAAGCGCGCCGGCGTCACCGACCTGATTTCCTTGTCGGCCTGCGGCTCCTTCAAGGAGGAACTGCCCCCCGGCACTTTCGTGCTGGTCGACCAGTTCGTTGACCGCACCCACAAGCGCGAAAGCTCATTCTTCGGCAGGGGCTGCGTGGCGCATGTATCGATGGCCCATCCGGTCTCGCCGCGGCTGCGCATCCACCTGGCCGCGGCCGCCGAGGCCGAGGGGATCGCGATCGCGCGCGGCGGCACTTATGTCTGCATGGAGGGACCGCAATTCTCCAGTTACGCCGAAAGCATGACGTACAAGACGGCGGGCTATTCGGTGATCGGGATGACCAACATGCCCGAGGCCAAACTCGCCCGCGAGGCGGAGATCTGCTACGCCACCGTCGCCATGGTGACCGATTTCGATTGCTGGCACCCCGACCATGATGCCGTGACCGTGCAGGACATCATCCGGGTGCTGACCTCGAACGCCGACAAGGCCAAGGGGTTGGTCGCGCGCCTGGCCAAGGATTTCCCGAGGGAGCACGAGCCATGCCCGATCGGTTCGGACCGTGCGCTCGATACCGCCCTGATCACCGCGCCGGAAGCACGCGATCCGGAACTGTTGAAAAAACTCGACGCGGTGGCGGGACGGATTTTGCGCCCGTGAAACATGCGGCATCAAGAGGTGCGTGATGAAGGTTGACGGCAGGCCTTACCGCAGCATCTGGCTGGAACAGGACGGCTGGTCGGTCGACGCGATCGACCAGCGGCGATTGCCGCATGAGTTTGTCGTCGTGCGGCTGACGAGTTGCGAAGCCGCGGCCGAGGCGATCTCGTCGATGCTGGTGCGCGGCGCGCCCCTGATCGGCGCGACCGCGGCGTTCGGAGTGGCGTTGAAGATGCGCGCGGACAGCTCGGACGCGGCGCTCGACGAGGCCTATCGGACGCTGATTGCGACACGGCCGACCGCCATCAATCTGAAGTGGGCGCTCGACGAAATGCGGTCGGCCTTGGCGCCGCTGCCTCCGTCGGCGCGGGCGGCGGCCGCCTACGACCGCGCCGGCGTCATCAGCGAAGATGACATTGCAATCAACAAGGCGATCGGCCGGCACGGCCTGGCCCTGATCGAGTCGATCGCTGCGACCAAGCGGCGCGGCGAGCGCCTCAACGTGCTGACCCATTGCAACGCCGGCTGGCTGGCGACGGTCGATTGGGGCACCGCCACCGCGCCGGTCTATCTCGCGCACGACCAGGGTCATGCCGTTCATGTCTGGGTCGACGAGACCCGGCCGCGCAATCAGGGCGCCGCGCTGACCGCCTGGGAACTCGGCCATCACGGCGTGCCGCACACCGTGATCCCCGATAACACCGGCGGTCATCTGATGCAGCATGGGCTGGTCGATCTCGTCATCGTCGGCACCGACCGGGTGACCGCCAGGGGCGATGTCTGCAACAAGATCGGCACCTATCTCAAGGCGCTCGCCGCGCACGACAATGGCGTGCCGTTCTATGTGGCCCTCCCGTCGCCGACGATTGATTTCAGCGTCGACGACGGCATCCGCGAGATTCCGATCGAGCAGCGCGGCGCAGACGAGGTTGCAAACATCACCGGACGGACCGCCGCGGGACGGATCGAGACCGTGCGGATTGTGCCCGAGGGCTCGCCGGTCGCGAACTATGCCTTCGATGTCACGCCGGCGCGGCTGGTGACCGGGCTGATCACCGAGCGCGGCGTGCTTAAAGCCGACCGCGCGACGCTGGCGGCCGCGTTTCCAGAGCGGACAGCGGCAGCCGCCGAATAGCGCGAAGAGTGCTCGCAAGGTTCGTGTGATCCGAGCTTCCGAATGCGGTGCTGGCGTTCGGCCAACCCGCTCGCTACATTGACGGCCGAAGAAACAAGCAACAAAAGTCAGGGGAGGGGAGAGGGTCATGCCGCGCTGTTCGATGGTTGCACGCGTCACTTTTCTTATATTTGCCGTGGTGCTGATGGCCGACGGCCGAGCGGCCGCGCAGACTGGTCCGGCGCTGGCTGGTCAGGTGACGGCCGAGCACGTTGCGCTGGAGGGTGTGCTGGTCAGCGCCAGGAAGAGCGGATCGACCATCACGGTCACCGTGGTGAGCGACAGCGACGGCCGCTACAGCTTTCCTGCGAATAGGCTTGAGCCCGGCACCTATTCGCTGCAAATACGGGCAGCCGGTTTTGAACTCGGCGATCTCAATCCGGTCCCGGTCGCGGCGGACAAGACCACCACCGTCGATCTCGCGTTGCGCCAGACCGAGGATGTCGCCGTCGCAATTGACCAATGCCGAATGGCTCGCCAGCATGCCCGGTACCGACGCACAGAAAGGGCAATTGCTCAACTGCGTCGGCTGCCACACCCTGGCGCGGCCGCTACGCTCGAAATACAGCGCCGACGACTTCATGACGACTATTCTGCCGCGCATGCAGGGTTATGTCCAACAGAGCATTCCGGCCCACCCGCAATTGCGGCTTGGCGAGCGCCTGATGGAAGAGCGCGGCGATCAGCGCGTCCAGGCCAACCGGGCCGTGGCCGACTTCCTCGCCAGCGTCAATCTCAGCGCGCGACCGCAATGGAATTTCGAGTTCAAGAGGGAGCCGCGCCCGACCGGAGCTTCCACCCGGGTGATCTACACCGAATACGACTTGCCGCGCGAGACGATCTCGCCGCACGATGTCATTGTCGATGAAAGCGGCATGGTCTGGTTTTCCAGCTTCGGCGAGCAGAATCTCGGCAGGCTCGATCCCAGGACCGGCAAGGTCACCGAATTTCCAGTCGAAGAACACAAGCCCGGCTTTCCGACCGGGTCGCTCGGGCTGCGCAGCGATGACAAGGGCAATTTGTGGCTTGGCAATATGTATCAGGCCACGGTCGTCCGGTTCGACCGCCATACCGAGACCTTTGCTTACTGGCCGTTGCAGGGTGATAAAAATACCGACGCGGCGCAGATCAACATGGCCAGCCCGCAAGGCTCCGGCGTCGATGGCAAGGTCTGGACCCAGAACAACGGCTTTGCCGGGATTCACCGGCTCGACATCGCGACCGGCAAGATCGAAACCTTCGAGCCGTTCAAGGGTGTGCCGGGGCTGCACAATATCTATGACATAATCCCGGACTCGAAAAATAACGTCTATTTCACCGACTTCCGCCAGCGCCATATCGGTCGGATCGACGCCAACAGTGGCCAGATCAAGCTCTATGAGACCCCGACGCCGAATTCCGCGCCGCGCCGCGGCACCATGGATGCGCAGGACCGGCTGTGGTTTGGCGAATATCGCGGCGACCGCATCGGCATGTTCGACACCCGGACCGAGCAGTTCAAGGAGTGGCCGGTCGCGCCGAAATGGTCGGCCCCCTACGACGTCATCACCGACAAGAACGGCGAAGCCTGGACCGGCTCGATGCTCAGCGATCAGGTCACCCGGCTCAATCCGCAGACCGGCGAGACCGATCAACTACCTCTTACCGCGCTCCACCAATATCCGGCGCGTATTCATCGACAATTCGACCACGCCCGTCACCTTCTGGGCCGGCAGCAACCACGGCGCCTCGATCGTCAAGCTCGAGCCGCTGCAGTAGGCGAGGTGGATCGGCGGCGACGGTGCGCTCCCCTCGCCCCGCTCTATCGCGGGGAGAGGGTTGGGGTGAGGGGCTCTCTCCGCGAGTTCGACTCGTGGAGAGAGCCCCAAACCCGATCACTTCGTGATCTACCTCGCAAGCGACCGCAAGCGGGAGAGGTGAGACTCGGCGCGTTCGCCGCTTGGTCCAGGCTGAAGAGGCGGGTTACGGCTTCGCCTCCAACCCGCCCTTCTGTAACGGGCCTCGGTTTGTCAATCCCTTTTTGCATCATCCATCGCCAGGCACTCGCTTCTGTACGGGGTCGGTGCAAGACCGCCACCTGATGGGGTGCTGAGAGGAACAGGCCGACCGATCTACTTACGCGTGGTCGCAATGCCACTGGGCGGGTTGCGGTCTGACCTGTGCCATCGTCCCGGCGAGGGACTCCGCTTCGGGAAGGCTGGTGTCCGAGACCCGCCCGAAACTCTTTAAACTCTCCTTCTATCAGGCCGCGGCGGCGGCGAAGTTGAATGGCTTGGCATCAACCAGCATGCGATGCATGATGACCGCCAGCTTGCGGGCCAGTGCCACCTTGGCTGTTTTCATGCCGGCGCGCTTGGCGATCCTGGCGGCCCAGCTCTTAAGGTTTGATCCCTTGATCGGCCGTGTCAGGATGACGTGAGCCGCCTCATAGAGCACAGCTCGCACGCTTGCGTCGCCGATCTTCGAGATCTTTCCGGTGATGTCGGTCTCACCGGACTGATACTTCTTCGGCGTCAGTCCGAAATGAGCACCGACCGCCTTGGAGGACTTGAAGCGCTGGGGATCATCGATCGCGGAAACATAGGTCAGCGCGACGATCATGCCCACGCCGGGCGTTGACATCAATAGCCGTGTCCGCGCGTCGGAGCGCGCCATCGACCGCACCCGCTTCTCGAAGCCGTTGAACTCGCGCCGCAGCACCGTGCGTGCGGCCAGCAAAGCCTGGGCGATGACCTGCAAGCTCGGATGGCCATCGACAAGCTCCCTGATCCTGGCCTCGAACTCAGTTGGCGTGGTCCGGCCGACCTTGAGGCCGAAGCCACGCAGAATGCCGTGCAGGCTCAGCTCGATATCGTGAAGCTTGGTCTGCAGCAGCTTGCGCGCCGTCAGCAGCGCCCGGGTCTCTTGCGCTTCCGCCGATTTGCAGTGCACCGGACGGAACCAGCCCAGCCGCATCAGCTCGGTGATGCCACGCACGTCCCTGCGATCGGTCTTCACCGGCATCGTCTTGAAGGCGTTGTGGACGTGCCGTGTCTCCAGCAATTCGACCGCAAGACCAGCTTGCGTCATCGCCGCGAACAGCCACTGCGACAGTGGCCCCGCTTCCAGTCCGATCCGCTCCAGGCCGAAGCCGAGCTCACCGAACCAGGCGATCAGCGCGTCCGGCTCACTCAATACTTTCGCTTCCCGCACGATCTTGCCGCTCCCATCCATAACGCACACGCTTGAGTATTCCAATGACACGTCAATTCCAGCATAGTAGTTCATGGTCGTCCCTCGATGATGCTTGGAGCGGGCTCGCCCGACTCTGTTGAATTGAAACACCATCAGTTTGAGGGACGACCACCGCTTTGCCAAGCAAGCCGCCCGCGAAGCGCGCCACCAAACAGCGCCGTAGCGAGCGGGCGGCTTGCTTGGCTCGGCTTGCTCGGTGCCGGCCGGCCCGTTACCCCATCTACGGAC
>CAVTNW010000038.1:0-36516 GCA_963736075.1 uncultured Alphaproteobacteria bacterium | reverse complement strand
GGTTGCGCAGCTAGCGGCGCGCGGCCTATCCCTTGACGGTGAGAATGCTGATCTGCGTTTCGTCGACGAAATTCTTCAATTCCTGATCGGCATGGCGAAACAGCCGGCGCTCGATCGTCACCGCCTTGCCGTTGGTCACTTAGTATTTCCCCGATGGCTGTTCTAATTTTGTCACTACCGACATTTATTTCACTGGCAAAAATACGAGATGTAAATCTTAGGTTGCGGTGAATTCGAGCCGCACTTCAGTCGCGTCGCGGCGCGGGCAGTTGGTCCCATGTCAAGCCGGATAAGCGCACGGCGCCAACCGCGCCTTTTTGCTTACCCCGGCACCTGATCATCAGCCGCGGCCCTTGACCCGGCGCCTGAAATTAGCTCGTTGTCATCATTGCCAAACAAGAAAAAAGTCGAGAGCAGGGAGAGCGGGCGTGGAAGAGTTCGACTATGTCGTCGTCGGCGGGGGATCGGCCGGGTGCGTGGTGGCCAGCCGCCTTAGCGAGGATCCAAAGGTCAGGGTTTGCCTGCTGGAGGCGGGCGGCGCGGGCGATACCTGGGTGGTCAAGGCGCCGATCGGAATTGCGATCATGGTGCCTTCCAAGACCAACAACTGGGCATTCGAGACCGTGCCGCAGCCCGGATTGAACGGCCGCAAGGGTTATCAGCCGCGCGGCAAAGCGCTGGGCGGATCGAGCGCGATCAACGCCATGGTCTATATCCGCGGTCACCGTTCCGACTACGATGGCTGGGCGGCGCGCGGCAATGCCGGTTGGGCCTATGACGACGTGCTGCCTTATTTCAAGAAATCCGAAAACAACGAGGTCCTGCATGATGCCTTCCACGGCACCGGCGGTCCGCTGAACGTGGCCAGGATCAGAACCGGCAATCCATTCCAGGAATATTTCCTCGAAGCCGGCCGGCAGCTACAGCTCCCGATCAACGAGGATTTCAACGGTGCCCACCAGATGGGGCTCGGCATCTACCAGGTTACCCAGAAAAACGGCGAACGCTGGAGCGCGGCCCGCGCCTATATCGAGCCGAACCGGTCGCGTCCGAATTTGAAGGTCATCACCGCGGCGCAGGCCCGCAAGGTCTTGTTCGACGGCAAGCGCGCGACCGGCGTCGAATATGGCCGCGACGGCAAAACCGAGACGGTACACGCGCGGCGCGAAGTCATTCTGAGCAGCGGCGCGTTGCAGTCGCCGCAGTTGCTGATGCTGTCAGGAATCGGCAATGCATCGGATTTGAAGAGCGCCGGCGTCGATGTGGTGCAGCATTCGCCTGATGTCGGTCAGAATCTGCAGGACCATATCGATTTTGCGTTCAGCTACCGCTCGGACAGCCTGGATCTATTCGGCATCAGCTTTGCCGGCCTGCGCAAGCTTTGGCGCGAGATCGGGCGCTACCGCAAGGCCGGTGTCGGCATGATCACCTCGAATGTCGCTGAATGCGGGGGCTTTCTCAAGACCGACCCGAATCTCGATGTTCCCGATATCCAGCTTCATTTCAGCACGGCCACGGCCGATAACCACGGCCGAACCAGGCATTTCGGGCATGGCTTCGGCTGCCATGTCTGCCTGCTGCGGCCGAAGAGCCGCGGCTCGGTGACGCTGCAAAGCGCCGATCCCTCGGCGCCGCCGCGGATCGATCCGAAATTCTACGATCATCCCGACGATCTTGAGACCATGGTCAAGGCCTACAAGATCACCCGCCGGATCATGGATGCCGAGCCATTGGCAAAATGGCGGACGGCGGAATTGCACAGCGACGACGTTCGCACCGACGATGACATCCGCACGGTCCTGCGCAAACGCTCCGACACCGTCTACCATCCGGTCGGCACCGCCCGCATGGGCGTCGACGAACTGGCGGTGGTCGATCCGCAACTGCGCGTGCGCGGGGTCGAGGCCTTGCGGGTAGTGGACGCCTCGATCATGCCGACCCTGATCGGCGGCAACACCAACGCGCCGTCGATCATGATCGGAGAAAAGGCCGCCGACATGATCAGGGCCGGGATGTGAGGCTGAAGGCATTTGTTTGTCTCAGCCCGCAAAGACGGGGAAGGCCGCGGTGGTGCTGCCCGAAACGCCAAACCCGGAGTGAAGCGATCTCAACGACTCGCTTGTCTGATTTTTTGCCGCAACTCCATCCCCGTCAATGCGAGCTTGCGCGAAGCAATCCATCTCTCGGCGGGCACAGCCCTTCGATCATGGGAGTATGCCTGCATTCTCTTCTGCATTGTCGGTGAGCCACCCAGGATTCGTTCCCGGCTGCCGCAATAAAAAGCCTGCCAAGCTCTGATGTGCGCGGCGCCATAAATTCCCTCCATTTGGGCTTTCGGGCCTTCGCCGCAGGCAAAGGTATCCTATAAAGGGGTCGACGGATCCTCTGACCCAAGTGCGAGACCCCAGGCATGTTTGTTTCATTCTTTCCTCGACCCAAGCTGTTCTTTCCGTCGGCCGTCCTCTGGACGGCGTTGGCGATGACGTTCTGGTATCTCTACGCCAGCGATCTCATGGGCTCGTCGGCCTCGCCGGCGGTCGGTGTCGCCATGTTCGGGTCGACGCGGTCGCTGTGGTTCGACTTCTATTTTGCCCTCAGCGTCGCCATCTTCGCGGGCGCCTGGATGGTGTTGGCGCCGCATCCCTGGTCGGCCTGGTCGATCCTCGGTTCCGCGCTGATCCTGTTTACTTCCTACTTCCAGGTCGAGGTCAGCGTCGCCATCAACAGCTGGTACGGGGCATTCTACGATCTGGTCCAGGCCGCGCTTACGAAACCGGGGACGATCACGATCGCGCAGTTCTACAGCGAATTGTCGACGTTCGCCGGCATCGCGCTGGTCGCGGTCACGGTCGGCGTATTGACGCGGTTCTTCGTCAGCCACTACATCTTCCGCTGGCGGACGGCGATGAACGACTTTTATATCGCCAACTGGCCGCGACTGCGCGGGATCGAGGGCGCCTCGCAGCGGGTGCAGGAAGATACCATGCGGTTCGCCACCACCGTGGAAGCTCTCGGCGTCAATCTCATCAGTTCGGTGCTGACGCTGCTGGCCTTCCTGCCTGTCCTCTTGAGACTGTCCAGCAATGTCACGGAGCTGCCGCTGATCGGAACCATCCCTTATCCGCTGGTATTCGCCGCGATCATCTGGTCGGTGGTTGGAACCGGCGCGCTGGCGCTGATCGGCATCCGGCTGCCTCGGATCGAATTTTTCAACCAGCGGGTCGAGGCAGCCTATCGCAAGGAACTCGTGCTCGGCGAGGATGATGCGGCCCGCGCCGATCCGCCGACGGTCAGCGAACTGTTCGCAAACATTCGCAGAAACTATTTTCGGCTTTATCTGAACTTCATGTATTTCAATATCGGCCGCATCGTCTATCTGCAGACCGATCAGGTCTTTCCCTACGTCCTGCTCGGACCGACGATCGTTGCCGGCAAGATCACGCTCGGCACCATGCAGCAGATTCTGAATGCCTTTGAGCAGGTCAGGAGCTCCTTTCAATATCTGGTCAATGCGTGGAGCACGATCGTTGAACTGATCTCGATCTATCAGCGCTTGCGGGGTTTCGAGGCCAGGATCCATGGCGACCCGCTGCCTCCGATCGAGACCCGCACCGAGCCGCAGCCGACGTGATCAGAAAGCGCATTACCGCGGCCGAACGCAGTTGCGAATGTTGCTATAGCGTCAGCAGGCTCTCGGTGCCGGGCGCCAGCGTGACCTCGCCGCCGATGGCTTCGATCTGGACCCGCCCATAGGGCGGGACATAGGCGCCGCTCGACGATGCCGACAGCTGCGCGCGGCCGGGCGCGCTGCTCTGCAACTTCAACACCAGCCGACGCCCGGCGCCCTTGTTCCAATCCGGTGTGAGGCCGTCGTCGTCGTAGAGTTCAGCCGCTGAAGTGCCCGGCTCAGCTCGCGCAAACACTAAAAGTCGGCGCATCAGATCCCGCCGCGGATCGACGCCATCGCGTTTTTCCGAGGTCGCGATCATGCTGCCGCCCAAGGCGAACAGCGGAATGCGGCCGAGCGGCGCATCGATGGTGACCTCGCTGCCGCCAGCAAACCACTGTCTGGAATGAAAGTCGTACCAGCCATCGGGATGCTGCGGCAGATAGGCCGTTCGCGTCACCGCGCCCTGATCGAGCACCGGCGCCACCAACAGGCCGTCGCCGAGCATGAAACTGTCGGCTTCCCGCACGGCCCGCTTGTCGTGCGGAAAATCCATGCCGATCGGCCGTACCGGAGGCAACTGGGCAACGGCGCCATGGAACATGGCGGCGTAGATGTGCGGCAACAACCGGTAGCGCAGCGCGAAGGCCTCCTGCACCTGCGGCAGCCGTTCGGGATACATCCACGGCAGCGTCACCACGCCATCCGCTTTCCAGGAATTCATCACGAAGCGTGGCCACAACGCGCAGAACTCGACGAAGCGGCAGAGCAGTTCCGGCGAGGGGCTCGGGCCATGGAAGCCGCCGACGTCATGGCCGATGTTGAACAGCCCGGACAGGCTCATGCCGAGGCCCTGGCGCAAATTGCCGCGCAGCGTCTTCCAGTCCGTTGAGTTGTCGCCGGACCAGGTCTGGGCGTAGCGGCCGATGCCGGGACCACCGGCGCGGCTGATCGCATATGGCCGCTCGCCCGGACGCTGCGCACGTTGCGTCTCGCTTGACAGCTTGCTCATCAGCTGCGCCTGGACCGGACGGGCCAGCGCCTGCGGGAACGGACGGCCGAAGCCGTCGCAGATCGCATCCTCGTCCCAGATCTCGAATTCGTTATTGTCATTCCAGGCCGTCACCACGCCGAGATCGAGCAGCGTGGTCTTCAGCCCGTCACGCCACCACTCGATCCCCCTGGGATTGGTGAAATCAAGGTGATAGCCGAGCCCATCCCAGAACTGTGCCACCGCAGGCTGTCCGGTTTCGCCATCCTTGACCAGGATGCCCTTCGCTTTCGCATCAGCGAGCTTTGGATGATCGTCGAGCAGGCAGGGTTTCAGGTTGGTGACCGGGCGCATGCCGGCCTCGGTCAGCCGGCGCAGGGTCGCCGCCGGATCGGGGAACTTGTCGTGATTCCAGTTGAAACAGTAGCGCCGGCCCCCGATCGAGGAATAGCCCGAGCCGAAATGAAAGCTGTCGCAGGGTATCTGGTGGCCGCGGCATTCGGCGATGAAGGCGGTGACGCGGGCGTCGGCGTCGGGTGCGTCCGCGATGGTCATCGAGGTGATGCCGAAGCCGAGCGACCATAGCGGCGGGAAGTGCGCCCCGCCCGTAAGCGCGGTGTAGCGCACCACCACCTCGCGCATCGATGATCCGGCGATGAAGTAGTAGTCGAGGTCGCCGTCCTCGGCGCGGTAGCTGCGGAACAGGCCATGATAGTTGTCGATGGTGGCGCCGAAATCGACCTCGCCTGTCGCCAGATTGTCGTAGAAGATGCCGTAGCAGGGACCGCCATCGCGATCGACCAGATAGAATGGAATGATCTTGTAGAGCGGATCGCTGGTCTCCGCATCAAAGCCGCAGGGATCCACCGCGTCGAGACGGTAGCGGCGCCCAGTGCGGTCGTAAGGGCCGGTCTTGTCGCCGAGCCCGTGGTGCCGCTCGGCCGGGTCGCGCGCCATGAAATGCGCGAGCTGGCCGGTCCGGCGCGAGATCATGTAGGCCTGGGTCGGCCGATCCTGCGCGAACGGCAGTGGTTGTCCGGGCAGGTGCCAGTCGATGCCGAAAGGTGCGAGACGCACCACGGCCGTGAGGGCTTCGGTTTTGATCACGACCCGGTCGCTCTCCGGCTCGAGGGCAAAGGCCGGACAGGAGAAGCCCGAGAGATCGTCCCTGGCCCGCCCTTCGAATGGCGGCTCGAGGTGGGAGGGCGCCAGGGACCAGGTGCGGTCGAGCCGCCATCCCTGCTCGCGCAGCAGGGTGACGCGGATCAGCGCCGGCTCCAGCACGGTCACGATGATGGTGGTACCGTAGTCGGCCGCGAAATTGACGCGTGGACCGTCACGGCCGATCAATCGCGCTGAGGTGACCGCCTTCATTGAGAAGCTCCGGTATGGATCGAATGGCGCGGATTTCACGACGAGCGCGCGGCCTGATGGCCATGCAGTAGCGCGCGTCCCGTGGCATCGAACAGATGCAGCCGGTCGCGGGGAAAAACCAGCTTGACGCTGTCGCCGCGCATCTTCATCTGCTGACCGGCTTCGCGCACCGTGAGCTGCGTCAGCTTCGGCGCCGAGCAGTACAGGTAGGTTTCGCCGCCGAGCTGTTCGGCGAGATCGACCACGGCCTCGCAATCGGCAGTATCGTCGGTCACCACTTCGCAATGTTCCGGCCGGATGCCGAGGGTGACGGCATCGCCTGCGGCCAGTTGCCCGGCCATGCCGCCCAGCACCAGGGAGCGGCCGGCGCCAAATCCGAGTTTGGTCCCACTGGCATCGGCAGACAGGACCTCGGCCTCGATCACGTTCATCTTCGGCGAGCCGATGAAGGTGGCGACGAACAGATTGTCCGGCCGGTTGTAGAGCTCAAGCGGCGCGCCGAGTTGCTCGATGCGGCCGGACCTCAACACCACGATGCGGCTCGCCAGCGTCATCGCTTCGACCTGGTCATGGGTCACGTAGATCATGGTGCCGCCGATGTCGGCATGCAGCGCCGCGAGTTCCTTGCGCATGGCGACGCGCAGTTCGGCATCGAGATTGGACAAGGGTTCATCGAACAAAAAGATCTTGGGATCGCGGACGATGGCGCGGCCGATCGCGACGCGCTGGCGCTGGCCGCCGGACAAAGCCTTCGGCTTGCGGTCGAGATAGTCGTTGAGCCGCAGCATCGAGGCCGCGCGGGTCACGCGCTTGTCGATCTCGTCACGCGGCAGACCGGCATTTTCGAGCCCGAAGGCCATGTTCTTGTAGACGCTCATATGCGGGTACAGCGCATAGGACTGGAACACCATGGCGAGGCCGCGGTCGGAGGCCGGCAGGCCGGTGACGTCCTTGCCGTCCATCACGATATCGCCGGAGGTCGGCTGCTCGAGGCCGGCGATCAGCCGCAGCAAGGTCGACTTGCCGCAGCCGGAGGGGCCGACGAACACCACGAACTCGCGATCGCCGACCTCGAGATCGACGCCATGGATGATCTGCAGAGAACCGAACGACTTCTTGACCGCGTGCAAAGCCAGGTGTGCCATGTCGAAGGTCCGCCTATTTGACGCCGGTATTGGCGATCCCGGCGACGATGAAGCGCTGCAGGAATACGAACACGGTCGCGATCGGCAATAGCGTGATCACCGTCATTGCCAGGAGATAGTTCCATTGGGTCTGCAAGTCGCCCTGGAAAGCATTGAGCCCGATCTGCAGGGTGTAACTCTCGCTCTTCGAAAGCACCGCCAACGGCCAGAGGAACTCATTCCAACGCCACATCACCGAGAAGATCGCGAGCACCGCCAGCGCCGGCAGCGACAGCGGCAGCACGATACGGGCGTAGATCTGCCATTCCGAGGCCTTGTCCATCCGCGCCGCCTCGATCAGGTCGCGCGGCAAGGTCAACATGTATTGCCGCAGCAGGAACACGCCGGTCGGCGTCGCCGCCCCCGGCAGGATCACCGCCCACAGATTGTTGACCAGGCCGAGCCAGGTCACCACCAGATAGACCGGCACCAGGATGATGGTGATCGGGATCATCAGCGTGCCGATGATGCCGAGCATCGCGGCGTTGCGGCCGGGAAACTCGTAGATCGATAGCGCATAGGCGGCCATCGAATTGATCAGGAGCGTGATCAGGGTGGCGACCACGGTGACGAACACCGAGTTACCGAGATAGCGCAGGAAATTGAATTGCCGCAGCGGTTCGGTGTAATTGGACCAGGCGAACGCGGTCTCGCGCAGCTCCGTGCGCTTGTCGAGCGGGACTCGGATGATCTTGGTCGGCTCCGCCGGATCGATCATCTGCGCCTGCAGCCCGATGCGGCGCGCCTGCGCCAGCACCCGGGTCGAGCCGTCGTCCATGGTGACGCGAAACAATGGCAGCGGCTTGTCGAAGCCGGGCACGCGCACTTCCTTCTGGCTGGTCGGCAGCAGGCTCGGCGGGAATTCCAACAGCCCGGCCTGGGTCTTGAAGGATGACAGGCCGAGCCATAGCACCGGACCGAACATCAGGACAACGCCGAACGCGAGATAGGCATAGGACGCCAGGTCGGTCCAGTGCAGGCGGCCGCGGCCGCGGCGCAGGGTGAGGGCGGAGGCGATGCTCATGCGCCCGCCTTTCTGCGGCCGAGCCCAAGCTGCAGCAGCGTCAGCACGAACAGCACCACGCCCAGCACCACCGAGGCCGCCGCCGCGAGACCAAAATTCTGCGACTGGTTGGCGAAGGCGGTCTCGTAGATATATTGCACCACCATCAGCGTCGAGGTGCCGGGGCCGCCGCCGGTCAGCACGAATACCTCGTCGAAGGTCTGCACGCCGCGGATCAGCGCCAGCACGATGACCACGATCATGTTGGGCCACAACAGCGGCAGCGTGATCCGCAGCAGCACCCGCATCGGCCTGGTGCCATCCATCGCGGCAGCCTCATAGAGATCCCTGGGGATCGCCTGCAGTCCGGCCAGCAGGATCAGGGTGTAGAACCCCATATGGGCCCAGATCGAGACGAAGATCACCCAGAACATCGCCCAGCTCGGATCGACAAAGAAGATGATCTTTTGCCCGCCCAACGTGGTGATTGCGGCGTTGAGCAGCCCGTCGCGCTGCAGGATCCATTTCCAGATCAGTGCCACCACCACCGGCGACAGCAGCACCGGGAAGAAATAGACGGCGCGAAAAAAGCCGCGACCGCGAATCGGCCGGTTCAGCACCAGCGCCGTGGCCAGCGAGAACAGCACCATCAAGCTGACCTGGATCACGACAAAGAACAGCGTGTTGTGGACGCCTCGCCAGAAATGATCCTCCCGGCAACTCGAGACGTCGAGGATGTTGCCGCAATCGAACAGAAAACCGTATTGCTGCAGGCCGACATAGGGCCGCTGCGAGGGAAACAGCGCCGCGCCGCCGGTCAGCGAATACCAGAGATTGAGCCCAAGCGGCACGAACACGAACAGTCCAAAGAACGCCAGGTTAGGCAGCAGGAACACGTAGGGCATGCGGCGCTCGCCGAGCAGCCGCTGCACCGCGCGCATCGGAGCGTCGGTCAGCCGCACCACTACGCCCCAGAGATCGAGCCCGGCCATGGGCCGCGCCGCCGGGGGGTGCTGGGTGTCGACGGTCATGCCAGGGGTCCAGCTACTTCTTGCGCACAGCGATCTCTTGCGCAATGTCGGCGTCGATGCGCTTGTAGGCTTCGTCCAGCGAAATTTCGCCGGATATTGCCTGGCCAAGCCGGCTGATCACCGCGTTGAAGATCACCCGGTTATAGGGATAGCCCTGCAGCCGGTAGGCCAGCGGTGCCACGCTGCCGACATCCTGGGTGAAAACCACGAGTGCCTGCTTGGCGAGTGGGCTCGCCGAGGGATAGTCGACACCGGAAGCGGAGAGACCGAGATGGCCCGGCACGAACAGCGCGCGGCTATCAAATTCGCGGAGCACGTCCTCGCTGGCGAGATAGTCCATCACCCGGCCCACCGCCTTGGGATCCTTGGCGGTCTTGATCGCGATCAGCCCGGCGCCGCCGGGCATGCCGGTGCAGGCGCTGGGCCCGCAGGGATTGGGCACGGCCGTCCAGTCGAAGGCATCGCCGATGGTTTTGTCAAACTGGGCGATCTGCCAGGAGCCAGACATATAGAGTACCACCTGGCCGTTCTTGAACTCCTCGTTGGCGCCGCGATAGGTCGCGCCCGATACCGAGCCCCACAATTCGCGGCTCATGATCCCGGACTTGTGCCAGTCGTATAGCCGCTGCGCCGCCACCTTGAAGCCGGCATCGGTGACGGCGGGCTCGCCCTTGTCATCGAACACCTTGCCGCCATCCGAGATCACCATCCCGAACACGCGGTGAGCCGAACGGTCGATCGCGATCGGGAAGGGCGCGCCGACCTTGTCGGCGACGGCCTTGGCCGCCTTCGCCCACTCGTCCCAGGTGGCCTTCGGGCCGGGCATGGTGATGCCGGCCTGCTCGAACAGAGTCTTGTTGACGAACGGCCCGGTGACGGTGAGCTGGGTCATGAAACCGGGGATCGACTGGGTGTCGCCTGTTGGGCGCATCCAGGCGAGGAACGGTCCGAAATTCTTCTCCCAATAAGCGGGGTCCTTCAGGTAAGGCCGCAGATCGAGGGTGTAGCGCGCCAGTCCGCCGAGATCGGTGACGCGGGCGATGTCCGGCCCCTGGCCGGAAGCGATCTGCACCGGCAGCGTTTCGCTGATCGCCTTGTAGGGCATCTGGTCGACGACGACCTTGATATCGGGATTGGCTGCCTCGAACCGTTTCAAAAGGTCGAGCAGCACCTCGCCTTCATTGCCATCGGAATACCAGGCGATCCGCACCGTACTTTGTGCGAACGACGGCTGCGCAAACAGCACGGCCGAAACAAGCAGGATGGCCGTGAGCGCGTATCTCCATCGCATGACGTTTTCTCCCGAGAATGCATTTTGGCCAGACTTTGTCATAGTTAAGCGGGCTTGCCTACCCATGGACGAGGTGCGTTCGCTGCACCCATCCGGTCGCCGAGCGCTACAGCCCGCGGGCCGGCACTTTGACGGCCGGCCTCGGCATGGGCTAACAGATGATGCCGGTTCTCCCCCGCGTCACGGACAATTCAGATGAGCAGCGAGCCCTACAAGAAGTGGCAGTGCCGGACCTGCGGCTACCTCTATGACGAACAGAAGGGTGACGAGGACGAAGGCCTGGCGCCGGGAACCAGGTGGGCCGATATTCCCGACGACTGGGTATGCCCGGTCTGCGGCACGCCCAAGAGCGATTTCGACATGGTGGAAGCGTAGCAGCCAACTCCGGGGAATTGCCGCTCAGCGATGCTTGGACTAAGTCTCCACCGCAGAACCGGCCAGCAGCCGGGAAAATTCGTCATCGCCGATCTCGGTTTGCGCCACCAGGACGCTGCAACGAAGGTTCTTCACCAGGTAGGTTCCAACCGAGCTGAACCACCACCGCGCCAGCGGTCCGTCAGGTCGATGGCCGACCACCACGAGGTTGGCGCCGATCTCTTCGGCGACGCCTGCGATCTCGCGTCCGGCTTCTCCCATGCCCAGCCGCGCCGTCGGCGAGAAGCCCATGGCCTTGAGCCGGTCCACGCCTTCGCCAAGCACCTTCTTGTAGATTTCGATCTGTTCGGTGATCGGGATGACGAACCCTCCCTCCAGGGTTCCAGTCCCCGCGGAAACCTCGACAACGGCGAGCAGGAAAACTTCGGCGCCGCAGAGTTGAGCTATTCTTGCCCCCTCCCGCAGCGCCCGCCGTCCCTCGATCGAGCCGTCATAGGCAAGAAGAACTTTCTTGTACAAGACATGCTCCGTTGATCTGGCGGTCCACCGGCAATCAAAGTCTAGCCCCAATCGCGGCGATCGTCATCATGGGATGGCCGACCTGCCGGCGGCTGCTTGAACACTGCCGGGCCTGCTACGCGGGCTCCATGCCATGCTGACGTTTGGCCGGCTCCGCCGCGGACGAGGTTAGAAACGCGGCCAGATCGCGCGCGTTCTCGACGTTGGAAGATGAACTGCAGACGCCAACGGTGAAAACGGTCACGGCCTGAATCTCTGGGGGCAAGGGACCGACGATATCGATGCCAGGCTCGTGCAGCAGTTCACTCAATTGCTGAAAGCCGAGATCGGCCTCGCCCCGCGCCACCAGCGCGCCCACCGGTACGCCAGCTGGCGCCTTGATCGCGCGTTGCGAAAGAGCTTCCACCAGGTCCCAGCGCTGCCAGAGCCGCATCAGATGATCCCCGCTGGGTCCGGTCGAGTAGCCGATGCTGCGTGCCGAAAGCTGCGCCTTCTTGACAGCCTCCTCGTCGCCGATGCCGGGCCACGTCGCCCCTGCGCGAACGGCGATGGCCATTCCCGAGCGCGCAAACCCCGCTGCACTCCCCGGCAAGATGTGACCCTCGGCCTGCAATTGCTGCATCACGTTCGAGGCCAGCACGACGATGTCGGTGGCTTCACCGGCTCGAACCATGCGAGCGGCATCGACGCCCCCCATCGAGGTGATCGCCACCCGGTGCCCGGTTCGCTGCTGATAGAGCTCGGCGAGATCGGCGAGGATCCGGCGCGTCGCCATCGACGAAATGCCCTTGATCGGATCGGTCATGGATGTCTCCAGCAGCGTGCCCGGTGGCCTTGGGACTTTTGATCGAGGCACCTTAGAGCATTTTCGAAAAAAGGTGGACGCCGGCTTTCCCCCAAAGAAAACGCACCAACGGCGGTGCAAAAGGGGCTGCGTTGAAGCCGTCCTGGTAGACTGGACGTGCCCGCCACAACTTCAACCGTCATCCTCCGCGAAAGCGGGGGATCCAGTACGTCGCGGCCCGTCGACTCATCTGGCGTCTCTGGAATACCGGGTCGCCCGGTCAAGCCCTATCGTATGCACACTTTTGATTCGACCTTCTTGGTCGGCTTGACGAAATGTGAGTCATCAGAGTCGCTTGTATCAATTCTGGCAACGATCGATACTTAAGCAGGGCGTCTCGCTAACCAATTGAAAAAGAATCTCTTTTCGAGAAGTGTGAATCGAATAGGGTCAAGCCGGGCGATGACGATCTGAGTTGGAGCAACCGGTGCGCCCACTTCTCCAAGCGTGCGCCCCAATGGCTAATTCACTTTGTCAAACAGCCAATTCCAGTCGCACCTAAACGCCCCGCGGCGCGATGCGCCCGGGCTTTTGCTGGAACGTCTCGCCCTCGAGATGAAGAGGGCGCGGGGAATGCCGCGATGCCCAGAGGCACCCGCGGCTCGTGTGCAAAGAAAGCGGCCGTACGCACACGAGTAGTGCGAGGCACCGGATCATCCGGCATTCCCCACGCAATGGTTTTACGGTTTATCGACGCGCTCTCCCCGGCGAGATAAGCTCTATTGCCACCGTCGCCTTCGGATTAAGGTTGGTCCGACCCGGTTGAGCCGAACGCATCCTCCGAAGACTTGACACCAGCCTTGGGTGCCAGGACCACACGCCTTCCCCGTACGCTGCAGCGCCGTCGTCTATCATGCCAGGTATCGCTCACGAATGGGCATTCCGCCCCCTCGCCCTGCGACCCACCGCATGCCTGACGCTGCCGCGTCCACCGCATCTCATCCCGCGTTTCCTGACGATCGCGATACGCCCCTCTTAGTGGGATGAGACAGCGTCTTTCTAACAGGGTCTGGAACAAAAAGCAAACGTAAATATTTTTTCAATATGGGATTGACAGCTTCAAATTACCGGAGGTCGCGACTGTGTTGCTGGCCGATTGCTGAAAGGCCGTTCTGTTCTGGCAAGCCGAAGGGGCTCAACTTCGCATGACCAGCCTCAGCTTGTCGGCCAGGTCCTCGTGGCGATAAGGCTTGCCCAGCACTTCCAGATCGAGCGGCATGCCGTGTTCCCTGGCCAGGGCCTCTGCGGTATATCCGGAAGTCAGCAGCACCTTGAGGCCGGGCCTGATGCGCCGGGCTTCGACCGCGAGTTGCGCGCCGTTCATGCCTCCGGGCATGATGACATCGGAGAACAGGACATCGATCCTCACCTCGCCGTTCAGGATCGTCAGCGCGTCGGTCGCATTGCCTGCCGTCAGCACGGTGTAGCCGAGGTCCTCCAACGCCGTCACCGCCAGTTCGAGCACATCCTCGTCGTCCTCGACGGCGAGCACCGCTTCATTGCCGCGGGCCGGCCTCAGCGGCAGGGGGTTCGGCGACGCTTCCGCGCGCGCCGGTTCGGGAGATTTCGGCAGGAGCAGCGTGATTGTCGTCCCCAGGCCGGTCTCGCTCTCGATCTCGACATGGCCGTCGACGCTTTTGGCAAAACCGTATACTTGGCTGAGGCCCAGGCCGGAGCCGGTGCCGATGTCCTTGGTCGTGAAGAACGGGTCGAACGCTCTTGCCTTCACCTCTTCCGACATGCCGGCGCCATTGTCTTCGATCGAAACCTTGACGTAGTGTCCGGGCGAGACAGCCCCAGGCTGTGACACATCGACCAGGACATTTTCCGTCCGTATGGTGACGGTTCCACCGTGGGGCATCGCGTCTCGTGCGTTCACGACCAGATTGAGAATGGCGGACTCGAACTGGAGCTTGTCGACGCGGGTCGGGTGCGCCTGCGGGCTGAGATCGCAGACGATCCGGATCGCCGCGCCGATGGCGCGGCTGAGCAGGTCTTTGAGGTCGGAAAGGACGCGGTTCGGGTCGACCGTCACGGGTCGTGTCACCTGCCGGCGGGCGAAGGTGAGAAGCTGTTGGGTCAGCTTCTGCCCGCGCCCGCAGGCATCAAGTGCCGCGCGTGCGAACTTCTCGACTTTCTGAGTATTTCCCGGCGAGCGGAGGATGATGTCCATGCTGCTGGTGACGACCATCAGCAGGTTGTTGAAATCGTGGGCAACCCCGCCGGTGAGCTGGCCCATGGCATCCAACCGCTGGGCGTGGGCGAGCTGTTCCTTCGATCTCGTCAGCTGAACGTTTCGTTCCTCAGCCACGTCGAGGGCTTCGGCCAGGCCTCCGTACAGCCGATTGAGTTCGAGCAGCAGAACCACCAGCAGAAAGTTCGCCGCCAGCAGGCCGAAGCTGCGGCCGCCATACCAGCCGAGGTCGTAGCGGCCGGACCCTACCACGGAGCTGAGCGCAACGTCGCACAGCCATGCGCTCATCACGACGAAGAGCCAGAGGTCGAGAGTGGAGGCGTTACGGCGGCGCCAAAGCAACACCAGCGCGGCGACGCTCACCAGAGCGATCGCGGGACTGACGCCTTTGGAAACCAGCATCGAATAGTCGGTCCCGTTGATGATCGGGGTCAACAGGTCGTGCCCGAACGTGGCGAGCAGGGTAAGCGCGAGCGCCGCCGCTGCGGTGAGGGCGACGCCGATCGCGATGCCGGACCGAATGCCACGCACCCGCCCACTGGCGCTGTCGCGGTTGGCCAGCCCGGCATAGAGCAGGACGAGAAACGCAAATCCGCCATGCCAGAAGCAGTAGAGCCAGGCAGTGGTCTGATCGCCGCCTCCGATGACGCCGTGAGGACCGAACACGCCCGGAAAGCTCAGGGCGTGCGGCACGATGATCAGCACGTTGAAGAGATAGGCGCACGCCAATACCAGCAACGCCTTGAGCCCGGAGCGCGCAAACTGCCCAAACAGCAGGACCGCGGTCAGAAGGTCGCTGATGGCGAGCGCTGCTTCATAGGCGGGAATGAAAGCGTCGATCCTCGGCAGCGGTACCCGCGCGAACGGGGCCATGATCGCGAACACCGCGATCGCCGCGATCACCAGGCCGGCAGAGAAGATCTTCTCGCTTCGGCCCGGCGGGGCGTCGATCAGCACGACCTGCTTCGGTCGGAGGGGAGTGTGGGTCATCGGGCTGCGCTCTTCGTAATCCTGTCCTGGCGGCGCTCGTTCCGAGGGCCAGCGTATCTGCGCCGGGTTTAAATTCAACGCAAACAGGACCTGCCAAAGCTGGCCGTAGCCGTCAGAAACGGACCCGGTTGTCGGCCCGCCATTGCGCACTTTCTGCGCGACTGTTGCGCTTTTGAAACAGATTTCTCGCTATGAATCGCCTATCTTTGCAAAATCTACTACAAGTTTAACGAAGGAGCTTTTTCCATGAAACGGATACTGCTCGGCGTTGCCGCGCTTTTCACCGTCGGCGCCGCTCCTGTGTTGGCGGCCGATCTTCCGGCACGTGCCTACACCAAGGCGCCCCCGCCCGTCGCGGCGCCGATCTACAACTGGACCGGGTTTTATATCGGAGCCAACGGCGGCTACGGCTGGGGAAGAACCAATTGGCTCTTTACCGCGGTCGGAACGACGGCCAATCATAATCCCTCGGGCGGTCTGGCCGGCGGTCAAATCGGCTACAACTGGCAATGGACCAACTGGGTGTTCGGCGTTGAGGCAGACGGCGATTGGGCCAACATCAGGGGATCAACCCCCTGCCCGAATCCCGCATTCACGTGTTTTTCCAACACGCGCGACCTTGCGACCTTCCGTGGACGCATCGGATATGCCGCTGGCCCGGCGCTGTTCTATGGTACTGGCGGCGCGGCCTATGCCAACAGTTACTATAGTGCATTACTGCCGGGAGGTGTGCCGACGGCGGGTACACCTGGGGTCTTTAGTACCGACCGCTGGGGTTACGCCGCAGGCGCGGGCATCGAATATGGCTTCACGCCCAATTGGAGCGCCAAACTGGAGTACATGCACTACGGTTTCAATACGGTCACTACAGCCCCGTTTGTCCTGGGAGCAAGCCCCGCTGCGCTTCGGCTGAACATCGACACGCTCAAGGTTGGCATCAATTACCGCTTTGGCGGTCCGATCGTCGCCAGGTATTGAGCTGGTTTTAACCATTCTCGCCGCGGAACGACGCCATTGGCGCAAGGGTGGGCAAAGTTGCCACCCTACGCCATGGGCAACATTCCGGGGGCGAGCCTGGATGACGGCAGCAAAGGTCAGGCGGCGACCACGACCTCAGAATGGAGGCGCCGGTAGCGGCGAGCTGGCCGCTGCCTCGCCTTCACGCGCCTCTCGGCTCGCCTGCACCACCGCGAGCAGCGCCTCGCCATAATGTTCGAGCTTCTTGTCGCCGATGCCGGGGATGCCGCGCAGCTCGGTGAGCGTGCGCGGGTGTGAAGCCGCGATGCCGTCGAGGGTCGAGTCGTGCAGCACGACATAGGCCGGCACGCCCCGCTGGCGCGCCACTTCCGAGCGCCAGGTCCGCAGCCGGGCCGACAAGGCGGCATGGCCGCTCTTGTCGGCCGCGGCGGCAATGGGAGCGAGATCGCCGCGCCGTGATGTGGTCCGGCTGCCGCGATGGCGGGCGCCCGGAACCTGCTCGCGCAGCATCACCGCGGTCTCGCCCCTGAGCACGCCGCGCGCACTCTCGGTCAGCTTCAGCGCACCGAAGGCCTCGCTGTCGGCGGCAAGATGTCCCATCGCCACCAGTTGACGCAGCGCGGCGCGCCATTGCTTTTCATTGAGCTCGCGGCCGATCGCGAACACCGAGAGCTTGTCGTGCCCGAACTGCTTGACCCGCTCCGTCATGCGGCCGACCAGCACGTCGATCAGATGCATCGCGCCGAACCGCTGGCCGGTGCGATAGGCGCAGGACAATAGTTTCTGCGCGATCACCTTGCCGTCGCGCATCCGCGGCGGCGACAGGCAGTTGTCGCAATTGCCGCATTTTACAGCCGGCAGGCTTTCGCCGAAATAGCGCAACAGCCGCGCGCGGCGGCAGTCGGCGGTCTCGGCCAGCGCCACCAGCGCTTCCAGTTTGCCGCGCGACACCTGCTTGAAGGTGTCCGAGCCGGCGGACTCCTCGATCATGCGGCGCTGCTGCACGATATCGGACAGCCCATAGGCCATCCAGGCACTGGACGGCTTGCCGTCGCGTCCGGCGCGCCCGGTCTCCTGGTAATAGGCCTCGATGCTTTTCGGCAGATCGAGATGGGCGACGAAGCGCACGTCGGGCTTGTCGATGCCCATGCCGAAGGCGATGGTGGCGACGATCACGACGCCGTCCTCGTTGATGAAACGATCCTGATGGCGCGCGCGCATAGTGGCATCCAAGCCGGCATGGTAGGGCAGCGCCGTGATACCGGCCCGCCTCAGCGCGGCGGCGGTGTCCTCGACCTTGGCGCGGGACAGGCAGTAGACGATGCCGGCATCGCGCCGATGGCGCTCTGCGATGAAGGCCTCGAGCTGGGTTTGCGCGCTGTGCTTTTCGACGATTTCGTACCGGATGTTCGGTCGATCGAAACTCGCCACGAAGACCGGCGCACCCTTGAGCGCGAGGCGGTCGACGATTTCCTCCCGGGTCAGCTGATCGGCGGTTGCGGTCAGCGCGATCCGCGGCACCTCGGGAAAGCGCTCCGCGATCACCGACAGGCCGATATATTCCGGGCGGAAGTCATGCCCCCATTGCGACACGCAATGCGCCTCATCGATCGCAAACAGGGCGATCCTGGCGCGGCTCAGCAGGCTGAGGCAGCGCGGCGTCAACAGCCGCTCCGGGGCGATGTAGAGCAGGTCGAGCTTGCCTTCGATCAGTTCGTTCTCGACCGCGGCGGCCTCGGCCGCCGACAGCGTCGAATTCAAGACGGCGGCCCGGACGCCGGCCTCGAGCAGGCCCGCGACCTGGTCGCGCATCAAAGCGATCAGCGGCGACACCACGATGCCGCAACCGGCGCGCAGTAGCGATGGCAGTTGATAGCAGAGCGACTTGCCGCCACCGGTCGGCATCAGCACCAGGCAGTTGCCGCCGGAGGCGACATGGCCGACGATCTGCTGCTGCGCGCCGCGAAAGCCGGGCAGGCCGAACACCGAATTCAACAGCGAAAGCGCTTCGGAATCGATATCGGAGCGGGCTTGAAGCGTCACCTCTCTCGCCAATTCGGGCCGGCCCTGCATCTTCAATTCCCGATCGAGGTCGCCACGTCGCGCCATGCTGATGCGGCCTTCCGCGTCAGCGGACGACTCTGAACAATATAGACAATATAGAAGCGTTCATCGTCAATATAGCCATCTGATATCGCGCGGGCGGCCATAATCGTGGTAGATCGCGACGATCCCTGCGGGCGTCGTGTCAGCGCCACATCCCGCGCATCCGGCTGCCGACGTCGATGCGCGGTCCCTGGCTCGCGGCACGGCTGGCCGCTCCGGCGACCGCTCGAGGCCAAACCGTCTGATCGAACAGCCCGAGCAGCGCATGAGGAATGAAGCGCGTTCGCGCGGCGTAGACATGCCGGTCGCCTTGTGCACGTTGGCCGTGGGTGAAGAAGCGCTGCGGCAGCACCAGATCCAGATCGTCCTTGGCGCGGGTCATGGCAACGTAGAGCAGCCGGCGCTCTTCCTCGAGTTCGGCAGTCGTTCCGGCGCCGAGGTCGGAGGGCAGGCAGCCGTCGACCACGTTCAGCACGAACACCGATTTCCATTCCTGACCTTTGGCGGAATGGATCGTCGAGAGGATCAGATAGTCCTCATCGAGCAATGGCACCCCCGCCTGGTCGCTGGTGGCGTCCGGCGGATCGAGCGTCAGTTCGGTCAGGAAGCGCTCGCGTGAGGGATAGGCGCTTGCGATCTGTTCGAGCTGGATCAGGTCGGCTCGCCGGGTCTCGGCATCCTCGTGAAGACGCTCCAGATGCGGCTCGTACCAGCGGCGGGCGCGTTCTAGTTCGGCCGGCCAGGGGCAGCGGCGGAGTTCCGTGACCGCGCCGATGAAATGCCGCCAGTCCTCGCCGGCGCGCGGCGGCGCTGGCGCGTCCATCAGCGCGGCGATCGGATCTGAGCTGTCGGCCATGTGATCGAGCACCTGCCGCGCCGAGCTCGGACCGACACCCGGGATCAGGTGCAGGAGCCGGAAGCCCGCGACGCGATCGCGCGGGTTTTCGACGAAACGTAACAGCGCCAGCATGTCCTTGACATGGGCGGCATCGAGAAACTTGAGTCCGCCGAACTTGACAAACGGGATGTTGCGGCGGGTCAACTCGACTTCCAGCGGGCCGCTATGGCTTGAGGTGCGAAACAACACCGCCTGCTGTTTCAGCGTCATGCCGGACTCGCGGTTCTCCAGCACCCGTTCGACGATAAAGCGCGCCTGGTCGGTTTCGTCGCGGACCGTGACCAGCCGGGGCTTCGTCCCTGACGCCCGCTCGGTCCACAGATTCTTGGTGAAGCGCTCTTGGGCCAGATCGATGACACCGTTGGCCGCGGCGAGAATGCCTTTGGTCGAGCGGTAGTTGCGATCGAGCGTGACGATGTCGGCCGGCGGCGAAAACTGGCCGGGAAAATCGAGGATGTTGCGCACGGTGGCGGCGCGGAACGAATAGATCGATTGCGCATCGTCGCCGACGACGGTGAGGCCGCGTCCGTCGGGCTTGAGCGCCAGCAGGATCGACGACTGCAGGCGATTGGTGTCCTGATATTCGTCGACCAGGACGTGATCGAAACGGCCGCCGATGTCACGGGCGAGCGCCGGATCGGTCATCATCTGCGCCCAGTAGAGCAAGAGGTCGTCATAATCGAGCACGTTGTGCCGCTGCTTGGCCTCGACATAGGCGGCGAACAGCTCCTTCAATTCAGCCGCCCAACCGGCGCACCAGGGAAATGAAGCTCCGAGCACCGCTTCGATCGAAGCCTCCGCATTGACGCAGCGCGAATAGATCGAAAGGCAGGTACCTTTGGTCGGAAAGCGGCTGGCCGTCTGGGAAAAGCCCTTCTCGTGCCGGATCAGATTGATCAGATCCGCGGAATCCTCGCGATCGTGAATCGTGAAGGCGGCATCGAGCCCGATCTGCTCGGCGCAGTCGCGCAACAGGCGCGCGCCGATGCCGTGAAAGGTGCCGGCCCAGACCAGCGCCTCGGTCATGACCGCGGCCTTGTCAGCGAGAACCTGGCGCGCGATTCGCTCGACACGCCGCGACATCTCGGCGGCCGCCCGGCGCGAAAAGGTCATCAGCAGGATGCGGCGGGGGTCGGCGCCGCCCACGATCAGATGGGCGACCCGATGGGCCAGCGTGTTGGTCTTGCCGGATCCGGCGCCGGCGATCACCAATAGCGGCCCAAACGGCGCGTCGCCGCCGGTCCCGTGCTCGACCGCGCGCCGCTGTTCCGGATTGAGGCTTTCGAGGTAGGCGCCGTGACCGCGCATCATCAGCAGTCGTCATTGCCCGGCTTGACCGGGCGACCCAGTATTCCAGAGACGCCAACGATAAGTCGATGGGCCGCGGCGTACTGGATCCCCCGCTTTCGCGGAGGATGACAGTTGAATACGCGGCGAGGGCATCGGTCCATCAGGCCAACTCCAAATTCGCGTCTGCCGCCATCCGAAGGACGGCGTCGTTTCTGCCCGACAGCTGTGGGTGGCGCCGCATCTCTGACGGAATCGCCGAACTGGTGAAGAATCGTGCCGATCTTCAGTCCTGACTGACTCGCGCGAACAAATCAAGAATGTTGGGCCGCGCGTTCGCGGATCGTCACGGTGACCGGTCTTGGCCGAACCGAAACCCGTCAGCGTGGCGCAACCGGGCGCGCACGGTCGTAAAGAAAGCGAATCCAATTGCCAAAGATCACCGTCGCCGCCGAATGGGCGGCGATATCGCCGCGAAGCTTGAGTTCGGGGATTTCGGCCATCAGCGCCGGCTGGCGCTCGCCGCCGGCCGCCCGTCTTTGAAAGCGCGCAAGCGTGCTTTCGGTGGCGGCGTCGAAATAATCGGCAGGCATGCCCGGATAGTCCCGCCGCTCGCCGGCAAGATAGCGGGAGATATCGCGCAGATATTCGCGCTGCAGCGACAGCGCATCATATTCAGGATGACCCTGAAAGAAGATGAAGTGGCTTTGCAACAGTTTGGCAAAGATGTCGACGCCGGCTCCCGCGGCCCCGGTCAGGAGCTGATAGCCTTGCGCTGTCAGATCGCTCTGGCGCAACCCGTTGAGCCGCGAATGCGCAATCTTGATCGGCGAGGGCAGATCTTCGGTCAGCCAATGATCACTCGCCTTGGCGCAATCGTAGATCCCCGAACATTTGGCGTCGAGCCGTTGTCGTTCGATACCGTCGAGATGCAGGACCGCGGCGTGGGCGGCGAGGCAGGACCAGATCGTCGAGCGCGTGTTGGTCTTGGCCCAGTCTATGACGTCAGTCAGATCGTTCCAGAACGGCTCCTGCCGCAGGGTCGCGGCGTTCGGCTCGGCGCCGGTGACGATCAGTCCATCCATGGACAGGCGGGGCAGATCGGCGATGTCGGTGTAATGTCGTTCGACGCGCCGCTGCGCGCCTTCCGATCGCGGCACCGACGGAAGCGAGAAGCAGTGGAAACGGATGAGATGGTTGCCCGCGGCAGCCCGCAAAAGCCCCATGAATTGTCGCTCGGTCGCCGCCAGTGCCGTGTCTGGCATGTTGTTGACGAGGCCGATCGTAAGTACCCGATCAGCTGAAAAGCGCGGGCTCTCGGGTTCGTCGAGCTGCGCCGGCGCCAGCGCGGGACTGCCGATCAGCCGATGTTTGTCGAACAGCAGGTTCATGGCGAGGCCGGCCGCGTCATTCGGCGGCAAGCGGCCGCCGCCCCTGGCAGGCCACCGCCAGCGCCTGGTCGATATCTTCGATGATGTCGGAGGCGTGTTCGATGCCGATCGACAACCGGATGGTTTCCGGCAGCACGCCAGCCATGCGCTGTTCCTCGGCCGACATCTGCCGGTGCGTGGTCGAGGCGGGATGGCAGGCGAGCGATTTCGCATCGCCGATATTGACCAGCCGGGTGATCAGCCTGAGCTGATCATAGAAGGTCTTGCCGGCTTCGAGCCCGCCCTTGATGCCGAAGGTGAACAATGACGACGCGCGGCCATCGAGGTATTTCTGGACCAGTCCATAATAGGGACTGTCGGCAAAGCCGGCATAGTTCACCCAGGCGACACGCGGATCGCCACGCAGGAAGTGGGCTACCTTGCGCGCGTTCTCGACATGCCGTTCAATCCGCAACGCGACCGTTTCGATGCCTTGCAGCAGTAGAAAGGCATTGAAGGGTGACAGCACCGATCCCATGGTGCGCTGATAGACGCTGCGGGCGCGTTGAATATAGGCGCTGGCGCCGAACTGCCTGGTATAGATCATGCCGTGATAGGATTGATCGGGCTCGTTGAAGTTCGGGAAGCGCCGCGCCTGCTCGGTCCATGGGAAACGCCCGCTGTCAACGATGGCGCCACCGAGTGTGGTGCCATGGCCGCCGAGGAATTTGGTCAGCGAATGAACGGCGATATCGGCGCCGTAGTCGAAGGGCTTGAGCAGGATCGGGGTTGCCACCGTGTTGTCGACCACCAGCGGCACGCCATGGCGATGCGCGACTTTTGCCAAGGCTTCAATATCGCAGATGTTGCCGGCAGGATTGCCGATGGTCTCGGCGAAAACAGCCTTGGTGTCGTCATCGATCAAGGGCTCGATCGCATCGGCCTTGTCGCTGTCGGCAAAACGGGTCGTGATGCCCTGACGCGGCAGCACGTGGGCCAAAAGGGTATGGGTCGTGCCGTAGAGCTGCGGCACCGAGACGATGTTGCCGCCGCTGTCGGCGAGGTTGACGAGCGCAAAATGCAGTGCCGCCTGACCGGTTGCAACCGCGAGCGCGCCGACGCCACCTTCGAGTTCGCTGACCCGCTTTTCCAGAACGGCCGTGGTCGGATTGGCAATCCGGCTGTAGCGATAGCCTTCGGCCTCGAGGTTGAACAAGGCAGCGCCGTGGTCGGCGCTGTCGAATGCATAGGCCACGGTCTGGTAAATGGGCACCGCGACCGACTTGGTCGTCGGATCGGGATCATAGCCGGCATGAATGGCGATGGTCTCGTTACGCATCGTTAACCTCCACGTGCGCGCGACGCACCCGCATCCGCGCGTTGTCCGCCCATGGTTGTACGAGCTTGGAGATCAAGCGAATAATAATCCGCGGGAAAATTGCTCAAGTAACCATAATGCTCTGCGAACGATTTATTAGAAATGTGACGGCTTACCGGCAAAACGCGCGCGAAATGATGCTTAATTTGAGGTAGATGTCGGTCGATGCGCAAGCCCGCCGGATCACGCGGCCACGACCGCCGCGGCGATGTCCCGGCCATTGCCTGCGCAGCTCGAAAGGGAATATTTTAGGAATTGGGATAATAGCAGCACCGTGGTACGCGGGTCCGAAAGCGGGGATGCAATCATGGTGCAGGCGATCAAGCCGGTCAGTTATTCGCAGACGTGGACCTTCTTTGAAGGCGGCTGGCATGACGGCAACGTGCCGATCATGGGACCTCGAACCCACGCGGCATGGCTCGGCTCGACCGTGTTCGACGGCGCGCGCGCCTTCGAGGGCGTGGCGCCCGATCTCGACCGGCACTGCGCCCGGGTCAACCAGTCCGCCGTCAATTTCAAGCTGAAGCCGGTGGTGCCGGCCGACACCTGGCTGCAGCTCGCGCGCGAGGGCATCGCCCGCTTCGATCGCAATGCCGACTTGTACATCCGGCCGATGTATTGGCCGCAGACCGGCGCCGGCGGCGGCGTGCTGTTCGATCCGGAAACCACCAACTGGTGCCTGTGCATCCATGTCGCGCCGATGCCAGCCCCGACCGGCAGTGCGATCACGCTGTCGCCGTTCCGCCGGCCAACCATGGAGTGTGCGCCGGTCGATGCCAAGGCGGCCTGCCTTTACCCGAATAATTCGCGGGCGCTGATGGAGGCGCAGTCGCGCGGCTTCAACAACTGCCTGATGCTCGACATGCTCGGCAATGTCGCGGAGTTCGGCAACGCCAACGTCTTCATGGCCAGGGACGGCGTAGTCTATACGCCGGCACCGAACGGGACGTTCCTCAACGGCATCACGCGGCAGCGCGTGATCGACCTGTTACGCAGCGACGGTGCCACCGTCGTCGAGCAGACCCTGGGCTATGCCGATTTCCAGCGCGCCGACGAAATCTTCTCCAGCGGCAATTTCGCCAAGGTGGCGCCGATCATCCGCATCGATGATCGCTCGCTGCAGCCGGGACCGTTCTACCAACGGGCGCGAAAGCTGTACTGGGACTTTGCCCACGGCTGACACAGCAGGCGCCGCGGGATCGAGCGCGTCCGCGCGGTCCGCCGGCGTTGGTCGCCCGAGGAAATAACCTGTCACCGCTCGTCAGGGGGGGCCCCTCGGCTGTCGGCGTCGTTGTGCTGTTCGGGTTCGTCCTTGCTGACAGGCGCCGCTTTGCCGGACATGTTGCCGGGGTTGTAATGATATTTTCCCGGCGTCTTTTCGCCCGGCTGCTTCTCGTTCGGATTCTTGTTGTTCGCCATCGGACGCTCCTTTGAACCTCGAGAATAACGGCATCGAACGGTGCAAGTTCCATTGTCGGGAGCAGCGTTTCGAAAGGTTCTGATCCTCTCGATGCTTGCTCTGTCCTCATCCTTGGGAGCATCGCGGAAGCGATGCGTCTCGATGGATGGCGGTGGGCGCAGATGGTTCGAGACGCGTCGCTTCGCGCCGCTCCTCACCATGAGGGAGCGGAGGGGCTCATTCTGAGGTCACCGCCGCAATGCGGAACATCGCGCAAGGACGGCGGCCAGTTCGTCGATGCCGAAAGGCTTGCGGAGCAGCGGGCCGTCGGGCCCTGCGATCTCGGCGATCGCGGTGGTGTCGAAGTAGCCGCTTGAGAAAATGATCGGGATGTCCGGACGTCTTGCCCGGGCTGCGCGCGCGACGTCGGTGCCGCTGAGACCCGGCATGGCGAAGTCCACGATCATGGCGTCAGGTGCGGATCGGTCAAGCGCGGCGAGGCCGGCATAGCCGTCTTCGGCCAGCAGGACGCGGTACCCCAGTGATTTCAGGGAGGCGTCCAGAAAGCTTCGAACATCAGGGTCGTCGTCGACGACGAGGACGACGGCGGAATGTTTCGCAACCGGCGAGAGCGGCCGCTTCTCTTCAGTGTCATTGGAAGTGCTGGCCGAAGCCGCGCGCGGCAGGTAGAGATGGACGGCGGTGCCTGCCCCCACTTTCGACGCAATGCGAACCGTGCCGCCGGCCTGCTGGGCGCTCGCATAGACCTGGCTCAGCCCAAGCCCTGTTCCCTTGCCGATGCCCTTGGTCGTGAAGAAAGGGTCGAAGGCCCGAGCCGCCACTTCGGGCGGCATGCCCTTACCCGTATCTCTCACGGAAATCTCGACATAGTCGCCTTCGGGCAAAGCGGGGTCGTCACTGAGATGGACGGGACGCACCGCGACCGCGAGCTCGCCGTTGGCCTCCATGGCGTCGCGCGCATTGATCGCCAGGTTCAGGATGGCCATTTCCAATTGCGTGGGATCGCTGAGCACACACAAGTCATCCCGTCCCAGATCGAGCTTGAGCCGCACATTGGTGCCCAGCGTGCGATCCAGAAGATCAGTCATCTTCTGGACCAGCTCCTGCACGTTGACGGACCTGCGCTCGAGTTCCTGCGCCCTGGAGAAGGCGAGCAATTGGCTGGTGAGCTTCGATCCCCGCCGCGCAGCGCGCAGGCCCGCCTCGGCCCACCGCCGCACGTCGGCCTCATTGGAAGACTTGCGACGGATCAGGTCGAGACTGCCGGAGACCCCCTGCAGCAGGTTGTTGAAGTCGTGGGCAATACCGCCGGTCAGTTGGCCGAGTGCCTCCATCTTCTGCGACTGACGAAGCTGCTCCTCGGCAAGCGTCTGCTCGGTGATGTCGCGGCCAAAACCGTAGAGCCGATCGCCCTCCGGCACTGTCGTCCAGGCAATGGTGCGGCGCTGCCCATTCTTGTGGAGAAAGCCGAGTTTGTATTCCACGACGGGCTTGCCCTCGAACAGCCGCGCCATGCCAGCAGCCGCGGCTTCGCGGTCCGCGGGTGCGACGAATTCCATGACGTCACGACCCAGGGTCTCATCCAGGCTCCAGCCGAGGCTCCCGACCCAGGCCGGATTGGCTTCGATCAGGACGCCGCGCTGGTCGCCGACCACCATGACCACGGGAGACAGCCGCCAGATACGGTCCCGCTCACGTGTTCGGGCATCCACCTGTTGCTCGAGCGAGGCATTGACAATCCGCAACGCCTCCTCGGCGCGGGCGCGATCCAACGCCTCCCACAGGCGCCGCGCGACATCTTCGATCAGCGCGACCTCATGGCGATCCCAGCCATGGGGATCGCGACGGTTGACGAAGAGACTGGCGCGGAAGCGTCCGTCTCTCACCAGGGGCACCGAGACATAGGCGCGGGTTTCGATTCCCGCCCAGAGCTCGAAGTCGTTCCTGGGATCCTCCTCGACATCAGGAACGACGACGGTTTCGCCGCGGCGCTGGCGAGCAATGTTGTGGGCCCCGAAGGAATCGACCTGGAATTCACCGGTAATGGGCGACACGCCATTGGCATAGCAGGTCGCCAGCACGATCGTCGCATCATCTTCCCTTAGCTGCCCGTAGCCTACGCGGTTGGCGCCGAGATGCTGGCCAAGCGCCGCAATGGCCTCGGCGATGATCGCCGTCGGTTCGGACAAATGGCGAAGGCGATCGAGCAGGCCGAGCAGGAACGTTTCGCGGATGGCGGCCGATTTTCGCGCCGTGATGTCGATGGCGGTGCCGATGACGCGAATGCATTCGCCGCGGTCGTTGAATTGTGCCCTCCCCTTGGCGGCGATCCATCGGATTTGTCCGTCTTCCTTGCCGATGGTTCGATACTCGGCATCATAGAGGCTTCGCACCGCCGGGTCGCAGGCGGCCGCATAGCTCGCCGTGGTGTGCGCGACATCCTCGGGATGAAGGCCTGCATAGAAGTCGGCCATCGAGACCTCGACATCGGCGGAAATTCCGAACATGGCCTTGACGCGCCCCGGCCAATAGAGCTTGTCCGCGACGACGTCCACATCCCATAGACCGACCTCGGAGCTTTCCGTCGCCAGCCGTAGCTGTTCTTCGCTTCGCCGCAACGCTTGATCGATCGCCATGAAGCTTGGCGACTGGTCGAGCAATTGAGCCAACCGTTCGCGCTCCATCTTGGCCGCGCGCGCCGGCTTGACCGGTTCGGCGACCTCGCTGCAGTTGACGAGGACACCCCCTACGCCAAACGGCGCCTCGGCGTCGTCGATGGGGGCGAAGCTGAAGGTCCAATACCGATGTCCGGTCGTGCCACGGCCCTCGATCGAACAGGGTTGGTCCACATTCAACGGTGAGCATTCGCCCCGCATGACCTGGCTGATCTGCGACTCGATGAGGTGCCAGTGTTCAGCAAAGGCCAATGGTCCCGGCTGGCCGAGGAGTAGCGGATGCCGTTCGGGGCCGAGCGATCGCCGGTAGGCATCGTTATAGAAGAAGATATGCTCAGGCCCCCAGAAGATCGCCATCGGGCGGCGCCGCGCGGAGAGAATCGTGTGGAGCATTGTTTTCAGACTTGGCCGCCAGCCCCGCGCCGGCCCGAGCGGATTGGGCTGCCAATCGCACGAACGGATCAATTGGACCATTTCGCCTCCCTTGGGAAGGAAGCAAAACTCGTCACGCATCCGGCCACGCCCGGCCATCCAACACCACCTTGCAATGCAATAGATGCGAGTAAAGCGCAAAAAAAGTTTGCGCGCCAGCGCCTCTCAATCCGATCCGTACCGAGGAGTTCCTTATTCGGGGATGGCCCTCGCTGGTACGGTACCGGACAGTTCCACTGACACGCACCGAAGGCACCAAGAAAGGGATTCACCGAAGAATCCTGCTATGCCATCGTGCGGCGGATCAGCCATGTATCCGTGTACATGTAAAACCGCGCCAGCTTGCCATCAGCAACTTGCCAGACATGCGCGAAAGGTGCGCGCATTGTCTTACCCGTCGCCTTGTTGATGCCGGCATAGGCGCCGAGGCTGACCACGCGGTCTCCCTCGACAATATAGTCGTCGGCGATTGCGGAAAAATTGTCCCAGTCCCGCATCAGCGGGACCAGCAATTTGTCAACGACCTCCTGTGGACTGCGCCAGGTGCCGCTGTAATAGGGAAAGCCCTCGGCCTCGGTCCAATGCAGCTCGGGATGCAGCAGGCTGATCACCCCGGGGACATCGCCCCGGGAGACCGCTGTGTAGAAGGCGCGAACGAGTTCGGCTGGTTGGCTCATGGTCGTTACTCCTGGTTGGGGATTTATGTTTTCAGCGTCGCGAGCTGGCCAAGGCCGAGCGCTTCCAGGACGCCCTGCTGCACCGGAGCGGTCGCAGCGTTGACGGCATCCGCGCCGAACGGCTGGCCGACCACCGTGCGGGCCGGACGGCTACCCTTGGGCTGGGCGATCAGGGCGGCGACCGTGGCCGCGACATCGTGCGGGTTCGGCGCCGCGGCGGAGGAGAACATCTCGGTGAAGGTCGCAAACATCTTGCCAGGGATTTCGCCGCTGGCGCCGTAGGCGGCGGCGCGGGCCGGATCTGCCGGCTGCTGGATGCTCGCATACATATTGGTCGGGTAGGCACTGGGCTGCACCAGCACCACATCGACGCCGAGCTGCGACAGTTCGTAGCGAAAACTATCGGTCAGGGCTTCGACCGCGAATTTTGACGCGCCATAAATACCGAAGAACGGGAACGTGACGCGCCCGAGCACCGAGCCGATGTTGACGATCAGCCCGTCGCCGGCGGCGCGCATCGCCGGCAGCACCGCGCGGGTGGTGCGCAGCACGCCGACCACGTTGGTGTTGAAGAGAACCTTGGCCTGGTCCGGCGTGAAGGCTTCGGAAACTCCCGCCGAGGCGATGCCGGCGTTATTGATGAGAACGTCGATGCGGCCGGCTGCCTTGAGCACCGCGGCGATCGCACGATCGACCGAGCCGTCCTCGGTGACGTCGAGTTCGACGACGTCGATGTTCTGCGCGCGAAGCGCCTCGGCATGGGCGCGGTTGCGTCCGGCGATGTCTCGCATCCCGGCGAACATGCGGTAGCCGTCGCGCGAGAGCGTTTCGGCGGTGTCGCGGCCGAAGCCGGTCGAGGCGCCGGTGATGAGGATAATCTTGGTCATGGCAAGTGTCCCATTGATTTGGTTGGGGCGGGATCGGTCAGCCGACATGGCTGGAGAGGAAGGTGCGGATCGCTGCGCCGATTTCCCGGGCATGGGTTTCGAGCGCGAAGTGTCCGGTATCGAAGAAGCGGATCTCGGCCTTGGGCAGGTCGCGCCTGAAGGCTTCCGCGCCTGGCGGAATGAAGAACGGATCGTTCTTGCCCCACACCGCCAACAGCGGCGGTTGATGCTTGCGGAAGTAGGCCTGGAAGGCGGGATAGGCCGCGACATTCGAGGCGTAGTCGAGCAGCAGGTCGAGCTGAATCTCGTCCGCGCCCGGCCTTGCCAGATAGAAGTCATCGAGGTTGCGGCCGTCGGGTGAAACGAGGCTCGGATCGGTGACGCCGTGGGTATATTGAAAGAGCGTCGTCTGCGGCGCGAGGAAGCCGCGAAGTGCCGCGCGATTGGTCTCGCTCGGATCGGCCCAATAGGCCTTGACCGGATTGAAGGCCTCGGAAACACCTTCAAGGTAGGCGTTGCCGTTCTGGGTGATGATCGCGGTGATCCGCTCGGGATGCCGCGCGGCGATGCGCAGGCCGATCGGTGCGCCGTAATCGAAGATGTAGATCGCAAAACGCGAAAGCCCGACCACCTCGGTAAAGCGGTCGATGACATCGGCGATATTATCGAACGTGTAGCTGAATTCTTCGCGCGGCTTCATGGCCGACTGGCCGAAACCCGGCAGGTCAGGCGCGATCACATGGTAGTGCTCGGCAAGCTCCGGGATCAGCTCGCGGAACATGTGGCTGGATGAGGGGAAGCCGTGCAGCAGCAGCACGGTTGGCCGTCCGGGGTCGCCGGCTTCGCGGTAGAAAATCCCGGTGCCGTTAACATCGACGGTCTTGTAGTGGGTCGTCATGGAAAGTCTCCTTTGGCTTGGGTCAGCGGGCGTGGCGGGGGGCACCCGGTGACCGCGATTTAGGAGCTTTCGATTTTCGGTAGTACCTGCTATTTCATAGAGGCTTACTTTCATAAAACGGAAGGTCGCGATGGATCGGTTCGATGCGATCCGGACCCTGCTGGCAGCGGTCGATGGAGGCAGCCTGTCGGCGGCATCGCGCAAGCTCGGCATGCCGCTGCCGACCGTCAGTCGCAAAGTATCCGACCTGGAGGCCCATCTCGGCACCCAACTTGTCGTCCGCACCAGCCGCAAGCTGCGTTTGACCGATGCAGGCAGCGCCTTCGTCATGGCCGGTCGCCGCGTGCTTGAGGACCTCGACGCGGCCGAACGTGCCGCGGCAGGAGAATACCGCGCCCCGCGCGGCGACCTTTTGGTGACCGCGTCGATCATGTTCGGGAAGATCTATTTGACCCCAATCATTTTCGCCTTCCTCGCGGCCTATCAGGAGGTCAACGTCCGCGTGGTGCTGGCCGATCACGTCATCGATCTCGTCGAAAACCACATCGATGTCGCCGTTCGCATCGGGCGGTTGCCCGACAGCGGACTGGTCGCCACGCGCGTCGGCGATATTCACTGGGTCATCTGCGCAAGCCCCGCCTACCTGGAGGCGCATGCGAGACCGGCAACGCCTGATGACCTGGCCCACCATCGCTGCATCGGCTTCGAGGGACTGCAGATGGTGCGCACCTGGCCGTTCGGGCGCGGCGGCGATGCCAGGACTGTCCCGATCGAGCCGCGCTTCTCGGCCAACACCGCCGATGCCGTGATCGAGGCGGCGATCGCCGGCATAGGCATCGCCCGGCTGACGTCCTATCAGGCGGCCAGATCGATCCGCGAAGGCCAATTGATCAGCCTGTTGCGGGGATATGCGCCGGAGCCCTTGCCGGTGCACCTCGTCCACACCGGACCGCCGCTGCTGCCGTTGAAAATGCGCGCCTTTCTCGATTTTGCCGGCCCGCGGCTGAAGGCAGGGCTAGCCGCTATCGCCAATATCTGATCGATCTACGATGTAGAACGAATGGCTTCGCTATGCCCGAGCGGCGATCACCAGCGAGATGGTCAAGGCCAGAAGCGCGATCGGAATCTGAAGCCGCCTCAGGTGTCCGAAATACAAGGGTGCTTCCCCGCGACGGGCTGCGATCGGATCGAGCACGAGTATGACGGTATAGCCGACGAGCAGAAAAACCAGGGCTGCGATCAAGGCGTTCAACCAGTCAGCCGCAAGCGCGGATACGCCAAGGCCATAGAGCGCCAGCATGGTCGCCAGTTGCAGCCATTTTGGTCCGCCCTCCGTGCGAAAACTGAGTCCTCGCCGCACGCCCGACAGAAAGATAAGGATTGCGCTACCCCAGAGGATGACGAACTGTAGCGCCATCAGAAACCAAGGTCCTGTCGAAGCCCACCACGCGACCATCGCGCCCAGCACCAAGGGAAGCATTGCTCCGAACGCAAAAAAGATGTCGAGCAGTGGAAGGGCATCTCTCTCCTCCACTTCGATCTGGCGCCGAGATTGATCAGTCATATGCGCCTCACATGCTTCAGGCCGCTGACCGCGGTGCTGCCCTCGCCAGTCTTTTATTCTCGGTTGCCGAGCCCTCTTGACCTCAGCGTGGGTGGCTACCACCACAAACGTAATAGCAGCCGAGCCTGTTCCAGTTGACACAAAAGCATGGCTGAAATTTAAACCCGTTGGTTTCGGTCGGTCTTCCCGTCGGCTTGGTTCTCGCGAATATCTGAGCCGGTCTACAATCTAAAACTCGCCATCGCCTTTTCGACGATCACGGCTCCTGCTTCCTGCGTAAAATGGCCGGCGTCGGCCAGTTCGAGGGGTGGTGGGCAGTTGCGAATGGTGGTCCGCAATGCCTTCATCGCGGGCGGTCCGAGAACTGGATCCTGCATGCCGATGGCCATGAAGGTCTTGCCGTCCCAATCGTTCGATAGGAAGTCCCGTGCGCGACGCGACAGCGCCGCGCCGTCCGCACCCGGCCGGTCCGGGACGAGGTTTGGAAAGCGCCGCACGCCGGCTTTGTACCGGACGTCCGGAAAAGGTGCCGCGTAGGCGGAGGCCTCGGCATCGCTGAGCGAGGGCACAGCGCGCTTCATCAGGCTGGCTACATCCATGTCCGGTTTGCTGTTCGAAAAGGCACGCCAGGCGAGAAAACCTTCGCCGAGGGGCACGTCGCCGGTTGCAAGCGCCGTGTTCATCACGAGGAGCCGCTCAAAGCGCTCTCGCATGTCCATTGGAATGGTCAAGCCGATAAGCCCGCCCCAGTCCTGACAGACCAGCGTGATGCGCTGGAGATCGAGCGCCTCGATCAGGGTGACGATCGAATCGCGATGGAAGTCAAAGGTATAGGTCGCCTCCTGCTCCGGCTTGTCAGAGCGGCCGAAACCGAAGAAATCCGGAGCGACGACGCGCAGACCCGCACCGACCAAGGCCGGCAACATCTTGCGGTAGAGATAGGACCAGGTCGGCTGGCCGTGCAGGCAGAGCGCGACCGGGGCGTCACGCGCGCCTTCGTCGAGATAGTGCATGCGCAATCCGCTCAAGCTTTCACAATAGTGCGGGATGAAGGCATAGCCGGGAAGGTTTGCAAAATTCCCGTCGGGCGTTCGCAAGGTGCTCATGGCTCTTTTCCTTATGGCGGTCGTTGCGTGAACGGAGAATGTCGAGAGGCGGAACTGGAATTTAACTGGTCCGAGATCCGCTACGGGTCACGGGCTGCCGAACAAAGCCGCACGCGCGGCCTCCGACGGGAAAACACAGGAGACATCATGGGCGCAACCTGGAACGAGCGTGACGACCCGGGCTTTGCTTGGTGAGAGCATGGCCCGATCATATGCGGCATACGCTACTCCGCGCTGCAGGCGGTACGGTCCTTGGGCCTCCGCCGCACAGGACTTATCGAGGATGCCATAATACGTGCCTTTGGCCTCACCGCTGTCGAGTTCTCCCTCCAGATATTGAATATCGGCCAGGATGTAGTGGAGCCTTGCCTGCGCCGCGCTCCGCTTCAGATAGGCCGGCATCTCATCCGTTCCGTACTTCCATTGATTGAAGTCGGCACAATCGGATGGTCCCGCAGAAAATCCGAATGAGCACTGCGTCGCATCGGATGCGCTGCAAACGGACCAGTCTGCGATCCGACCGGCTTGCAGGGGTTGGGGACGCTCTCGGTCAAAGTAGAGCCAGGTTCCGGGGTCTGCCACCACGTAGCGTAGCGTCACACCGGCATCATCGGCCGCGAAAGCGATATAGTGCTGAACCATTTGCGCACCCGCGGAAAAACCCGCCACGGTGATGGTTTTCAGGCTTGGCCACCGCTTGACGACCTCTGCCACGATGGCATCGAGCGCATCGAACGAGCTGAAATCGTTCATCATTGCTCGCAACGCCGCCTTCGAGCCAGCTCTCACACGTCCACACCAGATCACCGTGCCGCGCCGCCGGCACCCCTTCTGTTTTGCATTTCCGTGCCTCGGAAGCCGGAACCTGGAAGAGGGGGGCGACGATCAGGGTGTCGTTCAGGCGATTGGCGCCCCGCGCAGCCGTTACGGCCGCATCGAATGTCTTGTTGGCGTCGCGTGGATGGCCGTGCATGGCGATCAGGGCGTGAGTTGGCGGCGGCCCGACACTGTCCTCGTCCGTGGTTCGGGAAACGTAGTAATGCAGAACGCCCGCCGAGCCGGAAGGTTGGAAGGATGCGTAGTGGGCGGCATCAGCCTCATCGGCCGCACCGGTTGCTCCGGACAGCAACAGGGTGAGCGTCGCCGCTGCGCAAAACCATTGAGCTAGTCGACCCGACATCCGACCGTTATACGCATCACTCAGGCCGGTCGCAACGCGCGCTCGCGGATGCCGGAGAGCGTCGTCGCCGGCAGGATGGCGTCGGGGTCGATCTTGAGATGAATGATCGAGGGCAGGCCGCTCTGCCGCGCCGCCTCGAACGCGGCTGGAAAATCCGCGGTCTTGCGCACCACCGCGCCGAAACCGCCGAAGGCGCGGGCATAGGCGTCAAAATCCGGATTGTGCAACTCGGTGGCGCTGACCCGGCCGGGGAATTCGCGTTCCTGATGCATGCGGATGGTGCCGTACATGCCATTGTCGCAAACCATCACAATGATCGGCAGGCGATACTGCACGGCGATGGCAAATTCCTGGCCGCTCATCAGGAAATCGCCGTCGCCATTGACGGACAGCACCAGCCGCTGCGGATGCAGCCGTTGCATCGCAATGGCTGCCGGCATGCCGTAGCCCATCGACGCCGAGGTCGGCGCGACGTGGGTCATGAATTGGCGGAAGCGGTAGAAGCGATGGATCCAGGACGCATAATTGCCGGCGCCGTTGCACAGGATGGTATCGGCCGGGACATGGTCGCGCAGCCAGATCATGATCTCGCCGAGATTGACGTCGCCGGGTTGCGGCGTGGCGCTTCCGGTCCAGGCCAGATAGTCGGCATGGGCCGCGTCGGCCTGTTCGCGCCAGGACGCTTTCGGCGCGAGCCTCAGTCGCCGAAGGGCCGCGACAAAGCGGCTCGGCGAGGCATGGATGGCGAGATCCGGGCGATATAGCTTGCCGATTTCCTCGGCGCCGGGATGGATGTGGACCAGCCGGGTCTGGGGCGAGGGGCTGGAAAGCAGGGTATAGCCCTGCGAGGGGATCTCGCCGAGACGGCCGCCGACCAGCACCAGGAGATCGGCCGCCTTGGCGCGCGCGACCAGCTTCGGGTTGGGGCCGAGACCGAGGTCCCCCGCATAGAGTGGATGCAGCGGATCGAACAGCGTCGAACGGCGATAGCTGGTGGCAATCGGCAATCCGGTCGCGTCGGCCAAGGCATGAATGTGACCTCGCGCGGCCTCGGTCCAGCGGCTGCCGCCGAGCACGAACAGCGGACGTTCGGAAGCCGCCAGCAGTTCGCCGAGCCATATTTCCTCTTCGCCCGGCGAGGTCTCGACCGGCTCAAAGGGCGGTGCATTGGCCACCGCGACGCGTTCACCCAGCACGTCCTTCGGCAGCGCCACCACCACCGGGCCGGGCCGGCCGCTGCTTGCGGTATAGAACGCGCGCGAGACGAATTCGGTGATGCGCTGCGGGCGGTCGACTTCGACCGTCCACTTGGTCATGCTGCCGAAGACCGCGCGATAGTCCATTTCCTGAAAGGCTTCGCGCTCCCTGACCGCGGTCTCGACTTGGCCGACGAACATGATCATCGGCGTCGAATCCTGCTGGGCAATATGGATGCCCGCCGAGGCATTGGTGGCGCCGGGTCCACGCGTGACGAAGCAGATGCCCGGTCGCCCGGTGGCTTTGCCGATGGCTTCCGCCATCATCGCCGCGCCGCCTTCATGCCGGCAGACGGTAACCGTGATGCCGCTGTCGCGCAGCGCGTCCAATACCGGCAGGAAGCTCTCGCCGGGAACGCAGAATACATGCTCGACGCCGTTGATCACGAGTTGCTCGACCAGCGCTGTTGCGGCAGTTCGGTGAGGGGTGGGCTTGTGCATGGATGAACATTCGAAAGTTGTTACGGCCGCGGCGTACCCGGACCTGCCAAAGCTTATGGCCCGTACAGTACCAGTTCGGTGTCGGTCAGGTCGGCGAGCCGGGGCGGGTGCGGGCCCTTGAAGTATTTGCGGCCGCGCAGGGTGGAATAAAGTCCGGGGAAACGCCGGATTATCCGCCCATTGGCGTCGAGAACGACGGAAATCTTGCCGCGCCGGATCCAGGCCCGGCCAATCGCGCCGGCGCAGCGCACATATTCGGCGATATCGCGGCAATAGATCAGTTGCATCGCCGGCGGGGCGATCCCCCCGCGGCGGATGCGCAGCCGCAGCAGATTCAACGGATAGACCTCACCGGTGGCGGCACGGCACACCAGGCTGAGACAGCCATAGCGCGCGTGCCGGGCCAGCAGTTCGACCTCCTCGTCGGGCAGGCCCGCGATGGCGCGGATCCCGGGCGCGATCGCTTCGACGCTGAGGCCCGGCTCGCGGCGCGACAACAC
>CAVTNW010000037.1:0-16650 GCA_963736075.1 uncultured Alphaproteobacteria bacterium | reverse complement strand
CGCGAGTTCGAATTCCGGATCGAAGCGGAAGGTGCCGCGCAACTGCAATTCCTTGGTGACAATCGTGTTGACCGGCAGCGTCATTTCGCCGCCGAGCCCGAGTTGCACGATGACGCCGCCGGGGCGCACCAGATCGAGCGCGGAACGCAGCGCCGCCTGATTGCCGGAGGCCTCGAACAGGATGTCGAACACGCCCTTGCCGGCACCATAGGGGTCGAGCCTTGAGGCTTCGGCCGCGCTATTGATGACACGGCTCGCCCCTAGCGTTCGGGCGACCTCGAGCGGCGCGTCGGCGATATCGGTCGCCACGATTTCCGCCGCGCCGCCATACCGCGCCACCACGACCATCAGCGCGCCGATCGGACCGCAGCCGGTCACCAGCACGCGCTTGCCGAGCAGCGGGCCGGCCTGCTTGCCGGCGTGCAGGCAGACGGCGAGCGGTTCCGCCATCGCGGCTTCGCCAAGCGAGAGACTTTCGGCGATCGGCAAGGCCTGCGCCGCGTCGACCGTGACGTGCTCGCGAAACCCCCCCTGCACGTGCGGCATGCGCATCGCGCTGCCCATGAAACGCATGTCGAGACATTGATTGCGCATTCCTTCGCGGCAATGCGTGCAGACGCCGCAGGGCTGGCTCGGATTGACCGCCACCCGCGTGCCCCGCACAAGATTTGGCACGCCGGTGCCGACCGCGTCCACCACGCCGGCGATCTCATGTCCAAGCGCCATCGGCTCTCGGATCCGGACCGTGCCGAAGCCGCCGTGGTGATAGTAATGCAGGTCCGAACCGCAGATGCCCCCGGCTGATATCCTGACCCGCACCTCGCCAGCGCCGGGCGCCGGATCCGGAAAGGCGTCGATCCGCAGGTCCTTCGGGGCGTGGATGACGACCGCTCGCATGGATGTTTCTCCCGTGAATTCTGGTCCTGCTGGAAGCGCGCGCTCACATCGCCGCCAACATGCCACCGTCGACATAGATGATCTGGCCGTTGACGTAGTCGGAGGCGCTTGACGCCAGGAACACCGCCGCGCCGACCAGTTCGTCCGGCCGCCCCCAGCGCTTGGCCGGGATGCGGGACATCAGCCAGCCATTGAAGTCGGCATTGTTGACCAGCGCCTCGTTCATGTCGGTCAGCATGTAGCCGGGACCGATCGCGTTGGCCTGGATGCCGCTCGCCGCCCATTCCACCGCCATCGCGCGCGTCAGGTTCTTGATGCCGCCCTTGGCCGCGGTATAGGGGCCGATCGTCGGCCGGGCCAATTCGCTCGCCAGCGAACCGATATTGACGATCTTGCCGCGCCGGCGCGGGATCATCCGTTTGGCCGCCTCCCGGCCGATCACGAAGGCGCTGGTGAGATTGGTCTCGATCACCCTGCGCCATTCGGCCGATGAGATATCGACCAGCGGCTTGCGCAGCTGAATGCCGGCATTGTTGACCAGGATGTCGATCGCGATGCCATCCCTGTCGAAGCGCGCGAAGGCCGCGACGACGTCTGCTTCATTGGTGACATCGAAGGCCGCGCCTTCCGCCGCGTGTCCGGCAGCGCGCAGTTCGGCCACGGCGGCTTCGACGCGGGCGCGGTCGACGCCGTTGACGATCAATCGTGCGCCCGCCTTCGCCAGCCCTTCGGCGATGGCGCGGCCGAGTCCGCGCGAGGAGCCGGTGACGAGCGCGGTGCGGCCGGCCAGATCGAACAAAACTTGGCGACATGACGACCTTTCAAAGGTTGCTGAGGCGCACGGTCAGGTCCGGGCGCTGGTAGAGCTGGGGCTTGAGGTCGATGCAGAGGCCTTCGCCCTCCATCGGATAGACATAGCCGTCCTTGATGACCGGAACATTGGTGACCAGTTCATTATACCAGCCCTTGTAGAAAGCGCGCACCAATTCCTGGATCAACGTATTGGGCTGGCTGAATGACATGTGCACCGCGGCGGCGAACCCGACCGGGCCGATGCAGTCGTGCGGCGCGAAGGGACGGTGGTAGGTTTCGGCCATCGCCGCGATCTTGCGTCCCTCGGTCAGCCCTCCGGTCCAGCACAGATCCGCCATCACGACGTGCATGGCGTCGCGGTCCAGCATGTCCTTGTAGGGATAGCGCGAACCGAGCGTCTCACTGGCGCAGACCCAGACGGGGGTCGAGCGCGCATATTCAGCAAGCGCCTGCGGAGAGTTCATGCGGATAGGATCTTCGTACCAGGTCGGCGCGAAAGGCTCGAGCACCCTGGCAATCTGCTTGGCGGTCGGCAGGTTCCATAGCGAATGGAATTCGACCATGATCTCCATTTTGTCGCCGACGGCTTTGCGAATTTTTTCGAAGGGCTGAACGGCCTGCTTCAACTGAGCGGCCGATATGAACAGCCCGCTGTTTTCCTGGGCGGCGGGGTCGAACGGCCAGATCTTCATGGCGCTGATCCCGCTCTCGAGCAGGCTTTCAGCCAGTGCGTCGGCACGGTTCATGAAGCCGTCGAGGTCTTCATAGGGACCTTCGCCGTCACCAAGGCTCCAGTTCGACACCGGCCTGATATTGGTGGAGCGGACGTATCTATAGCCGGCGCAGGTGTTGTAGATGCGCTGCCGCTCCCGGCACAGGCCACCGAGCATCTGGTGCACGGGAAGATGACAGGCTTTGCCGAACAGGTCCCACAGCGCGATGTCGATGGCGGAAGCGGCGCGATATTCGACACCGGTCGAGGACTGCGCCATCGGCAGATTGAGCATGTCGCGATGGATCGCCTCGATATGCAGCGGGTCGCGCCCGAGCAGGCGCGCGGCAAAGGTGTCGTGGATCTGAGCCTCCACGGCGCCGGCGCCGTAGAAGGTCTCGCCCAGGCCGATCATGCCGGCATCGGTGTGGACGCGGACCCATAGCACATTGGCGAATTCTTCCGTGCGCAGGGTCTCGATCGAGGTTATCTTCACGGCAGGTTCCTCCATCAGGCACAGCTTTCATGCCGGCCACCAACGCCCGCTTATCTTGATACGCGCCCGAATGATCGTCCGCACCTCACGCCGGATCATAGGCCCCGTTGTAATATATCCAATCTATTTTAACATCCGACCGTGCGTAGGGTGGGCGAAGGCGCCCTTTGCGCCGTGCCCACCATTCTGATGCGAAAAGATGGTGGGCACGCCAACGGTCCGCGCGCCCGCGCGGTCCGCCGGCTTTGCCCATCCTACGGTGCACTACGATTGACGGGAGGAACGCGTATGACGACGGCAGCTCTGCCACAACGAGCGGCGATGGATAGCGCCGTGCGCTATCTCATCAGCCGATACAGCCCCAGGGGCAACAAGGTCGGATGGCTGATGATGGCCTCGATCCTGGTCGAGGCCTGGGACCTCTATTCGATCGCCTTCGTCCTGATCTTCATCCGCGAACAGTTTCATCCGGATCCGCTGCTGCTGGGTCTCGCCGCCGCCGGCACCCAGGGTGGCGCGCTGGTTGGCGCGCTGCTCGGCGGCTGGCTGTCCGACAAGATCGGCCGGCGCATCATGTTCCTGGTGACGATGATCCTGTTCATCGTGCTGGCGCTGGCGCAGGCATTCGTGCCCAATGTCGGTTGGCTGATCGTCATCCGCTTCCTGCTCGGCGTCCCGCTCGGAAGCGATATCTCGACCGGCTATACCTACATCATGGAATCCATGGCCAAGGGCGAGCGCGAGGTCATGGGCAACCGGTGGCAATTCATGTTTGCGGTCGGCGAGGTGCTGACGCTGGCGGTGATCGCAGTCTTCCTCGTTCTCAATCTCGACCACGAGATCGTGTGGCGCGTGACGCTCGGTCTGGGCGCTCTGCCGGCGCTGGTCATTCTCGTGATGCGTCAGGATGTGCCGGAAACCGCGGTGTGGCTGGTCCACCAGGGCCGCTTCCGCGAGGCCAAGCAAGTCTCGCAGGCGATGTACAACGATTCCCTGGAGATGCTTCCGAACGAGGACATCGTCATGCCCAAGCCGCGCCCGGCCGCCTTCCTCGCCGATCTGCGCCAGGATCCGATCCGCTGGCGCGCCACGCTCTATGGCTGGATCGCCTGCTTCGCGCAGGCCAGCGAATTTTCGACCTTCGCTTTCTATCTCCCGGTGCTGTTCGTCATGGTCGGTGTATCCTCCATTCTGGGCACCAACCTCGTCACCATGGCCCTGTTCTCCCTGGCCGCGGTTTCCGGCTGGGTCGGGCCGCTGCTGACGCCCAGGATCGGACACCGCGGCATCGGCATCGCCGGATTTTCGATCGTTCTGGTGTCGCTCCTGGTCGCCGCCGCAGCGCTCTACACCGATCATAAATACGTGCTGCCGTTCGCAGCCGCCGGCATGCTGTGGGGCCATTATTGGGACGCCTCCAACTGCATGACCATCCCGACCATGGTGGCAAAACCCGAATACCGGGGAACCGCCAGCGGCTTCGCCTATATGTTCGTCAAGCTGCCGTCCTTCCTGGCCATCTTCCTGTTCCCGTCGCTGTTCGCGGCCATCGGGCAGGCCAATGCCACGCTGTTCGTTGCGATCTTTCCGCTGATCGGATTGCTGGCGGCGATCTTCATCCTGCCGGAGGTCTATGGCTACGAGCACGACTGACGGGCGTGGCCGGATCGGGTTCGCTCCCCGATGGAATGCCGGCGCCACGAGCGCCCTGGCGTTCCCGCTGCGGCAGTCATGCATGATTGCCGCGGTGACGGAAACGGGATGGCGCGATAGACTGCGATCGCCAGCTTGGGACGGGCTCTGTCATGTTGCGATCCTTCGCCGCCGCCTTTGCCTTGCTGGGCACGCTGGTCTCCGCGGCGGCGGCCCAGGAGGCCCCGCGCAGCGAATGCCTGGCGATAGCTGGCGCGCCGCCGCGCGCCACAGCGGTCGCACTACGCCAGACGGCGACCAAGGCCGATGAGGTCGCGATCACCTATGCCGGCCACTCGACCTATTATATCGACACCCCCGGCGGGATAAGGATCGCAACCGACTTCAGCGGCGCCTACACCACCGGCCGCCTGCCCGACATCGTCACCATGAACCGGGCTCACAGCAGCCACTACACGCTGTTTCCCGATTCCCGCATTGCCCATGTGCTGCATGGCTGGGGCGATGACGGCCAGCCGGCGCGCATCGCCGAGCAGATCGGCGACGTCTATATCCGCAACGTGACGACCGACATCCGGCGCTTCTACGGCGACCATGCCGGCAACGACATGATCAAGGACGGCAATTCGATCTTCATCTTCGAGGTCGCCGGCCTCTGCATCGGCCATCTCGGGCACTTGCACCACCAGCTCGACGACAGCCATTTCGCGGCGATCGGCCGGCTCGACATCGTGATGGTGCCGATCGACGGCACCTATACCCTATCGCTTGACGGCATCTCCGAGATCACGCGGCGCCTGCGCGCCTCGGTGGTGCTGCCGATGCACCGCTTCATGACGCCGCTCGACGAATTCATGCGCCGGATCGGCCAGGAGTTCGCCATCGATGTGCGGACCGAACGAACCCTGACAATCTCGCGGGACACGCTGCCGGCCGCGCCGACGGTGATCATTCTCGACGGCGTGTGAGGCGGCGGCCAGGCGGGGGGACGGCTTTGGAGAGTAAGTCAGCGTAAGCGCAAGCCATACAGTTTTGGAACAGCGACGATGGATGGGTTCATTCCGCCCGGCGCAGCTCAGTTGCTCAAGGCGTCAATGAACACGATGCGCGTGGCCTTCCACGCCCAATGGTTGGCATCGTGGGCGGACTGAATGCTGAAAAAGCGGTGCCGCCACCCCGGATCGTGCTCGAACCGGATATTTTCGATGACAAACGCCAGCTCCCGCTGCGCCCGCCATTGCTTCCACCATGCGTGATGGGCTTCCTCCAGCGCTTGGCGGAGTCTTGTGTGCTCAATCCGATAGGCCGATGGAAACAGACTGATCGTGAAATTCACGGGCTCATCGCCGTTTGCGAGTAACTCATCAGTTCCTTAGATTGAGTTGGAAACGTGAGCCTGTCAATGCGCGCGCTTGCTGTTACCGCCAAAGGGCAAGTCACCATGCGAAAAGATCTTCTGACGCATCTCGGGGTTCAGCCCGGAGAGAAAATTGTCGTGGACAAGCTTCCTCGCGGCCGGATCGAGGTGAGGGCCGCTTGGCCCATGGGCGAGATTTCGGATGCATTCAATTTTCTGAAAAAGAAGGCGGGCCCTTCCAGCGTCTGACCCCGGACGGTTACCATAGGCTTGCCGAACATCTGGCCTCGGAGGTCGCGAGCGCGATCGGGCGATAGCGGGCTGGCTTCGCGCACACGAAGTGACGGCCGATGCGAAGCGTGCTCAGGGCATGATAGGTTGGGTGATGACGCCCCGCCACTTTTCCCTCTCTCCGCTCTTCGTGGGGAAAGGTGAACCGCGGGATGGGCTGATTCGGCTGCAGACCACGCCCGCTCAGCCTGCGGCGAGGCTCGCGACTTGGCGTTTGCCCGAAGGCCGCAGCATGCGCTTGAGCTTTGAAAATGCCCGCAGCGCAAGGCCGAGCAGTACCGGCTGGGTCTTGCGGCAGAAGGCGAGTTTGCGGACGTGGCTCTCGACATGCCAACGGGCATGCGCGCCATCCCGGAAAAAGATGACATCGCCCGGGCCATAACGGGTCGGAGGCAGGCTGTCGCTTTCCAGCACGACCGACCCTTCCAGGATCAGGATGGTCTCGTCGAAATCATAGTACCAGTTGAACTTGCCTTCGCTGCACTGCCAGACCAGGGTCGACGCCAGGCCGTCCGCACTTTTTGACAACACGGAGCATTGCGCATGCGGATGGCCTTCGATGATCCATTTCGGCTCGATCGGTCGCGGCGCGAGATTGATGACGAGGCTGGCCGTTTCGATCAGCGCGGGAGACACCATCGTGCTCAAATGCAAACCCTCGAAATTTCAGCCGGGCGGCCCGGCTCGTGAACTGTCGGCCAAGCTAATCTGCAGACTGCTAAACATTCCTTACGGATGGAGCATCAGTTGGAGCAAACAGCCAAAACGCGTCAGATCCTTGCCTGCTTCTGGGCTCCCGAACCCAACGAGCAGGCCGCGCCGACACTGAAAGCAACGTTTCATTAAGGAATAAAATAGAACGGGTTCGGCACCTTGAAGGTTCGCTCGGCATGGCCGCCGGCGAGATCGCTGTCCTGGTCTCCGACATTGGCGATGATCGTAAAGCCGTGTGCCTCGATGTCTGCGCGCGCTTTGGACTTGTGCTCGGACACCGGCCGCCCGCGGGTTGTGGGGTCGCGCAGATACAGGCCGTCCCAATTGCGGTAGCCGGCGCTGCTCAGGTTGCTCTCGGTGAAGGCCTGCGCGCCGCCTTCGTTAAACCGTCCGGTGACAAAGAACACCGCGACCTTGGTGCAATTCGGCAAGGCCGGCACGGACGTGCATTTGGCTGCATTGAACAGGTCGAGCGTGGGTTGAATGGCGGGCGCCTGACCGCTTTGCTGCCAGGCGAGGTCGCCGCAGGCCTCGCCTGGCTTGAGCTCGCATTTGCCGTTTGGAATATATCCGAAATCATCACGCTTGATGCGGGTCCAGTTCGAGAGCGAGGTTTCATCGATGTCGAGCACAATGGCTGGCCTGCTCACTTGGGGCGCGCGGAGTTGAACCCATTGCTGCGCGTCGGCAAGAACGGCCGCGACCTCGCCGTCGTAGCGGGTGCAGCGGTATGACAACAGCTGCTGCTTGATCAGATCGATATTGAGCGGCTGCGAAACGCTCAAAGGCCTGAAGTCCGGAACCGGGTAGCAGCCCTCCGGCGCCGGGACCTGCGCGCGAGCGCTGCCCGCCAGCAGGATGCCGCACACAACCAGCGCCGCGAGGCGGCATGACCTCATCAGAGGATGCGCATCAATGATCCGGCGCATGGATCCATTCCCTCCGCTACCGATCTGGGTCCGGCGACTCGATCCGAAGGCCGTGAGCGCCGCAACAGAACGTCGCTACCCGCGGCTGGGATCGCCGTCCGATGCCCGCTGCACCCTATAAAGAACGGAGCATATGATAGACAGATGACAATCGAAGAAAATGGTTGCCGACGGCCTAAGCCGTCAGCAAGTACTCGCTGCCGACGGTTAACGCGACGCTACCCATTCCCGCCCGCCAATCCGCGCAGCACCAGCTGATTGAGCCGGTTGGCGAAGCCCGCCGGGTCCTCCGGCAATTCGCCGTCGAGGATCTGCGCCTGCTCCAACAGCAATAGCGAGAGATCAGCGGCGTCTTCCTTGTGGCCGGCAATGGCGGCGACCAGGGGGTGACGCAGGTTGACCTCGAGGATGGGTTTGGTCACCGCGCCCTTGCTCTGCTGCGCCAGCAGCCGCTCGAGTTGGCGGTCGCGTGCCGCTCCGCCCGCCACCAGGCAGGAGGCCGAGGTGGTGAGACGCTGCGAGGCCCGCACGTCGGAGACCCGCTCGCCGAGCGCGTCCTTGATCACCGCGATGGTCGTGGCCTCGTCGGCTGCGGACTTGTCGTTATTCTTGTCCTTGTCGGCGGCCTCGTCGAGCAGGGGAATCAATCCGAAATCGACATCACCCTGGCTCAGCGACTTCAAGGGCTTGCCGCCGAAGTCGAGCGGGGCCGAGGTCCAGAAGGCATCGACCGGGTCGGTCAGCAGCAGCACCTCGATGCCGCGGGCGGCGGCGGATTCCAGCTTCGGATTGGATTTCAGCCGCTCGACGCTGTCGCCGGCCAGATAATAGATCTCGGTCTGGTTGGGTTTCAGGCTTTCGACATATTGCTTGAGCGAGCGCTTCTCGCCCGTGGTGGTGGTGAAGCGCGACAGCGCCAGCAATTTCTCGCGGCGCTCGTAATCCTCCCACAGGCCTTCCTTGATGACGGCGCCGAACGCGTCCCAGATCTTGGCGAAATTTTCCGGCTCCTTTTCGCCGAGGCTCTCCAGCTCGCCGATGACGCGGCCGGTCACGGCCTTTCGGATCTGCGCCAGCTGCGGATTGTTCTGCAGCATTTCGCGGGACAGGTTGAGCGGCAGATCCTCGCTGTCGATCACGCCACGGATGAAGCGAAGATAGGCCGGCAACAGCTCGGCGTCGTCGGCGATGAAGACGCGGCGGACGTAGAGCTTGACATGCCCCTTGCGGGTCGGCTCGAACAGGTCGAACGGCTTGGTCGACGGCGCAAACAGGAGCACGGCGTAGGATTGGCGGCCTTCGGCGCGGTAATGCAGCGTCATCGCGGGATCGTCGAAGGCATGGGCGATGGATTTGTAGGCCTGCTTGTAGTCCTCCGCGGTGAGTTCCGATTTCGGCCGCTGCCACAGCGCGCTGGCCGAGTTGATCTGGCGCGGCTCGCCCTCTTCCGGCTTGAGCCAGATCGGAAACTGGATGTTGTCGGAATAGGCGCCGACGATGCGCTCGATCTCGTAGCCTTCCAGGTATTTTTTCGCATCCTCCTTCAGATGCAGGATGATCTCGGTCCCACGGGACAGGCGCTTGGCCTCCTCCTCGCTTGCGGCTGCGATATCGAAGCCGTTGCCGCCCGAAGAGGTCCAGGTCCAGGTCTCCTCGGTGCCGGCGCGGCGGCTGATCACCGTGATCCGATCGGCGACCATGAAGGCGGCGTAGAACCCGACCCCGAACTGGCCGATCAGGCCTGAGCCGTCCTTGGCCTCGGTGAGCCGCGACAGGAAGGACTTGGTGCCGGAGCGCGCGATGGTGCCGAGGTTGTCGATCAGCTCCTGCCGGTCCATGCCGATCCCGTTGTCAATCACGGCAAGCGTGCCAGCCTTCTTGTCGGGCACGATGGTGATCGCTGCCGCGGCACCGTCGGCGATCAGCCCCGGGGAGGCGATCGCCTCGTAGCGCAGCTTGTCCAGCGCGTCGGAGGCGTTCGAGATCAGCTCGCGCAGGAAAATGTCGGTCTCCGAATAGACCGAATGCACCATCAGGTGCAAGAGTTCGGCCACCTCGGCCTGAAAGGGCTGGTGTTCGGCAATGGTATCCGTCGTCATCTTTGCTCTCGCTTAGGTCGCGGGGAAGGATTTAGACATCATGTCGTTGGGAAAGCTCCGATATAATAGCGCCGGGTTGGCTGACAAGACCAAAAAAGAGGGACAAAACTGAGCATTCCCGAACGCTGCGAGGTCCTGATCGTCGGGGGTGGCCCGTGCGGCCTGATGCTGGCGAACGAGCTTGGCCGTCGCGGCATCCACCTCGTGCTGGTCGATGCCAAGCCGGGCACCGCGTTCAACCCGCAGGCCAACGCCACGCAGGCGCGAACCATGGAGCATTTCCGCCGGCTCGGCTTTGCCGATGAAATTCGCGCCCTCGGGCTGCCGCCGGAATTCCCGACCGACATCGCCTACTTCACCCGCTACGCCGGTCATGAACTCGCCCGCTTCGCGTTGCCGTCCGCGAACCAGGCCCGCTCAGGGGTCGCCGGCCTCAAGGGTTCGTGGAGCGCCGCCGAACTGCCGCATCGGGTGTCGCAAAAGTTCGTCGAGGCCGTGCTGAGAAGAAGGGCCGAGCAGTTACCCGGCGTCTCGATCAACTACGGTTGGCACATGAACTCGTTCGATGCCGGCGCTGACCGTGTCGAAGCCGTCGCCGAAAGCGTTGCCAATGGCGAGCGGCGGCGGATCCAATGCCAATATCTGGTGGGAGCCGACGGTCCACGCAGTTCGGTCCGCCAGTCGCTCGGTTTCAATTATCGGGGCGAAGCCGGGACGATCCGGGACTTCATGGGCGGTCCGATGCAGGCGGTTTATCTGCGCGCGCCCGATTTCTATCGGGCGGTCCGCCACAGGCCGGCCTGGATGAACGTGACGTTCAATCGGGATCGGCGGGCGTTCATGGCGGCGGTGGATGGCAGAGGCGAATTTGCATTTCATACGCAGTTGAAATCCTCCGAACCACCGGAGGCCGTCAATGATGCGCGCGCGCTGGCGATGTTCCAGGCCGCGGTCGGCCTGCCGCTTGCCGCCGAAATCCTGTCACGCGGCACCTGGACGGCCGGACATACGCTGGTCGCCGATGGCTTTCAGCGCGGCCGGGTCTTTCTGGCGGGTGACGCAATCCACCTGTTCACACCGACCGGAGGTCTCGGCTACAACACCGCGGTCGAAGACGCGGTCAATCTTGGCTGGAAACTGGCGGCAACGCTGCGGGGATATGGCGGCCCGGCGCTGTTGGCTTCCTACGAAAGCGAGCGCCGGCCGCTGGCGATCCGCAACACCGCGTTCGCGCGCCAATTCGCCGATTCGCTCGGCCGATATGAAGCAGTCGCCGAGATCGAGGACGAGAGCGCCGAAGGCGCCCGCGCCCGGCGCCAAGCCGGGGCCTATTTCGATCTCCATGCCCGGGCGGAATTCAATATCCCCGGCATCACCTTCGGCGGCCGCTACGACGCTTCGCCGATCATTGCCACCGACGGCAGCCAACCGCCGGCTGACTCCGCCAACAGCTACTCGCCGAGCGCCTGCCCCGGTGGGCGTCCCCCGCACGCCTGGCTGGCCGATGGCCGATCGCTGTTCGACTCGTTCGGCTTTGAGTGGACCCTGCTGCGGTTCGGCCGCAGCCCGAGGCATTGTGGCGCATTGCTGCGCGAGGCGGGGCGGATCGGCGCCGAAGTGAGTGTGGTGGATTTAGCTGATGACAGCCTTCGGGATCTCTACCAGGCCGATCTGGCGCTGATCCGGCCGGACCAGATCGTGGCCTGGCGCGGCGATGTCATCGCGGACGCGCCGAGGCTGCTGGCGAAGGTCACGGGCCATTGAGGCAGTGCGGCCACACACTTTCGAAAGCGCGGGTTATTCGGTCACAGTGAGCCACGAGCGCTCTTTCTTTACCTCTCTCCCCGCGATAGACGCGGGGAGAGGGAGCGCACCGCCGCTGACGCCAGCGTCCGCGCAGCGTCACCGGCCGTCACTTCGTCCTCGCTGCTGGCGCCGGGAGGGTTTGGCGTTCGGCACTTTTCTTTTGGCAGGAGCCTTCGGCACCCTCTTATTTGCCCTCGGCACCGCATTGTCGCTTCCGGCGCGGGCCGTCACCGGCTCGCCGGCACGCACCGCTTTTCTAGTTTGGCGAGCGGCCGGCCCTTGAAGATCGGGCGATGCTGCGATGGCCGTCAAAGGCTGGCCCTTTGGCTTGCGCGCCGGCGCGCGAGTCCTGGCGTCGGATGGCGCCGCGCGCGCGGCCGGGCTTGTCTCTGGAGCGGCGGGAGCCGCCGGAGAGGGCGCCATGTCGAGCCCGAAGAGGGCGGCGACATCGACATCACCGAGCACCCGCTCGCTGGCGGCGCCCTTGCGGGTGATCTCCTCGGAGCCGGCGGTCGAGACCAGGTCGGCGTGATCGACGCCGCGCAGGGCGAACAACATCTCCGGTGCGGCGTCGAGGCGCGCGCCCACGCCGTAGAGCACGGCGGCCACGTGCTTGCACATGTCGGCCCAATCCGGGCAGCTGCAGGAGAGCTTGATCTCCTTCGGCGCCGGGAACAGCCCGTCGCTGTCGCGGCAAACCCGTTCCATCACGCTCTTGGAAAGCTTGCCGCGCAACAGATCGACCAGCGAGCCGACGGAGCCCGCACAGTCGGCGCAGATCGCCTTCCAGCGCGGCGGCGCGGCGACCGCGATCTCGATTTTCACCTGGTAGATATCCGAACCGCTGACCAGCGCGGAGATCTGCCCGCGCGCGATCGACAGATCGATCACCGAGCCGTTGCGGACATAGCTCCTTCCCCGCGGCAGACGAGAAGCATAATCCGAATAACGCTCCAGGTTGTCGCACCAGGCCTTGCCCCAGACACTGGTCGCGATCTTGCGGCCCTCGACCACGACGGGAGCGATGTCCCGGTTCTTCTTTTTGAGCTTCTCGACTTCGCGAGCGGCCTGGGCACGGCGCGAGGCCACGGAGACATAGGGTTGATAGTCCCAGAAGCTCATGGTGTCAGCCCTCCTTGGTGGCGGCGTCGAGATCGAGCCGGACCAGCGCCAACAATTCGCGGTCGCTCATTTCGGTGAGATTGGCTTCTCCGCCAGCTTCGAAAAAATCCTCGGTCATCTGCCGTTTCGATTCGATTAATTTATCGATTCGCTCTTCGATTGTGCCACGGCAGACGAATTTGTGCACAAGAACATTGCGCTTTTGCCCGATGCGAAAAGCGCGGTCGGTCGCCTGGTTCTCGACCGCCGGGTTCCACCAGCGATCGAAGTGGACGACGTGCGACGCGGCGGTCAGATTGAGGCCGGCACCGCCCGCCTTCAGCGACAGCACGAAGAAAGGAACGCGTTCGTCCTGCTGGAAGCTCTTGACCAGCTCCTTGCGCTTGCTAACCGGTGTCTCGCCGTGAAGGACGAGGCCCGGACGGCCGAAGGCCGCGCCGAGCGAGCGCGCCAGCGGCTCGATGATCTGCTTGAATTGCGTGAACACCAGAAGCTTCTCCTGGCGGGCGGCGATGGTTTCGGCAATTTCGCCAAGCCGGATGAACTTGCCGCTGTCCTCCCCGGCATAGGCGCCGTCGCCCAACCATTGCGCCGGATGGTTGCAGATCTGCTTCAGACGCATCAGCGAAGAGAGCACCAGGCCGCGCCGGGCGATATCATCGCCGGATTCCCGCAGTCGCTTCTCCAGCTCGGTCACCGCGGCCTGGTAGAGGGCCGCCTGCTTTTTGGTGAGATGGCAGAAGGCTTTGACTTCGGTCTTGTCGGGCAGGTCGGCGATGATGCTTCGGTCACTCTTCAATCGGCGCAGAATATAGGGCGCGACCAGTTTTCGCAGCGGCGCATAGGAGACCGGCTCGCGCGCGGCGAGCTTCTTGACGAAGTCGGCAAAGGCCTTGGAGGAACCGAGCAGGCCGGGATTGATGAAGTCGAAGATCGACCACAGATCGCGCAGGTTGTTCTCGATCGGCGTACCGGTGAGCGCGATCCGGCATCCGCTGTGCAAGGCCTTGACAGCCCTGGTCTGCTTGGCGTTGGGGTTTTTGATGGCCTGGGCTTCGTCCAGCACCGCCAGCCGCCATTGCACCTCGGTGAGCCAGTTCAGGCGGGACAGCGTACCGTAGCTGGTCACGACCAGATCGATGTCGCCCAGAGACTGTGGCGTGATCGCCTTCAGCCGATCAGGTTCGGTAAAGGAGGGATGCGCGACCAGAAGACGCAACGACGGTGCGAAGCGCGCGGCCTCGGCGGCCCAGTTGGCGAGCAACGAGGCCGGCGCGACCAGCACGCTCGGTGCGGGCGAACCTTCCCGGTGACGCTGCGTCAGCAGCAAAGCGAGAACCTGGATGGTCTTGCCGAGGCCCATGTCATCGGCAAGGCAAGCGCCGAGGCCGAGCCGGCTGAGGAAGGCGAGCCAGCGGACGCCGATCTGCTGATAGGCACGCAAGTCCGCTTTCAGCGCCGGGCCCGGATCGGCCGACGCCAGCGCCTCCGGGCCGCGGCAGCCCGCCAGCGTCTCGGCCAGCCAGGCGCCGGCCCGGACCTGCCCCCATGGCGTGGCCTCGACCGCGGCGGCGCGGTCGCCACCGATCTCGGCGCCCGCCAACAGCCGCATGGCCTGCGCAAATGGCACGCCCTGCGCGGCCGACAGCCGTTCGATCGCCGCGAATTGATCGAGCGTCGACTTCAGCTTGGCTGGATCTACTTCGACCCACCGGCCGCGCAAGAGCGCAAGCCCATCGGTGGCCGCGAGCAGCCGTTCGATTTCAGCCGGCGTGAGCGCCTCGCCGTCGAGGCTGACGGACAGGTGAAAATCCAGCAGGGAGTCCAGTCCAACCAGGCTGGGCGCGTTGGACCCGACGGTAGCCTCGACGGCCGGCCGGCTGGGCCGGCCCATGCGCCAGGCCGCCGGCATGCGCACCACCAGGCCGGAGCGCTCGAATTTCTCGACGTCGCCCAGAAATCGCATCGCCTCGCGCGGCGTCCAGCGCAGCGGATGAAAAATCTCGCCGCTGTCGATGATGTCCTTGAGCCAGCCGCAGCTTTCGCCGGCGAGCTGCAGCGGCTCCAGCAACCGCAGCAGCTTCTCCTTGTCGTCGCTTCCGGCATATTCGCGCAAGGCCTGCCCGAGCGGCAGATGGCGCAGCGCGCCTTGGGCTGCAAGCGACGAGGTGTAGGTCGCCATGAAGGCAAAGGGGCAGTCGGCATCCCGGCGGTTTTCCGCCAGGTTGAAATGCACGCGCCCGACCAGGCGCCAGCGGGCGTCGCGGCTCCTGAGGAACTCCTGCAGCGACAGGCGGCTCTCGGAAAGCTCGACCGCGAGCGCGCGCTCGATCGCCTGCCAAAATGATTGGAGAATCTCGACGCGAAGGTATTCGCCGCCACGCATCGGCGGCGCCTGGTCGATCAGGGCGGCGAGCTCGGCCGACGTTGGAGCGGGAATGTTCCTGGGCTTCCCGGCGGACGCTGTGCCATCGAGCGCGCAGAGGCCTGCGACGAAGCACATCGCGAAGCCACGCCAGAAGGCCAGTACGGGCGGCAGGTGGCTATCGGCCTCGCCCGCACCGAGCTGCAGCAGACCGTGGCCGCCATCGCGTGCGAATGCCGCGGCGATCCGTTGGGCCACGGCGGCGTCCACCGCAACATCGGTGTCCTGTTCTTCAAGATGCAGCGCGCCATGCGGCGTCAGCACAAGGCTGAGCGATTGCCGCATCAGTGGGAGCGCGCGCCCTTCGGTATCCATGACGGAACGCCTATCACGCCGTAGCGCCATCGTCCCGGGCAAGTCAGCCCGTTGGTGCCCCCGCGAGCCTTTTTCGCACAGCTTGTTTTCCAGCGACGGGTCGCAGTACAGTTCCAGCGCTAATAAATAATCCTGGGGATCGCCGAGGATGGCCATCAAAGAGCACCGCTACCGCCCGACGATCCTCTGGACCGGCAACACCGGCACCGGTACTTCGAGTTACCAGGCCTATGAACGTGCCCATATCATCAGCATGCCGGGCAAGACCGATATCGCCGGTTCGTCCGATCAGGGCTTTCGCGGCGACGCCAGCCGGTGGAATCCCGAGGATTTGCTGGTCGCGTCCGCGTCGACCTGCCACATGCTCTGGTACCTGCACCTCTGCTCAGTCAACGACGTCGTCGTGCTCGACTATCGCGACGATCCGGAGGGGCTGATGATCGAGGAGGCGAACGGCAGCGGCGCGTTTTCGCGCATCGTGCTCCGGCCTCGAATCAAGCTCGCGGCCCGTTCAAGCGAGCAGCGGGCACGCCAACTGCATCACGAGGCGCATACGATGTGCTTCATCGCCAACTCCGTGAAATGCGAGATCGTAACCGAGCCAGTGTTCAGTCGCTGAACAGGCCCGAGACCAATCCAATTCTCTCATTGATGGCATGCTGGAAGCGCTCGCCGACAGAGACTAGACCATCGTTTCCGAAGTTCTGATCATATCGGCAAGGCTCTCCCCGGTCCTCATCCTGAGGGAGCATCGCGCAAGCGCGATGCGTCTCGAAGGATGGCGGCTCGAAAGGTCGTCGCCCGGGTCCATCCTTCAACGCATCGCTGGCGCGATGCTCCTCAGGATGAGGACAACTCGGCGTCGAAATGAAGAACAGACTTTCATGCGCAGCGGGTCGGCCCACGCCGATGGCGAACTCAGGATGAGGTCGGAGCAAGGCTCGATATGATAAGCTTCAACGAATCGCTCAACTAGCCATGCCGCCCAGTCACACCCTGGTATCTTCAAATTGCTCCGGGG
>CAVTNW010000036.1:0-185932 GCA_963736075.1 uncultured Alphaproteobacteria bacterium | reverse complement strand
CCCCTACGGGATCGACGTGTCATAGACGCGACCCTGGGGGCGACCCTTGTGGTCGCCCTCTCTATCGGCGCCCCGGCGAGGCGCGAAATGGCAGGTCGGCGAATAGACTTCGGCGATCTCCTTGGCTTGCCGCGCTCATTCATCCCTCTTTGGCGGATCGACGATCACGCGCTCGATGCGGGTGATGATCGGGATCGGGCCACCGTCTGTCCCGGCAGGCGCTCTATCGCCCCAAACTTTCCACTTGCGATTCTTCAGCCAATTGAGCGCGGCGCTGGGATCAGGCACGACGTGCTCGACAATGGGAGCGCGGACAATCTCGCCCTGGAAGTGGAAGACCTTTTCGCTCTCGTAGCTGTAGCCGACGGCGCGATTGAACAGCGCGCGCTCGACGCGCTCATCGGCCCTCGACTTGCCGACCTTCACCGCCCGGCAAAACTTGGGATGCCTGTTCTTCCAGAGGTAGATGGTCCGCGTCGTCACGCCGAAGAATTCGCCCAGTTCGAAGTCGGTGGCCCCGAGTTCGCAGAGCTTCCTGGCCTGCGCTGCGAACTCGTCACGATAATGCGGTGGACGGCCGAGGATGGTGGCATCAGCATTGCTCATCGGGAATCACTCCGCCGTTGGGAAGTTGGTCAACTGGCCGAACTCGGCCTTGAGCGCGTCGGCATCGGCCTTGAGGCCCGCGCTCATCTGCTCGCCTGCGGCCAGCACGGCCGCGACCTCGGCGCCGTTGGCCTGGATGTCGGCGATCATGGCCTCCTTGCGGGCGCGAAGCTGCTTGAAGAGGCCGGAGAGTTCACCGGGCTTGATGCCGATAGGGCTTGATGGGGCGGGTGGCGGGGTCATGGGTTTTGCTTCCGTCATGGTCAGGTTGTTGGGCGGCAGCGACGTTGGCGCTGCCGTTGTGGTGGCGATGGCTGGCTGCCGCATGGCCGAGGCATCGCGGATCGCGCTCTCGATTTCCTGCGCGTTGGCGGTCGGATCCACCGCGGCAATCAGGCCGTTGCAGCCGAACACCTGCCGTCCGCCGATAGACTGCATGGTCAGGCCTTGGAAGCCCGGCACATCGCGAAGCTGGGCCTTCAGATCAGCAATGCTCACCGAGGTCTCCACCACGAAAAAACCCGACAAGAGCGCCGGGCGATGAACAGATATCGTGGGATCGCGGACACAAGCCGCCCGGCGGGTGAAGGGTGTACCGACCGAGGCGAAGTCAAATCTGTGTCGTGGTTCGGCGTCAACGCGAAGGTTGCGTCTGTTCACAGCTTACGCAGGCTGTGCGCAACCACGAAGACCAGGTGGTAGGGCGGATTGGAGCCGACCTGTCCGCCGTAGCTCAACGAGCGGAGGCGGAAGGCGCAATCCGCCATCGTGACGAACACGGCGGATCGCGATTCGCCCTACCGACCTCCCGCCGGTCCCGTCATTGCGAGTTAAGCACCGGCCTTTGGCCGACCCACTTGGATGAAACGGGTTCGGGTTTGTTGCCGGTTGGATTTTTGATGCTAGATTTGTTGTCGCTGTCGGCAAGAGGTCGGGATCTCACTGATGTGCTCGAACTCGGTTGCGAGTTGGATCCGGGGCGCGTTGATGACCCACACTTGCGCGTAGGCGCGGCGACGCCCTGGAGCCTGCTTTTTAGGATTCACTTGATAAAGGCGCCCTTGCCGGCAGCGTTTTCGGTAGGGGAGGTGATCATGGAATTGCTTCACGAACGGGTGGCTGGACTGGATGTTCACAAGGACAATGTTGTTGCGTGTGTGCATACGATGTCGGCGGGAAAGGCGAAGCGGGAGTTTCAAACGTTTGCCACGACGACGGATGGGCTGTTGGCGCTTCTGCAATGGCTGACGTCGCATCGATGTGAGTTGGTGGCGATGGAGGCGACCGGGGTCTTTTGGATGCCGGTCTGGAGGATACTGAGCGACGGTGTATTCAAATTGATCTTGGTCAACGCCGCTCACATCAAGGCTGTTCCTGGCCGCAAGACGGACATGAAGGATGCGGAGTGGCTGGCGGAGATTGCCGCCTTCGGGCCGATCAAGGCGAGCTTCGTTCCGGATGAGGAACAGCACGAGTTGCGGGCGTTGATGCGGACCCGCAAGCAACTGGCGCGAGCAGACCAGGCACGTCCAGCGCATCCAGAAGACGATGACCGAAGCCAACATCTGGCTGGATTCGGTGATCAGCGACATCATGGGCCTCAATGGGCGTCGGATGATCGAGGCCATGATCAAAGGCGTCCGGGATCCGCGCAAATTGGCCGCTCTGGCCGACAGGCGGCTGAAGGTGAAGCCCAAGGAGCTCTATGATGCGCTGCACGGCCGGCTCACCGACCATCACCGCTTTCTGCTCCAACTCCATTTGGGACAGTGGGATGCGCTGGATGCGGCGATCAGGGACATGGATCGTGAAGTGGAGACGCGGGTTTTTCGCATGGATCAGGAGGTGATGGCCGACAAGGCCAAATTTTCCGACCTGATTGATCAACTCGCCACCATCCCCGGCGTCAGCCGGCTGTCGGCGTTGACGATCCTTTCGGAGATCGGCACCGACATGAGCCGCTTTGAGACGGCTGGCCATCTGGTGGCCTGGGCGGGGATGTGCCCCGGCCAGAACGAAAGCGCCGTGCCTGGCGTTCATGCGACCTTCACCCGCGACCATGAATACAAACGCCATGCACCGTCACCCTGCTGGCCGGCATCGATCTCGTGACGGGCAAGGTTCACGCCATGGTCGAGGACCGCCATCGCAGCCGCGAGTTCGTCGCGTTCCTTGAGCGTCTCGATAATGTCTATTCGGCCGACACGGCGATCCACATCATCCTCGACAATCATTCCGCCCATATCTCCAAGGAGACCAAAGCATGGCTCGCCGAGCAACCGGCAGGCCGCTTCGAATTCACCTTCACGCCCAAGCATGGCTCGTGGCTCAACCTCGTCGAGGGCTTCTTCTCCAAGCTGGCCCGATCCGCGCTGTGCCATATCCGCGTCTCGTCCAAACAAGAGCTCAGAGCTCAGGGAGCGCATCATGGGCGCCATCGACTTCTTCAACCGCGATCCAGTCGTTCACACTTGGACATACAAACTCGACAAGGCCGCTTGACATGGTTCGAACTTCAAAATCGCTCGTCTAGTATCAATTACGAATAAACATATTAGATGCTTTAGCTACCGCCTCGGCTTTCAGGCTGTCGAATCTTGACTCCCAAGGGGTCATACCAAAATGGGCTTTTAACGCGTTCTCAAGAACTATTGCACTATGATTCGAACGATATTGTAAATTAGCGCATTCTTCGGAATTCGCTTCGCGGATCTGGCTCCTGTCCCAGCTTTCGATGTAGAACTTATCCTCAATCTTAATCTTAAAGCAGGGGAATGGTACGTTCGGCGCCTTCTGTTGCCGAATTGCTTGCCATCGCCCATTGGCGATCAAGATGTCGAAAAAGTTTCCTAGCAAGACCGGTCTTGCCTTCCTGAGATCCTCCTCGTCCAGGTCGGCCGAATCTGCCCTCGCATCATAGCCTACCATGTAAAATATCGGTCGCTGCCATGCGATCAGCTGCCCAAATCCAAAGATTTTGTCTGCAAGCGGGACGGCGAAGACCGTGCCAACATTGACTGCCTTTTTCATGGATAGTTAATCGTTCCACCCGCGTTCCGGTAGTTTTGTTCACTCATTTGGTGACGTGCGTTCTGCAGCGAACCACCAGTAGATTGTGGTCCGCCTCCAGCTCGAATCCAATCCTCCTCTGCAACATTCAAGGAGCGCCCAGAATCGACGGGCACGCGTTCCAATTCTTGGAATGTATAGTCTGCCGTCGGATTACTCGCCTGATGTTCCAGCTGCCTAATTTCATATCGATCCTGGCTCTCGGCTTGTCCGACGTATTCCCCACCGTTCGCATCGGTTCTCAGATAGATTATACCGTCGTCTCGGCCTGTTAGCCAGTCGCCTATCTCTGCTCCAACATAATGCCTGCCTATACCAATTGCTATGTCGAGGGGGCCACTTTCGAAACCAATGAATCCGGTAACGACGCTACCCACTGCTGGTGGCGATCGAATTGAGCCGGCCGTTGGTGAGGCTGAAGGCGCGCGTGGTGACGAGGCCGTTGCCTGAGGTCTGCTGCGTCAGATGCTGCTCGGCATCCATCGCATTCGCGGTCCAGTAGGCTATGCCGCTCGCGTTATCGAGCAGCTGGTTGGCATAGCCGAGACTGGTGTAGGCATACTTTGCAACGAAGCCGGAGGCATAGCTGACGCTGGTCAGCCGGCTGTTGCCGTCATAGGTGGCGGCCATGCTGTAGGTCGTGCCGTTGACGGTCGTGGCGACCTGCACCGGGCGGCCGAGGGTGTCGGTCAAACGAGGGCCGCTGGCGTCGAAAGATAGCGGCGCGTTACGTCAAGAGGCTAATGGGCCCTACGAGCTACAGAATTAACCGAGTTACGAGTTGCGAAAATAGAGCAAAGCGAAGTTCACTCCGTGAATCGCAAAGCCAACCGAGACTGCACTTTGTCCACAACTAGGCGCAATTTCTGCCGATCTTGATCCAAGAGGTATTGACCTGGATCTTGTCGAGAGAGTTTAGGACGTGGACTGTCATAATCGATAGCCGTTCCAATACGGCGATCGCTCCCATAACGCGAAGTCTATCTTGATACTTACAGTTACAGAATTGTCCCTCGACTTATACCCAACGTAGTCCGATGGAGGAGTAGCAATCGCCTCATCCATTAGTATTGGCATAATTAGTATACCCGATATCGGAGAAACAACCGTAAGCTCACCAATCAACAAAGAAATCTCATCTTAAGAGAGATAGCGATTTCTCAGCTTGCCACATTCTTAGTTCTTAGTGGCCTGATCACGGATCGAAAGGCGGTACGAGCCTGTTTCTTGCTAATAATCATTTGCCGGCGCTACCATCTAAAGGTAAGTGGAGGAAAGCTCCCGTTGTTTATGACATAGTTCTCGTTTAAGCGAAGTTCTTCCGCGCGAGCCATCCATCTTGTAGAGTACGATCCTAGTACAACCATGTCCGCGTTATTAGCCTTATAATAATCAGAAACATACCGGTCTTGGGGATTTTGTTGAGACGTAATTCCGTATTTCAACGTTTCGGATGTGTTTCGGTCTACTAGCTCAAGCAGGTTTGGAGCGATCGGCAGGTCGTGCCGGCTGTCGGTAGTGCGCACCCGACTGATTCTTACCGGATACGCGCGGCGATCTTCGATGAAGCGAAATCTCATTTCGGAACTCCAGCAAAGATCGCGATCGACTTTTTTAAAATGTCGCGCTCCATGCGCAACCGCTCGTTCTCTCGCTGCAAACGAGCGATCTCCGCCGCGTGGTCCGCCGACGGCAGCGTCGCCTGCGTTGTGGGGTGCCGCGCCACCGCCGTCGGCTCGCGGCCCGCCCCACGCAACTCCACCCAGCGTCGCAAGACGGAATCGCGCAGCCCAAGTTCCTTGGCCACCGATCCGATCGAGCGGCCACTCGAAGCCACGAGATCGACCGCTTGCCGCTTATAGTCGTCCGTAAACGACCGACGTTGACGTTCTTCCATTTGACACCTCCTGGCTCATTGAGCCTACTACAGGTGTCCATCAATTCGGAGGAGGTTCAGTTGCGACCTGCACCGGCCGGCCTAGCGCGTCGGTCAAACGATCGCCGCTCAGCGTCGGAAGAGAGCGGCGCATTACGCCAACGGGCTAATGCGCCTACGAGCTAATCCGGGTAACGAGTTATCGAGCAATCATTGGCATAGCCCTGATTAGAGTAGGCGTATTTGGCGGAGGAATGTTGTTCACTTGCGCCGCGATGCCAGCCGTGCAGCCAAGATGGCGGATCACGATCCGATCCGCCCTACAGACTAATCCGGCTTACGCGTTACAAACTAGTCCGGATTGCGCGCGTTACGGATTAACCTATCGGGTTAAGCATTGGTGGCATCAACTTCGGCAAATTAATAGGTTTTAGCCAGAGTGCCGCAATGTCGTCTTGCCCAGTAATCTCAAGGATAACGCCGGGCAGAACGTTTACCGCTCTCTTCGCAGCTCGACCACTCGCGACTTGCACCCATCCAGATTCTACATCAGCATATACTGGCCAGGGGCCATTCTCATTCACTTGCAATGACACCCCCCGATGGAACGGACGGTCAGATCCGACAATGACACCGCCACTGTCAGCCGCAGGCGGTTTCAACGGGGTAAGTTTCCAACTTGTATGGGGACACATTCCCCAAACGGAAACTATTAGACCATCGCGATTCACTTCCAAACTCAGAGTGTTGATCAACATGGAGGTAAAACCCGGTGGGACAGGCTCGTAATCGAACGCGTAATCATCAGCTCGATAACCAAATTACCAACCGGCGCTCTCGATGAACTAGGAACCACTTTGAATTTCATTCAACTAATTCCCCTTAAAATGGAAATGATATATTTTGTTTGTGTTGGTCGATGCTACCAGGTGCCCTGACTGGTGCCGTACATGCCGGGCACGTCATACCGAACAAGCCCAGGGGAACCTTGCGGGTCGGGCACTGCGGTGCCGGCGGCCATAATTTCCGTCACAAGTTGCTGCGAGTTCATATACGGCCTATCGTGGATTTAAAGCGCTTTGTGAAAACGTATAGGGTGTTTCGTCAAAACCCCGCCAGGGCCTATTGGTGCTGGATCGAACAGTCCGGGCTCGGTTGAAGTCGGATAAGGACTTATGATCTTGACCGTCGGGTTTTGATCACCTTCTGGATGAAGATAAGGCTCCGTCATCCATCGGAGGGCCACCGTTGTGACCCACTCCCGGAACATCCGCATCAAGAGAATTTTGCCAGTCCTTGACCGGCCCCAGCGAAACCAGATACCCGAACGCGCCCGTTACTGCGCCGTTGGAGAATTTGCCGCCGCCGGCGACAGAAGCCGCGCCGCCGAGCACGGCGTTCTCGACCAGCGCGGCGACCTGGTTCTGGCCGTTGATCAGCGGTCCAGCGCCGGCAGATAGCGCGCCGGAGCCGCAAGAGCTCCCCGAGGCGACGGATGACACACATCCTACCAATGCACGGCCCGCAACATTCTCGGCATACGCTGCCGGATTGGCCAAGGGGTTGGCGCGCCGCGGGTCAGGCTAGCAACTTCAGCGAATCCGAAGGCGGTTGCGTCCGCGATCAGGCCTGCCCTGAGCACCTGCCCGAGGTTGCCGCCGGACAATCCGGTGACGATCGATGCGCTCAGCGCCGCGGCCCCGACCGTAGCCGCTGTCGTCGCCGCCGCTGCAAAACCAGCTGCGACGGCGACAGGCGTGAGCACGGCGGCGAGCACTACCGTAGCGACGATCTGCACGACGGCCCTTACGATCGGGTTACTGACTATATGCTGCCAGAAGCAACCCAGGAAGCAGTGGCCGGACGGATCGGTGAACGTGGGCGGATCGTTGCCGACATAGGAGTAACGATTGGAGCCCCCCCGGTCGTAGGGAGTTCTCGGTCATCGTGTCTGCGCTGGTGAAGCGCGCAAGGAAGGGATCGTAGACCCGGCCATTCAGGTGCACGAGGCTGGAGACCGAGCTCTCTCCTGGCCGGTAAAGCCGCGCGTGGTCTCGCTGGTGATGCTGCCGGTCGGATCATCCGCGCCATTGGCAAAGCGCCGCTTGCCCCAGGCATCATAGGACAGCCGCTCCACCACCAGGCCGTTCCCGTCGGCGATCACCGAGATCGAGCCGAGATGATCGGTGTGGAAATAGCGTGTCGAAAGCGTCTCGGACGCCGCCTGCAGCACGCGCATGCCGACCTTGGCATTGCCGACCGAAAGATAGTCGGTCCACTTCTGGCTCATGGTGCCCGGATTTTGCACTTCCTCCATCACGCCGAAGGCGGCGATGTAGAGCGCGGCGCCTTCAGGCGTGATCTGCGCGAAGCGCTGATGCTCGGTGTCGTCGAGGAAGGAGATGGTGCGCGCGCCTTGCGTGATGCTGGCGGGCTTGTTGTAGGACGTAAAGACGATGCTGCGGCCGAGGCCGGAAAAGTTGCCGTTGGCGTCATAGGCAAAGCTGGTGGAGATGTCAGCCGGTTCAGCGCGTCATAGGCAAGGCTCTCTGCCAAGCCCGTATTGGCGTCGCCTCGCGACAGCGGGTTGTCGAGGAGGTCGTAGCTATAAGCAAAATTCTGCACCGGCGCCGCCGCTGCGGTGGCGATGGAGTTCAGCCGGCCGGTGGTGAGACTGAAGGCACGCGTGGTAACGAGCCCGTTGCCCGCGGTCTGCTGCTTGATGTGGCCTTCGGCATCCATCGCACTGGCGGTCCAGTAAGCCAGGCCGCTCGTGGCATCGAGCATCTCGTTGGTGTAGACGAAATATGGTGTAGGCATATTTGGCGGTGAAGCCGGAAGCGTAGCTGACGCTGGTCAGTCGGCTGTTGCCGTCATAGGTCGCGCCCAAGCTGTAGGTCGCGCCGTTGACTGAGGTCGCGACCTGCACCGCGCGGCTCAGGGTGTCCGTCAAACGATCGACGCTCAGCGTCGGAAGAGAGCGGCGTATTACGCCAAGAGGCTAATGCGCCCTACGAGCTCATCCCGCGTTTCCTGACGATCGCGATACGCCCCTTGATGGGATGAGACGAAACAGCTTCTACGGCTTTTTGAACAAAACGTAAACAGGCATATTTTCAATGCTGGGCCCCGACACGCCGGTTCCGGCCCGTCGGGCTCCCATTTATTTTCACGGCGATTGGCGTCAAAGGATCTTGTCCTTCCACACCGCGATTTCGCGCGAGCAAGCAAGATCCGGCCGAGACCAATCCGGGTTTCGCGTTACGCCTGACCGGGTTGCGCATGGCCGACAAAAATTATCGAAAACAACCCCATGCAAAGTAGATGGGTGACGCCGCGCTGGCGGTCCAGTAAGCCAGGCCGCTCGTGGCATCGAGTATCTGGTCGCTGTAGCCGAGATTGGTGTAGGCATATTTGGCGGTGAAGCCGGAGGGGTCGATCACACTGGTCAGCCGTCCCAAGAATCAAAGAATTCCTGACGGCCAACCTTAAGCGTCCTAAAATCCTTGATACATTCGTATAATTTACCTCGATCCATAAGAAAACCAGCCGCCAATGCTTTAGGCATTGCTTTACTTCTCATTCCAAGGCCATCGAAAATTGACACCACGCCATACTCGTCGACCCGCCTCCCATAAGCTACAAAGGATCCACTATCGGACAAAATTACAATTTCAAACACCTGAAAAGATATAGCGTCATTCTCGCCGTATAGTACAAAATCAAGGAATTCAGATACCGGGTCATTCCGAGAAAATTTCGCTACAGGAAAACGCCCAAAATGACCTGAAGCGAATCGCCCTGGATTTGGGTCAACTACCCCAAAGGTAAATCCACCTTCATTCAATTCATCACAAAGGGCTCGGAGCATTTCAAAGAACTCGGAAGAAGTCATATTTGCGCTGTCGAAGAATTTTGTAGAGGATGGAGATCTCTTGAAAACTCGGCGCGGAAACACACCTCCCAACCATACTTCGCGCTCAACACGCGCACGATACAAATTGAAGTCGTCCGCGCTCCGAATAACCTCCATCAGTCAATCTCCTAGTCGTTCAATCGAATTTTTGTTTGAGCTCTACTTGCGCCGCTCGGATAATAGTCGGCCGTAGCAGGACCAGAAGCTGACGGCCTTATCACGTAGCGACTTGTACCATTATCCAGAATTGTAGCAGCACCATCGCTACTAGTTGAAGCTTGATAACCAGAATCTAGCAAATTCTGCACGAACTCAGAGGAACTCAGATCGATTTGAACATTTGATACACTACTTCCTTTGGTTATGTTTGCCCAAGCAATCTCGCCCGTGCCAACTGCGGCTCTCCCGAAAAGAAGGTCTGGGGCAAGTCCCGGAGCCGCGATAGACATAAAATTCGCCCAAGCCTGCCCCAGGCTTCCGATAATGTCGGGTCCTTGGCCTGAATAGCCTTGAGTTGCGGCAGCCTGCTGAAATGGATAATCGTCCGCATGAGCGTCCAGCGGATCACCGGCGCCTCCGGACGAACTGCCCCCCGCCCCCAGCGAAACCAGATACCCGAACGCCCCCGTTACCGCGCCGTTGGCGAACTTGCCGCCGCCGGCGACGGAAGCCGCGCCGCCGAGCACGGCGTTCTCGACCAGCGCCGCGACCTGGTTTTGGCCGTTGATCAGCGGTCCAGCGCCGGCAGTGACCGCGGCAGATAGCGCGCCGGAGCCGCAAGAGCCCCCCGAGGCGACGGATGACACACATCCTACCTACCAATGCATGACCGGCAACATTCTCGGCATAGGCTGCCGGATTGGCCAAGGGGTTGGCGGCGCCGGGGGTCAGGCTAGCAACTTCAGCGAATCCGAAGGCGGTTGCGCCCGCGATCAGGCCTGCTCTCAGTATCTGCCCGAGATTGCCGCCGGATAGACCTGTCACGATCGATGCGCTCAGCGCCGCCGCCCCGACCGTAGCCGCGGTCGTCGCCGCCGCTGCAAAACCAGCTGCGACGGCGACAGGCGTGAGCACGGCGGCGAGCACTACCGTCGCCACGATCTGCACGACGGCCCTTACGATCGGGTTACTGACTATATGCTGCCAGAAGCAACCCAGGAAGCAGTGGCCGGACGGATCGGTGAACGTGAGCGGGTCGTTGCCCACATAGGAGTAGCGGTTCCAGTCCTGCGGGTCGAAGGGACTTTCGGTCGTCGTGTCTGGAGACGTGAACCGCGCCAGCAAGGGATCGTAGACGCGGCCATTGAGATGCACGAGACCGCTAACCGAGAGCTCTTCCTCCCCGGTAAAGCCGCGCGTGGTCTGGCTGGTGATGCTGCCGGTCGGATCATCCGCGCCGTTGGCAAAGCGGCGCTTGCCCCAGGCGTCGTAGGAGAGGCGCTCCACCACCAGGCCGTTCTCGTCGGTGATGACCGAGATCGAGCCGAGATGATCGGTATGGAAATAGCGTGTGCTCAGCGTCTCGGACGCCGCCTGCAGGACGCGCATGCCCACCTTGGCGTTGCCGACCGAGAGATAGTCGGTCCACTTCTGGCTCATCGTGCCCGGATTTTGCACCTCCTCCATCACGCCGAAAGCGGCGATATAGAGCGTGGTTCCTTCGGGTTCGATCTGGGCAAAACGCTGGTGCTCGGTATCGTCCAGGAAGGAGATGGTGCGGGTGCCTTGCGTGATGCTGGCGGGCTTGTTGTAGGACGTGAAGACGATGCTGCGGCCGAGGCCGCTCGTCTGGTTGCCGTTGGCGTCATAGGCAAAGCTGGTGGAGATCGCCCCGCCGGAGATGCTCGTCACCGCATGCGGTTGCGGCGCGCCGGCCGCCGGATAGGCGTAGGTGCCGACATCGGACTTGGACACGAGATTGCCGATCGGGCTATAGGCAAAGGTCTTCACCAGCGCCGGGCTGAGGTTGACGGTGGAGGAGGTCAGCCGGTTCAGCGCGTCATAGGCAAGGCTCTCTGCCAGGCCCGTATTGGCATCGCTGCGCGACAGCGGATTGCCGAGCAGGTCGTAGCTGTAGGCGAAGTTCTGCACTGCGCCGCTGCTGCCGGTGGCGATCGAGTTGAGCCGGCCGGTGGTGAGGCTGAAGGCCCGCGTGGTGACGAGGCCGTTGCCTGACGTCTGCTGCGTCAGATGCTGCTCGGCATCCATCGCGTTCGCGTCCAGTAGGCTATGCCGCTGGCGCTATCGAGCAGGTGGTTGGCATAGCCGAGACTGGTTTAGGCGTATTTGGCGGTGAAGCCGGAGGCGTAGCTGACGCTGGTCAGTCGGCTGTTGCCGTCATAGCCGGCGCTCATGGTGTAGGTGGCGCCGTTGACGGTGGTGGCGACCTGCACCGGCCGGCCCAGCGTGTCGGTCAAACGACCGCCGCTCGGCATCGAAGCAGCGCGGCGCATTACGCCGAGAGGCTAATGCGCCCTACGATCTTGAAAATATGTCGCATTACGGCTTCGATTCCATCCCGCCTTACGAGTTCACCCTGCGCGTTACGCGTTAACCCGGCTCACGCTTTTTCTTCGTAACTCCCCAATTCAGGGCGGATTTTGGAAGCATCTTGCTCGCCTGCAACACTTCTATTCCAATCAATCGACCGACGTCGTTGAAATCGAGATGGATCTGACCTTTGACCTCGACAGGATCACACGCGTAGGTAAACCCGAACGATGAAGTGTCGCCATCCTCAGCTAGAGTGATGTAGGCCGCATCTACAGATGCATCATAGCGCAACTTCATTGGGTCCTAGCCAAAAGATTACCGAGGTAATTGGTCGGATTGGACGGTCGCATAATAGTTGTAATTCGATTTCCCACTCCGACAAATACATTCGTTGAGGCATCGTAGTATCCTGTCAGGGTTTGACCGTTTTGTATATAGTTAAACGACTGTCCGTTGCTCATCGCAGAAGCTGCCTCGTCCAGAGAAATATTGCGTATCGTGGCCTGAGTTGCAGCGTGAATAGAAAGTTCAACGCCATTGATGCTAACCGACGCTTCGCCCGCGGAGTTGACGAGTATATCGACCCCTACGGCCGCGCCTCCTGCAGAAATACCCTCAGCAGGAACGGCAATCCCCAAAAACGTAAATAGAGCTTTTCCGTAGCTTCCGATTATGTCCGGTCCTTGACCTGAATAGCCCTGAGTCGCGGCAGCCTGCTGAAATGGATAATCCTCCGCATGAGCGTCCAGCGGATCACCGGCGCCTCCGGACGAACTGCCCCCGCCCCCAGCGAAACCAGATACCCGAACGCGCCCGTCACCGCGCCGTTGGCGAACTTGCCGCCGCCGGCGACGGAAGCCGCGCCGCCGAGCACGGCGTTCTCGACCAGCGCGGCGACCTGGTTCTGGCCGTTGATCAGCGGCCCAGCGCCGGCAGTGACCGCGGCAGATAGCGCGCCGGAGCCGCAAGAGCCCCCCGAGGCGACGGATGACACACATCCTACCAATGCATGACCGGCAACATTCTCGGCATAGGCTGCCGGATTGGCCAAGGGGTTGGCGGCGCCGGGGGTCAGGCTAGCAACTTCAGCGAATCCGAAGGCGGTTGCGCCCGCGATCAGGCCTGCTCTCAGTATCTGCCCGAGATTGCCGCCGGATAGACCTGTCACGATCGATGCGCTCAGCGCCGCCGCCCCGACCGTAGCCGCGGTCGTCGCCGCCGCTGCAAAACCAGCTGCGACGGCGACAGGCGTGAGCACGGCGGCGAGCACTACCGTCGCCACGATCTGCACGACGGCCCTTACGATCGGGTTACTGACTATATGCTGCCAGAAGCAACCCAGGAAGCAGTGGCCGGACGGATCGGTGAACGTGAGCGGGTCGTTGCCCACATAGGAGTAGCGGTTCCAGTCCTGCGGGTCGAAGGGACTTTCGGTCGTCGTGTCTGGAGACGTGAACCGCGCCAGCAAGGGATCGTAGACGCGGCCATTGAGATGCACGAGACCGCTAACCGAGAGCTCTTCCTCCCCGGTAAAGCCGCGCGTGGTCTGGCTGGTGATGCTGCCGGTCGGATCATCCGCGCCGTTGGCAAAGCGGCGCTTGCCCCAGGCGTCGTAGGACAGCCGCTCCACCACCAGGCCATTCTCGTCGGTGATCACCGAGATCGAGCCGAGATGATCGGTGTGGAAATAGCGTGTCGACAGCGTCTCGGACGCCGCCTGCAGCACGCGCATGCCGACCTTGGCATTGCCGACCGAAAGATAGTCGGTCCACTTCTGGCTCATGGTGCCCGGATTTTGCACCTCCTCCATCACGCCGAAGGCTGAGATGTAAAGCGTGGTTCCTTCCGGGGTGATCTGCGCGAAGCGCTGATGCTCGGTGTCGTCGAGGAAGGAGATGGTGCGAGTGCCCTGCGTGATACTGGCGGGCTTGTTGTAGGAGGTAAATACAATGCTGCGGCCGAGGCCGCTCGTCTGGTTGCCGTTGGCGTCATAGGCAAAGCTGGTCGAGATCGCGCCGCCGGAGATGCTCATGACCGCGTGCGGCTGCGGCGAGCCGGCGGCCGGATAGGCATAGGTGCCGACATCGGACTTCGACAGGAGATTGCCGATCGGGCTATAGGCGAAGGTCTTGACCAGCGCCGGGCTGAGGTTGACCGTGGCTGACGTCAGCCGGTTCAGCGCGTCATAGGCAAGGCTCTCTGCCAGGCCCGTATTGGCATCGCTGCGCGACAGCGGATTGCCGAGCAGGTCGTAGCTGTAGGCGAAGTTCTGCACTGCGCCGCTGCTGCCGGTGGCGATCGAGTTGAGCCGGCCGGTGGTGAGACTGAAGGCCCGCGTGGTGACGAGGCCGTTGCCGGAGGTCTGCTGCGTGATGTGGCCTTCGGCATCCATCGCACTGGCGGTCCAGTACGCCTGGCCGCTCGTGGCATCGAGCATCTCGTTGGCATAGCCGAGACTGGTGTAGGCATATTTGGCGGTGAAGCCGGAAGCGTAGCTGACGCTGGTCAGCCGGCTGTTGCCGTCATAGCCGGCGCTCATGGTGTAGGTGGCGCCGTTGACGGATGTTGCGACCTGCACCGGCCGGCCCAGCGTGTCGGTCAACCGACGACAGCTACGCGTCTAAAGGGAGCGGCGCATTACGCCAAGAGGCTAATGCGCCCTACGAACTGCAGACTACTCCGGCCTACGCGCTTCAATCAATGTCGAGTTGATGTAGACGGTGGGTGAGATGTGCCGCGCCGATCTGATACTTGCTGGGGAAATAGAAGCGTTCGAAGTAGAAATTGGCGCTCGCCAATCTCACCCTCGCCTGTTGTGAAGCAGGCATCGGCTGCTTGAATTTTCATTAAGTTCGGCGTTTGCTCGAAACGCTTTAGCCACGTGACATTCTCCAGTTTCGAACGGTCCGCTCCTGTCAATTCCCAAAATGACGAGCCAAGCCACATTGTGGCACCAACCGCCTCTATGTAACCTGTTCCAAAACGCCATCTTCCCGGATTGCGTGATGTGTCGATTTCCATCCGTTCAAGAGGAAAAGGCATTCCATTCGATCTTAAGGGAAGATGCGCATATGACCTACCGACCACCTCATACTCCATAGGGTCAGTCGAGTTCTGCCAATGGTCGTAATCAACGTCCGCAACCCATGCCATCACGAAATCGGCATTTCCATCAAATGCCGAGACCCAATCGTCCCAAGCCAGATCGGCTTCAGAAGTCGATTTGATTATCAGAAAGTCAAGTTGGAATTTCGGCAGAGAGCCAAAAAGGAAATTATATCCATACCCATCGATGTCGAAGCTAGTTACTGCTCGGAGTTCGGGTAGAAGTCGTGGTGTGCTTAACTTGTGTCCCGACAGCCCGAACCCTGGTGAGTTAATCCCATAACGAACGAAAACCTCTGCGACTCGCTGCATGGCCGTTTGGGCATCAAGGCTTTTGTATTTGAAAACGATTTCCAGCTGCTCTCCTGCCATTTTGCGTACCGACTAAAACGGAAATGCTCTAATGCTGACGTTCACTCCAAATCGCGCACCGTAACTCACTAGAGGTTGCGCCGCAGCAGCGCCTCCCGGTTGAACACGGATATCAAGTATCATGTTGGCTGGCTGACCGTTTACCAGCCCAGCTCCAGACAATTGTCTTATTTGCCCTTGCATATCGGACATCCACCCTGAACCACTTGTGTCCACCGTCTTCACGCTGACAAGATCTTGTCCTTTCTGGAAGTCAACCAGTGGGAACGTACTGTCATTTTCAGCGCCAACACGATACCAGCCGTTGTACTCCGTCCCGGACAAATTCTTCGATAAAGTTACCTCGAGCTATGGGAGGCATGTTCCATGCATCAGCCAACGTTGGATCCATTGCTGGCCTTGACTGGATCGTGGCAAAGAGCAATTCAGCAAGGAATCCAATCGGGCCACCGCCTTTCGGAATTTCAGCATCATTGGCTTCCATTCTGGGGTCCGTAGTCTGACCTAGCGTACCCGAACGCGCCCGTCACCGCGCCGTTGGCGAACTTGCCGCCGCCGGCGACGGAAGCCGCGCCGCCGAGCACGGCGTTCTCGACCAGCGCTGCGACTTGGTTCTGACCGTTGATCAGCGGTCCAGCGCCAGCCGTGACCGCGGCAGATAGCGCGCCGGAGCCGCAAGAGCCCCCCGAGGCGACGGATGACACGCATCCGACCAAGGCATGGCCGGCACATTCTCAGCATAGGCTGCCGCCGGATTACCCATGGCGTTGGCAGCGCTAAGGCTACTAACTTCAGCGAATCCGAAGGCGGTCGCGCCCGCGATCAGGCCTGCTCTCAGTATCTGCCCGAGATTGCCGCCGGACAATCCGGTGACGATCGATGCGCTCAGCGCCGCAGCCCCGATCCCCGCGGCGGTCGTCGCCGCCGATGCGGCAAAGCCAATGACAGCGGCGACGGGCGTGAGCACGGCGGCGAGCACGACCGTCGCCACGATCTGAACGACGGCCCTTACGATCGGATTACTGACTATATGCTGCCAGAAGCAACCCAGGAAGCAGTGGCCGGACGGATCGGTGAACGCCAGCGGGTCGTTGCCGACATAAGAATAGCGGTTCCAGTCCTGCGGATCGAAGGGACTTTCGGTCGTCGTGTCCGGAGACGTGAACCGCGCCAGCAAGGGATCGTAGACCCGGCCATTCAGGTGCACGAGGCCACTGACCGACAGTTCCTCCTGGCCGGTAAAGCCGCGCGTGGTCTCGCTGGTGATGCTACCGGTCGGATCATCGGCGCCGTTGGCAAAGCGCCGCTTGCCCCAGGCGTCGTAGGAGAGGCGTTCCACCACGAGGCCGTTCTCGTCTGTGATCACCGAGATCGAGCCGAGATGATCGGTGTGGAAATAGCGTGTCGACAGCGTCTCGGACGCCGCCTGCAGCACGCGCATGCCGACCTTGGCATTGCCGACCGAGAGATAGTCGGTCCACTTCGCTCATCGTGCCCGGCACGCGCCGCTTTGCGCCAAGCGCACAGTTGCTGCGGCGAGAGGCCGTGACGGCGCGCCACCACCGAGGCGACCGCACCCGGGACCAGTGATTCCTCGACGATCTGCCCCTTGATGCCGGAGGGGTAGCTGACGCTGGTCAGCCGGCTGTTGCTGTCATAGGTCGCGCCCATGGTGTAGGTGGCGCCGTTGACCGATGTTGCGACCTGCACCGGACGGCCAAGCGTGTCGGTCCAACAACCGCCGCTCAGCGTCGAAACAGAGCGGCGCATTACGCCAAGAGGCTAATGCGCCCTACGAACTGGGTGCCGTCCGGAATGCGGTTGGAATTCAGTTTGGCGCGTTCTCCGGGTAACATGAAAGTATCGTTTCAGGCGGCGAGGTCAATCGGCTGATCAATGGGTTTTGTGGAGAGTGTCTGCCACCCATCCACCTTGCGCATGTTGATCTGTCCTGAAGCGAGCAACGCCCAGAACAACATCGCGGCGGTGTCGGCGGATGGCAGAACGGTTTGAGTTTTGATCCGGCGCTTGAATTCTTCGTGCAGCCGCTCGATTGCATTTGTGGTGCGCACGCTGCGCCATTGGCTCGGCGGCAGGCGAGCGAAGGTGAACAAGCGGTCCCCGGCCTCCTCCAGGCTGTCGGCGACGGCGCGATGCTTGAGCCTCCATTTGCGGATGAAGGCCTTGCGGCGAGCTGCGATCTCCTCGGGTGTCGCCGCATAGATCATGTCGTTGTAATCGGCGGTGATCTCGTCATGCAGGCGCTCGGGCGCATGGGCGAGAAGGTTTCTGTGCTTGTGGACCGTGCAGCGTTGCACCGGCACGCCGTCCCAGACCGCGGCAATGGCCTTGTCGAGCCCCGGCGCGCCATCGACGATGAGGAATTCGGGACGCCTGAGCCCGCGCTTGATGAGATCGCCGAGCACCGTGCGCCACGCCTCGGCGCTCTCGCCGCCCATGCTCTTGATCGCGAGCAGCACCTTCTGGCCGTCGGCGCGCACGCCGAGCACCACGAGCAGCGAGATCGAGGTCGCCTTGCGGTCGAGCCGCACCCGAACCACGGTGCCGTCGAGGATCAGGCGCACGATCGGCTCCTCGGCCAGCGAGCGGCTATTCCAGGCATCCCAGTCGCTTTTCACCTTGCGCCAGGTCCGGCTCACCGTGTCCTTGCCGACCGTCCCGCCGAACAAGGCCGCCAGCGCGCGACGCACCCGCCGGGTATTGGTGCCAGCGAGATAGCTGCTCGCGATCAGCGCGTCGGCGGCAAGCGTGCGCCGCTGATAGGCCCGCAGCGCCTGGCTCTTCCATTCCGCCGTCCCGCCCTCCGGCGTGTTCAGCCGGGCCCGCGGCACCGCGATCTCGATCGGCCCGAACGTGCCCGTCAGCGACCGCGTCCGGCTGCCGTGGCGGTGGCCGGTAACGCCGGCTTCTGCTTCGTTGCCGGCCATCTGCTTCGTCCGTAACGCGGCCGCGCCAGCGCGGCATCGAGCTCGCTGCGGATCAGTTCTTCGATGAACTGGCGCGACCGAGCCCGCACCTCGGTCTCGATCGGGTCAAACCAGTTGTCGAAAAGATCAACAGCCAGCTCAGTCGCAGGCTGCAGGGAATCAGGCTTCGTGGTAGGCTTGCTCATGGCGTAGTCTCCAGTCCGACGCTTCAACGCCGGATGATTCGAGGTTGATCACCCCGGAGACTACGCCAACCCCAATTCCTACCAACTCTGCGACGGCACCACGAACTGATCCGGCTTACGCGTTACCTGGAGAAGCGTGACCCCGAGTTTGCGCAAAAAATGGCCGAGGTGCTGTGCGTCTATCGCAAAGTGAAGCTGCTCAAGAAGGCGGCGCGGTTGAAGCGGAAGCCGAACGAGCGGGTGGCGATCGTCTCCTACGACGAAAAGCCCGGTATTCAGGCGATTGCAACCACGTCCCCCGATCTGCCGCCCGTGCCTGGGAGGGTGTCAGAAAGAATGTGTAAACAGGTTTCTGTGAGTTTACCTTACCGAGGAGACTCACATGACGAACAACTTGACGATCACACCGGAATTGCTTGATAAACTACTTGCTAACTATGAGAAGCCCGAGGACCTGACGGGGGCGGACGGGCTTTTCAAACAGCTGAAGAAGGCGCTGATCGAGCGCGCGCTGGGAGCGGAGCTGAGCGAGCATCTTGGCTACGAGAAGGGCGACCCGGCCGGCCGTGGCAGCGGCAACAGCCGCAACGGCACCAGCGCCAAGACCGTCCTGACCGACGATGGCGAGATCGAGATTGCGGTTCCGCGCGATCGGGCCGGCAGCTTCGAGCCGGTGCTGATCGCCAAGGGCCAGACCCGGTTCGACGGCTTTGACGAGAAGATTTCAGCCTCTACGCCCGCGGCATGACGGTGCGCGAGATCCAGGGCCATCTGGCCGAACTCTATGGCACCGAGGTCTCGCCGGATCTGATCAGCCCGGTGACCGACGCGGTGCTCGACGAAGTCCGGGAATGGCAGACCCGTCCGCTCGACCCGGTCTATCCGGTGGTGTTTTTCGACGCGCTGCGGGTCAAGATTTGCGACGAGGGCATGGTCAAGAACAAGGCCGTCTATGTCGCCCTGGCGCTCAATAGCGACGCAAAGCAAAACTAAAACAACCGAGCCAACGGTGTCGGCCAGCCGTCTGATCCGGTGGCCCGAGTTTGGCCGACCAGCAAGCTCTGTCAAGGCGGGCCTGCGGGCCCCCGCCTTCGGCGGCTTCGGCCTTGACAAAGCTTGCTGCCCGGCCATTGTTAGCCACCATGGGATCGACGGAGATGTCCGGCTGATCCCAGATAAAACCAGGCTTCAACCTTCACAGAGGCCTCTTACACAAAATATCGGACATACCCCCGGCAAGCGCAAGCGCACGCGCCTGCGCAAGGGTGCCCCGTGGCTGAAAACCATGCTCGTGCAATGCGCATGGGCCGCCAAGCGCAAGAAGGACAGCTACTACAAGGCGCAGTTCTTCTGGCTGCAAAGCAGGCGCGGTCCGCAAAAAGCCATTTGCGCCGTCGCCGCCTCCATCCTCACCGCGATCTACCACATGCTCAGGGACGGAACGCTTCACCAAGATCTCGGCTCTGGCTATTTCGACCAGCGCGCCCCTGATCTCAAAGTCAAGCGGTTGGTCAGCCAAATCACCAAGCTTGGGTTCGCAGTGACCTTAAAGCCCATCGCCAACGCCGCCTGAAAATGCAAAAAAGAAAGAAGGAAAAATCAATACCTTAGCCCGTTGTTTCTTTTTAGGAGCCCTTGCGACGAAGCAATCCAAACTTGTGCCTGACGAGAGATGGATTGCTTCGCTTCGCTCGCAATGACGGAGGAGGAGGCGTTGGCAGCTTCATAATGCGACCAACTGCGCCCTGCTCGACTCATATTGCGGGACCGAAAACAAAATCCAGGCGTTAGTTGGTCAGGTTCTTTCGCGGTCTAGACCAGCGTTTCCGAAGTTCTGATCATATCGGCATCCTCCCCGGTCCTCATCCTGAGGGAGCATCGCGCAAGCGATGCGTCTCGAAGGATGGCCGCAAAGGCAGTGCAAGCGGCCATCCTTCGAGACGCGAACCTTCGCCCTCCGGGCGAAGGCTCGCTCCTCAGGATGAGGTCAGAGCGAGCCTCGATATGATAACCTTCAGGGATTCGCTCAACTAGATCGCGACCTGGCGGCCGATCTCGACCACCTGATCGTTGGGCAGGCTGAAGAAGTCGCTGACATGAACCGCGTTGCGCTCCATCACCGCGAACAGCTGCTCCTGCCAGGCAGGCAGGCCCTTGCCGTCCTCGCGGCCGATCACCGTCTCATGGCCGACATAGTAGGTGACGTCGTTGAGGTCGATGGTGCAGCCCAGCGACTTGCCGAAGCCAAGCAGCTCCGGAATATGCGGACGTTCCATGAAGCCGAAGCGGGCTTCGGCGCGCCAGTAGTTCGGTGCCACCTGCGCGACCGTCATGCGATTGCGCTGGGATACATACGGCACCGGCAGGATTTCCACGCGCAGCACCAGGATGTGCTCATGCAAGGCGCGGTTATGCCTGACATGCCAGATCATGACCGGCGGGGCATCACGTTCGGTGCGGGTCAGGAACACCGCGGTGCCGGGAACCCGCGGCACCTTGTTGGCGGCAATCTCCGCCATGAAATCCTTGACCGGAATCAGCGCTTCCTGCATCCGCACCGAGACCGCGGCGGCGCCGCGGTGCCAGGTCCACATCAGGCCATAGACGGCGAGTGCGAGCAGCAGCGGCACATAACCGCCCTCCAGAACCTTGGTGACGTTGGCCAGGAAGAAGGCGCTGTCGACCACAAGAAAGCAGGCCGCGACACTGCCGGCGGCGAACAGGTTCCAGTGCCAGATCTCGCGCATGGCGATGAACAGCAGCACCGAGGTCATCAGCATCGTCAGCGACACCGCGATGCCGTAGGCGGCGGCGAGGTTGTCGGATTTGCCGAAGCCGATGGTCAGGCCGACCGTCACCAGCATCAGCAGCCAATTGACGACGCCGACATAGATCTGGCCGTAGCCTTCCGACGAGGTCTGCTTGATCGCCAGCCGCGGCAACCAGCCGAGCTGGATCGCCTGCCGCGTCATCGAGAACGCGCCGGTGATGATCGACTGGCTGGCGATGATGGTCGCCACCGTCGCCAGCACGATCAGCGGGATCAGCAGCATGCCCGGACAAAGCCGGAAGAAGATGTTGCCTTCGCTCGGCGCGCCTTCGAGCACCAGCGCGGCCTGCCCGGCATAGTTCAGGATCAGGCTCGGAAAGACCACCGCGAACCAGGCGAACTTGATCGGCCGGCTGCCGAAATGTCCCATATCGGCATAGAGTGCTTCCGCGCCGGTGACGCACAGGAAGACCGCGCCCAGCACCAGAAAGCCGGTGAAGCCGTTCGAGAACAGATAGCTCAGGCCGTAGACCGGATTGAGCGCGGCGAACACCGACGGGTGCCGGACGATGCCGAAAATGCCCATCGCGGCCATCGAAAGAAACCAGACCAGCATGATCGGTCCAAACCATTGGCCGATGGTGGCTGTGCCCCGCGACTGGATGGCAAACAGCGCGATCAGGATCGCGACCGCGACTGCGACCACATAGGGCTGCACGGCCGATGTGACCATCTCCAGCCCCTCCAGCGCCGACAACACCGAGATCGCCGGCGTGATGGCGCCATCGCCATAGATCAGCGCCGCCCCGAACAGGCCGAAGGCCACGATGGTCGGCCGCTGATGCTTCTTGACCCCGAGCAGCGCCATCAGGGCGAGAATGCCGCCCTCGCCGTCATTGTCGACCCGCATCGCGAAAGAGACATATTTGACCGTGGTGATGAGGAAGAGCGTCCACAGCACGAGCGACAGCGCGCCGAGCACGGTGGCGGCGCTCGGCGAGGCTTCGGTTGCGCCAAGGATGGTCTTGAAGGTGTAAAGCGGGCTGGTGCCGATATCGCCGAACACGATGCCCAGCGCCGACAGGCCGAGCACAGGCAATGCCCCCTGCGGCGGTTGCCGCGCATCGCCGGCCGGCAGGGTGGGATCTTCGCTCGGGGTGGCATCCATTTTGAAAAACCGGTACTCGGCCGACAGGCGGCGGGGGTAAGGACTTGCAGGCAATCCCAGGATTGGCATCGGCGCCGAATGGCCGCCCGCCGAGGCGATTCATCGCCGTTGTGTTACAATTTATCGACGTACATTGCGACAGCCGAACGACCGAAGGCCCTATCCAGTTCCGCATGGGCCGCCAAGGCCGGCGGGTTCCAGCGCACCGACCTCCAAGCCTTTGGGTTGCCCGTCCGCGGTGGCGATCAGGTGCTCGGGCACCAGCAGCAGGGCCGGCAGGATCAGGGCATAGACGGTGGTGATGGCGAGGACGCAGACCGTGAAGCCGCCGTAGCGATCGTAGAGATCGGTGCCGAGCACATCGGCAAAACGCGAGACCACGAAATAAAGGCTGCCGGACATCATCAGCATGGTGCCCTGCAAGCCCCGCGGGCAGGAGCGGATGATCAGATCCATATAGGCGCCGGTGGCGACTCCGCCCATCAGCCCGATCGGTACCGCGGCGATCAGGGCCTCTCGCACGGTCGTGATGAAGAGCAGAGGTACCATCTGGGGAATGGCAGCGACCGTTCCCCACCACAGCAGCGCTTTCAGCGCAAAGCGGCGGCAGAGCAGGCCATAGAGAATGAAGGTCGGAATGAAGGAGGCGGCATAGATCGCATTCCACTGCCCCCATTGGGCGTCGCTCGCATGCAGGGTGTTTTGCAGATGATATTGCAGCGGCGTGGCCGAGCCGGGCGCGAAGTTCCACAACAGCCAGATCAGCAGCGCCGGATAGATCGGCCAATGGCCGATCAGCCGCTTCAGGTCCCGGACCGGATGCAGTTCGGCTGGGGTTTCGACCCGGACATTGTCGAACACAGCGGCAGGCTTCCAAAGCGCATAAAGCGCCACCGCGGTCATCATGGCGGCGCCCACGAGAAACAGGATGCGCACCGCCTGATCCGGGCTTTTGCCTTCGAGCTGACCGCTGAGCGAGCCACCGAGCAGCAACGCCAGGAAGGTCGGAATCGACAGGAACACGTTCCACGCGGCACTGATCTGTCCGGTCATGGCATGCTGCTGCCCGATCACCGAGGTCAGTCCGTTTTGCGCGCTGGCGACGAACAGAAAGGAGGTCGTGATCACGATGACCGCCGCCAGCAACGTGAGATAGCCCATCGGCATCGAGGCGCAGAGCAGGTAGAGTACGGCGCTGATGCCGCCGAACATCAGCATGAAGCCGCGATCCCCGAGGCCCAGCGGATTCCAGATGTCGCGGATGAATCCGAACACGAACGACAGATAAAGCGGCACCGCCGCGATGAGCCGGAAATGGGCGACCTCGGGCGCCGTCAGATGCAGCCGGTTCTTGAGAAAGAAACTGACGGGAATATCGATCAGGCCGCCCGAGGGCGCGCCGAATGCCAGCAGAATGATCAGGATGCCGAGATAGAGGAAAATGCGCCGGCGTACCGCGGGCGATAGATCGATCGCGGTGGTGGCCACGTCAGCTGCGGAACGGTCAAACGTCATGGCGCGCGATCGGTTTTCCTGGAAACGGCGATCAAGTAACGTAGCCGCGCCGAGAGGGTTTAGATAGTTACCTCAGCGCCCAGCTCCGCGGGGGAGCGCGCTAGTGTTCTGACTCTAACAATTGTTTCCGTCATTCCGGGGCCCGAGCGCAGCTCGGGAGCCCGGAATCCATAACCACGATTGGGGGTTATGGATTCCGGGCTCGCGCAAGCGCGCGCCCCGGAATGACGCCGATAAGAGACGAAGCGTGAGAACCAGAACACTAGAATCCTTCGCCGCGGCGTTCCAACGGGCTATTCGGCCAGCAAATTGCCCTCATGGATCGAGCAGCTCTGCCCGGAGACGCTCTCGGAGTCGATATGATACATTACGCCGTTGAGGCCGATTGCGCCGCAACCCACCGCCTTCGCGTCCGTAGCTGACGTCGACGGTACAGCTGGAAAATCCGCTGTCGAAGCTCACCACGAATCTGACCGCGCCTTGTGCAAAGGCAATGACGCCCACGAGCTTGCCTCCCTGGAAACTCAAACCTCTGGCTTCGCCGCCTTTGTTCTGTGCGGCATCAGGCGCGTTATCACTTTGCTTCGCCATCCGGCCACTCGATCGTCTGGCACGTTCGAAAAGGCGGCCGGCGCTTGAGACATAGATCATCCGGCTTGCATTGATACTGACATGTTTTAATTGCCCTGCGTCGTCGTGTTCGGCAACGCTCGATGTCCAGCTGAGCTGAATCGTCTTGTTGCGAAGCTGCGGCGGGGCGTCGGCCAACGCCGGTAACGCCGGCGCGGCGACGACCGCGGCAATCACGAAAGCTCCTGAAAGGATGGGCAACGAGCCACGCTCGAACATGCAATACTCCCCCTGTTGGCAAATCCAACGGCCGAATGAAATCGCTCATCATTGCGGCTGCATTCCGCGACCACCCGACATCCTGCCCGGCTGTGTCATGAACGGCGGTGTCGGCTTTGCTTGCATCGCCGGTCGCCAGGCCTCTCACACCAGGCCCAACTCCACCGGCTTTACGCCGGCAAAAATCCGCTGCAGGCCAGGGGTATCCAGCCCGTACATGCGCTGGAACAGGCCGCCGAACAGCGCGCGATAGTCGGTCAGAACGGGATAGTCGCGATCCTGGAATAGCTGGGCCTGGTCGACCTTGATCTGTTCACCGACGATGCGGCCGCCATTGATGCCGCCGCCCATCACCCAGTAGACGCTGCCGTGACCGTGATCGGTGCCGTGGTTGCCGTTCTCGCGGAAGGTACGGCCGAATTCGGAGATCACCACCACCACCGTATCGCGCCATCCCGATGGTCCGATCTCCTCGGAAAAGCCGGCAAGCGCCCGGCCGAGTTCGCCGAGTCGGTCGGCGAGATAGCCGGTGGCCGCCCCCTGGTTGACATGGGTATCCCAGCCGCCGACATCGACAAAGCCGAGGTTGAACTGCTCGCGCATCAGCCGGCCGATTCGCCGCGCCGACAGTTCAAAGCCGCGCGGCGACACCGCGCCGCGATTGGCCGCGGTCATCTCCTCGGAGATCGAGCGGTAGACGTCGTCGCGGATCTTGAAGCCTTCCGACACCGAAGCCGAGAGATCGCTCTGCGCATACATGCTCCGGATCAGTTGCGCCTGGCGATCGTCGACGCCGGGCTTGCCGACGCTGTTCAGCCCGATGTTCGGCATCTGCGATTTGCCGCGAAAGATCAGCGGCAGCTGATCGGTGAAAGCGATCGGCTTGGCGCGCGCGAGCTCGGCGGCGAGCCGGCTCATGAAGCCCGAGCGGTAATCGCGCGAGCCGCCGACGGCTTGTCCGAGCTCGATGGTGTCCTGGGTCTCGAAGTGGCTGCGGGTCAGGTCATCGGAGGTGCCAACAAAGGGGACGAAGGCCATTTCCCGCTTCGCCCATAAGGGGGCGACGCTGTCGCGCAGAGCGGGGTGCAGCCCCCACTCCGCATCGAGCGGCAGCGCCGAATTGGGATTGCCGGCGTCGGGCCTGGCGATGCCGAGCGTCGGCCGCGCGTTGTGATAGAAGTCGCTTGCCACCGGCACCACCACATTGGCGGCATCATAGGCGCCGCGCAAAAATACCACCAATAGCCGCGCATCGGTGGAAGGCGCCGCCCAGACGCGGCCGGCCACCGTCAGTGGAACGGCGGCGGCAAAAGCCTTGATCAGGTCACGTCGGTTCATGCTGCGATCCCTTTTCTCCAACCATCTCCGCATCCAATGCAGGGTGGGCACGGCGCGAAGGGCGCCTTTGCCCACCCTGCCCGCTTTGTGACAACGACCACGGCTGCTCTCAGCGCATGAATTCGGGCGACGACAGAAACAGCGTGTTCCAGTCCTGCGGCGAGATCGCTGCATCGAGCGCGGCCAGCGTGGTGGGGCTCAAGGTCTGTCGCAGGCCGTTGAAGTAAAGCGCGTTCGCAAGCCACGGGAAGGCCGGCTGATCGACTGAACCCGGCGCTTCCGGCTTGAACAGGCCGGACGAGGAAGATCCGATCTGGCGGGCGATCTCGAACCGCACCATCATCTGGCCGGGGCCGTTCCAGGACGCCGAAATCAGCGAATAGCCATCCGGCGTGTCGTGATTGAACAGCCCTTCGCCGAGCCGGTTGAGCCAGTTCTGGATCGGCTGGGTGTTCAGGATCACCTTGTCGTCGTAGGCCAGGCGCACCGCCGACAGCACGTATTGCATCGGGTCCTTGAACTTGGCCCCTAGCTTCAGCGACGCGGCGAACTCCGGCGCATGGACCATGGTGGCGAGCACGGCGGCGATATCGCCGTCGGTGCTCTTGAAGGTCTGTGCCATCTGCTTGACCAGCGCCTCCGGCGGATTGTCGGCGACGAAATAGGTCGCGATCTGCCGCGCCAGATGGGAAGCTGTCGCGGGATGACGCACCAGGAGGTCGATCGCCTCGTCGACCTCGGGCAGCCCGCGCCCCCGGATAACGTGGCCCAGGAAGGTCTTGTCGCCATAGTCATGCCGGGCCGGATTGAATTCGAACGCACCCTCGCGCACCAGCTGCGTTTGCAGCTCCGGCTTGAGCTTGGGATCTTCCGGTTTGAGATCGATGCCGACGCCGGTCAAGATGCGCGCCAGGGCCTCGACATCGCCTTGCGTATAGCCCGAGCCGACCCCCATGGTGTGCAGCTCCATGATCTCGCGGGCGTAGTTTTCGTTGATGTGGCCGGCCGCATTGTCGGCATTGTCCAGATAGCGCAGCATCGCCGGATGATACAGCGTGGCCATCAGGAGATCGTGGAACCTGCCGAGCGCGAACGGACGGATCGCGCGGTCCTCATAATCGCCGACCAGGATACGAAGATTGGCCTTGGACTGTACCACGTTGAAATGGTTGAACCAGAACCAGGTCATACGCTCGCGCAGCTGGTCGGGCGCATAGAGCGCGCGCAGGATGCTGCGCGCCGCCGCCTGCTTGCCCCGCTCGCCCATGGCCTGCTGAAAGGCCTGCTGCGCCGATTTCTTCGCGTCGGGATCGGCGATCTGGTTGGCGGCGCGCGCCTGCGCATCGAACGCGTTGGCGATGTCGAATGCAAAGGCGTGGACGTCTGGCATCGCCTCGATCGCGCTCCGAACGTTTGGCGGCAACGCCTCCTTGGCCGCCGGATGCAGCTGTTCGGCGAGCCAACGATCGGTACCAATCGCCTGCAGATGCGCCGCGCTCGATGCGTTGATCCCCCAGCTCAGCCGGTCGAGCAGCGCCATGTCGTGGGAACCGAGTTCGGCGGCGCTCGAAGCTTTGAGGCCGAACATGGCGACGACCGTGATCCAGGCAACGCACCCAAGCGCCGCCGCCCCGCTATGGCGGGATGGTTTGCGAAGTCTTGCTTTCACAATCGGTATTATCATCTCGCCCATTTCGCCAGTGTAACGCCTTGGGACCAGCCAGCGCATCAGATGCTTAGTCTCAATGCGATCCTGCGCCGTCACCGGCGCGCATTGTGACAGGCACGGCCTGAATGGCTTCTGAACGAAAAGCATGGAATCATGGCGGAACCGGTATTGCCTTCGCAGGCGCAGCCCGTTGAAGCGGAACAAAACCAGCCGGCGAGATCTTATCAGGGATGACAGACCCGATCGAAGACATTCTGGCGCCGGCCGTGGTCGAACGGGCCATGAGCATCTACGAGAGCTTCAGCGAGCTCCGGCACACCGATATCGTGCAGGCCCGCAGAGCGCTTACCCGGCATGTCTTCGGGTTGATCTGTACCGGAGAAACCTCAGGCCACACCCTGACCGTTGCCGGACTGACCTACCTGAAACAGCGTGAACGCGAGCGTCGGGTGGACAGACGCCGCCCGGCCCGCCGATGAAGATACGCAAGCATTCGGAGAGCCATCTGGTGGAACTGGACGACGGCTCGACGTGGAGAATATTTCCCGGCGATCTCGACATGACACTGAACTGGCAGCCCGACACCGAACTTAAGCTGGAGCGCATCGCTGACGATGCAAGTTCTCACGCACTCGTCAACCAGAGCGACAACAGCCGCGTCCGGGTGCTGCCGCTGCAGGAAAATTGGTCGCTCAAGGATGTTAAGGACATGTTACGGGACGGCTGAGCCATGCCATGCCCGTGACCCCATGCTGTGGAGCAGACATTGAAAAAGCCGAGATTGGAATTGATCGACGAACCCCAACCACGAAATATCCAGCGCGCGGACATCGCTCCCGCCAATGGCTATGCGATGGTGGTTGATGGACACTTCAAGAGGCAGTTCGTCGATGCCAACGCCGCCCAAAAGGCCTGCGTGGAGCTTCTGGGCAAGTACCCCATGCTGCGCGTTGAAATTTACGACGCCTCAGCCAAGGCTCGAAGCCTGGTAAGCAGCAATGCCTGATGAAGGTGCCGATGCCCCTGTAGTCATACTTATTCTCGCAGGCGCGGCGTCAACGTCGCATTAAATATCTGGGTCCAATCATCAATGTAGACCGAGGCCCATGACAATTGCAGGCCTGGAGCCGCAGAACGACGTCGCCGCGCCCGGCGGTTCGCCGAGGACCCGGCAATTGCTGCCGGGCGCGGCGCCTTGAGGATGGCCCCGAGTATTTGATTAATAACGCATTTTTTGCTGGCCCGGAGTTTGCTTTGATTCCCGCGAGGTCAATGGAGACTGATCATGTCGCGCCATCATATGCTGCCGCCGATCATCTATACGCCGCCGCCGAAGCCGAAAAAGATCGAGCCTCGAAAGAGCCGTATCCAGCTGCGATCCGCTGGAAAGATCAGCGATGCGGCCGATGTCGATGAAGCCGAAGCCGCCGGCGAGCTTGGCGCGCCGGTGCCGCTTTCGAACAAGCCTGCCTTGCAGGCGCAGCTGCCCATCGAAGGCGCCGAACGCAAGCCGCCATCGCCCTACGGACATTTGAGCGAAAGCACCGTGAAGGCCCTGCTGTTGACGCAGGAAATCGCGAAATAGGCCTTCGGTTCGAACCTTTGTGTGGACAGGCCGCAAAGCAACGCTCGGATTGTCACGATCTGATGGAAGGCTAAGACTGTTGCGCGCCATGATCGGTGCAAGAATGAGCGGGCATGGGCAGCCGGTAAATCAAGCAGATTGGATTTTGCGCCTTGCGCGGGATAGGATGAGCGCGCCATCGGCAGCCGTGGGGATCGACGCGTGACAACTGCCACTGCCACTTCCTTTCGACCGCCGGCGCCCACCCCCCGCGAGAAGCCGCTCGGCCTGTTGGCCCGCGTCGCCACGCTGCGCCGCAATCCCATCGAGATCTGGACCAGGGCGCATTACGAGCGCCCGGTCCTGGTGGGTCGGACCGTGTTCGGCAGGCGCGCCGTGGTCAGCGACCCCGCAGGCGTGCGCCGCGTATTCCTCGACAATGCCGCCAACTATCGCAAGGACGATCTTCAGCTGCGGGTGCTGCGGCCGGCGCTGGGCAACGGGCTGTTGACCGCCGATGGCGAGGAATGGCGAGCGCAGCGCCGCTCGCTCGCGCCTTTGTTTACTCCGCGTCAGGTCGCGGCTTTCGCGCAGGCCATGGCGGAAGCCACGCGCCAGGGCGTCGATTGGCTGCGACAGCGCGACCATCGGCGGGTCGACCTCTCCAGCGAGATGGCGCGGCTGACGCTGGAAATTCTCGAACACACGCTGTTTTCATCGGGCCTCGGCCGCGACGCCAGCGAGTTCCAGCAGGCGGTGACGCACTATTTCGACACGGTCGCCGACGTCAGCCTGTTCGACCTCATGGGCATCACGTCCTTTCTGCCGCGACGCGCGCAACGCAAGGGCCGCGCCGTCATCGAATGGTTCGGCCGGGCCGTCGAGGACATCATCGGCGCGCGCCGCGAACTGATTGCCGCCGGCGCCACCGCTCCGCGCGATATTCTGACGCTGCTGCTGGAGGCGCAGGATCCCGAGACCGGCCGCGGCATGCCGGAGCAGGATCTGCGCGCCAACATCGTTACCTTCATCGGCGCCGGCCACGAGACCACGGCGAACGCGCTGACCTGGACGCTGTATCTGCTGTCGCAGTCGCCGCCGTGGCGCGATCGCGTCGAAGCCGAGGCGGAAGCGCAGCTCGATGCCGGGGCGATGGACACCTTGATCGAACGCATGCCGGTGACGAAAGCCGTGCTGGAGGAGTCACTGCGGCTCTATCCGCCGGCGGCGATCCTGACACGCACCGCGATCGCGGCCGACGAGATCGGCGGCAAACTCATCAAGCCCGGCACGCTGGTGACGGTTTCGCCATTCCTGCTGCATCGCCACCGCACGCTGTGGGAGCATCCAGACGAGTTCGACCCCAACCGCTTTATCGGCGCCAACCGCGACCGCATCGACCGCTTCGCCTACATTCCCTTCGGCACCGGTCCGCGCGTCTGCATCGGCATGGGATTTGCGATGCAGGAAGCCATCATCGTGCTGGCGCATCTCGTGCGCGCTTTCCGCTTCGAGCTTGTCGCGGGCCATGTGGTACGGCCTGTGCAGCGGATCACCCTGCGTCCGCAGGGCGGCATGCCCATGATCGTACGGGTCAGGTGAAGGGCCAACCAGCCCATCCAGCGGATGATGATGGTTCGAGACGCGTGCTCCTGGAGCCACTACTCCGCCAATTCCGAATAGGGCGTGGAGGGCACCTGTGCCTCGATCGCCTTTTCCTCCGCGACGAATTTTGGCTTGCGCAGCCAGACATAGATCTGGGCTACGATCAGCACGACACAGATCAGGAGGAAAAACGCGCTGATCGGCCGGTCGATGAAGGTCATGAGATCGCCGCGCGAGATCAAAAGGCTGCGCCGGAAATTCTCCTCGAAGCGCGGCCCCAGCACGAAGCCGAGCAGCACCGGCGCCGGATGGAAATCCAGCCGCAGCAGGATGTAGCCGAAAACGCCGATCACCAGGGTCTCGCCGACCTGGAACATGTCGTTGTTGGCGGCATAGACCCCGATGCAGACGAAGAACATCGCGCTCGGATAGAGATAGCGATAGGGAATGCTCAGAAGCTTCACCCACAGCCCGATCATCGGCACGTTGAGGATGACCAGGAGAATGTTGCCGATCCAGAAGCTCGCGATCAGCCCCCAGAAGATGTCGGCATGCTGGCTGATCAACTGCGGTCCGGGCACGATGCCGTGAATGATCAGCGCACCCAGCAGCAGCGCCATCACGGTGTCGCCGGGAATGCCCAGCGACATGGTCGGAATGAAATCGCCCTGCACCGAGGAATGCGTCGAGGCCTCCGGGCAGGCGACGCCCTCGATCGCGCCCCGGCCGAAGCGCTCCGGCGTCCTCGAGATTCGCTTCTCGGTGGCATAGGACACGAATGACGCGATCGTCGGCCCAGTGCCCGGAATCAGCGCGCACAGGCTGCCGAGCAGAGTGCCACGGATCATCGGCCAGAAGGCCAGCTTGAGATCGGCCTTGGAGGGAAACATGTCGGAGATGCCCACCTTGGCATAGCGCATGTCGACCTCTTCGGTATTGTTGATGCTGTTCATGAACTCGGCGATGCCGAACATGCCGAGCGCCAGCGCAATGATCTCGACTCCGTCGAATAATTCGGTGATGCCGAAGGTGAAACGCGGTTGTCCGGTCTCGATGTCGGAACCGACAATGCCGACCAAAAGGCCGAGAACGGTCATGGCGATGCCCTTGAGCGGCGATCCCTTGGCCAAGGTCGAGCCCGCGAGCAGTCCGACCAGCATCAGCGAACAGACTTCGGCCGGCCCGAATTCAAGCGCCATCTTGACCAGGAATGGCGCCAGGAAAATCATCTCGGTGATGCCGAAGGAAGCGCCGACGAAGGCGGCGATGATGGTGATGCCGAGCGCGGTGCCCCCCTTGCCCTGCTTGGTCAGGGGAAAGCCGTCGAGGCAGGTTACGGCGTGCGGCGGATGGCAGGGCAGATTGAGCAGGATCGAGCAGATCGCGCCGCCGTACTGGGCGCCATAATAGACGCCAGACAGCATCAGGATCGCAGGCACCGGCGGCATTCCAAAGGTCAGCGGCAAAAGGATCGAGATGGTCGCCACCGGCCCCATGCCCGGCAGCACGCCGACCAGGTTGCCCACCAGCACGCCGAGGAAGCAATACATCAGATTGTGCGGCTCGAGCGCGACGCCGAAGCCGTACCAGAGGTCGGTGATGGCCGTTGAGATCACAGGTTGACCCCGCGCAGCAGGGGAAAGGGAATGTTGAGCAGGTAATGGAACAGCAGCACGCCGAACACCGTGATGCCCGCCGCCAGGATAGCCGACGATTTGGTGGTGGCGGTCTTGTCACCCAGGGCGCAGACAAAGACGCAGGCAAACACCGCCGGGATCATGCCGCCATACTGGCCGAGGATGATGAACAGGACCGGACCCCCGATGATGCAGAGCCAGCCGAACCATTGCGGATGATCCGGCAGGAATTTCTTGTCGTCGGGTTCGGTCGACAGCAGCGCGGTTCCCGCGATCAGGAGACCGAGCAGCGCCAGCACGACACCGAGCACGACCGGCATGAATCCGGGCCCCATCCTGGCGAGGCTGCCGAACTTGTAGCCGCTACCGGTGACCGCGGCACCGACGCCGAGCAACAGCATCAGGGCACCCGCATAATAATCGCGCTTCGGCGTGAACTTCCCCTGCAATGATGTCCTCCAAAGACGGTTTTCTGAGAACGGTTTTTGAACGCAAACCCTACCTGCCGCCGCCGGGCCTGTCGATATGCTCAAAGCGCACCAGAGCAGCGCCAGACCCGCCGCGGGGTGTAGGTCGGCACCCAGGCTGCCGTCATGGCCGCGCGCCAAAGCAGAAGTCAGGGAAAAGCCGCACCCGCCAGCGCATTTTGACAGCAGCGCAGAAAGCCCGCGGCGGCCCGCGGGACACCAAGTGAGGCCCCTGAAGGGCCTGTGTCAGCGCCATCACTAATCCGGGAGCGCAGCCTACGCGTCCCCGACGGATGTGACAGAGCGGCCAATATTCTACTGCTGGATGTTCTTTTGGCCCACGCTCGCGCGCTTCCAATCAGTTCGCGGGATTATTTGCCGCGACTTGCGCCGGCGCCGGGGAATGGTTCAACGCCGCAGAAACATGCGATGCGATCAGGAACGCCACCACGACGGCGGGCAGGCTGATCAGCCTGAGAACTTGATCCAACGAAAGCATCGCTATTTTCCTCCAAGTCGATATCCATCGCGTTGACGTCACGATGGCCCTGAATTCCGGCCCGTCACCCGCGGAAGAAGCGCCACGACAAGCGCATGCAATTTCGCTAAAGTTGCCTCCCGGACCTGTATGTCGTGTTAACTTTCTGGCCGGTACAAATACGGTTGGCGCGCGCAAATATTAGGCAAGCGTCAACCATTCATGCTGCCAGGGTGTCGGCGCCATGGTTTCGGGCTCTCTAATCCCTAGGCGGAGACCAAGTACGCCACCGCCCATTGCGGCTCAGACCCGATCCACGACCGCTATCGCAAAGCCATCCCAGCCCTTGCTTCCGACAGTCTGGATCGCGGTCGCGGTCAGACGCGGCTCGCTCGCCATCATGTCGAAAAAGCGGCGAACACCTTGAACGCGGGGATCGCGGCTCGCCGGATCGACGACTGCTCCCTCTCGCACGACGTTGTCGCCGATGATGACGGTACCAGGCCGCGCGAGCCGCAGTGCCCAGGCCAGATAGTCCGGGTTGCTGGGTTTGTCGGCGTCGATGAAGATCAGATCGAAAGGTCCGCGACTTTCGCTGTCGATGCGTTGAAGCGTTTGCAGCGCCGGCCCAACACGCAGATCGACTCGCGCTGCCAAGCCTGCGCGCTCCAGATTCAGGCGCGCCACCGCTGCGTGCTCAGGTACCACCTCGAGTGTCACCACCACGCCATCCGCTGGTAGAGCGCGGGCGAGCCAAATCGTAGAGTAACCGCCAAGCGTACCGATCTCAAGCACGCGGCGCGCGCCGACCATTCGAGCGAACAGGTATAGAAGCTTTCCCTGTGCCGGAGAGACGTCGGCCGGCGGGAGACCGGCAGCTGCATTGGCATCGAGCACGGCGTCGAGGATGGGGTCAGCCGGTAGGAGCCGCTGAACAATGTAACTATCGACTTCGCTCCAGCGGTCCTGGGACATCGTGGCCAGTCTCCTCGTTCACGTCCTTGACAGTCATAATGGTTCGCCAGCTGCTTCCGTGAAACCCGTTGGCTCCATGGAATCGATTCACACGCTATGCTTTTGCAATTTGGTTGCGCGGTCAATCCGCCCGCGATGAAGGCAAATGGATCATTCGCGACCCTGGCGGACCAGCCGAGTGACGCCCTCGCCGTCCTCGACGTACGCCTCTGGCGCCGCTCGTTGCCGCCTGTCCCATTTTGTCCTAACGTCCAATCCAACGGAGGCAAACAGGGAGGACCGACCGATGCACATCGTTGCCTTGGGCCCGGGATTTGGCGCCGAGCTACGCGGGATCAGTCTTGCCGATGCCGTTGCGGACGATGCCGCCTACGCGGCGGTGCGCGAGGCCTTCGAGGAACATTCCGTTCTGGTGTTCCGCGACCAGGAGGTGAGCGATGAGCTGCAGCTGGCCTTTTCGCGCCGTTTCGGGCCGCCGGAAGTGACAAAGGTCGGCTCGCAGGGCACCGGTTCGCATTTCGTCATTCTCTCCACCATCGGCCCCGACGGCCAGGTGGTGCCGGCCGACCATCGGCTGTCGCTGCGTAACAAGGCCAACCAGCTCTGGCATACCGACTCCTCGTTCAAGGCGGTGCCGGCGCTGACCTCGATCCTGTCGGCGCGTATCATCCCACCGCGCGGCGGCGAGACCCAATTCGTCTCGACCCGGCTGGCGCTGGCGCGGCTCGACGCGGCGATGCGCGCGCGGCTTGAAAATTCCTTCGCCTGGCATGACTACGCGCATTCGCGCGGCCAGATCGCCCCCGATCTCGCCAGCCCCGAGGAGCGCGCGGCGCTGCCGCCGCAATGCTGGCGCATGGTCTGGACCAATCCGGTGAACGGCCGCGGCGCGCTCTATCTTGCCTCGCATGCCTATGCGGTCGAAGGCATGGACATGGCGCCGGGAAGAGCGCTGATCGACGAATTGATGCAGGCCGCGACTGCGCCTGGCACGAGCTACCTGCATCACTGGCGCAAGGGCGACGTCGTGATGTGGGACAACCGCGCCACCCTGCATCGCGGCCGGCCGTGGCCGGCGCATGAGCCAAGGCTGATGGTCCGCACCACGATTTCCGCCACCGCGGCCGATGGCGTCGAGCACATGCGCAGGCCGTCGTCGCAGGCGGCGGAATGAATCCGCGCGGTTTTTGGCGGATTCCGGCCCGATGCGGGCCTGCCACCACATGAAGTAAAGCAAGGGACTTGCCATGGCGACGATAGCAAAGGTTAAAAGCGTCGAACTCAGGGCTTGCGATGCGGGCTGGCGCAATTACCACTTCGTCAAGCTTACGACCGAGGACGGCGTCGTCGGCTGGAGCGAATTCGACGAAGGCTTTGGCTCACCCGGCGTGGGCGCGGCGATCGAGCGGCTGTCGGCGCGTGTGATCGGGCAGAATGCCTTGGCCCATGAGCGGATCTATGCCGAGCTGTTCGCCGCAACCCGTCCCGCTTCCGGCGGCGTGGTGGCGCAGGCGCTCGGCGCGATCGAAAATGCTCTGCTCGACGCCAAGGCCAAACTCTTGGGGGTGCCGGTTTACGAACTGCTGGGCGGCAAGATCCGCGACCGTATCCGGGTCTACTGGTCGCATTGCGCCACCTGGCGCATCAACCATCCCGCCTGGTACAAGCCCGCGATCACAGATCTCGACGGCGTCAAGGCAATAGGGCGCGAAGTCCGCGACAAGAACTTCACCGCGCTGAAGACCAACATTTTCACTTACGAGGAAGGCAGACCTAAGGGCTGGCGGCCCGGATTCGGCTCGCCCTTCCGGCCCGAGATCAATGTCGACCGCCAAGTGCTGCGCGATCTGCGTATGCATTTGGAGGCGATCCGCGACGGCGCCGGGCCCGACATCGACATCCTGCTCGACCTTAACTTCAATGCCAAGACCGAAGGCTACCTGAAGATCCTGCGCGCCATCGCCGACCTCGACATGTTCTGGATCGAAATCGACAGTTTCAGCCCGGAGGCGCTCGGCTATATCCGGCGGCAAAGCCCGCACCCGATATCCTCCTGCGAGACGCTGCTCTCGTTGCGCGAATTCCTGCCTTATTTCCGCGAGCAGGCGGTCGACGTCGCCATCATCGACACGCCCTGGAATGGTGTCTGGCAGTCGATGAAAATAGCAGCCTCGGCCGAAGCCCACGAAGTCAACGTCGCGCCGCACAATTTCTACGGCCATCTCTGCACCATGATGAACGCCCATTTCAGCGCCGCGGTGCCTAACCTGCGCATCATGGAGACCGATATCGATCGGCTGGCCTGGGACCACGAGCTGTTCACCCATCTGCCTGAATTCGAGGACGGCTATCTGGTGATGCCCGACCGGCCCGGCTGGGGCACCGAGCCCAACGAAGAAGGCCTGCTCTCCCATCCGCCAAAGGGCGTCGGTGGCCTTTTGAATTATGGCCGCAAGTAGCGGATCGATTCAATCGTGGGGCCGGGCGCAAGGCCGCCTTCGCCCACCTTCCACCGGCTCAATTCGCCCTTTGCACCGCGGCCGATGAACGGGCCGCGGGGGTTGCGAGCCCCGTCAAGAGAAGTCCCGCGTCGATCGCCACCGCGACGAGGCCGGATATCAATAGCAGCGCGCCATAGAACAGCACGCCGCCGATGATTCGCTTCTGGTCGAAGGCCCGGTCATCAGACATCAGCTTCGACTCGTTCCCGGCTGAAAGCCCGTCAGCCGGAACCGCGCTCCGCTCCCCGCGACGCCGGGGACGACCCTGCAACGACACCACGTCGGCGTTGAGCCGGCTTGCAAACACTTCCGCATAGTCCTGGACATATCTCATAGCTGCCCCCAACAGAATCACGGCATCACAGTCATCAGCGCAAAATCGGCTGGCGGGGTTCCGCAGCACTTGGCTACCCAGATCACAGCGATCAACAGCAGGATCGCAAACGCCAAATAGCCGAGCGATGGCGTCGTGTCGTAATAGCCGACGTCGTCTTCGGCGCTCTCGATCCGAGACTGATGCGCGATGGACATGGCCCGATCTCCAAAGTTGTAGCGAGGGTTTCGCGCCCGCCTGACATTACGATCGAGTGCCGCCCAGGACTGTGAGTTGATTCACACCGGCCAAAATAAAGCGGTGAACGCACGAGACCACGCCATCGGCAAATGCCGGATGCCCGCCTCCGAAACGACAGCCTTCCCCCACCGAATGAGAGCTCGCTCTTGAGAGAGGAGGTCAGAGAGTCGGGAAAAGACGGGTTTGGTGAATTTGATCTACTAAGGCGTGAGTGGATTGGCCGGCTGGGCAGGTTTCGGCCCGGGCGCCGCAGGTTCGAGCTGCAGCTTGGGCGCGGTCGGCGTCACCGTCGCACCGGCGGCGCGCGCGGACTCCCCGGTGGTTCGGTGGACGGCGACATCGGCGGTTTGAATCCTGGGACGGCTCCACGGACCGTGATCGATGAACAGCAAGGCAACCACGCTGATGACGGCGACCGCCAGCGCGACCACGACCGGGATGCGCCGGGAATGCCGTTCGACGTTTGAAGGATGCATCGTCATCTGGACAGGCCCGTGTGGATTACTATCCGAAGACAAAGCGCTGCCGACGACGAAGTTCCGGATTCCGCCGCTGCATCCCGCGACGAACTGCCCGTCGGGCATTGGATCGGAGGAACGATCCGTGGTGCCACTGGTTGATCTCCTTCAACGAAGGAGCACCACGATGGCAATCGAACTCACGAGAAACCGGTTCCCTGATCGGCAGCGACAAGGTGGAAGGCACCGCCGTCTATGGCGCCAATGATACGAAGATCGGATCGATTGAGCGTGTCATGATCGACAAAGTCAGCGGCAGGGTTTCTTATGCCGTGCTCAGCTTCGGTGGCTTTCTCGGCATCGGCGACGAACATTATCCGCTGCCTTGGCAATCGCTGAAATATGACACCCAACTCGGCGGCTATCGTACCGGCATCACCGAAAGGCAGCTCGAAGGCGCCCCGAAATATGGCAATGACAACGCATGGAATTGGAGCGACCCCGGCACATCGCGGGCCGTGGACGACTACTACGGCGTGGCCGTGCTGTAAGGCCCCTGGCACGGCGCGATCGGATGGAAGGCCTGCTGTTGGACCGGCGGAACGAAAGTGAATCTGCTACGGGTTCAAAAAACCCTACCAGCGCCGTCCCCAGCGGCCATATCCCCATCCGCCGTAGTAGCCGTAATAAGGTCCGTAACCGTAATAGGGCCCGTAGCCGTAATAAGCCGGCGGCCCGACGACGTAGGCGGGACCCCTGGCATAGACAGGCGGGCCCTCCTCCTCAACCTCCTCATCAACGACAGCTTCGCGCGGTGGCCTGCGCGCGACCATCCCGAGGTTCTGGGCAATGGCATAGCCATCCTGCCCATTCAATGACACCTGGCACCATCCGTTGCTGCACTTGCCGACCTCAACGCTCGTTCCCTTCGGAATGAGGGTCAGGACTTCACTGCTCGTGCCGGGCGCTTTTCGCAGGTTGGTCTCGCCTGTGGTCGTGACCGGCTTGGCTGCCGCGCCAGCAATCGATGCCAAGCTGAAAACCGCCGCCGATAGCGCGATACCCGGGAAATTCATGACTGCCCCCTGCGAGTTCGATGCGCAGCCCGTGCGTGAGCGCCGGGCTGCTTCCTCAATTTCGTTGGCCACCTTGGCTTGCACAGTTCGCTTGAGGCGCGAAGCAGGCGGAACCGATAATCCCCGAGCCTCGGTTCCGCATCAAGTCAATATTGGGTACCCAACAAAGCCCCCGGATCGAGCCAGGGTCTTTGCTGAGGTTGCGGCCATCAAATACCTCTGCTCAGTACTTCGCGACCACCGGACCGCCGAATTTGTAGTTCAGGCGCACCGTGACCAGATCGACGTTCTGAGGAATTGAATCCGTTGCGAACAAGCCGCCGCCCGGTGCCGTCAGGTTGACAGTGCTGGTCCCCATGAACAGGTGATCGTATTCCACGCCCGCCGACCAGTTCGGAGCGAAGCCATATTCCAATCCGGCGCCGACCGCGCCGCCCCAGCGGGTATTGCTGGCCGAAGCCGCCACCGTGTTGGTGCCCGTGATCAGGTCGGTATAGCGGGTGTCGGTGACCGCCGCGCCGCCTTTGGCATAGAGCAGCACATTGTTGAAGGCATAGCCGATCTGGCCCGTGAACAAGCCGAACGCATCCAGGTTGCTGCGATTGTCAAATCCGATATTGGGAGCGGCGAAGCTGATGTTCCTGGCTGCCAGATGGGCCCAGTTGCCCTGTGCTTCGACACCGAACACCGCGGGACCCGTCTGCCAGCGATATCCGACCTGGCCACCCACGGTTCCGCCACTTGCATCCGTGCTGCCTTCGGGGAAATTTCCTGCCGCGGTCTGCAAGGTCCAGTAATTGTTGGTCCCGCCCCAGCCGCCGTTGGCGCCGATATAGAAGCCGCTCCAATCATAGACGGTCTGGGCAACATAGGCCGGAGCCTTGGTGTAGGTCCGCGCCGGAAGATCGGCCGCCAGCGCTGCGCTGGAAATTCCGATCGCAGCCAGTCCTGCCGCACCCAAGATAATCTTCATGTCAAAGCCTCACGCTTGAATATCGCCCCCCGGTAGAAATAGAAAATATTGCGACAGTTTCAGGGCGGAGGCATTTCCAGCCAGACACAAACGGGTCACGATTTCAAACCGCGGCCTTAATTTTCGGTAATGAAAATGAAGTTTCGTTCATACTTCGCGTCAACATTGAGAACAGTGAGAACTTCGAATGATTGAGCGGCGCTGTCGCGACCGCCTTCAATTCGTCACTAAAATGTCCGCTTCCAAGGAACTCCTCACGAGCTCCCTTACTCCACCTCTTCCTCGATCTTGCGTATCGGAACATCCGAGGCGTCCGCCCAGACGGCCACGCAACGTTCGAGATCTTTCAGGTTCTGCCGCATCTGTTCCAGCGAGAAACCGAGCGCGAAGAAGCGCTCGGCGACGTCGCCGGGCACGCCGCGGGTCAGGCCCTCACTGCGCACGGCGGCGACCTCGGCGGCATAGGCCTGCAGGGCGATCTGAATCGGAAGGATCGCGGGCGGCAGCATCTTGCTGCGCAGCGCCGCCGCGCTGGCCCTGAGATAACACGCGATGGCGTCGGTGACGCCGGCGAGCGGCGCGCTCAGCCGTCCCTGCAACTCGGCCGGCAATGGCATCACGCTGGCGCGGCCGATCATGACGAGGTCATGGCGCAGCCGCAGCGTGGTCCGCAGCAACGGGCCGGTGTCAGGTCCGGACGACAACCGCGCGGCGCGCTCGCGCTCGGCCTCGGCGCCGGTCGCGTTCAATCCGACCAGCGCGGTGCCGATGCCGTCCTGAAGTCTGTGCAGGGTGTCGGTGTCGCGCCCACGGGTCAGGCCCGACAACAATTCGGCCAGCGCGGACGCCATCAGTTCGAGCACCCGCGCGGCGTTGACGCGCATCTGGCTATGCGCGCGCGAGGGCAGCACCAGAAAGGATACAGATAGGCCGGTCAGCGCGCCGACGGTCACTTCCAGCACCCGATCGATCGCCGACTCCAGCGGCGTGCCGTGGTTCATGAGCGGCAGCAGCAGCACGATGATGGCGGTGACAGTCGCGACATTCAGGCTCGGATTGATGGCGGCGATGAACGCCAGCGGCGCCACCGCCAGCACCAGCACCGCGAGCAGCGCGCCCTCGCCATGATGCGGAATCAGGATCGCGATCACCGCCCCATAGAGCGCGCCGCCGACGGTGCCGACCAGATAATCGCGGGTCGCCTTCAGCGAGCGCCCGACACTCATCTGGGTGACGATCAGCGAGGTCAACACCGCCCATAGCGGCAGCTTGAGGCCGAGCGCCAGCGCGATCACCAGCGCCCCCATCGCCGCCACGGTGACGCGCAGGCCGAGGCCAAGCTCGACCTTGCGGGACCGCAGCCAGGCCGCGATGGATTTGAAGGATATGGTCACACTTCACGCCCCGGACCGGGCGCCTCTGCAGCGGGACCGCGTCCACCTCTTGTTGTCGGCAACATCGACTCGCAACATAGCACGTCGTATAGGGGCCGAAAACGCGCACCGCACCCGCGCCGACGTCATCTGGCGGCCGGGCAATCCGTCATGCAATCGCTGTTCCTCACATCGGGACGGGGATCCTCGACGAACATGCCGCGGTTCGGCATCTTGATCGCCGCCAGCGTCTTGGCGTCGAGCGTGGCGTCCGAAGCCAACAGGCCGTTCAGGTTCAGGATATAGGCGGAGACGGCATAGACGTCGTCATCGCCGAGCGACTGCGGCGCGTTCTGCGGCATGGCGCGGCGGATATAGTCGAACAGGGTCGGTGCATAGGGCCAGAAGCTGCCGACGGTCTTGACCGGTTTCGCGCTCGCCAGCGTGCCCTGGCCGCCGACCAGCCGGTCGCCGACGGCGCCCTCGCCCTTGGCGCCGTGACAGGACGCACATTGCGCAGCGAAGACTTCGGCGCCGTGGCTGACGCTGCCGCTGCCCGGCGGCAGGTTGCGGCCGTCGCGATCGATATCGATGTTCCAGCCGGCGATCTCGGCCTGTGTTGCCGCGCGGCCGATGCCATAGGGACTTTGCGCCGCCGCCGGCGCCGCCACAGCCAGCGCGAGCAGCGCCAGCGCGGGATTTAAGAACTCACGCCGCCGCATTGGTGACCTCGCCGCTGTCTGCGATGCGCCAGGGCCAGATCGCATTGTTGTGATAAAAGGAATTCTGGCCGCGCACGGCGAGCAGTTCGGCCAGTGTCGGCTGGACATAGCCGGTCTCATCGATGGCACGGCTCTGAATGACCGCGCTGCCGCCATCCCAGCGCCAGGGCAGACGAAATCGGGTCAGGGCGCGGGTCAGGATCGGCTCCTGCAGTTCGGCCGGCTGCCAGCTCTTGCCGTCATCAACGGAGACATCGACCTGTCTGATCTTGCCATGGCCGCTCCAGGCCACGCCGGTGATCTCGTGAAAGCCCCTTGAATTCAGCCGCTGGCCGCCCGAGGGCCGCGTGATGATGGATTTGGCCTCCATGTAGAAGGTGAATTCGCGGGCGGTGCCGTCCGGCATCAGGTCGGTATATTTCGAAGTTTCCTCGCGCGAATAGGCCGGCTCCGACGTGACGTGCAGCCGGCGCAGCCATTTGACATTCATGTTGCCTTCAAAGCCCGGCAGCAGCAGCCGCAGCGGATAGCCCTGCTGCGGGCGCAGCCGCTCGCCATTCTGGCTGTATACCAGCATGGCGTCATCGAGGCATTTCTCGATCGGAATGCTGCGCGTCAGCGCCGCCGCGTCGGCGCCCTCGGCGACCACCCATTGCGCCGCGGGCTGCAGCCCCGCTTCCTGCAGCACAAGCTTCAGGCTGACGCCAGTCCATTCGGCGCAACTCAACAATCCCACGAGGTCAGAGGCAGTCTTGCCATAGGGTTTTGTATAGACAGGATTGCCGGAGCATTCGAGAAAGTGGATGCGCGACTGCGAGGGAAAGCGCCGAAGATCCTCCATGGTGAAGATCAGCGGCCGCTCAACGAGGCCGTGGACCATGAGCCGGTGCTCTGAGGGATCGATCGCCGGCACTCCGCCGTGATGGCGCTCATAGAACAGCCCGTTCGGCGTGATGATGCCATCGAGATCGCCCAGCGGCGTCCGCCCGGAAGCCGAGAGATATTGCGGCAGGTTTTTCGAAATGTTCTTGATGACATGCTTCTCGAACGGCGACGGCGTGCCATAGGGCTGGCTGCCCATGGCTTCACCCGGGGTCTTCATCCACTCGGGAACATGCGGCGGCAGGTTGTCCGCCCCGGCGCCATCGGCCCCTGCCTGAACCTCGCCGCCCGCGAGCCCGCCGAGAATGGCGCCCCCCACCATCGCGCCACTGTCGCGCAGAAAATTCCGGCGCGATGGCACGGGCTGTTCGTTCTTGCCATCCGTTGGCTCGGTCATCCCTGATACTCCCTGCAAATGCGGCGCGGCCGGTTAAATCATAACATCCGCCAGCGGTCCAACCGGAAGCATGTTGGCGGGTTCCTCCTCCATGCGGCGCGATGGCCTCCTCGCGCGACCGCGATCGTCGACACGCGGATCGCGGCTTAAATCAGAGAGAACGATCCACGTTTCAAGAATCCCTGAATAAGATCGTCGAATTGGGTAAGAGCACCGTGCGCCCTGAGATCACATCAAGCTGATCGCGCGCGCGCCACCGGGGACGCGGCGAGCGCGCCGAGTTCGGTGGCGACGCCCGCGATGACGGCGTCCCAGCTGTCGCGCTGGCCTTTGCGGAACAGCCGGGCGCTCGGGTACCACGGGCTGGTCGCGCGATCGAGCAGCCAGCGGAAGTCGGGGATGCGCGGCAGCAGCACCCAGACCGGCTTGCCCATGGCGCCGGCAAGATGCGCCACCGCGGTGTCGACGGTGATGACGAGGTCGAGCTGCGCGATGACGGCGGCCGTATCGGCGAAGTCACGCAAGGCGCCGCCCACGTCGATCACCTCGCCGCAGCGGCGGAAATCGTCTGCGTCGCTGGCGCGGATGTCCTTCTGGAGGCTGACGAAGCGGGTACCGGGAATGCCGGTGAGCGAGGTGAGACGCGCGAACGGGATGGAGCGCTCGTGGTCCCTGGCGTTGTCCGGGTGGCCCGACCAGGCAAGACCGACACGAAAACCTTCCACTGGCAGACGTGGCGCCCAGGCGGCGATCCGATCGGCGGGCGCGGCGATGTAGGGAACGCCGCCGGGAATCATAGCCTCTGTCGTCGCGAACAGGCGCGGCAGGCTGAGAAGGGGACAGTGCAGATCGAACGGCGGCAGCGGGTCACGGCCGGCCGCGATCACCTCGACGCCGGACAGGCCGCCGAGTAGCGGCGCGAGCGGCGGCTGCACTTCGAGAATGACATCGGCGCCGCGCAGCGCCGCCAGCGCGGCATAGCGGGCGAACTGGATGGTGTCGCCGAAGCCCTGCTCGGCATGGAGCAACAGCCGCTTGCCCGCGATGTCCTCGCCCGACCATTCGCGGCGCCGTGAAGCCGCGCCCGACCCAGCTCGGCAATTGGCGGCGCCATTCATAGGCCGGCCATCCCCGCGCCCAATCGCCGGTGAGAAGCAGCAGAAATGCCCGGTTGATTTGCGCCTCGGCGTGATCGGGCAGAATCGCGGCGGCGCGGTCATAGACCGCCAAAGCCTCGTCGAAGCGCCTCAGTTCCTGCAGCACGCTGGCGCGGTTGATCAAGGCCTCGACCCCGTCCCAGCGCAGCGCTAGCGCGCGATCGCAACTCGCCAGTGCCTCATCGAGGCGATCGAGCGCCTGCAGCGTCACCGCGCGATTCGACAGCAGCGCGGGATCATCCGGACGCAGGCGCAGCGCGGCATCATAGCTCAAAAGCGCGTCATCGAAGCGGCGCAGCGCCTTGAGCACATTGCCGCGATTGGACATCGCCTCGGCATAGTCCGGCCGGATGGCGAGCGCGCGGTCGTAGCTCGCCAGCGCGTCCTGCAGCCGGCCGAGCTCGCGGAGCGCGTCGCCGCGGTTCGACAGTGCCTCGACATGATCCGGGCGCGCCGCCAACGCGCGATCGTAGCTTAAGAGCGCCAGATCGAAGCGCTTCAATTCGTGCAACGTGACGCCGCGGTTGAAGAGCGCCGGCGCGTCGTCCGGCCGCGCTGACACGGCGCGGTCGTAGCTTGCCAGCGCGTCGTCGAGACGCCCGAGCGCCTTGAGCGCGTTGCCGCGGTTCGACAGCGCCTCGCTGAAATCGGGCGCGACCGCGAGCGCGCCGTCGTAGCTTTCGAGCGCCTCGTCGTGTCGTCCCAGGGCCGCCAGCGCGGCACCGCGATTGCACAGCGCCTCCGGATAGTCCGGCCTGGCAAGGATCGCGCGCCCGTAGCACTCGACCGCGTCCTGCGGCCTCCCGAGCGCAGCCAGCGCATTGCCCCGGTTATAGAGCATTTCGGCGCCGCCCGGACGCAGCGCCAGCGCGCGGTCGAAGCTTTCGATCGCCTCCTCGAAGCGTCGCAGGCCGGCCAGCGCGAGGCCGTGATTGCCGTAATAGAGCGCGTTGTGACGGTCGCGCGCGATCGCCCGGCCGATCAGATCGACGGCCACGTCATGGCGCCCGACCTGGGAGGCGATCACGCCAAGCAGATGCAGCGCGTCAGCATGATCGGCTTGCTGCGCCAGCGTCTCCCGATAGAGCGTCTCCGCCTGCGCCAGCCTGCCCGCCTGATGATGCGCAAGCCCTTCGGCAAACAGAGCGGCCACGCGCGGATCGGACGCCGGCGCGCCGCCCCGCTTCGCCGCCGCCCCGGCGACGCGGCGCTGTTTGCGGTTCATGTCCTGGTCCTTCCGGATGAGGCTCGTGAAGCGATTCTAAGCCAGTGCGCTGATTCGTCCTATGGCGGTCGAGAGCCGCGGGGTAGGCAGCAGACCGCTGCGCGAGAACCTCACCCCTTGTCGAGCCATCCGAAACTGCCTCTCGGTGAGGAGCCGCGCCCCGGCGCGGCGTCTCGAACCATCAGCGCTTGTCGGAGCCTCCGCTCCTGGCTGATGAAGCGCGGCAATGCCGCGCGTCTCGAACCATCCGCACCCGCGGCCATCCTTCCAGACGCATCGCTTACGCGATGCCCTCAGCATGAGGACGGGAGACCGCTGCGCGAGTCGTAGGGAAAGCCAACGTGCCGCGCGAATGCGCGGGTCGATGCGTGCCCACCATCCCTGCGCATCCGAAATGGCGGCCATGGCGCAAAGTGCGCCTTTGTAAGCGCTGAAATCACGGCACTGGGCGGATGGGAGCGCAGCGTCATCCGCCATTCCATCCCAGCGAAGAAAAAATATACGGCGGTTGACGCCTTCCGCCTTCGCTCTTCAAGCTATGGCGGACAGGTCTGCTCCAACCCCCTACGCGCGCTGGATGAAATCTCGGATCACCGCCATGGCGCGTTCAGGTGCATCGGGGACGACGCCGTGCCCGCAATTGGTAAAACGTTCGAACTGAACGAGCTGCGGCGGCAACGCCGCCGCGATGTCAGCCTGGCTCTCGATCGGGAGCATCGGATCATCTTCCCCGCCCATTACCAGAGTGGGACACTGGATGCGGCATAAATCGGAGAACATGTTGAAGGTGTGGCTCTCCCCGCCAGGCTTCGTGAACCAATGCAGCACCTCCGACCGGTTGACCGCGCGGCGCGCCATGTTCGGATCGCGCGAAGTTCGCGTATAGAGCGGGAAAGCCAATCGCCGCCAGGCCTCGATCGAGGCTTGGTCGGGGTGCCACTGACCCTCCAGGAACCGGCGACGCGCCAAGGCACCGACTTCCGGGCCCCCAAAGCGTTCGAACAGCTCCACCCGCCGCTCCCGATGCGTGTCTCCGGCGGCTTCGGTACTGATCAGCACCAGCTTGGCGGGATGGGTTGGATGGCGGGTGGCGTAGGCCAGCGCGACCATGCCTCCAAAGGACGCGCCCAGCACGATCGGTTTTTCGATGCCCAAGACGTCGCAGAACGCGCGAACGTCATCGCCCCACTGCGCCAGATTCCAGCCTTCTCGATGACCGTCCTCGCTTCGGCCATTGCCGCGATGATCGAGATAGATGATCTGCGCGCTCTCGGCCAGGGCCGAATAGGCAGGCTTATAGATCGAGTGGTCAAAGCCAGGACCACCATGAAGCAGGATCAGTGTCGGCTTTTCCCGCATGGCTGCACCGTCCGGCACCAGCTTCGCGCCTTCGATGTCGAAGAACAGTCGCAGACCATTTACCAGGACATACATGGGTTTCGTCTTAGCGAGGAATTCTGGAAAAAGCCAATTTGTGCGACGTCATTCCGGGGCGCGCCCTCGCGCAAGCTCGGCAACCAGAACCACCTATCGGGGTTATGGTTTCCGGGCCTGCGCCTCAGTTGTATCGCCGACAGCAATGCCGATCCCGGAATAACGCCAAGAGACGGGCAAACTCTCTCAGCGCCTAATATCAATTGGATCTCAAAATCGCTGGTATAGTAGACCAAGTCTGAAGTCCTGATCATATCGGCATCCTCCCCGGTCCTCATCCTGAGTTCGCCATCGGCGTGGGCCGACCCGCTGTGCATGAAACTGGCGGGGTGAAGCCGGATGGTTTGAGACGCCGCGCAACCCGCAGCCGTCATCGCCCGGCTTGACCGGGCGACCCAGTATTCCAGAGCAGCAGCGATAGAGCCGAAGGGCCGCGGCGTACTGGATCCCCCGCTTTCGCGGAGGATGACGACCATTTATGATGCATAGGAAGTGCTCCCCTCATTCCAATGGACCGGGTTTCCTATTAGGAGCATCGCGCAAGCGATGCGTCTCGAAGGATGGCCACAAACGACGGTGCAAGCTGCCATCCTTCGAGACGCGAGCCCTCGCCCTCCGGGCGAAGGCTCGCTCCTCAGGATGAGGTCTGAGAGCTTTAATACGATAGGTTTCGCGGCATCGCTCAACTATTAGTTGCCGCTATCACCGCGGCGGGCAATGTAGAGGTGCGTTTCGTAGTCGACATCAAAGGCTCCTCCCTGACCGTCGACCGCCTTGGCAATGTCGCCGAGCAGTTCTGCGCGCGTCGCTGGCGCGAGCATCCGAACATCCGATCGCGTTCGCAAGAAACTTGTATAGCTCGATGTGGTGTGCTGCCACTTCCAAGGATAGCTTCGGTGCTGCATGGACCCAAATAATCCCGACTGGTCAAACCAGCCTTTGAATGGCCCATGAGGCAGGTACCAGGCTTCGGGCGGCGGGCCCCAGGCGCCGGTGTGACGCAGGGTTATTTGTTTGAACGCTTCAAGCAGGGAAGCGGGTAGCCCCACGGGAACATGTCCGAAGACGGCCAATGTTCCGTCGGACGGAAGCACCTCGGCAGCTTTTACGAACCGCACTTCCGGGGAGACCCAGTGCCACGACTGCGCCGCGATGATCAGCTGAAACACGACGTTGTCAGGCCGCCACCCCTCGAATGTCGCCTCGATTAGCTCAACATTGGCGAAACCCGCCAAGCTCTCACGTGCCGTACGGACCATTGCCGGTCCGGGATCAAGTGCGAGGATCTTGAAGCCCCGCGCCGCGAAGCTTTTCGTTGCCTGACCCGTTCCGCAACCGACTTCGAGAATGCTATCGGTCGATTTCAGCTGGGCGTAAGAGATGACATCATCGATGAGAGTTTCGGGATAGTCGGGACGTGAGGCCCTGTATACGCTCGCGACCTGATCGAATGTAAAGCGCTGCTCCATGGATGGCCCCCTTCCGGCCGTGGGAATATTGCGCGCAGGATGGGCGGAACGAACGTAACCGCTTCGTGCCGCCCGGGAAAAAAAATGAGATGCGCGAACGGCTCAGTCCCTCCCACGCGTTATGTCTCGCGGCGTGACCGCATCGCGCCCGGTGCGATGCCGAACCGCCGCCTGAAGGCCCGGGTGAAGCTTTCCTGGCTGGCAAATCCCGCGCGCAGCGCAATTTCCCCGATCGCGACATGGGCAAACCGGGAGTCTCGAATCTGGGCCACGCTTCGATCGAGCCGGGCTTTTCTGATGTGCGAGGCGAAGGTGATGCCGGCGTCGCTGAGGATCTCGAACAGCGTGCTGCGCGACAGCGCGAGTTCTCGGCAGACAAACTTTGCCGACAACAACGGATTGTCGAGTTCGTCGTTGACGAAGTCAAGAATGCGCCGTGCCCTGACTTCGCGCCGCGATGGCGCGACCGTGTGACCCGCCTGGAGGCTCGCAGCGCGCGTCAATAGCGCCGTAAGCTGATGGCCGGCGAGATCGTCGACCAGCTCGAAATCGGCCGGGATGTCGCGCAACGCATGGAGATAGGCCGAGGCGAGCCGCCCGGCGCCGGTGTTGGAGATGACGCTGACCGGCGCTCTCCCGAGGTGCCGCAGGCGGCGGCGCAGCCCGGTATCAGGAAGCGTCGCACAAACGAGGTCGCAGACTTCCTCGAAGCGGATCGAGAACGGCTCGTTGGTGTCGACCAGCACGATATCGCCCGGCCGCGCGATCGCTCGTTGCCCGAACTGCTCGACGACGGCTTCACCCCTGACCTGCAGGTTGGCGTAGAACGAGCCGTCCTGGAAGGTAGCGATGCCGCGTCGCGTGCGTGCAACCGTCGCCGGCATCGACCGCACCCGCGAGATGTGCAGCGATGCGCCCGCAGCGCCGTCGATCCGGCCGTCGAACATGCCCTTGCAGAGATCCTCCGGTTCGAGTGGCAGGTAGGTCTGGCACACCGCCTCGCGCCAATAGGCGAAGCGCTCGGGCTCGGGGACGTCTCGCATATTCCAGGAAATGGTATGCATCGGCGGACCTATGGAACGGTGGAGGTGCCAGCCTACAATCAAACGGCGTCCCAGTCAGCCGGACGTTTTGCCAGCCCCATCCGGACGTTTGGTCAGATGACCGCTGAAGCCGATCAATGCAAGCTAGCCCGCCAAGACTCCGGCGCCGTCGCCGGGGAGTTGAAGGGAGAGCACGCATGCCGATCGATTTTACCCTGACGGCCGAACAACGCGATCTGCAGCTTTCGGCGCGCAAATTCGCCCGCCGCGTGCTCGTGGAGGTCGGCCCCGCCACGCGCCATCTTCCAACCCCGGAGGCGCGTTTCGCGGCCACGCGGCCGTTCTACGAGGAAGCGATCCGCGATGGCTTCCTGCACCGGCTGATTCCGGTCCCGCTCGGCGGCGGCGGCACCGGCCTGCTCGACCTCGCGGTGGTGGCCGAGGAATTCCAGGCGGTCGATGTCAACGTGTCGCTGACGTTGTTTGCGACCCTGCTCGGCCTGATGCCGGTGATGCTCGGCGGCTCACCCGAGCAGTGCCAGCGACTGCTGGCGCCGTTCCTGAACCGCTCCGGCGCCCCACTCGCCGCTTTTGGCTTCAGCGAACCCGGCGGCAGCGCCAATTTCGCCGCGCCCGCGCCGGCGGAAGGCGTGCGCACCACGGCCCGGCTGGATGGCGATCACTGGATCGTCAACGGCGCAAAACAGTGGGTGTCCAGCGCCACCGGCTGGGGTGGCAAGGGCGCGGATCTGATCAGCGTGGTATGCCGCACTGATCCAGCAGCGCCGCCGGACAAGGCGATCTCCGTCATCGTCGTGGAAGGACCGGCGGACGGCATCGTGATGGAGCGGGCGCTGGAATCCGTCGGACACCGCGCGCATCTCACCCCGCGGTTCAAGATTTCGAGCGTGCGCGCGCGCCAAGACAACATCATCGGCGGTCCCGGCGCCGGCCTGCAACTCGTGGAGGGCAGCTTCACCAGTACCGCGGCGCTGGTCGGCGTGTTCGGCGTGGCGCTGATGCGCGCGGCATTCGAGTTCGCGCTGAACTTCGCCCGCACCGAGCGACGCGGCGGGGCGATGCCGATCATCGAGCACCAGGCGGTCGGCTACGCGCTCGCCGACGCCAAGACCGCGATCGAGGCAACGCGCGCGCTCAGCTTTCGTGCGTGTCACGCGCTCGATGCCCAGGCGCCGGGTGCCTTCGAGCTTTCACTGCAGTCCAAGATCTTCGGCTCGGAGACCGCGGTGCGGGTCATCACCGACCTGATGCGGGTGGTCGGCATCGACAGCTATGACCACCAGCTCCCGCTTGCCGGGCTGTTACAGGATGCGCTGGCCTATCCATTGTTCGACGGCGGCAACATGGGCGTACGGCGCCGCCAACTGCACATGTTGCTGATGAGCCCAGGCTACGATCCGCTGACCGCATTCGCAGCGACCGGCTGACGGTCTCCTTGTCGACAAGCAAGAGCCGCGCTCAGAACTGCGTGTGCACGCGGGTCGCCACGATCGATACCGGTCCGCGGTCCCGATTGTAAGCCGGATTTTCGACAAATTGAAAATCGAACGTGACCTGCCATGTATAGACAGGCAGCGTGTAGTAGGCTTCGAGAATTTGTTCAGGACCGGGATGGGGAAGCGCCCCGTCGCCGATCAGGGCCGTATAGCCGCCGGCGGCCAGATAGGCCTGATGGGCTTTCGATATGGTGTTGAGAACGCCGGCAATCGCCAGCGTGTCGTTGGGCCGGCCCCAGAACTGTCCGGAGATCGAGGTGCCGCCGGCCAGGGTGGCATCGTCATCGGTGAAGGCATAGGTTTCAAGCTGCCCCGGGGTGTATCCAGCACGCGCAAACAGGCCGAGCCCCGGCATCACCTGCTGCTCCCAATTGGCTGAAATTCCGGTTTTGCTGGTGTAGGTGCGCACCAGCGCCAGGTTCGGCGGCGCGCCGGTCAGGGCCGCCAGCTGAACGGCGTCGGTGAAGTTTCCCAGTCGGGCGCGGGTGAGATATCCCGTGACGAGGACCTTGCCCGGCTGGCCCCACAGCTCGTACCTGCGCTCGACTTCGCCCACCATCTGGAATTGGCCGAAGGTGGGGTCGAGATTGCTGCTGTTCGGGACAGTGGGACCATCAAAGACGCCGGCGCGAACGGTCCACGGCCCGGTGTACCATTCGATGGCGGAACCGTAGGTGAAGGCCCAGGCGTCGGCTGCGTAGTCGAAGGTCCCGGTGTTGACCAGGGTCCAATTCAGGAAGTCGTTGCGCGGATCGTTGGCATATTTATTCTTGTCGAAAATGTCGACGACGCTGAACTTGCCAACCGTCAGTACAAGCCGGTCGGCGGTCTGGGTGCCCGCAAACTGATTGAATCCGGCATCGACCTTCTGGGTATCGCCACCGAGGTCGATGGTCTGTCGCAGGAATGCGCGCGGTATCCGTGCGTATGGATAGGATGCGCCGACCTTGTAGGCTTCTGCGCTGGAAAACCCGGCAAGGCCAAACGTACCGCTAAGCCCGAAACCTTGATCGATTTCCGGATCGATCCAGATCTCCGCGCCCTTCCAGGGACGAAAGCCGAAATACAAATCGACGTCCCAGGTCTCGCGCCCGGCATTCGGGGCAAGGCTGTTTTGGCCGGCATAGGGAGCACGAAACGGCAGCGCATATTGGCTGACAAAGGTTGTTTGCCCATGAATATTGAAGTTGTCGGTATCGAGCGGCGGTACGCCCTTGGTGAAGGCATCGCTCTTCGATAGATCCGCGCCCAGCTGATAATTCACGCCGAGCCGGACAGTCTGCATCGAGAGGTCGGACGTGTAGGCCTGACCGGCGAGAGGAAAACTCTTCTGGCGATTGCCAAATTCGGTGGTGAGATATTCGAGTTTGGCGGTCCAGTTCGGCGCGATCGGTACTTCTAATCCGGCACCTGCGGCCCAGCCCCATCGCCACAGAAAATCGGCTTCTGTCGCGCCTATGGCGATGTTGCCCCCCGGCGGCATCCCGGCGAGTTGCGTTCGCTGCAGTTGGTCGTAGGTCCACGCAACACCACCGGTCCCATACACCAGCCAGTGGCCGAAGGCATAGCCAATGCGGCCGCGCAAGGTTCCGAAATCCAGCACAGTGTCGGTATACCTTGCCAGACCGCTTGCCGCGGACGAAACCGTCTGGCTGCCGGCAATCGTGTTGGGGGCTGAGAAGTCCATTTCAACGCCCCATAGGAAACGCGAAGGCAGCATCCGGTTGTAACCGGCTTGCAACCCGAGGAAATAGCTGCCGGTGCCCTTGAAGGCATCGTAGGAATTGAAGAGATCAATCGAACCGTTCAGGGGTCCCGCGCCGCCTCCTTGGCTTGCCCCCCAATCGGACGAGCCGGTCACGTATCCAGAATGGCCGCCCAGATAAAATCCGGTCCAGTCCGAAGGCGCGGGCGCAGGCGGAGCTTTCACAGGCATCGGCCCTGAAGCATCGGCTGCCAACGCAGGACGGATCACAGCGAACGCGAAAAACGCGATAGCCCCCTTCAGAAATGCGCGCTTCATTCCGTACCCCAGACAGCATCACCAGTTACTCGCTATTCAAGTCTGATTGGCAAGTAGGCCGATTTTTCTTCCACGATTATGTGACGGATTTGCAACAATCCGCGATGCAGGAAACAAGGGCAATTCGGTCCAGAATGCTGGTGACTTGTGCCGCGCCGCGCACCCCCGACCATCTGCAGATAAGCGCCGGCACGGACGGGCGAATGGACAGGCTGTTGTTGGCGCTATCGGACAACGTGGGCAGCGAGCTATTATCGGCGGCGCGCAATTTGCGCGGTCGATACCACGATCTCTTTGACCACGCCATCATGGCTGAACGGCATCAAGCGTGCTTCCACATCACGCAGCATGGGGTCGACCTTCTCTCCCAACGCCGCCGGCGAGGAAGACGAGAAGGTCAACACCCGCTGAGCCAGATCAGCTACACCGATCTCGTTCGTGGTTTCGACCCGGATGGTCTCGGTAACGCCAAATGCGGTTGGGAGAAGCGAGGCCAGCTCGCGATGCGCGCGCTTGCCGCTGAGAGACTGCGACCAGAGCGTTTCGTCCGACCAGGCGCGTCGTGCCGCCGTATATTCCTCAAGCCACGCATTGCGTCCGTCGGTCGCAGAGAACGAAGCGCATACGGCCACGACGCCACTGGGCGCCACCAGCCGCTCGAACAGCGGCCCCAAGGCACTTTCGTCGAACCAATGCAGCGCTCGCCCGATGGTGACGACGTCGAAGCGCCCAGTGTCCTCCGGCAGGTCCTCTGCCCTGCCTTGGACCAGCATCACTTCCTCTCGGGCTCGCTTGACTGCCTCCCGCGCCGCCTCAATCATGCTTGGTTCGGGATCGACGGCGACAACCCGTCCGACGTAATGCGCAAACCCAATCGCCAGTAGGGCAGGCCCCGTGCCGAGATCAATCAGAGCGTGATTTTTATCCAGCATGAGTCGCGCCACGACCTCCTGGAAGAAGGCGGGCGGATAAGGCGGCCGGAATTGCTCATAAAGCAGCGCCGTTGTAGCGAAGCGTCCCAATTTGGTGCTCCATGTCCGACGAGGTAGGATGTCAGCTTATCGCGCGGCGGCAGACCTGACGATCGCACATGATCACACGTTTTGATGATCACACCGGGGCGGTGCTGGCGAGGATGAGCTTACGGACCAGCCTCTCGTGCTCCGCAGCAATCCGCTGGGCGATGCAACCGGCATGGGAAAAGCCCAGCAGGTCGACTTTGGAGAGGCCGAGCGCGTTTATTTAACCGCGGCGCGGCAGCACGCGGCACCCTTCGTCAACACCGATGGTGCGGCATGCGCGGCATCATTAATGGCTGTTCGGACTACTGCAGCGCCTTGGCCAGCTCTTCCCAGGAGGTGACGCCAACCGTTCGATAGATCGTGGCGAGATGCTTCTTCAGAGCCTCTTTACTGGTCCCCGCCGACGTCAAGCAATCGGCGCGCGTTCCGCCCATTGCGGCAACGAGAGCGATGGAGCGCTGCAGCGGCGATAGTGGAAGGTCCAAAAGATTCTCGATCGCCTTGAGACGCTTCGGTTGCTCCATCTCAAGCGAGATCAGTACTTGGGCGGTCGCATCCGCGACCGGCGGATGCATCAGCGTCGCTGTCAGCAGCAGCCGGCCCCCGGGCACCTCCAGAACGTCCTGCGCCATCGATGAGGATTCCAGGCGACGACAGAGATCCTGCGCGAATCGCGGCGGCATCGTGGTCGGCCCGACCAGACGAACGTTCTGGCCGACGATGGTGCATGCCTTCAGAAACTCGTTGGCCTCGGCACTCAAGGTCAAGAGCCTGGTACCCGAACGATCGACGAGCATGTGACCGCCGGGATATGATCGTTCCCAACGTCCGTCAGCTGACTGTCCCACAATGGCGCGCTGAAGGTAGGGAAGCGCCTGGCTGAGATAAGATGCGTCGATTTCGTCGAACGGATTCGGCTCTTCACGAAACAGCATGACAACCGCGCGGGCCCGCTTGGCGACGTCCACCCTCAGATCGAGGGTATGAAAGTGTCCGCTTGCCCTCACCAGAAGATTGAAGGTGTTGGAACGAAAATAACTCCGCTCCGGATTCATCAATTGCCCGACGGGCCGGCCATTCATGGCGGCGATCTGCGAGGCGTTGATCTCAGACGTGCCGGTGAACAGGCGGTCATACTCGTTGACGAACAGATCAAGCGCAGAATCCGCGGCATTCTCGTGGAAAAGCCCAGCAGGCATCTGCTGCGCGTCCATCCAGAACAGGGAAGCTGCATCAGCGCCGACGATTTCGCGCAAGGTCCTGCACACCGCGGGCGCAATCGGCTCAATTCCGACGCCGGCCCGACACAGCAAATCAAGTTCGTGCCATTTGCGCTTACTTCGGTGAAGCATGGTCTGCACCGATAACGTCTTGCCAGCCGTCGCCTCGAATACACCCAGCGCTTCAGAGCATTCCCTCCCCGGCAGGGGAATATCCTCAGCCACGCGCGGCAGCGAGAGTACCCCGGCAATTGCACCGACGCAATCAGCGATGGCCGAGCGCGTACGGCCGTTTTGGGAGCTGCCTCATGAACCTCAGAACAAACGTCTTCAGGATCAGACGCAGGCTCGATCCTCTCTTGGCCGCGCCACTCAACCGCGGTGACAGCACGTGCAAGCGAGCCGTCGCGACCTGCGGTATTGGGGCGGAAATCGCGCGCCCTCGCGAAGGATCACGCCCCTTCACATTCAGATGATCCTTCGGCCGGGACTTACGCAAGTGGCATGTGCCACCTATTCACACAGCAACAGGAGACTTCAAAATGTCCGATCCAAAAGGAACTGCGGTCGTCACCGGTGCCACCGGCGGCGTTGGCGCCCTGTACGCCGCCGGATTGGCCGAACGGGGATACGATCTGGTCCTTGTCGGCCGCCAACACAAGACGCTCGACGCCGTCGCCAAAGCCGCGAAGAAAAAGAAAGATGTGAACGTGGAAACCATCGTCGCCAACCTCACCGAGGCGAAGGATCTGGCGCGCTTGGAGGCGCGGATATCAGGTGATCCGGCGATCACCGTTCTGATCAACAATGCCGGCGCCGCAACCTTCGGCCCGTTCGCAAAACTGACCTCCGAAGCCTTGGATGAGACGACCGCGGTCAACATTACCGCTCTTACCCGGCTCACCCACGCCGTGCTTCCCGGCTTCCTGGCGCGCGGCGCGGGCTCAATCGTCAACATCGCATCGGTGCTTGCATTCCACCCCTGGCCGGAGTTCGCCGTCTACAATGCATCCAAAGCCTATGTCGTGAGTTTCTCGCAGGCATTGCAAGGCGAGGTTGCCGGCAAAGGGGTTCTGGTACAGGTGGTCACACCGCCGGCGGTCGATACCGACTTCTGGAGCAAGGCCGGATTGCCCGTCAGCAATCTCCCGGCCGGCGCGGTGATGAAGCCGCAGCATCTGGTGGATGCGGCACTGAAGGGCCTCGATCGCGGCGAGCCATGGGTATTCCCCTCGTTGCCTGAACCGTCCCTGTGGGACGACTTCCAGAAGACGCGGCAGGCGCTGGTCGGAGGCCTGATGAACGGCGCGCCGGCGGCGCGATACGCCGCCTGACCGCGAACTTGCATCATCGTCCGGACTAACGGTCCGGACGATGTGCCGTTGCCCATTTGTGGCGTTGGTCGCGGCCGGCGCAGAAAGCAAGAGAGGCTGATATGACCGGATACTGGAATTCGACCGTCTCCCTGCCACGACCGTCGACGCCGATCGATCGCACCCGGCTGGCCCTGGCGGCGCTGCTGTTTGTCGTGATCACCTTTGCATTTGGCGAGCACGCCTTCGCGGCCGCCGATGAAGCCGAGGCGCGCGCGTTTTTTTCCCAGTTCGTGGCCGCGCAGAATGCACATAAGGCGAGCGATGTGAGAGCCATGCTCTGGAATTCCTCCAATATGCTTTGGGTTTCGCGCGGCGTTGAAACCAGAGGGGCCGACGCAGTCGCGGCTCGCTTCAAGGAGTACTACGAAGGCACATGGCATCTCGAACCCGACATGTCACAATTTCACGCGGTCACGATCTCAAATGACGTCATCCAGGTTCTTGTCCCCGTTGTTTTCACGCGCGGCCTTCCAGGCAAGCCCCCACAGGACAATACCTTTCTGATCAGCCAGACGTTCGTTCGCGAAGGGAACAGTTGGTTTGTCGCTTCCATTCTTCCGGTCGCCAATACCCAACTCAAATAGTCGCGGCCCGCGCTCCTGAGATTGCAAACCAAAAACCAGAGCAAGTCCCACGAGAATCGTATTCGAAGGGCGCAACGCGCTTCAACCAAATGGCGAACGGAATATGGAGCGGAGAAGAGCGTTCCGCAAAACTTCGACCAGCCAGACCACATCACAGGCAGAGGAGAACTTCGATGGACAACCATGATGAAATTCGGCATCGATATCTGATGAATCGTCGGACGTTCGTCGGCACCGTGGCTGCCGGTGCCGCGGGTCCGCTTTTTGCGCGCGCCGCCGCCGCACAGTCGGCACCAAAGGCCCAGAATGTGGTGCTCGTGCATGGACTGTTTGCCGACGGGTCGTGCTGGTCAGAGGTCATCGCCCGGCTCCAGCCAAAGGGGCTGAACGTCACTGCCGTGCAGAACCCGCTGACCTCGCTAAAAGACGCCGTCGAAGCGACGCAGCGCGTCCTTGGCGTGCAAAAAGGTCCAACCGTACTTGTCGCCCATTCCTTCGGCGGCATGATCATTACTGAAGCCGGTGTAGACCCGAAGGTTTCGGCCCTCGTCTATGTCGCAGCTCGAGCACCCGATGCGGGCGAGGATTACACAGCGCTGGCCAAGCAATTTCCTACCCCACCGGCGTCTGCCGGCATCGTCTGGTCCGACGATGAAGGGCGGTTGAGCGAGGAAGCTTTCCTTCGTGACTTCGCAGGAGACCTCCCCGCTGACAAGGCTCGTGTCCTCTACGCAGTCCAGGCGCCGTTCAAACGGGCGTTGCTCGCGGACAAAACGACCCACGCCGCCTGGCGATCGAAGCCGAGCTGGTATGCCGTGTCGACCGAAGACCGCACCATCAATTCGGATATCGAGCGGTTCATGGCCAAACGCATGGGTGCAAAGACGATCGAGGTAAAGGCGAGCCATCTTTCTCTGATATCTCAGCCTGACATCATTACGAACCTCATCCTTGAAGCGGCCGGACAGACCTCCGCGATGGTTTCGCCAAATCGATAGCGGGGCCCTGACAATCATCTACTTCGTTCCGGGACCCGCGCGCAGCGAGCGACCCGGGGTCCATCTCCGTCGACCGGGGTAATGAGTTCCGGGCGCACTGAACGCCGCCAGGAAGAAACGAGGTGTCAAGACCAAACATTGATTTTACGAGGCAGCGAAATGCCGAGAGATGCCATCCTCGACTGACGGCCTCAGGGACCTGCCGCGCTCACCGCGATATCGCCGACAGCGCCAGCAGCGAGAGCAGCAGCGCCGGCGGCATCACCACGAGTCCGAGTTTCAGGAATCGCCAAGCGCTGACGCCCTCGCCTTCCCGACGCAACGCGATCAGCCACAAAATGGTGGCGAGCGAGCCGGTGACGGACAGGTTGGGTCCGAGATCGACGCCGATCAGGATCGCGGCGGTAGCATCGGCGGGCGCCTGCGCGGTTTGCGTGGTGGTGGCTGCGATCAGGCCGACCGGCAGGTTGTTGGCGAGGTTCGATGCCACGGCAGCGATGATGCCTGCGATCGCGGCGGTCGCCCGCGGCGAAGCGGCGGCGAACTCTCTCAGGACCCGCGCCAGGGACGGCAGCACGCCGGTGCGATTCAGTCCTTCCACCAGGATGAAGAGACCGGCCACCAGCGGCAACACCGACCACGAGATATCCCGGATGACCGGCAGCGGCGACCGCCGTCCGATCAGGAGAATGAGGGCGGTCACAGCGCCCCCGGCGGCGAAGGTCGGCAGCCCGAGATCCCGCTCCATCGCCGATGCCGCGAGCAGCACGAGGGCCGTCATCGCGATGCCAGCCGCCGCGAGCCAGCCGGTCAGGGTCAGCGCCGCCGGGCCATCCACCTTGGCCACGACCGCATCGAGTGCGCGGCGCTGGGTCCACCGCAGCGCCAGGTAGGTCACAACGATCGATATCACCGAGGGCAGCGCGAACAGCCGCAGCCACACCGACAGCGGCGGCATTGTTTGGCCGAACACCACGAGGTTGGCCGGATTGGAAATCGGCAGCACGAAACTCGCCGCATTGGCGATGAAGGCGCAGATGAAGAGATAGGGCAGCGGCTCGACTTTGGCGGCGCGGGTCGCGGCATAGACCGCGGGCGTCAGAACCACGGCCGTGGCATCGTTCGACAACAGCACCGTGACGAGGGTGCCGACGATATAGACAATCAAAAACAGCCGCCGCGCCGAGGCCCGCGCATGCCGCACCGCCTGCGCGGCGAGCCAGTCGAACAGGCCTTCCTGGCGCGCCACCTCGGCGAGCAGCATCATGCCGATCAGGAAGAAATAGACGTCGGTGCCCTTGGCCGCCGCAGCCAGCGCGTCCGGCCATGGCAGCAGGCCGAGCACCACCAGCAAGGCCGCGCCGGCGATGGCCCAGATGAACTCCGGCAGATTCCATGGCCGGGCGATCACGCCCAGGGTTGCAAGGGCGGCAATGCCCCAGGTCGCCGCATGGCTTGCGGGCGTCACGACACGCGCGCCAGCGAAGGGACCATGCCGCGCCGATCGGCGCGATCGCGCCGCGCGCAGGCGGGTTTCAACACCCTTGCAAAGCCGATCCACAAGGCGATGGAACCCAACGCAAGGCCGCCGAGGATGAGAAACGTGGCGCTGTAACCGATCCATTGCGCCATCCAGCCCCCGATCCCTGGACTGAGCGCGGCGCCGAGAGCCTGCACGGTCATCACCGCGCCCTGGCCGGCATTGACCCGCCCGGTGCCGTCGAGAATGCGCGCAACGAGACCCGGTACCGCCACGCTTTGCAGACCGGCGCCGACCCCGTCGAGCAGTTGAACGGGGTAGACGCCCCACTGATTGATCAGGCAGGCGGCGAGCACCCCACGGATCGGCAGTGCGGCGAATGCTATCAGCATCACCAGCCAAAAACCCTGCTGCTCGGCCACACGCATCGCGAATAAGGAGGTGAGGATCATCATGCCTTGGGCCACGACGATGGTGATAGCGACAAATCCGGCCGGGTTACCATGTTTGGCCGCGACCACGGCCATGCCGTAGAGCGGAAGCATCGCGGCGTTGCCGAGATGGAAAAGGGCCAGCGCCGCGGCCAGAATCAGCAGCGGCTTGCATTCGAGCAGTACGGTGAGCCCGCCGACCGTGTCGTTGTCCCCCTCGCTGGGGTGCAGGCCGCGCGCCTCGTTGTCATCAATCGAAGCACTCGGAATCATCATCACCGAGAGGATCGAAAGGATACCGAACAGCGCGGCCAGCAGCAACACCGCGGTAAAACCGAATTGCCATCCAAGCAGCCCCGACAAGCCTGCGCCGATCATGTTGCCGCCATGATTGAACGCCTGATTATGTCCGTTCTGCCGGTTGAAACCCGACTGACGGACGATGCCGAGCGTCATGCCGGAAACGGCGGGCCCGATCGCAGCACCGGCGATCGCGGTTGCGACCTGCGATGCCGTCACCAGCCAGAATGTCTGTGACAGCAGGATCATCCCGGAAGCGGCCACCGTGCAGATGCCGGGAATGATGACATAGAGCTTCTTGCGCCGTGTCGCATCGACCAGCGCGCCCGCCGGCGTGGTCATCAGCATGCCGGCCACGCCGCCCACCGTCATCACGGTGCCGATCAGGCCGCTCTGCCAGCCATGAGCCAGCAGGAATACGCCGAGAAAGGGCCCGATGCCGGCCTGCATGTCGGCCATGAAGAAGTTCAGGGACAGCAGCGGCCAGAGGGTTCGACGCGGGCTGGTTGGCTGATGGTTTCACAAGGCGCTCCGGCGGCGGTCGAGCGGGCCCCACTGCCCCGGACCATTGCCGCCGCCGCTGTAACGTCTGGAACCAGCTTCCGGTTCAAGCCTTCATGGAATGTGCCCGGCAGTTGGTCGCCGTTGCGCTTCCGATTGCGGCATGCGAGCAGTTCTCTGGTTTTAGGGTTTTTCTGGCGCCATCATCATGGCCGCGCCTGTCGCGGCCATCCGAAGGATCACACCTTGAAAATCTTCGTGTAGCGCGCCTTGATGTCCTCGCTCTGCGCCAGCACCGCGGCCGGATCTGATTTCAGCAGTTTCAAGGAGGCAAGCTTGGGGTGGCCGGGCTTTTCCTCGACCTGCGCATGAAACGACCGATGCGCGTAAGTGTCGACCAAGAGCTGCTGGCCCTCGGCGCTGAAGAAGAAACTCTGGAACAGCCGCGCCGCATTCGGATTGGGCGCGCTGCGGAATATTCCGCTGGGAACGATGATCAGAGGCGAACCCTCGGTGGCATAGACCACCTCGACCGGCTTGCCCTGGTCCTTCAGCAGCAAGAGATTGTAGTCATTGCCATCGGCCATCACCGCCCGCTCGCCGAGCAGGAGCTTCTTCGGCGGATCGGCGGCCGACTGCACCTGCATGATCTTCTGCTGGGCGAGCTTTTCGAAATATCCCCAGCCGAGCTCGCGCACCAGCACGAAGGTCGCGGTCATGATGGCGCCGCTGTAGCCGGGATGGCCCTTGACGATCTTGCCCTGCCATTTGGGATCGAGCAGATCGGCATAGCTCTTCGGCGCCTCCTCCGGCTTCACCAGGCCTGTGTTATAGCCAATGGCTTCGATCCAGCCGCAGGACGTGGCGTAGAGGCCATCGGGATCGAATTGATCGGCCGGAAAATATTTCGCGACATCTTCAGGCAGATAGGGCGCGAGCCAATCCCTGGCCTTCCAGTCGAGATAATGCGCAGGATCGGTCGAGTTGGCGACGTCGACCGCGTAGATGCCGCTGGCCTGCTCCTGCGCAATGCGCTGATAGATCCGCTCGGCGCCGGAGCGCTCGACCCGTACCGCGATATCGGGGTATTTGGCCTCAAAAGCTTTGGCCAGGCGTTCCGCGACGTTCAGCTCCAGCGCGGAATAATAGGAAATCTTGCCCTCCTTGCGGGCGGCTTCGATCAGGGCTGGCGTGACGCCGGCGGGCGGCGGCGGAGCCGCCCTGACCGGCTCGGCAAACAATAGCCCCGCGGTCAGCGCGCCAGAGGATTTGAGCAGGTCGCGCCGCGACCAATGTCGATAACCCATCGCGTCTCTCCCTGATTTCACCGTGGCCTCGCCAAGGTCATGACGGTGGCCGGCCGTGCCAGTATGGTGAGACGTGATGCGAAGGTCCATGACAAAGCGGGTCGCCCCGCTCTGCGCGTGGTTGGCGATGGTGTCAGCCCTTGTGGGCGGAGAGAACCCCGTCGAGCCTGAAAAGCAGACCCGCGACGCCCGCCCCGATCAGCGGTGCGATGATGAAGAGCCACACCTGTCCCAGCGCAGCGGGATTGGCACCTACACCGACGATGGCTGGGCCCAGCGAGCGCGCCGGATTGACCGAAACGCCGGTGACGTTGATCCCGACAATATGGATCGCTACCAGGGTCAGCCCGATCGCCAGGCCGGCGAATTGCGCGGGCGAGCCCGGTTGCGTGACGCCGAGAATGCAGACCAGAAAGATAAAGGTCGCCACCACCTCGAAGACGAAGGCCGACAATAGATCGTACTGGCCGAGATAGCCCGCGCCCCAGCCGTTCTGCCCGAGGCTGCCGGTCCAACCCGCCGATTTACCGGAGAGGATCACATACAGCACGATGGCCCCGGCCAGCGCACCAAGAACCTGCGCAATGACGTAGGAGATGAAATCGCCCATCGTCATGCGGCCGGCGACCAGCACGCCGAAACTGACGGCGGGATTGACATGGCAACCGGAGACCGGCCCGATCCCGTAGGCCATCGCGACGATGGAAAGTCCGAAGGCGAACGCAATTCCGAGCACGTCAATGGCGGTAGGCCCGCTTCCCATTCCGGCGATGACCGCAGCCCCGCATCCGAATAATACCAGGGTAAACGTCCCAATGAATTCCGCGACAGGCTTTTTCATATGATCTTTTCCAATGTGATGCGCATCTGAATGGTTTCGAGATACGTCGGCCATCGGCAATGGGGTGGAGCAACAAAATGGCAAAAAAAGGCTTGGCCAGCAGAGAACGCGATAAGCAGACCGGATCGACAAGGACATGATGCTGAATATGTATCGGCAAGAGCCGGCACGGAATCGCTGCGCGAATATTGACGCAAACATCACAGATAGAAATCAATCGAGATCCAGCGCCTGGTTGATTATTCCCGAACGGCTGTCGCAGATGATTTTACTCGCGCGCATCAACTTGGCCGCGGCCGATCATCCGTTGCCAGCCGCAAGGCTGCCAGCATTGCCGTGAAGAACATCGTCAGCAGCATGACCATGACCGTGGTCGCGCGCAGATCCTGGACGCGCCAGATCTGCCCCGCGCCGTCGGCGGCCTCGCCGCTTTGGCCTGACAGCCATGGCGTCAGGTGGGTCAGCCCCGAGCAGACATAGAACAGGATGGCGGCAAGGCGCAGCGCGCGGTCTTCCCGCGCCGGACGCGCATCCGAGCGCTTGGCGAGGTAAATCGCAAACAGCTGGTAGAACAGCCAGGAGGTCAACAACCAGCCAAAATAATTGGTGAGCGGGACGCCGAAATAGGCGCCGCCGTCGTGCCAGATCCACGCCCCTGAAATCGTCGATTCCGGCGCGTCCATGACCAGATCCCACTGCGTCATCACGAAGGCCGCCACCAGCGGCAGCACCACGACGTTGAGCCGACGGTTCAGATGCCGGTCGGCGCCGCCGAGAAGCGTGCCGGCAACCATCCACGCGAAATACCCCATGCCAAACCACAACGGTCCAACAATGATCGGGATCACGCCGACATGGGGAAGCCCGCCGCCGACGACGAAATGATAGTGACCGAACATCCATCCGCTGGTGCTGCCCAGGTTCTCCATCGCGAAGGTGACAACCAGGCAGATCGCGAACAAGGCAAGCGCATTTTTCCAGCCATAGGTCCAGACGGCGTGACCGAGCGCGCTGGCAATCCCGATGGCCGCCAGCGCCTGCGCCAGCGGCGTCGGTTTCCAGGCGTAGGCCACGACCAGCGCCAGGTAGATGGCAACCAGGATCCACAAGGCCGGCGTGCGCCACGAAAGCCTCGCGTTTCTGCTCGCCGATGCCTCGATGGCGGACATGGGTCGCTCCAGGACAGCTACACAGCGCGGCGATCCAGCGTTGGGTGTCCGCGACAGATGCGGGCATCATTGCCCGCCGGCGCCGATTTCTCAATCCGGAAACAGCACGACGCCGCGCAGATTGCGCCCCTCATCGAGATCGGCGTAACCGCGGTTGATGTCCTCCAGCCGGTAGGTGCGTGTGATCAATTCGCGCAGCTTCAGCGCGCCGCCGCGGTATAATTTCAGCAATTCCGGAATCTGGAGGCGCGGACTGGCAAAGCCATAGACCGCGCCCATCAGGGCCTTCTGGGTGACGAACAGCTCCAGCGGCGGAATCCTGATGTCGGTCACGGTGTCTGGTGTCAGCGCGGTGACCACGACATTGCCGCCCTTGGCGGTGGCGCGAAAGGCCGGCAGCAGCGTCGCCGGCGGATCAATGCAGACAAAAGCATGATCGACGCCGATGCCATCGGTCAGCTCGAGTACCGCGCGGGTCAGTGCTTCGCCCTGTGCGTGGACAGCATGGGTCGCGCCGAACTCGCGTGCCCAATCGAGCTTCAGAGGCACGATATCGGCGGCGATGATCGGGGCGGCGCCGCACAGCCGCGCGCCCTGGACGACATTCATGCCGTCGCCGCCGCAGCCCACCACCAACACGCTCTGGCCCGGCTGCACCCGCGCCCGCTGCCGCGCCGCACCGACGCCGGCCGGTACGCCGCAGGCGACCAGGCTCGCCAGCTCGAGTGGAATGTCGCGATCGATGACGACGACGGAAGCCTGATCGACGACGGCGCGCTCGGCGAAGCCGCCGATCATGCAGAAGGCGCCGACCGCGGCGCCGAAGCGGTCACGCCTACGGTAGGTGCCGTCGAGCTGCGGGCCATGCGTGATGCGCGCCCCCGCGGCGCAGAGATGATGCAGACCTTGCCGGCACCAGCGGCATTTGCCGCAGGCCGGGATGAAGGTGAGAATGACGTGATCGCCGGGAGCGATGCCGGTGACCGCCTCCCCGATCTGCTCGACAACGCCCGCGGCCTCATGGCCGAGCACCATCGGCCGCATGGCCACCCGCCGCTCGCCGCGCACCACGTGATAGTCGGTCCGGCACAGGCCCACCGCGGCGATGCGCACCAGCACCTCGGTGGCGCCAGGCGGATCCAGCGTGATGCACTCGATCGAAAGGGGAGCGCCAACTTCACGAAATACGGCCGCGAGCAATTCCATGCCTCATGATGCATCGGCAGGCCCGTGGTGGGCAAGCATCGCGCAGGGCCGCGAACCAAAGCCCCGCTGATCTGTTGATGGAAGGCAAGCCGGGAGCATCATCGGCATCAAGCCAACCAGGGAGCCCACCATGGAACAATGTGAGATTCTTGTCGTGGGCGCCGGCCCGACCGGTCTGGTGCTGGCGCTCTGGCTGACCAGGCTTGGCGTCAAGATCCGGATCGTCGACAGGACCGCCGGGCCGGGAACCACTTCGCGGGCGCTGGCGGTGCAGGCGCGCACGCTGGAGCTCTACCGGCAGCTCGACCTCACCGAGACCGTGATCGCGGAGGGCCACCAGGTGCCGGCCATCAACCTCTGGGTCAAGGGACATGCCGCGGCGAGGATTGCGTTCGAGAATATCGGCGCGGACCTGACCCCCTACCCTTTCCTGCATATTTTCCCGCAGGACCGGCACGAGCAGCTCCTGATCGAGCGGCTGCACAGCCTCGGCGTCGCGGTCGAGCGTCGCACTGAACTGATCGGTTTTGTCGATGCGACGGACCGCGTCACGGCTCGGCTGCGTGGACCGGACGGCCGCGAGTTCGACTGCGCGGCGAGCTACATCGCCGGCTGCGACGGCGCCCATTCGATCGTGCGCGAAAACATCGGCACCGGCTTTCCCGGCGGCACCTACCGGCAGCTGTTCTACGTGGCCGATGTCGACGCCAGCGGCCCGGCCTTGAATGGCGAACTGCATATCGACCTCGACGAGGCCGATTTCCTCGGCGTCTTCCCGCTGGACGGAGGTGGACGGGCGCGCCTGATCGGCGCCATCAGCGACGTGCAGGCCGATCGCGCCGCCGGTCTCACCTTCGGCGATGTCAGCCGCCGCGCCATCGACCATCTCAAGGTCGAGGTCGGCAGGGTCAACTGGTTTTCGACCTATCACGTGCATCACCGCGTTACCGAACATTTCCGCAAGGGCCGGGCGTTTCTGCTCGGCGATGCCGCGCACATCCACAGCCCGGCCGGCGGCCAGGGTATGAATACCGGGATCGGCGACGCCATCAACCTCGCCTGGAAATTTTCGGCGGTGCTGACCGGCCGCGCGCCGGCCGGTCTGCTGGACAGCTACGAGGCCGAGCGGATCGGTTTTGCACGGCGGCTGGTCGCGACCACCGATCGTGTGTTCTCCTTCGCCACCGCAGAGGGCAAGATCGCCGACCTGCTGCGCACGCGCGTTGCGCCGCTCGTGATCCCGGCGGCGGCTGCCTTCGAGCCAGTGCGCGAATATCTGTTCCGGACGGTATCGCAGATCATGTTGAACTATCGCGGCGGCCCCTTGAGCCGCGGTGCCGCCGGCCACGTCCACGGTGGCGATCGGCTGCCGTGGGTCGGCGTCGATGGCCCGGATAATTTCAGCTCGCTTGCGGCGATGGATTGGCAAGTCCATGTCTACGGCACGCCGAGACCGGAACTCGCAACATGGTGCGCGGCCAATGGCGTTCCGCTGCATGCGTTCCGCTGGCGATCGGACTATGACAGCGTCGGCCTTTCCCGCAACGCGCTTTACCTGCTCCGCCCGGATAGCTACGTCGCGCTGGCTGATGGTGCCGCCGCGCCTGAAGCGCTCGAGCGATATTTCACCGAGCGCGGCATCAAGCCGGCTGTTCGGCCAGCTTGAGCCGCCCATGCTCCGATGCGCGCGAGCGCGCGGGGCAAGCTGCGATGTTACATCCGCCGCCCAGATCGTCGGTTGCGGCTTCGCCACCTTACTCCCCCGGCTCGATCGCATTGCTCGGCGTCGGCCGGTCGGTAATCTGCTGGCCGAACAGGCTGCCGATCAGTTCGACCGCGGTGCGCGCGGTGCGGCCGCGTTCATCCAGGAAGGGGTTGAGTTCGACGATATCGACCGAGCGCACCAGGCCGCTATCGTGCAGCATCTCCATCACCAGATGGGCCTCGCGATAGGTCGCCCCACCCGGCACCGTGGTACCGACGCCGGGCGCGAGACCTGGATCGAGAAAATCAACGTCGAAGCTGACATGCAGCACGCCGTCGCGGGCTCGCACCTTGTCGATGACGCGGCGAATCAGGACGCCGACCCCGAACTCGTCGATCGCGCGCATATCTGCCACGCTGATGCGGCGCCGGCGCAACAGGTCCTTTTCCAGTCTGTCGATCGAGCGGACGCCGAACAATTCCAGCCGGTCCGGATCGATCGATGCCCGGGGATTGTCCCCCATCAGGCCGTCGAGGCCCGGCTCGCCGCACAGGAAGGCCGCCGACATGCCATGCATGTTGCCGGTGATAGTTGTCGCCGGTGTATTGTAGTCGGCATGCGCGTCGAGCCAGATCACGAACAGCTCGCGGCCGCTTTCCTGCCAATGGCGCGCCATCCCGTTCACCGAGCCCATCGACAGCGTATGATCGCCGCCGAGAAAGATCGGCGTCGCACCGGACCGCGCGAGACCATAGGCCTGCCTGCTCAGCGCCCGGATCCAGCGCTGGATCTCGCGGTAATGCCTGGCATTGTCAGGCGGCGCGTCGTCAAGCTCGGACTCCTCGCCGATCGCAAGATCGCCGTGATCCCCGACGTCGAAGCCCAGTCCATCGAGCAGGGTCAGAAGCCCTGCGGTCCGCAGCGCCGCGGGCCCCATCAGGGTTCCGCGCTGCGATGCGCCGATATCGATCGGGGCGCCGAGCACCGCAATCCGTCTGGTGGCATCAGCTTCGAAAGCACCCATCGCCGAATCCTCATGCTGAGTGAACTCATATCTGCGATGAATGGCGCGGAAAAGACAGGGCAAATCATCCCCGGCTTTCACGGCCACTCCGCGGGTCGAACCGGTCAGCGGGAACCGGGCGCTCACCTCCGCGCCAACGATCGTCCCGGCTTGGAGGGGCACTAGAACAGCGGGGGTCCGCGGCGGTCGAGCTTGGCTTCAAGGGTCAGCGACGTCGCCGCGGCAGTCATCAGCGCGATGCCGGCGATGCTGACGGTTGCCTGCATGAGAAAGCCGGGATTGATCCGGGTCAGGATCAAGGAGCCCGTGAAAGACAAGAGGACGCTGAGGCAATAGACCGCCAGCGAGTTTTCGCCGCAGCGAATCATTGCCGTGATCAAGGGTTTCGGAAATCCGCTCCAGTGCCGCGGCGTCAGACGCACCACCAGGACGGCGAGCGCCAGAAAATGCAGCAGACGCAGCGGGGCAAGGTGGCTCTTGTCAATCGGGTAAATCAGCCTTGCCAGTGCATCGGGCACCCATCCTTCGAGCGCCTTGGTTTGCCAGCTCAAGGCGACGGCGAGGCTAAACGCGAGATAAGGGATCGCGAGCCAGAGCGCGGTCCGCGACCGCACGATGCTCCGGAGCCAGTCGCTGCCCTCTTGAGCATACCAGGCACCGAATACGAACAGAGCCTGCCACGCCAGCGGATTGAAGTACATCTCGCCGTGCGGCCATGCCGGCAGGTGCCAGTTGAACGCCTGCACCATGAGATAGAGCAGAAACGACCCGGTCAGGGCGATAGCGGGTTTGCGGGTCATGACCCACAGCACCCCGGGGAAGGACAGATGCAGCAGCACAAAGGTGGGCAGGATGTCGGTATTGACGGGCGCATATTGCAGGACCATGGCGTGCAGGATGGCGGCGCCGGGATCTTGGAAGAAGAGGTTGGTGTTGGTGGCGTCAAGCGTGCGGCTGTCGCCTGTGGCCCATACCAGGCCGAAATAGGCGAACAGCAGCAATAGAAAGGCGGCATAGATTTCCAGGCCTCGCCGCAGCGCCCGCGTTATCGTGGTGGGCCAGCCCCACTCGCGCAACTCTCCGCCATAGGCGAGCATGCAGGTGTAGCCCGATATGAACACGAACACTTCGGTGGTGTCGCTGAAGCCATAATTGCGAAGCGTCAACCATCCGAGCGCGTTATCCGGGATGTGATCGATCAGGATGAACCATAACGCCAGCCCGCGGTAGGCATCCAGCCGCAGGTCGCGGCCATCGATATCGGCACCGATGGCAGAGGGGTCTTCAGTTCCCGGAGAATGATCGGTCACGGCTTCCTGCATCCAGCCCTTGGAATCATGTTGCAGATTCGGAAGCACTTGTCCGCTTCCTGACGAGAGCCAAGCTCGATTCCCGCCCATGAACTGATTTGCGTGCGGGAACATCATGCCCTGCCGGAACCAATCACCATCAGGCTGCTTGTTCCGCCAACACATCTCTATTGGAGAAGCGCCATGAAATCGTTGATGATTGCTGCCACCCTTCTGGGTCTGATATTGGCTCCCGCCGCAGCCGACGCCAAAGGCTGCATCAAAGGTGCCATCGTGGGTGGCATCGCCGGTCACATCGCCGGGCATGGCAAGGTCGGCGCCGCCGCAGGATGCGCGATCGGCCATCACGAAGCCAACAAGCCGGACGCCAATCGCTCCGATCAGGGCAACCGCAGCTAGGTCAGCGCCGTCAATTTCGGCGATCAGCCAAGGTCAGCCTGTTCGCACGGCGGCTGCTTGGCCGCCGCGCCAGCGTCCGTGCAACACCCGAAGAAGAAGCTGGGCCGATCAGGCTGCCCGGCTTTTTTGGCTTGCTCGCCGCAAGGCGATTTTTGGTTCCGCCTAATTTTTGGTTCCGCCTTAAAGGGTGTTGGACCGGTACCGCCCGACCTCCGGCAAATCTGTGTTTGGCAGATTGAACTTTTTGCCGCGTCGGAAGACTCCTGTTCGAAGCTGCGCGTGGTTCGTGGGCACCCGACCGGTCGGCTTTCTGAACTTCCGCAATACGGCAAAACTTGGGTCGCAGGACCGCTCCCGTATTCAACCGGATTGATTATGCATGGCAACATGCTTTCCTCGTCAGCCTCAGGCAGGGTGGTTTCATGATTCATAAAGGCGTACACTATTCCCTCACGGCCACGGCCGAACCGGATATCTGGCAATGGCGATTCCAGATTGGGGATAACGTGAAGACCGGCAAGACTCAGACGAGGCTGACGACGCTGGCCGAACGCCGCGTTCAATTGAAAATCGATGCCGCGCTCAAGGCATTGAGCGCATCATCTGCACTGCAACGACCGCACCGGCAAATCGAAGCCGTCGAGCGCGGCGCCGAATAACATCAGCTCGCGCTTCCGGCGGCGATAAGGCCGCGATATTCGCCCGCACGCGCCCCGATCGGCCCCAGGTTGTGTTGCCGTGGAAATTATTATTCCAAAGGCGCGGCTCTTTGTCAGGAACCGGACAGAGCCGAAACGCTTGGCTCTCAGATGAACCGCTTTGGCTCTTAATGATGTGCTTTGGGTTACTGATCGATCAACCCCGGCACTCCGGCAAGACTGATTTGACGAAACACACGATTTGAGGAGGCGCAGATGGTCGGCATCAGAAGCGACCGTGCACGCGCGCGCGCCCTGCACTTACTGGCAACGATATATCCCATCCCCGACGATACTGAATTTTATCGTCTGCGCGAGCTGGCCGTCGATTTTATCAAGGAAGCTGATCGGCTCGATGCGGCCAACAGGGATGCCTCGGCCGAACCCGAGGAACTGATCTCGGCCGCTCTGGACGCCGTGGCGAGGGACTTTTTCGAGCGCGCCCTTGCCCGATACGTGGCACAAAGAAAGCGCTAGCCAATTTTCAGATGGCGCTTGCGGCTTGCGAGAGGCCTCGCTTTGACGGTACGCAGCCGCAGTCACGCGACCGGTCTTACGCCCGCACCTCCTGGCGCTGAAATACGATGTAGCCGGCGACGAACAGCACAATGCTGCCCGCGATCAGCGCCACGGTCTGCGGCCACGCGATCAGGAGACTTTGTCCGAGCGGCAGCGGCGAGCCCATCACGGCGCCGCGCAGTTGATCGAGAAAGACCGGGCCGATCGCGCGCGCATCACTTCCTGCGGATGTGGAAGATCAGGTTACCTCGAAGTTCGGCGGGCTGGCGACCGCTGCGTCGGAGCGCAGAAATACCGACGAGATAATGGCGAAATCTGTGCAAAGCTTCGAAAATTTGATGGCGAGCCGTTACGACTTGGTGATCTCAGGCGGCCAGCCCGCGCAGAGCAGCACCTTTTCCCAAAATTAATGTTGGCGTCCTGCGGCAGACCCCTCACTTTCGCGTTTAAACACTATCTATTGAATGAACGTAACAGGGATGGAAGCGATGAAGAGGGGACTGGTGGTTCTTGCCTGCGTCTGCGCTCTCGGTGGCAGCGTCTATTATGGCATCAGCAAGTGGGGTATCCGGCACGAAACCCTGCACCTCTACGATGCCGCGCGGGAGCGGCCCGTCGCCGTCGACCTCGCCGTCCGCGCCGACTATGAGATGAAGGCCGATGACGGCTACTGGAAATTGCCCGTCGCCATCATCAGCAACGGCAACACCGTCAAGAACACCGAATATTCGTTCCTGGCCAACGTGTTTGCCGCCAGGGGATATCTGGTCGCCAGCATCCAACAGGACAATCCGACCGACCCGCCTTTGATGACCAAGGTCGGATTACCCTATGTCGGCCGGCTCGGCGTGTACCAAAAGGGCGAAGCCAACATCCTGTTCGTGCTGCGGGAGCTGAAAAAGCTGCAGCCCAATGCCGATTACGATCACCTGACGCTGGTCGGACATTCCAACGGCGGCGACACGGCGATGTACTTCGCCAAGGAGCATCCCGATCTGGTGACGAAGGTCGTCACCCTGGATAATCTGCGCGTGCCCTTCGTGCTCAACAATAAGATGAAGATCCTGTCGTTCCGGTCGCAGGACCCGAATTTCAAGACCGACCCCGGCGTTCTGCCGACGCCCAAGGAGGCCAGCACGGACGGGATCGATATCATCAAGACCCACTTCCAGCACACCTGGATGAGCGACCGCGGTCCTTATTCCGTCAAGGAACGGATCGAGACTGCCCTCGACGAGTTTCTCGGCGTTGGCCATTGCAGCAAGCTGCCACCAAGTCCGAGCGATAGTCCGCTCGTCGCCAATGCCGGAGCGCCGCTGCCTTGAAGCGGGATCTGAGCGGTGTCGCACGCTCTCGACTTTGCGGGAACTTGCTCTCCCAGCACTTGAAGCCAAGAACTCAGAACTAACTTGAGGAAGGTCGGGAGCGGTCCATGAAGCGTGGCCGCAACCGCCTCTGGCCGCACAAACGGTCAGGGGGCGCGCGACCGCCGCTGTCGCGCCCGCGCGCCCCTGGGACTTTAAATGTTGCGGTCTTGTCGCAGAAGCATCAGCTGCGCTTGGCTTCCCAGCGGCCGGTATATTTGAACTCCGGCGCCGCCTTCAGCTGGTCAGCCGATGCGTTCATGGCGGCATGCCACTTCTTGTCCGTGTTGTCGTAGGTGATTTTCACCGCGGCGGGATTGACCGCGACATAGTGCTCACCCATTCCGAGGAAGCCGCCCACGGAAACGATATAGGCCTGCGAACGGCCATTCGGCCCGAGCGCAATGTCCTTGATCTCTCCGATATCCTGCTTGGAATCGTTGTATATATCGAGGCCGACCAGTGACGAACTGAGTTCGTCGCCGTTCTGCACCGCAACGAAGCTCTGGGCCGGCGTGGCGCTACCGTTGCCGACCGCACCGGTCGTGGACGCCGTGGTGTTGCCGACGTCGGTCACTTCGGCGAACGTGTCCGGGCTGATCGACATGATCACAGGATTTCCATCGTTGTCCCGGGCGCGGACGACGAACGACGAGGGCATGACACGGATATCCTTATAGCCGGACTTCTCCAGCATACTCCTGAGATTGGACCGCAAATGCTGATTGGCCGTGGTCTGGTTGGCATTTTCATTCGGTGCCGTGTTGGCGTTCTGGGCCATCGCAGCCGGCGATAGCACCAGCAGCGCCGCACTGGCGAGTAGTAAAGCGCGCATCTTAAAGCTCCTCTGTTGCCCCAAAGCGCAACAACAACCCCAAGAAAACACCGAGGTTTCATGAACTTTAAGCCATGGTGACAGGACCGGGACCTACTGCAACGTCAGCAATATCGAGGTGCTAAAGCCAGGGGTCAGGCAGCGAGCCAACGCAGCACGGGCGTGCGCTGGACGCCAGCCCATTTGCCCACCCATCCGTCAAGACCCACCACGTGCCCGGCCCGCCTGACCATCAAATAAGCCAGCAGGCCCGCATAGACGATGTGGTAGTCGACGACGAAATTGTTGGTGTTTTCGATGTAAGGGAAGTCCATATGCGCGGTCCAATAGAGCAGCATCATCATGATCGCGAATGGCGCGCTGGCCCGAACCAGAAGCCCGGATATCAGCGACAATCCGATCAACAGATGGCCATACTCGACCAGAATCGTCAGCACGGGTGTGATGGCCGAACTGCCGAGCGGCCCATAGACGTCGTGAAAAGTCTTGGTGTGGCTTAAGAAGCCGGCGACGAACGTATCGTCGCCAAAGTGATGAATGGCCGCGTAAAGGAAGGTCCACCCCATCGTGAGACGAAAGAACAGAATCAGGGTCTGTTCCGCACTCCAATCCGTTCTATCGTTCAACACAGCTGCCCCCGCTTGCGACGCGCATGATGCGAAGTCCGCGAGCAAACATACTGGCGCCTGAGTTCGGGACTTTGCGCTAAGTCAAGGGTGGAGGCGCCCGTGGCTTGACCCGAAGGGTGGGCGAAAGATCATGCTCGATCAAGAAGATGAAACCATGATCCAATTCGATCTCAAGGGATCATGATGCCTCGCGTGAGCCGCGGCGGAGGCCCAGCCTGTGGCCTGCGCAAAATTTGTCATGCCATGGTGGAACCCAAATTTCCCAGACGCATTCAGTGTGAGCGTTTATTCCAACGGGAGAACAAAATGAGAAATATGCTTATAGCGGCGTGCTGTGCAGCTCTGATGGGAAGCTTCGCGGTGTCTTCCGCCAAGGCCGCCGACACGACGTCGGGGGGTTCGATGAAGAGCGATAGTTCGATGGATTCGAATGCCAAGATGAAGAAAAAGAGCATGAAGACGACCAAGAAGTCCGGCGACATGTCGAAGGGTGACATGTCGAAGGACAGCACGTCCAAGTGACGCCCTGCCCTGGTTATTTTCCGCTGTCGATATTGAGCCGTGTCGCTCGAAAGGCGTCGCGGCTCTCATTGTCAGCATGCGTCGGTTAGGAGGCATGCCGGACCGGCCGGGACCTCAATTGCGGGGCGAGGCCGGCACGACACCACTGGCCGGCGGAACGCCTTGGCTTCCGCCGGCGGCCTCAACCGGGGCAGCGCTTGGGATAGCAAGGTCGGGAGCGGGCTTTTGAGTGATCCGGCGAAGTTCGATCTCCTTGGTCACTGCCGCTGCCGAGTTGCCGATTTTGCCAACCACCATCTTCAATTCGTCCGGTGGAATCCGAAGCCGCCGGGTCCAACCGCGAACCTGACGCGGATCGCTCAGGTCGATCTTGTTGCGCATGGGCGGATGTTTGATGCGTTGCATAGCGGAAAACCCCTGTTGCTTATCAACAGGATAGAACCTCATTCGTTCCTCGTCCGTGCGAGAGCGCACCCCGGCCACCGTGGCCATTGACCAGGCACTCCCTTGGCTAGTTACCCATCGGCAACACCGCGGAGCGAGGTGCCCGGCGCCGTGGAGGCACTGCTTAACAAATAGACAACTTTGAGACAGGTCAACGCAGGCAAACCGGGGCCGCGTCATCATCCATCCATGATCAACCACATCTTTCGCTGCAGCCAGACCGGCATGAATGTCCAGGTCAGAATGCCGAAGGCGACGCCGGCCGACCGGCCCGACAGCTATGAGGCAGTGACCTGCCCGGCTTGCACGCGTCTGCACCTGGTCAACAAGATCACCGGCAAGATCCTGGGCGAGCGGGACAAGCGATGAACGAGCAGGCCGGCGCTTGACTGCCTTCTTTCCTGAGCGCCGTTCTCGCAAATGTTTCTGAGGTGATTGAAAGCGGGGGTGATGGGGTGTCGAAGGATAACGATCGGATGTGCGCGATGTTGAGATCGATTCAGGTTGTGGTTGTTGCCGTTGCCGCCGTTTGCGGATCGCAGGCCTGGGCCGCCGACCCCAGTCACGGCGCCGAACTGGCCAAACGCTGGTGCGCCGCCTGTCATCTGGTCGCCAGCGACCAGAAACAGGCCGACGCCGACGTCCCGGCGTTCGCCGCGATCGCGGCCAGATCCGATTTTACCCCTGAAAAAGTAGCCTTCTTCCTGCTCGACCCGCATCCCAAGATGCCGAACTTCCCGCTCAGCCGGATCGAGGCGGCTGACATCGCCGCCTATATCGGCACGTTGCGAAAGTAGCACGCGCCCGGCCAACAAATTGCCAAAATGCAAATCCCTGCCGGTCAGAACCGACAGGGATCAGCAGAAAAGATGACGGACGGCGAGTGCGGATACCCGGTGGCCCATCAAGGACCTGCGAGGATATTCAAGTCCACGACTCGAATCGGTGCAAGTCTATTTTGTAGGCAGAGAAATGCTCAGCCCCGGGTATCCAGGGATACGCCAAGTTGATGCGCTTTGGCCGCGGTTGCGCCAATGGTTCGCTTCAATGCTTTCGAAATTTTGGTGACGCCGACCTTTTGCTTTGCCATCGATTTCAAAGCACGAACATCTGACGCCGTCCACGCGCGCCTGGTTGATTTTTTCTTGGCCATTTTTCATTCCCTTTAGCGGGCCGACATTGCATCAGCCAGGCAAGATTTGCAATGCAATGCAGATCGCCGAACTAACTTTTGCATGTGATGCAGCAACGCAGCCCTCATCAAGTCAGCAGAAGGCCCCCGCCCCGTTTTATGACCAAGCTGCGCCGATGAAATCCCGCCTGCGTTGCCAACCGAGGCAGGCTCGCCCGCAAGACGCGACCGGAGGACGCCTGACCGACATCATCTCTGACCGACATCATCTACAAATTGTTCGCCGAAGTTGACGGGCCCTTGAAGTCGACAACCCATGCTGCGAACCGGACCTCGGATCAGAACTTGTTTTTGGTCGCGTCCTTTGCCGCGGACATCACCTCGCCGGTGATCTGGCGCATATGTTCACCGGCACTGGTGAACTGGCTCCTTAGGAATTCCGATTGGATGCGCATGGCTTCCTGAAGATCGGTGGCATGAACCAGCTTTCGCGCATGCTCGAATGCGGCCTTGATGTTCTGCTCGGTCAGTGACAGCGCACGTTTCGACATATCGGTGCCCGGGCTGGGAATTGATGCGATCGACTTGTTGGCGGCATCGAAAAACATGTCGAAAGCCTTTTCGGCCTGCTCGATGGTCTTTTCCGCCAGGTCGCGCAGTTCGGCGGGCACTTCCAGTTTCGGTTCGTTCATGGGCCATCCTCCGGTTCGAGATCAGCGTTACCACACTTCCCGAGCCTCGTCTTTGCAGAGTTGCGGGCGGGCGGCTCGCAACTCTTAGCAGCCGGCCCCGGTGATGTCAGCGATCCTCGTCCGGAAAAACCCAGTGGTAAGGCGCAATCTGCCGCTCCTTGGTCAGCCTGATCATATGCACCGGCGGCGCGTAGCGGAGCGTCTGGCAGGCGCGGCATTTGAGCGCCGCTTCCAGCTTCCATATCGGTGTATCGCGCGGCCGACGAATGGCGTCGAGCGGCAGGCTGGCGCGGGTCTCGCAGCGGTGGCACATCACTTCGAGCCAGCCATAGCCGCCATCGAGGCACTGCGCGATCGTGGGCGAGGGCTGCGCGGGCCCGCCAAATCCTTCCATTTGTTCTGACCACAGCAAACATTCGGCGGCGTCCGCTTCGCGGATCGCAGCGCGGGCCTGCGCCCGCGCGCGCTCGGCACCGATCCTCGCACCCCTGACGCGATCGCCAAAAATCCGATGTCGGCTGCGGCCTCCCATCGGGCCATTATCGGCGGTCTCCGCCGGTCCGCAATCCCACCACGAATAGTAGCCTGGAGCGGCTGCGCAACCCCACAGCTTTTGTCAACCCGCCAATTGAAGCGCGCCGCGATGGCCGCGATGACCGCGTCCCGTCGACGCGGAATAACAACGCGCCCTGACATTCGAGTTCAGACTGCATTCAGGTTTTGCCGTTTAAGGCTGCTGCCGGGGGTACATCCAAGAGGAGACAATATGATCTTTAAGCCATTGATGACGGCCATGGTGATCGCCGGCGCCATTTCCGCCGTAACGGCAGCAGCTCCGACAGCCGCCCGAGCCCAGAGCAACGCGGAAGCGGAGCTGATCGGCTTCCATCAGCTGTGCGATAAAGGCGACCGCAAAGCTTGCGTGCGGTTCGGCATCCTGATCGGCCAGAACCAGCAGCGCCACGCGGATTGGCGCAGATCCCACGCTGAATGGTTCTGGTGGGAAAGGTAATTCCGGAAGCGGCGAGGCCGCCTTGCTCGGGCGGCCTCTTTTTTTGTGTTACCGATGCCGCTGCCGGGTATCGCCATGGACCACTGCTGATGCGCAGCAGACTGATCAAACAGGAGTAGCGGTAAGCCTGCGAGTGGGATTATGTCGACCGCGGCCGGGGCAGACATCGCGCTGTGGTTGCAGTACAGTGCGGTCAACGCTCGACCAGCTGACGCGGGGGGGACCAGAGCCCTCAAGCGTGGGAAACTGCCGTTCGAGCAATGCCATGATCATTCGCTATCAGAGGTGCGATATGAAAAATCCCGTATATTCCACAGATCTGCATAACATGCTCGGAGCTCCACCGACCGAAACACTCGAAAGCCTGCGGTTGCTGCGGGCCTTTCGCAAACTTACGCCGCGGCAACGGGTCGAAGTCGTCGAGATGATCGAACGCCTCGCGACCGAGCTGACGACCATCCCTGACCGCCCATTGTGCTGACTTTCGTCCGCTGTTTCGCTAACGAGGGCGGGTGGAACGATCGCCCGGATAAATCGATTATCCCGCAAATCCAGGCAATTCGTTGTTTGTGTCCAGGAGCCGCCCTCCTCCCTTGTGATCGCGCATGTGTCGCGGCCGCCGCCAGGTCGGTCGGGTCGGCGTCCCGATAAGCCTATTTCGACGCTGAATCCTTCGACAGCATCGCGATCGCTTCCTGCACGGTGGTCATGAATTGGGCGGGGAAGATGATCGTTGAATTTTTCTCGACCGAAATCTCCGCCATGGTCTGCAGGGTGCGGAGCTGCAGCGCCACGGGATGCTTTGTGATGATATCGGCCGCCTCGCCGAGCTTGACCGCGGCCTGGAATTCGCCCTCGGCGGCGACGATCTTGGCACGGCGCTCACGCTCGGCCTCGGCCTCCTTGGCCATCGCGCGCTGCATGTTCTCGGGCAGCGTGATGTCCTTGATCTCTACCGCCGTCACCTGGGTGCCCCAGGGCTCGGTATGCTGATCGATCACGTTCTTGATCTCGTCGTTGATGCCAGCAGTATCCGACAGCAGCTGGTCGAGGCTGAAACGTCCGACCACATTGCGGACCGTGGTCTGGCTGATCTGGTTGATCGCGTTGAAGACATTCTCGATCGCGATCACGGCCCGCCCGGGATTGCTGATGTGGTAGTAGGCGACCGCCGCGATATCGATCGATACATTGTCCTTGGTGATGATCTTTTGCGAGGGGATCTGCATGGTGACGGTGCGCAGCGACACCCGCACCATCTGCTGGATCGGCACGAAGATCAGCGTCAGCCCGGGTCCGCGCACGCCGGCAAACCGGCCGAGCAGGAATACCACCCCACGCTCATATTGCTTCAGCACGCGAAGCGAAGCCACGACATAGATGACCACCAGCACGCCAACAAAGGATGAAATCCAGCCCATGCCGCCCTCTTTGCTTGTCCCCGGCAACCAAAAGCTAGCAGACCGATACCGTAAAACCTATCGGCTCAGGTGCTACATTTTCGGATCGCAGGCTGGGAGGCGCGCGCGAAGCGAAGCCTCATTCCTGGGACTTCTCCATCGTCATCTACGAGACGAACAAAAATAGCCTGCGTCGTGCGCTGAAGGGGATCGCTTTGCTCACCGGACGGCGTGGAGCTTAACATTGGGCGGGTGCCCGCCCGACCTGTTGACGCCGAGCCGGAGGCGGCGCACAGCGATGGTTTGAAAACCGCTCACTTCAGGGTCACCGCCAAAATGAAAAACCTCCGGCAGGGCATTGCCGGAGGTTTTGGAGGTTAGACATAAGGTAGTTTGGGTCCCCCCGAGCAAATCAAAGGCCGTCGAACCAGCTCAACGACTACGAATGGAACAATAGCAGAGATCTTTAGATAAGTAAAATACTTTACTAAATAATATTTTGGGAAAATGGAGCGCTCGATACTCCCTTCCGGTCGCCGGATCGCCGCCAATTTCCCCGCGGCCGAAGGCCGTCCGGCAAAGCAAAGATCCCGGCAGTTTCCTGCCGGGATCTTCTCAAGGTCGTCAGGCCGATCGGGCTCAGAAGTTACGCTGCGCTCGAACATTGAACGACACGGTGTTCTGGTCCTTGAACTGGTAGACGCCCGTTGGCAGGGGTGCCGCCGGGGCCAGGACGGCTGTTCCCGTGAAGCCGGTATTGAGGTGGGTCCAGATGGTTTCCGCCGAGAAGGTCAGGTTCTTGACCGGAGTCCAGCGGGTGATCACGCCCAGCATCGAAATGCTGTAGTTGGGGTTGCAGGTCGAGGTTGCCCGGTTGGCGACGCCGATTCCTGTATAATAGGTGTTGCAATACTCGGTCTTGGCGGTCCCATCATAGTTCACCCAGCCCATGCCCCCGAACAGGCTGCTCGACCAGTATGGATCCCAGTTGTGATTGAATGCGCCACGGATGCCATAGGCGGTTGTCAGATGGATAGCTCCATCGCCGCCCGCCAAGGTCGGAAGGTATACGCCGTCGGTTGTTGCGCCAAATGCAACGTTACCTACGGTTCCGGCGCTGCCTCCGCCGAACATCGCGAAACTCGGCGAGGCGCTGCTGGTGGAGATGACGTTCTTGGTATCGCCAACGGCGTAGGAGGCGTCGAACTTGATATCGTCGCCCGCACCGGTCGGCAGATTCCTCACCTGCACGGCAGCCTGGATCGAACCGCCCCACTTGCTGGCCGGATGACCCGACAGCACCGAGTTGGTCAGAGCGGTCGTGCCGGCCACCGGAGTATCGTCCGCGCCAAGGGTATTGTAGGACCCATTGACGAGGTGCAATGCCCCCGACAACTGGAACAGGCCCCAGGCCTGATCGATGCGGAAGTTGCCAACGACGTCTGGAGCCCGCACGCCGCCATAGGCGCCAGAGGGGGTGTTCTGACCGACCGCGTTCAGGCCGTCCGAAAGATTGTAGAGCGCGGTGCGGTTGTACACGGTCGGATCGTCCAGACCGATGGTACCCGACAGCCCATTGCCGAACTGCGCGGTATACTGGATGTTGTTGACACCGGTGACCGTGTCCTGACCGCCGATCAGGAAGGAGGTGTTCTGGTTGCCCGCATAACCCTGCCACGGCGTCGCATAGGCCGAAGCCGACTTGCCGAAGGTGAAGCCGGCGAATTGGATGAACACGTTCTCAACCGTGAGATAACCGCCGCCCGCAGTGCTCAGCAGGTTGCCGTTGTTGCCGAGCGTCGTGTTCAAGGAGTTCGGGCTGAACGTGCTATTGCCCAGCGTGTCGAAGTTGAAATCACCCTGAGCGAAAGTACGAACCACACCGTAGTCGGTCGCGGTCCGGGTATCCACGGTCAGCGCCATACGCGAACGGGTGGCGTAGTAGTTGGCAAAGCGGTTGCCCTGGCCGAGGTCACCGCTCCAGGCCGGCTGGTCGTAGATGCCGCCGTTGAACGTGGTGTCGATGCGCAGGTAACCACCGAGCTTGATGCAGGTGTCCGTGCCTGGAATGTAGAAGAAACCGGCTCCGTACAGCGAGCAAACCTTCACATACTCGACCGCCTTGGCCTTGAGTGGAAGATCCGCCGCCTGCGCCCCGCCCAAGGCGATCAGACCCGCCGCTGAGCCGAGGATAAGGCTCTTAACCATCTTCATGTTAACCTCCAACTTACTCTGTAGGGCAGGTTCCGGATCCGCTGGGTGAAGCCACCCCGGGGCTGGTTCCCTTGTTCCCCTGAAAACCGCTCGGTCGCTTCGCGCCTTCGGACACTCCCGCAAGCCAACGCGAGCGACTTAAGCGAACCACCACAACGGGACGATCCAGGTTCCCCCCAGCCGCCGAGACGAACTATGCCTAATCAAATTCTATTATCAAAATACTTTATTAGCTCAGATATCGTATTGTGGTCCGGCTGTGCTTCTCCGGTCACAGTGGCAATTCAACAACTCATTCAGCAAAAAACGAAGTTTTCTGGAAAAAGGGGTGGCAAGCCGGCCCAACTTCGTTGATTATGTTAATGGTAAGGCAAAATTGTTTCAGGATTGAAGTGGAAAGTGGTCTATGAGCCGCATCGGTAGAAAGCCCATGAACGCCTGGAGTGCCGCGAACCGTGCCGACGCGGATGGCCCCGCGGCCAGGAATGCGGCCGCCAAGAACCAGGACAGCATCAGGCGGTTCACCTGGCAGATCGCCTCGATCAACGTCCATCTCGAGGAAATTCGCTACTTCTGGGCGAAAGCGCTCGGCATCAGCGGTCCGCAATGGATGATCCTGATGGCGCTGGCGGACCTCGATCAGGGCGAGGGCGTCTCGGTGAAGGCGGTCTCAAAAATGCTTCACGTCGATCCTTCATTCGTCACCACCCAGTCGAAGATGCTCGAGAAGAAAGGCTTCATGCGCCGCAAGACCTCGACGGAAGACGCCCGAATCGTGCAAATGTCGCTGACCGACAAGACCTACAAACAGATCGCCGGCCTGTCTTCGCAGCAGGAGGCCTTGAACGAGTTCATCTTCGCGGAATTCACCGACCGCGAGCTCAACGAGTTCAACACCAAGCTCGAGGCACTGACCAAGCGTCTCGAAAAGGCCTCGCTGAAGGTGGCCATGGATATCTGAAAGTCTTGGATCTATCTAAAGTCTTGGATCTCTCTAAAGTCTCGGGTCTCTGAAAATCTTGGGTCTCTGAAATCTCTGAAGCCCTTGGTTCATTGGAGATCGCAAGCCGCGCTCAGGCCCGAGCGCGCCGGCCGAGGTCTTGATCGGCATGGATCGCCAGCCGGTCGGAGATCCAATCGAAGATGTACTCATTGGCAAGTGTCGGATTGTCGGCGTGACCCTGCGCGGCGGCGGTTTCCGATCCCGCGAAAATCTTCAGCTCGATGTCCCGATGGCTGGCCTTCACGTGCTCGAACAGCAGCGTCACACGGTCCTTTTCAAGCCAGCCGTGTTCGCCCAGCGTGACCAGAACCGGGCATTTGATGTATCTGGCGATGCTGCTGCGTCGGCTCATGGCGGTCAGGCCGCAATCCAGCGACGCCACGCGGCTCATCAGGAACGCGCGCTCTTGCAGATCCCAGATGCCGCCGTCGCAGACCGCGGCTGCCAGGCGCCGGTCGAGCGCAACCCCTCGCGCCACGAACGATGAGCCCGAGCCATCTCCGAGGATCGCGATCCGGCGTTCGTCGACATCATCCCTGGTCAGGAGATAGTCCACCACATGGCCGATGGCCGTCTCGAGGTCGGCGCGGCCAACCACCTTGTCGAACTGGGCGCCGGTGCCCGATCCCCAGAGATCGACGGCAAGCATGGACATGCCGCGATCGCTGGCATAGCTGGCGGTCTTGTAAAGGTGCTGTTCCTTTCGGCTTCCCGGCTCGCCGATGCAGACGACGACGGGTGCTGGACCGGCATGCGCCGATGCCGGCAGGAAATAGCCCTGCAGCGGGTAACCATCCAGCCAGGGAATCTCGACCACTTCGCCGGCGGGCGTGCGGTGTTCGAGGTAGTGATGGGCGCAGCTGCGCATACGCGCAACTGCGGCCTGTTGCCTGTTGTCCGCGGCATCGAAGGGGTACGCGGCGGCCTGATAGTAGTTGATGGCACGAAGCCAGTTGCTTTGCGCGGTCAGGACATTGCCGCGGATGAGGGCGGCATTACCGCGCTCATGGCTGACATCGGCCGTCGTTTTCCATTCGCGGTACCAGTTATCCTCATCTTGCGGGTCGATCCGACTTGCCGTGAGCAGGCATTCGGAAATGGTCGAGCCGCCTTCCTGGGCGGCCCCCAATAGCCTGGTGAACTCGTTCGACAGTTCCTCATAGTCGGGCCAATAATTCCATGCTGCTGAATTGAAATAAACGCCTCCGCTGCGTTCGACCGCCTGCTCTGTTGCCCCGTGTGGCACGTCTTGGCCCCCCACTCACTGCTACGCTACTCACTAAAATGCCGAACGATTGTCCGGGATCACTGCTGCTGCTTTTCCCAGAACGAAAGGATACCCTGCGACGCCGAGCCGCCGATCACGCAAGGGATCCCGACCGCGACCTGCCCCAGCGCCGCCGCCGAGACGCAGCCGAGCGCAACCGCGCCGACCCCGACCTGGCCCCAGAAATCGAGGTTGCGCCTGGAATCCGACCCCTTGGCCTTGAGCTCCTCCACCGCGGCCAGAGCATCCTTGCGCACCGCGCCAAGCTGTACCGTATCGGCGGCCTCGATCACCTCACCCAGCGGCGCTTTGACAGGCTGCGGCTGCAGCGCCAGCTCGCTGCGCAGATACTCGCGCAACTCGGCATCGCGCACCGCGTAACTCGCCAGCGTGTAGCGCGCCATGCTGCCGACCGTCAGCTTGTCGACGGTGTCGTGGCTTTTGCTCCAGGGCAGCAGCGAGACGATGCGCAGGATTGGGACATGGGAGCCGGTCGCGAAATAATATCCCCACAAGGTGTCCAAGAGGTCCTGATTGCCGGCGAAGGTCGGCGTCAGCTTCAACTTCTTCTCGTCCTTGGCAAAGGGATTATGCGTGAAGAAGCCTTCCACCCGCTCGAACACGCCGGGTTTTACCTCTTCCAGCGGGATCTCGCTCAGGGTCGGCTGTGCGCCGTCAAGATAGCTGTCGATCATCGCCTGCCGCCCGGGCATCCGCGGCGCGACGCTGCGCAGCAAATTCTTCCAATCCGGCAATCCGGAATAGGCGATGGCGCGGACGATCACCCATTCATCCTCAGGAGGAACCGGAAACAAGCTGGCGACAAGTTGCTCGGCCCTGGCGGGATTCGATCCGATCGCGCCGGCGATGAAACCGAGATAAATGCCGGCGTTTTCCGGCTCCTTGAAAGTCTGGGCATGGAACAGCACGCGCACGGCGGCGGGAACATGCGCGTAGTCGGGCTTGGCCCGGTAATTGTAGATCCACTGCTGGACGACGCCCAGTGAAGCGCGCTGATCGACCTCCTGCGTGACCGCGCCATTCGCGGGATGGACCAGTCCAAACAGGACGACAAGGATTGCGGCGTAGCGCATATCGAATGCTCCCGAAGCTTGTTGCCGCCCCGACCGGCCCGAGCCCCCAACCTTCAGCGTTTTGGTTAACTCTCATTTGAAGCGGCTATGCGACGATTCTGGGATCGGGCGGTTCGGCGCGGCGTCGAAATTGTGGCAAAGTGTTAATGTTGCGGCCAGCAACAGACCCCATGTCCGACATTGTTTTGCCCTGCCGGGGCAATTTCATACCCGCCAGTTCAGGCTGTCATGCAGGCGGAACGACATGAAGGGTTGCAGTCAACGGCAGTGGCGATGCTGCCGGCCAACGGTCGGCGGCGTCCTCAAGGTCGCCGCGCTCGGATTCCTTGCCGTTTCGGCCGTGACGGTCGCCGCGCGGGCCGACGAGACCGTCGAGGTTCAGGGCAATCGGCGCGTCGACGTCGCGACCGTGCGGTCGTATTTTCATCCGGCGCCCGATGGGAAGTTCGATGCCGCTTCGCGCGATGCCGCGTTGAAGGCGCTATGGGCCACCGGCCTGTTCGACGATGTGCGGATCGAACGCGCGGGCAACGCGCTGATCGTGCACGTCACCGAGGCTGTGGTGCTCAACCGCGTCGCCTTTGAAGGCAACAAGAAGGTGGAGGACAAGAAACTTGCCGCCGTCGTGGAATCCAAGGCCGGCGGCGCGCTGCAACGCGCCGTGGTGCAAGCCGACGTTGCCCGCATCATCGAAGTCTACCAGCATGCCGGGCGCGACGACGTCAGGGTGGCGCCGCAGATCATCCGCCGCGGCAATGACCGGGTCGATCTGGTCTATGAGGTGACGGAGGGGGCCAAGACGACCGTGCGCCAGATCAACTTCGTCGGCAATCATGTCTTCGACAAGCGCCAGCTCGCCGCCGTGATCAGGACCTCGGCCACCAATGTCATGAGCTTCATCACCGGTGGCGACAGCTACGACCCCGACCAGGTCGCGGCGGATCGGGAGCGACTGCGGCTCTACTATCGCAGCAAGGGCTACGCCGATGCCGCCGTGACGTCAGCCAGCGCCGAATATGATCCCGCGGCCCAGGGATTTATCCTGACGTTTTCCATCGATGAGGGGCCGCTCTATCATTTCGGCGACATCGATGTGGTCTGCGATGTGCCGGGACTGGATGGCGGAAAGCTCCGCGGTCTGTTGCTGGCGCGCCCCGGCGCGGTGTTCGACGGCAACGCGCTCGACAAGACCACCAACGCGCTCGCGATCGAGCTGGCAAAACTCGGCTATCCCTTTGCCCGCGCCCTGCCACGCACCACGCGCGATGCCGCCAGCCAGCGCGTCGGCGTTTCGTTCGTGGTCGAGCAAGGGCCCCGAACCTATGTCGAGCGCATCGAGATCCATGGCAACACCCGCACCCGCGACTATGTGATCCGGCGCGAGTTCGATGTCGCCGAAGGCGACGCCTACAACAAGAGCCTGATCGACCGCGCCGAGCGGCGGCTGAAGAATCTCAACTACTTCAAAACCGTCAAGATCTCGGCCAAGCCCGGCTCGGTATCGGATCGTGTCGTGCTCGATGTCGATGTCACCGAAGAGCAGACCGGCGACTTCAATATTGCCGGCGGCTATTCGACCACCGATGGCCTGCTTGCCCAGGTCAAGCTCGGCGACCGCAGTTTCCTGGGCACCGGCGTGGCCGTCAATTCTTCCGTGACCTACGGCCAATATGCGCGCGGGATCGATCTGTCGGCCTCGGAACCCTATTTCCTCGGCACCCGCGTGGCGGCGGGCGTCGAGCTCTACGTCAAGCAAAACGATGCCAGCCCCTATCAGTCCTATGGCAGCGACGTCTACGGCGGGACCATGCAGTTTGGCACACCGCTCACCGAGCAGCTTGGGGTGCAATACCGCTACTCGCTCTATAACCAGACCGTGACGGTCGATCCGACGTCGCTGGCGGCGGCGCCATCGCTGCCAATTCAGCAGGCCGCGCTCGCCGGTTCGCAATGGGTCTCCTCGGTCGGCGACACCGTCAGCTATTCGACGCTCGACAACAGCAAGAGTCCGACCAGTGGCATCACTTCGCAGCTCCAGCAGGATCTGGCGGGCCTCGGCGGCGACGTCAAGTTCCTGCGCACCACCGAAGATCTGCGCTATTACAACCCCGTCAACGATGACGTGGTCAGCCTGGTTCGGGCCCAGGGCGGCTACATCACCGGCTGGGGCGGCCAGCAGGTGCCGCTGCTCAACAGCTTCTTCGGCGGCCCGAGCATGGTGCGGGGATTTGCGCCCAACGGTTTTGGTCCGCGCGACCTCACGCCCGGAACCACCATGGACAATGTCGGCGGCAGCCTATACTGGGCGACCACGGCCGAACTGCAGAGCAACATCCCCGGCGTGCCTGCCGAGTACGGGCTGAAGGCCTCGGCGTTCGTCGATGCCGGCAGCGTGTTTCGCTACAGCGGACCGACCGCCTTCCCGGGCTCCGCGCAATCGCTGCAGGTCGCCAATGCCAACGTGATGCGTTCGTCGGTCGGCGTCGGCCTGAGCTGGGCCTCGCCGTTCGGCGCCCTCACCGTCAACTACGCCGTGCCGGTGACCAGGGCGGCCTACGATCAAGTGCAACCGCTCAGCTTCGGCGCCGGACCGTTCTAGACGCCCGGCATTGAAGCCTGCGGCGCGCGGATGACGCCCTCATCCGTCGACGGCCGCCGGACTACTTCAGTGAGCTGTTGATCGAGGTGAACTGGCCATTGAGGTTCGTTCCAAGCCCGTTGACCACCGCGATGATGACGAGCGCGATGCCGGCCGCGATCAACCCATACTCGATGGCCGTGGCGCCGGACCGATCGTAGAAAAAACGCAATACCATACGCTTCAAATCAGCCTCCTGAACTTTCTATCCGGAAGGGTTTCTAAGGGACGACCCACCCTATCTGCGAAAATTCTACGAGGCATTAATTGGTTGAGTTCAATTTAAAATGGTACGCCCGGTTGGGGCGCATGACCGGCTGAACTGGCAGCCGCCACTCGCCGTTCTGGCGGAGCGGCGCCAGCGCCTCCCGGCGCACCCGACGCTCGCGGCGTCCGTCAGGTGAGCCGGTTAAATTGCTGAATTTCGAGGAAAAGTCCTCGCGGCCTGACTTCACGTCAAATTCACTTCACTTCGCCGAGCATTATCGAAAAGCATGGCAATCTCGGCCACCGGTCGCGTCGTGACTACACGATCGAGCGGCGAATTCGGCAAGATGCGCCGCGCCGATCCGGCACTCCCGCCCACGGAGAAGCCGCAGTTACCAGCAACACCCGGTGCCCATGACAACGACCTACGATCCCCTGCTGCGAAAGATCCACTGGGCGACAGCCGTCCTGTTCATCGTCGCGATGCTGATCGGGCTCTATTGCGGCCTCCAGCCGCCCGGAACATCGCCGCGCCGCGAACTGCTGGATGTCCACAAATCGCTCGGCGCGACGCTGTTTTTCCTGGCAATCCTGCGGGTTATGGTACGCTTTTCGACCCGACAACCTCCCGAGCCGGCCTCCTTCGGGCCGATGATTCGGCTGGCGTCGCGGCTTAACCACGGGGCGCTCTATCTCCTGCTCTTCATCATGCCGGTGACGGGCTATATGTTCTCGTCGGCCGGCGGCTATTCGCTGAAGTATTTCTGGCTTTTCAGCTGGCCGCGGCTGTTCGCCGGCAACGACACGATCAAGCTGGCTGGCGAAACCGCTCATGGATTGATCGCCTATGTCGTGTACGCTGTCGTAGCGCTTCACATCGCGGCAACGCTCTGGCACGTCATGCTGAGGAAGGATGAAACGTTCGCGCGGATGTGGCCGACGCGATCGGATGTTTAAGATGTCTGAAACCATATCCAGCGAGGGCGTCGTCACCCTCGGGGACGGGTGCGTGACGGCGGCCCGCGCATCACAGCGAGGGGCTTTTTTTCCGGACTGCAAACCTTCGAAGGCGGCGCCTGGGTCGGTGCCGTCTTGGGTCTCGCCTGTCAGCTGCCCCGCCGCGCCAGCATGCTCGCGGCATCGGCCGGGGTGTGCAGATCGCTTGGGATCAGCACCCACTTGGGATAGTCGCGCTTGCCGGCCAGATAGCCCTGCACCACATCGTAGATGTATTTGCCGATGTCCGACTTGAGCTCGACCGACATGTTGGCATCACCCGCCTGCATGGCGCGGAAAATGTCGGGTACGCCGTCGACCGAGACCGTGAGAAGATCACGGCCGGGATGCAGCCCGGCCGCATGCATCGCCTCGATCGCGCCGAGCAGCATGTTGTCGTTGTGCGAGAAGACCGCGCAGACGTCTTTCATACCCTCGGGCGTACGCAGGAACTCCTCCATCACGCGCTTGCCGCCAGCGCTGGTGAACGCGCCAGTTGCAGAGCCCAGAATGCGCATGTTGGGGAACAGGGAGATCATCGCAAGAAAACCCTTGTGGCGCTGGATGGTCGGCTCGGCTCCCTCGGTACCGCGCAATTCCACGATGCCGCAGGTGCCGCGCGTGGCTTGTGCGAGCCATGCCGCGGCAAGACGACCCTCCAGATTGGCGTCGGCGGCGATGCGTGCGACAAACAGATCCGGGGCGGCGTCGACGGACCGATTGACAATGAACACTGGAATTCCCGCGGCCTTGGCAAGTTGAAGGGTCTCGGTCCAGCCGGTCACGACCACCGGGGCGATCACGATGGCGTCGACGTGGTCGGCGATAAAGCCGCGCACCGCCTCCTGCTGGCGAGCCGCGTTATTGTCGGCATCGGAGAACAGCAATTTGATGCCGCGCTTCACAGCCTCGGCCTTCATGTCGGCGGAAAAGGCGGTACGCCAGTCGCTCTCAGTGCCGACCTGGGCAAAGCCGATGGTCTCGGCACGCGCCGCGCCGGCGGCGAGCAGCGCGGCAAGCATGGCAATGGCGAACCCTGGGATACGCATGTGATTTTTCCTCCGTATTTTCGCGTACCTGTTATCAGCGATCCCCTAGCCACGCGTTAAGACCGCCTCCCCATAACTACTGAGAAGGAAAGCCGCGGGTCGCTTAACGTATCTCAGCACGCACTGCGCCCCTTCGAGCGGCCGCCGTGGTCAGCTGCCCCGTCGCGCCAGCATGCTCGCGGCATCGGCCGGGGTGTGCAGATCGCTTGGGATCAGCACCCACTTGGGATAATCGCGCTTGCCGGCCAGATAGCCCTGCACCACATCGTAGATGTATTTGCCGATGTCCGACTTGAGCTCGACCGACATGTTGGCATCACCCGCCTGCATGGCGTGGAAAATGTCTGGCACGCCGTCGACCGAGACCGTGAGAAGATCACGGCCGGGATGCAGCCCGGCTGCATGCATCGCCTCGATCGCGCCGAGCAGCATGTTGTCGTTATGCGAGAAGACCGCGCAGACTTCTTTCATACCCTCGGGCATACGCAGGAACTCCTCCATCACGCGCTTGCCGCCTTCGTTGGTAAAGGCACCGTTGGCGGAGCGCAGAATACGCATGTTGGGGAACAGGGAGAGCACAGCAAGAAAACCCTTGCGGCGTTGGATGGTCGGCTCGGCCCCCTCGGTGCCGCGCAATTCCACGATGCCGCAGGTGCCGCGGGTGGCTTGCGCGAGCCATGCCGCGGCAAGACGACCCTCCAGATTGAAATCGGCGGCGATGCGTGCGACAAACAGATCCGGGGCGGCGTCGACGGCCCGATCGGCAATGAACACTGGAATTCCCGCGGCCTTGGCAAGTTGAAGGGTCTCGGTCCAGCCGGTCACGACCACCGGGGCGATCACGATGGCGTCGACGTGGTCGGCGATAAAGCCGCGCACCGCCTCCTGCTGGCGAGCCGCATCATTGTCGGCATCGGAGAACAGTAATTTGATGCCGCGCTTCACAGCCTCGGCCTTCATGTCGGCAGAAAAGGCGGTACGCCAGTCGCTCTCAGTGCCGACCTGGGCAAAACCGATGGTCTCGGCACGCGCCGCGCCGGCGGCGAGCAGCGCGGCAAGCATCGCAATGGCGAACCCTGGGATACGCATGTGATTTTTCCTCCCTGTATTCACATGCCTGATATCAGCCGATCCCCTAGCTACGCGTTAAGACTGCCTCCCCAGAACTACGGGGAAGAAACCCGGATCGCTTGAAGCATCTCGGCATGCACCGTACCGCTGGCGGTAGGCGCGGCGAGCACCGCAACCGCACGCTCAGCGATCGGCATCTGGTGGCTCCTCCGTATTTCCACGCAGGTGAGGCCATCGATCCAATAGGGAGGAGTTAAGACCTCCTGCCTAACGTTTCACATGCGTGACGAATATCTGGCCGCGGTGAGGCGGTGTCAAAAAGCTCCGGCCACTGTTGCGAACACGCGCTGCTCAATCGTCCGACGGCGCATCCGAAACCGTCGGATGCGCGAGGCGGCCGCAATGGATCGATCTGATGTTCGCCCTTTTGGGATTGTCTTCCCCCGCGGCAGACGGTTTCGTCTCCCCGGCTTCGGCTGTGCCGCGAAGCCGCAAGGATAGGGAAAGCGAGCGGCTTGCGAGCGCGGTGACAGGACTCGCTGCGCTGGCCGCGCTGGCGATCGCGCTGGCTATTCCGGCTGCCTATTTTCTCTCGGCCAATAACCGAATTTTGGGTGTCATCGAGGTGCGGGCGCAGATCTACGGCGATCAAGTCACCGACATCGCGTCACAGAACCCCGAACTATGGAACGCCTTCTTCGCTGACAACAAAATCGACCTCACCGGCCTGGCGATTGCGGCGCCCGATTATGAACAGGTAACTGGCCATGCGCCGGAGCGCCGGCGTGTGTTCGCCGGCGATGGTCATCTGCTGTTGGACGTGGCCCCCGCGCAGCCGCTCGCGTGGCCGACGGTGTCGTGGCGAACCCCTGTCCTGCAGAACGGCAACCGCTTGGGCGAAGTCGAGATCGCCCGCTCGCTGCGGCCGGAGCTGGTCAACACGCTCGAGATCGCGATCGGCTCATTCACCTTCGGCGGCCTGCTGCTGATCGTGCTGCGGGTGATTCCACTGCGGCTGATGCGCGAAGCGCTCGACCGCGTCGCCTATTTGTCCGCCCACGATCAGCTCACCGGGCTGCCGAATCGTGCCGTGCTGGCCGATCGGCTGGAAATGTCCCTGTTGGCGGCTCGCCGCAGCGGCGTGCAGATCGCCATGATGTGCCTAGACCTCGACCACTTCAAGGATGTCAACGACACGCTGGGTCACGCTGCCGGCGATGCGTTACTGCGGACGGTCACCGCCCGCCTGCGTAGTTGCCTGCGCGATAGCGACACGCTGGCGCGCGTTGGCGGCGACGAGTTTGTCGTCATCCAGCCCGGCGTCCGCCTGCCGCAGGAAGCTGGCGCGCTCGCGAGCCGTCTGATCGCGGCGACGCGCGAACCGATCTTGATCGAGGGTCAGCAAGTGTTCGTCGGGCTCAGTATCGGGATCGCCGTTAGCGCGCCCGATGTCAGTGCGGCCGAACTCGCCAAACAGGCCGACGTGGCGCTCTACGGCGCGAAGGCGGATGGGCGTGGCCAATTCTGCGTATTCGCCCCGGAAATGAATGTCGTGCTGCAAAACCGCCGGGCCATGGAGAACGACCTGCGCGCGGCGCTGGAGAGCGGCGGGCTTGCTGTCCACTATCAGCCCCAGATCAATGTCGCTTCGGGTGAGATCATCGGCGCGGAGGCCCTGATGCGCTGGACGCGTCCGGGCCACGGCGCGGTGTCACCGACGGTTTTCATCCCGGTCGCGGAGGAAACCGGCCTGATCGTTGCGCTCGGCGGCTGGCTGCTCGGCGAGGCCTGCCGCGAGGCGTCGGCATGGCCATTTCCCTGGCATGTCGCCGTGAACGTTTCGCCGGTACAATTCCGCGTCGAGGGCTTTCTCGACAGCGTCCGCGCCGCGCTAGCTCAGTCCGGCCTCGATCCGCGGCGGCTGGAACTCGAGATCACCGAGGGCATCCTGCTCAGCGACACCGAGGAGACGCTGACGATCCTGGAGCAGTTGCGCGCGCTGGGGGTGCGGCTTGCGCTGGACGATTTCGGTACCGGCTATGCAAGCCTCGGCTACCTGCAGAAATTTCGTTTCGACAAGGTCAAGATCGACCGTTCCTTCGTGCGCAACCTCGGCGTCGACAAAAATGCCGCAGCGATCGTTCGCGCCGTGGTCGGACTGTGTGACGCACTCGGCATGTCCACCATCGCCGAGGGCGTGGAGAACCAAGACCAGGTCGCGACGCTGCGGGCCCAGGGTTGCCGCGAGGCACAGGGATTCCTGTACTGGTCTCCGATGTCGGCCCAGGCACTGCATGGGGTCATCAAGCAGCAGCGCGAGGTCGCCTGACCGCCTGGCCACCGCCCGACCCGGCAGGTGGGATGCAACGTCGCGTCTCGCCGCGGCATTCCACCGTCCACGCTGCGATCAGCGTCTCCTCCATGCTTTGCTCATGGATCCGGCTTGAGAGGATTGGGCGATCGCGCCCGAACTAATCTGCGGAGCATCGCGCAGCGTTGCCGGCGCGGGGACGCGAGGGCGCTGGGGTGACCGTTGCCGCTGACGCGGTGCCGCCGCACGGCAGAGCACCGGAGGAGATTTCTGCCAGCGCCTTATGGTGCCACATCTCGGCTTCAGCGAGCAGTTGCCAGCTTTCAAGTGGGCGAAACACCGCGCGTTGACGGCACAGCGATTCCATCGCGCGGTAGCGGACGAGATTCGCGCGGTCGCGAACGAGATCTTGCATGGCGCGCCTCCAACCTTCGTGCTCGATAGCATTTAATTCCGAATCAAGACCGTGTCATTAGCATCAAGCGAAAATCTCTTCTGTGCTGGCGGACATCCGACCCGCGCGCGAGGCGTTCGCGCGATCTCCTTGCACTTCATCAGATGGAACTTCCGTCTCCTTTTATTTCAGATGGAACTTCTTTCACCTCCGATGGAACCCTTTGAGAGCATGGCGGTTCCCATACATCCCAGCGCGGCGCTCTTGTTGTAGCGCGGCGGGGCGCTTGAGGGTGCCATGTCCATAGTCAGATCAATCGTCACACTCTGTTCAGTTATCGTTCTAACCACCGTTCTGGCCGATGCTGCCGGCGCAGCTCCACCCCGAGGCGGTGGCGGTCGTGGCGGTGGAGCACCGCACGCCGGGGGCGGCGGAGCCCCACATGCCATGGGCGGCGGAGCGCCCCACGCGATGGGCGGCGGAGCACCCCATGTCATGGGCGGCGGGGCGCCCCACGCAATGGGCGGAAGAGCCCCCCGCGTCATGGGCGGTCATTTCGGTGGCGGCGTTCGGATGGGCGGGGGCGCCCACATCGGTGCCGCTCGCATGGGCGGCAGACCGCGTTTCAGCCGTGCACATGTCGGCGGCTCGCGTATCGGCGCCAGAACCACGCCCTCGCGTTCCGCGGCACGGGCCGTTTCCCATGGACGGAACGTCTCGGAGGCCCACCGCCATCCGAATGACACTGCCAGAGGCAGAGCTGCGGTCACTGAGAAACGCGAGACTACGCCGAGCGGAAGCCGCAGCGCGTACAACAGATCCGAGGCGGTGCGGAATACGTTGAATTCACACGCAGTTGCTGGTGCCCTGCACGACAGGGCGGCGCTACGAAATCCTAATGCGCGCGCTCACATCGCAGCGAGCGCGGCCACGGCGGGCTGGCATGAGGGCCACGGCGGTGGCAACGGATGGTGGCGGCATCGCAACGGCGGTTATGGGTGGGTCGGCCCCTTGTTCTGGCCGTTCGCCTATGACGACCTGTATGACTACGCGATGTGGGGCTATGGCGACGATGCCGGCTTCTGGGACTACGGCTACAACGATATTTATGCTGGCCTGTTCTCTCCTTACGGCTACGACGACCTGGCGGGCTATTTGCCGCAGACTGCGGATAGCTCCGAGGTCACCACCGGGCGGACCTCCGGAGCTCCGGCTGCGGCAGCCGATCAGCTTGCGCCGATGTGCGGAGAGGACAGCCGCGATATCGCGGGCCTGCCGATCGATCAAATCCAACAGGCCATCGCGCCCGATGATGCCCAGCGTGCCGCACTGGATGATCTCGCCAACGCCTCGCTAAAGGCGGCGCAGGACATCAAGGCCGCCTGTCCGAAAGAGGCGGCGCTGACCGCGCCTGACCGGCTCGCAGCCATGCAGCGACGGATCGAGGCGATGATAGCGGCGGTCGGCACGGTTCAGAGCCCGCTGCAGAAGTTCTACGATTCCCTGAGCGACGAACAGAAGGCCCGGCTCAATGCGCTTGGCCAGGATCAACACAAGGCCGACAGCGCCACAGCGACCTCCGGCGCGCCCACACCAAACTGCGGGACATCGCAGACCAGCGCGCTGACCTGGCCGACCGCCGAGATCGACGCCAAGCTGCATCCGACCGAGGCGCAACGCGCAAGCCTGACGGCGCTGCAGGCCGCCAGCGCAAAGGCTGCGGACATGCTCAAGGCATCCTGCCAGAGCGACGACGCGATCACTCCGCCGGCGCGACTTGCGGCGGTCGGCAAACGGCTGGAGGTCATGCTTCAGGCCGTCAAAGGCGTGCGCGCCGCACTGGACGATTTCTATGCAAAGCTAAGTGACGAACAGAAGGCGCAGTTCGAGGCGATCGGGCCGGCACGCACCGCGGCCGCCGATGCTCCCGCCACCACACAGGCGCACGATCGTCCCACTAGGCAAGCGCATGTTCACCGCTACCACCATCGCGTCAACGTCGCCGGACTGATCAGGCACTTCATTTCGATGGCGCGGTAAGCACGCAGCTTCTCGCCGTCAATAAATTCCGACATCGCATGGCTTCTCGCTGGCGATGTTTTTCAGGCGCTCGGCATAGGCGGCCAATCGTTCCACCCTGGCGTCCTGCTCCAGCCGGACCGGTCCGTAGGTGATCTGCGGCGCCAATACGTCGAAACCAACGAACTGCAGCATCCCGCGCTGGACCGGCCGGAGAATGGCCTGGATGTCGCCATTGAAAGCGCCTTTGACGTAGGCGGACGCCGGACCGCCCGTGGTCAGCGACAGCAGCGCGCGCTTGCCCTTGAATACGCCGTTGGCGTAAATCCTGTCGCCGCCATAGGTCCGTCCCATCGCAAATACCCGATCGACCCAGCCCTTCAGGATGGCCGGCAGACCGAACCACCACAGCGGAAATTGCCAGATCATCAACTCGCACCACTCAAGTTTCTGAATCTCGCTCTCGATGTCCTCGGCAAACCCGTAGGTTTCGGTGGCATGCATTTCCTCGATCTGCTGCTTGAAATAATCGGGATCCTTGGCTGACAGAAAATTGTGCCGTCCTGATACCGGGTCGAAATTCATGGCATGGAGATCGGAGGTCCTGACCTCGTGGCCATCGGCGGACAAGGTCGCAACGGCGGTGCGGAACATGGCGCCATTGAAACTCTGATGCTCGGGATGGGCGAGAACGACGAGAATTTTCATAGCATTAAGGTCCTGATTGCGAGGTTGCCAACAGATTTCGCAGGGTGGGCAAAAGCACTATTTGCGCCGTACCCACCATCGGAAAACCGAAAAGATGGTGGGCACGCCATCGAGTCCGCGCGTGCGCGCGTCTCGTTGGCTTTGCCCACCCCGCGGAACTTCATACAGACCCAACACAGGCCCGTACATCACCGCTGAAAATCGTCGCGCCGAGCCCCCTGGACGTCGTCACCGCAGCGACTTATGAACCGGAAGCCGCGTCCGCTGCGGCACCGAAGATTTCCGCGGCAATTCGGTTGGTTTCGATCGCGGCGGGTATGCCGCAATACATCGCTATCAAGAGCAGCACGTCCTGCACCTGCTCCCTGCTGCAGCCATTGGCCAGCGCTCCCTTGGCGTGGACGCGAAATTCGGCCGGCTTGTTGCTGGCCGCGGTGATGGCGAGCATCACCAGGCTGCGGACGTCGTCAGGTAAGCCGGTCCTTTCCCAGATATCGCCGTAGACATAGGCGTTGATGATGGTCTGCAGCGGCCCCCCGAACTCCCCCGAGGCCGCCATCCGCTGCGCCACCTCGGCCTCGCCGAACATCTTTTTGCGCCGGCGCAATCCGCGCGCGTATAGCTCATCGGTGTTCATGGTCTACCTCCCCGCGACGATGCCTTGCCGCCGGCTGTTTATAGGGTCAGATAGACGGTGCCTCAATCGGTGAGGCTTCTGCAAGGGCGCGCACGAGGGGCGCGCCCCTACACCATGTTTATCCCGTATGGGCGACCCTGTGGTCGCCCTCCTTCGACTCGGTTCATCCAAAAGGGTCGGCCGCAAGTCCGGTTCAAAGCTGGGAAGGTGATAAAATGATCCACGCCGCGATCGCAGGCCTTGGCCGCTGGGGCCGCGCCCTGGTTGAGGCTTCGCTCGGCCACGAGCGCATCAGGATCACCCGCGCCATCGAGCCGGAGATCGGCGGCGCGCGGGGTTTTTGCGCGCAGCATCATCTTGAACTCACCGGCCATCTGGAGGCTGTGCTCAACGATGACACCATCGATGCGGTGCTCCTGGCAACGCCGCATTCGCTGCATCCGGCGCAGGTGATCGCCTGCGCCGCGGCGCGCAAGCAGGTGTTCTGCGAAAAGCCGCTGGCGCTCTCCCGCGCCGGCGCAGCCCGCTTATTCAAGGCATGCCGCGACGCCGGCGTGGTGCTCGCGGTCGGGCACAACAGGCGCTTTTGGCCGGCGATGCGCGCACTGCGTGAAACCGTGGGAAGCGGCGAGCTCGGCACCATCCTTCATGTCGAGGGCCATAACAGCAACGAGAACTCGCAGAAATTAACGGGTGGCTGGCGATTGTCGGCGCTGGAATCGCCCGGCGGCGGACTGACCGGGGCTGGCCTTCACGTGCTGGATGCCTTTGTCAGCCTGCTCGGGCCGGTGCGCCGGGTCTATGCCCAACTGCATCAGCGCGATGCGGGGCCGCCGCCCCTGGACACGGCGGTCTTGATGCTCGACTTCGTCAATGGCGTCACCGGGCAGCTTTCGACAGTACGGGCCACGCCGCTCTACTGGCGCATTCATGTGTTCGGCACCACAGGTTCCGCCGAGGTACTGGATGAATGCACCATGATCCTGCGCAGGAGCGGCCACGCGCCGCGGCGGCTCGACTATCCCGCGATCGACGTCCTGCGCAGCGAGCTCGACGCCTTCGCGGACGCGGTCGAGAGCCGCCACTCCTTTCCGGTCCCGGAAGCCGAGGTGCTGGCAACCCTGTCGGCTTTCGAGGCCGCATTGCAATCGATGACGGCGGGGGCTGCAGTCGCGTGCGATGAGGCCTGAGGAGCCGGCACTCGCGACTCCATCGATAACCCGTCGGACCAGATCTCGGGGCTGTCAATACCCTAAAATAAAATTATTAATATTCACCTTTTGGACCAAGCGGTGTAATCACTGGTTCGTCTTGTCTGACAAAGATAGTCGTTCGCGCAGGCGGGATCAGATGCGGTGGACGAGCGGTCAAAGATGCCCTCTGAGCTTAAAGATGCCCTCCCTTGCTTAAAGATGCCCTCCTTTAAAAGAGGGCATCTTTAACTTCGGAGGGCATCTTTAAAATTTAAGGATCACCCAAATACCCTGCCGCGCCAGCGAGCGGGATAGCATGGTCGCGTCTACTGCCCATCTCAGGCCATTTGCTACCAATAATAGTAAGCAGGGGAGGTCTATTCAAACTCCGGAGCTGTTTCCTCGATGGCATGGCCGAGCGGCCCTCAGCGATCGATCCGGCTGGTGGCCAAGCGGTCAAAGATGCCCTCCGAGGTCAAAGATGCCCTCATTTAAAAGAGGGCATCTTTGACCTCGGAGGGCATCTTTAACGATCGTGCCTGGCGCCATCGCGCCTACCCCGTGCTCAACAGGGGCGGACCACGCCGTTATCCGAAATTGGCCACCCCGCTAACAGCGATAACGCCGATAACGGGGAAGACGAATAAGTGCCTCCGGCTGTTATCGCGTTATCGTTGTTATCGGTGTATTGTGAGTGTCGTGGGGATGTTTCGGAAATCGGCAAGCCATTTTGGCTCCAGTCGAACGAGAACAGCGATGTGCCGCCATCACCGAATTGCAAAACCGCTGCTCTACCGCTGAGCTAAGCCGGCCTACCAGGGCGACGGTGGCTATAGAGCTTATCTCGGAGGCGCGGCTCGTTCGCACTGGCTCAATGCAACTCGACGAAATCACGACGGAGCCAGCCGGCAATCCGGCGCCACGCCCCCTGAACGACCTCGGCTCCCATGAACAGGCTCAAATGGCCGCAGGGTTCGGTGATCATCTCCACCTGATCGGCCGGAGTGCCGATCAGGTTCGCCGTCGCGAACAGCTGCTCCACTGCGACGACTTCGTCATGGCTGCCCGCCAGCAGAAGGATCGGCGCGCGAAACCGGGTCAAGTCGATGGCCTGTCCAAGAGCGACGAAGCGGCCACGCGCGATCCGGTTTTCCTTGAACAGCCATTGGACGATCTGAAGATAGAAGGCACCGGGCAAATCGACCGTTGCGGCATCCCATTGACGGAAGCGGGCGTCCAGTTCTTGCCGCAGCAGAGGTTCCAGATCGTCCGGATGCTGAAGCGCCGCCGCGATACTATCGCCGTTGGTCAGATTGGCCCAGAATGGCCGCATCCGTTCCGCGTGCAGGATGCCGTCGCCGTTCTGCACCAAGTCCTCGAACATCCGGAGCGGCACGCTGGCGGTGAAGCGGGAGAGATGCGACGATGCGGCGGCGATATCGATCGGCGCGCCCGCAAGCACCAGGCGTCTCACCTTTGCCGGGAAACGCGCGGCATAGATCAATGCCAGCCAGCCGCCCTGACACAGCCCGATCAGGTCGACCGGTGGCCCGAGCTGGTCGACGGCCACATTGAGGTCCGAAAGATAGCTGTCGATCGTGAAGTAGCGCATCTCCGGCGTTGCGGAGCGCCAGTCGGTGGCAAATACGCGCGGCAGGCCGCCGCGGCACAGTGCTTCGACCACGCTGTGATGCGAGGCGATATCGGCGATGATGGCATTGTGCAGCGCGTAGGGAGCGCAAATCAGGCTCGCGGGTCCATCCGCCCCGGTGGAGAAGTCCCGCAAGCGCATCGATGCGAGTTCAAGGGCGACTTCATTCGCGGTGGTCCAGGTCAATAATGTGTCATCCGGATCGGTTCGTCGCCCCGAAGACATCCATTCATCCAAGAGCCGCAGATTGGCCTGCCCCACCACGGCGGCGGCCGCGAGCGGCCAGTCAAATAAGGCCTGAAGGCCCGTGGCTCGCTGACGCGCTCCGGATTCTTGCACTGGCCCGCCGTCGCTGGTTCCGTTCTTCATCGCGTCGACCTTGTTCAGTGGCCCCGCCTGCGGCTTGGAATGGGTCGGGTGCTTCCGCCTCACACCCCGAAGGGGTAGGTGTCGGGGAGCCTGTTGATCTCGGCGGTGTCCAGAGTCACGGCATGACGATTGTCGAACCAGACGTATCCGTCGAACTGTTGAGGCAGGCTAGCTCCGGAGTTCTGAAGTAGCGGCTCGCCATCTCCTTTCGGCACGATAGATCACACTGATCGCCCGCTCAAGTCGTTCCTTGCGGGTTCCGCTCAAGCTTTGCTCTTGCCGCTGCCGCGGTTCTCGCTGGCCTTTCGCAAGGCTTCGGCGAGCGCTCCGCGCGGCTCTTGTGTCGGCTGGCGCGGCGGCTGAGGTTTCATCGATCCCTGCGAAGGGTCACGCGACACGCCTTGCGCCGAACGTTCGCCCCTGCCGCCGACTTCGTCATCCAGGCGCAGCGTCAGCGCAATGCGCTTGCGGGCGACCTCGACCTCCAGCACCTTGACCTTGACGATATCGCCCGGCTTTACCACCTCGCGCGGATCCTTGATGAAGGTCTTGGACATCGCCGAGATGTGCACCAGTCCATCCTGGTGCACGCCGATATCGACAAAGGCGCCAAAGGCGGCGACGTTGGTGACGGTGCCCTCCAGGATCATGCCTCGCTTGAGATCCTTCAGCGTCTCGACACCCTCCTTGAACACCGCCGCCTTGAAGGCCGGGCGCGGATCGCGGCCCGGCTTTTCCAGCTCGCGCAGGATATCGGTCACCGTGGGCAAACCAAAGGTGTCGTCGACGAAGTTCCGCGGCTGCAACTGGCGCACGATGTCGGCATTGCCAAGCAGCGCCTTGATGTCGCTTTTGCTGGCCGCCAGGATCCGCCGCACCACCGGATAGGCCTCCGGGTGCACCCCGGAGGCATCAAGCGGATCCTCGCCATCCCTGATGCGCAGGAAGCCCGCGCACTGCTCGAAGGCCTTGGGTCCAAGCCGCGGCACCTGCTTCAGCGCCTTGCGCGACCTGAACGGCCCATGGGCGTCGCGGTGCGCCACGATGGTTTGCGCCAGCCCCGGGCCGATGCCCGACACCCGCGCCAACAGCGGCGCGGAAGCGGTGTTGGCATCGACGCCGACCGCGTTGACGCAATCCTCGACCACGGCATCGAGCGAGCGCGCCAGCCTGGATTCGCCGAGATCGTGCTGATACTGGCCGACGCCGATCGCCTTCGGATCGATCTTGACCAACTCGGCGAGCGGATCCTGGAGCCGCCGCGCGATCGACACCGCGCCGCGCAGGGTGACGTCGAGGTCGGGCAATTCCTCGGAGGCGAAGGCCGAGGCCGAATAGACCGATGCGCCAGCTTCCGACACCACGATCTTCGACATTTTCAGCTCCGGCAACCTCTTTACAAGTTCCGTGGCCAGTTTGTCGGTCTCGCGCGAGGCGGTGCCGTTACCGATCGCAATCAGATCGACGCGATGCGCCAAAGCCAGCTTGCCAAGGGTGGCCAGCGCTTGGTCCCATTGCCGTTGCGGTTCATGCGGATAGACCGCCGCGGTGGCCTTGACCTTGCCGGTGGCATCGACGATGGCGACCTTGACGCCCGAGCGGAAGCCGGGATCGAGCCCCATGGTCACGCGCGCGCCGGCCGGAGCCGCCAGCAAGAGGTCGCGCAGGTTGGAGGCGAACACCCGCACCCCCTCGGTTTCGGCGGCGGTCCACAGCCGGGTGCGCAGATCGATGCCCAGATGCACCAGGATCTTGGTCCGCCACGCCCAGCCCGCGGTTTCCACCAGCCAGCGGTCCCCCGGTCGGCCCTGGTCGGAGATGGCGAAGCGCTGCATGATCTTCAGCTCATAGGAACTGGGGGTACCCGCGACCGGATCCTGCGCGTCGGGTCGCAGTTCTAGCTTCAGGATCTCCTCCTTCTCGCCGCGGAACAGCGCCAGGATGCGGTGCGACGGCAGCTTGTGCAGCGGCTCGCTGAAATCGAAATAATCCTTGAACTTCTCGCCCTCGGTTTTCTTGCCCTTGCGCACGGTGGACGCCATCCATCCGCTCGACCACATCTGCTCGCGCAGCGCGCCGATCAGGTCGGCGTCTTCGGCGAACCGCTCCACCAGGATCTCGCGCGCCCCTTCGAGGGCCGCGGCCACATTGGCCACTTGTTTGCCGGCATCGACGAAGTCTTCGGCCACTCGGCGCGGATCGTTTTGCGGCTGGGTCAGCAACAATTCAGACAAAGGTTCGAGGCCGGCCTCCCGGGCGATCTCGGCCTTGGTGCGGCGCTTCGGCTTGAAGGGCAGATAAATATCTTCCAGGCGCCCTTTGCTGTCGGCTTCGAGGATGGCGGCTTCCAGCGCGGCATCGAGCTTGCCCTGTTCGCGCACCGAATTGAGAATGGCCGCGCGGCGCTCTTCAAGTTCGCGCAGGTAGTTCAGCCGCTCTTCCAGGGTGCGCAATTGCGTGTCGTCGAGCGAGCCCGTGATTTCCTTGCGGTATCGCGCCACGAACGGAACCGTGGCGCCGCCGTCGAGCAGCGCGACCGTCGCCTCGACCTGCTGCTCGCGCACGCCAAGCTCCTCCGCGATGCGTCGATTGATGCTTGCCACGCGATTATCCTTCCAAATGCCGTCGCGGCGGTCGAAAGGCCAAGCCGCGGGGAGGACGCTTATGGACCACCGCTGATCGACCGATCAAGCTGCCGCATCAAACAAATTGTTCTGTGGACGGGCCTCGTGCGGTTGCCGAATGCCCCGACCTGGCGCGTTGGCCAGACTAACCAAGATATCGCTGGATCGATGGCACGTAAATGTGTAGACGAACGCTCCCTTCTGAAGGCGCTCATGTCGATCTGCGGACTTGATTTCGGAACCTCGAATACGACGCTCGGCATTATCGTGGACGATGCGCCGGTGCTGGCGGCCCTCGAAGCCGGCCTCACCACGATTCCCAGTGCGATCTTCTACCAAAGGGATGGCGCCGTCCTGATCGGACGCAGGGCGGTCGAGGCTTATGTCGATGGCACGCCCGGCCGCCTGATGCGCAGTCTCAAATCCGTGCTCGGCACCGCGTTGATGGAGGAGACCACTCGCCTCGGAGGCGAGCGGACCCGGTTTTTCGATATCATTGCCTATTACCTGAGCGCGGTGAAGCGGCGCGCCGAACAGGCCACCGGCCGAGAACTGCGCGACGTGGTGCACGGCCGGCCGGTGCACTTCGTCGACAACTCCGCCGACGCCGACCGCAGAGCTGAACAAACCCTGCGGGAGATTGCGCGCGGCATAGGCTTTGGCGAGATCACATTCCAGTTCGAGCCGATCGCGGCAGCCCTGGACTATGAGCGCCAGATCGCGAGCGAGGAAGTCGCCTTGATCGCCGATATCGGCGGCGGCACTTCGGATTTCTCGATCGTGCGTCTCGGATCCCGCCGTCACAGCGGCGCGGATCGATCGGCCGATATTCTCGCCAATGACGGCGTGCGTATCGGTGGCACCGATTTCGATCAGAAGCTCAGTCTCGGCGTCATCATGCCGCTGTTTGGTTTTGGCAGCGCCATGAAGCGCCCAGGATTAGATGTCCCGTCGCGCTACTACCACGACCTTGCCACCTGGTCGAACATCAACCGCATGTATGAGCCGGGCGTGACCGCGGAACTCCGCCAGGTTCGGCATGAGGCCGCGGAGCCGTCCTTGCTCGATCGGCTGCTGCGCGTGGTTGAAGAGCAACGCGGCCATACGCTGGCGATGGAGATCGAGGAGGCCAAGATTGCGCTGTCCGACAGGCGCACGGCGGACATTCCGCTCGCATGGGTCGCGCCAGGCCTGAGCGTCGCCATCGGTCGCCAGGATCTTGTCAGCCATACCAGGCAACTGGCCGATCGTATCGGGGCGCGCATCAAACTCTGCCTCGCGCAAGCAGGATTATCCGCAGGCGACATCGACGCCGTGTTCCTGACCGGCGGCTCGGTGCGGCTTGCCCATGTCCGTAAAGCGATCATCAAGGCGGTGCCGTCGGCCCGCATCATCGAAGGCGACACTTTCGGCGCCGTCGGCAAGGGCCTCACCATCGAGGCGTTGCGCCGATATGGTCCCGGAAGCTGAGACCAGCAAAGCTATGAGCCATCGCCGCCATCGTGACGCGATGCCCGTCGCGCCAGTTTATCCGCCAGGTTCAGACCAATGCCGGGTCGGCTCCATGGGCACACGGCGATGCAGATCGCGCAGCCATGCGTCTGGTTGAAAAACGGCAGGCACTGATCGAAGTCCACATACCATTTTTCCACGCCGCGGACCATTTGCTTGGCCGGATTGATAGCCTCTGGCGGACAGGCGTTCTCGCAAATCCGGCAGTTGGTGCAGAACGCGTCAACGCCAAACATCCGTCGCGGCGTCGGCATGAACGGCGCGTCGGTCAAAACCGCTGCAATACGGAAGGACGAACCGAATTCGGCATTGATCAGCGAGCCATGCTTGCCAAGCTCGCCGAAGCCGCAGGCAATGGCCGGCGGGATCATCATGACCTTTGACGTCATCGGCCCCGTCAGCGGCTCGGCGTCCCAGCCCTGCCGGCGCAGCCAGCCCGCAATTAACTTCGCCGCCGCCGCGGCGCGCCCGTACTGCCTGATCACCTCGGCACCGGCGGTGGCCTCCGGTGCGGTGACGATCTCGGCGTAGTCATGGGCAAAGCCGAGCAGGATGATGTTCTCTTGCGGCGCATGCTGACCTTCATAGACCCAGGCCGGGTCCATCCGGGCGACGCCCCACATGTCGAAACGGAAGTCCCCGGCAAGCCCGGCAAGCGCCGCGTTCCAGTCCTCCGGCGCCTGCTGCACGGGAGCACCGGTCACGTCCGGCAGCTCGGTGGCGAGTTGCCTCGCGCGCTCGGCACGCGCCTGCGCCAGATGCGGATTGGCAGGATCGACCTGATAGAACCAGCGCTGCATGGCGCCGTGGGCAATGCTGTCGGGGTCGGGTGCCCAATAGACCATGCGCGGCCGGCGCGGAGTGGTCTCGCCAAGGCCGTTGATCGCATTGCCGGAGATCGCGGGTTTCAAGGCAAGTTGCGCGGGGTCGGGAGAGAACGGCCGGTAGCGACTGGGCATGATCGTGGCTCTTTCGGCGGCTGCCTGGATGGACGCCAGCATAGGATTGGCGGCGCTTGGGCGTCTACAGCAGCGTCTTGGTGCCGCTATGCCGCCGACGTCAGACAGTCCAACGGCACTTCGAAGGCGTAGACGAAACCGGCCGGCAGGTAGCTCAATCGCACGTCGCCCTTGAGCTGCTTGCCCAGCGTCTCGATCAGGCGTGTTCCGAAACTGCGCTTTTCCGGAGGATGGACGACCGGACCGTTGTTCTCGGTCCAGGTCAGGCGTAGGCGTTGCGTCACGGGATCCAGCGTCCACAGGATAGCCACGGTCCCCGTTGCCACCGACAAGGCACCGAATTTCGTGGCGTTGGTGCAGAGCTCGTTGAGCGTCATCGCGACGGCGAGGACCGCGCCCGAATTCATCTCGATATCGGGTCCGGCAATCCTGAATTTCGGCGCGTCGGGATCGTCGAACGCCTCGGTGGCACCGCGGACGATCTTGCCGAGGTCGGCGCTGCTCCACCCTCCCTGCAGCAGCAGATCGTGAGCCCGCCCGAGCGCCAATAGCCGGCCCTCGATGGCGTGCTGGGCATGCTCTGCACCGGACACGTGACGCAAGCTCTGGGAGACGATGGCGCTGACGGTCGCCAGCGTGTTCTTGATGCGATGGTGCAGCTCTTCCAGGATGAGCTTCTGGAGCTTCTCGGACGCCTCGCGCTCGCGGGCGTCGATGCCGGCCTGCCTCAGCAAGCCACTCGCGTTGATCTCCGCCGCCGTGAGAAGCAGCCGCAGGCTGGCATTCTCCGCCGCCAGAGCGTCCTGCTGGGGCGCCTGAAGGAGATTGACCTCACTCATTAACCCAGAATACCACTATAAGTCGGGTGCCGAACACAGGTTTTTTTCGACACGTGGCTGGTGCGAAGTCCGCCGATGCGGGCCATATCCGGCCCCAAAAGCGCAGACTTCAGGCGTCGCCGATCATGCTCCGAATCTGGGCGATCATTTCCCTGGCCTCGAGCGGCTTGCCGAAAAACCGGCAGTCGGCCGGAATAGCCATGTCGGCCAGCTTCAACTGCCCGGATACCACGATGATCTTGATCGGCGGCCAGCGCTCATGCACGGCCTGCGCGAGCCCCAGGCCGTCCATGCTGCCCGGCATCTGGACGTCGGTAAACATCAGCGCGATGTCGGACCTGGACTCCAGGATCGCGACGGCTTCTTCAGCATCCACGGCCTCAACCGGCGTGTAGCCGGCGTCTTCCACCATGTCGACCGCGCACATGCGCAGCATCAAATCGTCCTCGACCACAAGAACGACGGCTGGAATGGTCGGACGATCTGAAGCCATCATGGCGGGCGCTTTCGCGGGATTGAGCGGTCGAGGCAATGGTCGTTTGGACAAGCGCCCGACACGGGACAAGCATCTCGATGCCCATATGATCCCGATCATCTTAATAATAGCACAACAAATGGTTGACGCGACTCGCCGGGCCGATGCCTGTCTCGCGTGCCGGATGAACCAATTCCACTTCCAGAACTTGGTTCATCGATCACGTTGACCTGTAAGGATGGATCTTTGATGCGCGACCGGGAGCAAAACGGCGTTCGAGTCGGCGCTGTCCATATCGAGGCAATCTGCGCCGAGATCGGTGACAGGCTACCCGCTGCGCTCACAACGGGTTCCGCTCCATTGCCCCCACATCTGCTCAGGCTCATGGAGTTATTGCTGGGCGTCGAGGGTCGCAACGCGACCTTGCAGGGTCCGACCGAGATTGACGTGAGATGAAAGACTTTCCAAACGCATCATTTCCTCCGGAAAAGATCGGCATCATGAAAAAGGCGCTGGATGCAGCCGTGGCGTCCCTGCCAGAGCCCGTCAGTTCCGCGCATGTGCAATTCATCGCCGAAACGATCCTTCGCACGGCCAACGAAGGCGAGACGGACCCGGCAACATTGCAACGTATCGCACTCATCGAACTTCAGATCGCACCACGTCATTGATGCTGAGCAACTGAAGTTTTCGCGTTTCCATCCCTGACCGAACCCGTGATTTCGAACGACGGCCAGCCGGTTGGATTATGATGTGCTCGCGCTGGAACTTCTCATCATTCCAAGGGTTGGGTAGTGCTCCCAAACACAGTGGGATCGGCGACCAGCCAAGTCAGCATCCAGCAATGATCACATCTGCCTCCGTCCTGGGGATAACAGGCCTATTGGCGGCGGCGGCGTTGGCCTTCCCCAGCGTTGCTCCTGAGGTCAGCAGTCCAGGCGTGCCAGCCAAGGCAGATCGGGCCGTTGTCGGACCGTTTGAGCGAAATTGCTCACAACAAGTAGGGCCCAACTTCGAGGTGTCCTGTTTGCGTAGCCATAAGTCCGTCGTGCCGGCCCGCAGGATTGCTTTGATAACCGCCGGGCCGACAGACCGAACGCCGATCACGCGAACCCTGCGAGGTGGAACATGACGACACGAAGCACACTAGCTTACGGGCTTATCTTGGCTTCCTCAGTTTGCTTCGCCGTCTTACCCGCCAGCGCCGAGACACTTTATGACGGGGTTTGGAACGTAACAATTCTGACCAGGGCTGGAAATTGCGAACCTTCGGTTCGCTATCCGCTCACCATCGCCGACGGGAAGGTTTCAGGCCCCGCGGATGTGTCGGGCAGCATCGGGAGAGGTGGCATCGTGCGGGTGTCAATCCGCGGAGCCTACGCCAACGGCCAGCTCAGCGGAAATGGCGGTTCAGGTAAATGGAATGGCGCCTCCGGTGGAATACTTTGCAGCGGTCGATGGGAAGCGCTCCGACAATGACACACGATAATAAGAATAACGCAGGCCCGTTCGAACAACCGAGGTGATGCAATGAATATGTCGAGTGATAGCCTGTTGGTCATCTTGTTTGTCGGTCTCGTGGCCGGCTGGTTGGCGGGTCAAATTGTGCAAGGGACCGGTTTGGGAATTGTCGGCGACCTCATCGTCGGAATTTTGGGCGCCTTCATCGGAAGCTGGTTGCTGCCGCAGCTCGGTATCCATCTCGGCACAGGTCTGATCAGTGCCATCGTCAACGCGGCTGTCGGTGCCATCCTGCTGCTCCTGATCGTACGGCTCTTTCGAGGCGGCAGCGGCTGGAGAAACAGATGGCGCGGCGGATGGGGAAGCAGATGGCGATGACCGCGCACGTCAGCACCATTCCGAATGATCAGGCAGGACTGCTCAACATCCCTGCAAAGGTCTTGGCAAAGGTGTGGACGTCGCCCGGCCATCGCGCCGAAACATAGTTGCGGTCACGGACGACGAAGGCCGGCGTTGCATCATCGACGCGATCACGGACCATGCCTGAGGTCTTGCGGCGATAGTGAGGATCGTCCTTGGGCACATCGCGGAAATCGTCCGGCCGCGCCAAGGCCCGCGTCACTTCCTGCTGCACCGACATGAAGCCCTTGGGCTCGCCACGCTGCTCCAGATAGGTGCGGTAGTAATTCGGATCCCAGAATCTCGTGATCCGCGCGACCGACCATGCGCTGTTTTCGAACGTCCAGGTCAGGGCCGTCGTCTGATATCCAGAGAGTACCGAGCGACCTGTCTGTTTCGAGAGGCTGCGCGCCGCCAGCAGCACGCCGTGACAGATCGCCGCCACCGGCTTCTGGTCGTCGAAAAAGCAGACAACCAGCCGCTGCAGGATCTTGCTTTCGAGATAGTCGCACATGCCCCGCGCGCGATGCCCGCCCGGTAGCAGCAACCCGTCGAACGCTGAGGCCTCAGCAGCATCCCAGCGCAGCGGCGCGAGATACTTCGGATCAGCGATCATCTCGGCGTAAGCTTGCCGCGCCTCACGATTGGCCCGCATCAGCAGTCCGATCAGAGGCCAGTTCCGCAGCAGTGGAACCGCACCCCAGGGATCCAGTCCCCTACCGGTCAGCATCATGGTGTCGGCGACGGCCGGCCGGCCATCCGGCGTGGCAAAATGCACGGCATGTCCGCCCTTCACCAGAAGCCGCCAGCTCACCGCGGCTTCGCTGGGATCGAAATCCCGCGCCGGGAGGGGAATCAGAACGCGCGCCATCAAGCCGCCTCAGCAGGTCATTCGGCGGCTGGTATGTTTCAAGGAATTGTCACAAGCAATGGGCAGCTGCAACGGCACGGCATCCTTCGCGGCCCGATTGGCTGGCGGGAGGATGTAATTACAATCATCCAGCCAAGTACTACCTGTACTACCTGCCGCTGCCGCCCGGTAGTTTGACCGGGACATGCGGCGAGGAACTGACCACGATGGGGCTACCGTCCGCATGGGTGCGGTTCCTCAGCGCCTCGAGCAGCAGCATGAATTTTTCGGCCAGCATCTGCACTATCCCCTCAGGATCTCTTCTCCGGATTTCGGCACCTTCGGCGTGTCGACACCTGGCCCCATCAATCCTCGATGGCGGTGACGTCGAGCTGGCCGATCTCCAGGTTAGATCAATGTGACCCCTGCAAATATGATCTAGTTCACCAATGTGGCCCGTTATTATTTCCGGCAGACTTCACGGGATGGACAAAATGATTTCTTCGAAGCTCGTGGCGAGACATGAGTTGGCGCGAACCGGGACCGGCCATGGACCCCGCACTTCCGCCATCGGCGTCGCCGCCGGCCCTGATTGGCCCCATTGTTCGCCCGAAACTTGACTACACCGTCAGCACCGTCGATCCCGTGGTTTTGCGCGCGGCGAGGTCGGCGTGGGCTTTGGCAGCGTCCTGCAGCGGATAGGTCTGGTGGACCTCGATCTTGACCGCGCCCGACTTCACCACGTCGAACAACTCGCCGGCCATCGCAACCAGATTCTCGCGCTTGGCGGCATAGGTGTTGAGCGTTGGGCGGGTCACGTACAGCGAGCCCTTCGCCGCCAACAGGCCGAGGTTGAGCGGTTCGACCGCGCCGGAAGACTGGCCGAACAGCGCAGCGACGCCGAGCGGCGCCAGGCAGTCGAGCGATTTCAGAAAAGTATCCTTGCCGACGGAATCATAGACCACCGGCACTTTCTTGCCGCCGGTGATCTCGTCGACGCGCTTCACAAAATCCTCGCGCGTATAGACGATGGTATGGGCGCAGCCATGGGCCTTGGCGAGTTCGGCCTTTGCATCGCTGCTGACGGTGCCGATCACAGTGGCGCCGAGATGCTTGGCCCATTGGCCGAGGATCAGCCCGACGCCGCCGGCCGCGGCATGCAGCAGGATGGTATCGCCGGCTTTGACCCGATAGGTCTGGCGGATCAGGTACTGCACGGTCAGGCCCTTCAGCATCATGGCGGCCGCGGTCTTGTCATCGATGCCGTCCGGCAGCTTGAGCAGGCGATCAGCCGGGATCAGGCGGGCTTGCGAATAAGCGCCAAGCGGCGCGCTGCCATAGGCGACACGGTCGCCGGGCTTGAGATCGCTGACGCCGGGGCCGACTTCCTCGACCACCCCGGCCGCCTCGCTGCCGAGGCCGCTCGGCAGCTGCGGCGGATAGAGACCGGAGCGGACGTAGATATCGACGAAATTCAATCCAACCGCGGTATGGCGGATCCGCGCCTCGCCGGGGCCGGGCTTGCCGAGAGTAACTTCCTCCCAGACCAGGACCTCGGGACCGCCGGTTTTATGAAAGCGAATGGCATGCGTCATGGATCTTCTCCCAGGTGCCCTCTTTGCAAGGGTCGTGAAACAGCGCGGCAGCCTGTCGCACGAAGTTCGGAAAGTAAAGCCAGTCGCTCAGGGCTATGCGCCTCATCGATCACGCGTCGATCGCGTTCCTGATCTTCTTTCGTGTCAGCGGCAGGTCGCGCAGTCTTTTGCCGGTGGCGTTGGCGATGGCGTTGGCGATCGAGGCGGCGGCAGGCCCCTGCCCGGTTTCGCCGCTGCCGAGGAAGGGCTGGCCCGGCCGGTTGATGATATGGACCTCGAGGCGGTCGGGGACGGCATCGAAGCGCAGGATCGGATAGGTCTGCCAGTCGATGCTGGTGATCCTCGTGTCGTCGAAGGTGACGCTCTCATAGAGCGTCCAGCTCATCGACTGCAGGATGGCGCCTTCGATCTGGTTGGTCAGCCCGTCCGGATTGACCACCTGGCCGCTGTCGACCGCGGCCACCGCGCGGACCAGCCGTGGCCGCCCGCTCTCGCGGTTGACCTCCACCTCGCAGGCCACGGCGCAATAGGCCGCCAGATTCTTGTAGCGCGCAAAGCCAAAGCCGTAGCCGCGGCCCAAAGGCGCCCGTTGTCCTTTTTGCCAGCCAAAGCCTTGCGCCGCCTTGTCGATGACGTCGCGCCCGCGGGGATCGTTAAGATGCCTGAGCCTGAATTCGACGGGGTCGGCGCCGGCGGCGTCGGCGAGTTCGTCCATGAAACTCTCGATCGAGAACACGTTGTGATAGGCGCCGAGCGCGCGCATCGCCGAAACCCGGATCGGCATCGCCGCAATAAAGTGGTGCACCACCTGCGCGTTGGGAAAGGTGTAGATCGGGATGGCATTGCGGTCACCGCCGCCTTCCGGCAACGGGATCGGTTTTGGCGCCGGCACGGCAAACGGCTGCGCCATGTGCTGGGCCGCCAATAGCGATCCGGCGCCGCCCGGCCGCATCGAATGGGTGTTGCTGAAAACCTCGAAATGCCAATCGGCGATGGCGCCGCTGCCGTCGAGCGATGCCTTCAGCTTCGTCATCATCGCCGGACCGAACGGCTCCCAGCCATGCTCCTGCTGGCGCATCCATTGCACGCGCACCGGCACGCCGGGCAATTCCCGCGCGATCAAGGCGGCGTCCGCGGCGGCATCGTCGGCGCCGTTATGGCCATAACAGCCGGAGCCTTCGACATGGATCAGCCGGACCCGCGCCGGCGGCACCCGCAGCATCTCGGCAATCGCCGCCCGATCGGGATAGACCCCCTGGGTGTGGGTCCAGACCGTCATGTCGCCATCGACCAGTTGCGCCACCGCGCAGGACGGCCCGATCGAACCGTGCGACTGATAGGGCCTGGTATAAGTCGCCTCGATGATCTTTTCGCCCCTGACCTTCGGATCGCTGCGTTGAAAGATGGTGTGATCCTCCGACGGCAGACTGGTGAGCAGATTGCGGCAGATCACCCTGCTTCGGCAGTCCCGGTCTTTCCCGCCACTTGGCCGCGGCCGAAAGCGCGCGTCATCGCCTTGATGGCCTGGAATTCCTTGGTGGCCGCAACGGCGAGAAAATTGCCGCTGCGGATCACCTTGACGACACCAGGCATTTTTTCGATTGCCCCATAGTCGCAGTCGGTCAACTCGGCACCATAGCTCGGCGGCCGCACCACTCGGGCATGCACCATGCCGGGCAACCGCAGGTCCTGGACATAGGCGGCGCCGCCGGTGACCTTGGCGGGGATATCGAGACGCCGAACGGGTTGTCCCATCACCTTGAACGTCGCCGGGTCCTTCAGCTTCGACGTCGGCTGGGCCTGCACATGCAGCTGATCGCCGGCAACCAGTTCGCCATAGCCGAGCCGCCGCCCGTCGGGCGCCATCACCGTGCCGTCTTCGGTGTGGAGGTTTTCAGCCGCCAGGTCGAAACGCCGTGCGGCTTCGGCGACCAGGAGCTCGCGCACCTGGGCCGCCGCGTTCTGGATCGCGGTGCCGGAGTCCTGCATGGAGTGGCTGCCGGAGGTATAGCCTTCATTGGCGGTGCGGCCGGTGTCGGCGGTGATCACCGTGAGCGATGCCATGGGAACGTCGAGTTGTTCGGCGGCGATCTGCGCAAAGGCGGTCTTGAAACCCTGGCCAAGCTCGGCCTTGCCGGTGAAGGCGGTGATGCGGCCGTCGGCGTCGATGCGAATCCAGGAATCGAGGAACGGCGCATCCTTGAGGCTGCCGGGCGGCTTTGGCGCCGGCGGCGCGGAAGGTGCGCTCTGATCCTGCGCCAGAGCATCCGAAAGCGCAAAACTGACGATCAGCGCGCCACCGCCTGTCAGGAGCCGGCGGCGGTCAACAAACACCGGAGCGCTCATGGCGTGCTCCTCTGCGCGCTCGAGGCATCCGCGGTCTGCATCAGATGCGCGGCGCGGTGCACCGCGCGCAGGATGCGCATATGGGTGCCGCAGCGGCACAGATGCGGCTCCAATTCGTTGCGGATCTCATCCTCCCCGGGCTTTGGATTTCGCAGCAGCAGGGCCTGCGCCCGCATCATCATGCCGGCGATGCAGTAGCCGCATTGCGCCGCCTGCTCCTCGATGAAGGCGCGCTGGATCGACGACGGATGATCGACGGTGCCGAGGCCCTCGAGCGTCGTCACCTGCTTGCCCGTAAGCAACAGCAAGGGCGTCACGCAGGACAACACCGCCTTGCCGTCGACGATGACCGTGCAGGCGCCGCATTGGCCGAGCCCGCAGCCGAACTTCGCGGCATTGAGATGCAATTCGTCGCGCAGGACATAGAGCAACGGCGTATCCGGATCGGCATCGATGGGGTAGTCGCTGACCATTGACCTTCAATGTCATCATGGCTTTTCTCGCTGGCTTGTATCGACAGGCGCATTGTCCGGCGGCGGCGATGTCATCAGGAATACGGTCTGGGTGCGGCGCGCCTCGGCGACGGTTTGTTCAACACCGGTCCATGCCGGCTGGTTGCCAAATCGCGCGCGCAGATAGTTCAAAAGAGCTGCGATCTCGGCGTCGCTCATGCTGGCCGCAAAACCCGGCATGATCGGGCTGCGCTCGCCTTCGACCGGACGAATGCCCGACAGCACGATGTTGGCGGCGTTGCGCGCATCGGGGCCGCTGACCGCCGTCGAGAGCGCCAGATTGACCCCGCCATAAGGCAGCGACCTCCGGCTCTCATGGCAGGTCGCGCAGGCCGCCGTGTAGATCGCAGCACCGGCCGAAGATATATTCGAAACCGGAGCCGGGGGTGACCTGACTTCGGCCAGCACCTCCTCGCCCCGGTGTTTATGGTCCGGCGTCGGCGTGCCCGAGATGTCGGCCATATAGGTCGCGATCGCCCGGACATCGCTGTCCGGAACCTCCTGCAGGTTGCTGACGACCTCTGCCATCGGACCGCGCGCCACGCCGTGATCGGCTTGCCAACCGTTGCGCAGATAGCCGAACAGGGCATCGGCATCCCAGGGCACCGGCGCCGGCGATTGCGCGTTGAGGGCATAGGCATCCCAGTGATCGACATCGCCACCGGCAAAGCGCGCGCTGTTACGCTCGGCGCCGAGCAGGTTGCGCGGAGTGTGGCAGGCGCCGCAATGCGCCAGCCCTTCGACCAGGTAGGCGCCCCGATTCCATTCGGCGCTTCGCGAAGGCTCGGGCTGATAACTGCCGCGATGAAAGAACAGCAGCTTCCAGCCCGCAATCACCACGCGCTGGTCGAGCGGAAACGGCAACTGGTTCTCGCGCGCGGGCGCGCGCACCGCCGGCCTCGTCATCAGGAAGGCATAAAGCGCCCGGTCATCCTCGGCGCTGACGTTGGTAAAATGATCGTAGGGAAAGGTCGGATAGAGATGCCGACCGTCGCGATCGACTCCTGCGCGCATGGCGCGGCCAAAGGCGGCCTCCCCCCAGCGCCCGATGCCGGTCTCCGGATCGGGGGTGATATTGGACGAGAAGATGGTGCCGAACGGCGTCGGCACCGCAAGGCCCCCGGCAAAATCCTTGCCCCCGCGAACGGTATGGCAATTCCCGCAGTTTCCGATCGCGGCGAGTTCGCGGCCGCGCTTGACAAGCCCAGCATCGAACGCTGCCGGCGCCGGCGGATCGATCGCCGATATCGCCGGCCGCCACGCGATCGCAAATGCCGCAACCACGGTGGCAATCAACAATGCCGCGACGACGGCTGCGATGAGCCGGACTCTTGTCATCCTCTTGACGTACTCTCTACGGCCTTCCCGCCAACACACACTGGCGGATAGCCCTCATTCGTCACCCAAACCGCGTCGAAATGCTGGGCGTGCCTGATCGAACACACCTGGAACTCGCTGGCGAACGGCGGTTACGCAAATGTCACACCCGAGTACAATAGTGCCCTGTTCTTTTTCCGTTCGATAGAGTTGATGCCCAGATATGAGACTTGCGAGGTAGAATCTCTCGGGGTTGAGATTCGAGTTGCTTCCGCCGAAGGAGAGCAGAGATGCCAGCCTACGTCCAGCATGACGCCATCGAGAGCGCCCCCGCTGTTTGCCCCGATTGCATGGGGCTGCTTCCCATGTACGTCAGGGACGTCGAGCCCAACTGGAACCTGGCGAAGATCGACTTCATCTATGAGTGCTCCGACTGCGGGGCCGAGGTCCGGCACACCGTCACAAGGTCCGACCGCGAGTTCCGGCGCAGCGACCATTGCAATGGTGAATCGCGCACGGCCAGATCATTCGCCATCGGATGACCCTCAAGAACGCTGGCGCCCGCAACGCTCGCAGACCGCCCGCGCTTGACAAAACCGGTCATCGTTCGTTGTGGACGGGAGCGTCTGACTTTCAACGAGAGGCGCTGTGCGGCTCGGCGCTGTCCAGGTTACATTCCCTGAAGTGAAAGGCAATTTCATCCAGCGCGCGCTGTTCCCACGCTTCAGCCTCCGCCAGCCAGAAAATCCGGCGCTCCAAATCCAGCCTGGCGCGTTCGCGACACATAAACTCCTGGCTGCGAATCTCGACGAGCTTTTTCATGAACTCACTCCCGCAGTGAGAAGCCAAGTTGCGCGTGAATTCTAGCATAGTCGCGGCGGGAATGCTTCAACTAGCTGTGCAAAAATTGGGCGGTCGTGTGTTGCTGCGGTGCCAGAAGTTGCAGTGCAGCGCAGCAAGCTGGTGCCCACGTGTAAAGTGTTCCAATCAAGAATCTGGCATTAGCATCGGACATCGGTCTGAGACTGCGATGATCGCAATGGCGCTCTACCCGCCCTTCCCATTCGCAAACACCCGGCTCGCCAGCACATCGACCGCCTCCAGCGACATGATGTCGTCGGCCGTCAGCACGCGGTCGAGATCGGCGACCAGGCGGTTGGCCTGGCGCAGCCGCATGCGGTCGAGCGCGTTACGGATCGAGCGGCCATTGGCGAACAGAGGCTGGGTCTTGCGGAGCGCGATATAGCGACTGAAGGCTGCCCGCGCGTCAGGGGTGAACTTGTAGTTCATGTCGTGCAGCATCAATTCCGCGATCGACAGCAATTCGTCGTCGGAATAATCCGGAAAGTCGATGTGGTGGGCGATGCGGGAGCGAAATCCGGGATTGCTGCCGAAGAACTTGTCCATGCGGTCGCCGTAGCCGGCCAGGATCACCACCAGATCCTCGCGCTGCGATTCCATCACCTGCAGCAGGATCTCGATCGCCTCCTGCCCGTAGTCGCGCTCGTTGTCCGGGCGGTGCAGGTAATAGGCCTCGTCGATGAACAGCACGCCGCCCATCGCTTTTTTCAGGATTTCCTTGGTCTTGGGCGCGGTGTGGCCGATGTACTGGCCGACCAGTTCATCGCGGGTTACCGAGATCACCTGGCCGCGGCGCACGAAGCCTAGTTTGTGCAGGATGGCGGCGATCCGCAGCGCCACCGTAGTCTTGCCGGTACCGGGATTGCCGGTGAACGACATGTGCAAGGTTGGCACATCCGAGGTCAGGCTCATGCGCTTGCGGATACGCTCGATCAGGAGCAGCGAGGCGATCTCGCGGATCCGCGTCTTGACCGGCTTCAGCCCGATCAGCTCGCGATCGAGCTGATCGAGCACCTCGCCGATGCCGACCTCATTGAACTCCTGGCGCAGGTCGACGCGCTCCATCGGCGCGGGCTCGCCCGCGCCCGGCACGGCTACTGGACCAGCGGCGTTCATTTCGCACCGTAGCGGGTGCCCTCGGGACGGTCGACGGCATAGGATTTCGTGGTGTAGCGGATGTTGCGACCGACGCCTTCATGGCGTTCGAGCGCAAAGCCGGGCTCCTCTTTCGGCCGGTTGACGATGAAGGACAGCCGCACCGATTCCCAGCCGTGGCTGGAGTCGAAGGCGGACATCCGGATATAGCGGTCGCCATAGACCTTGCGGCATTCGTTGAGTTCCATCATCACGCCGGCGGCGTCGCGCAGATCGAACATCGGCAGTCCCCACATCTCCCAAAGATTGTTGCGGGGATGCGGATCGTCGGTGAATTCGAGGTTCACCGCCCAGCCCTTTTCGAGGGCATACTGCACCTGACGGGTGATCTGCTCGTCGGTGAGATCGGGCAGAAACGAAAAACAGCCTTGGGTAATGCGCATGGTGAGCTTCCTTACATCGAAACGCTGGGGGTGGGCGCGTAGTCGGGCGTGTCGGTGGATTCATAGTTGAAGGTGACGTTCTTCCACACCTCCAGCGCCGATTTCAGCGGCGTGCAGGTCTGCGCCGCCTTGGCGAGAATCTCCGGCCCTTCGTGCACATAGTCGCGGCCTTCATTGCGCGCCAGGATCATCGCTTCCAGGGCCACGCGGTTGGCGGTGGCGCCCGCCTGGATGCCCATGGGATGGCCGATGGTGCCGCCGCCGAACTGCAGCACCACGTCCTCGCCGAGATGGTCGAGCAGTTGGTGCATCTGCCCGGCATGAATGCCGCCGGAGGCCACCGGCATCAGCTTGTTGAGGCTGGCCCAGGGCTGATCGAAGAACACGCCATGTTCGAGCTGCTTCGGATTGAAGTCCTCGCGGCAGATGTCGTAGTAGCCGCGCGTGGTGGCGGGGTCGCCCTCGAGCTTGCCGACCACGGTGCCAGCATGGATGTGATCGACGCCGGCAAGCCGCATCCATTTCGCAATCACGCGGAACGAAACGCCGTGGTTGCGCTGCCTGGTATAGGTGCCATGGCCGGCGCGGTGCAGATGCAGGATCATGTCGTTCCTGCGCGCCCATTTGGCCATCGACTGGATCGCGGTGTAGCCGATCACGAGATCGATCATGATGATGACCGAGCCGAGTTCCCTGGCGAATTCGGCACGCTCGTACATTTCTTCCATGGTGCCGGCGGTGACGTTGAGATAGGTGCCCTTGATTTCGCCGGTGGCGGCCTGCGCCTTGTTGACGGATTCCATGCAATACAGATAGCGCTCGCGCCAATGCATGAAGGGCTGCGAGTTGATGTTCTCATCATCCTTGGTGAAGTCGAGCCCGCCCTTCAGCGCCTCATAGACCACGCGGCCGTAGTTACGGCCGGACAGACCGAGCTTCGGCTTGACGGTGGCGCCGAGCAGCGGCCGTCCGAACTTGTCCAGACGCTCGCGCTCGACCACGATGCCGGTCGCCGGACCCTGAAATGTCTTCACGTAGGCGATCGGCAGCCGCATGTCCTCCAGCCGCAGCGCCTTCAGCGGCTTGAAGCCGAACACGTTGCCGATAATGGACGCCGTGAGATTGGCGATCGATCCGTTCTCGAACAGGTCGAGATCGTAGGCGATATAGGCGAAATATTGCCCCGGCGAATTGGGCACGGGGTCAACCCGGTAGCATTTGGCGCGGTATTTTTCCGCCGCCGTCAGCCGGTCGGTCCACACCACGGTCCAGGTCGCGGTCGAGGATTCACCGGCGACCGCGGCCGCAGCCTCGATCGGATCGACGCCCTCCTGCGGCGTGACCCGGAACAGCGCGATGATGTCGGTGTCCTTGGGCTGGTAATCGGGCTCCCAATAGCCCATTTTCTTGTATTCCATGACGCCGGACTTGTAGCGATCCTTGCCGCGGACGGTGATCGATTGTTCGTTCATGGGTCTCTCCTTGAGGTGGTGCAGGACGGCCGGACTCGGGATACGAAGGCTTCAAATCATTCGGCGGCGGAGGCGAGGCCACCGATCCGGGGATCGAGCGCGCCCGATCGATAGCGCCGGGCCATTTCCGACAGCGGCATCACCTTGATGTCAGGCGCATGGCCTGCGGTGCCGAACTGCACGAAACGTTCGCGGCAGAGGTCGCGCATGGCTTCCATCGCGGGCTTGAGGAATTTGCGCGGATCAAACTCGCTTCGATTCTGGACCCCGACCTTGCGGAAGACCGCGGTCATCGCCAGCCGGCAATCGGTATCGATATTGACCTTGCGCACGCCGTGCTTGATGCCGCGCACGATCTCCTCGATCGGCACGCCCCAGGTCTGCGGCATCTCGCCGCCGAACTGGTTGAAGGCGTCCTGCAGCGGCTGCGGCACCGAGGAAGAGCCGTGCATCACCAGATGGGTATTGGGCAGCCGACGGTGGATTTCCTCGACCACCTTCATGGCGAGGATGTCGCCGTCCGGCTTGCGCGAGAACTTGTAGGCGCCATGCGAGGTGCCCATCGCAATCGCCAGCGCATCGACCTTGGTGGCGCGGACGAAATCCACGGCCTGGTCCGGGTCGGTCAGCAACTGGTCGTGGCTGACCTTGCCTTCGACGCCGTGGCCATCCTCCTGCTCGCCGCCGCCGTGCTCGAGCGAGCCGAGCACCCCGAGCTCGCCTTCCACCGATGCGCCGATCCAGTGCGCCATTTCGACCACGCGGCGGGTAATATCGACGTTATAGGCATAGTCAGCCGCCGTCTTGGCGTCGGCCTTGAGCGATCCGTCCATCATGACCGAGGTAAATCCGTGCTGAAGCGCGGTGGCGCAGGTCGCCTCCTCGTTGCCGTGGTCCTGGTGCATGCAGAGCGGAATCTGCGGATAGATTTCTTCCAGCGCGTCGATCATCTTCGCCAGCATGATGTCGTTGGCATAGGAGCGGGCGCCGCGCGAGGCCTGGATGATGACCGGCGCATCGACGGAAGCCGCGGCGTCCATGATCGCCAGCCCCTGCTCCATGTTGTTGATATTGAACGCCGGAACGCCGTAGTCGTGCTCGGCGGCATGGTCCAGCAATTGCCTCAGGGTAATGCGTGCCACTTTGTTCTCCCGATCATGGTGTCGCGCGCCTTGAAAATCTTCAGGCGTAGGTTGCCGCCATTCTCGACCGCGCCAGGCATTTTGTGGCCGCGGCCGCGACCGCCTCCGCGGTGATGCCGAATTCGCGATAGAGCACCTCGGCCGGCGCGGAAGCGCCGAAGCCGGTCATGCCGACGAATTCGCCTTTCTCGCCGAGCCAGCGCGCCCAGTCGCCCTCGACTGCGGCCTCGACGCCGATCCTGGGAACGCGGCCCAGCACGCCGTCGCGGTATTCCTGCGATTGCTGACGAAACAGATCGAAGCACGGCGCTGAAACGACGGCGGCGCGGATGTTGTCCTGCGCCAGCCGTTTGGCCGCCTGCAGCGCGATCGACACCTCCGAGCCCGTCGCGATCAGGGTAACGTCGCGGCCATTCTCCGGTTCCACGATCACATAGGCGCCGCGGGCGACTTGATTGATGTCGTCGCCGGAGTTGCGAAAGGCGGGAAGGGCCTGCCGCGACAGGCACAGCACCGAGGGATTGGATTCGGCGCGCAGCGCGCAATCCCAGGCCTCGGCGGTCTCGACCGCATCGCCCGGCCGGAACACCAGCAAGCCGGGAATGGCCCGCAGCGACGTCAGGTGTTCGACCGGCTGATGGGTCGGGCCGTCTTCGCCCAGACCGATGGAGTTGTGCGTCATCACGTGGATGACCCTGATCCGCATCAGCGCCGCCAGCCTGATCGCCGGACGACTGTAGTCGGCGAAGGTCAGAAACGTGCCGCCATAGGGAATGAAGCCGCCGTGCAGGGCGATGCCGTTCATCGCCGCCGCCATCGCGTGCTCGCGGACGCCATAATGGACATAGTCGCCATCGAAGCCGTTCGGCCGCACCGGTCGCTGCGATTTGGCAAGCGTCAGATTGGAGTGGGTCAGATCGGCCGAGCCACCCAGAAGATTCGGCAGTGACCCGGCGATCGCGTCAAGCACCTTCTGGGAGGCCTGCCTTGTGGCCATGGAGGGGCGCGCTGTGGCAAACTCTGCGCGGATCGCGCCCATGGCGGGGGCGTATTCGCATGGCAGTTTCCGGTTCAGCGCGTCGTGGAGCGGCGAACGCGACGCGGCATTGAGCCGCCGGGCCCGCTCGATCCAGTTGCGGCGCGCGCTTTGCCCGCGCGTGCCGATATCGCGCCACTGCTCAAGCACATGCGGGGGGATCTGGAACGGCGCGTGAGGCCAATTGAGCGCGGCGCGCGTCTTGGCCACCTCATCGGCGCCGAGCGGAGCGCCGTGGGCTTTTTCGCTGCCCTGCCGGTTGGGCGCGCCGAAACCGATCACGGTACGGCAGGCGATCAAGGACGGACGATCGCTGGTTCGAGCCTGCTCGATGGCTGCGGCGATGGCCTGGGGATCGTGGCCGTCGATGCGGCGGGTCGACCAGCCCGACGCCTCGAAGCGCTTCAGCTGATCGTCCGAGCAGGACAGCGAGGTGGATCCGTCGATCGAAATTTGGTTGTCATCAAACAGCACGATCAGCCGGTTGAGCCTGAGATGTCCGGCAAAAGAAATCGCCTCATGGCTGAGACCTTCCATCAGGCAGCCATCGCCCGAGATCACATAGGTAAAGTGGTCGACGAGGTCATCGCCAAAGCGCGCATGGAGCAGGCGCTCGGCCAAGGCCATGCCGACCGCGGTCGCTAGGCCCTGCCCGAGCGGGCCGGTGGTGGTTTCCACGCCCGGGGTGTGGCCATATTCCGGATGCCCCGGCGTCTTCGAGCCCCACTGCCGGAAGGCCCTGAGTTCGTCCGCGGTGACGCCTTCGTAACCGGTCAGATAGAGCAAGGCATAGAGCAGCATCGAGCCGTGACCGGCGGAGAGGACGAATCGATCGCGATCCGGCCAAGCCGGATCGCTGGCGTCGAATTTGAGGAACCGCGAAAACAATACGGTGGCGACGTCGGCCATGCCCATCGGCATGCCCGGATGACCGGACTTGGCCTGTTCGACCGCGTCTATGGCCAGGAAGCGAATCGCATTGGCCAGTTCAGCATGCGAGGCCTCGGGCGGCGCAACCGGGTTGAGAGCATGGAGGGTCATACCGTGCGCCTCTTGCGTTCCATCAGTTGCAGGATCAGCGGCGTGAGGATGAGCTGCATCGCAAGGTCGAGCTTGGATCCGTGGATGACGATCGAATTGGCGCGCGACATGAAGCTGTCGGGGATCATCGACAGCAGATAAGGAAAATCGATGCCGCGCGGATTTTTCAGCCGGATCACCACCATCGACTCGTCCGCGGTCGGGATCCAGCGCGCGATGAACGGATTGGAGGTGTCGACCGTCGGCACCCGCTGGAAGTTGATGTCGGTCTCCGCGAACTGCGGGCAGATATAGTGTACATAGTCCGGCATCCGCCGCAGGATGGTGTCGGTGACCGCCTCGGTCGAATAGCCGCGGTCGCTACGGTCGCGATGCAGCTTCTGGATCCATTCGAGGTTGATGACGGGTACCACGCCGATCTTGAGATCGGCGTACTGGGCGACGTTGACCTTCTCGGTCACCACCGCGCCGTGCAGGCCTTCATAGAACAACAGATCGGATTTCTCCGGCAGCGGCCCCCATTCGGTGAAGTGGCCCGGCTCCGCCCCGTAGAGTTTGGCCTCCTCATCGTCGTGGACGTAGTGGCGGGTGGTACCAGTGCCGGATTCGCCATAGTCCCGAAATACCCGCTCGAGTTCCTCGAACAGGTTGGTCTCGGGACTGAAATGGCTGAAATGCCGGTTGCCGCGCTCGGCTTCCTCGGCCATTTTGGTGCGCATGTCGACACGATTGTAGCGATGAAAGGCGTCGCCTTCGATATAGGCCGCCGCTACTCTTTCCCGTCGGAAAATGTTCTCGAAGGTTCTTTTCACCGACGTCGTACCGGCGCCGGATGAACCCGTAATGGAAATGATCGGATGACTGCGCGACATCTTTGATACCTAACGATCAGCGAAACAGGCCGCGCCGCGCGAACAGCGGCGCATCGCTGTTGTCAAACATCGGTTCGATACCCTCATGGATGGCCGCGACATCGCGAACGCCACGCACCGAGCCCATGATCAGCGGCACCCGCTGGTGCGGCGTCCGGGCCCCGAGTTCCAGAATTCGACGCCGTCCCGTGGTCGCGGAACCTCCCGCCCATTCCATCACCAGCGCCATCGGATGGGCCTCGTACAACAGCCGAAGCCGGCCTTCGCGATAACCGGGACGGGCATCGGCCGGATAGAGAAACACCCCGCCGCGCACCAGGATGCGAAGCGCTTCCGCCACCAGCGAGCCGATCCAGCGCATGTTGAAATCGGTGCCGCGGTCGCCATTGGTGCCGGCGAGACATTCGTCGATGTAGGCCCGAACCGGTCCGTGCCAGTGCCTTCGATTGGAGGCGTTGATGGCAAATTCCGGGGTATCGAGCGCAATCTTCACCCCCTGTTTCACCAGCACGAATTGCTGCGTGCGCCGCTCGAGAATGAAAATGTCGACCTGGTTGTTCAGCGCCAGAACCAGTGTCGTTTGCGGACCGTACACCACGAAACCCGCGGCACATTGCGCCGTGCCGGGCTCAAAAAAGGTTGAAAGGACATCGTTGCCACGGGGGCGGATCGAAAAGATGGTGCCAACCGAAATGTTGTTTTCCAGGTTGGACGATCCATCCAGGGGATCGATTGCGACGCAGAGCGGCGCGTCGGGATTGAGGGTTTCAGGCAGCGCGGCTTCCTCGGACAGAACGGCCGCTACCGGCGCATCGCGCAGGACGCGCCGCATGATGTCGTCGGCGATGACGTCGATGTCCTTTTGATGATCGCCATCGGAATTGATGGCACCGACCTGCCCGGTAATGCCGGCCAGCGGGCCATCCGCGATCAGCGCCGCGAGTTCGATCGAGCCCGCGGCGAGCGCCGCAATCACCTCGCATACCGGGGAACCGTGCGGCGTTTGCCCTGCCGCCAGATCAAGATGCGAACGCAACGTGACGCGCTCGTTCATGGCCGTCTCCCCTGCGCCCTCTCATGGAGCGCTGCTAGGTCGCGTTTCGCCGGTCGGCAATTCGCCCGGACCACACAACCGCAATTTGCCGGATTAGTGAAATTTTGTTATCTTTTGAGAGAGCAAAGTTTTTCTTATGGGCAGGTGATCGTGATGGCGGGACATTTTGCGCGGGAACTGACCCTTCGCCAGCTGCGGGCGCTGGCCGCGGTCGAGCGGCACCGGTCAGTGACATCCGCAGCCAAGCAGCTCAATCTGACACAGCCCGCGGTCACGCTGCAACTGCGCAACCTGCAGGCACTCGCCGGCCTGCCACTGATCCAGCGTTGCAGCGACGGGATGCTGCTGACCGATGCCGGCCGCGAAGTGCTGGCCCTGACCGAACGGATCGAGGCCGCCATCGCCTCCTGCGAAACCTCGCTCGACATGATCGCCGGCAAGACCGCCGGTCGCATCTCGATCGGCGCGGTCAGTACCGCGAAGTATTTCGTCCCGTTTGCGATCTCCGGATTCTCCAAGGCCTATCCGAACCTGGACGTCACGCTGTCGATCGGAAACCGGCAGGAGATCGGGACGGCCTTGCGCGGTTACGATCTGGACCTCGCAATCATGGGCCGGCCGCCAGTGGATGTCGCCATGAACACCCATCTGATCGGCGATCATCCCCATGTCATCATCGCTCCGACAAATCATCGCATGGCGCGAAAAGCAGGGCTCAAACTGACCGAGCTTGCCAACGAAACCTTCGTGACCCGCGAGCCCGGATCCGGCACGCGCGGGCTGATGGAACAGCTGTTCGAGTCCGCTGGCCTGCGCCCGAAAATCGGCATGGCCATGAGCAGCAACGAGACCATCAAGCAGGCGGTCATTGCCGGACTCGGGATTGCCTTCATCTCCGCGCATACGGTGGCGGCCGAACTTGACGAGCGAAGGCTGGTGACGCTCGACGTCGACGGCCTGCCGGTGGTGCGTCAATGGTTCGTGCTTGCGCGCAAGGACAAGGTCCTGCTGCCGCCGGCACAGGCCATGTTCGATTTTCTGAGCCGCAAGGGCGCGGAATTTCTGCCGCGCACCCACGGCCGGCTTCGCCTGACGCGGCAATCGGCCCGCACCAGGCGCGGGTGACAACAAGTCGTATTGGGTTGCCCGGGATCTCAGACCATGACGACGGTGAGTAGCGGTCGTCATCGGTGGGTCAACGGTTGGCTTTCCCTGTCGGCGCGATCAACAACGCAGCGCTCGCCGCTGCCAACGAGCAGATGACTGCGCCGATCGCTGCGGCGACGCCAAAAGCGGAAAGCAAGGCAGGTCCGGATGACGCTAACACAGGTCCGATAAGGGCTGTGGCAACCAATCCGCCAGTACGCGCGACTGCGCTGTTCAGCCCGGATGCTGCGCCCGTGTGGCTGCTGTCGACGGACATCAGAACGGCTGTCGTGAGCGGGGCGACCGCACAAGCCATTCCCAAGGCAATCACGACCATCGCGGGAAACACCCCAAGCCAATAGCTTGTATCCGACCCCATCCGCAGCACCAGGAGAAAGCCGGCCGCGACGATGACCGGTCCTGTCATCAGCAGCCGTCGCGGACCTACCCTGCCCGCCAGCGCACCGGCGGCAGGCGACGCCACGGCGATGACCAGCGGCAGGGGCAGCAGGGCAGCGCCGGCTTGTGTCGCGGTGTAGCTGCCCGCTTGAATCAGCACATAGGGCAGCATGACGAAAAACCCACCGAGCGCACCGTATAGCAGAAGTGTCAAGAGCGTGAGGCCGACGAAGCTCCGGGACCCGAACAGCGAGAGCGGCATCATGGCCGCATCGCCCAACCGTCGCTCCGCGAACAGGAACAGCAGCGAGAACATCACGCCCGCGCCAAGGACGACGAAGGTGGAAGGTGACCAGGCCCGACCGGATCCTTCGGTCAACGCCCAGGTCGCAAGACCCAAAGCAGCCGTGACCAACGCTCCACCCAACCAGTCGAGACTGCCGGCGGCGTCGACGACCTCGCTCTCGACGTAGCGGGTCGCCAGCGCGATCGTGGCTACCGACAGCGGAACGTTGATCAGAAAAACAAGGCGCCAGCTGCCGACATCGATGAGCCACCCGCCAAGAACGGGTCCGACCGCGCCCGCGGCGGCTCCGGCCGCCGCCCATATGCCGATCGCGCGGCCTTTCGCTTCCGCAGAGAAACTCTGGCCCAGGATCGCAAGACTGTTTGGCATCAGCATCGCGGCGCTCGCCCCCTGCACGAAACGAGCAAGCAGCAACAAGACAAGGGTCGGCGCTACCGCGCAAGCCAGAGAGGCGATGCCGAACAGCAGAACGCCCAGGATCAACAGACGGCGGCGTCCGAACCGGTCTCCCGCCGCTCCCCCGAGCAAAAGCAGCGCGCTCAAGGGAAGCAAATAGGCGTCGATAACCCACTGCAGGCCGGAGGCGTGCGCATGAAAACTCCGACCGATCGCCGGTAGCCCAACGTTCACGACCGAACCATCGATGAACGCCAAGCTCGATGCCAGGATCGTCGTCGCGACAACGAGGCGAGGGTACGCGGGCGAATGCGCCGCCTCAGCCTTTCGCGCGGTCGCGGCGTCGTATGGAACTTGAAGCGCAGTGCCCATTTGCAATGGATGTAGGGTGCGCACCCCGGGAGAACCAGCGGGAGCAGCCTAAGCAACGATTGGGGGCATGACAGTCCGATCCTATCGACCGGCGCCTACGCAGAACCTGAGAAATGGCGCCCAGGCGACTGCCTGGCCCGGGGGCCGGAGCACGACGGCCTTGTTACGCGGACGGTGTTCCCGCCCATTCCGCCGCGAGTTGGTTAGGATTGACCGATCTCGGGCGTGGGCTGAGCCAGCCGGTGCAGGCCCCCGGCAAGTGGGCGATCGATCACCAGATCGAAATCGAAAACGCGCGCATATGTGCGCCCGGATTTGCCATCTGCGCCCTTGTTTCGGGGAGGGCGCGGATGGTGTTTTGGGCGCACATGGCGCGGCCGGCAGTCGCAGAGGCGGTTGCCAAATCTTCAAGCCGCCTTGGCCAGCCCCACCTCGGCCCAGATATCCTTGAGCGCCTGCACCAGATGCTCGATATCGGCATCGGTATGGTGCGGCGAGGGCGTGATCCGCAGCCGCTCGGTGCCGCGCGGCACCGTCGGATAGTTGATCGGCTGGACATAGATGCCGTAGCGCTCGATCAGGAGGTCGCTGATCTGTTTGCATAGCACGGCATCGCACACCATTACCGGTACGATGTGGCTGGGATTGTCCAGATGCGCGACCCCGGCCTGGTCGAGGCGCGCACGCAGCCGCGCCACCCGGTCCTGATGCCGCTCGCGTTCCGCGGAACTCGACTTCAGATGCCGGATGCTGGTCAGCGCGCCCGCCGCCACCGCCGGCGGCAGCGAGGTGGTGAAGATGAAGCCGGAGGCAAAACTGCGGACGAAGTCGCAGATCGTGGCGGACGCGGCGATATAGCCGCCGATCACCCCGAAAGCTTTTGCCAAGGTGCCCTCGATCACGGTGAGGCGATGGCTGAGGCCTTCGCGGTCGGCGATGCCGCCGCCTTTCGGCCCGTAGAGACCGACGCCATGGACTTCGTCCAGATAGGTCATGGCATGATGAGCGTCGGCGACGTCGCATAGTTCGGCGATCGGCGCGATATCGCCGTCCATCGAATAGACCGACTCGAAGGCGACCAGCTTGGGAGCATGCGGATCGAGATCGGCCAGCTTGCGTTCGAGATCGCGCGGGTCGTTGTGGGCGAAGATACGGGTTTCGCTGCGGCTGTGCCGGATACCCTCGATCATCGAGGCGTGGTTGAGTTCATCCGACAGGATGGTGCAGCCGGGCATCCGCGAGGCCAGCGTCGAGAGCGAGGCCATGTTCGAGACGTAGCCCGAGGTGAACAAAAGCGCGGCCTCCTTGCCATGCAGATCGGCCAGTTCGCGCTCCAGCAGCACATGGTAGTGGTTGGTGCCGGCGATATTGCGGGTGCCGCCGGCGCCGGCGCCGCACCGATCGAGCGCCTCATGCATCGCCGCCAGCACGGCGGGGTGCTGGCCCATGCCGAGATAGTCGTTGGAACACCACACCGTCACCTCGTCGGCGCTGCTCGCCCGGTGATGGCTGGCACGGGGGAACGCGCCGGCCTTGCGCTCCAGGTCGGCAAACACCCGGTAGCGCCCCTCGCGATGAAGACCATCGAGTTGCCGGCGGAAATAAGCTTCGTAATTCATGACGTCCTCCCGTTAACCGTTGCAGCCGGTTCAGCGCTGACACCCAGCGCCGTCGCCAGCTCACCTCGCGCGCGTTGCTCGAGGAACCTTTGCCTAAATTGATCTTCAAGCCGCTGCCGCGCGCACGCCGATTGGGACTTCGCGGGAGACGCCTCAGGCCGCACGCTCGACAGCACGACGAGGTTGGGCGAGGTGGAGACGGCCTTGTCGTCTGGAACTTGTTCCATGATTTTGTCCTCCGGCGGAAAAGTCGAACGTAAGCCCCAGCCCCACAGCGTGATCGCCGGCAAGGGCAGCAGCATGAACCAATGCTCGACGACACCAAGCGCAAACAGTGTCGACACCAACGTCAGGCTGACCACATCGAATGGCGTCACGGCCACCTCGACCAGCCGCTGCAGCATGATCACCAGCACCGCGGTGGCTGCCGTCACCGAGATCGGGAAGAACGCGCCGACCGGTTTGCGGTTGAAATAGCTCTTCAGGAACTTGACCGGTTCCGGCATCAACTCGTCATTGGTGACGGGGACGCCGAGAAAGAGATTGATCTTGGCGCTTTGCCGCAGCACCCACAGCGTGGCGAAGGTCCAGAGGCCGACGGTGTTCGATCCATTCCAGGTCAGCGCGACCACCGCGGCGCCGCAGGTCAACAGTGCCAGTTCGTGCCAGAGAATGGCCCGCAGCGCGAAACCGAGACGTTTCGCTCCCTTGCTGCCGGCCGGACAGGGCTGCGGCCGCGGACCCGTCAGCCATCCCGCCAGGAACGCGATCTCCTGCGCGCCCCACAGCAGGATGGTGCAGGTGAAGGCGGTATAGGCGCCGACGACCCCGGTGTCATCGGAGGTGAGCGCAAGCCCCCACAGCGAGGCACCGAGCAGGCCCGCCGCCGAAACAATACGCGGCAGTTCGGAAGGTCCCGAACGTCCAACGAGCAGAAGAACGGCCCCCGTGCTGAACCACCATATGAACGCTGCGTAGATTGGCGGGATGATGTAGGAGGCCATGATTCCGCTTTCTCACCATGCCGGCTGCAGACAGATTTCGCGGGGCAATACATTCGGCTTGGCCGGCAGCAGGAAAAGCCGCGCGAAGGTCACCGTCGCAGCGACCGAGAGTCCGGCCCGCTTGACCCTGGACCACAGGCCACCCTTGGCACGAGCATCCGCCATCCCTTCCGAGAGCTGGCGCAGCCGCTCCATGGCGGCCAGGAAGCGCGGGTTGTCGAGGTCAATCGTCACCGGAAATACCTGCCGGGATATTTCCGAGGTGATGCGGAACACCTGCATGTCATAGTCGGTCGGATCCATGCCGAGGGCTTCGTGGAAGGCCGGCCGCATGTGGTCCCGCACATACATGGTCGCGAACACCGCGAGCAGGAAGAACCGGATCCACAGCTTGTTCAGACCACGCAGCAGCGAGGGATCGGCACGCATCAACAACGCAAAGGCTTCGCCATGGCGGAACTCGTCGTTGCACCATCGCTCGAACCAGCGAAAGATCGGATGGAACTGGCGTTCCGGGTTGCGCTCCATCTGGCGGAAGATCGTGATATAGCGGGCGTAGCCGATCTTCTCGGACAGATATGTCGCATAGAAGATGAACTTGGGCCGGAAGTAGGTGTATTTCTTGGCGCGTGCAAGGAAGCTGAGATCGACGCCGATGCCGTGATCCTTCAGGATTTCATTGATGAAACCGGCATGGCGCGCCTCGTCGCGGCTCATGAAACCGAACAGCTCCTGAATCTCCTTGTTCTTGATCCGCTTCTTGATCTCGGCATAGAGCACGCAGCCCGAGAATTCGGCGGTCAGCGAACTGACCAGGAAATCCTTGAATTCCTTGCGCAGTTCGGGTGGAAGGCTTGCAAGATCGTTCTTGAACTCGTCGCTCTTGACGAAGTGCGATTTGTTGTGATCGGCGCGCAATTCCCGGATGACCGCGTCCCACTCCGAGCGTACCAGGCTGACATCGAGCCGATCCATCGCATCGAAATCGGTGGTATAGAAGCGCGGACTGAGGATCGTGTCCTGTCGTGCCAGATCGGTCGAGTTCGCGTTGCCTTTGACGGCGGTGCGCGCGGTTGTCTTCAACTGTCCTTGGCCGCCACCTTCCATCGGGATCATGCTGCCCTCCCATCCGAGAAACTGACTTCATAGAGTTCGGTCAATTCGAGATATCCCTCGATTCGCGCACGCAGCCGGTCGAGCGGGCTGCCCCGCCTGACCGTCGCGGTCCGGCGCACCACCAGCCGTTGACCGAATTCGACCGAGGTTGGCGCATCATGGACCATGACTTCATCGCCGGGATTGATTTGTACATTGCCGTCGAGCACGACATGCGCGTGCAGCGTCTCGGAGGTCTGTTCGATTTCCACCGTGCAGGGCACGTCGAAGGTTTGGCGGGCCCCTATCCAGCTCAGGCTCATTTCGTGCTCCGTAGTTTCATCAGCCGCGCGAAGGCCTCCGCGTTGGTCGATCCGAAGGCCCCGAGGTCGATCTGCTGGCCGGTCGAGCTATCGGTGAGCGTCAACTGGCCGCTCGAATAGCGGGTCAGCCGGAACGGCGGCAGCGCGCCAATATCGACCTTCCTGCGCTCGCGGGCGAGGCCCCGCATTACCACGCGGACAAATCCGTTGCTGCCCGGTGCCAGCGTGTCCAGCAGCCGATCGTTGTTGGCGTCGAATACCAGCACCGCGCCGTTTTCGCCGTCGGCGAACCTCAAGTCCAGGCTTTCGACCGCCGCCGGGAGCGTGACGTGAACGCCGCCGACGCCGGTCAGGCGTACGGTGGTGACAACCGCGAGCGAGAACAGGATCAGCGCTCCCGCAGCGAGCACGCCTCCCCTCGGAACGACCGGCTCGTGGATGGCTTCGCTCATGACATTTCTCCCTGTCACGCCGCCGCGCTGGCGGGCGAAGATGAGATCCGGTCCGACGCGGAACCGGGATTTGTCGCCTGCACCAGCGCGATCGCGGATGGGCCGGGTTGTCCGGTCAGCGCCGCCGCGAGCTGGGCGGCGACACCGGCCGCGTCCGGAATTGACGTCAGCATCGGCTCCGGCGCGCGCAGCCGCCATGGGCGGACATGCGGCCAGAGCAGAAGGTAGGACATCCGGATGCTGTCGGAGGACGGTCGCAAGGGAATATCGCCGCTGCCGTCGCGATAGGTTTTCAGCGCCGCATTGCCGATCTTGTCGAGCGGGACGTTGACGGTCATCGGCAGCGCGACGCCAAACTGGAACAGCACCCGCTTGTTGGTGAGTGTGTAGCAGGCGGAGCGCCGGTACAGCCACGCAAGGCCGGCCAGCACCGAGACGGCGCTGATCGCCGGCACCAACAGCAGCAGGGCGGATTGAACCGCTGCACCCGCCGGCATGCCGGCGGACCAGTTCGCCCACAACTTCCACACCAGCACCAATCCGAAATAGATCGCGACCTCCCGGATGTGAAAGGACCGCAGCGCCAGCCCTGTGAACGTGGGCTTGCCCTGCCAGATCACGCGTTCGCCGGCCGGCAGCGGCGCCGGGAGCTCCTTGAACATCTGATCCCTGAACTGGCCAAACTCGTGTTTCATATGATCGGCTCCTGTCGCGAAGGCGTGGCGTAGAGCCTGCCGCCGCCGAAATAGGCGGAAATCTTGTCCTCCTCGAGCTTGGTCACCTGATCGGGGCTCTTGGTGACCGGCACATCGGCGAACTGGCTGGCGAGGATGGCATCGACGCTAACGCGGCCGCGCTTGTGATTGACGAGGGCGAACGGCATCGGCAGCAGCACGCGCTTGGCGCCGGCCGAGGTCTTCACCTCGACTTCGATATAGCGGATCAAGGCTTCGGCGCGATCGAGCCAGACATCGGTGACCACGCCCGCTATTTCGTTGTCCGCGCCTATGACGTTCATTCCGCGCGGATCAGGATCACGCGAGTCGAGGAAGGTAGCTTCGGCCAGCCGCAGCGGCACGATGATGGGAGCACCAGCGGCATTGTACTCGGGAACGTCCTCGCGGTTGGCCCAGGATCCCGGCCCGACGCCGTCAAGCATGGGATTGCCGGTCGGCTCCTGCGGCGCGCCCTCCCAGACCGCGATCGGCGTCAGTGCGACGTTGCCCCGATCGTTCCTGTTGTTCGGCAGTGTTACGGTGTGGCCATCGCGCAGCAGATAGGTTTTGGGATCAGGCGCCCGCGGAAAACCATGCTGCACGCCACCGCCGCTGGCGGTGGATTCCAGCGGATAGCCCTCGCGCTTGTCTTCGCGGCGAAGATAGAAGATCAGACAGGCGAAGAAGATCCAGAAAACATAAAGCGTGACTTGTGCGAAGTCCAAATAGGCACCGGGTTGCATGGGACGATCTCCCCTCAGTTGACTAACCTGGAAATTCGGCGAGGCCGAACTTGGATGATGGCTGCGACAAACCCGACCGCGCCGTGCGCACGAGCGGGCCGATCGCAACCAGGGTGGCGAACAGCAGAGCAACTTCGATATGGTAGACGAAACTGTATCCGACCGACGGATTGGCAAGTCCGCGGCCAAGCATGCCGTTCGATGCCAGCGCCGACACCGCGTCGCGGATGCCGCCGCCAAGCGCAATGCCGCCGCCCGCCGCGGTCGCCTGCACGGCACCCCAGGTGCCCAGTGCCAGCCCGCTCTCGCCATCCCGGGCGATCGCCATCGCCGCGGTCAGCGTACCTGCAGCGAACAGCCCGCCGCCGAACCCGATCAACGCGGTGCCGATCCGAAACAGCAACACCGAATCCAGCGGTGCCGCGAAAATCACGGCGGAAAAGGCGAACACGCCCGCCACCGCGCCGAAGCCGGCAATGCGATAGGGATCGGCATCGCGCCCAAGGGTCCGCGCCGCCAGACCGAAACCCAGCAGCGTGCCAAGCGCAAAGAAGGCCGTCAGCGCCGTGGTCTGCCCGACCGTCAATTTCAGGATTTCGGCGCCGTAGGGCTCCAGCAGGATGTCCTGCATCGAAAAGCCCGCGGTGCCCAGCGCCAGCGCCACCAGGACCCGGACCGAGCCGCCGGAGTTTCGGAACTTGCTCCAGGAATGCTGGAATTCCGGCCGCTCGCGCGTGGCGGATGTCAGTTCGGGATTGCGTGCTTCCTGCTTCCATAACGCCAGGACGTTGAGCAGCAACTGGGTGACGGCGACGCCCTGGATCACCTGGATCAGGCGGATCTCGTTGAAATTGCGCAACAGCTCGCTGAAGATCAGCGCGCTGCCGACCATGCCGAACAGCAGCATCACATAGAGGAAGGCGACGACGCGCGGGCGGGAGTCGCGCGGCGCAAGATCGGTGGCGAGCGCAAGCCCCGCGGTCTGGGTCGTATGCATGCCGGCGCCCACCAGCAGGAACGCCAGCGCGGCACCGAACTGGCCGTAGATTGCCGGATATTCGCCGGTCCCGGACAACACCAGCAACGCAAACGGCAGGATCGCAAAACCGCCGAACTGCACCAGTGTCCCCATCCAGATGTAAGGCACGCGCCGCCAGCCCAGCACCGAGCGGTGGTTGTCGGATTGGAAGCCGATCAGTACCCGGAAGGGCGCGAACACCAGCGGCAGCGAGACCATCAGCGAGACCAGCAGTGTCGAGACCCCGAGTTCGACGATCATCACGCGGTTGAGCGTGCCATTGAGAAGCACGATGGAAATGCCGGTCGACACCTGGAACAGCGACAGCCGCAAAAGTCGCGGCAGCGGAAGCTCCTTGGTCGCCGCGTCCGCGAACGGCAGGAAACGCGTACCCAACCGCATCCAGCCCTTTACCACCGTGGTCGCAATCCTGCTCATCGCGGGGTCACCTCCAAGGCGTGGGACTTGTAGAAGCCGCTGGCGACCCGCCGGCTGCGGTTGATCTGCCAGCGCTCAAGGCTCTCTTCGGCCATCAGCAGGCGACGCAATTTGTGCTCGCCGACCGGTTCGATGGCCGGGGCGCGATCGCCGCGTGGAAACAACCGGCCGACCGCGTGCATCGCCGCCAGCGCCGGCGTTTTCGGCGCAAACGTCACCAGCAGCGCTTCGGAGGTGCGCGCGGCGAGCCCGGCCATGATGCGGCAGGTGTCCGCCGGACGGTAATGGATCAGTGAATCCATCGCGACCACGAAATCGAACCTGCCGAGTTTGGGATCGAGCATGTCGCCCGACCTGAAATCGAGCGCCGATGAATCGAGATCGGCGGGAATCCGCTCGCGCGCCACATTCACCAGCGTCGCCGACAGATCGACCGCGACCACGCGCGCGCCGCGCCTGGCCGCCTCGATCGACAGCGCCCCGGTGCCGCAGCCGGCGTCGAGCAACCGCGCCCCGCTCAGATTCGCCGGCAGCCACGACAACAGCGTTTGACGCATCTCGTCGCGGCCAGCGCGCACGGTGGCGCGAATCCTCCCCAGCGGCGCATCCGAGGTCAGCCGTGCCCAGGCATCGACCGCGGTACGGTCGAAATAGGTCTCGAGCTCTCCACGCCGTTCCAGATATGTGGCGACAGACATCAGTCGAACCCCAACAGGTCAAAGATTTCACGGTCTTTCATTGCCTTGACCGGCACCGGCTTGATCGTACCGGCCCACAATTCAGTGGCGAGCCGCATATACTCGTCCTGAACGGCCACAAGCTCCGGCGTCGGATCCATTTCGAACAACGTCGATTTCTTCAGCCGGCTCTTGCGGATGATGTCGAGGTCCGGGAAATGCGCGACCCGCTTGATACCGGCCGTGTCCGCGTAGCGGTCGATCTGGTCGGTCGCCGCGCTGCGGTTGGCGATCACGCCGCCGAGCCGCACCGCGTAGTTCTTCGATTTGGCCCCGATCGCCGCGACGATGCGGTTCATCGCGAAGATCGAGTCGAAGTCGTTGGCGGCGACGATCAGCGCCTGGTCGGAATGCTGCAAGGGCGCGGCGAAGCCGCCGCAGACCACATCGCCCAGCACGTCGAAGATCACCACGTCGGTGTCCTCGAGCAGATGATGCTCCTTCAGAAGCTTGACGGTCTGGCCGACAACGTAGCCGCCGCAGCCGGTGCCGGCCGGCGGACCACCCGCCTCCAGGCACATCACGCCGTTGTAACCCTCGAACACGAAGTCTTCAGGGCGCAATTCCTCGGCGTGAAAGTTCACGGATTCCAGCACATCGATCACCGTCGGCACCAGCCGCTTGGTCAGCGTGAAGGTCGAGTCGTGCTTGGGGTCGCAACCGATCTGCAGCACGCGTTTGCCGAGCTTGGAGAACGCGACCGAGAGGTTCGACGACGTCGTGCTCTTGCCGATCCCCCCCTTGCCGTAGACCGAGAACACCTTGGCGGTGCCGATCTTGAGGGTGGGATCGAGTTGAACCTGGACGCTGCCCTCGCCGTCCCCGCAGCACGAGGGGCTCTTGAGGGACGATGGCTTGGTCTGGATATTCATGCGGCAACTCCCACGCCTTCAAGGCGGTCTTCGAGCTCTTCGCCTGCCCGGCGCAGGACATCGAGCATCTCCGGATCGGGCGACCAGTACTTGCGTTCGTGCGCTTCGATCAGCCGGTTCGCGACCTTCGCGGAAGCCACAGGGTTGAGCGTGGCCAGCCGCTCGCGCATTTCCGGGTCGAGCACAAACGTCTCGGTGAGCTGGCGGTAAACCCACGGCGCAACCTCGCCGGTGGTGGCTGACCAGCCCATGGTGTTGGTGACGTGCTCTTCGATCTGGCGCACGCCCTCATAGCCGTGCTTGAGCATGCCCTCGTACCATTTCGGATTGAGCATGCGGGTGCGGGTTTCCAGCGCCACCTGTTCCGACAGCGTGCGTACCGTACCGGCTCCGCGGGTCTGATCGCCGATATAGACCGGCGCCGATACGCCGCCCTTGGCGATGCGCACCGCGCGGCTGATGCCGCCGAGCGTGTCGAAATAATGATCGACGGTGGTGATACCGAGTTCGACCGAGTCGAGATTTTGATAGGCCAGATCGACGGTCGACAGCGCGTCCTTCAGGAGCGCGGTCTGCTGTACCGGCTGCCCCTTCAGCCCGTAGGCAAAGCTCTTGCGGCGGGTATAGGTCTCGGCGAGTTCGTCCTCGTCATCCCAGCGGCCGTTCTCGACCAGATGATTGACGTTCGAACCATAGGCGCCATCGGCATTGCCGAACACGCGCAAGCTTGCGGTTTCCAGATCGCAGGGATGCGCCGCCTGATAGGCCAGCGCGTGCTTGCGGACGAAATTGCGTTCGACCGGCTCATCGGCGGACGCGGCGAGATAACAGGCTTGCGCCAGCAGCTTGATCTGCAGCGGCAGCAGGTCACGGAAGATGCCGGACATGGTGATGATGACGTCGATGCGAGGCCGCTGCAACCGGTCGAGCGGAATAAGTTCCGCGCCGGTTAAGCGGCCATAGCCGTCGAAGCGCGGCGCGGCGCCAAGCAAGGCCAGCGCCTGTCCGATCGGCGCGCCTTCGTTCTTGAGGTTGTCGGTGCCCCACAGCACAATGGCGACCGACTCGGGCAATCCATTTCCTTCGGCGACATGCTTGTCGATCAGCCGCTGCGCCTGCTGCGCCCCGTCCTGCACCGCATAGGCGCTCGGTATCCGGAACGGATCGAAACCGTGCAGGTTGCGCCCCGTCGGCAGGATCGCCGGCGTCCGCAAGAGATCACCGCCCGGTGCCGGACGCACGAACTTGCCGTCGAGTGCGTGCAGGATGCTCGGGATCTCATGATCCTGGGCCAGCAAGGCATCGACCGCGGCCAGTTCTCCGTACAGCTTCGCGCTCGCATCCTCAGTCGCAGCGACCAGTTCCGGCGCATCGCCGCGCACGATCGCCTGCAATACGGACTTGTCGGGACGGGCACCGTGCGAGGCGTCAGCGATCGCCTGCAGCATCTCTACGCGCTGCTCAACCGATGGCGGCTCGCCGACGACGTGAAGGCCATGCGGAATGAGCGAGTATTCCAATTCGAGCACGGCATCCGCCAGTTTGCCGATGGCCTGCGCCGAATCGCTCCAGGCAGGCTCCGCTGCCGCCAGATCGAGCGCGCCGGCCTGCGCCTGGATCAGGGCGGCGAGGCCTGAGCGTTCGGTTTCATCGTTGGGCGGCAGGCCGCGCCAGCGTTCGATCGAGGCCTTCAGTTCCACGAGACCCTTGTAAAGTCCGGCATGGGCGACCGGCGGGGTCAGATAGCTGATCAGCGTCGCCGCCGAGCGCCGCTTGGCTATGGTGCCTTCGGAGGGGTTGTTCGAGGCATAGAGATAGAGGTTCGGCAGATCGCCGATCATGCGGTCGGGCCAGCACGCCGCCGACAGTCCCGCCTGCTTGCCCGGCATGAATTCCAACGCACCGTGGGTGCCGAAATGCAGCACGGCGCTGGCGCCGAAATCCTCGCGCAGCCAGCGATAGAACGCCGAGAAGGCATGGGTCGGCGCAAAGCCCTTCTCGAACAGAAGGCGCATCGGATCGCCCTCGTAGCCGAAGGCGGGCTGGATGCCGACAAAGACATTGCCGAAGCGCTCTCCGAGCACGAAGATCGAACTGCCGTCGCTCTGCTGCTTGCCGGGCGCCGGTCCCCATTGCGCCTCGATCTGGCGCAGCCAGCGCTCGCTGCGGACGTGGTCGCTCGCCGCAATCCGCGCATGGACGTTGGCGTCGGCCCCGAAGCGCGCGGCATTGCCGGTCACGATACGCTCGCGCAGCGCGTCAACGCTTCCGGGAACCTCGACCTGATAACCCCCGCGCTTCATCTCGCCGAGCAGCCGATGAAGCGATTCGAACACCGACAGATAGGCCGCCGTGCCCGTATTGCCCGCATTGGGCGGAAAATTGAACAGCACGATCGCGACCTTGCGGCTCTGGCGCTCGGCGCGGCGCATCGCGATCAGCCGCGCCGCCCGCGCCGCCAGCATGTCGGAGCGCTCGGAGCAGACATGCATGTCGCCGCCGACGTCCGAGCGGGCAAAGACACAGGCGCGCTCGCAGCCGGTGCAGGGCACTCCTGCGCCATCGGAGCGGCCGCCATAGACCATCGGCCCGGCGGCGCCGTCGAGTTCGGGGATCGCCACCATGATGGTGCTCTCGACCGGCATCAGCCCGCGGTCGGAAGCACTCCATTGCTCCAGCGTCTGGAATTCGACCGGATGGGCGGCAAGATAGGGCACATCGAGCTTGGCCAGGATGTCCTCGGCGCCCTTCGCATCATTGTAGGCGGGGCCGCCGACCAGCGAGAAGCCGGTCAAAGAGACCACCGCGTCGACCGTGCTGTGGCCATCCTTCATGAAGAAACGCTCGATCGCCGGACGCTGGTCGAGGCCGCTGGCAAAGGCCGGAATGACCCGCAGGCCGCGGGCTTCGAACGCCGCGATGACGCCGTCATAGTGGCCGGAATTGCCGGCCAGCAGGTAGGACCGCAGCAACAAAAGCCCTACGGTACCGCGCTCGCCGGCGGTTTCGGGCAGCCTGTCGGCGCTATCGGTGATGCGCTCCTTGATCCCAGGGTGATAGACGCCGATGTCGGCATATTCGACCGGCGCCTCGGCCTTGGCGATGCCGCGCAAACCGCGACGGGCGCCATCGGCATAGCGGTCCACCAGCAGCCGGACCATGTTGACGATGTTCTGCTCCGAACCTGCAAGCCAGTATTGCAGGGTCAGGAAATAGGCGCGCATGTCCTGCGCGGTGCCCGGAATGAAGCGCAACAGCTTGGGCAGCTGGCGCAGCATCTTCATCTCGCCCTTGCCGCCCGGGCTCTTGCCCTTGCGATCGCCGCGCAGCTTCTTCAGCCAGGCGATGGCGCCGAGCGCCTCGCCGCTCATGTCGAACTTTCCGACACGGGTGAGCTTGACGATCTCAGCCGCCGACATGCATCCGATCATGGCATCGCATTCGTTGCGACGGGCCGAAAGCTGCGGCATCACGGCGCGGACATGATCATCGAGGAACAGCATGGTGGCAATAATGATATCGCCGCGCGCGATGTCGCCGTGACACCGCGCCAGCGCCGCCTCGTCGCTGCCCCATTCGTCGGCGGCATGAACGCTAAGTTCCAGTCCCGGAAAATCGCGCCGTAGCAGGTTGTTCGCCCGCGCAGCCGCGCTGGACAGATGACTGTCCATCGTCACGACGACGACACGAATCGGGGTCGCGTCAGCGGGCGTAGTGCGCTTTGGCATCGTACAGGGTCTCGACGGTGATGGTGGCGACGCCATTTTCGTTGGCGAAACGTTCGGTGTTGCGGCGAGCCTTGCCGCGAACGAAGAAGGGTATCTTGCGCAGTTCCTGCTCGGCGTCAGCCGCCCAGATCACGGAGATGTCCGATATGGCGGCTTGCGTCGCCGCCGGCTGGATCGTCGCCGCGGTGGCGGCCACGGCAGGGCCTGCCCCGAGATGCGACGGCACGGCGCCATCCTTGAATTCGAAATCGTCCTTGAACATCGCCAGCAGATGTTCCTCGAGACCCATCATCAGCGGATGAACCCAGGTGTCGAAAATCACATTGGCGCCTTCGAAACCCATCTGCGGGGCATAGCGGGCCGGAAAATCCTGGACGTGAACCGGTGCCGATATCACCGCGCAGGGAATGCCGAGGCGCTTGGCGATGTGGCGCTCCATCTGCGTGCCCAGCACGAGTTCCGGCTGCAACTCCGTGACCTTGGCCTCGACCTCGAGATAGTCATCCGTGATCAGCGGCTCGACATCCCAGCGCTTCGCGGCGTCGCGGATCTCGCGGCCAAATTCGCGGGAATAGGTCCCGAGCCCGACCACCTTGAAGCCGAGTTCTTCGGAGGCAATTCGTGCCGCGGCGACCGCGTGGGTGGCGTCGCCAAAGATGAAGACGCGCTTGCCGGTCAGATAGGTCGAGTCCACCGAGCGCGAATACCAGGGCAACCGCGTCCCGCAGGCCTTGAGGGTCTCCGTCGCATCGACGCCGGCGAGAAGGGCCACCTCTTCGATGAATTCGCGCGTGGCCGAAACGCCGATCGGAATGCTCCTGGTCGAAGGCTGGCCAAAGGTCCGCTGCAGCCATGACGCCGCCTGCCCCGCGATTTCAGGATAGAGCACCACATTGAAGTCGGCCTCGCCCAGCCGCGCCAGATCAGTCGGCGAAGCCCCCAGCGGAGCGATGACATTGACGTCGATGCCGAGCCTGGCAAGCAGGCCGGATATCTCGGTGACGTCGTCGCGGTGACGAAAACCGAGCGCGGTCGGCCCAAGCACATTGCAGCGCGGTCGCGCCTCCGCCGGACGCGGCGGCCGTTTCGTGCCTGGCGGCGGTGCCGATGGGCCGGCCAGCGCGCGCACCAGTTGATAGAAGGTTTCGGCCGCGCCCCAGTTCTCCTTGCGCTGATAGGCCGGCAGATCGATCGGCACAACCGGGATCGGCAATTGCAGCGCCCGCGCCAGCCCGCCGGGATCATCCTGGATCAGCGAGCCGGTGCAGGAAGCGCCGACGATCATCGCTTGCGGCTGGAAGCGATCGTAGGCGTTACGCGCAGCGGTCTTGAACAGTTCGGCGGTATCACCGCCGAGGTCGCGGGCCGCAAAGGTGGTGTAGGTGACGGGCGGCCGCCGGTCGCGGCGTTCGATCATCGTGAACAGCAGGTCGGCGTAGGTATCGCCCTGCGGCGCATGCAGCACGTAGTGGAGACCCTGCATGGCGGTCGCGACCCGCATCGCGCCGACATGGGGAGGTCCCTCATAAGTCCACACCGTGAGCTGCATGGTCACACCACCAGTCTGGCGCGGCGCGCCAGCGGACGTGCGAACAGTTCGGCCAGATCGGCCGCCTGCTCGTAGCCCTGGATCGGTGTGAACACGAGTTCGATCGACCACTTCGTCGTGATCCCCTCGGCCTCCAGCGGATTGGCAAGGCCAAGCCCGCACACCACGAGATCAGGCCGCGCGGCCCGGCAGCGATCGAGTTGCCGGTCGACGTCCTGTCCCTCGCTCAGCGCCACATCCGGCGGCAGCAATTTGAGTTCCTCAGCGAGATGCTCGCGATGCAGATAGGGCGTTCCAACCTCGACCAGCTGCATCGACAATTCGCGCGACAGAAACCGCGCCAGCGGAATTTCGAGCTGGGAATCCGGGAACAGGAAAATCCGGCGACCGGCGAGTTGATCGCGATATCGCATGAGCGCCCGCGCCGCGCGGGCGCGATAGGGCTGCGTCACATCGACAAACCGGCGGTCGCTGACGCCAAAGGCATCGGCCGCCGCCCGCAGCCATCCGGTGGTGCCTTCGACTCCGAGCGGAAACGGCGCCGCCAAGCGGGTCGCGCCACGATCCTCGAGCGCGCGCGCGGTGTCGGCCAGAAACGGCTGAGCCAGCAGGAATTTGGTGCCCGGTCCAACGGCCGGAAGATCGCTGGATTGACGCGCCGGCAGGAACTTGACCCCGCCGATGCCGAGCGCATCGAACAGGCGGACGAACTGGTCCTCGACCACATCGGCCAGCGCGCCCACGATCAGCAGCTGGTCTTCGCCCGTTTCTAAAGTGGGTAGTGCGGGAACGAGCGAGGCCAGACATGCATCCTCGCCTTGCGTGAATGTGGTCTCGATTCCACTGCCCGAATAATTGAGAATACGCACCGCCGGCGAAAAGGTACGCGATAGCCGCAACGCGGCGCGCGACAGGTCGAGTTTTATCACTTCGGATGGACAGGATCCCACGAGAAACAAAAGCCGGATATCCGGCCGCCGTGCGATCAACTGGGTCACGATGCGGTCGAGCTCGTCGTTGGCATCGGTCAAGCCGGCCAGATCCTTCTCTTCCATGATCGCGGTCGCGAAGCGTGGCTCGGCAAAGATCATCACGCCTGCCGCCGACTGAATCAGATGCGCGCAGGTCCGCGAGCCCACTACGAGGAAGAAAGCGTCCTGGATCTTTCGATGTAGCCAGACGATGCCGGTGAGCCCGCAAAACACCTCGCGCTGGCCTTGCTCGCGGAGAATTGGACCATGCGCGACCTTCGCACTACCGCTGCATCCGGCGACATGGGCGTTCATGCCGAACTCCCGGATGTCGCGGGCGTCATCTGCGCGGCGATGCGTTCATCACGGCGCGCGGCGCGCAGCTTCAAAATAAACTGAGTCGCGTTGACGAAGTAGGAGGCGTAAGCCGCCAGCGCGAGCAGCATCTGCTGCCGCGGATTGCCGACGCCGGCAAACAGCGCGATCAGATAGGCGGTGTGCAGCGTGAGCACGAGGAAGCTGAAAACGTCTTCCCAGAAGAAGGCCGGCGCAAACAGATAGCACCCGAAAACCTCGCGCTCCCAGATCGAGCCCGTGATCATGATGGCGTAGAGCAGCAGCGTCTTGACCACGATCGATGTGGCCGCGATGGCAAATCCGTCGCCCAATGTCAGGTACCGGACAACCAATGCCAAGCTGATCAAAAACACCAGGAATTGGATCGGCGCGAGTATCCCCTGAACCAGCGTCCACTTTGTTGCATCGCGGCGAAGCCGTTCTTCGGGCGTGTAAAGTGGCCTAACACTCTGAAGTTGAGCGGAAAGTTTAACTTGCTCGCGCCCGTCGGTCGAAATCGAGTTCGCAGGTGCAGCAACGGATTCATTTGCCAAACTGTAAAGATTGTTTGACAGCAACCCGGTGTGGTGATGCGATATTGGGCGGGGAAAACGCGGGGCAAGCGGAGAACGTCCGCCGTAGTCAATCAAAACCCGAGATCCAGCCGCTTTATGATGCACCGCGCCACTCCCTATGTGCGGGCTTGATAAAAGGAAGGCTAAACTTCGTCGGAGCGACTGTCAACTAATCGGAACGTAAATTAAACTTGACGGTCGTGAAAGCCGAGGACTTAATGTGCGGGGGAATAAAAAATGACCGAAGTGAACGAGCAATCATTCGCACGCGGGCCAGCGCAAGACGGTGTTACCCGGCGTCCTTCTAAATCCCTTCGACAGCGAATCCCCACGCCGATCTGGCGCTTCACCCCGACGTTGCCGCCCGTCAGCGTCGTCAAGACCATCAAAACGCTGCTTGCGCTTGGCAAGACGCCGACGCCTAAGCCAGCGGCATCCCCTGAAGAAGAAAAAGGCCTGAGTTCGATCGATCATTTCGCCGCGCTGGCGCTCGGCATGAATGACAACGCCCCATTTGACTACGTTGAAAGTCTAATGGCGCAAGGCGTAACGGTGGAAGCTGTCTTTCTGGAGTTGCTGGCGCCCACGGCGCGGCACCTCGGCACCCTCTGGGAGAGTGATGCGACGGACTTTGCCAATGTCACGCTGGGTGTCAGCCGTCTGCAGCGAATTCTGCGACGGCTGGGCGAGCATTTCATCGATGATGCCCGAGGTGGCGGCGGCGAATTGGTGCTGCTGACCATCATCCCCGGCGAGCAGCACAGTTTCGGCCTGTCGATGGTGGCTGAATTCTTTCGGCGCGCTGGCTGGAATTTGTGCACCGGACCGTTTTCATCGCATCAGGAACTGATTTCCCTGGTGCATAATCACTGGTTCGACGTCGTCGGCTTTTCCGTCAGCAGCGACCGCCGGCTCAACGAACTGAAAAAGGACATCGCCGATATCCGCCGCGATTCCCGCAACAGAAGTGTCGGCATCATGCTCGGCGGTCCGATGGTGATGACAGAGCCCGGCCTTGTGGCGGACGTCGGAGCCGATATGATGTCGGGAGACGCCACGACCGCACCGCAGCAGGCGCGTGAGCTGATCGAGCAGATGAAGCGGGTGAAGATCGATACGTGAGGGCCTTCGGCTGTCCGAAGACCCAAACCACCGCGCGCCAGGCGGGCCGTCAATATAGTAGGGAAATCAGGGCATGACGACTGACATAGCGGACCGCGCCTCGCCGGTCAGCGTCGTCGACGCCCTTTATCTTCGCACCAAGAGCCTGCATGTCGAAGCCGAGCGGACCGGCATCATCCGTCATCTCTTGCGAGGCGAGGCCAGCCGTGACGGCTACATCCTGCTTCTGCGCAATCTTTTGCCGGCCTATCGGGCGATGGAACGGGGACTCGATCGCCATAGCGCTTCTCCCGGCATCGGCGAGATAGCGGCTTACAGGCTGGATCGCGCTCCCGCGATCGAATCCGACCTGGTTGAACTCTACGGCAGGCGCTGGGGCCGGGACATTCCGCTGCTGACGGCGGGAGAGCACTATGCCAGCCGAATCGCCAGCGCCGCGCAAGGCGACGGCACCCGTTTGATTGCGCATGCTTACACCCGATATCTCGGCGACCTCAGCGGCGGCCAGATTCTGCAACGGCTCTTGACCCGATCGCTGCAACTTCGGCCTTCCCAGCTGTCGTTCTACGACTTTCCGCAAGCGCCGGATCCCGATGAGCTGAAGTCGGATTATCGAGCGGCGCTGGATCGGGCCGGCGCGTTCGCCTGCGATCGCGACGCCGTCATAGAAGAGGGCGCCATGGCCTTTTCGCACAACATCGCATTGTCCTGCGCCGTGCAGGCCATGGTGGCGCCCGGATCGGCCGAAGTCACCGCGGTGGAGTAGCGGGCCGCTATCTGTCTCGCCTGCCCTCGCCGGACGTGCGCGACGAATGCCAGATCAATTGCTCCAGCACCTCGGCGGTTCGCAGCGTCGAATTGCGGATGCTTTCGAGCATCTCGGCGATACGGCCGGTTTCGACGCCATAGGTGATCTCGAGCGCCGCCAGCTGCGCATTCTCGATCACCGACGACAGCAGGTTTTGATAGACCAGGTCGGTCTTTGAATCGAGGCGGACGCTGTTGATCCGGTTGCTCTGAATGATGCCTTCCTGGAAGCGGTTGCGCGCGGTCTCGGCGGCCTTGCGGTCGGTGATATCGGAAAAGATCAACACAAAACCGAGCACCCGGTCGCGCGAAGGCTGCACCGGATCGGCCCGCACCATCAGCGGTATTTCCCGGTTGCCTTCACGGTGCAGCAACAACTCGCCGCGCCAGGACCGGTGATGACCAACGAGTTCGCGGACGCTATGAAGAAATCGCTCCGAGTCCTGAAAGGCCGGTGCCAGGTCGTCCAGCCGCGCCGCCACGCGACCCTTCGGCAGCAGCGTCTTGAACGCCTCGTTCATCAACAGGATCTTGCCGTCAATATCCGCGATGATGACCGGCTGCTCGGAAACGTGGACGTGCCGGCTTAACTGCTCCAATTGGTCCTGCGCAATCAGCGTGCGCACCGCTCGGAATTGCAGCACGAAGTCGGTTACCGACTGACCGATCAGTCGCGCCGCAGCCAGGTCGGCCTGGGTCCAGGGCTCGGAGGTGCCCTCCACCTGCTGGTGCCATTGGGCAAACGACCGGCGCGGCGACAAATCCGTGGGATCGGAGCCAGTCACGAACGGTTTTAGCGGATCGCCTCCCCAGGTCACCGTGCGAACCCGTTCGGGCCGGAACCAGATCAGATATTCACCGGGATTATTGGAGATCGGCGTCACCACGATCCCGCTCGCCACTTTTATCACGCCGGCAAACTGGGGAAATTCCAGGCCCAGCGTGGCGCAGGACCACAGCGATGTCACGTGCCTGCTATCAAGCCAGGCGCCAATCTCCCGGATCTCCTGCGTCCCCGGCACCTCGCCGGCCGAAATGATCTGGCCCTCGTAGATCAGCGCGCTGCCGCTCGCCCCCAGCGGCTGCAGGATCGACTGCGCGCTGTCGAAGATGGCCGCCCGCCAGTCGCCTTCGCGCGAGATCGCCTCGATCATTCGCTGTTCGAGCCGTTGCACGAAAATTTCGGACTGGCTCTGCGCGAAACTCTCGAGCGCCGAGATCCGGGTTGCAACTGCCTCCGCCAAGAGCTCGCAGACCGCGCGCAATTCAAAATGCATGAAGCGCGGCTCATAGTGGTGACAGGCCACCAGACCCCACAGCTTGCCTCCGACCACCAGCGACACCACCAGCGTGGCCCCGACACCCATGTTCTTCAGATATTGCAGATGGATCGGCGACATGCTGCGCAGGAAGCAGAGCGACATATCGAGATCGCGCCCGGTCAAGGGCGAGAGCCGCGGCTGCAGCGGAACCGGTTCATAATTGACATCGACCAGAACCCTGACGCGGGTACGCTCATAGAGGCGTCGCGCTATCTGCGGGATATCCGTCGCCGGGTAGCGGTTGCCGAGGTAGGCCTCAAGGTTCGGCTTGCGGCGCTCCGAGAACACCTCGCCGTGTCCGTCCTCATCAAATCGGTAGACCATGACGCGGTCGTAACCGGTGCGATCCTGAAACAACTTTGCCGTTTCATCGCACAGGGCACGGAGTGAGGATGCGGTGCGAATGGTCTCAAGCGCCCTTGCGATTTGTTTCGACAGATCGACCGAGGGCCCGGCACGCTCGAGTTCGATGACAAGGCCGCCGGCGGGCGGCCGATGCAGCAGGCCGTCGAACTCCGCGCTGGGGCTGCCGATCCGGCACCTGACGGCGATCGGCATGCCCTGGGAAGTCGAATCCAGATGCGGCAGAATACGAAACAGCAGATCGCCGTCGAACTCGGCGAGCGGCATCCCGATTACCTGCTTCAGGTTGAGAAATGCCGCGGCGTTTGCACTGGCCTGGACGACGCGGTGATCTGGTTCGCTGACGACCAACAGCGCACCGTGCGGCTGAATAGATCCCGCGAGATGAATCTCTTCCCGTTCGCAGTTCGAAAGATCGGCTTTTCCGAACGCTGGGGTAGCGTACGAATGCGACGCCAACTCAATCCTCTGGGGTTTCCTCGATGGCGGGTACCTTGTCATCGAGACCGTAGCGATTGAGCTTTGCATAAAGGCTCTGCCAACTCAACCCCAGCAGTTCGGCGGTCGCGGTGCGGTTGCCCCCCGCGAGTTCCAGCGCCTGCTTGACGTAGTGCTGCTCGACGACGCCCACGGTGTTCTTGACGAGCTTGCGCAATGAAGATTTTCCGATCTGCTCGCTCATCGATCCCAGCGCCGTCCGCAGCAGATCGGCCTCCCCGCCGGACGGCAGGCGGCGGGCGACGTTGCGGAGCAGCACGCCGATCAGGTTACGCTCGCTGCCTTCAGTGGTGCCGGCTGATATTTCGATCTCGGTTTCGGTGCCGAGTTCACCGCGTATCGTCGTCGTGAACAGCCGTATGGTTTTGTGCCGCTGAATATTGGCAAGCAGCGCGTTCACATCCGCACCGGGCTGCCAAAGCCAGCGCCCCAGCGATTCGCCTATCGCCGAAGTCTTGGACCCGACCTGGACCAGATCAAGAAACGCCGGATTGGCGTGACGGATGACGCCGGTCTCATCCAGCGCCACGAAGCCGTCGGGCAAGCGGTCGATGAGGTCCTCGACGGATGAAAGTTCGCGATCGTCATTGACAACGGGCAATTTGCCGGCAGCGGTAAACTGCAGCAGAAACACGTGGCCCGGTTCAGCCGTGATCAGCGAGCCGCGCAGCATCCAGGGTTTGGCTTCGGGGCCGAAATGGACGAGAATACTCAGTGCTTTGCCGCGCTCGCGAATCCGTGCCAACATCTCGCGAACAGCCTCGCGATCTTCCACGGCGACGTCATGCAGCAGTTCGCGTCCAGCAAAATCTTCATTGCGGCGGCGTGACGAATTCAGCGCCTCGATAGCGGTGCGGTTGGCCTCTATGATCCGCAAGTTCGCCGCCGACACGATCATGACGGCTTCGTTCGATGCGTCGAACACCAGCCGGTAGCGGGTCTCGATTTCGCGGAGCTTCCAGTAGTCGCGCTCCATGGTCTGCTGCGCGGAGATCAGGCGCGACTGCAGTTCGGCAACCGCCTGCAGGTTTTTTCCGATGGCCAGCATTCCGGCGCGGCCGCCCAGCAGCACGGTGGTGAATTCGATTGGAATCTCCAGGCCGCTCGGGAAGCGCTGGTTGATCTGACGGAAGGCCGAGATGCCGCTGACCCTAGCATCGTCGACCATGCGCCTGACCTTGTCGCCACCGATCTCGCCGGCGACTTCTACCCATGGCCGCCCAAGCCAACCATCGATGCTTTCCCCGTTCATGGCGGGAGACAACGTCGCTTCGCGGATCACGCCTTCCATGTCGAGGAGCAGCGTGATGTCTGGCTGTACGATGGGTAAGGCGGCCATGCTTGCTATCTGCCGGTTGATGGTAGAACCAAATCACTGCATCGTAGACACCGCCGTTGAAAGACGCTGCCGCTTCGGATTGTCATTGCCAACCACGGTGCCACTTCATGAGGCCACTCTGGGTCGCTGTCGCACCATAGTCACTCAGAAAGCTGTCATGATAACGACAGCCCAAGAGGCACAGAATGTGCCAACCCTGCCTGACACTCAACGCCGGATAAAATGCCCCGGAACCTAGCAATGCGCAGAATCCCGATGCCAAGTCAAGAAACTCCTTTGTTTTTAAGGATTTACTTGTCACTTTTACCTTACAGCGGCCTATCGGGCGAGCGATGGCGGTCGCGCAAGCGTCATTGCCGCTATCAGCCAATCTGATCATCCGGGTTGATTCTTCTCAAAAAGACGTCAATCAGGGGCAACGATATTTGATATTTGTGACTGTAAATGTATCTTTACAAACAGATCGCAGCGCTGAGCGCGGTCTGAAACCGAAGGCAAAGGGAGAGCAATGTGGTATCCAAGCTTACAATCTTAACGTTGATCGCGGCGGTCGTGAGCCTTCCGCTTGGAGCCTCCGCCCAGGATGCAGCCAAGGGCGAGCAGGTCTTCAAGCAATGCATGACCTGTCACCGCATCGGTCCCGACGCCAAGAACCTGATCGGACCGTCCTTGACAGGCGTGATCGGCCGGCAGTCGGGTACCGCCCCGGGATTTGCCTATTCCGCGCTCAATAAGGCCGCCGGGGAAAACGGGCTGGTCTGGACCAATGACCTGATCTTCGAATATTTGCCCGACCCCAATGCCTTCCTGAAGAAGTTCCTGACCGACAAGGGACATCCCGAACTCGCCGTAGGTTCGACCAAGATGACATTCCATTTGGCTGACGAGCAGCAGCGCAAGGACGTGATCGCCTACCTCGATAAATTCTCCGAGAAGAAGTAGCCTACGGGAAGAAATAGCCGTCCTGCACCGTTGGCGGCGCTATCGCCGCCAACGGTGCCAAAGATCGAACAGATGCGACAGCCCGGCCGCCATCAGGCACGCGCTGGCCGATATCCAGCCATCGCCCGCGAGCGTGGCGCGCAGCGCCAGCAGCAGAAAGGCGCCGGCGCATAGATTGGGCAGCAGATCGAGGGGCGCGATGCCGCGCCGGGAATGCCGCCAATAAAGCAGCAAAAACGCGGCCTCGATCACGACCACGATCAGAACGAGATCGACGAGGCGCCCGCGCGCAAATAGATCGGCCATTCCGGATTCTCCATCGCGGACCCTTGCAGGCAGGCTTCGGCCATCAGGCGAACGGCGCGTTCAAGCGGACGACGGTCAGATTGAGAAACGCCGCGAACGACACCCATGCGAGGTAGGGCAACAGATAGAAACTGGCCGGCCGTGCAAAGGGCCAGAACACGATGATCGGAAGCAGGATCGAGAGCCATAGCAGGGTCACCTCGAGCAGCGCCCAGTCCGGCCGCCGGAGCGCAAAGAACAATGTACTCCAGAGCACGTTGAGAAATCCATTGAGCGCGAACAGCCCAATCACCCACTCGCGCTGCGCACGGCTTTGCGCATCGCGCCAGGCAAGGATTGCCGACACCGTCGCCAGCGCGAAAATCAAGGTCCACGCGGGCGCAAACAGCCACCCCGGCGGCTGCCACCAGGGTTTACGGAGTTCCTGATACCACGGCCCGGTATCTGTGACCGTGCCGCCGAGCAACGCGATGAACGTAGCAACAGCCGCCGCGATCAGCACCGGCTTCCAGAACGGGCGCCGCATCGTCATTACGTCGAGGCCAGCCCGGCCATGCGCGCGAGATCACCGAAGGAAATCCGCACAACGGCGTCCGGCCTGGCGCGCACCCGCTGCTTGTTCACATGGGCATCCGAGGTCCGTTTCAGGAAATCGCAGCCGCGGCAGATGCCGACAAGGCGTTCGCGGCGCCGGTCGTTGGAATATCCGGGCCACTGCATCAGACCGGGGGCAGCCGCGCCGCCCACCGCCGCCACATCGAGTATTGCCGGGCTACTCATCGTTCTAGCCTCCCGCCCTGATCGCGGCCAGCGCAAAGGCGGAGATCAGCATGCCCAGCACATAACAGCTGATCCCGGTGCCGTTGTACCAGGGCGCCCGCTCGCGCGGGCTCTTGAGAAAATGCGCCATCAGAAAGAATTGCGCGATCAGCAGGGTGCCGACGGCCAGCGCGTACAACGGCCGCTGCCAAAGCAGCAGCAGAACAACCACCACTGCCTGCGGCACAGCCATCACCAGGCAGGCAAACCGCGCCGCACGCTCGACACCAAGCAGCACCGGCAACGAATCGATCCCCATCCGCTTGTCGCCTTCGACCGACTTGAAGTCATTCAGCGTCATGATGCCGTGGGCGCCGATGCTGTAGAGCAGCGCCATCACGACGATGCGCCAGTCCGGGCTCGACGCGCTCATGACCGCAGCGCCGGTGAACCACGGCAGTCCCTCGTAACAGAGCCCGCAGGCGGCATTGCCCCACCAGCCGTTCTGCTTGAGCCGGATCGGCGGCGCGCTGTAGGCCCACGCCAGCAGCAGTCCGACGATCGCCGCCGCAAAACCCCAGGGGCCGAGCAAGGTGGCGACCATGAGCGACAGCACCGTCCAGATCACCGCGATGTAAAGGCCCCAGCGTCCCGGAATGCGCCCCGATGGAATCGGCCGGTCGGGTTCATTGATGGCGTCGACGTGCCGGTCATACCAGTCGTTCACCGCCTGGCTGGTTGCGCACACCATCGGCCCGGCCAGCACCACGCCAGCGACGATCAACGGCCAGCGCTGGGCCGGCGAAATACCGGACGAGATCACGCCGCACCCCAGCGCCCACATCGGCGGAAACCAGGTGATTGGTTTCAACAGCTCCAACACCACCAAAGGTGAAGGACGGCGGGCCAAGGCACCATTCGCGACGCTATTCATCTTCGGCCTCATCAACTGCCGGATGATCGTCGAGCCCGAACCGGCGCAGCTTGACATAAAGACTCTGGCGGCTGAGCCCGAGCATTTCGGCGGCCGAGGCCCGGTTATCGCCGGTCAATTCCAGCGCGGCCTCGATCGAAAGCTTCTCGATGACGTCGGTAGTCTCGCGCACGAGGTCGCGGAGCGGTATCCGGCCAATCCGTTCGGTGAGGTGCGCCATCGAACGCGGAAGTTCGTGCGACGAGGTTGTCGTCGTGGACAGCCGCTTCTCGACATTGCGGATCGCAAAACCAAAGCTTGGCTTGTCGTCGCCATTCGTCAGCGAAACGGCGGAAACCTCGACCTCCGCCACCGCGCCATATTCACCTCGCAACGCCGTCGCAAACAGCCGGATCGAACCATTCTGGCGAAGGTTGGCCAGTGCCACGCTGAAATCGATACCTGCACGACCGAGCCAGCGGTCGAGTAGTTCGCCCAGCGCCTGCTCCGGGCTTGTGAGCTGAGCCATATCGAGAAATGCCGCATTGGTCCTGACCACGCGGCCGTCGAACTGCGTGATCACCAGCCCGTCGGGAGCGGTCTCGAAATACTTCAGCAGCGTCGCGGTCGCCTTCAGTCCACCGCTTTCGGACGCCGATGCCTGCGAGGAAAGCCGAACCAGGAACAGCGAGGCATTCTCCTGCCGGTACAACGACGCCGCCACGCTGCATTCGCGCCGCCCATCCGCCAGATGCGCGCGCATCGTGTGATCGCGGCCGGTCGCACGAACGTCCGCCAGCATGGCCTGGATGGCCTGCGAGCCGGCGGCATCGAAATGACTGAGAAACCCGGATTTGAGTATTTGCGGAGAGCTCTCGCCGAACAGCGCCAGCGCGGCTGGGTTGGCGTCAACGATCGCATTGCTGCCGCCGTCAACGATCATTACCGCTTCCGACGATACCTGGAACAAAAGCCGATATCGCGTTTCCGCCTGGCGTAAGCGGACGTAATCCCGTTCCATCGATTGCTGGGCGTTGACAAGCCGCTGCTGCATCGCCGCGAGCGGGCGCAGGTCGCGGCCAACCAATACAAAGCGATCGGCGCGCCCGATATCGATCGCCGAGTATAGCACCGGGATATCGTCGCCAGTGGGGGATCGGTGGTTCACCTGACGCCAGCTTGACGATTTTCGCACCGTCGCGTCCTGCAGCAACTCCTTGACCTTGGCCTGGGTCTCCGCAGTGACGGTCTCGGCGAGCTTTGAGCCGAGCCATCGCCCCTGGGCGTCCAGCTCGAGCGACAGATCTTCCTTGTTGAACGCCACATCGTGAATGAGACCATGGCTGTCGACCACCATCGCGACATCGGTCGCCGCCGCAATCAGGTTGGCGGCCGATAGCGCACCGAGATCGCCCAGCAATTCCTTCGGGGATTTGAACACCTGCACCAGGGCGAACATCCTCCACCAACCAGTGATCCTCCAATCCAGCGTCCTTCCAACTCGGCTTCCTCTTATCGGAGGACGCACATCGCAAGAAGCTCGACGTGGCCCGGCCGCCGCCGCATCGCCCCGCACCAGGCGGGCCTGCTGCACAGCCAAGATATGGGAAAGCTTGCGCGCGCCATGATGGCCTCTGGCTATTTCTGGCGCGCGCGATCGGAGTTCGCCTGTACGCTTACGATCGTGTTACCTCGGCAAGGCCAGTCCATGCTTGACGCCCCAGTCGAACCAATTGTCGACCACGGTGCCGGTGAGAAGAATTCCGATGCCACCGCAGAGCGGGCAAAGCACGGCAAACCACCATGCCCAGCGATGAATTGACTCCGCGGTGGCATTGAAGCCCATGGTCCAGCGCCAGAACAAGGCCGCCCGCTCCAGCGCCGTTCCCCGGTCGACGATCTGCTCGACCTCACGCTCGCCACCATAGGGGGTGACCGCCAGGATGGTGGCACCGTGCATGGCAAACAATAGCGCCGATCCATAGAGGAACGCGATCGAGAGCATATGGAACGGATTGTAGAACAGGTTGCCGTGGGTGATCGAGAAATTGTTGGTCCAGTCGAGATGTGGGAAGATCCCGAACGGCACGGCCTCGCTGAAGCTTCCCATCAGTAGCGGGCGGATGAAGCCCAACACCAGATAGAGCCAGATCGCCGCCGCAAAGGCCCATGCCACATGGGTGCCCATGCCGAGCGCACGCGCACGGCGGTAGGTCCGCAACCACCACAACAGGATCGAGAGGGTCAGGAAGAAGCCGGCCATCAGCCACCAGCCGCCTTCCTGCAGCGGCGGGAAGGTGATGCCGTATTCAGGCTTCGGCGGTTCGAGCGAAAGCCATGGCAACTGGCGAATGAATTCGAGCGGACTCCAGTTCACCGACGCCAGCATGTTGAGGCCGATGATCTCGATCGCGACGAAGCCGCTGATCAGCGAAGCGAGGCCGAGGAAGCCGAGATAGATCGGACCGACCTGGGCGTCGCCGAGTTTGCCGAGCCAATAGCTGTAACCACCCTCGCCGCTGCGGACCCACGTCCCCGGCTGCAGGGGGATACCCGGATAGATGCTGCTGCGAACCTGCACCTGCGTAAAGAAGTTCTGGTACTGGGCCATGACGATGACTCTTTCTGCTGTGCGTCGTTAATGAGGGGACCAGATCGGAATATTGCGCCACCATTCCCACCACTCGGACCAGGCGCTGCCCTCCGGCCACAACGGACCCGAGATTACGATGCAGACCGCGCTGAAGAATACCGCCGCAAGCGCGATGAACATGCCGAGGCGATGGATCCCGAGCGTGCCGACCGAATAGCCGATCAGATCGCGAAACATCGTGTTCTCGTGTTCGGGGGTCTTGATCGGTTCGCCCTTTTCAGGATTGCTCGCCGACAGGATCAGGCCACCATGCAGCGCCAGCGCCAGGCACGTCGTAAAGAAGAACGTGATGGCGACCATATGGGCGGGATTGTAGTGGAAGTTGCCGTAGGTATAACCGGTGTTGGACACCCAATCGAGATGGGTGATGATGCCGTAAGGAAAGCCGTAGCTCCATGACCCCATAAGCACCGGCCGGATGACGACCAGGGTGACATAGGCAAGGATAGCGAAGGCGAACGCGAACGGCACATGATAGCCGATGCCGAGCTTGCGGCAGATCTCGACCTCGCGCAGCGCCCACGAAACGAACGCGCCGATGGCGCAGATGGTGACGATCTGCCAGATGCCGCCTTCCTGCAGCGGCGCAAAGGCCAGACCGTATTTGACGTCGGGCGGGTCGATGCTGATCCGCCAGAGATTCCAGGTCGGACCGAGCGCGGCGCTCCACAGGATCATTGCGATCCCTACCAGCGAGAAAAACACCGTCGTGATGCCGAAGAATCCCACATAAAACGGGCCGGCCCAGAAATCGAACAAGTCGCCTCCAATAAGCGTTCCGCCGCGAACGCGATATTTTCTTTCAAAGCTGAGCATGGCCATCGATCGTTCCTCCACGTCCGAAATAAATCACCGCTCGTAGTCGTATGTCGTCGCCTTTGTGGTCGTGTTTCAGCGTCGATTTCTTAGGTTTTGCTACCGGAAGCGGACGGGTCCGGCCGCTCCATCCGGGCCCGTCCGTTCCGGTAAGCATTGGTCACGCCGTCAGGACGGCATGCTTGGTGGTGTGTACGGCAGAGAAATCTCCGACGTCTTGGCAGGACCCTTACGAGGTCCCTCCAACCAGTTGAACCGGTCGGTCGACAGCAGAATGAAGTGGATCACGAGCGCCAGTCCGAACAGGAACGTAAAGAGCAGGACCAACGCACGCCTGGGATCGAATAGAAGCCAAATTCGCCACATGTTTACCTCCAGTTATGTCAGATATGACAGGGAAACGCTGGCGAGATGATGGATGCTATCCAACGCAGTTTTGTAGCCGCCGGGGCCCGGCAGCCAAGGACGCCACAGCCAGGCGAGGATGTGGGCAACCACTGCGATAGCCACGAAGAGAAAGAAGCTCGTGACGAATATCGAGTGGAATTCCTTGGCTTCCGCTTCTGTCAGCCCCGAGAGGGAACCGTCTTTCATTTGGTATTCCTCCTGGTAATGGCCTTTCGGCCGTAAGCCGCCCGAGTGAGGGCGACAGCGAAATGCCGAATCTTCTTAGAAACGGCAGTCATCCGTCCGGCACCGCCGGACGAAATCCGTGAACTCACAAACCCATGAACGACGAGGCTACGATCACGCTCGCCGCGGTAGCAGCCTCGGTGAAGATCGACTCGCGAACTGCGAATTTTGCAAACGGCTTTGGCCTGCGCCACGGCAGCAAACGCAAGACGACCGCCCGAAACAGAAACAGCACGTAGCAGGCACCGAACATCAAACGTGACTCGAAGGTCGCACTTTCGACGGAGTCCCGAAAACGACGGCCGGAATGCACATAGTCGGACATCGACATCACCTTACCTCTCGAGTGTGGCGTTCCGAACGAGGCTACGGAATCGCCGGAAAAGCTTTGCTCAATCGTTCTCATACGGGCTGCCCATCCATTAAAGCCGCCTGCGCCTTGGTTACAAAATCGGTGGTGACACGGGCCTCTCCCGCGCGGCGCGCGCCGCGCTCGGCGGCATCGCGCAGACGCTTGGCAGCCGAGATGCGCACCAGCACCGGATGAGATTCCAGCACCTCGTCGAGCAGCGCCTTGGCCTCGTCGCTCCACAGGATCTCTTCGTGCCGGCGCGCCGGCGTCGGATCGACCCGGTCGAGATCGGCGGCCAGCGGCAGGATACTGAACAGCGCATCGAACAGCGCGTTGCACACTTCCTGGATCAGATAAGTCGCTCCCGAATAGCCCATGAAGGGAGTGCCGGTGTGGCGGCGAATGACCGCGCCCGGAAATGACGCGGGCACATAGACGGCGCGGCCGCCGGCCTCGGCGAGATACATGCGCTCGTTGTAACTGCCGAACAGGATCAGCGGCGGCTTTTCGCGAACGGACTTGCGCACCGCATCGTTGTCCGGCTTGATGCCCGGCTTGCGCGCAAACGAAAACGTGCAAGGCAACCCCATCTCGGTCTCGAGGAAATGCCGCACGCCGCGCGCATAGGTCTCGTTGGCGACAATGGCGAAGCTGGCGGTGCCGAAGAAATCCTGCGTCACCGAGCGCCACAGGTCCCACAACGGCTTGATGGTGGTGTGCTTCTCGCGCTCGATGAAGGGCTCGGGATCGAGGCCGAGCAATTCGCCGAGCTTGCGAAGGAATTTCGTGGTCGAGTGCAGGCCGATCGGCGCCTGCAGATAGGGCCGCTCCAGCGTCTCGCACAGCATGCGGCCAAACTCGCGGTACATGCAGACGTTGACGTCGGCGTTGACCAGCTTCGGAATGTCCGCGAGGTGGCTGCCGAGCGGAAAAACCATGTTGATGTCGGCGCCGATGCCCTCGACCAGCCGGCGGATCTCGGCGAGATCGGAAGGCATGTTGAAGGTGCCGTAGATCGGCCCGATGATGTTGACCCGCGGCTTGACGTCGCCCGCGCGCGGCTTGCGCTCCGGAATCTTCTTCGGGCCGTATTCCTTCCAGAGCCAGACGATGGCCCGGTCTGCACTCTGCCACTGGTCCTCGTCGATGGTGCGCGGCAGGAAGCGCTTGATGTTGGTGCCCTCGGGCGTCACGCCGCCGCCGATCATCTCCGCGATTGATCCGGTGACAACCACCGCCGGCAGATAGGGATCGAGCACCCGATGCGCACGCTTCATGGCGCCTTCGGTACCGGTCTGGCCAAGTTCTTCCTCGCCCAGCCCGGTCACCACGATCGGCAGTTCGTGCGGCGGCAACGCATCGGTATAGTGCAGCACCGAGGTGACCGGCAGATTCTCACAGCCGACCGGGCCATCGATGATGACCTGCATGCCCTTGACCGCAGTGAAGGCGTAGACCGCTCCCCAGTATCCGCCAGCGCGATCGTGGTCGAGCACCAGCATCAGATCATCTCCTCGGCTTTGCGCTTCTTGGCCTGGATTTCGATCTGCTTTTTGTATTTCTCCCGGAAAGCGGTGTTCTCGGTCGGCTTGTCTTCCCAGATGCCGGCAGCGTGGCCTTCACCGACATCGCCGAAAAACTCCTTCATCTCGTCGAAGCGGCTCTGGTTGGCGAGCGCAGCATTGACGACCTGGGCCAGGGAACCTGCGCCGGCGACACCGAACAACGGCCGCGCCGAAATCAGGTTGGTGAAGTAGAGCGCCGGAATCGCCAGCTGTTTTGCCTTTTGCACAACCGGGGTGGTGCCGATCGCAAGATCGGGCGTGAACTCGGCCACGGCGGCGAGATCCATTTCCAGAGAGGCGCGGTACTGCACGCGGGTGCCCTTCGCCTCCAGCCATTCGCGATCGGCGTCCGACCACGGCGTCTTTGGACAGGCGGTGCCGACATAGGGCACGCTGGCGCCGCTCTCGATCAGGAGGCGGGCAACCAGTAACTCGCTTCCCTCGTAACCGGAGACCGTGATCCGCGCCTTAACCGGCTTGGCCACCAGCGCCGCTTTGATCATCGGCAGGAAGCGGTTCTTGGCGTTGTCGATCTTGTCGCGCGCGACATTGCAAGCCGTGCCGATCGATTCCAGCCAGGCTTCGGTGCCGTCGTGACCGACCGGCGCGGAACCGATGATCTTGCGACCGGCGAGATCGAACTGGCGAAAGCTCGCGGTATAGAATGGATGGATGGCGGCGATGACGGCGCCGTCGAGCGCGGCATAAAGCTCGCGCCATTCGCGCGTCGGCACCACCGGCCCCGCCGCGAGCCCGAGCGGCTCCAGCATCATGCCGATGCCGACGGGATCGGCGGGGAACATCTCGCCGACCAGCGTGACCGTCGGCCGCTCGCTTCTGCCGCCACGGGGCGCCTGCACCGGTCCCTGCTCGGCTTCCTTGCGGGCATATTCCAGCATTGCCGCCGCCAACACGTCCTTGGCTTCGGCATGGGTCGGCACGCCGAAGCCCGGCACGTCGATACCGATGATGCGCACGCCGTTGATTTCATCCGGCAGCAGATCGAGCGGCACGCCCGAGGCGGTGGGCACGCAGAGATTGGTGATGATGATGGTATCGTAGAGCGTGGGGTCGGCGAGCTTGAATACGGCCTCGCGGATGTCCTCGAACAGTTTGCCGGTTACCAGGGTCTCCGAATTGAAGGGCACGTAGCCCACCGTTCGCCGCGCGCCGTAGAAATGCGAGGTGAAGGTCAACCCGTAGACGCAGCACGCGGATCCCGACAGGATCGTGGCCGTGCGGCGCATGCGCAGGCCGACGCGAAGCGAGCCGAAGGCCGGGCACATGCTTTGCGGCTGATCGTGCGGCCCCTTCGGGTAGTCCGCGGCGTAGCGATCCAGAATGTCGCTCTTGCCCGCCGCGGCCGCCGCCGACTTCAATTCCGCGGCGCCGGCATGGCAACCGAGGCCATCACCCTTGACCGCGGCGGCATTGATGACGGGCGGCGCGAGGGCAATATCCGCGGTCGACGCCTCGACGCCGGCATCCACCTCTACGGGCTCGTTCACGACCGACTCAGCGATCGCGCCGGCGTAGCGAGGTAGAATGACGTTCATGTCGCGCTCCGCATCATGACTGCACTCACGCCGCGTCGTAGACGACTTCAAGCGAGGGCTTGTTGATGACGGACTTGCCGCACATGTCCTCCATGGTGGCGGGCTCGAGCACCACGCCGCGACCGACCACCTCGCCCTTGAAAAGACCAAGCAGGCCATCCTGGGTCAGTGGGGTCGGACGCACCGGCGGGGCCAGCGCGACATTTTGCGCCAGCTCCTCGAACAACGCCGACCACTGCCCGCCCGGCAGGCCGATGATTTCGTAATTCGCGCTCTTCTTGCGGATGTCGTCGTCGGCCGGAATGGCCGCGAGCACGGGGATGCCGACCGTCTTGGCGAATGCCGCCGCCTCTCCGGTGCCGTCGTCCTTGTTGATCACCATGCCGGCGACGCCGACATTGCCGCCGAGCTTGCGGAAATATTCCACCGCCGAGCAGACATTATTGGCAACGTAGAGCGACTGCAGGTCATTGGATCCGACCACGATCACCTTCTGGCACATGTCGCGCGCGATCGGCAGGCCGAACCCTCCGCACACGACGTCGCCGAGGAAATCGAGCAGCACGTAGTCAAAGCCCCATTCGTGGAAGCCGAGCTTCTCCAACAGCTCGAAGCCATGAATGATGCCGCGACCGCCGCAGCCGCGGCCGACTTCCGGGCCGCCGAGTTCCATCGCGAACACGCCGTCGCGCTTGAAGCAGACATCGCCGATCTTGACTTCCTCGCCGGCGAGCTTCTTCTTCGAGGATGTTTCGATGATCGTCGGACAGGCACGGCCGCCGAACAGAAGCGAGGTAGTGTCGCTCTTCGGATCGCAGCCGATCAGAAGCACCTTCTTGCCCTGCTGCGCCATCATGTAAGAGAGGTTGGCAAGGGTAAAACTCTTGCCGATGCCACCTTTGCCGTAGATGGCGATGATCTGGGTTTCCTTGGTGACCGGGCTCACCACCGGTGCGTTCGGCTCGATCGCCGCTTCGGCCCGCAGCGCGTCCTTCATGTTGATCTGGGATACGGCATTCATGCGAGCGAACTCCAGTTCAGCACCATTTTGAGACAAGCAGGATCTTCGAACGCGACGCGGTAGGCATCAGGCGCGGCCTTGGCATCGAAGTGATGGGTGATAAGCCCATCCAGCGACAACCGTCCGGATTCGATCAACTGCCTGGTGGCGACCAGATCGGGCGGCTGCCATTCGGCGGCGACGCGAAGCCGCGCTTCGCGCATGAAGGCGGGCGGGAAAGCAAAGGACATCCGGTCGCTGTAGAAGCCCGCCAGCACGATCTCGCCGCCTGATGCAATTCGGCCGATCAGCGCATCCAACAAGGTCGCATCTCCACTGACATCGTAGATGCTCTTGTAGTCGCGGCGCTCGTCGTGCTCGGGATCAAGCACGTCATAGCCGGCAGCGCCGCCGACGCGCGCCGGGTTTTTCTCCCAGACGACCGGGGGCTCGTTGCCGAGCGCGATCGATATTCGCGCCAGCAACCGTCCGAGCACGCCGTGGCCAACGATGCATTGCGGCTTGACCGCGCCGGGCGCAGCGATCGCGTGATAGGCCGTGGCAGCCAGCGCCACCAAGATGCCACGATCACCAAGTTCCTGGTCGAGCGGCACCACGCGCTTGCCCGGCACCACCAGCCGTGAGGCCGAAGCGCCGAACAGGCCGCGCACTTCGCCAAAGCATTTTGCGCCGGGCACGAAGACGAGCTGGTCGCAAGACAGCTCGGTTTCGGCACCGGCTTCGACCACGCGTCCGACCGATTCGTAGCCGGGGACAAGCGGATAGCCCATTCCCGGAAATGCCGGCATGCGGCCCGACCACAGCAGCCGCTCGGTGCCGGTCGAAACCCCGCTCCAACCGACATCGACGACGACGTCCTGCGCGGTCGGCGGGGTCAAAGCGAGCCTGCTGAGTTCGACCTGCTCTGGTTGTTTCAAGACCACCGCGATGGTTTCCATCGCCGACTCCTTCGACGGGCGCGGAGCCAGATCCGCAACTGTCATGCTAGCCTTACATACAGTTGTGTCAAGTCTGATTAACAGAAATCTTAGGCTGCCCGGGCGGTGATGACGCTGCTCAGCATCGGCATGTTGGCCGGCCGCAACGACACGTCGGCAAAGCCGCTTTGGTTGAGCATTTCCCGCAGTCGCTCAAAGGATCGGGGCCGGCCGCTCCCCATGGCCAGCAGGTAAAAGGCAAAATAGGCGTCGCCGATCGGCTCATGGCCGCGGATCCCGGAAATCGGCTCGGCGATCAGAAGGGTGCCGTTACCGGGCAGCGCCTGGTGGATCGCTCGCAGCAAATTGATCACATCGGCATCGTCATGATCGTGGATCACCCGGACCAGCGATATGACATCGGCGCCCTCCGGCAGCCGGTCGGTGAGAAAACTCCCGCCGATCGCCACCGCGCGCGAGGACAGGTCCGCGCTTCGAAATCGCTCGCTGGCCTGCTCGGCGACAGCGGGAAGATCGAACAACATGCAACGCAGCTTCGGCGCCTGTTTCGCGGCCGCCACCACGAACGAGCCGTCGCCCCCGCCGACATCGAGCAGACAGCGATGGCTGCGGAACGAATAGGCCGACAATACCTCGCGTGCGATCATCGGCTGCGAGGCGGCCATCAGCGCGGTGTAGGGCGTCACCGCTTCGCGGGAGAGCTCGGCCTGTCGGTCACCCATCGCATAGGGCCAATAGCTGCCGAGCTGAGTTGCCCCCGCTTTGCCACGCAGCAGCGCGACCGGATCCTGCAAATCCCGGTAAAGCATGCCGTGATGCTCGATCATGGCAACCACACCGGGGTTGCCGATCAGGGCTGCGCCGAGCGCGCCGAGACCATAGCGGCCCTTGCTGCGGCGCTGCAGCAGTTTGAGCGACACCGCCGCGTCGAGCAGCCGCAAGGTCGCTTCGATTGGCAGCGAAAGCCGTGACGATAATTCGCCGGCCTCAAGCGGCCCCGCCGCCAGCTGATCGAACAGCCGAAGCCGGACACAGGCGAGCAAAACCTGAGAGTAGACAAAACCGGCGCAGAGATCGAACAGCGCGCTGGCGCGGCGACGCGCGATCGGCCGGGTCAGCGCAAAATTGCCTGCAAATCGCTGGAAAGTGGCATCGGCAAGAATCGCGTCGCGAAACCCCAGCAGCCGATCCCACCAAGTCAACGGCACCGCGGAGTGCAGAGACGGCGCGGACTGCCGAACAGGATCGGCGCCGCGCTGCGCTTCGGAATTCTGACCAGCCACCACGCGATCTGCGATCGTGGCCATGTCGGCTAGGCTGCGAATTGCGCGAGCTTTGCCGGCACCAGCCGCTTGGCTTCCGAGAGCATCAGGGAACGCAGCTCGGCGCCATTGGCACAGGGCGGCATCGCATCGATCGCGCCACGCACCAGCTCATGCAATCGAAACAGCGCGCCGTCCAGACCGAGTTCTGTCACCGCGCTCGGACGGCCCAAGGCGAGGTCGCGTCCAACTGGCTTGCCGATTTCCTCTTCGTCGGCGGCGGCATCGCGGATATCGTCGGCGACCTGATAGGCCTCGCCGAGCTTCTCGCCGACCATCCGCCAAGGCTCGCCGTCGGCGCCGGCGGACGCTGCGCCCGCGACGCAGGCGGCCGCGAACAGCGCCCCGGTCTTGGCGCGGTGATAATGCACCAGATCGATTTGAGGCTCGCATTCCCAGGCCTGGCCGGCAACAATACCGGAAGGCACCCCAACCGATTGGGCAACCGTGAGGGTGAGTTTGGCGAGCCGCTCTGGTTTGCCCTGAACCCGCGCCAGGGTCTGGAACGCCAGCACGATCAAGGCATCGCCGGTGAGCAGCGCCAACGGTTCGCCGAAGGCCTTGTGCACCGAAGGACGGCCGCGGCGGGTTTCTGCCGCGTCGAAACAAGGGAGGTCGTCATGGACCAGCGAGGCGCAATGCAACAGTTCGAGGGCTGCACCGGCCGCCTCGGTCGCGGCCGGGTGATCCTCGCCACAGGCGGCGGCAACGCTGTGAACGAGCCGCGGCCGAACACGGGCGCCTCTGGGGAATACGGCATAGCGCATGGCTGCGGCAAGCTTCGGGGGACAGCCCGGGACCTCGGCAAACGCGACCGCCTCGTTCAGTGCCCGCTCAATTCGGCTCGCGACATCCATCAGCAGGCTCCCTTTTCGGACAGAAAACTGTCAATTTGACTTGTCGGCAGGAGTGTAAATAAATATTGACAACTGTCAACCGGCAACGCGGGGACACATGGCCAGGGATCGCGTCGTGATCGTCGGTGCGGGCGTCGGGGGACTGGTCGCCGCCTTCGCGCTTGCAGCACGCGGACTGCAGGTGACGGTTTTCGAGCGCGGCCCCACGGCCGGCGGCAAGATGCGGCAGCTCGCGATCGGATCCGCCCGAATCGACAGCGGCCCGACCGTGTTCACCATGCGCTGGGTGTTCGACGAACTGTTCGCGGCGGCAAATCGGAATTTCGCCGATCAGGTCCGGCTGCGCCCGTTGGATATTCTCGCTCGCCACGCCTGGAGCGAGCATACCCGGCTCGATCTGTTTGCCGACGAAGACCGCTCGGTCGAGGCGATCGGCGATTTCGCGGGCGCCGCGGAGGCTTCGCGCTATCGCGCCTTCTGCAGCGACACCAAGCGGATCTACGACATCCTGGAAAAGCCCTTCCTGCGTGCGGCGCAACCCAGCATGGGCGGTTTGGTTGGCGCCAATGGCTTTCGCGGACTCATGCAGCTGCCGCGCATCAAACCGTTCTCGTCGATGTGGTCGTCGCTTGCGAACTATTTTCACGACCCCCGGCTGCGCCAATTGTTCGGGCGCTACGCCACCTATTGCGGTTCCTCGCCGTTCCAGGCGCCCGCCACCCTGATGCTGGTCGCGCATGTCGAGCGCGAAGGCGTCTTCAGCGTCGAGGGCGGCATGCAGGCCCTGGTCGGCGCGCTCGCCGATGGCGCTGAAAGTTTCGGCGCGACCATCCGATATCGGCAGGACGTGACGGAGGTTCTGGCCTCAGGCGGACGCGCCCGCGGTGTCCGGCTTGCCAATGGCGAACGCATCGATGCCGATGCCGTCATCCTCAATGCCGATGTCGCGGCCGTGGCCGGCGGACTGTTCGGCCTTGATGCCCGCCGCGCCACCGCGGCGATCCCACCGCAGTCGCGATCGCTTTCAGCGATGACATGGAGCATGGTGGCTAGAGTTGAGGGCTTTCCGCTGCTGCGTCATAACGTATTCTTCTCCCGCGATTACGCAGCCGAGTTCGCCGACATTTTTGCACACGACCGCGTGCCGCGCGAGCCGACCGTGTATGTCTGCGCTCAGGATCGCGAACAGGATGCGACAGCCGGCGCGGGTCAGGAGAAGCTCCTGGTTCTGATCAATGCGCCTGCCAATGGCGACCGGCATGGCTATGATACAGCGGAGGTAGAACAATGCGCGAAACGGGCGTTCGGCCAATTGGAGCGGTGTGGCCTGAAGATCCATCGACATCCGCCGAACATGCAGGCGACGACGCCTGCGGATTTCAGCCGTCTGTTTCCGGCCACGGGTGGGGCGCTGTACGGCCGCAGTTCGCACGGATGGACGGCCTCGTTCCAGCGCCCGGGCGCGCGAACGAAAATACCGGGACTGTACCTGGCGGGGGGCAGTACCCATCCCGGCCCTGGCGTTCCGATGGCGGCGCTATCAGGCCGTTCGGCGGCGGCCTGCCTGATGTCGGACCTCGCTTCAATCAACCGGTCGCCAACAACGGCTATGCGTGGTGGTACGTCGACGCGCTGAGCGACGACGGGCAGAATGCCATCACCATCATCGCCTTCATCGGCAGCGTGTTCTCGCCTTATTATGCCTTCGCGCGGCGCGGCGGCCGGGCGGATCCGCTCAATCATTGCGCGATCAATGTCGTGCTTTATCGCAAGCGCGGCAAGCAATGGGCGATGACGGAGCGACCCAGCAGCGCCGTCAACCGCGCCGCGAATTATTTCAATGTCGGCCCTAGCCATGTGGCCTGGGACGGCAAGGCGTTGGCCATTCACATCGACGAGATCGCGGTACCGATCCCCGGCCGGATCAGGGGCACCATCCGCCTGGTTCCCGCCGCCATCACGCGACAGGCGTTCACCCTGAACGACAATGGCGGGCATCAGTGGTGGCCGATCGCGCCCTGTTCGCGGGTCCAGGTGATGCTCGACCGTCCTCATCTGCGCTGGCAGGGTGACGGTTATTTCGACATGAACCGCGGCGATGCACCGCTCGAGCAAGGCTTTGCCAAGTGGCAATGGGCGCGCGGGACGCTTAAGGGCGGCGGCGCGATCATCCTCTACGAGGCGCTGCGCCGCGATGGCAGCCACGCCGATCTGGCGGTGACCATCGATGCACAGGGGCAGGTGCAGCCCTTCGAGCCGCCACCGATGGTCGAGCTGAAACGCACCGGCTGGCGCGTCGGACGCCAGGTTCGCAGCGAGGATGGCGCTGCCGTCGTCCGAACGCTGGAGGATGCCCCGTTCTATGCGCGCTCGCTGGTATCCGCCAAACTGCTCGGTGAGCCCGTGACCCTGATGCACGAGAGCCTGTCGCTCGATCGCTTCCGGATGCCGGTGGTGCAGGCCATGCTGCCGTTCCGGATGCCGCGGATATGGTGGTGAAGGCCTCGTTCCACCCCACCGCCATTTGCGAGCCACCTCGCTTTGGGCTGATACGATCACGGACCATTTTCCTTGGCGCGTTCCGCCTCTTTCCTGCGGTCGAGCCGGCGGCCCTGCCATTCGAGCACGGCCCAGGCGGTCGCGAACATCGCCACTGCGAAGAATTCGATCAATCCGTAGTAATTCTCCATGCTGAATCCTTTCGCGGATTTCATCTCCTGCGATCAGCTATCGATCCAGAGGCCTTCCGGTTTCACCGACGCCGCCGTGGACCTATGACCAGCTTACCAGCGGCGGCATCGAGCTCAGGATGGTCTCGATGTTGCCGCCGGTCTGCAGGCCGAACATGGTGCCGCGATCGTACAGCAGGTTGAATTCGACGTAGAGCCCGCGGCAGGCGAGTTGCTCGGCGCGCTCCGCCTCGGTCCAGGGTTCCAGCATCCGCCGGCGCACGATTTTCGGATAGACGTCGAGCAGCGCCAGACCGACGTCCCTGGTGAACGCAAAATCCCTGGCAAAATCGCCGGTGTTGAGATGATCGTAGAAGATGCCGCCGATGCCGCGGGCCTGGCCGCGATGCGGCAGGAAGAAGTAGGTATCCGCCCACGGCTTGAACTTGCCGTAATAGGACGGATCATGCGCGTCGCAGGCGCGCTTCATGGCGGCGTGGAAGGTCACGGCATCAGGCGCATCCTGGCTGCGCTGATGAGACAGCATCGGGGTGAGATCGGCACCGCCGCCGAACCAGCCCTGCGCGGTGGACAAAAAGCGGGTATTCATGTGCACGGTCGGCACCCGCGGACTGCGCGGGTGCATGATCAGGCTGATGCTGGTCGAGACGTAATCGAGCTGCACGCCGTCGCCGGGCAATGTCTTCGCCATCTCCGGCGTCAGCCGGCCATTGGCCGATGAGGTGTGAATGCCGATCTTCTCGAACAGCCGGCCGCCGCTGAGAAAGCCGCCGGTGCCGCCGCCGGCGCCGGTGGCACGGGTCCACGGTTTATAGCTGAAGGTCGCGGGCTTGCCCGGAAACAGCTCCACCGGCGCCTCGCGCTCGAGCACTTCGACCTCGGCACAAATCCTGTCGCGCAGCCCTTCGAACCAGACCTTGGCCTGCGCGCGTTGCTGCTCGACGGGGCTCGTCTGGTGATCGCCGATGGTATCGATGTCGGACATGGGGCGGGCTCAAGCCTGGGGTGAGCATTCGCGCCATCTGCCGGCCATGCTCATTCAACCGATTTCGCAGCCGTTTTACCGCATTGTTCCGCTGCGTAGCAACTGATCGCGGCGCTCCAGCCGTGTGAACAGGTCGATCACCCAGACCACGCGATCCTCGATCGGTTTGGTCCCGAGTTTGGTCGCGGCTTCGCGCAGCGGCGTCGCCGCGACCGCCTCGATCAGGAAACGGGTCTCATTGATCTGGGCCATCGGCGGCAGCTGCATCGCCGGCGCCCAGTCGGTCTGGGCCGAGACCAGCACGCGTGCCAGCACGGCCAGTTTGCGGCTGGCTGGGACCACCGCGCGGCGCGAAATCGAATCGAGCCCGCCCCGCTCCAGCTCGCGGCCGATCTCGGCATAAAGCGCCCGCGCCGCATAGATGCCTGGCCGGCATCCGCGCGGCAGGTGTTCGATCCCGAGCGTGGCGCGGCCATAGAGCGCATCGGCGGTGTCAAGCAGGCGCTGGATGATCGAAGCGAGCGCGGCGTCGAATTCGGGCCTGGCCAGCCACCGATCCGGATCGATGCCGGCTTCGCGCAGCCATGTCAGGGGCAGATAGAGCCTGCCGGCGCGGGCGTCTTCGCCGACATCGCGGGCGATGTTGGTCAATTGCATGGCAACGCCGAGATCGCACGCCCGCGCCACGATTTCCGGCGAGCGTTGCCCCATCAGCAGCGTCATCATCGCGCCGACGGCACCGGCCACCCGTGCCGCATAGGCAAACAACTCAGGCAAGGTCTGGTAGCGTCGGCCGCGCGCATCCCAGGCCAGCCCGTCGAGCAGCGCCTCGGGCAGCGCGCGCGGAATGGTGAAGCGCTCGACCACCGAGGCGAAAGCGCGATCGGCGGCCAGGTTCATCGGCACGCCGCGATAGGCGCAGTCCAGACGATGCTGCAGGCGCTCGACCGCGGCGGCACGGTCACCTCCGAGATCGACGGCATCGTCGGCCAGCCGGCAGAACGCGTAGAGCGCGATGGCGGGATCGGCGACTTTTCGCGGCAACACCAGCGAGGCCGCGTGAAAGGTGCGCGAGCCGCCTTTCAAGAGCGCGCGGCATGCGGCCATGTCCGCCCGTTCCTTTACCCTCGTCATGCCGTCTCCCAATTCGCGCTCGTCAGTTTCTGGGCATCGGGCACCAGCCCATCGAGCACGCGGGCCGAGGACAGCACGCCGGGCAGGCCCGCACCGGGATGGGTGCCGGCGCCGACCAGATAGAGCCGCTTGATCTCCTCGCTGCGGTTGTGCGGCCGGAACCAGGCGCTCTGCGTCAACAGCGGCTCCAGCCCGAACGCGGCTCCGCGGAACGACGACAGCCGGTCCTGAAAATCCTGAGGGGTCGTCATGCGCGAGGAGACGACCTGGTTTTTCAGATCGGGCAGCAGGGTGCTTTCGAGTTCGCGTTCGATCGCGCGGCGATAGGTCTCGGCCGTGACGCTCCAGTCGATGCCGCTCTGCAGATGCGGCACCGGCGACAACACGTAGAACGCGTCGCAGCCGGCGGGCGCCAGCGACGGATCGGTGGCGGTCGGGCGATGCAGATAGAGACTGAAATCGTCGGCGAGAATCTTGCGCTTGAAGATGTCGGTGAGCAATTCCCGGTAGCGCGGCCCCAGCATGATGGTGTGGTGCGGCACACCAGGATATTGGCACTTGGTTCCGAAATACCAGACGAACAGACTCATCGAATATTTCGCCCGATCGATGCGCCGGTCAGTCCAACGTGACCGCGCCGAGGCCGGCAGCAGGTGCCGATAGGTCCAGTGCCGAATCGGCATTGGAGACGACGATGTCGGCGCTGATCTGCTCGCCCGATGCCAGTTTGACGCCGCAGGCCGCGCCTTCCCGGACCAGGATTTCGCTGACCTTGCGACCGCAGAGCACGCTTCCACCCTGCCCTTCGATCAGCTTGACCAGTCCCTCCACCAGCCGGCCGGTGCCGCCCATGGCGAAGTGCACGCCCCAGCGTTTCTCGAGGAAGGCGATCAGGCAATAGATCGAGCGCGCGGTAAATGGATTGCCGCCGATCAGGAGCGGATGGAAGCTGAACACCATGCGCAGCCTGGCATCGCGAAAATATTTCGAGACCAGGCCATAGACGGTGCGGTAGCTCGCGAGCCGGATCATCTCGGGCGCGATCCTGGCCATGTCGGTCCAATTGGAAAACGGCACGTCGCCCAGCTGTTCGAAGCCGACCTTGAAGATCTCCTCGCTGGCTTTCATGTAGCCGTCAAAGCCTTCGACATCGCCGGGCGAAAACTTCGCGATCTCCGCCCGCATGGCGTCCGCATCGCCGGAATAGTTGAAATGGCTGCCGTCCTGGAAACGGATCCGATAGAACGGCGACATCGGGACCAGGGTGACGTCGTCGGACAGCTTGCGCCCGCACAACTTCCACAGTTCCTCAAACAGGAAGGGAGCGGTGACGATGGTTGGACCGGCATCGAAGGTAAAGCCGTCCTGGCGGAAGACGCAGGCCCGGCCTCCGGGCGCATCGAGCTGCTCCAGCACGGTCACCCGATAGCCCTTGGCACCGAGCCGCACCGCTGCGGCCAGCCCGCCAAAGCCGCTCCCGATCACCAGCGCATGCGGCTGGTGATCTCCGGGAGTAGGTCGCGTCGGGTGATGCGGGGTCGGATCAAGCATGATGTACTGTAACTTATTATTGACAGTTGCCTAGCCTGGATGTGTAAAATATTATTTACAGTGACGGCGCGCCCTCCTCGGGGACGACCGTGTTCGCCGCGTATCTCATGATGAGGTCCGCGACCAGTTGCGGCTGTTCTTCGTGGGCGAGGTGCCCGAGGCCCGGCAGCCGCTCGATGATGGCCCGCGGATAGATCTCGCGGACCTTCTGCGCAACCTCGGGCGAGATCGAGCGATCGTTGTCGGCGGCGACCAGCACCAATGTCAGGTTCAACCGCGGCAGATCATGCAGCAGCGGTTCCAGGCGCCAGTTCGCCATCATCTGCAGCGCCGCCGCGACATGGGCGCGGCTGCGCACCAGTTTGCCGTAAAGCGCGACACCCCTGGCGTCGATGGTCGAACCGGTGTTCCGGATCAGCCGCTCGACGGCGCCGGCGTGGGAGGCCTGCCAGGCGAACAATTGCGGCACCAGCGGATTCATCACCAGCAGCTGGGTCAGCGGCGAGAGCAGCTGATGGGCCACCCCGCCGAACGGCATGAACGCGCCATTGAGGCTGACCAAAAGCCGCGGCGCGATTTTTCCATCCAGGCACATCCGCGCCAGGATCGCGGCGCCCGCGGAATGACCGACCACGATCTGCGGCGCGACATCGAGCTGGCGCAGCAAAAGCCCGATATCCGCCGCCATGCCCGGCAGCGACAGCCGGTGCGGTGACGGCGACTGCGTGAAACCATGGCCGGGCAGATCAAGCGCGATCACGCTGAAGTGCCGCGCCAGGATCGGCATCAGATCACGCCATGAATGGCTCGCCGCACCGGTGCCGTGGATCAGAAGCAGCTGCGGTCCACCGCCCATCTCTTGCACATGCCAGCGAAAACCCGCGGCCTCGACCAAGCGGCTGGCTTCCCGGTTGGGCCAGTCCACCCCGTCCCTGCTCCAGACCAGGTCGGACATGACTTTCCGCGCTCTACGCTGCCGCCGCCGCCGCGCCGGCCAGAAAGGCGTCATAACTCCTGATGAAGGCGTCCTTGACCTCGAAATAGGACATCGCCCCGGTTTGAAAGACCTCGATGGTCCAGTTGGCGCGATCCTGCACCGTCGTCTTGTTGCTGTAGTCGACAAAATCGCCGCGCACGCCATGCGTCATCCATACCGGCAAGGTCAGCGACTGATAGATTTTCAGGATATCCTGGCTGAACAGAAATCCCGACACGAAGTAATACGGCGCGTGCTGCGCGCCCGGCTGATGCGTGGTCAGATAATCGTAATCGGCGAGACCTTCGTCGATGTCGGCCGAGCCCCAGGTCCTCCTGAGAAAATAACGAATGCTGGCGCGCGCCGTCAGCAGCCGGAAGAACCGCTCGCTCCACAGCTGATTTTCAAAGAAAGCGTGCAGCCACGGAATGCCCCTGGTGCCGTTGCGCCATGTTGCCGTCTGGTCGCCTTTGCGAAAGCCGGTCGGGCTGACCAGCGCCAGGGTGCGAAACTTCAGCGGCGCCTCGGAGACGGCGCGCGCCAGAAACTCCGACGACAGCGACACCGCCAGCGCGTCGATCGGAGCGCGGGCGTGATCGTTCTGGATTTCCTCGACCATGCGCAGGATCGCATCCGTCATCAGGCGCACGGTGTAGGGGCGCTGGCTGCGCTCGGAATGGCCGAAGCCGGGCAGCTCCAGCGCATAGACGTGGCGGCTTTGCCGATAGTGCTCATAAAGCGGCTTGACTTCATAGGCCGAGCCCGCGGCATTGATGCTGTGGACCAAGAGCAAAGGCGGCGCCCTGCTTTCGCTCTCCGGAGCGGCGGCATAATAGGTCAGGCGGCCGACCGCACTGCCGATCTCATGGCACTGCCCGGAAACCGGCGCGGGCAATTCAGCCATTTACGCGTTCCTTTTCCAAAAGCTCACGCCACCTTGCCGTGGCCAAGAGCTGAGCGGCAGTGTATCACAAACCACCCAGAGAGTGGCCCATCGATAACGGAATGCCTGCTTGACATCGAACCCTAGCATCAAAAAACCCTTCCTCGAAGTGCTGTCCGGCCGAAGGCAGCCGGTGCCGCCGCTCTGGATGATGCGGCAGGCCGGCCGTTATCTGCCGGAATACCGCGAAGTCCGCGCCAAGGCCGGCGGCTTTCTCGAACTCTGCTTCACGCCCGAATATGCCGCCGAAGTAACGCTGCAGCCGATCAGACGTTTCAACTTCGATGCCGCGGTGATCTTTTCGGACATTCTGGTCATTCCCTACGCGCTCGGCCGCGCGGTCCGGTTCGAGGCCGGCGAAGGCCCGCGGCTCGATCCGCTGGACACGCCGGACAAGGTCGGCACGCTGTCGTCGACGGGCGATTTCGCCAAGCTCGAACCGGTGTTCGAAGTCCTGCGCCGGGTGCGCCGCGAACTCGATCCCACGATCGCGCTGATCGGTTTCTGTGGCGCGCCGTGGACGGTGGCGACCTATATGGTGGCCGGGCAAGGCACGCCGGATCAGGCGCCGGCGCGCCTGATGGCCTATCGTCACCCCGAAGCCTTTGCCCGCATCATCGACGTTTTGGTCGACAGCTCCATCCAGTATTTGCTGGGGCAGCTCAAGGCCGGCGCCGACGTGCTGCAGATTTTCGATACCTGGGCCGGCATCCTGCCGCCGCGCGAATTCGCGCGCTGGTCGATCGAGCCGACCCGGCGCATCGTCCAAGGTGTGCGCGCCAAGGTGCCCGATGCCAAGATCATCGGCTTTCCCAGGAGCGCCGGCACGCTGCTGCCGGGCTATGTCGCCGCAACCTGCGTCGACGGCGTCAGCATCGACTGGGCGCAGGACCCCGCCTTCATCCGCGAGCACGTGCAAAGCCGTGTCGCCATCCAGGGCAATCTCGACCCGCTGGCGCTGATCGCCGGCGGCGCCGCGCTCGATACGGCCATCGATGACGTGCTGGCGAATTATGCCAAGGGACCGCTGATCTTCAACCTCGGCCACGGCATCGAAAAGGAAACCCCGATCGCCCATGTCGAGCAGATGGTGCGGCGGGTGCGCGCCTATCGGGGATAGCGCAAGCTCTCCGACCTCATCCTGAGGAGCAAGTCTTCGCCCCGGAGGGCGAAGACTTGCGTCTCGAAGGATGGCCGCATGCACCGTCCTTTGCGGCCATCCTTCGAGACGCATCGCTTGCGCGATGCTCCTCAGGATGAGGACCGGGGAGGACGCCGATATGATCGGAACTTCGGACTCGCTGGTCTCGGGCGCGCCTTGCGGTAACATCAGCTCATGCTCGCCTTGACTGCTTTTGACAGCGTGGTGGCGTCCGCGTGCGGCAAGGGCAGATAGCGGGCGCCCATTTCGCGGGCCAGCGTTTGCCCCTGGGGTCCCGGACGCGGCGAGGTATCGACCAGCACCGCGCTGATGCCGGCGGCGCGCAACTGCCGTGCGGCGGCCACCGCATCCTGCTCCGCGCGCGGACGCCCCTGGGCGCCATCGCGCGCGATGTTGGCGCGGCCATCGGTCAGAAGGATCACGCTCGGCGTCTGGCCCTTGCGGCGGACGAGATCCGCAAGCGCAAAGGCCGCATCGAGCGCGGCGGCCAGCGGCGTGCCGCCGCCGCCGGGCAGGCCGGCCAGGCTGCGCTTGGCCCGCGCCAATGAGCGGGTCGGCGGCAACAGCAATTCGGCGGCGCTGCCGCGAAAGGCGATCAAGGCCACGCAATCGCGCCGGATGTAGCAATCGGCGAGCAGCAGTTCGACCGCGCCCTTGGCTTCGGCGAGGCGATGCAGCGCCGCCGAGCCCGAGGCATCGACCACGAAGATGGTCGCGGTCTCCGCGCGCTGCTTGAAACGCGAGATGCGGAAATCATCCTTGCGAATGAGGATGCGCGGACGCGCCGAGCTGGTCGCGGTCGCCGCCGCCTCGCGCCGCCGCAGCGGCTGCCACGGCGCCGCCGCGCGCAAGGTCTCGATCACGTTGAGCTTGGCGCCGGCGCGCAGCTCGCCGCGCAAGACGCCGGCCGGCCGGCCGCGTCTGTTGGATTTCTGCAACGCCCCGGCCTTGCCCTGCGAACGCGACCGCGATCGGCCGGCTGAAGCACGCAAGGCCGCCAGCACGTCCGGCGGCAGCGCCGCTTGGACCGCGGCCAGAATGACCTCATCCATCGCCTTGTCGAGGTCGGGCTGCTCGCGGTCGGCCGGGTCATCGTCCGGAGGCGGCTCCGAGGGCGGCTCGGGCGGCGGCGGCGGCTCCGGTTGCGTTTCCTCGGATTGCGGAAATATCAGCGCGCGCGGCGCCAGCACCAGCCTGGCCGCCAGCGCGATGTCGTCCTGTTCGATCTGGGGATGCGCCGCCAGCGCCGCGCTGGCGCGGGCCACCCGCAACACCTGCAGCGGCGCCCGCAGCGACACGATGCCGAGGGCTGCGGCGGCGTTGCAGATCGCTTCGATCTGGCTGGCGTCCGGCCGCAGGTCAGCCAGGCGCTGGCGCGCCGCGACAATCTCCGCGCCATCGACGGCGAATTCCTCCGCCTCGCCGACGCTGATCTCGTTGAGGTCGAGGTGAACCGCGAGCCGATCGCGCAACGCCGCCGGGGCAAATTCATCGTCGAGCCCCTCGTCCAGCGCGACGACGCCGAACCGCGCCGGCATCCGCAGCGAAAGCCCGTCGCGCTCGACCACGCTCTCATGGGCATCCATCGCCGCGGTGACGTGCACGGTGGTCGCCGCCGACAGCCGCTCCGCCATCGCCAGCACCAGCACGCCGCCATCGGCTTCCGACAGCAGGCCGCGCTCGGCGACCGGGCGTCCCGCCAGCAGGGTGGCGTTGAGATCGAGGCCGCCGAGCAGCCGGCCATCGGCAATATGCAGCGGCAGATGCTTGAGCGGCTGTGCCGGCGGCAGCGCCGCGCGCAGGCTGGCGAGCCAGCGATCGCGCACCGGACCGGCCCGCGACCGCAGCAGCACGCCGCCGCAGCCCACCGGATCGACCGCGAACAAAAGCGCCGCGGTCATCGCATCGGACCAGGCGGCCGCGGCGCTCATCCGAACAGCTCCGCGATGGCGCGGTCGACCCGCACGCTGGAGCCGGCATCGTCGAGCGGATTGCGGCGCAGCCGGTGGCGCAAGGCCGGTGGCGCGATCCGGCGCAGATGCTCGTCGGTGACCTGTTTGGCGCCCTCCAGTGCAGCCAGCGCCCGGGCCGCGCGCATCAACGTCAGTTCGCCGCGCAGGCCGTCCGTCCCGAGCGCCATGCAGAGCTTGGCCGCGCGCTCCAGTGCGGCGTCCGACACCGTGACCCCGGCCAGATGATCGCGCGCCGATATGATCTTCTTGCGCAGTTTTATCTCTTCCTTCTCCCAGTGCGCGGCGAAGGCGGAGTGATCGCTCTCGAAGGCATCGCGGCGCCGCACCACTTCGATGCGGCTCGCCAGATCGTCCGGCGTCCTGACCTCGACCGACAGCCCGAAACGATCCAGCAATTGCGGGCGCAATTCGCCCTCCTCGGGATTGCCGGTGCCGACCAGCACGAAGCGCGCGGGATGGCGGATGCTCAGGCCTTCGCGCTCGACGACGTTTTCCCCTGACGCGGCGACATCGAGCAGGAGATCGACCAGGTGATCTTCCAAGAGATTGGCCTCGTCGATATAGAGAAAGCCGCGATGCGCGCGCGCCAATAGGCCGGGCTCGAAAGCCTTCTCGCCGCGCGCCAGCGCGCGTTCCAGGTCGAGCGCGCCGACGACGCGGTCCTCGGTGGCGCCGAGCGGCAGATCGACCACGGGGACCGCGACCTTCGCCGATTTCAGCGCGCCCTTGGCGGCACGGGCGCGGCAGTCGTCGCAGAATTCCGCGGGCCGGTCGGGATCGCAATTATAGCGGCATCCGACCACGACCTTCATTTTCGGCAACAGCGCCGCGAGCGCGCGCACCGCGGTCGACTTGCCCGCGCCGCGATCGCCAAAGGCAAGCACGCCGCCGACCTTGGGATCGACGGCCGCGATCAGCAGCGCGAGCTTCATTTCGTCCTGGCCGACGATGGCGGAAAAGGGAAAGGCAGTCGCCATGGTCTAGACCAGCATTTCCGAAGTCGTGATCCTATCGGCAATCCCCCGGCCCTCATCCTGAGTTCCCCATCGGCGGTGCCGACCCACTGCGCATGAAACCGGTGGGATGAGCCCCTCATGGTTTGAGACGGCGCCACCCCCAGCTGTCGTCGCCCGGCTTGACCGGGCGATCCAGTATTCCAGAGAAATTTGTGATGAATTGAGGCGCCGCGGCGTACTGGGTCGCCCGGTCAAGCCGGGCGATGACGGCTGTTTATGATGCGCGGTAAGTGCTTCCCTTACGCGGAGGGGCAGAGGTTTCCTATTAGGAGCATCGCGCAAGCGCGATGCGTCTCGAAGGATGGCCACAAAGGAGGTGCAAGCGGCCATCCTTCGAGACGCGAGCCCTCGCCCTCCGGGCAACTCGCAAGAGATCAGATCGAATGAGTTTCAAGGAATAGCTCCACCAGGATGCTTTCAGGGCTAATGCTTTTTTCAAGGCGTGGGCCGGGTCCGGGCGATGATCTCGGCGGCGCCCTTCTGCAGCAGCTCGAGCCCGACGGCGCGGCCCAGTTCGCGCGGGCGTTCGGCCGGCCCGCGGTGCGTGGCCTCGATGAACTGGCCGCCGGCTTCATCCAGCACCGAGGCGGTCAGCGTCATCTCACGGCCCTCGATCACGGAATATCCCGCGATCGGCGAATTGCAGTGGCCGTTGAGCACCCACAGGACCTCGCGCTCGGCATCGCAGCTGAGATGGGCCTGGGCATCGTCGATCAGGGACAGGTAATGCCGGGTCTGCCAGTCGGAGGCGGCGCATTCCACCGCGACGATGCCCTGCCCCACCGCGGGCAGCATTTCCTGCGGCGAAAAATCGTGGACGATGCGGGCGGCCAATCCGACCCGCTCCAGCCCCGAGCGGGCCATGATCAGCGCATCCACCGGTCCGACCTCGCCGCCGCCGGGCAGCCGCTGCATCTCGCGATGATCGAGCTTGCGCACCCTTGTGTCGGCGGCACCGCGAAAATGCACCACCTCGATGTCGGGGAAGAGCCGCCGCGCATAGGCGGCGCGGCGCACCGCATTGGTGCCGATCTTGAAGCCCTTGCCGCGGGAGCGCCGCAGCTCGTCGAAGGAAAGCCCGGCCCGCAAGACCAGCGCGTCGGTCGCGGGATCGCGCGACAGCGTCGCCCCGATCACCAGCCCCGGCGTATCCTCGTTGCCCGGCATGTCCTTGAGCGAATGCATCGCGGCATGGAGCTGGCCGGCGCGCACCGCGGCGCGAATTTCCGCGACGAAGGCACCGCCCTTGCCGCCATGGGTCAGGAGCTTGCTGGTCTGGTCGCTGTCGCCGACGGTTTCGAACTTGACGATCTCGACCTGAAGATCCGGCGCCGCCGCCGTCAGCCGCCGCGCGATCTCCTCGGTCTGGGCCAGCGCCATGGTGCTCTTGCGCGTGCCGATCCGCATTGAAACTGCCACCACCCAGGCTCCATCCAAATTCATCGCGCGAACAACCGCGGGCTTCGTCTTGCGCGGCAGATAAGACCAGCGGGGGCCGAAAAGCAAACGGGGGGTGGCATTGGGTAAAATCCCCAGGGATCGCCTGATATGAGAGTCTCTTACAGTCGCTATTGACCGGCCGCCCCGTCGACTACTTGTGAAAGCAGTCCTCCCCTCCCTCATGGTGAGGAGCGGCGCGAAGCGACGCGTCTCGAACCATCGGCGCCCGCAGCCATCCTTCGAGACGCATCGCTGGCGCGATGCTCCTCAGGACGAGGGCCGGCGACTGCTGGACGAGAGCTCTCGCGGAAGCATCCCGCGCTGCCTCATGGTAAGGAGCGCGGCGACACTGAGCGTTTGGACCCATCTCGCAGCCTTCAGACGCACGTAAAGGCCCCGCGGCGCGAGGCGCCCGGGCTTTTGCCAGAAAACTCATCGCCCTGAATAAAGAGGGCGCGGGGAATGCCGCGATGCCCAGAGGCACCCGCGGCTCGTGTGCAAGAAAACGGCCGTACGCACACGAGGTAGTGCGAGGCACCGGATCATCCGGCATTCCCCACGCAATGGTTTTACGGTTTATCAACGTGCTCTCCTCGGCGAGATAAGCTCTATTGCCACCGTCGCCTTCGGATTAACGGTTGGTCCGACCCGGTTGAGCCGAACGCATCCTCCGAAGACTTGACACCAGCCTTGGGTGCCAGGACCACACGCCTTCCCCGTACGCTTCAGCGCCGTCGTCTAGCCTGCGAGGTATTCGCTCACGAAGATCAATCCGCCCTGCGAACCGTCGCCTGCCTGACGCTGCCGCGTCCACCGCATCTCACCCCGCGTTTCCTGACGATCGCGAAGCGCCCCTCTTTGTGGGATGAGACAACGCAGTGATAGGCTACTTCGAACAGAAAGGGAACATAAATATTTTTGTTATGAGGGATTGACTGTTACGAAAACCCAAGGGCCGAGTCGTCGCCTCGGGCCATGCCGCGCAACCACCTTCGTGGCCCGAGATCGTGCCGACGGTTGCGACAGCGCCGCGCGCCGCACAGCGCGCGGTGAAAATCCCGCACCAGGTGAGGCTGCATCTCGGTATTCCGGACGATTGCTGGATCGTTATATCGGAATGCATTGATAGTCGAAACGGACCACCATGCCTGCTTCCGGCTCTGGCAAATGATCCGTCACAACGCAACAGTCTAGTCTCGCGCCGGTTATCAAGCGCGGCTTCGGCCTCGTTATATTTACACTCAAAGGTAGAATATGCCAATTGTTAAAAGGCCCAGCACTTTGGTTCGAATAAGCGTATTTCCGGACAATCCTGAATGGGCATTTTTGATTGGGGCATTCGCGATGAAAAAGTCCCTTGTTACAATTTTAGCGCTGGCATCGATAGGGGCGCCGGTATGGGCTGCTGACCTGGCACCTTCGTACAAGGCGCCTCCGATGGCCCCCGTGGCGCTTTATGATTGGGCCGGCTTCTATGTCGGTGGCCATGTCGGCGGGGGATGGGCCATCGACAACGACACGGAACTTGCTCCTGGCAATGCCCCATTCCCTGCGGGTACTGCATTTTCCACCTACCATGCGAGTGGATTCCTCGGCGGCGTGCAGGGTGGCTACAATTGGCAGGCCAGCAATAACTTGGTTCTTGGCGTCGAAGGCGAGTATTCTTGGGCGGATCTGAGCGGGATCGCGACCACGGTCAGCGTCGTAACTGGGTTCTTGAACGGGTTTTCAACCACGGATACGGTCAAGCTAAAGGACGTGGCGCTGGCAACCGGCCGGTTGGGCTATGCAGCAAACAATTGGTTGTTCTTCGTAAAGGGCGGCGGCGCCTGGGGTCATGGCAGCTCCAGAGGCAATGATTTTCTCGCCAATGGAACGTTCGTTGACAATCCGTCATCGAACAGCAGTCGCACCGGGTGGGTTGTTGGCGGCGGCATCGAGTGGGGCTTTGCCCCCAATTGGTCTGCAAAAATCGAATACAACCATGTCGACTTTGGCTCCCGGACAGTCGCAATTAATACCACCCTGGGCACCACCTTCACGTCCTTCCTGAGTTCGACCGACAGGACTGATTTGGTCAAGGCAGGGGTGAACTATCGCTTCAACCTGGGTGGAAGGTAATTCAGCGGGCTGGTGTCGGCGACGACGAGCCGCATCGGTCGTCAGAACTCAAGACGCCGAAGGTCATTCCTGTCGTGATCCAGGTCGTCGAGCGAGGACGGGGCAAACAGGCCATGAGCCTTGAGGAAGGCGTCCAGTGCCTGTCGTGTCCCGAAGCCCAGCAGACGACGCAATTCCGTGTGTGTGAGGCGCCCCAGCCGGAACTCCTCGACGGCAAGCGCCTCCAGCACGCGGCGCGGCAAGCGCAGTCGCGTACAAGGGTGGGAAGGCGCGCTTTGCGCCGTGCCCACCATACCGAGCGCGGAGAAATGGTGGGCACACCATCGGGTGCGCGCGTTCGCGCGACCCGATGGCGTTACCCACCCTCCAACTGATGTCGGTCAAGCAGGGCACCCACAAGGGGCGCCCCTACATCATGCCGATTGCGTAGGGGCGACCCTTGTGGTCGCCCTCTTCTCTTCGGCGCCCCGCATCGATCCAACGATCCAGCCCGACTTTGCTGAGCTACCTGCCCGCCGCCACATGCACGAGGTGTTCGCACGACAGCACGCTCTCCCCGCGCCACCGGTAGGCCGTGAGATATCCCTCCCTGGCCACGCTGAAATCGAGGCAAGCCGCGGTCGGGGACGTCAACCTCGGCTCGCCGTTCATCCAGTAATGGCCGAACAGAACGGGTGTGCGCTCGCGATAAATGTAATCGACGGGCAGCGCCAGATCCGGCAATTCGTCGAGCCGGTCATCGACCCCGATCGCGGCCTTTCGGAAGGTCGTTGCATCGAGGTCCCACCACTTGATGCGCACTTCATGCCGAAGGTGGCCATCCTTGTCTGAAAAGGTCATGCCGGCGGGCAGGCGCTGCTCGGGCCCTTTCATCAGGATTTCGGCCGCCTCATAGGCCGGCGAGCCGCGTCGCAGGGCCTCTCGCAGTCCCGCTTCGGTGAAGCGCGTCAGGCCATCAAGCCATGGCCTCAAGCCAAGCCGCGAAGGCTCATGCCAGCAGGCGTGGACGACCCGGAGACCTGATAGCTCCAGCCAGACCGGCAGGCTTTTGAACCAGCCGAGGGCATCCTGATAGTCCGGCGATCCCTCGCCCAGCTGCAGCAGAAATTCCCCGTGCTGCCTGAGGTTTGGTTCCGTATGCGGCCGCAGGAAACCGCCACGGCCGTCAGGCGTCGCCCAGCCGATGGCATTGAACTCATGATTGCCGAGCACGGCCAGCGCGGTTTCGGCCTCGCACATGGCCCGCGCGATCCGCAAAACCGCCCGCTGCTCGGGGCCGCGATCGATGAAATCGCCGACAAAGACGACCTTGCGGCTGTCGTGCCGGAACGCGCCTTCGACCTCGCGATAGCCCATCTGGACGAGCAATCGGCGAAGCGCGCCGGCATAGCCGTGGATATCGCCGATGATGTCGTAATTACCGGAAATCATGAATGTTGCCTAAATCGGCTTCGCCGACTCTGGAATCGATAGCTTGAATTTCGCCGCGCCGAAGTCCTTCACATCGTATACATCTCTTAATACTCGAAATGCCATCCGAGCAATGTAGGCAAGATCGTCCTTCCGCTTGACCTCTATTTTCTGAGAGAAATTCTTGGAATAGCCCGGAGGCGTAAATCCAAATTCATGCAGTCGGCCCCGCTTTTCCGGGGTGAGTAACGCGCCAATTTCAGGAACGTATTCTTCCGAGACCAATTCACATCGCAGATACGTGCCGAACGGAGGTCCAAGGCGCTGAAAGTAGGCGCGCCCGGCTTCAAACACGCAAGACGAGTTGCCGTTAGCACCTGCAGCTCTCCGGCTTTCATCGATCCGGATCAAGTGGTCGAGTGCGGTCGTAAGCCAATTCTGGTCCTCTGGTGTCGAGCTGTCGAGAGGCGGTTCACCTGGCCGCAACGTCCATACTTGGGTCCTTGATGTGGATGCTTTCCACTGTTTATGGACGTTTTCTCCCACAAAAACGAATCCGGTGCCCACGTTACCCGAGGTCTTGTTCACCAAAACTGGCGGAAAACTTTGTGGCTCGACACCCCTATCTTCTTTGGACATTGAAGAGCCCCATTTCAGTCCGTCACTCGCAATGGCCGAGCCTATGGGCCAAGGCCGTTTCTGCAAAACCCTCGTTAGCAACCGCCTCAGCGTCCAACGTCAGCCTCACCCGGATCTCCAAATCTGTGTGCCGCCGCTTTCTAGCCGACTTTCGCGCAATAGTCCGTTGATCAGCGATCGCGCACGATCTTCTATTGCCGCTCCTGTCCGGCGAAATCCCATCCACCGAGCGAAGGCGCGGACGGCATCTTCGCGTTCGATCCACTGACGGCCGGGCAGAGAGGCCAAGAACTGCTCCTTCAGGAAATCGCGGTCGTACCCTTCGATCTCGCGCGTACAAATACACACAAGGCGCCGAACTCGCTGACGAGGACACCACGCCGAACTGCCGTGCGTAGCGCGTTGTCGAGCTCTTCGTGAATCTGGGCTCCTGTGCGCTGGTAACCCAACTCTCGGGCAAGGGCATCGATTGCCGCGTCCCGCTCTCGCTGCTCGCCGTCGCCGAACAGCTGGCGAATGCGACAAATCAAATCCTCCCGGTCCAACTTGCTCGGATCGGGGCATGGAGCATCGAGCGCGCTCGATACGGGTGCCTCGTAGGGTGGGGCTTCGGGTTCGGCTGCTTTGAGCAACTGCGGCGGGCCAGACTGAAACGCGTCGGCTATGGACTTTGGATACAACATCGGCACAACATTACCCAGATCCGCAGTCTCCATTGCCGCGCCCTGAGCCGCTTCGTCACGCTGCTGCCAGGACACATCAGCGATAGCCGATGCGAAGTTTGCAAAATTTTTACCGTCAAACTCTAATTGGTTAATTCGCCGATACTTCCACTCAACGCCGGTCGCAGCGGTAACGCGAGTACACCACTCACTCATAGCATCGTCCTTGGCTGTCGTGCTTTCCCAAACGCGCCCCTTGGTCTCGACGATCCAGTTGACCTCACCCCCGTCGGCCTCTGCACGACTACCCAGTCAGGATGATAGAAGCCAATGGCACCACTAGGTTTGAGATAGTCCACCCGGAACTGCGTGCCGGAGTCGCCCTGCTCGGTGGTACCAAGAGCGGCGAAGCGCAAGACATCCGCCGCCTTGCATCGAGGAAACTTGCAAAACGGCGCTCGAAATCGTTGTAGGTAGCAACGTAGTTGAAGAAGTCTTCTTCGCGACGAGCGGGGGTAGGTTTCTGCGCCAACTAAAGGGCTTGGTCTCGGACAACCTGTAGTCCGCCTGCTCGAACTCGATGGCGCGTCGATCAATGGTCAACTCGGCGATCTTGCGGGCGAGGTACTTGGCAATGCCCTCTTGAATTTCAAGCCGGAGAGGTGTGACCGTACAGCATCGCCCTCCAGATCAACCTTCCGGCCAAAACAACGATTGGCGACGTAATCGCGCACGGACGGATACAACTCGGCGAACCTGTTGGGAAGCTTAGCTCGATCAATAACCTTGTTTGTGATGGAGCCGAGCAGTTCCTGTGGTGCGGAGATCCACCGCGCCGAACTCAGCCTGATGTACCTCCGTTTCCGTTGGTGCAAACTCCAGCTTCAGTTTGACGCGAAAATCTCCGCGAGCTCCTCCTGTTCGAACACGGGTCAAGCGCCGTGACGTCGAGTTCGGAGAGCTTGCGGATTTTGTGGACCAGACTTGGCTTGGTGATTGGGATTGCGATGTCGAAAGCCATGCGTTCCTGGACGGGCTCGATGATGACCGGCTTGGGCGGATCAGATCTTTGTTGTCGCGACGCCTACGCCCTCGGCTTCGAGCTGCGTGCGGAGCACCTTGAGCAGGTTGCGAGTGCCGAGCACCTCCAGGGTCTGCGTCCGGTCCGGGCTCACGTGCGGCATCAAGCGCAGTCCGCGGCCGATGACTTGCTCCGGCAGGATCTCCGCCTTGGCAGTGAAAGGCCGCAACCCCAGCACGACCGTGACGTTCTACATCCCATCCCTCGCGCAGCATCATCACGCTGACGATGACCTTGATCTTGTTTCGGTTTGTCGATGTCCCGAGCAGCTTCGCGCGCTTTCGAGTCTCCTTGGTGATCTCGCCATCCGAGTCCGTATGAATTACAAGCACTTCGGACTCTTTGAAGCCGAATTCCTTTGTCTTCCAGAGGTACTCGCCGACGCGTCGGCATAGACGTTTTTCTCCGCCATGATGAAAAGCACCGGCTTGGTGTCAGCTTCTTGTAGACGCTTCAGTGCTCCTTCCATCGCTGAACGGCGGCCCGCAGCCAGTACCCGTACTTCTCGGCGACGTTGTCCTTCGTCACCTGCTCCGGGTCCTGCCTGGCTGCTTTGGGTCATCCTCCTTAGTGACGATCAGCGGGGCCTTGACGATACGGTCCTCGACCGCCTGGGCGAGCGGGTAGTCACAGACCGTCCAGGGAAAATACATTCCGTTCTGGTCCTTAGGCGTGGCGGAGAAGTCGAGCCAGAGGCCGAGCCCTTTTGGGCAGGCCCGTGGATTGCGAGCAGCGACTGGCTCCAGGCCAGATCCTCATCGTGGACGTGGTGCGCTTCGTCGTTGAGGACCACCAGGTCCCTGAGCGACTTGAGCCGTTCCAGCATCGAGCGTTGGCCGGCTGCGAGTCCTTGGCTGGCTTCTTGCCGAGCAGCGCGTCAACCGCGTTCTGCGGCGTCCACTCCTGTGTCGCGTGACTCGTAGAGTTGATGGATGTTGGTGAGAAAGAGATTGCCAGAAGCGTCCGGCTCGTGGCCTCCCGCGCAATATTACTTTCGGCTCAAACGGCCCCCACTCGGGAGGGACAAGAGGAAGCTCTTGAAAATATTGTTCTGCGAAATCCTTTTCCAGCCGCTGGTAGACGATGACGTTCGGGCGACAATAAGGAAATTTGTCGATAGCTCCGACTTGGCACTCGCTTCTTATGGAAATGCGACCAGACGAGCCATCGCGATCACCCAGGTCTTTCCCGAACCTGTCGCCATCTTGAAGCGAAGCGGCGTAAATCTTCCGGTGGCAGGTCCTGCACGCCCTCAGCGTCGAGCTCCGGAATATAGCGGCGGATCTGTCGCTTGCCGTCCATCGTGGTTTGGAACACGATATTCTTCGAGAGCAGGTCCTTTCGAAAGATCGTAGCGTAAGATCGATTAGATTCTGAGCGTCGTGCTGGCCTGCGATTTCAACGAGCCAGACCATCGTCTCAATCGCCTCTCGCTGGCAGAAATGATAGCGGAACGGCACCGGGAAATCCGTTACTTCGTGGTCTTCGTCGAACCAGTATTCGAACAGCCGCCGAGTCACTTCCGATGCATCCGGGTAACCGTGCTCGCGCCATGCGTCGACTGCCGCGCGAATTTTTGGTACAAGTAGCAACCGGCTCGGCCGTCGACCGGAAGTGTCCTCCCGCCAACCTGTCGGGGCCGCTTGGTCCTTCACAAGGAACGAAGTTGGCTTTTCCCAGGGTCAACGACCTGGAATCTCGGGTAGTTCCTTGTCGTAGGAGATAACCGCTTTAGTCATGGCTATTCTACCTCCACATCGAAGGCTTGGGACGTGTCATTGCCGAAGATGTCAATCACCTTAACCAGAATGCGACACCTGCCCGACTTTGCGTAAGTGTGCGGATCGCAGGCGAGTGGCAGTTTCGTTCCTCACGAGTACGATAGGCGACCCAGCCCTGCATAAAGGTGTCGTTCTTGAAATCCCAATCTACCGCCCAGTAGTCGATGTAGTCCGACCACTTCTTGACCTTTCCGCGCACTCCCTCGGGAATCAATTCGGTGTTGGGGATGACGAAGTCCTTGAGCGCCACCTGCGCGGTGAGCTTCTTCGGCTGCTCGATCTCAGCCTCCAGATAGGCCAGTTCGAAGAACCGTACGTCGCCTTTTGCGGCGGCCTGCTGCTCCATCACCTCACGCGGGATGATAAGGAGCATAACTTCACGCCCTTCTTCTTGCTTCGACCATCAGGTCGTAGAGCCCCATCTCCCACTCCCAACCAAGCACGTGCAGTTCGCCCTGCTTGAGCTTGGCGCACTCGTCCACCGCGGCATCGATCTCGGCGATGGTGACCGGCGCGTCCACCGCGCCGATGTGAACCATCGCCTTGCCCTTCTTACCGTGAAGGTGTGCGATACCCGCTATTGGCTGGGCGCCGTAGAGCTTTAGGATGAAGGCAAGGTATTCGTACAACGCCTGCTCTGTGAGCGGCTTGTCCTTTGCTCGCCAAAGGTCACTCCCTGCCAGTATGCGCTCATACTTCCCGAGGTTCAATACTTCGAACGGCTTGCACTTTTCGATCCCAAGTAGCCGCTTCGGGCTACGTGTAACCCCCACCGGCCAAGGTCACATCCGATCCAACGACGACCGAGCTTTTCGGCGACCGCTAAAGTCGTTCCGGAGCCGCAGAAAAAGTCAGCAACAAGGTGACCCGGGTTTGAAGATGCATTGATTATTCTCTCTAGCAGATGTTCCGGCTTCTGAGTTGGATAGCCTACCTTCTCTCCAGACTTCGGGTCCAGTCCCTTCAAATCCCAGACCGAGTTCGACTGGTTGCCCACGAATTTTGAACACGACGTCCTTTGGGCCGGGATTACGCCCTTGCGCTTTGATCCATTTCTTCAAGTATCTTTGAAAGCGTGAGTTCTGACTAGGCATTCTCGCTCCAACGATTGTGCCCTCCTTAGTGACGTAGTCAGCCCATCTGCTTGCATCGATTGTGTCTGCCAGCTCGGTATCGAACTGCTCATTATAGACAAATTTGTCACTCTTTGAGG
>CAVTNW010000035.1:0-18509 GCA_963736075.1 uncultured Alphaproteobacteria bacterium | reverse complement strand
CAGATCCTCGCCCCGCAGATCGATTCGGGATGAATCCACTCCCCTGCCCTCGAATTCATCCCGCATCCGCATGATGGTGCCGGGGTCGGTCAGGCCGCGAGACTTCAGCAAAAGGCGGGAGCCGGGCAGGTCCCCCAGGATACCGGACCAGAGTTCGATCGCAGCCGGAGTCAGTTTCGCGATGTGGTTGAAGCAGCCGAACGTGACATGCCCTGCGGTTGCCGCAGGCAGCGGCCAACAGGCGGGCACTCCCGCGGCGGCAGGTAGCAGGAAAACGTCTGCGGCAGCCGCACGAGCTTTTCAGTGTGCCAGCGCTCTGAATGTCCGTACGGGTCGCACACCGCGTCGGTTATGCGGTAATCGATCGCTGAGAGCCCGGTTGTGTTGGGATAGCCGAGCCAGGACACCTGCACCGGAGCCTCGGCAGCCGAACACGGAAAGCCGGTTGTGTGCCGTGTGGCCGGCGAGGTCGACCAGAATGTCGACTCGATCAGAGCGAATCAGGGCTTCCACCAGGTCGTCGCTCCACCCGGCGATATTGCGCCACTGCGACGCGTGTGAGCGCAACCGGCCGGTGACCTGGTCAGACACACGGGTGTCAGAGTAGCAGACCGTCTCGAACCTCTCCCGGTCGTGGTTTGACAGCACCGGCTCGAAGAAGAAGGCCACCGCATGATTGCAGAAATCGGGCGACACATAGCCCACGCGCAGCTTCCCGCGGTCGGTAGCCGGGCGGCGGGCGGCAGACCCGCCTTCGAACCTTCGGGGCGCGGCGTTTTGGCAACAACTCCCCCGATGCCTGGCGCTGCGCTGCGGAGCGCGTGCGCGATGGGATCCGAGCGCTTTGAGGAATTCGCCGCACAAGTGGGGCGGCATATTGATCGGGGCATTCCGCTGATGCGGGAGACGATCGAGCGCGTTGCTGGCACGAGGGCAATGGGTTCTGAGGACGCCCCGCCGGACGGCTGGCCTCCGGCGCCATGCCAAACGACTGCGAACAAGGATTTGGCCCCTCATTCAACGATGTACCAGCGCATACCGCTGCCGGCCGGGAGGACGGCAGCCACGGTGGCTTTCGAGGCCGTGCGAGCAGCACTCTTCACTGAATCGTCCGCCGGATACGATGGCGCTGCTGCCGCCCCGCAGCGGCCAGGGCCGTCGCGGCGCGCAGAGCAGGCTACCGAAGCTCCTGCGAATTGGCTCACTCAGATCATGCGCGTTTTTCTGCCGTTCGCGGCGGCGGGTTACCTGGCGCTCCTGTTCCGGACGATCAATGGGCTGATCGCAGCGCCGCTGGCACAAGAGTTCGGACTCGGTGCCGGCGATCTCGGCTTGCTCACCTCGATCTATTTCCTGGTCTTTGCCGCCGCCCAGGTTCCGGTCGGCATCCTGCTGGACCGGGATGGTCCGCGGAGGATCCAGAGCGTCTTGCTGCTCGCGATTGCCGTCGGCGCAGCGCTGTTCGCTTCGGCCGATAGTTTCTGGGGGCTTCTTGCCGGTCGCGCCTTGATCGGTCTCGGGGTGGCCTCTGCCCTGACCGCCGGCCTGCAGGCACTTATCCTCTGGTTTCCCAGGGAGCGCGTGCCATTTCTCAATGGCCTGATGATGATGGTCGCAGCCTTGGGCGCGGTGACGGCTACGTCGCCGGCGGACTCCCTGCTGGCTTCGATGGGATGGCGCGGGCTCTTTGACCTGCTGGCGTGGGTGGCAGCCGGCTGCGCCGCCCTGATTTATGTCGTCGTGCCTGCCGCGCCGGAAAAGCCGGTCCAGAACCAGGCGACCCTGGCCAGTTTCGCCAAGATTTATGCCGACCCGAACTTCTGGCGCCTCGCACCCTTGTCCGCGGCGTCGATCGGAACCGCCTGGTCGCTGCACGGTCTGTGGGCGGCGCAATGGCTTGGCGATGTCGAGGGATTGGACCGTCCGGCCTTGGTGCAACATCTGTTCGCCATGGCGGTCGCCTTTGGGCTGGGCGCGCTTTCCTTGGGCATCCTGCTCGATCGGCTCAAACGGCGTGGGGTCGGTTCGGAAATGCTCCTGAGCGCGGTGACCATGATCTTCATCGCAGCCGAACTCGCACTGATCCTGCGCTGGCCTTTGTCTTCCTACCTCCCCTGGGTGGTCGTGGCGGCGGTCGGCGCGGCAACCGTTGTGAGCTTCGCGGTATTGGCCGAATATTTCCCGAAGGAGATTGCCGGTCGGGCCAACGGCGCGCTGAATGTCTTCCACATCGGCGGTGCGTTTGTCCTGCAATATGCAACCGGCGTCGTGCTGCAGCACTGGACGCCGCAAGGGGGGCACTATCCCGAAATCGCCTATCAGGCGGCGTTTGCGCTCAATGTCGTCCTCCAGGTCGGGGCTTGGGTCTGGTTTGCCCTGCCGCGCGATTTGCTTCGGCCATCGGCGACGCCGCCTCCACGTCCATCGGAATCATAGTCCACCGCCGCCGTCCGTTACCTTTGGCAAAGAAGCTCTTGGCCTGGGCTTGAAAGCCACCCTGATGTACCGGCGCACGGTAAAAACTCAAAGCCGTCTAGCTTCTGTTCGAACGAGTGATTGCGGAACAAGTTTACGTCCGAAATGCAGGGGCGCAGCAGAAATGGTCAACTCGACCGCCATCCGCTGTTGGTACCCAATTGACATGATAAGAAGAGGCCGCCAACTGAGGCGGCCCTTACTCCCCGTTTCAAAATTTGTGTATGCTTTGTTCACCATTTAGTTCGCTCGCTTGACGTGCAGCAGGAGGAAGCGACCAAAACCTGCGAATTCGTCGATCTGGCGATGAGTAATGTGTTGGATCTGATCGCAGGCATGTCAGAAGCCGATATCCAGGCCAACGAAGAGCGCCTACACCTGCAACTAAAGAAATACTCGGACATGGTGGCTGTCGTCCAGTCGATCTGGATTTACGGCACGGACGGCCACACCCTCGTTACCTCCCGGCTTCACCCGCCGCCCGCGCAAAGTTTTTCCGACCGCGACTTTTTCAAGGTTCATGTGGATGACAACGTCGGCATTTACTATGGCCAGGTCTATACTTCCAGTTTCAATGGCGAGCCCTACTTCACAGTCAGCAAGCGCATTGTACGCGATGGCGTATTCACGGGCGTTCTTGAGGTTTCGATTCGGCCCAGCATTTTCTTCCGCTTCTTTTCGGCGCTGGCCTATGAACAGGGCCTGCAATACGCGCTGGTACGCGAGGATGGCCTCTTTCTGGCGCGCTATCCCACCGTTCCACCAGGGGCTCCCAACAGGCTCGACCAGCGCACCGGTTTTGGGCGGACCGTCGGCGCTTCTCCGCCTGGTGGCTTCTACTCGTCCACCTCGCCGGTGGACGGGATTGATCGCCGGTACGCCATCCGGCGGCTCGGCACATTGCCGTTGATCTCACTGCAGGGATCGAGAGCACCACTCTTCGCAACGAGTGGATTGCGACCATGGCGTCCCATTTGATATTCGGCGTCCCGGCCACCCTATCCATGTTCCTGTTGTTGTTTGTCGTCCTTCAGCGCAGCCAATCGCTGTATGCAGAGATTGACCGACGCTCGATAGCCGAAGACTCCTTGCGGCAATCGCAGAAGCTGGAGGCCGTGGGCCATCTAACCGGCGGAATTGCTCACGATTTCAACAACCTCTTGACGATCATCATCGGCAATCTCGAAAGCCTGCAAAAGCAGTTGGGAGACACCGATGCCAAGGCCAGCCGGCGCGTCGCCAATGCGATGCACGGTGCGCAGCGCGCCGCAACCCTGACCAAACGGCTGCTGGCGTTCTCGCGGCAGCAGCCGCTGGCCCCGGCGCCTGTTGATATCAACCGCATGATGAACGGCCTGTCCGAGTTCCTTCAGCGTGCGCTGGGGGAGGAGATATCGCTGGAAGTCGTGGGCGGCGGGGGCCTTTGGCCGGTTGAGGTGGACGCCGCCGAACTTGAATCCGCCCTGGTCAATCTCGCGGTCAACGCGCGTGACGCCATGCCCGGCGGCGGTAAGTTGACGGTTGAGGCCAGTAACTCATACTTGGATGAAGCCTATTGCCGCCGCCAGGCCGATGTTCGGCCCGGCCAGTACGTCCAGATCTCTGTCACCGATAGCGGCACCGGCATGACCGACGAAGTGATGCAGCACGCGTTTGAGCCGTTCTACACCACCAAGCAGGCGGGCCAAGGGACCGGGCTTGGCCTGAGCCAAGTCTACGGCTTCATCAAGCAGTCAGGCGGCCACGTAAAGATTTACAGCGAGGTCGGCGAAGGCAGCACCATCAGGATCTACCTCCCACGGTTCTACGGTGAGATGTCCACCCGCGAGAAGCCGATCCTTGAACCCGGCCGCCGCCACAGTGGTGAATGCATCCTCGTCGTGGAGGACGACTCGGACGTACGTGCTTACATCGTCGATACGCTTGGGAGTCTGGGATACGATGTGTTTGAGGCCGGGAATGGAAAAGACGCCCTGCGGCTGATGGACGAATACACCGGCATCGCCCTCCTAGTGACCGACGTGGTGATGCCGGGAATGACCGGGCGCCAACTGGCGGAGGAAGCGACGCGGCGACACCCGGATTTGAAGGTACTGTACATGACGGGATATTCCCGAAATGCCGTGGTCCATCAAGGACGGCTTGATCCTGGAGTCGACCTGATACAAAAGCCGCTGTCCGGCGAACAACTATCGGCGATGGTGCGGAGAGTCCTGGACGCTAGATAGGGCCGCGGTTGGCCCTCAGAGTCAAAATACTTTTTTGATTCTTTTCAAATGCTTACCCAATCAGACCGTCGCTGCGCATGATCGCTCAGCTAGGCGGGTACGGGGCCCGTCCCACTTGCTGAACCCAACGGCCGTCCCATACTAGATTTGATCATGCATCCCGTTTCGCCCCTTTGGGCCCTCCCCCGCAAGAGCGCGCAAGAGCGGGGGAGAGGCGGTTGGAGCCGCCGGCGATGCAACCGCGATGACGCGGGGTCCCGTGGGAGTGGTAGTAGGAGCCGTGGTGTGGTGACCATGATCGCTGCGTCGGCTGGGCTGGTCAGGTCGCACGGTGTGGTGAGGTTAAACAAAATCGGCCTAACTCGTTGCTGCCTGGCGGGCGGTTAGACACTCTCCCATCAGCTAAGCATTTGATCTGAAGCGCAGACCTGTGGCCTCTTAATCAGCGGGTCCAAGGTTCGAATCCTTGTGCGCCCACCAACGTATCCATCCGGCGAGTACCGCGGGGAAAAATCGACTTGCGATGTTCAATGAGGATGGAACAATCCTTCGGACCTCAGCGTATCAATCGCTTCGGCGAGGGTAAGGCCGCGATGCAGGCAGAACCATTCTCCGGTGTGGCGATGCCACCGGAGTTCGAAGCGATCACGGCTGATCCAGTCGAGACGGGTCAAACTCTTCCCCGATTCTTCCGGGAAACCGGAGCGGTAGCGTTGAATGAAGCGATACTTGGTGCCGTGCCACTTACCTAAGATATCGACGGGATAATTGAATTGCGTCGGCCGGATGGTGGGCAGCAAGCGGGGCTTCAGAAAGCCGTCGATCAGCTGCTCGCAGGCGGCCGTCACCGCGGGTTTTTCTGCCGCGGAAAACCCGCTCGATCTCATGTGCCCTCTTGGCTCACGCTGCTTCGGCACGGTCTGGCATGGGCTTGCGCCAGTTCCAGGGCAGAAGCTCATCGAGCCTGTGGATAGCGTGGTCATTAATCCGCGCAAGCACGTCGGCGAGCCAGGCTTGCGGATCCCCGCAACCAATTTCGTTATTTGTCATTCCGCAGCGAGCCCGCAATTCGAACCCCCGACACCTTGGATGCATCGATCTTCCGACGCTGACGCGCGCTCATGGTTGGCGTCCAACGGACGTGTAGCTGACCACCGATTGACCACCGAAACCCCGTGAACAAACGGCGATAAAGGTGGTCAGTCACGAGCAAACTTCATTGTTTTTATTGATCTTTTCGTTTGCTACTTACGTTCGGGACGCAGGGGTCGCAGGTTCGAATCCTGCCACTCCGACCAAGATTTCATCAGGTATTTCGTCTGATTTCGGTCCGCGGTCAAGTCGCCCAGCGGCCACCGAAACGTACCGACCCTTTGCCGATTGCCTTGGCCACCCCCGTGCAGGTGGTCAGCAAGATGTTGGCCACAGGCGTCCTGCAGGAACCTCACGCATCGTCCCGCGCCGCCTTTGGACCTCCGTCACGGAGCAGGATGGCGGCCTTCGCGCTGCCACGCTTTCCGCTGTGGTGATGCCCGAAACACTCAGTGATATCGGGGCATATCCAGCGCTCTTAGTCGGCCCAGTGTTGCGGCCGCTGACCGCGCGCGTTCCCAATGCCTTTCATCAAACTGTCGCAGTTCCTGCAAGCCGCGGTTAAGATACCAAGGATACATTCAGCACGGATCAGGGCGGATAATTACAAGATGATTGGTTCAGCAGAAGACGCACGCTGCTGCGATCACACAGAAATCACCATCATTAGGGCATTCTTGCCGTTCGGAATGGCCACCGCAACGGAGGAGACATGACGGCGGTCATCTACAATTTTGATCGTTCGGCGAAGGCCGGCCCGGCTGATGATACGGAAAGGCTTTTGGCGGCGTTGGGACGATACACCACCGCGGAACTGCTCGAGCTGTTGTATATCGGCGAGGAGCCGGGTTTTTTCGAGTTGATGCGCTCGATATTCGGACTTTCCGATGAGACACGATGGGTGCTGCAGAATTTTCTCAAGGCCAAGGCCTCCCAGACCATATCCGCAGAAGTTGGTCGGCCCGGTCGCGACGTTCTTACGTTGAGAGCGCGGGGGCCGGAACATCCGGTCGAGGGGATCGTGCAGTAAGTCAATTGGGGCAACGCCCGTTGATATATTTTGCAGGTAAATTGATGCTTGAAGCACAAGTTGATGCGGTGATAACATATCTGGTATCCAACGGAGCCGTATCCGATGATTACCGCCAATCAACTCAGGGCCGCGCGTGCGCTCCTGAGTATTGATCAGCGGCAGATGGCCGATCTGGCGGACCTGTCGGTGCCGACCATCCAGCGCATGGAAGCCAGCGACGGGGTGATCCGGGCCAACGTCGATTCCCTGATGAAGCTGGTTGCCGCGCTCGAGCATGCGGGGATCGAACTACTCAATCCCGGTGTTCCCAGCCCGAGCGGCGGCCGCGGCGTGCGCCTGAGGGAGAACATCGCAAAGCCAAAAGCCAAGCCGAACCGGCAGCCCAAAGTCTCTTCGTCGCGGGCGCTGGAACGCGCGCGATGAATTGGCGGCTGTCGCGGACCGCCCATCAAGGCGCTTGCGACTTCGTTGTGACGTGAGGCGCCGCATTCCGACGGCGCGTTCGGAAAGCCCCGCCAAGTCGCCAGGATTTCAATCCGTCGCAGCTGATGCATCGACCCGTTGCAGCAGCGCCAGCAGCCCTTGCAGCATGGCCGTCGGCGTCGGTGGACAGCCGGGAATATGGAGGTCGACGGGAACGACTTCCGCGACGCCTCCAACGACCGCGTAGCTGCCGGCAAAACAGCCGCCATCCCGCGCGCAATCTCCGATCGCGACCACCCATTTGGGGCTGGGAACCGCGAGATAGGTTTGTTCCAATGCTTCGCGCATGTTCTTGGTCACCGGACCCGTCACCATCAAGACATCGGCATGGCGGGGCGAGGCGACAAACCTCAGTCCGAAGCGGTCGACGTCATAATAGGCGTTATTGAGCGCGTGAATTTCCAGCTCGCATCCATTGCAGGAACCGGCATCGACCTCGCGGATCGCAAGACTTCGTCCGAGCCGCCGCCGCGCCGCGTGACCTATGGCGTCGGCGAGTTCCATGATTGCAGCATCGTGCGACGGCGGTGCCGGCTCGGTAAAGGGCCGGCGAAACAGGCTTTCGAGAAGATGTCTGCGCATGCGATGTCAGTCTTTGGTTGGCCGCTCAGAGATCGTGGCCTGAATAGGAGCAGTTGAACGACTTGTTGCAGAGCGGAAAATCCGCGACGATATTGTCCTCGATCACCGCCTCGAGCAGCGGCCATTGCAGCCACGATGGATCGCGCAGCCGACAACGTTCAACCCGGCCCTCCCGGAGGCGGACCCAGGCCAGAATGTCGCCACGGAATCCCTCGATGATGGCCGCGCCCTCGCGAACTTCTTGCCGGCTGGCGGCATCCGCGCGCAGCGGGCCTTCCGGCAACTCGTCCAGGATCTGCTCGATCAGGGACAATGACTGTTCGACCTCGCGCACCCGGATCCAGACCCGCGCGTTGACATCGCCCTCGTGCAGGGTCGGTACCTCAAAGCGCAGGCGGCCATAGGGCGGATAGGCCAGTGTCCGGCGCGCGTCGAAAGATCGACCGGAGGCGCGGCCGATCGGGCCGCCGGCGCTATATTGCCGGGCCAAGTCCGGCTTCAGCACGCCGGTACTGACCGTGCGATCCTGCAGCGAGGCGGTGTTGTCGTATAACTCCACCAGGGCGGGAAAGCGCAGCTTGATATTCTGCAGCGTCGCCCGGATCGCCGCAGTCCCTTCAGCGTCGAGGTCGCGGGTCACCCCACCGGGCACGATGATATCCCGCAGCAGTCGATGACCGAATGCGCTGTGGGATGCCCGCAGCACGCTCTCCCGCACCACGCCGCAATGCGCATGCATCAGCGCAAAGGAGGCATCGTTGCAGATGGCGCCGATGTCGCCGAGATGGTTGGCCAGGCGCTCGAGTTCTGCCAGCAGGGCCCGCAGCCAGACCGCGCGATCGGGCACCGCGAGTTCGATCGCCGCCTCGGTCGCCCGCGCAAATGCAAAGGCATAGGCAACCGTGCTGTCGCCCGACACGCGTCCGGCGAGTTCGGCGCCCCGCGCCAGACTGGCGCCGATCATGAGCCCCTCGACGCCCTTATGGGTGTAGCCAAGCCGTGCTTCCAGCCGAACCACCGTCTCGCCGCTCGCCGTGAAGCGGAAATGCCCGGGCTCGATGATTCCCGCATGCACCGGCCCGACCGGAATCTGATGCAGGCCTTCGCCTTGCGCCGCCAGGAAGCGGTAGGGCGCGGCCTTCGGCGTGGCTGTGCCGGGGGGCTCTCCCAGGGGGGCACATACTCCCCAGCGGCCGTGGTCGAGCCAGGGACGGCCGTCGGGCAAGCCCCGCGCGGTCAATCCGTAGAGATCGGCGATGGCGCGCTCCAGTCGGATCGCCGGCGGGTGACGCAGGCCGACCGATGGATAACCGTGATCGGGGCAATCGAAACTGATGGTCGCGATGTCAGACGTTGCTTGATCGATGACCGCCATGTGGACCGTTGCGGGTTCCGCCCATAGGTCGAGCAGGCCCCACTGTCCCTGCGCCAGCTCGCGGGCCGCCAACGTCCAAGCCGAGGCATCGACCGAGGCGCGTGGCCAAGGCCAATGACCCGGAACCCTTCGGTCGGAAACTGCAAGCTCGATCGGCGAGGTCATATCGGTTGATCCCTGGACTATCCGAGCAGGTGAGCCACGTGCTGAAACCAGACCACGATCGGGGCGGGAAGATAGATGCCTGCGACCAGAACCAGCGAGAGATGGGCGAACATCGGCACATAGGAACCTTGCGCTGACGCCGTGCTGCCGCGCGGCCGGCCGAAGGCCACGCTGGTCAGGCGCAACAGCAGTGCGCCGAAGGCCAACAATAGTCCGAACACCAGCACGACGGCGAGCAGCGGCTGCCGCGCAAATGTCGAGCTTACCACCAGGAACTCGCTCATGAAGATACCGAGCGGCGGCAGGCCGGCGATCGCGACCACGCCCATCACCAGGCCCCAGCCAAGTGCCGGATGGCTCGCCGTCAGGCCCCGGATCCCTGAGATCCGCTGCGTGCCCTTGATCTGCGCGATATTGCCGACGGCGTAGAAAATCGCCGACTTTGTCAGGCTGTGCATGACCATGTGCAACAGCCCGGCAAAATTGGCGAGTGGGCCGCCCATCCCGAACGCGAACACGATAATGCCCATGTGTTCGATCGAGGAGTAGGCGAACAAACGCTTGATGTCGTACCGGCGGTACAGCATGAATGCGGCGAACACGAGCGAGATCAGCCCGATCGTCACCATCAGCGGGCCCGGCGCGATGGCGTGGGGATTGGCGGCCAGCAGTATCTTGAAGCGCAGCAACGCGTAGAGCGCGACATTCAGGAGCAGGCCCGACAACACAGCTGATATCGGCGTTGGCCCTTCGGCGTGCGCGTCGGGCAGCCAGGCATGCAGCGGGGCGAGACCGACCTTGGTGCCGTAGCCGAGAAACAGGAAAATGAAGGCGACATTGAGCAAAGCAGGGTCGAAGTCGGCCGCATGCTGGATCAGCAGCGTCCAGACCATGGCGTCCTGGCCTTCGCCGATCACCGGACGCGCCGCCATGTAGACCAGGATCGTGCCGAACAAGGCGAGCGCTATGCCCACGCTGCCGAGAATAAAATACTTCCAGGCCGCCTCCAGGGCGGCATGGGTGCGATAAATTCCGACCATCAGGACGGTGGTCAGGGTGGCAATCTCGACCGCGACCCAGATCAGGCCGATATTGTTCGACACGAAAGCGAGGTTCATGCCGAACATCATGGTCTGGTACATGGCGTGATAAAAACGCAGATAAACCGGCGTCAGACGGCCGGTTTCGAGTTCGTGCGCGATGTAGCTGGCGCTGAAAATGCTGGTGGTGAACCCCACGAAGGTATTGAGCACGATGAAGACGATGTTGAGATCGTCGACCAATATATACGGCCCAGGCTGCGGACGAACCGTCATCAACAGCAACAGCGCCGCGACAAAGGTCGCGAGACTGGCAACCACGTTCAATAGCGCGCTCAGACGGTAGCCTGGCAGGATCGCCAGCAGGGCGGCGGAGCCGATGGGGATCAGCAGGATGGCAGCGACGGGATCGAAGGAGGGCAGGCTCATCGCCGCTCACCCCGGAAATCGTCGAGCGCGGAGACGTCGACCAAATCGAAGCGCTCGCGGATCCGGAACAGGAAAATGCCGATGACGATGAAGGCGATCAGGATCGAAAAGGCGACGCTGATCTCGACCACCAGCGGCATGCCCTTGGCGCCGGTCGCCGCCAGCACCAGCCCGTTCTCGAGCGACATGAAGCCGACCACCTGGCTTACGGCATTGCGGCGCGTTACCATCACCAGAAGTCCGAGCAGCACGACCGACAGCGCGAAGGCGAGGTCCTCGCGCGCCAGCGGATCGGCTTCCGCGGTGACCTGCAGCATCAGCACCATCGAAAGCGCGACCAGCCCCATCCCGGCCAGCATGGTCGGGCCGATGCCCACGGCCAATTCGATGTCGCGATGGATCCCGAGCTGCTTGATGATGCGGTGCAGTGCCACGGGAATGACAATCGCCTTGAACAGCAGAGCGATGGCCGCGGTGACGTAGAGATGTGGCGCGTTCTGGATCAGCGCCTGCCAGGCTACGGAGAGGGCGAGTACCAGGGCATGCAGAGCAAAGATGTTGAGCAGCGAATAAAGCCGGTCCTGGTACAGCATCAGGAAGCTGATCAGGACGAGCCCGCCGGCGAGGGTGTGCGAGATGTCGAAGGAGAGGCTGTGCAGCTGCATCAGAAACTCCTCGACACGAACAACAGCAGCGTGCCGAGCAGGCCGAGCATCAGCGCCGCGCCAAGAAATTGCGGAACGCGGAAAACCCGCATTTTTGCGGTAGCGGTCTCGAACAGCGCCAGCAGGAAGCCGGCAACCGCAAGCTTGGCAACATAGGCGCCGGCGCCGACGGCATAGGCCAGCGGGCCGGTGCCGAACACCGCGATCCGCCAAGGAATGAAAACGCAGGCGATCAGCGAGATATAAAGCAACAGCTTGAGAAAGGCGCCGAATTCGATCATCGCCAGATGGCGCCCGGAATATTCCAGCACCATCGCCTCATGGACCATGGTGAGTTCCAGATGCGTGGCGGGATTATCGACCGGGATGCGCGCGTTTTCCGCCAGCGCCACCATGACCAGCGCGACCACTGCCATTCCCAGCGAAACCCGCAATCCGACGTAGGACGAAGCCATGAAATTGGCGACCGTCGAAAGCTGGGTCGAGCCCGCCACCAAAGCCATGCAGAAAACGATCAGCAGCATCGCGGGCTCCGCAAGTGCTGCGATCATCACTTCGCGGCTGGAGCCGATGCCGCCAAAGCTGGTGCCGACATCCATCCCGGCCAGCGCCAGGAAAAACCGCGCACTTCCCAGCAGTGCAACGATGGCGATCAGATCGGCAGTCCAGTTGAACAACAGGCCGGTCGCGAAGGTCGGCACCAGCGCCGCCGCGACCCAGATCGTGGCAAAGGTCACGTAGGGCGTGACGCGAAACAGCCAAGACGCGTTGTCGGCCAGCACCACTTCCTTGCGGAGCAGCCGCAACAGATCGCGATAGGGCTGAAACACCGAAGCGCCCCTGCGCCGCGTAAGCCGGGCCTTGACCTTGCGCACGAAGCCGGTCAGCAGCGGGGCAAGCAGCAGCACCAGCAGCATCTGCGCGCCCTGCACCAGGATATCTGAGATCACGACCATATCGCGAGCACCAGAAGCAGCGTGACGAGGGTGGCAAAGACCAGACTGAGATATTGCCGGATGGTCAGGAACTGCAGGTAATTCAGCCGCCTGGTAGACCGCTGCACTGCGGCTGCGATCGGTTGATACATCCCCTCCCAGATCAGATCATGCAGTTCGATTCTGAGCCGCGCCGGCCTGGTATCTCCGGGGGCCGGCATCGTGACGTGGTCGCGGGCGTGGAACATCAGCGTGCCGAAAACCCTGCGGATCGGCTGGGCGAAGCTTTCCCCCGAATACTGCGCAGCAGGTGCGGGATCGGAAAAACCGCAGCCCCAGGCTGGCGCCCGCCGCAGGGCGTGCGAAGCGAAGCGATGGATGAAAAAGACGGCGAGGGAGGCGGATATCGTGACGAACACCATCACCAGCAATCCGTTATATGAACTGCGACTGTCGGCGATCGGCGCGATCGAAAACCAGGCTTCGTTGGCCTGGATCGGCATGCGGCCGCCGAGCAGCTCGGTCGTGATCGGCGAGAGCGTGTCGATCACCCAGCCGGGCAGGATACCGGTCAGCAAGCACAGCGCTGCAACAATGAACATCGCGGCTACCGAGTAGCGGTCGACTTCAGATGCTTTCTCCGCCGCGGCGCTGCGCGGTCGTCCGAGAAAGGCCACGCCGAAGACCTTGACGAAGCACGCTGCCGCCAATGCCGCCGCCAGCGCCAGCGTCACGCCGACCGCGGGCACCATTATTTTCAGCGCCCATTGCGGTAACTCGGGACTCTGCAACACAGCCTGGAACATCAGCCACTCCGACGCGAAGCCGTTGAACGGCGGCAACGCCGAGATGGCGACACAGCCGGCCAGAACGGCGACGCTGGTAAATGGCATTCGATGGATGAGGCCGCCCATTTGGTCCATGTCACGTGCGCCGGTCGCGGTCAGGACGGCGCCCGCCCCGAAAAACAGCAGGCTCTTGAAGAAAGAGTGGTTGAGCACATGAAACAGCGCGGCGGTGAGCGCGAGCGCAGCCGCCAGTTTCAAGCCCTCGGCCTGAAAGGCCATGGCCAGGCCGAGACTTGCGAAGATGACGCCGACGTTCTCGATCGTGCTGTAGGCCAAGAGGCGTTTGAGGTCTGTTTCCATCATGGCGTAAAGAATTCCCATGACGGCGGTCATTCCGCCCATGAAAAGCACAAGCACGCTTGCCGGCCACGTCGGTTGTCCCAGAAGATCGAATACGACGCGGATGAAGCCGTAGACGGCGACCTTGGTCATGACCCCGCTCATCAGCGCGGAGACGTGGCTGGGCGCCGCGGGATGGGCGAGCGGTAGCCAGACGTGCAAGGGTACCAGACCAGCCTTGGAGCCTGCCCCGATCAGGAACAGGATCAATACCAGCATGGCTTGGTAGGGCGTATGCGAAGCCGCGCGCATGGCGGCAAATCCGTAATCTCCCGCCGGTCCCGCCAATAGACCGAAAGCCAGCAGCAACGCCAGCGTGCCGAAGCTCGCCATCACAATGTAGATGTAGCCTGCCTTGGCGTTGCCGGCTTCGCGATCGTGCGCCATGACCAGCGCCCAGGAGGCGAGCGACATGAATTCCCAGCACAGCAGATAGGAAAAAGCGTCATCGGCCAGCACCACGAGATTCATGCCGGCCAGAAAAGCGGGAAAAAACGGCAGCACGCGCTGCGGCGATGCCTCGTGGTGACCATAGCCGAGACCGTAGAGGCTCGCGGCCGCGCCTCCGAGATTGATCACTACCAGGAAGAACGAAGCCAACGCGTCGAGGCGGAAATGGGCACCGACCCAGGGCAATCCCAGCGGCAAGGTCAGGGTTGATGCATTTGTGTTGCCGCCGACCAGCCAACCCAAGGATCCGAACAGGGCGATCGCGCAAATGGTCAAGGTGGCACCGTAGACCACCGTGGTGGAGCGTTTCCAACCACAGAGGATGACGGCGAGAACAGCGCTCACGAGCCAGCCCGCGACACATGACATTTGCAAATCGACCGCGGGCATCATGTGCGCGTTCTGGCTCCGCCTGACGCCTTGTTGGATTGAGCGCTCGCAATCCTTTTAGCCGAACCCGTACTGATTCTCAGCCGCACGCCGCGCCCCTGCGAATGGCTGACCGCTCCTTCGTCGATCATCTCGATGCCGGCGGCGTCGAGGGCTTCGATCAGCTTGACCAACGAATCGACATTGCCGCGGATCATCGTTTCACTGGCTTCCATGCGCTGGATCGTGGGAACGGAAAGCCCCGATAATTCGGCGAGCCGACGCTGATCAATGCCGAGAAGCACTCTCGCCGCGCGCAACTGAGCCGCCGTGATCATGGGCCCGCCTGAAAGCTCAGCCGATATCAAACCTTATAGCTGCATCTTAACTTATGATGTTAGAGTGTCAATAAGTGATATGTAAGACATCTATTCTAAAGCCTTCATCCACCCCCGGCTGCCTGGACCATCCCCGGCCCGCTATGGTTGAGTCCGGTATGACCTACTCGGCTCGGTAACCTTTACCGCAACATCCACTGGCATAGCGGGATGGGCTCCCCTAGATATTGGAGTAGTTCGATTTGTAAGTATGTTCGGAGGCCAAGAAATGGTCCTGAAACGCGTCTTGTACAGCACCGGGATTGTCTGCGCCTCGCTCGTGCTTGTGCTTTGGAGCGGCCTTTCGATGGCCGACCCGTATCGCCCCGACCAGTTCCTGGGCATGGACCTCAACAAGGCTGCGCTGTCGCCGAATCCGCTTGGGCCTCCGACCACGTTTGCGCCGGCTCCGGTGGGCGCGAAGACCGGTCGTGACCGCGCGCAGGCGCGGCTGGAACCGGGAACCACCGCCACCATCGTCGTTCCCAAGACCCGGATTGCAGAGCATCGCGCGGAGCGTCCGCGTGGCTCAGCTCGCGCCAAGCTGGCGCGCCGTCACGGCAATCCGCTCGACGCCGAGGCCTTCGATACGCGGATCCAGGTCTGGCCGTGCAAATCGGGCGGCATCTGCAACTGGAAGCGTTAGGCTGGGTGGCGACTATTTGCCCGGCCCATGAGGGCTCGGTCTGGGAACTTCAGCTCGGTCAGGACTGCGCCTGCCGCTCGAACCATCGGCGGTCTTGAAAAGCCCAGCAGCTCGCCACAGAAGTAGGCTGGACGTGGCATCGCCGGCGGCTGAATCCAGCCTTGGGTGCCCCAAAGGAGCGATCATGGAATATCTGCATACCCAGGGCATCAGCCTGCCACGGCTTGGCCTCGGCACCTATCGCATGCAGGGCGATGTCTGCCGCGCGGCTGTCGAGAGCGCGCTGGCGCTGGGTTACCGGCATATCGACACCGCGGAAATGTATGGCAACGAAGACGCCATCGGCGCGGCCATCGCCGCAGCTCGCATCGAGCGCAGCGCTCTGCACGTCACTACCAAGGTCTGGAACGAAAACCTGGCGCCCGATGCCATCCGCCGCGCGTTCGACCAGAGCCTGAAAAAGCTCCAACTCGATCATGTCGATCTCTATCTGGTGCATTGGCCCTCGCGAACCATGAACCTGCCGGCGATGTTCGAAACGCTGCTGAGGCTGAAGCAGGAAGGCCGCACTCGCGCCATCGGCGTCGCTAATTTCAACGTCGCGCTGTTGAAGACCGTGGTGGAGGAGATCAAAGCGCCGATCGCCTGCAACCAGGTCGAATATCACGTCCTGCTCGATCAGACCCCGCTACGGCGATATCTGGAGGCGAAATCCATTCCTTTGGTGGCCTATTGCCCGCTGGCACAGGGCCGGGCGGCATCCGATCAGACGCTGATGGCAATCGGCCGCAAGCATGGCGCCAGCGCCGCCCAGGTGGCACTGAAATGGCTGCTCGACCAGGACGGCGTTGCTGCAATTCCAAAGGCGTCGCGGGCGGAGAGCCAGCAGGCCAACCTTGACGCGCAAAATGTTGGGCTTGACGACGAGGATCGCCAGGCGATCGCGGCGCTGCCCAAAGACCGGCGGCTGGTCAATCCCCCTTTTGCGCCGGCGTGGGATTGATGCCAAGAATGGCCCCTGATCGGGCCGGTCCTGTCCAGGGCCGAAGCACGTCGACATTGAGAAAACACTCAAAGTGAGGGGGAAGTCATGCCGAAGATGAGCCGCCGCGCGCACCTGCAGGGAATTCTCGGCGTGGCGGCGTTGGCGGGGGTGCCACGCGCGGCGCGCGCCGCAGACCCGCCAATACCCCCCGAAGGCATTGGTCATCGTATCAAGCATGTTTCCTACAGCGACATTGGCGGGCGTCCGGACAGCGTCCAGATCATGTCCAATCGCCAGCACCTCTATGTCGGTCACATGTTCAGCGACGGCGTAACCATTCTGGACGCCAGCGATCCCAGCCGCCTGAAACCGGTGAGCTTTTTTACCGCCGGGCAATATACCCGGACCCATCATCTTCAGGCATCGGACGATCTGCTGCTGGTCGCCAATGGCGCCAATATCGTCGCGATGCAGTCCTACAGCGATCAGCGCGGCTATTTCGAGAATAGTCTCGCCGACAGTATCACCAAACGCAAGAATTTCCGCAGCGGCCTCTCGATCCACGACATCTCCAAGCCCGCCGAGATGAAGGAGATCGCGTTTCTCGAAATGCCCGGACTTGGCATCAACCGTCTGTCCTGGATGGGCGGTCGTTATGCCTATGTTTCGGCGCACTTCGACGGCTTCACCGATCATTGTCTTTGTATCGTCGACCTGAACGAGATCACCAAGCCGGTCATCGTCTCAAAATGGTGGCTGCCGGGCATGAATCGCGCGGCCGGCGAAGTATCGAATACGCCCAAGGGCAAGCGCTACGCGCTGCATCACATGATCGTGGCCGGCAAGCTTGGTTATGGCGCCTGGCGCGATGGCGGTTTCACCATCCATGATGTCTCCGACCCCGCCCAGCCGAAATTGTTGTCGCACATCAACTGGTCGCCGCCTTTTCCGGGTGGCACTCACACGCCGTTGCCCCTGCCGGGGCGTCACCTTGCGGTCGTGTCCGACGAGGCGAACGCGGAGAAGTGCGCGAAGGGGCTGTTCCAGATCTTTGTGGTCGATGCGCGGGTGCCGGAAAATCCGGTGCCGATCGCGACCATGCCGGTGCCGCGCGATCGCGACTATTGTGCCGCCCCCGGCACCTTCGGTCCGCACAACCTGCATGAGAACCGGCCCGGCTCCTTCCAAAGCGAGGAAACGATTTTCGCCACCTACAATGCCGGCGGCGTCCGGGTGTTCGATCTCAAGGATCAGTTCGCGCCGAAGGAGCTGGCCTTCTGGCTGCCGCCGGCGCCGGCCAAGTTGATCGATCCGAGACCCAACATCGCGCTCGCCGCCAAAACAGCCGATATCTACGTGACGCGGGAGGGGTTGATCTATGCGAGCGACTGGAACGCCGGTCTGCACGTGCTCCAATACGAGGGCTGAGCCGCGGGCGCCGTCTGCGAAGCGATCAAAACTGCGAAGCGGCGGCGCTCCCGCTGGGGCGCTGCATCGAACCGGCCGCTGCGGAATTCGGCCGTATTCAACAGGAGTCCTGAAAACCACGTGGGCAATGGGTCTCCCGACGCGACAACATTGAAACTTGGCCCCAATGCCGGTTGGCGCTTTTGGCTGACGATCGAACTCACGGGTCTTGGAACTGGCGCGATCGCCGCAGCCCTGACGCTTATCTTGCAAGCCGTGCAACATCGGATGTGGCCAGGGCCCCCCGAGACCTTGCTGGACGCGGCCTCCCACGCGGCGCCCTGGCGGCACATTATAGTGCTGCTGGGAGCGGGACTGGTGACGGGAGCGGGCCAGGTCGTGCTGGTTCGTCTGACCAGCAGCAACAGCATTGATATCACGGAAGCGATTTGGTTTTCCGCTGGACGGTTACCGGCGTTGCGAACATTGGGCAGCGCGGTGTTGTCCGTCGTGGTCGTCGGAATGGGCGCTTCGCTCGGCCGTGAAGGTGCGCCTAAGCAGGCGGGCGCGGTTATCGCGAATGTGC